>NZ_JAROCY010000015.1 GCF_029436685.1 Novosphingobium cyanobacteriorum
CCAACATCCCCGCCCTCGCCGTTCGTATGCACAAACGGACAGCCTCAAACATGCCCAAGGGTGGGGTCAATTTTAGACGCCGATTACCCCTCAAACGGGGTCAATTTTGCACGCCGGTCTACAATTCAAAGCCGGGGTAAACCGGTGCAGTTTCCACGCGGAAACCTATTGGGAGGTGCCAAGATGTTGCGTTTGTCGTTGATCGCGGGTGTGAGTATGTCTGCTCTGCTTGCAACATCCGGAGCCCGTGCACAGGAAGCATCTGCCGGCACGATAGGCGAGATCATCGTTACGGCGCGCAAAACTGCGGAGTCGCAGCAAACCGTACCGATCGCCATCACCACGCTAGGCGGCGATGCCCTGCAGCAGAAGACCATACAGAGCGTCCGCGATATCCAGTTCAACGTGCCTGGCTTGGTCAACTATCCCGAACCGCAGGGCGGTGCGCCAGGTTTTGCAATTCGCGGCACGCGTCAGCAGGGAATTACCGGTTCGCAGGGAGGTGTAGCGGTTTATCTCGGCTATGTTCCTCTGACCTCGACAATGTCCATCAAGAACTCGAACTATGACATGCAGTCGGTTCAGGTGCTAAAGGGGCCGCAGGGCACCCTGTTCGGCAAGAACACGACTGGTGGCGCCATCATTTTCATGCCGAACGCGCCGAGTGACAAGTTTGAGGGCATGACCAAGGTTGGCTACAGCCGGTGGGACCGCAAGGACCTGACGGCAATGATCAATGTTCCGATCAGCGAATTCGCTGCGCTGCGTATTGCGGGCCGCTACATCAAGAGCGACGGCCGGCTGAAGAACGTGATCGACCCGAACGATCCGGACGTCGCCTTTTATGATTCGGTCTTCGGGGCGGCCAACCGTTCCACCAAGGACCTGTGGGCGGAAGATAACCAGTCACTGCGTGTCTCGCTGAAGCTTACCCCAACGGAAAACCTGACCAACACGACCATGTTCGACTGGTATCACCAGACCAAGGATCAGACGGACAATCAGGCAGGCCTTATCACGAAGATCAATGGTACCTGCGGTGCACTGTATGGAACCTGGGATTTCTCTAACTTCCCGAATATTGCACCAGCCGCCAACGATTCTGGCTGTATCAGTGATTTTGCCCGTCAGCAGCGCCAGGGCAACCAGACGACGACGCGCCTGTGGCCGGTCTATGTTTCGGGTACCTGGTGGGGCATTACCAATACGACCGAGCTTGAGATCGGTGATGTCACGGTTCGTAATATTTTCTCGTACCGCAAGGATAACATCGAGAACTCGGAGGACGACAGCGGTGTCGACGCGCCCATCCTGAAGGGGTGGAACAAAGTTCCTGCGCATGCTTACACGAATGAAATAAACATCTTTGGTAAGGCATTTGACAACAGGCTTGACTATACGATCGGTGCTTTGTGGTCGAATCAAACGACCCGACAGATGCTGAACTATTCAGTTCTCAACTACTGGCGAGATCGCGATCCCTTCGGTGTCCTCCCTGCCTGGAACCTGTTGAATCCGCGTTGGGCCGACTACACCTACGGCAACAAGACTCTCGCCGGCTTTGGGCAGATCAACTACCATGTGGACGACAAGTTCACGTTCCTGCTGGGTGGTCGCTACACCAGCAACAAGCAAACCTATCTGGCCAACGAGTACACGGGCATCGCTGCCGGGGTGAATCCCGCTTCATTGATCGGCAAGCTCGCTATTCAGGGCCTGCCCACCGCATTGTCCAACATGACTTGCGTGACAGGCGCGTTTGCAACTGCCGGCGAAGTGTTTGATGCAGCCAATTGCAGGCTGCGGCGGAAGGCGAACTTCAATTCGTTCATCTTCAACGCCGGGTTCCAGTACCAAGCAGACCCGCGGACGATGTTTTACGTCAACGTGGGCAAAGGCTATCAGTCCGGTGGCTTCAACAATCAGCAGCCGGTTGCCTACGCCACGTTCAAGCCGGAAACGGTCATGAACTTCGAAGCAGGCCTAAAGAAGGACTGGCTGCTTTTCGGTCGTCCGATCCGGACTAACGCTGCGATGTTCTATGCCAAGTACAAGGATCAGCAACGCTCGCTGAACGGTTCATTCAATGCCGCAGACATTGCCCGGTTCAACCTGCCACCGAGCTTGCTTGGCAGCTCGTTCATCGCGGTGTTCAATGCGTCCAATTCGACCACATGGGGCGGCGAACTGGAGCTTGCCTACAACCTCACCGACCACTTCCAGCTGTCAGCGTTCTACACCTATATCAATGCAAGGTACGACAGCTTCGATTCACCACCATATGGCAATGCATCTGGCCTTACGAACCTGTCGGGTCGAGCGCTGTCCTCAACACCGGCACACACGGCCAACGTGTCGATGAACTATACCATACCCGTCAATAGCAATGACGGCGGACTGCGGTTTACATTGAACGCCTATTACCGTTCGAAGGTGCTTACCAACGATCGTGACGCCAGCGTTGACACGACTATTCCAGGGTATGCCATCGTCAATGCCCGCATCGATCTGATTAAGACGTTGCCGCTTGATATCGGCATTTGGGCCAACAATCTTCTCGATAAGGAATACGCGATCTTCAAGAATTCCACGCTTGATGACTTCGGTCTGGCGCGTACGGATTTTGGTGAGCCGCGCGCTTATGGCGTAGAGGTCACTTATCGTTTCTGAAGATCTTGAAAACGACAAATGAGGGCGCGGCATCCGCCGCGCCCTTTTTCATACGAGGCCAGTGAAAGCCAGACTTGGGCTTGTGGGCGGTTTTGCGCTCAGGCGTCGGGCCGTGGCGCTAGGCCACGCACGAAATGCTCGCCCGACTGCCATACCAGCTTGTCGATATCGGCAACCGGCCCTTCGAGGAAAAACTGCGTGATGTTGCGTAATACGCCAATCAACATAAGGCGGGCCATTCGGGAAGGAATGGCAGTATCCATCTTGCCTTCGGCGCGAGCATCGTCAAACAGCCGGTCAAAATTGCAGCGCATCTCTCGTGCTGCTGCGTTGATGCGAACAGTGGCTTCAGGCGTAAGATAACGCCGTTCGTTCATATAGACGGATACATAGTCGCTCTTCTGAACGATGAGCTTGTGATGGGCGGCCAGGAAACGATGAACACGCTCTTCGAACCTGGTCTCTTGCTCACAGGCGAGGCGCAACGAGGTCATGGGTTGCTCTAGGCCTGCCCGGCAAACCACTTCGAGGGCCTCGTCCTTGGAACGGAAATAGGTGTAAAGGCTCGCAACCTTAATGCCGAGCATTTCGGCAATCGCCCTCATCCCTGCGCCATGATACCCAAAACGCGAAAACACGTGGGCCGCCGCGTCAATGACCTGCATACGCCGAGCACTGGGGGAAGCAAGAACGCTGTCAGGCGACTTTGCGTTTCCGACTGGGTCGGTCGCTGCTACCATCTGGTCGACCATGTTCTAATCTTCTCCAGAATTCGTCAGAAGCTGCCTGCTCACCGGAGCCTCATCGCACTGCCGATTAATGTGATGTCCCCGTGTCGCTTTCCTGGCGACAGCAGTGCCAACCATTCCCTGGAAAAAGCGCCAACGATGGGTCGATTTGCCATCACGAACATAAGGGGGAACCTCGCTTAGGTCTCTATCACCGCGTCCAGGGCCAGAATGCCGTTGCCCTTGTCAAGCACGAGCAGCGGATTGACCTCTATCGTACGCACAGTCTCTGCATTGGCCGCAGCAAGGCGGGACAGGGCACTGATTGCCTGCGCCAACGCCACGACATCCGCCTTGGCTCGGCCCCGGAAACCGTCCAGCAGTGGAAAGCTGCGGACTGAACGGATCATGTCCATTGCCTGATCCTCGGTGACGGGGGCAAGGCGCATTGTCACGTCTTTCAGAAGCTCGACGGTGACGCCGCCCAAGCCGAACATGATGACCGGACCGAGCAAGGGATCTGTATGGACGCCAACTATGCATTCAGTCCCGCCGGTGATCATCGGCGAAACCAGATAACCCTCGATCCGAGCGTCTGGCATTGACGCAGTGACCTTGCCTACCATTGCTTCGAGTGTGGCGGCGGCATCCTTCGGGTCAATGCCAAGGGCAACACCGCCGATTTCGGTCTTGTGCAGGATATCCGGGGATACAACCTTTATCGCGACGTTGCAGCCAATAGACATGGCCGCTGCCTCTGCGTCAGCCGGGTCCTGAACAAGGTGCTCAGCCGGAGAAGGGATGCCAATGCCGGCAAGCATTGCTTTGCTCGCCGCCTCGGAAAGCGCGGTGCCCCGCTCTAGTGTCGGCAGACCTGTCAGATCGCTGGCGTCGGGTAGGTCCCGGTCCCATGCCAAGGGGAAGGAGGCGAGCGCCGCCAGGGTCTTGATTGCTCTGGCAGGCTCCCGGTAGCAGAGAAAGCCCGCTTCGCCATATTCGGCCAGCGTTTCGGCATCTGCGGTCACCGACGCTGCCATCGGAACATCGGCAAAGCGCTTGGCCACGGCCTTGAGGCTATCGAGCAGAGGGCGTTTGATGAACGGCAATCCGGCGATCAGACCAACATTGACGTAGGCGCAGTCAAATTCAGCCGATTCAAGCACCACATCGATGGCACGTGCATACATCGGCGGGTCGTTGGCTACCTGTCCGGTAAGGTCGATCGGGTTGAATGGTGCGCCATTGGGCGAGATCTCAATGAGCCGGGTCTGAACCGCGGCAGACGCTGTGGGCACGGCAAGTCCCTCGTCCGCGGCAAAATCGGCTGCCTGTACCCCGATCCCTCCCGAATTGGTCAAGATTGCGAGACGTCGTCCTCGCGGGAAATGGCCACGGCTCGCGGCATAGGCCACGTCCAGCATTTCTTCGGTCGTGCGGGCGCGATAAACTCCGTAGCGTTCAAACACCGCATCGTAGACTACGTCGGAGCCCGCAAGCGACGCGGTGTGGGACGCGGCGGCCTTGGCACCCTGTTCGGTCCGCCCCACCTTCAACACGACGACGGGCTTGCGCCGGGCATGTGCGGCAGCGAGCCCGTCGAAGAACGACTGCCGGTCCCGCACCCCTTCGATATAGCCTACCACAACGTCGACATCGTCGCTCATGGCCATATGATGCATCGCTTCACCCAGGCCTACGTCGGCTTCGTTGCCGGTGGTGATCCAGACACCGAAGTTCAGTCCCACTTCCTGCGCCGACTTAACGACTTCGCCGGCATAGCCGCCGCTTTGACTGACGAGACCGAGCCGGCCGGCCGTGCCCTTCACATCGTCAAATATGCCGGAGAAGGACAGGAAGCTCTTCGCATGCAGGTTGTACATGCCGAGGCAATTCGGCCCCAACAACCGCATTCCGGCAGCATTTGCTATGTCGACCATGCGCTGCTGCAGCAGAACGCCCTGCTCGCCCATTTCTGCAAAGCCGGCACTAAATATTACCGCGCCGCCGACACCCTTGCGGGCACAGGCCTCGATGGCGGGCAGCACTGCACCAGTCGGCAGGGCAAGCACGGCACAGTCGATCCGTCCCGGGATGTCGTCTACGCCGGCGTAAGCCTTGAGACCTTGCACCTCATCACGGCCTGGGTTCACCGGGAAAATGTCGCCCGCAAATCCCACCTCCTTCAGATGGCGCAAGGCGCGGCCACCGATACGGGTGACATCGCCTGAAGCGCCGATCATGGCGACTGAACGGGGGCGCAGTAGAATGTCGAGGCTGGTCATTTTGAGCCCATGCAAAAGGAGGTGACCTTGGTGACTAGTGCCGGATTGACATGGTCTCAACCAAGGGCCGGAGGGCGGATGGAACTATCATCCACGTGCTGCGCCGCTCACTGGCGCACGGTCCGCATACCACCTGCTGCCATCAGGCTGGGCTGCAAACCGGGGTGCGCTTTTTGATAAGGAGCTTGCGGGTATCCGTCGCGTCAAGGTGATGCATCGGGCATGAGGCGGACCCCCGTTCACCGATCGGTACGTAGACGGACAATCCCGTCTCCGAACGGACCATCGCGATTTGCAAGTGCCTGCTTGAAGCCGCTCTCTGCCATGTCCTTGCGAAATCCGAGGCGGCGCGGTCCGGTTCCGAGATGGGCGCGCGCATCCATTTCCACGGCAAGGCGCTGCATTGTCATCATGCCCATTTGTTCAAGCGACATGTTGACTATGCGCTTGTGTGCGGAATTCAGTTCCGGATCGACGAGAGCGACGCGCTGGGCCAGTTCCATCGCGAAGTCATCCAGCTCTTCGGCCGGCACGGCGTCCAGTACCAGGCCAAGCTTTGCGGCATCGCGGCCGAGCAGTACGTCGCCGGTCATCAGCAGCCGCTTGGCCCATTGTGGTCCCAGGTGATAAGTCCACATGTGGGCTGGCGGTGAACCGTTCGCGCGCGTTGCCGGAAATCCGATGCGCGCGGTTTCCGAGGCAACCAGCATGTCGCAGCGGAACGCCAGGTCCGTACCGCCAGCGAGGCAGTTGCCGTGGATCTTGGCGATCACAGGCTTGTGCATTTCGTAGATGATGTTGGGAAGCGACTGGAAGCGTTCCATCGACCAGCAGTCGTTGTCAAAATTGGCGGACGACTTGCGATAGCTGATCTTGTTGCCGTCCGGATCGACCTGATCGACCCCGTAAGCTGCGACAAGGTCATAGCCGGCGCAGAAGTCCTTGCCTTCGCCCGCCAGGAGGACAACGTTGACATCCTCGCGGTCATCGGCTTCCAGCAGAGCATCGCGCAATTCAAGCAGCAGTTCGTTGGACAAGGCGTTGCGACTCTGCGGTCGATTCATTGTGACGCACGCCACGGCGCCAACCATTTCGAATTTGATGAATTGCGGGTTCTTCAGCCACTTGCCGGAATAATTTTCCACTGTCGCCTCGCTGTTTCTCGCGCTTGCCCGCGCGTTGGATTGCATGGACGCTACGGTGGCTGGGCTGTAGTTGACCAGTGCAATCAGCACGCGGTGCGCATCATCACGGTCACGATTGTCAGTTGGGATTGCCCTGAACCGGGGAGGCGGTTGATGTCGCACCGAAAACACCATGATGATTTCGTGATGGGCCCGCGTTGCCGCTCATGTGGGGCAATCCTATACGCTAGCGATCATCGTCTCGCTTCGGGATCTGCATCAGCATGGATAACAAGGTCTCGGTCAACCCGATGTCGCTCGCCGACCGAACGGTCATTGTGACAGGCGCGGGCCAGGGTATCGGGCGGGCCGTCGCGGAACTTGTCGTGGCGTTGGGGGGGAACGCTGTAGTGGCGGACATGAACCCTGACGCGCTCGCCTTGGCTGAAGCTGACTTCCCGGAAGGGCGCTTCCTCGGTGTTGCAGCAGACATTTCCGACGAAGCTGCAGTGCAGAATCTGGTCCATCAGGCAGTTCAGACCTTCGGTGCGGTGCATGGATTGGTTAATAATGCGGGAATCACCCGGACAGCGATGATCGACAAGATGACGATCGAGCAGTGGAACCAGGTCATATCCGTCCATCTGACCGGAGCGTTTCTTTGTACCCAAGCGGTGGGCCGGCACATGATCGCCCGCGCAAAGGCCGGGGAGGAAAATCCAGGAGCGATCGTCAACATTTCCTCCGATGCGGGTATCCAGGGGACGGTTGGGCAGATCAACTATGCCACGGCCAAGGCTGGCATACTGGGAGCAACCATGAGCACCGCGCGCGAATGGGCGAAGTACGGCATCCGCGCCAATTGCGTCGCCTTTGGCGTCGTTGAAACACCAATGACCGAGACCATTCGCACCAACGAGAAGTTCCGGGAAACCTACATGGCTAGAATTCCGCTTGGTCGCTTCAGCACGGCGCAAGAAGTGGCGCAACCAGTCTGTTTCCTGTTGTCAGAGGCGGCCTCGTTCATCACCGGCCAGCGCGTGTCGGTGAACGGCGGCATGCAGATGGCGGTCTGAGGCAATGGGCTGGCGTGTCGACAACGAACTGCAGCAGATGCTGCGGGACAGCGCGCAAGGCTATCTGGGCGACGCGGGCGGGGCGCCCCACGCGCGCAGGGTGCGTGCGCTGTCGGACGGGTTTGACCCGGCGACCTGGGCGAGCTTCGGCGAGCTTGGCTGGACTGGAGTGCTGCTCCCGGAACGGCTAGGCGGCTCGGAATTGGGACTTGAGCCGGCACTGACGCTCGCGGAGGAACTGGGCCGTAGCATTGCGCCGGAACCCTTCGTCGCTTCATCCGTGATCGCTGGCACGCTGCTTTCTGCTGCAACGACCGATGCTGCCACCGAACTTGGCATTGCCTTGGCGCAGGGCCGACGCAGCGTTACCTTGGCCTGGCAGGAAAATCGCGGTTCTCTAGGCCTGCCGCCATTTGTTACCTGTCTTCAGAATGGCATGTTGAGTGGCACGAAGGTCCACGTGCCCGGTTGGCATCCCGGCGTGGCCCTGCTCGTCGCGGCAGTTTCCGCAACTGGACCGGTCGTGGTGCTGGTCGATCCAACGGCGGCAGGGGTGACCATCACTGCGAGCCGGCTCACCGATGCAACATTGGCCGCAGATATCGTGTTTGACCGGGTAGCGATCGCCGATGATGCCGTTCTGCTTCGCGGTGCGGCCGCCGAAGCCGCGCTCCAACTGGCACTGGCCCGCGGGACTGTTGCGCTTTCCGCGCAACTCGAAGGGCTCGCCGGGGCGCTCTGGCAAATGACGGCCAGCTATATGAAAGACCGGTTGCAGTTTGGCAGTCGCTTGTCCGATTTTCAGGCACTTCGCCATCAGATGGTCGATCTCTCCGCCGGGATCGAACTCGCCGCAGCCAGTTGGCGTGCTGCGGCCACTGCGCTTGATAGCGGTGTCGGCGTGGATCTTGCTATCCACGCGGCCAAGGCGCGCTGCTCGCAGGCAGCACAGGATATGAGCCGCTGGGCAATCCAGTACCACGGGGCCTTTGGCTATACTGATGAAGCCGATGTCGGCCTGTTCGTTCACGCGGCGCTGGCTTGGTCAACCTGGCTTGGCAACCCTGCGGCCCACCGTCGCGCCGCACTAGTCGCCTACCGCAGCGGGAATGTCCGTCATGGCTGAAGATCTCAATGCGCTCTCCCACGATGCATTCCGGGCTCGGTGGCGTGAATGGCTGCATGCCAATTTCCCGAACGAGTGGCGTATCCCTATCATCCACCGTCTGGCGGGCGAGGATGAACGCCGTTGGCATCGCATGACCTATGCTGCCGGTTGGCGGGCGCCAAGCTGGCCGAAAGAATACGGCGGCCTTGGTCTTAGCCTTGAAAAGCAGTTGATCATGAACGAGGAAATGGAAGCACATCGCTGTGCCCGCGTTCTTGACAGCGGGGGCGCCCTGCTGGCCCCGGTATTGATGAAATACGGAACCGAGGAGCAGAAAGCGCGCTATCTTCCGGCCATTCTCAACGGCGATGACTTGTGGTGCCAAGGTTATTCAGAGCCTAATTCCGGCTCCGATCTTGCCAGCCTGGGTACAACGGCCGTGAAGGATGGCAAACATTTCATCATCAACGGCCAAAAGATATGGACCACACTGGCGGCCTTCGCCGATCGCATATTCGTGCTGGTGCGCACCAACAAGGATGTGAAAAAGCAGGCCGGAATCAGCTTCATCCTCGCGGACATGGACCTGCCCGGGCTCACCGTCAGGCCCATCATGAATCTCGCTGGCGAAGATGAGTTGTGCGAGGTCTTCTTCGACAACGTGTGCGTGCCAACTGAAAACCTGGTCGGTGCGTTGGATCAGGGCTGGACTGTCGCCAAGGCCCTTCTCGGCGACGAACGGATCACCAATGGCGCACCGACTCTTCCGCGCCAGTCATTCGAAATGCTCGAGCAACTGGTCCAGGGCCTGGATCTAGGGGATGATCAGGGTGTCAATGACAGAGTGGCCGTGCTGCTATGCGATCTTCACGATCTTGCAGCCCTTCATCGGCAGGTTGCCGATGCGGCGATCCGGGGCGAGGTCGACAATGCGGTGCTCAGCATGATGAAGGTTCTTGCCACTGAACTGTTCCAGCACATTACGGACGAAATGCTGCGGGTCAGCAACGAAAGCGCCGGGCTTGTCGAGCCTGTCGGCATCGGCGGTCTCGACACGGATTTGCGCAAGCTTTTCATGGTGGCACGTCCTTCCACCATCTATGCCGGAGCCAACGAGGTTCAACGTAACATCATCTCCAACATGCTGTTGGGACCAGCCGCCAAGTAAGGTAGCAGGGAACGCTCAAGGTGGGATTGGCCCAATCGCCCGGTCCCATGTCTACAACTTCAGATCTGCGAGGCCGGCAATCTGATGCGCGTGCCTGCAAAGCCGCGGGTAACCAGAACCTGGCAGCTCAGCCGGCTGTCCGCAGTGGCGTCGATTGCGCCCTGTAGCATGTCCAATTCGTCGGCAGACGCTGGTTCGATGTCTTTCAACAGAGTGGGATCGAGGTAGCAATGGCACGTCGCACAGGCCAGTTCGCCTCCGCATTCCCCGATAATGCCGGGAACGTCATTGTCGAGTGCGGTACGCATCAGTGTCTCGCCTGGCGCTGCCTCGATTTCGTGCTCCGCCCCGCCATGCTGGACGAATGTGATCCTTACCATTTCTAGCCTCTTCAACTCGCGTTCCACACCAGTGGCAGGGCCTTGAGGCCCAGAACCGCTCCGGTTTCCCATTTTACGCCGCCCCGGCTCTCATCGATTGTGAAATCTGGAATACGCCTCAGCCATTCTTCCAGAAAGATGCGCAGTTCTGCCCGCGCAAGGATCGCCCCAGGACATCGATGCGTCCCCTTGCCAAAAGCCATGTGATCGCGGGGTTTGCGATCAAGCCGCACCTCCAGTGCATTGTCCCAGCGCGTTTCGTCCACGCCGTGCAGCGGAGTGGGCAGCATGATCCTGTCCCCTTCCTTCAGATCGATACCGCCAAATGTGGAGTCCCGTGTCACATAGCGTGCGACAGTCGAGATTGCATAACGGCGCAGGATTTCTTCGATGGCATCGGGAATGACATCAGGATGGTTGCGCAGGTACCGGCGGTGACCGGGGTTCAGTGCCATATGCCTGGTGGTCAAGGCCATCATGCCGCCGACTGTATCCAACCCGCCCAGCATGACCGTTGTCATGTAGCCGACCTGCTCAGCCTTGGTTAGCGGGCGACCGTCCACATCCATGTTCACGATCGCGCTCATCAAGTCAGTGCCGGGCAAGGCAACACGGCGGTCGATCCATTCGGAAAGATAGGCGTTCATCGCCCCCATCGCCCTGAACCGCTCCTGATCCACAGTGCCCTTGATCGCGGTATTGGCGAGCCCGATCAAATACTCACGGTCGTTCGACGGAATGTCGACAATCCGCAGGAACAGCTCCATCGGCATCTTGAGCGAAAAATCGTGCACGAATTCGCACTTCCCCTGCGGGGCAATCGTATCGATCAGACCTACAGTCAGTTCGCGCGCACTCTTGGCCAGTTCGACTACTCCTTTGGGTGAAAGGGCCAGGTTCAGTGGGCGGCGCAGAGCCTTGTGGTAGGGATCATCCGCTTCGATCGGAAGCATCGGTGGAATCTCGGCAGGGGAGGGGGGGATGCCGATCCCCTGGGCAGAGGAAAACAGTTCCCAGTCTGGCAGCGCAGCCTCTAGCAGGTCGGCATTGTTGATCACCCAGAATCCGCCGGAGTGCGGCGTAAAGAACAGGTCCGGCCCGTTGTTGACCTGATCGTGCCAAGCGCGATGCGCGTCCTCGTCCTCGCCAACGAAAGTGAAGATATCGAAATCCCTGACGAGATGTTCAGGGACGTGGGCCGGAATTCGCGCGCTCTCCATTCCGCTCTCCTGTTCTTCGCAAGGTTGCAGCGCTTATGGTCTGCTACGGAATGCTTGCAGATGATCTGGGTGAAGTGAATGCTTCATATTTTGCGCTGTTCAGCATCGCGCATGTGATCGTCGGTCAACCGAGCGACAGGACAAATGCTCGCAGGTCGTCGGCAAAGGCCTCTGGCTGTTCCATCGCTGCGAAATGCCCACCCTTCGCCATCTGCGTCCAGCGGGTGACTGCAAAGCTTTGCTCGGCATAGGAGCGCGGTGGCGGCGGGAACACGGGGTCTGGAAAGGCGGCGACGCCGGTGGGTACGGTGACCCGATGCTCCAGTCCAGGGGCACCCTCTTCGCCAACGGCCTTGTAGATCCAGGTCGAAGTAACGATGTTTCCGGTGCCAACATAGAGCATGATATTGGTCAGAAGTTGGTCAAGCGTATAGACCGACTCCAGCCTAGGTTCGCTGCCATTCCGGTCGAGGTCCGACCAGGCTGCGAACTTCTCCAGGATCCAGGCCGCGGCACCCACGGGGCTGTCTGCCAGCGCGAAGCCCAGCGTCTGTGGCCGCGTGCCCTGCTGGTGGGCATAGCCGCCTTCGATCATGCGCATCAGGTTCACGTGGGCGAGATAGGCCTTCTGCTCTTCTGTTTCAGGGGTCGCCTTCGTGTTCTGGAGCAGGCACATGTTGAGATGGAGCGCAACGCAGGCTTCTGACTGATCGTGCGCGATCCAGCTGGCGATCACGCTGCCCCAGTCTCCCCCTTGGGAAACGTAGTGTGAGTAGCCCAGAACTTCAGTCATTAGCCGGTTGAAAAGCCGAGCGATTGCGCGCGGTCCGATCGGCGCTGCGGGGCGACCTGATAGACCGAAGCCAGGAAGCGACGGGATCACCAGATCGAAGCCGTCCTCAGCGTTTCCTCCGAAGCGCTCGGGATGGGCCAGACGCTCGATACAGCGCTCGAACTCTAGGAACGAGCCGGGCCAGCCGTGGATGAGCAGCAAGGGAGGGCGGCGACCGGGCGCGGAACCTTTCACATGCAGGAAGTGGATGCCGATCCCTTCTACCACCGCCATAAAGTGAGGCTGGGTGTTGAGCAGGGCCTCTGCCGCTCGCCAGTCGTAATCGTGGACCCAGTAGTCTGCGATCCGGCGCATTTCGGCCTTCGCAATCCCTGCCGACCAGTTGCCGGCATCCGGGAATGCATCCCAATCAAATCCGACGATCCGGTCACGAATGCTCTGGAGGCGCTGTTCGGGCAGGCTGATTGCGAATGGGGTGGCTGGCATGAACGAAGACCTTCCCGGCTCGATTTGGTGCCTCCTCATAGAGCCTGTCGCATGCTGGTGCGCAGGGGGAATTGGCCGATATCACGCTCGTGAATGCCGCGGCACTGCATTTGCCGACCTTGAGTGCTATAACTGCCAATGCAGGAAATGAAACCTTTGACATTCGAGGCACAAAATGAAGGTTCGCAAACCCACGATGGATTACAGCGAAGTGCCGCTCTATTGGTCGGACAACCACGAGTTCGCACAGCGCTGGAATGCGGGCTCTTTCGTCCCGGCCTACATTGAACCGTTCCTGGTCAAAGTCCTGAACGAGGCAAAGCCGCTGCTGGACACGCGCAACAAGCAACTGGCGAGAGACGTCGAGATCTTCATCAAGCAGGAGATGGAGCACTGCAAGCAGCATGTGAAATTCAACCGGCGTTTCTGGTCCTTCGGCTATGACGAGCTCAAGCCGTTGGAAACCGCGTTTGCCAAGGATTACGATGACTGGATGAAGACCAAGTCGCTTCGTTTCCGCCTTGCCTACTGCGAAGGGTTCGAAGCGATGAGTGCGATTTCGGTTACGGCCATCTTTGAGGAATCGGACGAATTCTTCGAAACGGCAGACCAGAACGTGGTTGACCTCTGGAAGTGGCATCTGGCCGAGGAATACGAACACCGCTGCGTGATGTACGACGTGTTCCATCAACTATACTGCAAAAACCCTGTCACCGGGTATTTTTGGCGGATCTACGGCCTGTTGTATGCCATGGTTCACTTGGGCGGCTTTACTGCAAAGGCATCGAAGGTGCTGCTGGACAAGGACCGGTCGACCATGACGCCAGACCAGCTGGCGCAGTCGCTCGAAAACGAAAAGCGGGCGAAGAAGGCGTTGGGCCGTCCTGCGCTCAAGCATCTGCTCGAGATCTTGTCACCCTTCTACAGGCCGGCCCGTCGTAGGCCGCCACGTGGGGTCGATGCCTATCTCGGTGAGGGCTTCCCGCGAGTGTCCGTTACGAATTCTGCGGCTGTCGTCGCTTCCGCGTGAGGCAGGTCAGAATGATCAACCTGTGACGAGGGCGGCGATAGCCGCCTCGGCACAGGCGATGTCCTGCTCTGTCGTGCCGCCCGAAACGCCGATAGCGCCGGTAATCCGCCCATCGGAACGGGTCGGAATGCCACCCCCGAACGGCAGCATGTTGGGCAACGCCGCCATAGTCGGGACACTGCGCGCAGCCTGTTCCATTACAAAAGTTGGAAAACCATAGAGCGCGGCTGTGCGCGCCTTCTCCCGTGCCACATCGATCGAGGCCAGTGGCGCCCCGGTACCGCGTTCCAGCAACAGCAAATGACCGCCGGCATCAACGACTGCAACGACCACCAAGCAGCCGTGATCCTGCGCGCAGGCCATGGCAGCATTGACCATGGTGCGGGCTGCGGCGGTACTAAGGTGAATGGCTGTTTCAATCATTGCAATCCAGCTTCCCCCGGAACAATGCAAGGGTCAATCGCTCGACCGCGGATGCTAGCGACCGTCAATTCATCCAGCGGCCGCCATTGACGATCAGGCTTTGCCCGGTAACGTATCCGGCACCTTCGCTGGCGAAGTACGACACTGCATGGGCAATATCCTCTGGCTCGCCCAACTTGCCCACAGGTGTTTCGCTGATTGCCTTTTCCACGAAGGATGCAGGCAAAAGGTCGGTCGCACGCGTCCGGATGTAGCCAGGTGCGATGGCATTGACGGTGATGCCGTACAGCGCCAGCTCTCGTGCAAGTGACCGGGTGAAGCCAATCACTCCGGCCTTCGCCGCGGCGTAGGCAGCCGATGACTTGCTGCCGATATAGGCCGAATCTGAAGCGATGTTGACGATCCGGCCATAGCCGCGTTCGCGCATCCCTGGCACGGCCTGGCGCGTAGCGTCCATTGCCGTCCGAAGGCAGATATCGACCATGAAATCCGCTAGGTCGGCACCTGCCTCCCAGAACGGCGCTGCATTTTCCCGTGCGCTCTGGCCGACATTGTTGACCAAAATGTCGAGCGGTCCCAACCCTTCCGTCGCCTGATTAAACGACAACGCGATTGCCTCCCGGTCCAGCATATCGGTCCTCAAAGCCAACACGCGTTGACCTTCTGCTTCAACTTCGGCTGCAACCGCAGCGATGCCTTCAAAGTCGCGGTCAAGAAGGGCCACGTCGCAGCCATCTCGGGCGAGACGCAATGCGATTGCTCTTCCGATCCCCTGCGCCGCGCCCGAAACGAGCGCGACGCGGGCACCATTCTTATTCGCCACAGGCTCAGCCCCGGAACTTGGGTTTGCGCTTTTCGACAAAAGCAGTCGTTGCTTCGCGGTGATCGGGCAGACGACTGGAAACGGTTTCCAGTGCGAAACCGGCATCGACTGAAGATGCGAACAGCTGGCGAATGCCGATGTTCAGCACATGCTTGGTGTAGGAGATCGCTTGCAGCGCGCCATTGTTCAGCTTGTCGACGATGCGGCTCACCTCGGCATCAAGATCCTCTTCGGTCGTTACCTTTGCGATCAGGCCCATCGCCTGTGCTTCGCGCGCGCCGACCAGGTCGCCGGTCATCAGAAAGTATTTGGCCGCGGCAAAGCCGGCGTTCATCGGCCAGATTACGGCACCGCCATCACCCGCAACCAGTCCGACCTTGACGTGAGGATCTGCAAAACGTGCGTTCTCCGAGGCCACACAGATGTCGCAGAAAAGCGCAAGCGTGGCGCCGAGGCCAACGGCATCGCCGTGGACTCGGGCAACAATCGGCTTGTCGCAGTCGAGCATAGCCGTCATGAAGCGCTTGCCGTTCTTGATGCCTACGACGAAGTTGTTGATGTTGTCGACGCCTTCCTGCATCGCAACGATATCGCCACCAGCGCAGAATGATTTGCCGGCTCCAGCCAGAACGATGACACGCACTTCCGGATCGGCGTCAGCATCCCAGAAGATGCGGGTCAGCGCTTCGTCCATGTCCGGACGGATCGCATTGCGATAGTCCGGGTTGTTGAGGGTGATGGTCAGGACATTGTCGGTGAGATCGAGCTTGATCGATTCAGGATACTTGGAAAAATCGATCGAACGGCCCTGTTCATCGTAGGAATTGCTCATCATTCTTGCCTTTCCGCAGTTGCTGTCGGGGTCGGAGCCCCTTGTTCTTGGAAGTTTGCATCAAATGGTTTCAGGCGATCCAAGAATTACAGTCGCCTGACTCGAAAGCACGCCGCCATTGCCATGGGCAATCGCCAGATGAGGGTCTGTAACCTGGCGTGTGCCGCATTCGCCGCGTAGTTGGCGGATGGCTTCGACCAAGGTGAACAGACCATACATGCCCGGATGACAACACGACAGACCGCCGCCGTTTGTGTTGACCGGTAGCCTTCCACCTGGTGCGATCGCGCCGCCTTCCACAAACCGCCCGCCTTCGCCTTTTGGGCAGAAACCGAGATCTTCGAGAAAGAGGATCGTATTGATGGTGAAGGCATCATAGACCTGCACCACGTCGATATCGCTGGCCGTAACTCCGGCTGCGGCATAGGCTCTCGCGCCGCTGTCCTTGGCTGCTGTCACGGTAAGGTCCTCCATCCACGAGATCTCGCGGTGAGTGGTAGCCGATGCTGCACCAAGCACTGCGACCGGCCTGGCAATCAGATCGCGCGCGCGATCGGTACGGGTCAGCACGATTGCCGCAGCGCCATCCGTCACAAGGCAGCAGTCCAGCACCTTTAGCGGAGAGCTGACCGTGCGCGACGCCATGTAGGTTTCCATGTCCAGCGGGTCGCGTTTGAATGCCTCCGGATTCATCTGCGCCCAGCTGCGTGCCGCCAGCGCTACTTCACCCAGTTGTTCCTGCGTGGTGCCATACTGGTGCATGTGTCGGGCAGCGGCGAGGGCATAGGAGCTGACGGGGTTGATCGGCTTGTAAGGCGCCTCGTAAGTCATTGGGTAGATCGTGGTTGCCAACTTGCCGGTAGCCGTCGCCTGGTTGTTGCCGAAGGCAATCAGGGCAACGTCGATCAGGCCCGCATCGAGCAGAAACGTGGCCTGTTCAACATAAGCCTGGAATGCTGATCCGCCGACCCGACTGTTGTCGGTGATCGTTGGATGTATCCCGAGATATTGCGCAAAGCTGAGACCGCCGAAGGTGTCCGTGGGATGGCAGAAGAACAGCCCATCCACATCGGCGGGTGTCAAGCCTGCTTGGGCCAAGGCGTCGCGGGCTGCAATTGCGGCAAGGTCAGAGGATTGGAAGCCGGGAGCGCGGCCTTGGCCAAAGGTGGTCGCACCAACGATGGAAACCTTGCCACGGGGAAAGGGAGAACTGGTCATCACGCCTCCTCCGCCGGAACGAAGACCACGAACTGGCGCTCGTCTTCCTCGACGATGCGCGCGGTGACCGCCATTCCGATGCGAATAGCGGCGGGATCGATCCCATCCACCCGGCTCATCATGCGTGGCCCTTCGGCAAGGTCCACCAGTACGACATTGTAGGGCTCAAGCGGAGGCTTGCGGCTAATCACGGTCACCGAATGGACTTTGCCTTTGCCCGACGCTTCCACCCATTCCAGAGCACGACCAGTACCCGGCTCGATTGCGCGGGGATAGAAGTGATGGACGCCGCTGGCTATGCCGCGCTGGATCATGAAGTGCCCCTCGGCAAGGTGGGCCTGGTATTCGATGTCGGGCTGAACTTCTGCCATCATTGCCCCCTGAACTGCGCCTTGCGTTTTTCCTTGAAGGCAGCGGTGCCTTCGCGAAAGTCTTCTGACCGCACCATCAGCGGCTGCATGACCATCTCCGCGGCCAGTGCTTCCTCGTAGCTTTGGGTCTCGGCTGCCGCGAACTGTCGCTTCGACATCTTGAGCGAAAGCGTGGCGGCATTGGCCCATTCTCCGGCCAGGGCGCGGGCCCGCGTGATAACCTCGTCGGCCGGGACTACTTCGCTGACCAAACCCAGCGCGGCCGCTTCGTCGCCGGACACGAAACGACCGGAATAGACGAGTGCCTTTGCCCTGATAGGACCGAGATTCCGGGATAGGAGGTGGACCGCACCCCCATCCGGTGCCAGCCCGATATGTCGGAAGGCGAACTGGAAGCGCGTATCAGAGGCAGCCACGATGTAGTCACAGGCGAGCGCCATCGACCAACCAACCCCTACGCAGACACCTCGCACGGCCGCGATGATCGGGATGTCCGTATGGATGATCCCGCGCATCATCCGATGGAGAATCTCAACTCGTGCCATTCCATCCGCGATGCCGCCGCCACCCATCTCGCCTACGTCCGCTCCGGCACAGAAATCGGTGCCGCCACCTGTGAGCACGACTGCCCGAACCGAGACATCGTCCTGAATCTGTTCGAACACCCGAGGGAGCTCGATCCGCATCGGTCGATCCAGCGCGTTCTTCTTCTCGGGCCGGTCAAGCGTGACCGTTGCGACGCCTGCCTCGATCTGCAGAGTGATGGGCACCTTTCTCTCCCTTGCCTCAGACCGTTTCAGGAACGCCAAGGATGCACGTCGCCTGACTGGAAAGCGTGCCGCCGTTGCCATGTGCGAGTGCCAGCTTGGCCCCGGCGATCTGACGTTCGCCGGCTTCCCCGCGCAGTTGGCGGATTGCTTCTACCAACGTGAACAGGCCATACATGCCGGGATGGCAGAACGACAGGCCGCCGCCGTTGGTGTTGACCGGAAGACTGCCGCCGGGGCCAATCGCTCCACTTGACACGAACCTGCCGCCTTCGCCCTTGGGGCAGAAGCCAAGGTCCTCCAGAAACAGGATCGTGTTGATCGTGAACGCATCATAGAGTTCGACGACGTCGATGTCCTTCGGCGTCAGGCCTGCCTGGGCAAAAGCGCGCTCGCCCGATTCCCGCGCGGCCGTTATGGTCAGGTCCGCGAGCTGGGCGATTTCCGTATGCCACGTCGCCGATGCCGCGCCGAGCAGGGAAACCGGTGTCTTCCGCGCATCCTTTGCACGATCGGCACGGGTCAGCACCACAGCCGCAGCGCCATCGGTCACAAGGCAGCAATCGGCCACGTGAAGCGGATCCGCCACCAGCCGGGTGGCGAGCACGTCCTCGACCGACAGCGACCCCTGCTTGAACGCCTCGGGATTGAGGTTGGCCCATTGCCGCGCCGCAACAGCAACCGAGGCAAGCTGCTCAGACGTAGTGCCGTATTGATGCATGTGCCGGGATGCTGCCAACGCATAGGAAGCGACCGGGTTGTTCGGCCGGTAAGGAAATTCGAACGGGGAAGGTGCCTGCGCGCTGACCAGCTTGCCAGCCCCGGTCCGCTGGTTCGAACCATAGCAGATCAGGGCGTAGTCGATCAGCCCGGCGTCCAGCGCAAGCATGGCCCATTCGGCATGGGTGAGAAACGCCGAGCCGCCAGTACGGCTGTTGTTCGTCATCTTGGGATGGATGCCGAAGTACTCGGCGATCGTAAGTCCGGACAGGAAATCGTTCGGCAAACAGATGAACAGCCCGTCGATGTCGGACAGCTTCAGCCCTGCATCGTCGACTGCCCGACGGCCCGCCTCGGCAGCAAGCTCGATGGCGGTATAGCCCGGCGCTTCGCCGCAACCGAAGGTCGCAGCACCGACAAAGGCCGTCCTGCCGCGCAGGTCTTTCGCGCTCATGCCGCTGCCTCCGGTTCGAACACCACGATCTTGTTGTCATCCAGCCCGTCGACGATGCGGGCGCGCACGCGCATGCCGATCCTGACCTGATCGGCCTCTATGCCCTGCACGTGGCTCATCATCCGCGGGCCTTCATCCAGTTCGACGATGGCAATGCTGACGTTCGGGGCAGGCGGCTTGGCACGCTTGACCGTGACGGCATAGACTGTGCCAAGGCCGCTCGGCTCGACCCATTCAAGATCGTTAGCGCCACTGACGGGGGCGACCATGCGGGGATAGAATACCCATTCACCCGTGCTGGGCGAGCGCTGGATCATGAAGCGCCCCTCGGCGAGATGCTGGAAATAGGTTGCGGTCGGTGGTGCTTGGGTCAAGCCCCGTCTCCTGCTGTCAATCGGAAGGTCATGGCTGGATGAATTCGGCGCGGCCACGGTCCAGAACCACCGCATCCCGCCCGAGCGCTGTGCAGCGGAACAGCACGACGCCATCCTCGTCCCACATGTCGGTGCGCAGTGTTTCGCCCGGAAATACCGGCGAGGTAAACCTGCAATCCAGCGCCTTGAGGGCCGCAGCCTGCCCGCCGGCGCAGGCTGCTATCAACGCATAACAGGCAACGCCATACGTGCCCAGCCCGTGGAAGATGGGCCGAGCGAATCCGGCGTTGCGGGCCACTTCAGGGTCGGCGTGAAGCGGATTGTAATCCCCGCTCAGCCGGTAGATCAGGGCTGCCTGTGCGAGTGTCGGGCGAATGACCGAGCGGTCAGGTGCACGTTCGGGGATATTGACGGTCGGGAGAGGGCGTCCGGTTGCCGGTCCGCCGAACCCGCCATCACCACGACAGAACATCGACATGACCTGCGTCGATTGCAGAGCACCTGTCGCCGCATCATGCAGGTCGCGGCGAACCCGCATGATTGCGCCCCGTCCTGGGCCCTTGTCGATGATCTCATCGATGGAGTTTCTGGCAATCAGCTCGGCCTGGGGGGCAAGTGGCGCGTGGACCACCAGCGATTGTTCGCCGTGGACGACCTGGCGGAAATCTATCCCCACAGCCGGATCGCTGATCCAGAAGCCTGGATGACCAAGCACCACCGCCATGCTCGGTAATGCCTGGATGTCCTTCTCGTAGACAAAGCGCAGTTCATCGGCGGCAAGCGGGTCGCTGCCAATGCCCAGACCCAGCGCATAGAGTGCGCTTTCCCGCCAGCCATAGCTGCACGAGATGTCGGGGAAGGCCCGGTCCATCAGCCGGTCATGATCGATCACCGAAACACCACTCCCGCCATGCCCTCTCCTTGCTCGATGCTCTAGGACACGCCCGGACTTGCGCAACCACGTCGTCCGTAAATCACATATATGCGCTGCCGGGGCGCTATCTGTTCAATACGGAAACTGCACTGCGAGCGCGCCGTCGATGGCCAATACTGCCCCTGCCACGAAGCTTGCCGGGGCCGATACGAGGAAGGCGATGCCGGCCGCAATCTCCTCGGGTCGCCCCCAGCGGCCCAGGGGGATGGCGCTGGTCACCCTTGCGGCCTCTGCCGGATGGGCCTGGCGGTAGGTTTCCGTACCTTCAGTCATGATCGAACCGACCTGGAGCGTGTTCACCCTGATACCCTTGGGTGCGCCTTCGACCGCGGCCACGGCATTGAGATGGTTGAGCGCAGCTTTTGACGAAGCATAGCTGCTCGACATCGTCTGGGCCCGCACACCCATGATCGAAGTGACGTTAACGATTGCCCCGCCACCTTGCCGCTCCATGATGGGGAACACCGTCCGCATGGAAGCGAAAGGGGCGAATACGTTCAGCCTGTATGCTTCGGCAAAGGCTTCGTCGCTTAATGCCTCGATCGGCGCGAATTGGCCCGCACCCGCATTGTTGACCAGGATTTGAATGGCACCGTGGCGCGCGGCTACTTCCTCCAAGGCAGTGGCATAGGCAGGGCTGTCGCACACGTCGATTGCTATCGCCTCGACTGAACCTTCGGCAGCGATTGCTGCCCGGGCCTCTTCAAGCACGTCAGGACGGCGCGCCATCATTACCACGTGCGCCCCTTCCTGCGCCAGCAGGCGGGCCGTAGCCCGTCCGATGCCGTTGCTGGCGCCGGTCACCACTGCGATCTTGCCTGTCAAGCCCAGGTCCATACCCATCTCTCCTGAATGAAACTGCGCCCAACACCTTTGCCCAGCCGGGTATGCCGGCCCCATCTGTGCCCGGCTAGCGCGACCCGAGGGATTCGACCTGACGCAGCGCAATGACGACATCCCTGTGCGTCAGCGGTCTTTCGACATTGCCGATATGCGGGCTGTTCATGATTGCAGCGGCGATCTCGTCCAGATCGATTTCGGAAACATCCACCACCCCAAGTTCGGCTAGGGTCGTAGGCAGCCCCACATCGCGCAGGAACTCGGCAAGATCCATCAGTGCCTCGCCCTGTTGACCATCGACGGCCAACTGCACCAAGGTGCCATAGGCGACATGCTCGCCATGCAACCGGTCCTTCGCATTGCGAAGAGTCATGAGCCCGCGGGTGGTGGAATGGGCGATGGAGAGGCCACCATTCTCGAAGGCCATCGCGCTCAGCAGCACCGACGCCTCGATCGTGGCTTCCAGATCCTCGGTTACCTCATTCCGCTCTGCTGCGGCCATTCCTGCCACCGCATGTTCGCGCAGCATGAGATAGGCCGCATTGGCGATGGCGCGGGCGGAGTGTGTCGGGCGCGTACCATGCTTGGTCAGGCCTCCCCCCGCCCAGCAGCCTTCTCCCTCGAACTTCTTGGCTATGGCATCGCCGATTCCAGCGCGCAGGAACCGGGGGGGAGCTCCGGCGATCACCGCCGTATCCACAACCACGGCGGCGGGATTGGCAGGCATCTGGTCAACGCGCGTCAGGCGGTGGGCATCGTCGTAGATTGCGATGCCCCTGCTGGCTGGTCCATCAGTGGATGCGATGGTGGGCACCGAAATCATCGGGATGCCCAACTTCAGTGCGACTGCCTTGCCTGCGTCTAGGGCCTTGCCACCGCCCACCGCAACGATAACGCCCGCGTGACCGATTTCCATGGCAACCGCAGCGATATTGGCATCGGTCACTTCGCCTGCGAATTCTGCAATGGCAACGGTGCCATCAAAGCCCGCTTCCAGCGCTACACCAACCAGCGGTCTCACCAGGGCGTCAATGACAATGGCCGGTGGGCTGCCGATGCGGGTCGCGATCTCCCCGACCTTCGCGATCGTGCCCGGCCCCTGGACATAGAGCGGGGTCGAGGCGAATATGCGCATGGGCTGACATCCTTGGTGCTCTTGAGCGCTTGCATGACGCTTGCGGTGTCGTTGCGCAATCGCGACTGTCCCCAATTCATCCACATGATGCCCGCCAGCAGGGTTTCGCATCTGGACAGGCCCTGACTCCGGGGAGAATTGCGAATGTGATGTGTCTGGGGCGGGCTGGCACGGGCCAGACTTGGCAGATAAATGCGATGCAGACCTTAGTTGAGGACAGTGCCGAATGGATTTCCAGCCCGATCCCCAAATGCTGCAGTTCCGCAATGAAGTGCGCACGTGGATTCGCGAGAATCTCCCGGAGCACATCCGGAGGCGAGCATGGCGCGACTACCATGTCGATCGGGAAGGCATTCGTGAATGGATGAAGATCCTGCATGCCAAGGGCTGGTCCGCGCCGCATTGGCCAAAAGAATACGGCGGTCCCGGCTGGACCCCGATCCAGAACTTCATTTTCCACGAGGAGCTGCGCGCAGCAGGCGCGCCGGTGCTGGATCGGGGGGGGCTAGAGCTGGTCGGTCCCGTGATCTACACTTATGGTAACGAAGAGCAGAAGGCACGGTTTCTGCCCCCCATCCTGTCTGGCGACATATGGTGGGGGCAGGGCTTTTCCGAACCGGGTGCTGGGTCGGACCTCGTATCACTTAAGACCCGGGCTGATTACGATCCGGCCACAGACGAGTATGTCGTCAACGGAACCAAAATTTGGACATCTGACGCCCAGCATGCCGACATGATGTTCACTTTGGTGCGCACCGATCAGGACGCAAAGCCGCAGCGTGGCATCTCCTTCCTGATGATCGATCTGAAAGCCCCCGGTGTCGAACGCCGTCCGATCTACACGATCGACGAGGGGCTGACCGTCAATCAGTTCTTTTTCGATGACGTTCGCGTCCCTGCCAACAACCTGATCGGCGAGGCCGGCCGGGGTTGGAGTTATGCCAAGTTCCTGCTGACCAACGAGCGTACCATGTCGGCCGAGGTGCCACATTCCGAACGTGACCTGATCCAGCTCGAACGCATTGCGCGTACGGTGACGAAGAACGGTCGAGCGGTGATTGAAGACCCGCTGTTCCAGGCCAAGCTATCGCGGTTGTCGATCGATCTGACCGCACTGAAATGGGCGGTCATGCGGGTTCTCTATGCCGCCCATGGCGATACGCGCCTTGATTCTGTAGCATCCGTGCTGAAACTCCGGGGTGCAGAATTGCGCCAGCGGACAGCGGAGCTGGCAGCAGAGGCGCTGGGCGATCATGGCTTGGCCGTAGTCCACGACCCTGACAACCATGACCACGTCAAGAATGACGGCCTCGCACCCGACATCATCGAGGACGGCTACGGCATCACGCACAAGTGCATGTATCGGCGCACCACCACGATCTACGGCGGCAGCAACGAGATCCAGCGCAACATAATCGCCAAGGCAATCCTCGGACTCTGAAAGACGGATAGGAAGATGGACTTCAATCTCACCACCGAACAGGAAGCTCTATCCGATAGCGTCCGCCGCTTTGTCGAACGCGACTACGGCTTCGACAAGCGTCGCGCGATCATGGACAGCGCCGACGGGATCAGTGCAGAAATCTGGAACAAGATGGCCGAGCTGGGGTGGTTCGGGGCGGGGCTTTCCGAGGATGCCGGCGGGTTTGGCGGCGGAGCAGTTGAGAACGCTCTGATTGCCGAAGGGTTGGGCCGGGGGCTCGTGGTCGAACCATTCATCGCCAACGCGGTGCTTACACTCCAGACGCTGGCTGCTCTCGGGCCTTTCGAAGGGCGCGAGGTGCTGGTCGAAGGGATCGTGGCAGGCACGCACAAGGCGGTCTTGGCGCATGGCGAAGCCGACGCGCGCGGGAATCCGCGCATTGTCGCTACCAAGGCCACGAAGGCGGACGGCAGCTGGTCGTTGAGCGGTGCCAAATCGCTCGTTTTGGGTGCGCCGTCGGCTGACACGCTGATCGTTTCCGCGCGTACCGGACCGGGTGACGGTGACATCTCGCTTTTCCGGGTGGACCCTGCCGCGGCGGGGCTTTCGGCCAATGTCTATCGCCTGCTCGACAACAGCCGGGTATCCGATCTGAAGCTGGACGGTGTGGTCGGAACGTTGATCGGGCCAGAAGGCGGGGCACTGTCTGCCATCGAGGCCGGGATCGACCACGCCACCGTTACTCTCTGTGCCGAAGCGGTTGGAGCCATGGACACGGCTCTATTCATGACGCGCGACTATCTGAAGACCCGTCAGCAATTCGGTCAGCCGATTGGTAATTTTCAGGCTCTCCAGCATCGCATGGCGGACATGCTGGTCGAACTGGAACTGGCCCGCTCGATGGTTTTCCAGGGATTGGCTGCCTTGGTAGAAGGCGATGCAGACCAGCGCCGTCGCGGGGTTTCTGCCTCCAAGGTCATGATTGGCGACGCTGGATTGTTTGTCGGTCGGCAGTCGATCCAGTTGCACGGCGGCATCGGCATGACCGAGGAGTATGCAATCGGTCATTATTACCGTCGTCTTTTCGTCATCGCCGGGCTGTTTGGCAATGCCGACATCCATCTCGTCCGCTACGGTGATCTCAGCTGGGCAGCCTGATCAGGGCGCCCGGCCCATCATACGGCGGATTGATCGCTGAGGTGTCGAAGTAATCGCGCCAGGCGATGATCTTGCCGTCACGCAGATCGAACGCGCCCATGACCGGGGTGGTGATAAGGACATCGCCCCTTCCATCCACCATGTCATCGACGCGTTCGGTCAGAACCGTATTGCCGAAGCTGGCAATGGCGTGTGTACGAACGACAATCCAGCCGCCGCCTGTCATGGTGGAATAGTGTCTGACGAAGTCGAGAATTGCCTCAAGCCCGACGGATTTCGACATCCCGATATTCTCGTAAACCGCATCATCGGCGAAGAATGTCGTCACGCCTCGCTCCCAACCCTCGGGTGAATCCCAAGTGGCGAGAAACGCGGTTACGACCTCTATCGGGTCCTGCATGATCCTGATCTTTACCTCGTCCGTAAAATGTTTCCCCGGGGAAACATCCCATGACATGCGCAAGCAGGCAAAGCCACTCCTGACTAGCGACTATGCCTGCTGGCCATTTACCCTTCGCCCAGAAGTGACCGAATCCGATCGGCGGTAATACCGTAGTCTTCAAGTCGATAGCTGTGGGCGCCATGTTTGTCGGCTGGATTAGAGGCCAGCCAGGCCTCCATCGACGTTGCAACCTCGTCGCTGAGGGTCAGCCCGAAATGATCGTATATCTTTCTGACCGTGCCTATAGGGGCGCGGTGGAAGTCGAGGTGATCGACGTCCAGAATTTGACCGGCCGGCAGCCAGCAACGGGTACGATCCGTCGCCTCCTTCGCCCGGGACCAATAGGTAAGCTCACGAGGGCCGATGGTATCGATCTGCGGGTCCGCGTAGAACATCTGGCGCCCACCCGCCAGGACGCTACCCAGCGAACCGAGCGATTTGACCGGATCACGATGCGTGATGACCACGCGGGCATCCGGAAATGCCTCGAACAATTCATCGAGGTGCCCAAAATGGCCGGGATTCTTCAGCAACCAGGTCCGATTGTCATGCAGCCCGATCAGGCGAATGGTGTCTGCCAGTCGTCGATACAGCGGCGTCTCGTCCTGCGCCTGGAACCATGCGTCGTAGTCCGGCAACATATAGATTGAGGGGAACCGGTTGGCGATGAAGTCGAGCCGCAGGATCTCTAGGCATTCGTCAACTTCGTCCGCCACGATCTCGTGAGAGATCCTGAGCTGGGGGATCAGCTCGAACAGCTTTTCAAGTGCGGCGACCGCATTGCGATAACCTTGCTGTTGGGGCCATTCTGTCCGCTGGGGGCGCGGCATGGGCCATGATGTCAGCCAGTGTTCTAGCCCCTGGAACTGCGGATCGACCGACAGCAGCTTGTGCAAAGCGGTTGTGCCCGTGCGCGGAATGCCGCAGATGATCAAAGGGCGGTCAATCTTCCGCTCCTGCCAGCCGGGGTTCTTTTTCCACTCGTTCTCGCGGACCAAGCGCCCGACCAGTGCCACGACGAGATCCTCGCGAAGGGATGCCCGGCCAACGTCGGACAGCAGGGGCGAGGTCAGATGAGCGGCAACCATAGCCAAAGGCATGCGGAAATCGTCCGGGCCAAAGTCAACAAGGCCGGTGCGGCGTGATGCCTCCTCGCACAGGCCTGCAGCGATGGCTTCGGCGGCATGATCCTGGGCTTGCACGGTTGTCACCACTTGATCCTCATTTGCAAGGCCCGGGCGCGGGCACGGATCCGGGCGTCGCGTTCCTGGGCATCGATCACCGGCGTTTCGGAGGGAAGATGATCGCGCACCTCGGCCAGCTTGACCTTCCGGATGCTGGGCACCGGATTGGTCGAGCACTTGTACCAGCGACCGACAAGAGTGCCCTGTAATCTGCCAACGGTATCCAGCCAGTTGGGAATGCCAGGGTCTTCGACCGATATGACCGCACGGAACTTTCCGTCGCTGTCCAGTTCGGCCTGATGACCATTCAGATGGCTCTGCCGCCACATGTATTCCAGTGTGTTCCAGATTTCGTCGTTCAACTGGACGTTCCAGTAGGGTGCGACTTCAGGCACTTCCGTTTCAAGGATCAGCGCCTCGCCCGGCTCAAGCTGGAACATGCCCCACCAGTACTGCTGGACCCTGATCCCGCCCAGTTCAGTGAAGCCATGATGCTCGATCCGGTTGATGATGCCTTTGTCGCGAATCTGATCCTGATAGCGCAGCCATTGGCGGGAATGACGTTCGGCGTATTCGGCCAATCCAGTCAACCGTGCCTCCACCTCGCTACAGGACGGTCGTGGTTTCAAGGCAGGCACGTCCAGTCGTTCGATCGCGAGGCGCGGGTCGCGTTCGTTGGCCCAGTCATACGCCCGCCGCCTGATCAGAAAGCCATTGGTTTCGGGAGGCATGTGCAGCCACTGCCCATCATAGCCGACGGGCCGTTCCGCGCTGAAGATGCAATCGAAGGTGCCGTCCTCGGCAAACGTCAAGTGCTCGTCGAGATCGTATTCCGCCGTTTGCCCACCCGGTGTCTCGGTCGTGCCGATCACGTTGCGCCCGAGAGTCGCGGTGAGCAGGCGGATGGTCCCCCGTTCGCCCGAAAGCCTGTAGACGCCGTTTCCATCCACCTCCGTGCGGACATAGGTGTCATCCGGGTTGGGCTGCAGCCGCAAGATGTTGTTGTAGTTGGGCGTGAAATCCGGGTGTTCTGCGTTGGCGCCCTGATAGAGGAAATAGCCTTGAACCAGATTCATGAAGAACTGGTCGTGCAGGTCTGCACGCAGTTGCGGATCGGTCGGGTTCCAGGTCGTCGATTCAAGCGCGGCACCCTTGCCGATCGCATCGAGATAGGACTGCAGTGTGTTGCTCATCTCACTCTCCAATTTCGCAGTCTAATTGTCTCGCAGGGATCACGCGGCATCCTGCGCTGTATGTTGTGCCGCCGGTCACGCTCCTGTGAAGTTCGGTGGGCGCTTTTCCAGAAATGCATCGACCGCTTCGGCATGATCCTGTGTTTCGTGGGCGATCGCCTGAAACGCAGCAGACAGTTCAAGCACGTCCGATAGCCGCTGATTCTGTGCTTCGCGGAGCAGGCGCTTGGTCATGCGCAACGCGCGGGCCGGATTGGCTGCAATCTTTTCGCCCAGTGCAACGGCTTCGTCGATCAGCGTCCCGGCCGGCACAACCCGGGAGACCAGACCCATGGCGACCGCTTCTTCCGGGCCGAACGATTCGCCGGTGAAGAACAATTCAGCTGCCTTGGCATAGCCTACTGCGCGTGACAGCGCCCACGCCCCTCCGTCGCCTGGGACGATCCCGACTTTGATGAAACTGGCCGCGAACCGTGCCGTGTCGGCAGCGATGCGCATGTCGCAAAGAGCGGCAAGGTCCAGTCCGAGCCCGATAGCGTGGCCATTGACTGCGGCGATCAGCGGCACTTCACAATCATACAGCGCTCTGGCCACCTTGTGCACGCCGCGGCGATAATTGGAGCGGGTATCGTCGGGGGTCGCGAGCCGCCCGATGCCGACGCGCTGTTTCATCGCTTTCAGGTTTCCACCTGCGCTGAACGCGCGGCCGCTGCCAGTGATGACGATGGCGCTGACACTGGTGTCGCGTTCTAGTGCAGTGAGTGCATCTACAATCGAAAAGCAGTCCTCGTGCGAGGCAAGCGCATTAAGGCTGTCCGGACGGTTGAAGGTCAAAATGGCAACCTTGCCGCGGCGTTCGACTTTGGCGAAATCTTCCATTGCGAAAATCATGTCCTGAATGGGGGGAAGGGGACGCAGAGTGGCCTGACGATCGTATCATTAAGGCAACTTGCGGACGCGTCATGCCCGCAGCACGGCGGCGGTGCCAATTATCACAATGACAATGGAAAGAGCGCGCCCTCCGATAGATTGCTTGACCCCCTCCGAACAAGTGTTAGGGTCGGCTGCAAGGGAGAAGAAGGATGCAGCTGACCAGGTTGTCACGAGCTCTGGGTGAAGTTCGCGTCGCGGGATGCGAGGATGAGGAAACCGACCGCGTAGTGAAGTCTGCAGGCCGTGTGCTCCGCATCCTCGAGCTCTTCGACGTACTGAAACGTGAAGCGCTTGTGTCGGAAGTATCTGAACTTCTTGAATTTCCACAATCCAGCACCTCACTTTTGCTGCGCAGCATGGTGATCCTGGGCTACCTGTACTACAACCCCGATACTCGGGCGTTTGGGCCGACGACGCGTGTTGCCTTGCTGGGGAGCTGGATCAACGGCCCGATGATCAGCGACGGCACTCTGAGTCGGCTGATCGATGCGGTTAACAGGCGTACTGGTCAGGCTGTTGTGCTCGCCGTGCGAAACAGAATCTGGTCGGAATACATCCATGTCGCCCAGGCGACCGACCCGCTTCGACTGTTTGTGGTCAAGGGGTCGCGCCGGCCGCTGGTGTCTTCGGGCACAGGCATTTCGCTGCTAACAGATCTGCCTGATAGCGACATCAAGCGTATAGCGCTTCACCACAATGCAGAATCAAAGGACAATGTTTGCCTCGCAAGCGTACTGGAGTGGGTCAATATCGCCCGGGAACGCGGCTGGGCGGCAAGCTATGATCTGGTTACGCCTGGTGGCGGCATGATTGCGATGCGGCTTCCCCAGTTCGACAACGAGGAGCGCATCGCTCTTGGCATTGCGGGATTGACCAATGTCCTGCGCGACAATGAGGCCAACTTCGTCGCGATCATGCAGGAAGAGATTGCGATCAACTTCAACGAAGCGCGGGTGCCTGCACCGGAACTCATCCGGGCATAGGCAACCATCACCGCAAAGAAGAATAAGCCGATCGGGCGGTGGATGCACAACGTGCTTCTGCCGCCCGATGGCGTTGAATGGCAAGCGGCACTGGGTTCGCCGCCAAGGTCAATCACTCCGATGATTTCTGGAGCCAGTCACGCCCTCGAGGTGGTGCACCAACCGGTGTTTTGTTAGCTGCCGTTTAGCAGGTTGGGCGCGTCCGCCCGGTAGCAGGTGCTCCCATCCAGAGGTGCGATTTGAATCTCCGGTTCGACGAACGTGACGAGGCATTCCGTCAGATGGTGCGCAGCCGGATCGCACAGATCCTGCCGTGGGACATCAGCGACCGCCACCGTCGTCTTCTTGCCAACACCTCGCATCTGCATGACCAGCGCCGCTGGTTCGCGATCCTCGATGCGGAAGGCTGGTCGGTCCCGGCTTGGCCCGTCGAGCATGGTGGTACCGGGTGGACGGCGTTGCAGCGCTTCATCTTCGAAGATGAAATGTACGCTGCTGACGCGCCCGAATTTCACTGGATCGGGTCTCATATGGTTGGCCCGGTGCTTTATACCTTCGGATCCAAGGCGCAGTGCGATCGTTTCCTGCAGCCAATCCGCGATGGACGAGAAATCTGGGCGCAGGGATTTTCCGAACCCAATGCAGGTTCGGACCTAGCCTCCCTTCGCACCCAGGCGCGCCGCGAGGACGATGTGTACATCGTCAATGGGTCGAAGATCTGGACGAGCGGCGCGTTCGAGGCTGACTGGCTGTTCTGCCTCGTCAAGACCGACACGCAAGGCAAACCGCAACGCAGCGTTTCGTGCCTGTTGATCGATCTTCGATCGCCCGGGATCACGATCCGCCAGATCCGCCAAATCAACAATGAGGCGCATTTGTGCGAAGTCTTTTTCGACGATGTGCGCGTGCCGGCCGAAAACCTCGTGGGCGAGGAAGGCTTGGGCTGGACCTATGCCAAGTTCCTGCTCGATCACGAACGAACCACCAGCTCGTTCATTTTCTGGATCAAACGCGAACTGACCCGAACGCGCGAGTTGGGCCGCACGGTCGTGCGCAATGGACGGCAGCTGATCCACGACCCAATTTGGTCTGGCCGACTTGCCGTGCTGGCCGCTGAAATCGAAGCGCACGAATGGTCCGTGTTGCGAGTCCTGTCGGAAGAATCGTCCGGATTTCCAATCACTGCCGCTGCTTCGGTGCTGAAGGTAAAGGGTTCGGAAATACAGCAGTCCATCACCGCGCTTCAGGTGGATGCTCTGGGCGAACAGTCTCTTCGCGATTATGGCGCGGAATCTCTCGATGCATCGACTGACCCGATCTGGCCCGATCTTTACCAGGGGCGGACGAGCCGTGCGCTCATCACGCGCGCAGCAACGATTTTTGGTGGCGCGCAGCAAATCCAGAAGAACCTGCTCGCAAAGCTCGCGCTAGGCCTTTGAGAAGACAGCATGGATTTTGAACTCAGCGAAATGCAGCAAATGGTCGTCGATAGCGCCGAGCGGCTCGTCACGGCTGAAACGGGGCTCGATCAGTGGCATGCACGTCGCAAGCTTACGGACGGTGTCGACCCGAAGTTGTGGGTCAAGATGGCTGAGCTGGGCTGGATGGCGCTGGTAATACCGGAAGACGCTGGCGGGTTGGGCTGTCCGATGGAAGACCTTGCTCTGCTGATGATCGAGCTGGGCAGAGGGCTGGTGACGGAGCCGCTGATCAGCACGTCGGTTCTGGCAGCACACGTGCTTGATCGTGCCCTTGTTTCTGAAAGGCGCGCGCACTGGCTGGGCAGGATTGCCACTGGCGAGGTTCGTATCGCCTTGGCCCACGAAGAGCCCCATACCAACGGGACCATTGGTGTCAGCGCGCGGCGCATTGAAGATGGCTATATGCTGGATGGCCAGAAGGCCGTTGCTTTCGATGCTCCTTCGGCGGGGTATCTGCTCGTCACCTCGGAGTTGGAGGGCACCTCTGCCCTGTTCCTGGTTGCGCGCGAGTCCACAGGGATTGCCACCAATTCCTATGCCTTGATCGATGGTAGCCGGGCGGCTGACTTGACCTTTGCGTCCGCCCATGTGCCGTCAGATGGACTGATTGCCTCGGGCGCAGCAGCAGATCGCATCCTGAACGAGGCGCTTGACCGGGCGCGCGTTGCCCTGATCGCCCAAGCGGTGGGAGCCATGGAGGTCGCGCTGCGGATCACTGCCGGTTATGCAAAGGAGCGGCAGCAATTCGGGCAGCCGATCGGCAAGTTCCAGGCAGTGCAGCATATGGCTGCCGACATGTTCGTTGCCGCTTATCAGGCGCGATCCGCGCTCTATGCCGCACTGCGCGATATCGATGGCGATGCATCCAAACGGGCGCGGTCCGTGGCTATGGCCAAGGTTGTTGCGGGCATGGCGGGGCAGACTGTATCGCGCAACGGTGTCCAGATCCACGGCGGCTATGGTGTGACTGACGAATATGTGATCAGCCATTACTATCGCCGCTTGCTTGTGCTCGAAAAGCAGTATGGCGGGATTGATCTCAATGCCGCCAAACTTGCCCTATGCGAAGCCGAAGCATGATCCGGCCCAGCTATTTGCCCACCCAGATTGAACAGGGAGACAAGGGATGACGCGACCAGTGTCGACCGGGCCGTTGGCCGGCCTCAAGGTCATCGACATGACACGGGTGATCGCCGGGCCGTTGGGTGGTCAGATATTGGGCGATCTCGGCGCGGATGTGATCAAGATCGAGCGTCGCGGGGAGGGTGATGATTGCCGCCGCGTTGGCCCGCCCTGGCTGCGCGAACCGGATGAGAACTCACTTGGAGAATCGACCTACTTTGTCGCGGCCAATCGCAACAAGCGATCATTGTCCGTCGATTTTGCCAAGGAGCAAGGCCAGGAACTGATCCGTAGAGTGGCAGGTGAATCTGACATCCTGATTGAAAACTATCGGACGGGCACGCTGGACCGTTATGGTCTTGGCTACAAGCAGATGCGTGAAATCAACCCCGGCCTCATCTATTGCTCGATTACCGGTTTCGGCCAGAGTGGACCCTACAGCGGTAGGTCAGGGTATGACTTCCTGATTCAGGGGATGGCTGGCCTGATGAGCGTGACTGGCTACCCGGACGGAGAACCAGGAGCTGGGCCGTTGCGCGTGGGCATACCGGTAGCCGATACCCTGGCCGGGATGAATGCCGTAATCGGCGTGTTGGCAGCGCTGGAGCATCGCCGCAATACTGGAGAAGGGCAGCACATCGACATCTCCCTGTTCGATTCCCAGGCCGCCGCATTGCTGAATTCGGCATCCGCTTGGATGAACGCAGGCACGAAGCTTGGCCGCACGGGCAATGACCACCCCAGCGCGGCGCCGTATGGCGTTTACGAAGTGGACGACGGCCACATCATCGTTGCCACCTTCAACGACCGTGAATTCGACCGCTTGGCCAGGATTCTGGATCATCCCGAGTGGATTACCGATCCTCGCTTTGCGCGCAACGGGGATCGCGTGCGCAATCGACCAGCGCTCAAGGCCGCAGTCACAGAGGCGCTCAAGGGCAAGACCCGAGGTGAATGGGTCAGAATACTGAACGAAGCCACGGTTTCGGCGGGGCCGATCAATGACATCGAGGACATCGAACGCGACGAGCATGCTGTTGCCCGCAAAATGTTCTTTTCGATGCAGTCGGCTGAATTTGGTGAGATGAGGATGATTGCTTCACCCTATCGGATGTCCGCGTCTCCGCCGGACTATCGCATTTCGCCACCGAGCATTGGCGAGCACAACGATGAAATTCTGGCTGAAGCAGGGTTCACACCAGAAGAATGCGCGGCACTGCGCGCGAACGCCGTCATCTGAAATGCAGTCGGCGGCCGGAACGGATGTCCCGGTCGCCCACCAGCCTTGGATCAGTTCTAGATGGTGATGACGATCTTTCCGCCTCCGGCATTGGCATCCATTGTTCGCAAGGCAGTCTGTACCTGCTCGATGCCCTGATACACCGTACCAATCGGCACAGCGAGTTTGCCGCTGCCGACAAGTGCCAGCAATCCGTCGATCGCGCGCCTGAAGATCAAGGGATGGCCCTTCATACCCATTGCGTCCGATCCGGAATACTGCAGTGTCGAAAATATGTGCAGCTTGGGCTGCTTGTAGAACCATAGAGGCCAGTTGACCGTGACCGGGGTGGGATCGAGATAGCCGAACATCAGCCAATAGGCATTCATCGCACAGGATTGCAGGATCTCGTCCGTCATCGTGCCTCCGACGCAGTCATAGACCACGTCAGCACCCTTGCCGCCGGTGAGTGACGCCACACGCTCGGACAGGCTTTCCTCACTTGTGGCTACCACGGCGTCGGCGCCAAGCGCCAGCAGTCGCTCCAGACCGGCGCTGCTGCGGCTAGTGGCAATCACCTGCGCGCCAATCAACTTGGCCAGAAGAACGGCACTGTTGCCGTTGGCGCTGGTGGCCCCGGAAACGAGCACGGTCATACCCGCGCGGAGGCCGGCGGCCTCTACCAGCCCGAGCATCTGCGTGAGATGGGTAAAGATGAACGCTGCGCCTTCGGCATCGGACAGGCACGCGGGCGTGTGCACCAGTGCCTCGGCTGTGACGATCGTATGTTCCGCGAAATGCGCGTAGGTCAGGGGGTGGGGCAGGTTGCTGACCCGGTCACCTGGCTTGAACGCGTTGACACCCTCGCCAACGGCATCGACAATGCCGCAGAATTCGGCACCCACCCGGCTCGGCAGCACAGGGGTGAAGAAGCCGGCGGTGATCCAGAGGAGATCGGAACGGTTCATTCCGATCGCCTTTGTCTTGACGCGAACTTCACCGGGACCGGGCTCGGGTATCGGCAGGTTTTCAAGGACGAGCGAATCCGGGCCGTTCGTTTCGTGAATGCGCCACGTTCTGCTCATCATCGGTAAATCCTTTCCCGGGACTGTCGCGCTTGTGGGGCGCTGGGGCGGCTATCGTCGCGCAACGACGCATGACCGGCAACCGGTCGCGTCATAATTCACGAGTATGTTTACTCGCCTGTCGGTGCCGGATTACCTTGTGGTAAGCGGACGAGGCGGCATGATGCATCCTCGGAGGCCTCCGATCAGGCTCGAAGGTATGGGGGTGGGAGCAGCACAATGAGCGTGGACGAGAACAAGGCGGTCGTCTGCGAATTCCTCGACAGGATGGCGTCCGGCGAGATCGATCAAGCCTTCGCCATGATGACGAACGACGCTGGCTGGTGGCTTCCATCGGATGCAGCAGGTGGGGTCACAATGAGCAAGACGCAGATGTACGACGCAGTCCAGGCATTTGGCGCGGTGTTCAAGACACCGCCACACCTTACGCGTGGACGGATTACGGCAGAGGATGACCGGGTCTGCATCGAGCAGGTGTCCAGGGGTGGGGAAACCCACGGTGGAGCAATCTACGCCAATGACTATCACTTGCTGGTCATTGTCCGCGACGGCAAGATCCATGAAGTCCGCGAGTATATGAACCCGCTGTTGGGTGCGGCGCTGATGGCCGAGATGCAGGCCGGGGCGTGATGTCGGGCAACTCAGGGGACGGGCAAATCGCGAACGCTCCCGAGACCGTTGCGAGGGATCGGACACGGTGATCACGGCAATCGGAATACGCCTCGTCACGCCCTCCGCCGGGGTTCCCGAGCGCAGCGACTTCGCGTTTGAGCCGTTTGACGTTCCCGATCCGCGCGAGGGCGAGATTGTCATTCGCACGATCATGATCTCCGTCGACCCCTATCTGATGATGCCGATGCGTTCGGGCGGCTTTCCCGAAGGCCGTATTCGCAGCCGCGTCATTGCGAGAGTCGAAGCGTCGGCTGCGCCCGACCATGCCGTCGGAGACCTCGTGCTGGGCTTCTCGCGCTGGCAGGAGCGCGAGTGCGTATCAGCGGCGGAGATGCGGCGGCTTGATCCGGTGGTGCCGCTGTCAGCCTATCTCGGCATAGCAGGACACTCCGGTTTCACCGCGATGATCGGAATGAGGCTGCTCGATCCGCAGCCGGGCCAGACTGTCGTCGTAAGCTCCGCAGCGGGCATGGTCGGCTTGGTCGCCTGCCAGCTCGCCCGAGAGGCGGGGGCGCGGGTCGTGGCGATTGCGGGGGGCGACAAGGCCCGGCGTGTCGCCGATCTGTTCGCGCTGGCAGCCGGGGTCGATCATGCCGCACCCAATTTCGCCATGAGCTTGGCTGCAGCCTGCCCGGATGGCATTGACCGGCACTTTGAAAATGTCGGAGCGAAAATTCTCGACCCTGTTCTCGCCGTGGCGAACGATAGTGCAAGGATCGCCCTATGCGGCCTCATCCAGCATTATGGCGATGACGCTCCGGTCTGTCTGGCAAACTTCCGCAGCTTGCTGATGAAGGGGATCAGCATCCATCCGTTCAGCATCTACCGTCATGGGGATGACTATCCGGCCGCGCTGCGTGAGCTTGAGGCCAAGGTGGTGTCAGGCGCGCTGCGGGCACCCGAGACGATCCACGAAGGGTTCGAGACGACACCCGATGCGTTCCGCGCGATGATGGAGGGGGATGGCATCGGCAAGCATCTGGTGAAGCTGGCAGATTGAAAGGGCGCACGCGAATGCGCCGAATGCGGGAGATGGGAAAATGAGCATCGATTTCACGGGCCGTACAGTTATCGTAACGGGTGCTGGCGGAGGACTTGGACGTGCCTACGCGCTCGACATTGCAAGGCGAGGTGGCAACGTCGTCGTCAACGATCTCGGCGGGAATGTCGCGGGTGACGGGGGTACATCGGAAATGGCCGACAAGGTCGTTGACGAGATCCGGGCCGCAGGCGGCAATGCCGTTGCCAACTATGCAAGCGTGGCTACGGCCGAGGGCGGGCAAGCCATTGCCCGTACGGCGCTCGACTCTTTCGGCCGGATCGACGCTCTGATCAACAATGCCGGCAACTTGCGCAATTTTTGGTTCGACGAATTCAGCGATGCCGACCGGGACTCGGTGATGGCCACCCATCTGCTCGGAACCTGGAACGTCACCAAGGCGGTATGGCCGCACATGAAGCAGGCCGGTTACGGCCGCATCGTGTTTACCGCTTCGGCAGTCGCTGCTTTCGGCAACCAGACCCAGTCGGCATATGGCGCGGCGAAAGGGGGTATCATTGGCCTGATGAACGTCCTTGCCCAGGAAGGCCTGCCCCACAACATCTTGTGTAACGGCCTTTTGCCCAACGCCGACAGTCGCATGGGGTCGGAAATGAAGCCAGAGGAAATGGCCCCAGTGTTTCCGCATATCATGAAGATCGGCCCAGACACGATCGTGCCTGCCTATGTCGTTGCCCCGGTTGTCTACATGGCAAGCGAGGCATGCACGACCACACATGATCTCTATTCGGTGATGGGACGCCGCGTGGCACGGGCCTTCGTCGGTGTTACGGAGGGCTGGATCAACCCGGCGCCAGCTCCTGCCACGGCGGAAGATATTGCCGCCAACATCGAGACGATTCGTGACCAGACGCGCGGCGTGCATATTCCGGCCAGCCTGATCGACGAATTTCGCATCGTCGGCGAACAGTTCGAAGCACTTCGCGAGACATGATAGGCTGGGAATGACGCGCGAACAGTGGCCATCACTGCCGTGATTCTTCGGTAACCGAGGGGGGAGGGCACCAAATGCCCTCTGCAAAACTCGGTCTTGTTAGGGCAGGACGAAACTCGGCAATAGACCGGAGTTTCACCTTGCAGACGTTCATCGCCCACCCCATTCCTTGGCCCGACAATGCTGCTGCATTACGGGCCAAGGTAAGGGAGCTTATCGCCGGGCATCCCGCACCAGCTGATCCTGCCTATCGTGCCAACAGCTGGTGCGTTCCCGATCCGACCTTCAGCCGAAAGCTGGGCGCAGCGGGTCTGATCGGCATGATCTGGCCAAAGGCCTATGGAGGGCATGAGCGGTCCAGCCTGGAACGTTATGTTGTGCTGGAGGAGTTGCTGGCCGCTGGTGCACCAGTCGGTGCGCACTGGATGGCGGACCGGCAGCATGGCGGCATGCTGCTGCGTTACGGTACCGAGGAGGAACGCCAACGCTGGATACCGGGGATGGCGCGTGGCGAAATCTATTCCTGTATCGGTCTGTCGGAACCCAATGCCGGTTCGGATCTCGCCTCGGTGCGGACCACTGCCCGGCGCAGAGGCGACCGTTGGGTAATCGATGGACAGAAGGTCTGGACGACGGGTGCGCATTTTGCCCATGTCATGATCGCGCTCGTTCGATCGGAAGAAGGCTCGGAGCGCGGGGTCGGCCTCAGCCAGTTTGTGATTCCGATGGATGCGCCGGGGGTCACGATCAAGCCGATCATCGATCTTACCGGTGGCCATGATTTCAACGAGGTCTTCTTCGACAGCGTCGAGCTGCCCGAAACCGCGCTGGTGGGTGAGGAAGGGCAGGGCTGGCGGCAGGCCACGGCGGAACTGTCGCTCGAACGCTCGGGCCCTGAACGCTATCTCTCATCCACGTCGCTATTGCTCGAACTGATCCGGCATGTGGGGCCGAATGCTTCGGCGGAAGTCTGCAGTCTGATTGGCCGCTTGACTGCTGATCTCTGGACCTTGCGAATGATGTCTGCGTCGGTAGCTGCGAGACTGGCGGCAGGACAAGATCCCGCGCTGGAAGCGACGATCGTCAAGGATCTTGGCAACAGCTTCGAGCAGGCAATGCCAACGCTGGTACAGGCCGCGATTGATCTGGATATGGCTGACCCCGCGCCGATCGCGCGGATACTAAACCATCTTCTCCAAGTCTCGCCTTCGTTCTCGCTGCGTGGCGGGACAAGCGAAATCCTCAAAGGCATCATTGCGCGGGGTTTGGGCCTGAGATGAGCGAACAACAGAAAATGCTGAGCGACATGGTCGACTCTCTGTTTGCCGAACTGGGCAGCAGTGCGGCAGTGATCGATGCGTGGGATCGAATTGAAGAACTGGGGCTTCCTTCGCTTCTTGTCGCCGAGGTTCAGGGTGGGTTTGGAGGTAGTTGGGACGATGCGCGGGTGGTTTTCCGCCTCGCAGGCTATCATGCGCTTTCCCTGCCGGTGGTAGAGGCAGTGATCGCGAACTTGATCGCTTCTCCACACGGTGCGGAAGGTCGCGGCACGATTGCCAGCGCAAGCGAGGGCCGTTTCGCTGATGGCCACTTTACCGGTGTCGTCAAAGGGGCGGTGGCAAGCGAGGGGGCAAGCTTTATTGTGGCGCCATCTCTCGATGGTGGTGCGTTGGTGCTGCGGACAGCAGATGGCTTGCGCCAAGCGCGCGAAACGCTGTCAGGCGAAGCGCGCGATGTCTGGATGTTCGACGGTGCACCGGCCAAGCATTCGAAGGTTGACCTCTTTCGTCTAGGCGCGTTCGCCCGCGTTGCCCAAATCTCTGGGGCACTCGATGGCGCGCTCTCTCTCTCGGTCGACTACGTGAACGAGCGCAAGCAGTTCGGTCGTCCGCTTGCCAAGTTTCAGGCTGTTCAGCAGAATCTGGCGACTTTCGCCGGAGAGGCGGCGGCGGCGAATTGTGCAGCAGTCGGCGCGGCTCAAGGGCTAGGCCGCGGGGCGGGCGGTTTTGAAGTCGCCAGTGCCAAACTGCGCGCCAACCGTGCGGCTGGGACAGGCGCCGCGATCGCGCATCAGGTGCATGGTGCAATCGGCTTTACCAACGAATACTGCCTGCACCGGCTCACCCGCAAGCTGTGGACCTGGCGTTCCGAGTTCGGCGGGGACAGCTTTTGGTCCGCCTACTTGGGCAAGCAAGTGCTAGAACGCGGTGCTGACCTTTTCTGGGCTGATCTGACCGCGCGCACCGATTGAGCGCGCGGTCCCAAGGCTGGACAGTCCGGCCGGATAGTCACTTGTACCACACAAGTGCCAGTCGGGAACCGGTTCGCATTCAACAAAAGCTAGTCGGTGGCAGCCCTGCGGCGCGGGGCAATTTCAAGTGTGCGGCTCAGATAGCATCGAGACGCACAGTACCTGATAGATTCCACCCGCTTACACGACCTTGGATGGATAATAATTGTTATGTTAAATTTGCGATAGCCTGTAGGTATTGGTCTAGAGCCCACGCCGCCGTGCGTGGGCTGCCTCAGCTGGCTAGACCCGAAGCAGCGATACCAGCCAGCGCGGCTTTTTCGTCATTGTCGCTAAGATCGCCGGTCACGCCGACGGCGCCGATAACCAGACCCGCACTATCGCGGATAAGTACGCCGCCGGCAGCGGGTACGATGCCATCGGCGTTTAGGCCTGCGGCGGCATTGATGAAGGTCGGGCGTTCGATCGCCATCTCTCCGATCACGCGCGAGGATACGCCAAGCGCCAGCGCGCCCGAAGCCTTGGCCGTGGCGATCTGCGGGCGCAGGTTGGAAGAGTTGTCCTCGCGCGCGAAGGCAACGAGATGGCCACCGGCATCGAGCACGGCGACGCTGAGCGGCTTGAGGCCGAGCGCACGGCCTTCCTTGAGCGCGGCGGCAACAATGGCCTGGGCCTGATCGAGGGTGATGCGGGACATATCAGTTTACTCCTGGGGAAGATGACGGAGGGCGGCAGGCTTTGGTCCGCCGCAGGCCCAATCGAGCAGTTCGACGGTGTGGACCACGGGCAGGCCGGAGAAGCGGGCGATCTGGGTGGTGCAGCCGATGTTGCCGGTGGCGACGACGTCGGCATCGAGCCGGGCGATGTGGCCGGCCTTGCGTGTGCCGAGCTGGTCGGCAATCTCGGGCTGCAGGATGTTGTAGGTACCGGCCGAGCCGCAGCACAGGTGTGCCTCTGCCGGCACACGCACGGTGTAACCAGCCTGGGCCAACAGGCGCTTCGGCGCTTCGGTGACCTTCTGCCCGTGCTGCAGCGAACAGGCGGGGTGATAGGCGACGGTCACGCCCTTGGGGGCCGACGCGGGCAGATCGATCCGGGCGAGATATTCCGACACGTCCATGGCCAGCGCGCTTACCCTTGCGGCCTTTGCGGCATAGGCGGGATCTGACCGCAGCATGAAGCCATAGTCCTTGATCGTGGTGCCGCAGCCGGAAGCCGTGACGATGATCGCATCAAGGCCCTTGCCCTCGATCTCCGCCGTCCAGGCATCGACATTGCGGCGCGCTGCATCGAGCGCGTCGGCTTCACGCCCCATGTGATGGACCAGCGCGCCGCAGCAGCCCTCGCCCGGCGCGAAGATGACATCGTGCCCGCAGCGGCTGAGCAGGCGCACGGTGGCGGCACGGAATTCGGGGCGCAGGACGGGTTCCGCGCAGCCTTGCAACAGCACGACGCGGCCCTTGGCCTGCGGCAGCCGGGTCGATTGCGCTGGCGCGGGTGCGGGCACGCGCGCAGGCGCCAGCTCCAGCATCGCCGCGAGCGGTTTGAGCGCGCCAATGCTGCGCAGCAAAGGCTCGAAAGGCTTGGCCAAAGGCGCAAACGTCAAAGCCCAGCGAAAGCGTTCCGGATAGGGCAGGACCGCCGCCAGCAACCGCCTGAAGAAGCGTTCGCCGCGCGGACGTTCGTAGTGTTCGTGGATATAGGCGCGGGCGTGATCAACCAGGTGCATGTAGTTCACGCCCGAGGGGCAAGTCGTCATGCAAGACAGGCACGAAAGGCAGCGGTCGACATGCTTGACCACTTCGGCAGTCGGCTCCCGCCGGTTCTCCAGCATGTCCTTCATCAGGTAGATGCGGCCCCGCGGGGAATCGAGTTCGTCGCCCAGCAGGACATAGGTCGGGCAGGTCGCCGTGCAGAACCCGCAATGCACGCACTTGCGGATCACCTCTTCCGAGGCGCGCATTGCCGGATCGGCGAGTGCCTCAGGCGGAAAGCTGGTCTGCATCCGCATCCTCCATGAAACGGCCGGTGGCAAAGACCCCGGCGGGGTCAAACGCGCGGCGCACGCGCTGTTCCAGCGCCATCACCCCGGCGGCGCGGGGCTGCAGCGCCGGGACGGTGGCGCGCATGTCCTGGGGCGCGGCGATCAGCGTAGCCTCTCCGCCCAGCGCGGCAGCAGCGTCACGGACCTGTGTGCCGGGATCGTCCAGCGTCACCCAGACAAGGCCGCCGCCCCAGTCCATCGCCCACCCGGCGCCGAGCGGGGCGAGCCGTTCGAGCAGTTCGGGCGCGCGCGCCGGTGGCAGGTGGACCTTCCAGCGCACCGAACCTTGCAGCTCCGCCCCGGTCATCGCCCGCTGCCACAGCGGCGCGGCCTCTTCCTCGGTCAACCGTTGCAACGGGCAATGCCCCGCCATCAGCGCAGGCAGCGCCATGCAGCGCGCCTCCACCGAAGGGGCAAAACCCGCCACGCGCAACAGCGTTTCCCCCGTTGAGAGATGCGCCGCAGCCGAGACTTCGGCATTGCTGCCCAGCGCGCAGGCCATGGCGGCATGAGCGGCGCGGGGTGGCAGGCCGGTCGCCAGCATGGTCGCTGTCACACGGGGCCGGGGCAGCACTTTCAGCGTCAGTTCGATCATCGCGCCGAGCCGTCCCCACGATCCGGCCATCAGCTTGGGCAGGTCGTACCCGGTGACGTTCTTCACCACCTTGGCTCCGGCGACGAAGCTTTCGCCCCGGCCCGATATGGCGGTGAGGCCGAGCAGGTGATCGCGCGCGCTGCCTGCGGTCACGCGGCGCGAGCCTGCCACGCTCGCTGCCACGGTGCCGCCGATGGTCGCATCGGCATCGCCCCACGGCTCGAACGCCAGCATCTGCCCTTGGCCCGCGACCAGCGCCTGAACGTCGGCCAGCGGCGTGCCCGGCCGCACGGTGAGCACCAGTTCCGCCGGATCGTAATCGACCACGCCCGCGATCTGGCGCAGCGAGACCACCTCCACCTCCCGCGGCGCGCCGAACCCGGCGCGGGTGCCGCCGCCGCGCAGCTCCAGCTTGCGCCCCTGCGAAGCCGCATCGGCCACAATCTGGCGCAGGTCCTGCGCGTCTCTGGGCTCCAGCATCAGAAGCGCTCCATCAGAATCTGGGCAATTCAGGGTGCGGCAGCGCGCCGTGGTGGACGTGCATGCGGCCCAGTTCCGCGCAGCGGTGCAGCGTCGGGAAGACCTTGCCGGGATTGAGCAGCAGCGCCGGATCGAACGCGCATTTCACGCGCTGCTGCTGCTTGAGGTCTGCCTCGGTGAACATCTCGGGCATCAGGTCGCGCTTCTCGATGCCGACGCCGTGCTCGCCGGTCAGCACCCCGCCGACTTCGACGCAGAGGCGCAGGATGTCGTTGCCGAATTCCTCCGCCCGGTCCAGCTCGCCCGGCACGTTGGCATCATAGAGGATCAGCGGATGCAGGTTGCCGTCCCCTGCGTGGAACACGTTGGCGACGCCGAGACCGTACTTCTGCGAAAGCTCCTCCATCCGCCGCAGCACTTCGGGCAGGCGGCGGCGCGGGATGGTGCCGTCCATGCAGTAGTAGTCGGGCGAAATGCGGCCCACTGCCGGGAAGGCAGCCTTGCGTCCGGCCCAGAAGGCCACGCGCTCGGCCTCATCCTGCGAGACGCGGGTGGTGACTGCGCCGTTGGTGCCGGCAATGCGGGCGATCTCCTCGATCAGGTGATCGCACTCCGCCGCCGGGCCATCCACCTCGACGATCAGCAGCGCGCCGACATCGAGCGGGTAGCCGACCTTCACGAAAGCCTCTGCCGCGTGGATTGCGGGCTGGTCCATCATTTCCATGCCGGCGGGAATTATGCCCTCGGCAATGACCTGCGCCACGCAGGCCCCAGCCTGTTCGGCATCGGGAAAGCCGACCAGCACGGCCCGCGCGGTTTCCGGCTTGGGCAGGATGCGCACGGTCACTTCGGTGACGACGCCAAGCAGCCCTTCGGACCCGACAATCACGCCAAGCAGGTCCAGCCCGCCGGGATCGAGGTGCCTGCCGCCCAGGCGCACGATCTCGCCGTCCATCAGCACCAGTTCGACCCCGAGCACGTTGTTGGTCGTCAGCCCGTACTTCAGGCAATGCACCCCGCCCGAATTCTCGGCAACGTTGCCGCCGATCGAACAGGCAATCTGGCTGGAAGGATCGGGCGCATAGTAGAGGCCCCTGCCCTCCACCGCCTGGGTGATGGCAAGGTTGGTAACGCCCGGCTGCACCACTGCGACGCGATCTTCGTAATCGATGTCGAGCACGCGCTTGAACTTGCCCATGCCCAGCAGCACCGCATCGGCCAGCGGCAGCGCGCCGCCCGACAGCGAGGTGCCCGATCCGCGCGGCACCACCCGCACGCCTTCGCCATGGCACCAGCGCAGCACGGCCGAGACCTGCTCCACCGTTTCGGGCAGGACCACCAGCATTGGCGGCTGGCGATAGGCGGTGAGGCCATCGGATTCCCACGGGCGCAGCGCTGCCTCGTCCACGATCACGCCTTCGCCGGGCACGATCGCGCGCATCGCCGCGATAATGCGGTCACGCTTGGCAAGCGTCGCCTGATCCGGCGCGGGCATGGCAATCGACATGGCAGACCTTCCTGGGGAGAAAGAAGTCCGTTCGGTCAGGCCGTCAGCCTGCGGACTTCACCTTTTGCCGGAATTCGTGGAGCAGCGGCTCGGTATAGCCGTTGGGCTGGGCAACGCCATCGAACACCAGCGCCCGCGCCGCCTGGAAGGCCAGGCTGCCAGCCGGATCGCTCGCCATCGGGCGATAGAGCGGATCGCCTGCGTTCTGGGCGTCAACCTTGGCCGCCATGCGCAGCAGCGCCTCGTCGACCTGTTCGGGCGTGACCACGCCATGCAGCAGCCAGTTGGCGATGTGCTGGCTGGAAATGCGCAGCGTGGCGCGGTCTTCCATCAGGCCGACGTCGTTGATGTCCGGCACCTTCGAACAGCCGACGCCCTGATCGACCCAGCGCACGACATAGCCGAGGATGCCTTGCGCATTGTTCTCGATCTCCTCGCGCACTTCGGCCTCGGACCAGTTCTTGCCCGCTGCGATCGGGATGGTCAGCAGCGCATCAAGGCTGGCGATCCCTTCGGCGCGGCGCTCGTCCTGCCGGGCGAAGACATCGACCTTGTGGTAGTGCGTGGCGTGGAGCGTGGCGGCCGTGGGCGAAGGCACCCAGGCGGTATTGGCGCCGGTCTTAGGGTGGCCGATCTTCTGCACCAGCATGTCGGCCATGCGATCGGGCATCGCCCACATCCCCTTGCCGATCTGCGATTTGCCCGAGAGCCCGCAGGCCAGGCCGATCTGCACGTTGCGGTCCTCGTACGACAGGATCCACGAAGCGGTCTTCATGTCACCCTTGCGCAGCATCGGCCCCGCCTGCATCGAGGTGTGCATTTCATCGCCGGTGCGGTCGAGGAAGCCGGTGTTGATGAACATCACCCGGTCCTTCACCGCGTGGATGCAGGCGGCAAGGTTGGCGCTGGTGCGGCGCTCCTCGTCCATCACCCCGATCTTCAGCGTGTGCCGGTCGAGCTGCAGGAGGTCCTCAACTGCATCGAACAAGTCATTGGCAAAGCCGCATTCCTCGGGACCGTGCATCTTCGGCTTAACGATATAGACCGAGCCTGCGCGGCTGTTCTGCAAACCTCCAGCTCGCTTTAGGTCATGGATTGCGATAAGGCTGGTGACGATTCCATCAAGGATGCCCTCGGGCGCCTCCGAACAATCGGGCAGCAGCACCGCAGGGTTCGTCATCAGGTGGCCCACATTGCGCACCAGCAGCAACGAGCGGCCCGGCAGGGTGAAGGTGCTCCCATCGGGCGCGGTATAGGCGCGGTCGGCATTCAGCCGCCGCGTCATCGTCTGGCCGCCCTTCTCGAAAGTGTCCTCCAGATTGCCCTGCATCAGGCCGAGCCAGTTGGTGTAGGCCAGCACCTTGTCCTCGGCATCCACGGCGGCGACAGAGTCCTCCAGATCGCAGATCGCGGTGATCGCGGCTTCCATCAGCACGTCGGCCATGTGCGCCGGATCGTCCTTGCCGATCGGGTGCGCGGCATCGATCACCACTTCGATGTGCAGGCCATTGTGGCGCAGCAGCAGGTTGTCGCCCGCACGGCCGACCAGTTGCGACGGGTCCTTCAGCGCCACGTCACCGCCGGTCCATTCCGTCCAGGTGCCCTCGGCCAGCGGCACGGCCTCGTCGAGGAACGCCTTGGCCCAGGCGATCACCTGCGCGCCGCGCTTGGGATCGTATCCCTTGCCTTCGGGCGCGCCGGGAATGGCGTCGGTGCCATAGAGCGCATCGTAGAGGCTGCCCCAGCGCGCGTTGGCGGCATTCAGCAGGAAGCGCGCGTTCAGGATCGGCACCACCAGCTGCGGCCCGGCCACTTCGGCCAGCTCGCGGTCGACGTTCTTCGGGGAGACCGTGAACGGTGCGGGTTCGGGCACGAGATAGCCGATCTCGGTCAGGAACGCCTTGTAGGCTTCGATGTCCTGCGGCTTCCCGGCACGCGCCGTGTGCCAGGCGTCGATCTGCGCCTGCAGCGCATCGCGCTTGGCCAGCAGTTCGCGGTTGCGCGGGGCAAAGCGGGCGAAGACATCGGCCGCGCCGACCCAGAATGCTTCGGCATCGATCCCGGTGCCCGGCAGCGCGCGGCTTTCCACGAAGTCCGCCAGGACGCCCGCAACCTTCAGCCCCGCCCTGTCGACATAACCGGTCATCGCAACTCTCCATCGATTCTGTACCAGCCTAGCGGCCCGGCGCTTAGTGCGGTAGAAGGAAAGAATTCAACACACCTTGTCCTACAGGTTAACAATGTTCGATCCAGACTATGACCTGTTCCTCGCCATTGTCGAAGCCGGCTCGATCTCCGCGGCCGCCCGGCTGCGCAGCCTGACGACACCGGCGCTGTCCAAGCGCCTTGCCCGGCTTGAGGATCGCATCGGTGTGCGGCTCATCCACCGCACCACCCGCCGTCTCGCGCTCACCCCTGCGGGGCAGGACCTGCACGATGCGCTGCTTCCGCTCCGCGCCACGCTTGCCGCCACTGAAGACCGCATTGCAGGGCGGGGCGATCGCCTGGCCGGGCCACTGCGCCTCACCGCGCCCACGTCGTTCGGGCGCATGCACGTGGTGCCCCACCTGCCCGGCTTTCTCGCCCGCTATCCGCAGATCGATCTCGCCATTGATCTGTCCGACGAATTCGTCGACCTGCTGGATGGTCGCCACGATCTGGCCATCCGCATTGGCGCACGGATCGGTGCAGGCCTTTTCGGCCACCGCCTGGGTACAAGCCGCCGCGTGCTATGCGCCGCCCCGGCCTATCTCGCCACGTTCGGGGAACCGCAATCCCTGGCCGATCTTGCCCGCCACCGCCTTCTCGCAACCGAAAGCCAGCTGCCCTGGCAGCTTGACGGACCCGAAGGCACTGTCATCCACCATGGCCAAAGCCACATCCGCACTAATTCCAGTGAGGTTGTGCGCGAACTGGCGCTCGGCGGCTGTGGCATCGCCCTTCGCTCACTGTGGGACGTAGGCGATGCGCTGCAAGGTGGCGCGCTGCGGCGCGTTCTCCCTACCTATGAAGGGTCACAGGACGTTGGCATCTTTGCCGTCCACGCTGCCGCGCCGTCGGTGCCATCCCGTGTCCGCGCCGTGATCGACCACCTTTGCAGCCGCATGCCGCTGGCTGGCATCATGGCATAGCGGTGGATTGCACGCGCAGCACCACGCGCGTTTCTCCTCCGCGCGCATCCACGCGGATTTCGGGTTCCTGTTCAAGCCGGATCGCCAGCCGCCGCGCCTGCCCCGGGTCAAGCCGCAGGCGATAGGCTCCTGGATGCAGCTGTTCGAACCAGAAGCTTCCGCCAGATCCAGTGCGGGTGCGTGCGATGGTCCGTCCTGCGTCATCCACCAGTTCCAGCGCCAGCCCGGTTACCGCGCGTGCCCCTGTGCCGAACGTTGCGGTCCCTTCCACATCGCCCAGCATGTCCACCGCGAAATCGCTGAGATGGATGCGCCCGGCGCGCGGCACGATCTCCACACCCTGCCGCGCAGGCGCCATCGCCACATCCGGCAGGGAATCCGCCTCTATCCGCAGGCTGGTGCGTACCCCGTCCCCCAGCCCGCCGATCAGGGCCATGCCCGCGTCATCCGTTTCGGCCGACAGCACGCCGTTGCCGAACGCGACCTTTGGCAGCGGGTCTTCGCCCTGGTCGAAGCGCCCATTGCCGTTCGCATCGCGGAAGGCCCGCATGGCGATCGCACCGCCGCCCGCCAGGCCCGGGCGGTCCAGGAAGAGCCGCCCGTTCGCCGGATTTCGGCCAAAACTGAAGCCCAGCCGCAGCACCGCGGCATAGGCGTTGCCGGGTACGGTCATCGTGCCATCGAACGCCAGAGACAGATTGCGGAAGCGGTGCGCCACCGAGAGGCCGAACTGCGTCTGCCCGGAAACAAACAGGCGCGCCGCCTGCGCCTTGACCAGCGTATCGGGTCCGAACGAGCGCGCCACCTCCGCGCTGGCTGATTGAAACTGGGCCCCAGGGCGCAGGCCGTAATCGAGCGAGGCGCGCATCTGCACCCGTGAACCGGTCACGCTGGTCAGGTCGAACGTTCCGCCAAGGTTGGTCACCGCTTCCGCACCCGGCGCGCTGCTGCGGCCTAGCGTCAGACTGTTGGAAATCAAGAGCGGGGCCACCAGCAGCGATGTGCGCAGCGACCCATCGGTCTGCCGGCGGCCATTGGCAAACGCGATCTGCCGCCATCGTGCCGCCATCGGCATGGTGAAATCGCCGCCACCCAAGCGGATTGCACCGGCTGCCTCGATCTCGGTCACCCGGCGGAGCGGATCGCTAGTAAAGGCGCGCACTTCGTCCATGAAGCCGCCGGCGTACTCGCCATGCGTGGCCGTCCAGTCGATCCCCGCCGTCCGCCCGCCCAGCGCACCAACAACGGCGCGGGCGGTTTCGGGCATGCCTTTCGTGCCCTGCACCGCGCCGTCTATCCGAGCGGCGATCCCGGCGATGCTGGTGCGCTGGCCTACACTCGCCTGCCAGTGTGCCTGCCCGTTGCTGCGATACCATGCCCCTGCCGCCTGCACCGTCAGCGCCGTGGCCAGCCCGTAACGGACGTCGGCAGTACCGCGCAACGCGCCGAAATCCTGCGCGGGGGCAAAGTTGCGTCCACGCACATCGAAAAGGGGCGTGTCCTTCTGCGCCATGCCGAGCGTATAGACCAGCTTGCCCTTGGGCAGCGCGCCGTCCCCCACGCTGATCCGGCGCACTTCTTCCCGCCTCTGCCCTTGCGGACCATACAGTACCAGGCGGAACACGTTCAGGCCCAGTTCCAGGGGCACCTGCAGGAATTCATACCGTCCGTTGACCGCGGTGCGCGTCGAACCGATGAGGGTATTGTTGCGATAGAGTTCTGCCTCGTATCCGGCAGGCAGATCTCCGCGCAGGTCCAGCCTGTCGAACACCGACAGGCCGTCGAGCGCGGCATTGGTCACAAACGCGCCGCGCCCGCCGACGCCGCGCAGGCCGATCGGCAGCGCCGTGGTGCTGACATCGCCGATCTGGAAATCGGTGGCCTGCAGCGGGCCGAGCAGGCCTGCGTCAGGATCGCGCCGGCCCAGCTCAAGCCGCGCGGCAGTGAGCCCTTCCTGCGACGATACGCTGGCGAATGCGCGTGCGGTCAGAAAGGCCAGGTCGCCTGCCAGGCGGATGTCCGCCTCAACCCGCGCACCAAAGCTCTGATCGGAAACGCCGCGCAGTTCCAGTTCGCCCACTGGCACCGTGATCGCGCGGTATGGCGTCGGTTCACGCGCAAACCGGGGCTTCTCTCGATTGTCCTTCCGCGCGTTCAGCCGGCTGCGCGCCTCTTCGCGCGCGGCGCGCTGTTCGAAAGGAAACGGGGTGAGCGTCGTGATGGTCACGTTCTGCGCCCGCAGGTCCACCTTCAGCGTCAGTGGCATCAGATCGGCAAAGCGCTCGGCGCGCAGATAAAGCTCGCCGTCAAAGGCCGCCGCATCGCGCGGAGAAAGCGCCAACTCCTTGCCATCATGCACCAGCACCCCTTCGCGCAGGTTGATCGACAGGGAATGCTTCTCGTCCAGCACCCAGCCCGAGGCATAGCGGCCATCGTCGCTGACCGTGATCGCCAGATCGAGCAGGCGGGCCAGCTCACCTACCGGCAGTTAGGTGCCCGCCCGGGTGCCATAAGCTGTGATCGTATCCCCCGGGCCGCCGCTGGCCGTGCCGATCTCAAGGATCAGCTCATCGTCAGGGCTGAACGTGGCCGTCACAAACCCCGCCGCCATCTGCCCGCCCTCCTTCACCAGGCCCGCATTTGCGTCTGCCGCTAAGGGGGCGGGTCTGGTCCGTTGGCCGAACGCCGGCTGTGGCAGGCGCGCAGCCGCCAGCCCCGCCGCCGGTATCGATGAACTTGACAGGGCATTCTCCATTCCCTGCCCCATCGAAGGCCGCGTTCCTGCCTGCCATTGCTCGGTGTCAGTGGGTGGGGGCACGGCAACAAGCCTATGCCGCGAAGGCGGGGATGCCCTGGCCCCCTTCGCAGGCTCGGCAGCCACCTGTCCCGGCGCGGACCGGGCACCGCTGCCGAGGACGGGCGCTGGCGACAATGCGCGCAACGATGCCGGGGTCGAAGCGGGCGGGGCTGCAGAGCCTGGCACCGCCGCTGTCGGCAAAGGCGAGGCAGGTGGATCCGTTGGGTCGGGCGCAGTATTGGGTTGTGCGAGGTCCGGCATGACTGGCGCCTTGTCTCGCGTTTCGAAAAGCGCGACTGCCGCAGGTGAGAGGACAGCGGCAGCATGGTCGCGCAGTTCCTCATGCTGCGCCTCAAATCGTTGATCCGCCTCTTGCCCTGGCTCGACGCGGACCGGTCGTACCACCGCATTTCGCGCCACCCTGCGCTGCAGGGTCGGCTCCATCTGCCCTGCCACCTTGCCGAAGACGGGGCGGGGTGTAGCTTCCTCGCCCGGTCGCACAGGTCGCGGGGGCCGGGCGGGTTCGGGCGGGTCGTCGCGCGGGGGGGGGTGGTGCATCGTGGTCGTGCAGCAACACACTCACTCCGGCCAGCACGCCGCCCAGCCCCAGCATGGCTGCCGCGGTCGTGCGCCTGCGGGCCGGTTGCCGCTGCCGCCCTCCGGTCCCTGTCACGGCACGATGAATTCCTGCCGCGCCAGAACCTTGCCCGGGTTCATGTCGTCATCGGTATAGGTCACGATCAGCCGCGCACCCTTCGCATAGAGGCGCGGATCGGCCTTGGGGTCGATTTCCACGTGCGCGCGCCGCTCGCTAATCTCCGTGTAGACGCCGATGCCCTTGATTTCGCCCAAGGGCTTTTTCACGCTCGCCACACTTACGGTAATGTCCCCAAATGCCGATCGTGTGCCCTCGCGCGTGATCGTCAGGGCCAGCGTCCTGCGCCTGTCAGCTTCGGTCTCCAGCGCCATGTCGCGCAGGCCTGCGTTCAGCGTAGTCTCGCCCACCCGCACGATCACCGGGATCGAGATGCCAAAGCGGGGCACGATCTGCACGCCCACGCCTCCGACCGCGCCGCCCGCCCCGCCCGCAGCGTCGTCGATGGTCAGCTCGCCCGTCTGCGGCGGCACTGAAACCGCGAGGAAATGGGACCGATACTCGCCCGGCGGGAGGTCCGGCGCCGCGCGCACCATGATCCGCACCATCTGTGCCTCGTTCGCCGGCAATGTCACCCGGCGGGGAGACCAGCGCAGCATCCCGCTTGCCGTGCGCACCCGGGCGCTTTGCGCCGGATCGGTCACCGCTGCCAGATCCACCAGTTGCCCATCGGTGGTCATCATCATGTCGGAAATCGAAATGTCGTAGTCGCCGCTGGCTGCCGCCCGGTTGTACAGCCCCACCGTTGCGGTCTTTTCCCGGTCGGTCATGACAACGCGCTTGGGATATAGGTTGACGTCACCCATCCCGCCTACCGATCCGGCAGGAGCATCTCCCGGCGCGCTTTCGGGTCCGCTTTCGGTCCCGCTTTCAGGCGTTGTGGGTTCAGTGGCCTGGGCTGATGTGCCGGCCGCTCCCTGTAACGCCTGCTGCGCCATGGCAGCTCCGCTCACCGCACCCCCGCCAACCAGCAGCCCCACCATGACCCGAAACAAGGGGTTGCGAAAACAGCACTTCATCGAACAGCGATCCCGGGATGAGGTATTACGTGTAATTACCTATATGGAAGAGCCTTCGCTCCGCCAATCCCATTGCTCGCAGCTGCTCGTGGAAAGTCCGTGCTCAATTCTAGTTGTAAGTAACGTTGACGGTATAACTTCCGGTATAGGACCCTGGCGTCTGCCCGGCATTCACGTTGAGCGTGCCACCCACGGTGAAGTATCCCGATCCGGTGAACGGAATATAGCCAGCGGGCAGCATCGGAACCGTCGTAAAAGTCATGGCGTTACTTCCCGCGCTCACGGCCCCTGCTCCGGTGGTGATGCCGATCAGGCGGTTGGGATCGCCGAATGCCGTGAAACGATCGGTGGCGGTTGTCGATCCGGTCACGAAGGTTACCCCGCCGCTGGTCGTGGCGGCGCCGGTGTTCGGCACGGTCACCGTCCCCGCCGATGCTGCCGTAAATCGACCAAAGCGCAGGACAAAGCCGTTGTTATGAACCAGCACCAGCGGCGCCACCACTCGGGCTGTGGCGCTGCCGCTGCGCGTGGAACGGTCGCCGCTTCCGGCCTGCGCCTGCCCCGCCGTCAGCAGGACGAGCGCCATTGCTGCGAAGATCGTCCGCATGGATCACCTGCGATGTCTGGAAAGGCCGTCAGTTGTAGGTGACGGTTGCCAAATAGGTGCCGGTATAGGACCCGACGCCCTGGTTGCCTGCCACGGTGAGCCGCCCGCCGACCGAGAATGTTCGCCTGCCGTTGGCGGCGATCGTGGTGCGTGATGCCGAAGGCGCAGTGGTGAATGCCATGCTGCGCGCTCCTGAAACGACAGTGCCACTCGTGGTGACTATGCCAAAGGCGCGGCCCGGATCACCCGAAACGGAAAATGCGTCGGTCCGTGTTGTCGACCCGGTTACGAAGTTTACTTCCCCGGTTCGCGTCACCGTGCCACCGCTGGTTATGTTGATCGTCCCGCCCAGCGTGCCAGAGGTGAACCGCCCGAACACGATTGCGCGCCCAGCGGTGTGCGTCAGCACGATCGGCCTGACCGCCAAGGCGCGCGCCGTCCCGGCCCGTGCCGATCGGTCACCAGAGCCGGCGAGCGCCATCTCGGGCAACAGCGCGACAACCGCGATCGTGGCAAGCGCAACACGCATGGTCTTTCAGTCGTCCAACTGGTTGGGACAAGGCCGGCGGTGGTGGCGTCGTCCTGCCACGGCATCGACGCCACGGCAGGACGACGCCGGTTGATCAGTTGTAGGTCACCGTTGCGGTGTACGAACCGGTGTAGGACCCGGCGGTCACAGTGCTCGCCACGGTCAGCGTGCCGCCCACGGTGAAGCTGGCCGTGCCGCCCGAGCTCAGCGTTGCAGTGGCGGCCGAAGGCGTGGTGGTGAACGGCATCGACACCGAACCCGCGGTCACGGAGCCGCCGGTCGTGGTGATCGAGAACGAGCGGCTGGCATCTCCCGCAACGGTGAAGGCGTCGGCCGAAACGGTCGAACCCGGCACGAAGCCGACATCGCTGCCCACCGAGCCCACGCCCGCCGCGCTGACGTCCACGCTGCCGCCGGTGCCCACGGTGAAGCGGCCGAAGTTCAGCGCCGCGCCCGTGGTGTGCGTCAGCACGATCGGCGCCACGACCACGGCAGAGGCCGCACCGGTGGCGGTGGAGGTGTTGCCCGAAGCGGCAAAGGCCGAGCCGGACGAGAGAGCGAGGACAACGGCGCCCAGAACAAGCTTCTTCATGATCTTCATCCCTGTTTCGAGCGTTCGGAAGCCCCGCGGGATCCTTCGGCTCAGCAATTCCCGGCGAGCCGGAAGCCCGGTCGCCATGGCTGGATACGCCGCACTGGTTAACAGCTGGTTAGGTGGAGATACTTATGTCGAATTGGCGCGTTTCCGGGCTTTCCTGCGCCAAATCTGGCCATTCAGATGGCGTGGAAAAGTCCTAAAGTTAACCCTTTGACCAGTCGTTCGTCGAGATGCGCCAACTCGATCAACAGCCCTGCCCCGTGCTGCCCCGAATCGCTCGGGCGCGAATCACTCAGCCGTATGTGATGGTCACGTCCACCGTCGCGCGATAGTGCCCCGCGCCCAGCCCCGCCGGCACCACCAGCGTGCCACCCACGGCAAAGCCATCCTCGCCCTGCGCGTCGATCAGGCCATGTCCATCGTTGGCGCCGCTGTTGCGACTGCGCACGGTCAGGCTTTCCACCGTCAGCACCCCCGCCCCGGCTTCCGCGCTGGCGGTCACCCGCGCCGGCAGGGTGATGGCATAGCTGCGCCCCGCTTCGCCGCGCACGGCAAAGGCAGCGGCGTGGACGGCGCTGCAGGCCGCACCCGCACAGGCCGCCAGCGCACCCCCGGCATAGCTGGCCCGGCCATCTGTCGAAATCGTCACGCTCCCCGCCGCAACCGGTGCGAAGATCGCCCCGAAGTCGAGATCGGACAGCCGCGTCATCACCAGCGGGGCCACCACTTCCGCCTGCGCCTGTCCCGCCGCGCTGGCAGCGTGCCCCGCCGCGAACGCCTGGGCCGACCACAACGCCGGGATCAGGGCGGCAAGTGCACCGATCCGCCGCATCAGTTCGCCACCGAAAGCAGCGTGGCGGTCAACGTAACCGGAATGGCCAGCGTCGCCCCGCCGAAGTTGCGGGTCACTTCCAGCCGCCCGCCGACCCTGAAGCTCCGGCTGCACACCTGGGTGCGGCAACTGACCAGTGACAGGCTCATCGTTGCGCCGGGCAGCAGCGATCCCAACCCGCCCAGATCGGTGTTGAACTGCGCTATGCGGCCGCTCACCCCGCCGCTGGTCACGGTTTGCCCTCCGGTCAGCTGCAACAGCATAACGATGGCAAGTGTCTGCCCGCCCTTGCTCGATTCCCGGTCATAGCTGACGGTGAACTGTCCCGGGCCCACGGGATATCCCGCAATCGGCAAGACGCCGCTGTCGGTCACCGTCCCGCTGGCAGCCACAGTGCGCGACCCCGTGGTTCCCGGCACGACGAACCGGCCATAGCGCAACGCCGTATCATACGTGACCGCCACTTCGGCAGCACGGACCCCCGCCGAGCAAAGCAGCGCTGCCGCCACCAGGGCGCACCCGGTCCATGCCTGAAAGATCCGGCTTGCCATGTGCTCAGCCTACCCGTTGCCATGCGCCCTTGCCAAGCCCTGCGCCGCCATCCTGCGCACTCAGCCTCTCGCGCAGGCATTATGGAACCAACCGGCGCACAGCAGGTTCACGCAGTATCCCGCCTTCGCGCAGGGGGATCGTCACGTGCGCGACAGGGCCGTCGCCTGCCCGGTCGCAACCCGCCCCGCCCCTGCCATCTCCCTCCGGAACGGACTGCTGCATGACCGATACGCTCGCCCCCACCGACAGCAGCAGCACCGGCAGCAGCAGCACCGACAGTGCTTTCGCCCGCGATGTCCTGCGCGGCCTCTCCCAGCCACGAAAGACCATTCCCGCGCGCTACTTCTATGACATGCGCGGATCCGAACTGTTCGAGGCGATCACCCGCCTGCCCGAATACTACCCGACGCGCACCGAGATCGCCCTGTTGACCGACCATGCGGATGATCTCGCCCGCCTTGCCGGGCGCGGTCGAACCGTGGTGGAATTCGGCGCCGGTTCGGCCGCCAAGACGCCGCTGCTGCTTCAGGCCACTGATGCTGGAACCTATGTCGCCATCGACATCTCGGGCGATTACCTCGTCCAGTCGCTCAAAGCGCTTACCCATCGCATCCCCGGCCTGTGCGCGGTGCCGGTGGTGGGTGATTTCACGGAGCCGCTGCAGCTGCCGCCCCTTGCCGGGCCGCTCACCGGTTTCTTCTCCGGCTCCACCATCGGCAATCTCGATCATCGCGGCGCGGTGGACCTGCTGCGCTCCTTTCGGGCCACGCTCGGGCCGGATGCGCGCCTCGTGATCGGGATCGACACCCGCAAGAACCCCCACCTGCTTGAAGCCGCGTATGACGATGCCGCCGGGGTTACTGCGCAGTTCAACCTGAACCTGCTCCACCGCATCAATCGCGAACTGGGCGGCACCATCCCCGTCGCCAGCTTCGAACACCGTGCCGTTTGGCACGATGGCCATGGCAGGATCGAGATGCACCTCGTCGCACTCTCCGACGTGGCCTTTACTGCCGCGGGCCAGCGGTTCTCCATGCGGCAGGGGGAAACCATCCACACCGAAAACAGCCATAAGTATACGCCTGCCGAAGCCCGCTTCCTCGCCCGCGCCTCTGGCTGGGAGCCGCTTGCGATGTGGACCGACAAGGCGGAGCTGTTCAGCCTGCACGTCTGGTCCGCCGCCGGGAAAGACCTGCAGCCTTGAACGCGCAACCCGCCGCCACGGTACAATCCAGCTGCGCCTCTGTGGCCGCAATGGAACGCTTCGAGCTTGTCCGCGCGCGCACCCTCGCGCTGGTCGCGCCGCTCACGGCGGAAGACTGCCAAGTCCAATCGATGCCCGATGTCAGCCCGGCCAAATGGCATCTCGCCCACACGACCTGGTTTTTCGAAGCATTTCTACTCGCGCCGCACCTGCCCGGCTACGAACCCTGCGATCCCGCTTATGCCGTCCTTTTCAATTCCTATTACGTCGGCATCGGCGAACGTCATCCCCGGGGCCGGCGCGGCCTGCTCTCGCGCCCCTCGCTGGATGATGTGATTGCTTACCGCGCCCACGTGGACGCTGCGATGAACCGCCTGATGCGCATGGTTGATCCAGCCCGCTGGTTTTCGCTGGTCGAACTGGGCTGTCAGCACGAACAGCAGCATCAGGAACTGATCCTGATGGACATCCAGCACGTACTTTCGTGCAATCCTCTCCATCCCGCCTATGCTGCGCAGGCCCCCGCCCAATCCGCGCAGTTGCCCCTGGCATGGCACGAAATGCCCAGCGGGCTCTACGAGATCGGACATCACGGCGCAGGGTTTTGTTTCGACAACGAACAGCCCCGTCACCACGTCTGGCTAGATTCTTTCGCAATCGCCAGTCGCCTCGTCACGAATGGCGAATATGCCTCCTTCATGGCAGACACCGGCTATGCCCGGCCTGACCTGTGGCTGTCCGAAGGGTGGGACATCGTGACAGGTGACCAGTGGCGCGCGCCGCTTTACTGGGACGATGCCACAGGTGCCTGGAGCCGCTTCTCGCTCAACGGTCGCCACCCGGTCGATCCGAATGCCCCGGTCCTCCACGTCAGCTACTTCGAGGCCGACGCCTATGCGCGCTGGGCCGGCGCGCGACTGCCGACCGAGGCGGAATGGGAAGTCGCCGCCCACGCCACGCCGCTCGCCCAGCTGGCCGACACCGCCTGGCAGTGGACCGCCTCGGCCTATCACCCATATCCCGGTTTCACCCCTCCGCCCGGCGCTGTGGGGGAGTACAATGGCAAGTTCATGGTCAACCAGATGGTCCTGCGCGGTGGCTCCCAAGCCACTCCACCCAGCCATGCCCGCCCCACCTACCGCAATTTCTTCCCCACCAGCGCGCGCTGGCCCTTCACGGGGATCAGGCTGGCAAGGTAACGGGCGTAGGCCTCAATCGGCGCTCCGCACCCTGTAACGCAGCCGTACCTCACCCCCGGCCGGAACGCTGACAGTCCACACCGGCCGACCGAATCTGCGTCCCAGCCTTTTTGACGGATTCTCGATTCTTTCTCCGTCATTCAGCGCCAGCATGCCCTCGAACGTCACGGGCCAGGAATTGGCGTTGCGCACAACCGCATCCAGTGCGGTCCAGCCCTTGCCCGATCCGGTCTCCTGGACGGAAAGGGTTACATTGGGCGATGATCCCAGCGCTGCTTCCACATCCTCGTTCACGGCATAGTTGCCCAGCCCGCCCCGTCCCACCAACAGCACATTTCCATCGTGCGGTTCGAATACGGCCAACGGCCCGCCGGGCAGCGCCACGCCAAGACCGTTGTCCTTGCTGTTGCGTGTGCGCAGTTTCAGCTGGGCAGACTGAGCCTCCATTTCGTACCCACCAAGCGTGGCGGTGTGCAGCACCTTCAGCTTAACACCCTTCAGATCGTGCATCGCCACCTGTTTCTGCGCGTTGGAGGCAACGGTTGTGGGCACCGGCACGCGATAGAGCTTAAGATCGCCCAGCCCTTCCTCGGTAACCTTGGTGGCAAGTTCCATCACCGACGCGTTTCGGCGTTGCGCGGTAACGACGATCTCCATCGCTGGCGCTTCCATGGCCATGGGTACAGGTATCGGAGGCAGCGCCACGACCATCGGCGGCGGCGAAGTGTGCAGCGACTTGAGGTAACACTGCAGGATCAGATCGCCTTTCTCGGAAGGCGGTTCAGGCTTCTCATCCTCCCGGTTCACTTCCCCGCCCACAACCGCCGTGGTCGCGTCCACGAACGATGTCGGATCACTGCTGGCCAGCGTCACCCAGGCTAGCAGGTCCGCCGTACCTTGGGCCGGGTCATACCGCACCAGATAGTTCGTTTGCCAGTCAAAGCCCCATGCGAGGTACGACAGCCGCACGGTCGCCCGCTGTGCCGCCGGGCTTTCGGTCTGCACCGAAAGCGTCGGCTTGGCAGAAAGGCCCGGGGGCAGCTCGGGATAGACGATTTCATCGATGAACCCACGCCCGCAATCGGCCACTTCGAAGCCCGCCTTGGTCTGCAGAATCGCCGCACCATCGGCGCCGGAGCGGATCACCGCGCGTTCCTCGGTCACGGTGCCCTTGCCATCGTGTCCGCTGTAGCGGCGCAGGATCACCGGGCGGCCAAAGTCGCGGGCATAGAGATTGCGGGCCGAGAGCAGTTCGCCATCGAGGTTCTTTTCACGAACGCCGGTGGGCAGGCCGGAAAGCAGTGCGGATTCGGGCAGGATGCCGCCCGCCACGCCTTCAAAGCGGATCGTCGCCCTGCCTGCAGGAATGTCCACGGTGCGCGTCTCGGTCACCAGCGCATACCCGCCCAGCCAGTCGAGATCGATGGCGGCATCCGCGTCGCGGTCCGGCGCGCGATAGATCGTTATCGCCACTGCGTCGGGCCGGGCGGAGAGCACTGTCGCTTCCTGCGCCCATGCGTCGGTGGCGAGCGCCAGTCCGGCCACCATCAATATCAGCCTGCGCCGCACGGCCCGGCTCAATACCGGGTGTCGAACTGGACCGTCAGGACTGTCTCGCCGTTGGCGGGCACGTCCACCAGCCAGACCCGCTCGTCGGCGGTCCGCTGCGCGCCCTTGACCGATTCTGATGGCACGCGGGTATCCTGCCACCAGTTTTCCAGGCCCACCTGCACCACTTCCACCTTCACCGGCGTGGGCCGCGCGTTGGTTACCTTGTAATGCATTGTCGTGCGCCAGAACGTCGGCTTGGTTTCCACCGTCACATCGTCGGTCTTGCCGTTCACGGTGATGCGGTATCGGCTGGTCTTCTCCCACTCGTCGCCGGTGATCCTCTCCCGCTTCTCCACCGTGGGCTGCACCTTCACGTCAAAGGCCTCGCCCGTGCGGATAGACAGTGAAGATCCCATCGGGGTGTGGTCGATCGTGTTCTCGCCGATGAACTGCGGCTGCCCCCGGGCATCGCGCATATACACGCGCACTGTGCCCGCCGGCAGCGCATCACCCAGCCCGCCGGCACGCGAGGTGGACAGGTTCAGCACCGTCGCCACGCTCTGCGCTTCGTCCGATGCACCCAGCCAGCCATTGCGAAAGGTGTAGCCCTTGTTCGCCGGGGCACCGTTCACATCCAGAAAGCTCACCTGCTTTTGCTGTGCATTGGCCACCGTGGTGCGCGCGGCAATCGGATAGACGTAGTAATCACCCAGCCGTTCGCGATTGGCGCTTTCGGTACCCGGCGTCATCCGCACCCCGCCGCGCGGCATCGGGCGGCGCATGCCGTTGTCGTACCCGTTGCCACCCTGCACCGGCTGCCCCGCCACCAGCAGCACCCGCGCGTTGGGAAAGCTGGTGCCGGTGGTGTTGTTCAACGTGATCCAGCCTTGCAGGTCCATCCTGCCCTGCGCTTCGTCGAACAGCGCAACATAGTCGGCCTTCCAGCCCATGCCGCCAGAAAGGTAGCTCAGCGTCACCGGGCGCGGGCCTGCCCTGCTTGATTGCAGCGTCACCGACAGCGTCGGTCGCGCCCGCAGGTTGGGCGGCAAGCCGGGAAACAGGATACGCGCGCCATAGCTTTCCAGCACCTCAATTCGGTCGCCGATGCGCACGATCGTGCCGCCATTGTTGGCCAGCACCTGCGCCTGTTCCCGTGTTTCCGCGCCCGTGGCGGGATTGGTGCGCACCACCGTCACTGTCTGCCCCACCGCCTTGTCCAGCAGCTTGTCGGGGGACAGCAGGTCGTAATCGAAGTTCTGCTCCACCACGCCCGCGCCGCTGCCGGAAAGGGTCACCGTCTCGGGCCGGATTGCGGCGGATACGTCGGGGAACTCCTGCCGCGCTGTGCCCACAGGCAGGGTCAGTTCGCGCGTGTCCTGCACCAGCGCCAGATCAGCGTTGTAGATGGTCAGTGAAACGTCACCTTGTGCGGACTGGGCCAAAACGGGGCTCGGAGCCAGCATGGCAGCAAGGGCCAGGGCACTCGTGGCTCCCGCCACCGCTATCATCCGTTGCATGCCGTCCCTTCCGTTGGCCTTCATGGCGTTGATACTCCATCGCCCCTCGCCTGCAATCACGCTCTTGGCAAAACCTCAGCTGGCAACCGCAAAGTCCACACAGGCCCGGCACTGCAGTGCCAGCGGGTCCAGCGCAAGGATCGGGCAGATGTCCTGCGTGATCACAAGCGGCAGCTCGGTGCAGCCCAGGATCACCGCCTCGCATCCTTGTGTGGCGTGATGGGCTATCAGATCGCGGAAATGGGTCGCAAATTCAGGGTCCAGCTCGCCTGCCGCCAGCCGCGGCTGGATCGTGTCGATCCTTTCCCGCTCGGCCAGCGCGGGAATTTGGACTGCGATGCCCACCTGGCGCAGCGGATCGGCGAAGTAGCCGTCCTCCATGGTAAAGCGCGTCCCCAGCAGAAGCACCTTGCCCACACTCCGCGCCAGCAGCTCGCGCCGCACAAGTTCCACCGCATGGAAGAATGGAGGTGCATGCGCCAGGCCTTGCGCGAGCCGATCATAAGTTGCGTGCAGTGTGTTGCAGGCGATCATCCAGCAATCCGGCCGGAATGACAGCAGTGTGTCGATCTCCGGGCGCAGCAAGGCCGGGATCGCATCCCGGTCCGTCCTGTAGGCAGCCAGGATGGCGTGGTAATCGATGCTGTAAAGCGCGATGCGCGCCGAATGGCCGGGGCCAAGCCGCCGTTCCGCTTCCTGGTTCAACATGCGATAGGGCAAAATCGTCGAAGGCCAGCTCGTGCCGCCCAGAACTCCGATCAGTTTCATGGGGCGCAGAGTGCCGGGGACGCAGGTCGCCTGTCAACCAAGCCCGGAATGCCGCCGGTGACACTCTGCCCCCGGGCAAAGTGTCATCCCTGACAAAATGCGTGTCGTAGCATATTGGGGATTCACAGGATTCATGGTTTGTGCTTGATTCATCCCATGATGTTCCAGGCTACGTTCCAGTCGACCGCCGTGGGCAAGAGCCACATGGCTGCCCTGCTCGATACCGTGGCGCAGGCTAGCACTCGCCCGCGCTATGCCTTCATGCTGCTCAGCCTGATTGCCGAAGTGGCCGATGGCGATGGCAAGGCCGGCCCTTTCGTGCGGCGCGGCAACCACGCCGAGACGCTGCGCGACTGGCTGTGTGACAGCCTGACCCCCATGGCCGGGCGTGATCCGCGCCGCATCGCGCTGGCTGAACGCGTGCGTGACGAGCTTGAGCGCAAAGGCAGGCTGGCCCGCGATCCGGCCGAAGCCGCACTGTTGCTGCAACAGGAAGTGCGCGATCGCATCCGCGTCTCGGGCAAGGCAAACCTCAGTCGCGCGGTGTCAGAACTCGTCCGCGCCGGGCTGCTGCGCCGGCACTATGCGGGTTATCGCGTCGATCACCAGAACCGTGGCGGCCACCGTCATGTGGTCTATACCCTGATCGGCCAGGCGCGCTGCCTTCTCCAGCGCCATGCTCCCAAGGACCGGCGGCAGGGCGAACTGGCCTTCAATTAGGATCAGACTTCAGCCGACCACCACGCCTCCATCATCGGCTCCAGTTCACGGCCCACCAGTTCAATCACTGGTCCGCCGTCCCTGACCATGTAAGCCATGCTGCCATTCCCGCGCCGGGCAGAGGCTCCGGCGACCAGCAACCGCCAGCCTTGCGCATGCAGTTGCTCCACGCCTTCGCCCACGTTGTCCACCCACACGCCGATGTGGGATCGGTCGATCGCGCGCAGCAGGTCATACGGTGTGCCGGGCGCGGCCTCCACCAGTTCCAGCCGCAGTGGCCCCTGTCGGGCATAGGTGACTTTCAGCCGCGCCTCACCGCGTTCGCCGTTGGCAGTCCACACCGGCAGGGGATCGAACGTGCGGACCGGTGCCCAACTGGCTCCGGCAGCGCGGCCGATGGACTCCATTGCCACCGCAATGTCGTCCACGATCAGCCCGTGGTGAAAGATGCCTGCCAGAATATCCACGTGCCCTGCTCCTGCGTTCTCTCCGCCATGAACGGCAAGTGCCTGTAAAGTCGCCACTTCAACCCAGTCCAAAGCATTGCTTTACAAGCATACATGAATGTTTTTAAATTGCACCCGTAAACAACCATGCGGAGAGCGATTCATGCCCGGCACGGCCGCGTCAACGGCGCATCAGGACGATCTTGCGCGCATGGCGTACGAGCGCGAGCGCAATGCTCCACCGGCGGATTTTCCGGCCCTGCCCTCGATCCCCGGCGGGCGCTACGTCGATCCCGGTTTCCTCGCGCTGGAAGACCAGGGCATGTGGAAGAAGGCGTGGCTCTATGCCGGACACATCGACCAGCTGCCTGAACCGGGATCATGGTTCCTCACCCGCAATCTCGGCAGCCCGGTGATCGTCGCGCGCACCCTGACCGGAGAGATCAAGGCGTTCTACAACACCTGCCAACATCGCGGCGGGCCGCTGGTGAAGGATGAAGCAGGCACCGCGCGCGGCTTTGTCTGCGGGTATCACGGCTGGTCCTACACGCTCGATGGCAAGCTGACGGCGGTGCGTGACCGGCGCGACTTCGCCGCCGATTTCGATTTCGCCTGCCACGCGCTCGCGTCCGTGCGGTGCGAACTGCTCGGCAGCCTGATTTTCCTCAATGCCGACCCGGATGCGCAGCCGCTGATCGAACACATCGGCCCGATGGCTGATGAGCTGGACCAGTTGCAGCTTGCCACGCTGCGCCTGGTGGACAGCCGCAGTTACGAAACCGACTGCAATGTCAAAGTCCTGCTCGACGCCTTTCTGGAGGTCTATCACCTGAAATCGATCCACGAAAACACCGTGGACCGCTTCCTCGATCACCGCGCCATGATCGTCACGCTCTGGCCCAATGGGCACAGCCGCATGGCCACGCCGAACCGCCGGCCGGACTGGGTCGATCCCGGGACCAAGGGTATGCCGGAAATCCCCACGATCTCGGAATTCGTGGCGAAGAACAATGTCAGCTACCAGATCTATCCCAACTTCGTGATGCCGCCCGCCCCCACCGGCATCCCCATCCTGCAGTTCTGGCCACTGGGCCCGCGCCGCACGCGCGTGGTCTCCAGCTGGGTGGCGCCCGAACACGATGCAGCCAATCCGCACCCCCTGTGGGAAACGCGGATCAGGAACTGGGAGCGCATTCTCTACGAAGACCTGCAGTTCGCGCCCCAGATCCAGGAATCGGTCGAGGGCCCGGGCTTTCGCGGCATGTCGCTGAACTACCAGGAACGGCGCATCTACAACTGGCACGAAGAGCTGGATCGCCGCATCGGCGTGGAGCGCATTCCCGAACACCTGCGCGTGACCCCGGTGCTCGCGCCGTTCATCGAACGCGGATGACTGGCGCGCTCTCCCCGCTGGGCACCCCGTGGCGCACGTTCGAGGATCTCATCGTCGGCGAGCGGCGCAGCTCGGCCCCGCGCACCGTGAGCGAGGAGGAGATCCTCGCCTTCGCCCGCGCCTACGATCCGCAGTGGTTTCACACCGATCCCGAAGCCGCACGCAGCTCGGTGTTTGGCCAGATCGTGGCCAGCGGGATTCACGTGCTGGCGATGTGGCGGCAGATGGACCATGCAATCAACGGGGATATCGATTTTGTCTGCGGCGTGGGCTGGGACAACCTGCGCCTTAAACGCGCGGTCCGCGCGGGAGACACGATCCATGTGACCAGCGAGATCGTGCGCCTAGAACCATCACGCAGCGGCAAGCCGCGCGGGACTGCGGTAACCCGCTACGCCGTCCTGCTTGCCGATGGTACGCAGTGCGTCACCTTTGAAAGCACCAATCTTGTCTACACGCGCGGTGCCCGCAAAAGGGACTCGGCCAGTGCGTCAACCTCCTGAAAAGCGATATCCATCGCCTCTTCCACCCGGGCGGGGGTGCCGTAGGTCGGGCGGACCTGCACTATACGCACGTCTGTGATGCCGATGAAGCCCAGCCACGCCTTCATGTAGCTGGTCTGGAAATCCATCTCTTCGCCCGGCTCCTCTGGCCGAATGTCCAGCGCACCAGAACAGACCAGAATTGCCCTGCGACCACCGGCAAGGCCGGTCACGCCATTGCCATCCACGTTGAACATCAAGTCGGGTTGGGTGATGATGTCGATGTATTGTTTTAGCCGCCATGGCACACCGAAGTTCCACATAGGCACACTAAACAAGACTGTGTCAAAAGAAAGGAAATGTTCTATCGTATCACGCACCCTACGCCAGCGATCGCACACTATGGGATCAACTTCGCGCCCCTCGACCAACGCATAGCGCCCCTCGATAGCCGCAGCGTCGAGCGCCGGCAGATCTGTGGCGTGGAGATCCAGTTCCTCGGCGCTCACGCCAAGTCGCGCCAGCAACCGCCGCGACACCCGTGTGGAGCGGGATCGCAATCCACGGGGACTGCCGATAATGTGCAAAACACGTTCCCCAGCCATGAAGGTCAAGGCCTGGTCCTCCGTCAGATTTCGGTCACCTCGCGTGGCTGATCCCGTTATCGCCGCTGATCAAAACGACGGCCCAACATGGCACCTGCGATATTCGTCTTCTGAATGTCTATTGCCCCGCCTGCAATACCCCATCCCCAACTATCACGAAGTCTTCGCTCCATTGTGAAATCTTTTGAATATCCATAAGCCCCCATCAATTGCAGCGCGTCGCCGGTCACTTCACGTGCAATCGTATTGGCAAAGCATTTGCCGGTGGAGCTGTGGAGGACCGAGGGCAATCCATCCTGTGCCAGGGATGCGGCACGCCAGATGAGCAGCCGAGCCGCCTCGACCTTCATGTGCATTTCCGCCAGTTTCAGCTGCACAGCCTGGAATTCCACGATCGGCTTGCCGAACTGCTTGCGCTCCTGAACATAGACGGACACGTCCTCGAGCGCACCTGACGCCTGCCCCAGCGCCATCGTGGCGTTGCCGCAACGTTCCAGGTCGAACGCTTCCATCAGCTGCTTGAACCCCCCGGCCGGAACGATCACGTTGCCGGCAGGAATCTCGCAGTCGTCGAAGTTGAGGTCGGCCGAAGGCACCCCGCGGAAGCCCATCAGCTGTTCTGGCGGGCCAAAGCTCAGCCCCGGCGCGTCCTTCTCCACCAGTACCGCGCCGATGCCCTTGGCCCCCGGCGTATCCGACAGGCGGCAATAAACGACATAGGCATCGGCATGGCCCCCGCCCGAACACCACCGCTTGGTGCCGTTCAGGATCACCTTGTCACCCTTGATCTCGCCCTTGGTCTTCAGGTCGGTCAGCGCGCTGCCTGCATCGGGTTCCGACATGGATACGGCAACGATCATCTCACCTGCGCATACCTGCGGCACAACCCGGCGCCTCAGCGCGTCCGGCGCAAAGTGTTCGATCGCGCGAACCGGCCCGACGCTGCTTTCGAAAATCGGAAAACCGACGGCCGAGGAAACCTTGGCAAATTCCTCCAGCACCACCAACGCCTCGATGTTGCCCAGGCCCAGCCCGCCCAGTCCGGACGAAACGTTGATGCCCAGAAAGCCGAGTTCGGCATATCGCTTCACCAGCTCACGCGAAGGCGGTTTGTTGTCGCGCTCGCACTCCGCCGCGATCACCGGCAGCTCGGCCTGCGCAAATTCGCGCGCCGCTGCCTGAAGATTGCGCAGGTCGTCGGTCAGACTGAAATTCATCGGTCCTTGTCTCCCTTCGGGCGCATCTGCCTGCATGCAGGCGGTGTTCCCTCCGGCGGGCCAGTCCGGCCTGCCGCCTTTATGGTTGCCATGCCAATCGTGGCGGACTGGCAATTCTGTCAGATATCTTCCGGCTGCTTTCCACCCGGACCATAGATGTAATCATCCAGAACCTTGTGAAAATGGCGGATGCGCAGCTCCTGTTCGCCGATCCACAGCCCCGGAAAGCTGTCACTCTTCATCCCTGCCTGCACCGTGGGCAGGTTATACGCGTCCTGGTCCAGCACCTGTCCGATGCTGCGGTCGCCGTGGCGGAAGCGGCGGTGCTTCACTCGCTCGGGCCACGGTTCGCCCTCGGGCACCAGCTCGAACACCCACACATCGTACAGCATCTTGTTTGGATCGGTGGCGTGCGGGCGCTGGCGGAACATCAGGATGTCGTCCGCATGCACGTTCAACGCCACGTTGGGGAAGATCATGTAGTGATAATCGTCGGTCAGTTGGTCGTCGTTCAGCGCGGAATAATCCTTTCCCTGCGCCTTGCCGTGCTTCCGCTTGAACGCTTGCACGTCGCGGCGGATGTCGCTGATCCGCCCCTCGTATTCGGCGGGGTCCATCCCGGCTTTGACCATGATCTCGTGGATCGCGGGCGGAATCTGGCTCGGCATCGCCACTCGGGGGGAAATGGTGGCGAATGGGATCAGGTAGCGGTTGTGCCGTTCATAGCAGTCGATCTGCACGTTCACGTCATCCAGGTACCACAGCAACTGGGGATGGATGCCCTGCACGTGATAGGTTTCGTTGAACGCGTCGACAGACGCCTTCCAGTTGCAATCCCACTCCACCGTGACGTCGCGCTTCCACGCCATGCGCTCGGGGTGGTAGGGTTCCAGATGCTGCTTCAGCGGGGCGATGAAATCGTCAAACGGCTCCACACCGGGGTTCAGCGAAAACCATACGAAGCTGTTCCATTCCACGCACGGCAGGCTCGGCAGCGTCATGCCCGGAGGGCCTCCCTGGCTGAAGGTGCACAGGTCCGGCAGCCGCTCGATCGCGCCGTCCAGGCCATAGGTCCAGTGGTGATACATGCAGCGGAAATGCTCGGCCTTGCCGATACCCTCAGGGCGAAGCCGGTTGCCACGATGCAGGCATACGTTGGGAAAGCAGCGGATCGACCCATCGTGCTGGCGCACTATCAGCACGCTTTCCTTGCCGATCTCGGTACAGATGTAGTCCCCGGGGTTGGGTATGTCGTCGGCACGGCCGCCCAGCAGCCACACCTTCGTCCACACCCGCTCCCATTCCAGCTTCATGAACTCGGGCGAATAGTACCGTTCGGCCGGGATCACGTCGGTGCCCAGCTGCGGGTCGGGCGCCTTGTCAACCGGGGTACCGGTTGCGGCGTCCTCGGGCGCAACGCGGATCACGTCGACCACACGCTTCACGTCCATGCGTGCGGTATCCCAGGTCACACCATGCGCCACGTCAGAAGTGCGTCCGGTTGGTAAAGGCGCCGTCCACCACCAGGTGCGATCCGCTGCACCAGCTGGCGGCCTCGCTCGCCAGGAACACGATCGCCCGCGCCACTTCCTCCGGCCTGCCCAGCCGCCCTATCGGCTGCTGGCGCAGCTGAGACTGGTAGAACTTTTCCATCGTGCCCTTGATCATGTCCCAGTTGCCGCCCTCGAACTCCACCGGTCCGGGCGAAACCACGTTCACGCGAATGCCGTCCTTGCCGTGGGCCAGCGCCAGCTGCTTGCCATAGGTGATGAGCGAGGCCTTCATCGCGTTGTAGGCCTGCGGCCCACCCATCGCCTCCAGCGCGCTGGTCGTGGCCACCAGCACGATCGAGCCGCGCTTCTGCTCGGTCATCACCGGGATCACCGTATCTACCGCGCGCACCGGCCCCATCACGTCGGTCTCGAAGGCGTTGTGCCAGTATTTTTCGCTCCCGATCCCGCCGCCCGCGCTGGACAGCGGGATAAGTACGTCCACACCGTCCAGTTCCCTGATCGCCCATTCCAGCCAGGTCTTGTAGTCCTCGGCCTTCTTCACGTTCACCGGCTTGCCGACGATCTTCGTGCCATAGCGCGAGAGCGATGCGACCGCGTCTTTCACGCTATCTTCGCCCCGCGCGCTCAGCGCCACGTCGGCACCTTCTCGGGCCAGCACTTCGGCCACGGCATAGCCGATGCCGCGCGCCCCGCCGACGACGATCGCCTTCCTGCCCTGCAGTCCCAGATCCATGCCTTGCCCTTTCACGCGCGTGCGATACCTTGGTTGCGAAGGACATCGGGTTTCCCCATGCGCGCCCAGTGCCCATACCGTTCGCGCGGCACGGAACGGCGCATCCTTCTTCTTCGCCGCGCAATCTATTGACCACAAGGTCCAACGCAAGAAAAAAACATGCTTGAATGCTTTTTTAGTGTCAGCCATGGTGCCATCGCGCGCGGCGGAAAGCCGAGCCCCAAGGGGAGAGAGAAGGCATCCATGGGCAAAGGAATCCTGGCATGAGTGGCCGCGGCAAAGGGCCGTTGGCGGGTGTGCGCGTACTCGATTGCACCAGTGTGCTGATGGGGCCCTACGCCACCCAGATCTTCGCTGATCTGGGGGCTGATGTCATCAAGATCGAAGGCCCCTCGGGCGATACGACGCGCTTCATCCCGCCTGGTCCCGATGCATCGCGCGGGGCGATGTTCCTCAACGTCAACCGCGGTAAGCGCAGCCTCGCGCTGGATCTCAAGCAGGCGTCCGCCCGCGATGCCGTCCTGCGCCTTGCCAGGACGGCAGACGTGTTCATCCATTCCATGCGCGCACAGGCCATCGCCCGCCTCGGGCTCGATTACGCCGCGCTCCAGGCCGCCAACCCGCGCATCGTCTACGCCAACCTCTATGGGTATGGCCGTAATGGTCCCTATCGCGATTACCCGGCCTATGACGATATCGTCCAGGCTGCCTCCGGCATCGTCGATCTGCAGGCCCGCCTGTCTGGCGGCGAACCGACCTACGCCGCCACGGTCATCGCCGACAAGGTCGCAGGGCTCACCGGCGCCTATGCGGTGATCGCCGCTCTCTTCGCGCGCGAACGCACCGGCGTGGGGCAGGAGGTGGAGGTGCCGATGTTCGAGACGCTTGTCTCCTTTGCCGCCACAGAACACATCTGCGGTTCGCTGTTCGATCCGCCGCTCGGCCCGCCGGAATACCCGCGCGCCACTTCGCCCGCACGCCGGCCCTATCGCACGGCGGACGGGCATATCGGCGTTATGATCTACAATGACAAACAGTGGCAGGCCTTTTTCCGCGAACTGGGTGATCCGGACTGGTCGCACGATCCGATGTTCGCCTCGATGCGCAGCCGATCCGAGAACATCACCACCGTGCTGGCTCAGGTCGCGCAAGTGCTCGAAACGCGCACCAGCGCGGAATGGATGGAACTGTTCCGTCGCGCCGAGATCCCCGCCACCCCCATCGCCTCGCTGCAGGGCCTGCTGCACGATCCGCATCTGGTGGAAACCGGTTTCTGGCAGTCTGCCGAAACCGACATGGGCACCTTGCGCTTTCCCGGCATTCCCACCGCCTTTTCCGCCACCCCAGGCGAAATCGGCGATCCTGGCCCGGTGCTGGGGGCAGACAGCATCGCGATTCTCGCCGAAGCCGGCTATTCGGACGAAGAGATCGCCGCCCTCACCGCCAGCGGCGCGGTTCCATCATGAGTGGCACTGCCTAGAGCGCATCTCCGTCTGCCGATTCCGCCTTGAGCCGGGCCAGAAAATCCCGCGCCTCCGCCACCATGCCCGGCAATCGCGCCCGGCCGGCCGGGCTCTGCACACCTGATGGTGCATCGGCAAGGTTCGCCTCGATCGCCGCCACCGCCTTCTTCAGGTCCTGCACCGGCGCTGGTGGATCGATCGTTGCCAGCATGCGGGCCACGCCAATCGCGCCCAGCCAGTCGAGAGCGTCGGCATCGTGGAGATAGATCGCCTCAGGCGTCTCGGCCTTGCGATAATACATGTGCGTGCGCGTGGCCGCACGGACCGCCTCGATCTTCCCAGCCGGGAAGCCCAGCTTTACCAGCACCGGGCCCAACGCATCCGCGCCCACGTCGGAATGATCTACTTTTGGATCCGGATTTTCCCACGGCGCAAACGCGGCGATATCGTGCAGAAAGGCTGCCGCGAACAGCACGTCGTCGTCCACTGCCACCTTGTCCTGCGCCGCCAGTTCACGCGCCAGCGCATAATCGCGCCGGCTGTGCGCCGCGCCCCATGCCGGATGGGAGAAATGCTGATCCGCAAACGCCTCGACCGCGGCACGCCAGCCGGCATCCTCCGCCGCATGCCCCGCGCCCGAAATAGCCAGCCCCGCAGCCAGCACGATACCTGCCATTGGCCATCTCATGACGGCAAGGCAGCACGGCCACGGCGTCGAAGTCAACAACCTTGGTCGTGGCCATGCGCACGATCATCCTTATCTCTTCATGATAGTGCACAATGACCACTTGCAATGAGTTATTCGATTAAACTAGATTATGAATTCTAAAAAAGAGAGGGTGCCCCTGATGGAATCGCGTCGGCAAGCCATGAAGATTGCCGCCTTGGGCTCCATGGCAATCCCACTTGCCGGCCCGCTGGCGAAAACCGTGTCGCAAGGCGAAGCCTGCACGCCGGCCGCCACGCCGAAATGGCGCGCGGGAATCGAAGGGCAGCGCATCGCCGACCTCGGCGATGGGCACTACCTGAACCCTATCCTCTCGGGTGACTATCCCGATCCCTCCGTCCTCAAGGACGGAGACGATTACTACATGACGCATTCCTCGTTCGATTCTGCGCCCGGCCTGCTGATCTGGCATTCGCGCGATCTGGTGAACTGGCGGCCGCTCGGCCCCGCGCTGGCCAAGCCTCTGGGCACGGTATTCGCGGTCGATATTGCCAAGCACGATGGCCGCTATTTCATCTACATCCCCTTCATGAAGGCGTCCTGGTCGACTGAACTGCCCAGCTTTGCCAACATTTACGTCATCCACGCCCCCTCTATGGAAGGCCCGTGGAGCGATCCGATCGATCTCAAGATAGGAGGCCTGATCGATCCCGGCCATGTCGTCGGCGAAGACGGGCGGCGCTACCTGTTCTTCAATGATGGCAAGCGCGTGCCGCTCACTCCCGATGGTCTTGCCACCGCCGGTCCGGTCGAAGATGCCTACAAGGCCTGGCGCTATCCGGATGACTGGATCACCGAGGCATTCTCGCCCGAAGGTCCCAAGCTGTTCCGTCGCAACGGCTGGTTCTATCTTGTCAACGCAGTGGGGGGAACCAGCGGCCCGCCCACCGGCCACATGATTGTCGCCGCGCGCTCGCGCTCGATCCACGGCCCTTGGGAAAACTGCCCGCACAACCCAATCCAGCGCACGCTCTCGCGCAGCGAGATGTGGTGGTCGCGCGGCCACGCAACCTGTGTTGAGGGGCCCGGCGGCCAGTGGTTCATGATCTACCACGGCTATGAAAACGGGTATCTCACGCTCGGTCGCCAGACACTGCTTGAACCCATCGAATGGACGGCAGATGGCTGGTTCGGTGCGCGCGGCGGCGATTTGTCGAAGCCGCTGGCCAAACCGACGCGGGCTGCTCAGCTTCATGGCCAGATCCATGGAATGCCGCATTCCGACTCGTTCGAAACCGATCGCTTTGGCACGTTGTGGAGCCTTTATGGCGGCCCCCCTGCAGACAAGGGGCAGATTGCCATTGCCGATGGCGCGCTGGCGCTGACAGCAAAGGGGGCAAGCCCGTCAAACGGCCTGGTGGTGACCCAGCAGGTCGGTGATCGCGCCTACGAAGTGACTGTCGAAGTCGCGCTTGAAGGTAACGTGACCGGGGGCCTACTGCTGTTCTTTGACGATCGCGCCTACCTTGGCATGGGCATCGACGGTTCAAGGATGACGAGCTACCGCGGCGGCAATGCGTCCTACTGGCCTGAACCGGCTCCGCCGGCACGGCGCATGTTCATGCGTATCGAGAACCGCGATCAGATTGTGACTTTCTATTACAGCCTCGACGGAAAGGCCTGGACTCGTCACGGCGTGCGCAGCGAGGTTTCGGGATACAATGCCAACACGGTGGACAACCTGCTCAGCCTGCGCCCCGCGCTGTTCGCTTCAGGTGAAGGCCAGGTCCGCTTCCGCAACTTCGTCTACCGCGCGCTGGCGTAGCAACCAAACTCCCCACTCCTCGCCCCGCCCGGGCTTGGCCCCCTCTCGTCATCTGCGCGAAGGGGGTGGCGCCTTGGGGGCGGGCAGCCCCCTGCCCTCAACCCAACCCCAGTTCGTCCAGAAGGCCGTCCCGCAGCTTGAACTTCTGGATCTTTGAGGTCGACATTGGCCATTCGTTCACTATGCGCACGTGGCGGGGGATCTTGAAGCCTGCCAGCTTCCCCTTGCAGTGCGCGATCAGCTCGGCCTCGCTGACGCTGGTCCCTTCTGCCAGTTCCACGAAGGCGGCGGGCACTTCCACGTATCGCTCGTCGGGCAGACCCACCACTTGCGCCAGCTTTACCGCCGGGTGGGTCTGCAACATCGTCTCAATCTCGGCAGCGGCCACGTTCTCGCCACCCACTTTCAGCATGTCCTTCGTGCGGCCGTGGAACATCACGTTGCCATCTGCGTCCACCGATCCGATGTCACCGGTGTGGAACCAGCCGTCACGGATCGCTTCGGCGGTCTTTTCGGGGGCGTTGTAGTATCCTTTCAGCATGTTGGGGCTGCGCAGCACGATCTCGCCACGCTCGTCGGTGCCGCAATCCTTGCCCGTTTCCGGGTCGACGATGCGCATCTCCCATTCTTCCAGAGTATAGCCGCAGCGCCCGGTGCGCACCGCAAAGCTGTCGTGCAGGCGGCTGGTGGAAACCGTGCCCGCCGCCTCGGTCAGGCCATAAGTGCCCACCTGTACCGTGTGCGGCATCGCCGCCACCACCGCGTCCTTGATCCAGGCGGGCTGCACCGCAAAGTTCGAATTCATCAGCCGCAGTTTCGAAAGGTCGGTGGTCTTGAAGGTGGGATGGTTGATCAGGTCCTGCATGATCGTCACAAAGCTGGGATAGGCAATCGTGGCCCCTTCGCGGCCAAGCATTTCCAGCGCCTGCCCCGCGTCGAAGTGCGGCACTGTCATGTATGTGCCGCCAAGGTCGAGGATCATCGTCATCGGCAGGATTCCCGCGATGTGGAAGATCGGCAGCGGGGACCACACCTTGTCGGCGCTGGTGCATTCATAGCGGCGGCCCAGATTGCGGCTGTTGCCCACCTGCCCACGGTGCGAGATCATCGCCCCCTTGGGGTGTGACGTGGTGCCGCTGGTATAGAGGATCATGGCGATGTCCTCGCCGTCCACGTCGTCGATCCGGCGGTCGATCGCTGCTGCATCCACTCCGTCGCCCAGCGCCAGTGCGCGTGATGCGGGCAGCATGCCGGGCTGGTCGGCGCCCTGCCCCGGTCCGTCGAGCGAAACCACCGTGTGCAGCATCGGCGCTTCGTCCAGTTGCAGCCCCCTACCTTCGGCACAGCGCGCAAGCGAGGGTCCCGAAAGCGATGGCAGAGCAGCCCGCACGCGGTCGCGGTAGTCCAGCGTTTCTGCCACCTGCCCGGCCGTCACCAGCGCCACCAGATCGGCATCCTTGCACAAATAGGCCAGCTCATGGCTCTGGTACCGCGCGTTCACCGGCACCGCCACCGCGCCGGCCATGGCGATGCCATAGAAGGCCTCGATGAACTGCGGGCAGGTCGGCATGAACAGGCCCACGTGCTGGCCCGGTTGCACCCCCAGCGCAATCATCGCTGCGGCCCAGCGCCGCGCCGCCGCATCCAGCTCGGCATAGCTGATGCGCCGATCGGGAAAGACCACAGCCTGGCGGGATCCGAACCGTGCGGCCGACGCCCGGATCATCGCGCCCATGGTGAGAATCGGTCCGGCTGCGCCCTGCTGGCTCTGTTTCATTCATCCCCTTCGCCCCATGCGCGGGGCCTTGTTGTCTGGCCCTCTGCGGGGCTTTGTCCGTCTTGTATCGCGCAGGTCCGGCAAAATCGCACCAGCCCGTTCAAAGCCATTCCCTGGCGGGTATGGGTTGGCGGGGGGTCTCGTCCTCACCTGATCAGCAGTCTGTCTCCACAACGATACATGCACGTGATAAAAAGACAATCATATCTGTCTTTTTTAACGGGGCATGCTAATCCTTGTTCACCCTTGGCTGCGCGGCGTGGACTGTCGTTCTTGCGCGTTGTGCGACCATGGGGCAAAGGCGCTGGATGGGTCATCCGCACGCAGCAGCGGCGCGGTGGCTTGCCGGAGGATTGGCAGGCAGGTTTCGGGTTAGGACAGGCATGGCACTTTCACGCACGCGGGCGGTCCGGCCCGCCGCAAGGCAACCGCGCAACGCCGCTGCGGATCGCGCTCCCACGTTGCAGGCGGCCAAGGCGGCACAGACGCGGGCACGGCTGATCGACGCCACGGTGCGCTGCCTCGTCAAGTATGGCTATGCCAACACCACCACGCCCAAGGTGGCAGAGGAAGCTGGTCTTTCGCGCGGTGCGATGATGCACCACTTCGAAAACGGCACCGCGCTGATCAAGGCGGCGATTGCAGAGCTGCATGAAAAGCGGCTCCGCGCCTTCCGCCGTGCCGCCGACCGGCCCGAGCACGAAGTCACCGACCTCGTCGAAACCTATTGGCGGCAGCTGCAGAAGCCGGCGTTCATCGCCTTTCACGAACTTGCCGTGGCGGCACGCACCGATGCCGATCTCGCCTCGATCCTCTCGCCGCTGCAGGAAGAATTCCGCGCCAAGTTCAATGCCCAGGCGGAACAGCTATTTCCCGAATGGCTGGGCTCACCAAACTTCGCCCTGGCGATGACGCTGTCGCAGACCATCCTCGAAGGCATGGCCATTTCGCTGCAGACCGGGGGAATGGAACCCGCTCAGGTGGAGCCCATGCTGCGCCATCTCGAGGCGCAGATTCGCAGCCTTGCCCCGGCCGCGTAACCTTACACCTGCGGGTTTGCGCGAACACCCTCTCCAAATGCAACATTTCCAGCGCGTCGATTCACGAAAGGCCGCGGCCAGCCGCCGGAAAATGCGTCTGCACGCTAAAATCAAAATCAAACCTGTTTGTTTTTTCACCAATGCGCACTAGGGTAAGGTTCGTAAAGATAGAACCAGGCCCGACCGAGGGGGAGAACCTTTGAACGCCCACGATCACCACACCCCCCGCACCTTCCGGCCCGAGCCCGGCGATCCGGGGCGTCCGAAGCGGGGGCTGGACGAAGAGGCGCTGCGCAGCCAGCCGACCGTGTTCCGCGACGACCTGCTGGCCGGCCACACGATCCTGATTACCGGCGCGGGCAGCGGCATGGGCAAGGCGGCGGCGGTGCTGGCGGCGCGGCTGGGCGCGAACGTGGCGATCTGCGGCCGCACGATGGACAAGCTGGAAGCCACCGCCGCCCTGATCCGCGAGTCCACCGGGCGCGAGATCCTGGCCCAGCCGGTCAACATCCGCGACGCCGACGCGGTCGAAGGCCTGATCGCCGCGGTGCACGATCGGTTCGGCGGGCTGGACACGCTGGTCAACAACGCGGGCGGGCAGTTTCCGCAGGACGCCATCGACTTCACCCGCAAGGGCTGGCTGGCGGTGATCGACACCAACCTCAACGGCACCTGGTGGATGATGCAGGAGGCCGCGAAGCGGTGGCGCGCCGATGGCAAGCCGGGGCACGTGATCAACATCGTGGCCAACGTGGAACGCGGCATGCCGCAGGCCGCGCACACCTGCGCCGCGCGCGCCGGGGTGATCTACCTGTCCAAGACGGTCGCCACCGAATGGGCGCCCTACAACATCCGCGTCAACTGCATCGGCCCCGGGGTGATCGAGACCGAGGGCTTCCGCATGTATCCGGAGGAAGCCCTCGCCCGCTTCCACAAGGCCAACCCGATGAAGATGCGCGGCAACGCCTGGGATGTGGCCGAAGCGATCGCCTACCTCGCAAGTCCCGCAGGGCGCTTCGTCAACGGGGACCTGATGATCATCGACGGCGGGCAGGCGCAGTGGGGCGTGATCTGGCCGGCGGGCATGCCGGACTACTTCTCGGAAGACGGCGCGGCCTGACCGCAGGCGCGACAAGCACAGAGCAGGAGAGAGGACATGGGTCGGCTTGAAGGCAAGGTGGCGCTGGTCACCGGCGGCGGATCGGGGCTGGGCGCGGCCGATTGTGAAGCGCTGGCTGCCGAGGGCGCCAAGGTGATCGTGACCGACGTGAACCTGGCCGCGGCGCAGGCGGTGGCCGAGCGCATCGGCGGCGGCGCCACTGCAATGGCGCTCGACGTGGCGAGCGAGGAGCAGTGGATCGCCACCTATGCCGCGATCGAGGAACGGTTCGGCGCGCTGCACGTGCTGGTCAACAATGCCGGCGTGGTGCTCAACGCCGACGTGGAGGACACCAGCCTCGAGAAATTCCGCTGGGTCAACGCGATCATGACCGACGGCGTGTTCCTGGGCATGAAGCACGCGATCCCGCTGATGAACAAGAGCGGCGGCGGGTCGATCATCAACATGTCCTCGGTTGGCGCGCTGCTCGGCTACCCGATCTACTTCGCCTATTCGGCGGCCAAGGGCGCGGTGCGGTCGATGACCAAGTCGGTCGCGGTGATGGCGCAGGTGAAGGGCTACAAGATCCGCTGCAATTCGATCCACCCCGGCGCGATCGAGACGCCGATGGTGCAGCAGGCCGAAGGCCGGCCCGGACAGGCCAACGAAATTCCCGACGGGGTGCTGCCGCACGGATCGGCCGGCCATCCCAAGGACGTGGCGGCGATGGTGGTGTTCCTGGCCAGCGACGAAAGCCGCTACATCACCGGGGCCGAACTGGTGATAGACAACGGGCTGACCATCCGGCCGTTCTGAAACGGATTTACCAGAGGCGGTTGACGGCGAAGCTGTCAAACAGCGCTTCGTTGGAGACGAGGACCATGTCTTCGGCCTGCGCCTGCGCGATCAGGAGGCGGTCGAAGGGGTCCTTGTGGGCGATGTTCATTTCGCCCGCGAGCCGCGCATGGCGCACGCTGATCGCCAGTTCGACGAAACCCTGATCGGCGACAATCGCCTCGAAATCCTGCGCCAGCAGTGCGGCTTGCGGCAATTTGCCGATGCGATGCTTGGTAGCGATTTCCATGGCCGAAGCCGCGCTGACCGCCACGCTGTTGCCCTCATCGGCGATTGCTGCGCGGGCGCGCTGGCCCAAAGCCTCGTCGCCCGCCAGCCACCAGATGAGCGCGTGGGTATCGAGCAGGAGCCTCAACCCAGGTTCCAACCTTCAAGCTCATCGTCTGGCAGCGGATCGTGAAAGCCGGGATCCAGCGCAATCTTGCCCTTGAGGGCGCCGAACCGCCGCCGGCCACGCGGGGTTACCGGAACCAACCGGACGGCGGGCACATTACCCCGCGCAATTACGACATCCCCGCCTGCCAGCGCCTCGGCAATCAGGCGGGACAGGTTGGTCTTGGCATCGTGGACCGAAAACTGCGCCATCGGCGATCTCCTTAGCCAGAAATATAGCTAAGCAGCTCGGCGAGGGCAAGGTGCGCGGCGGAACCATCGCCCCTCGCCCTGTTTGAGCGGGCATGGACAACGTTCACGCCTGGATCGAATGGCTGGCCAAGCTGCTGGAGATCGCCGGGGTCGGCATCATCCTTGGCGGGGTGGGGTTGGCCAGCGTCACCTATGTGCGCGAAGGGCTGGGCGGCAAGGGTTGGCGCGATGCCTATGAGCGATACCGCGCGAACCTGGGCAGGGGCATCCTGCTGGGGCTGGAACTGCTGGTGGGCGCGGATATCATTGGCACGATCACCGCGCCACTGACCTTCGAAAGCGTGGGCCTTCTGGCGATCATCGTGCTGATCCGCACCTTCCTGAGCTTTTCGCTGGAGACCGAGATCGAAGGTTGCTGGCCTTGGCAACGGCGTGGCGCGGGCAGCCGGTCGGACACCGCGCCACGGTGAAAGAGCCTGCGGGTTCGATACAGTGCCCACCCCTGCCCCTCCCGCAGGCGGGAGGGGAAACCTGGGTTGCAATGCCTTCGCGGGTCAGGCGCCCATCAAGCGGTCCAGCTCGGCGTGGAAGTGGCGCAGGCGGCCTTCCTGTTCGCTCCACAGGGGGCCGCGGAAACCGCGGCTGCGTGCGCCTTTCTGGACCACGGGGAGGAGGTCGCTGTCCTGATCGAGCACTTCGCCAAGGCAGGGCGGTTCGCCTAGAGCGGTGTGGACCACTTCAGGCCGGGTGCGGCCCGAGAGATCGACTTCGGCGCCGAGGCCCATCCATGCGGGGGCCGAATAGCCCGGCGCATCAACGTGGCGATAGAGGATGCAGGTGTCATAAGTGAACTGGTTGGGATCGGTGGGGTGCGGGATGAAGCGGTGGAGGAACACCGCCTCCGGATGGCATCCGATCTGCACATTGGGGAAGACCGAGTAGACAACCGAGTCCGACAGCTGGCTGTCCGAGAAGCGTTCATAGCGCAGGCCGAGTTCGTCCGAGCGGCGGCGCTTGGCCTGCTGGACGGCGGCGCGGGTTTCACGCGCGGTGCCCTGGTAGCTGGCGGGATCGAGGCCGGCATCGCGCAGCATCATCTGGATGCCGGGGTTGACGCTGTCCTGATCGGCGAAGCGCTGGCTGGGCTGGGCGAAGGGGACGAACTGGCGGCTGAGGCCGCCGGGCCAGAGGTCGATCTGGGTGCGATCATCCATCAGGCACTGGGTCTGCGGATGGACGGCGTGGAGGTGGTAGATCTCGGCAAAGGCATCCACCCCGCCCTTCCAGTTGGAGCCCCAGTCAGACCGGCGGTGCTGGACCACGTACATCTGGTCGATCTCGTAGAGTTCGAGCTGCGGCAGGATGGGCGCGAGAAAATCGGCGAGCGGCTGGATATCCGGGTCCATCGCCACGAAGACGAGCCCGGCAGCGACTTCGCAGCGGACCGAGGACAGGTCGGTGCCGTGGCACAGCACCTCTGGCCGGAAGGTTTCCGCATCGGTGACGGATTCACATTTGCCGTCCAGTGCGAACTTCCAGCTGTGGAACGGGCAGGTGAAGCGATCGAGCGAACCGAGATCGGTGGTGACGAGCTGGCTGCCGCGATGGGGGCAGACGTTGTAGTGCGCGCGGACCGAGCCATCATTGTCCCGCACGATGATGAAGCTTTCCGGCCCGATATCGAACTTCATGAAATCGCCGGGTTCGGGAATGTCGGAAGCAGGACCCGCGAGCAGCCACGAACGGGCGAAGACCTTGTCCCATTCCTGCGCGGCGAAGGCGGGATCGAAATAGCGATCCGGGGTGGGGCGGCCGGTGCCGTTGTCGATGCGGGGGGCGCGATCGTTGAACGGGTGGCGCTTGCCGATGTGAATGTCCCAAAGATCCAAGGCGTTCATGGCTGTTTCCATTGGCAAGATTGGGCGGCCGCGCGGGGAGGGATTGCGCGACCGCCCTTCTGTTGACCCTGTTGACGCCCCCGGAACGGATCAGGGGCCGCGGAACTTCACGCCGATTTCGGCGCCGAAGTAACGCGGAGCACCGAAGTTCGAGTTGAGCCACAGCCCGGCCACGTTCTGCGAGGCGATGCGGTAGCGCGCGTCGGTGAGGTTCCGGCCGATGACCTTGACGTAGTACTTGTCGTCCACCTGCGAGAGGGTGAGCGATGCGTTGACCAGCGTGCGGGCGTTGAGGAAGGTGTTGCCGTCGATATCGGTGATCGACTGCGTGTTGAGGTTCCGGCCGGTGTAGGCCGCCGAGGCATTGGCGATGACCTTGAAGTCCGAGCCGAGCGGCACTTCGTAGGTGCCATCGACGGTCCACTGCCACTTCGGCGCGCGATCCAATGGCGCATCGGCGAGATTGTAGCCCGCGCCGTCGGCGGTGTACTTGTTGTACTTGCCGTCCTGGTAGCCCAGCACGCCGCGCAGGGTGAAGCCCTTGAACAGGCGGGCGGTGGCTTCGGCCTCGATCCCCTTAACCGTGGCGCTGGCCGCGTTGACGAACAGCGTGACCTGGTTGGGCGCACCGTTGACCACGATCGGCACGTTGAGCTGCTTCTGCAGGTCCTTGTACTTCACGTAGAAGCCGGTGAGGTTGAAGCGCAGGCGGTGATCGAGCAGTTCGGTCTTGATGCCAGCTTCGAACGAATCCGCGGTTTCCGGCTTGGTGGCGCGGGCCGCTTCGCGGAAAGCGTCAAAGTCTATCACGCCAGTTGCCGCATCGGTGAACGCAGCAAAGCCGCCGATCTGGTCGTTGAAGCCACCAGCCTTGAAGCCGCGCGAATAGTTCAGATAAGTGTAAACATCGGGCGTTGCCTGATAGCCGAGCGTAGCACGCCAAGTGGGCTTGTTTGCCTTGTTACGCAAGGTGATGACGTTGGCGGGGTAGCGGAACACACTGGCGTCCAGCGCCTCGTTCACCACAATAGATGGATCGAAGCCACCGTTCAGCTGGGGGATGAAAACCTGCTGGCGACCATACCAGGTCTTGTCTTCCCAGGTATACCGACCGCCCACGGTCAAGCTCAGTTCCGGGGTGATCTTGTAGGTGCCCTCGGCAAAGACCGCCGTGGATTTGGACCGCTGTGCATTGCAGAGAATGAACGGCGTATCGTTCCAGTTGCCCAAGCCCAGTGGCACGCCCTGCAGATCGAGGAAGCCGAGCAGCTGCGCCACGCAGAAATCGACGGTCTCGCGCTGGTAGAACGCTCCGGCGACCATATCGAAGGCAGTGCCGGTGTTGGTGGCGAAGCGCAGTTCCTGCTGGAACGTCTTGCGGTTGTCGTCACGGGTGGCGTCGAAGAACGAAAGCGGCGTGCCATCCTTGCCGATCGGCGCCGCGCCGGCATAGGAGTTGGGAATGCGCGAGAGCTGTCGGCGCCAGCCGGTGACCGAGGTCAGCTTGCCGAAGTCGAGGTCATAGTCTGCGTTGACATAGAACCCGTCGACCGAGATCCGCTGCCCGTCCTTCATCTTGATGAGGCCGTCCTGGCGATAGGTGACGGCTGCATTGTCGAGCGGATCGGAGCTGTTGGGGTTCTGGCGGATCGTGCCGAGAATGTCGGTGAGGAACGGAACGTCGCCGGTGTAGGTCGAATTCTCATTGACCGAGGGGACCGTTTCCGAACGATCGCGCAGCCATTCGTATTGCGCCAGGATGCTCAGACGGCTGGTCGGCTCCCACAGCAGCTTGGCGCGCAGGTTGACGACGTCCTTGCCCCCGGCCGACTTGCCATCGAGGCAACCCGACACGCCGAAATAGTTGCTGGTGGGCACCCCGCCGACCGGGCCGTAGCAGGCGCCGTTCTTGTAGAACCCGTCAGTGGTTTCCATGCCGCCGACGAGGCGCAGCGCCATGTTGTCGAAGATCGGCACGTTGCCGGCGACCTGAACCTTGCGCGTACCGAAGCTGCCGATTTCGGCGCGGCCATCGACGCCGACCACGCCGAGTTCGGGCCGCTTGGTGCGGACGGTAACGGCGCCGCCGGTGGTGTTCTTGCCGAACAGCGTGCCCTGCGGGCCGCGCAGCACTTCGACCTGCGAAATGTCGAAGGTGTCGAGCAGCTGGGTCTGCACCGAGGGGACCACGAAATCGTCCACCAGCACGGCGACCGGCGGTTCGAAATAGACGATGATCGAGGTCTGGCCCACGCCGCGCATGGCGAACGAGGCGGCGTTGAAGTTGGTGATGGTGCTGGCCGAGAAGTTCGGCACGAAGGCGGCGAGATCGCCGATGTCGCGCGGGCTGGCCTGGCGGATCAGCGAGCTGTCCACCGCCGAGACGGCGACGGGCGTGCGCTGCAGGTTGGAATCGCGCCGCGTGGCGGTGACGACGATTTCGTTCAGGCGGTCGCTGGTCAGTTCGTCGGCGCTGCTCTGCGCCTGCTGCGGCGCTGCCGCCTGGTCTTCCGCCGCGAAAGCCGGTGCTGTCGTGATTGCCGCAGCCATCGCCCCGATTGCCGCCGACCACCGCAGATAACTGCTCGTCATCCCCATCTCCTCATTTCCCGCCATGGTTGCGAGTTGGCCCGAGGATAGCCGGATCGGATCGTATTGCAAGCAGACATGTATGTTTTTTTGATGCGCCTTTCGGGGCAACCGTCTTTGCCGCATTGCAGCATGGCGGCGGCCCGGACCTGCCCGTCCGGACAGGTATATCCATACATTCATGATTGTTTTTGAGAATGGCCGGGCTATCATGCGCCGGCACCGGTCCGGAAGAGGCCGCGTGCGGGAGAATGCACGCAATGGCCGATCTTGAGGCGCGGATTGCCAGGCTGGAGGCCGAATCGCAGATTCGCCAGCTGGTCGCGCGCTACAGCTTCGATATCGACGACCGCCGGGTGGAAGCGGTGCGCGCGCTGTTCGCGCCCGACGCGGTGCTGCGTTCGCACGACGGGGTGATGCAGGCCGAGGGGGTAGACGCGATCATGGCGCAGTTCGACGGGCGCTTTGCCGTGCTCGGGCCGGGCCACCATGTGATGCACGACATCCAGATCGACTTCGTGAGCGAGAACGAGGCGACGGGGCGCGTGGCCGGCCATGCCGAGCTGATGCGCAAGGGGCGGATGATGGTCGCGGCGATCCGCTATGACGACCGCTATCGCCGCACGCCGCAGGGATGGAAATTTGCCGAGCGGGTGATCGGCTTCCTCTACTACGTGCCGGTCGAGGCCTATCCCGGCATCCTCGGCGGGCCGGACCGCAACCACGCCTATGACGCGCCGAAGCCGGCCGACTACCCCGAGCGGCTGCCGGACTGGATCGCCTATCACCAAGCCCTTGCCGACTGAGCGGAGCACCACGCATGGCCTTTACCTTCCTATCGCGCTTTCGCATCCGGCCGGACAAGGAGGCGGAGTTCGTGGCGCTGACCCGCGAGATGGAGGCGCTCGCCCCGTCGGAGCCGGGGACGCTGGGCTACAGGTTCTACCGCCTGGCCGAGCCCGGGATGTTCGCCGTCTATGAAAGCTTCACCGACGAGGCGGCGGACAAGGCGCACATGGAATATGCGCACAACAAGCCGCTGATCGAGCGCATGATCGCCTGCATGGACGGGTCCTACACGCGCGAGATGCTGTACGACATCGAGACCGGAGAGGGTTGAACGGCATGGCCGGAAAGAGCTTCATCGCGCAGCTGCGCGCGAAACCCGAGAAGCGCGAGGAACTGATCGCGCTGCAGACCGAGCTGAAGGCGCTGGTGTTCGAGCATGAGCCGGGCGCGTTGGTCTATGAACTGTTCCAGTCGGAAGAGGACCCCGACCTGTTCCAGTGCGTGGCGACGTTCAGGGACGAGGCAGCGTTCGACACGCACATGCACATCGACTTCCACGACAGGCTGGTGCCGCCGATCCTGGCGTGCCTGGCCGAGGACATGAGCATCGCGTTCTACAAGTCGCTGGGTTGAGCCGGGGTTGCTGCAGATGAAGATAACGTTCGGCCGCGCTGCGGCGCTTTCCGGGCTGGCGGCGCTGGCGATCTCGGTGGGGCTCAACGCCGCGCCGCCCGCGCCCAAGCGGATCAAGTCCACCGACGAGTTCCAGGTGCACGATACGCCGCGGATCGACCCGGAGACCGCGCCGGGCAGGCCGCTGTGGGAGCAGAACTGCGCGATTTGCCACCTGGGCGGGGTGCCCAAGGCACCCTCGCCCGCGTTCCTCGGCATGCTGGCCCCCGATGCGATCGTGACCGCGCTGACCAGCGGGGTGATGAAGGCGCAGGGAGCAACCCTTTCGGCGGAGCAGAAGGTGCAGGTGGCCGAATACCTGACCCGTACGCCCTATGCATCGTACCAGCGCCCTGCCCCGCCGCCGCGGTGCGAGGGCGCAGCGGCACAGTTCGACATGAGCGATCCGCCCGCCGCGATCGGCTGGGGCCACGACAATCGCCGCTTCGTGCCCGCCGGTATCGCCGGGCTGGCCAAGGCGGACGTGCCGAAGCTGAAGCTGAAATGGGCCTTCGCCTATCCCGCGGCGAACCGCGCCCGGTCCCAGCCGACGCTGGGCTGGGGCACGCTGTTCGTGGGCAGCCAGGACGGCACCGTCTATGCCTTCGATCCCGAAAGCGGCTGCACAAAGTGGACCACGCGGCTGAGCGCCGAAGTGCGCACCGCGATCGTGGCGGATGCAGCAACCAAACGGCTCTATTTCGGCGACCTGCTGGGCAAGGTTCACGCGCTGGATGCGATGACCGGGCAGGAAATCTGGGCCGAGCGCATGAGCGACCATGCCGACGCCACGATCACCGGCACGCCCACGCTGGGTGGCGGCATGCTCTATGTGCCGGTGTCGTCGCTGGAAGTGGTGCAGCCGGGCAACCCGAAATACGCCTGCTGTTCGTTCCGAGGATCGGTGGTGGCGCTGAACCCTGAGACCGGCAAGGAAGCGTGGCGCGCGTGGACTTCCGGCGAGCCGAAGCCGCAGGGCACGACCGCCGAGGGCGCGCAGATCCTTGGACCATCCGGTGCGCCGGTGTGGAACAGCCCGACCTATGACGCCAAGACGAACCGCGTCTACTTTGGATCAGGCGAGAACTATTCCACCCCGGCGGACGACAATTCTGACGCGGTGTTCGCGGTTGATGCGAAGACCGGGCTGCGGGTGTGGCACACCCAGCTGACCATGGGCGATGCATGGAACGTGGGCTGCATGATCGGGCTGGGATCGTGCCCCAAGGAAAACGGCCCGGATTATGACGTGGCGGCATCGCCGCTGATGATCGATACCGGCGGCGGCGCGCGGACGCTGGTGATCGGGCAGAAATCGGGACAGGCCTGGGGCCTTGATCCTGATACGGGCAAGATCCGCTGGGAAACGCGCGTGGGCCATGGCGGCACGCAGGGCGGCGTCCACTTCGGCATGGCGGCCGAAGGCACGCGCGTATTCGTGCCGGTGAACGACATGGCCGATACCTATGACGGGCGCGTCTATGACGAAAAGCAGCGCGGCGCGGGACTGCATGCGCTGGATGCCGTGACCGGCAAGGAGCTTTGGTTCGCCCGGGCGCCGGACCTGTGCCGAGGGCGCAGGTTCTGTGATCCGGGCATTTCATCGGCCGTGACCGCCATCCCCGGCGTGGCTTTCGGCGGGCATCTCGACGGGATGCTGCGCGCCTATGACGCGGACAACGGCAATATACTGTGGCAGGTGGACACGACGCAGCCGGTGAGGACAATCGACGGCACCATGGTGGGTGGCGGCAGCATGAGTGGCCCCGGCGCGGCGGTGTGGCAGGGCAAGGTCTTTGTTAATTCCGGCTATGGCATGTACAGCCACATGGCGGGCAAGGCGGTGCTGCTGGTCTACGAAGCGGCGAAGTGAGTGGATGAGGGCACTGTCCAAGCATGTGTCGGCCCTTGACCCAAACCCTCTTCACTTTCGCGGCGGACGCGTCGTTCAGGGGAGGAATTAGGGAGGTTAATGGGCGATGAGTTCGAGCGGAAGGGCGTGAGGCTCCGGTTCCCCTGTATTGGCGCACCTTGGCAAAAACACAGCTCGCGTCAGGGATGGCGAAGTCAATGTCGGCTTCGGTCATGACTGCGAAGGGGAGCATGTTGGGCCAAATAGGACGTAAGAGACCTCGTCCGGCATCGCCTCGCCCTGAGCAAAACAAGTGCGGAAACCCGGATCGTCGTCGAAGAAGGCGAGTGGCATCTGCACCGGGTCGGTTTGTCGCAGGCAAATCCATGACGGCCGGCGGCGGCATTGACCCATTCATCGCTATGGCCGAATAGCTTCGGTCCGCAGCTGCACATGAAAAAGAACCAACGGTCCCGTCTGCATCTCAGATACAGGCACCCTCGGCGATGCAGCGGGTGGGAATAACTCGGACGGTGCAGGCGCGTAAGACTTGATCCTTGGCGTTGGTAAGCATCTTCGGACCCGCTTACGCTTTCTGTCTGGGATGGGGTTAGGTCACGACGTCTTCCGGCAAACGAGTGGGCAAGTATTCCGGCAGGAAAGTGCGGCAATAGGCCTCACGCGCCCTGCGGGCCTGTTCCTCGTAGGCCTCGGTAATGGTGCCGTGGCGGTGGACAGACAGTGCCCAAAGCGCGTCGCTGATCACCAGAAGTTCGGTGAAGCGTTCGACCATATCCGGCGCTTCGGGCATCACGAAATGGCTTCGCATCTCTTCCAGCGTGCGCTGCGCCAGTTGACGATCGTTTTCCAGATCCCGGCCACGGATGGTTGCGGACAGGCCAGAACCGAGCAGCAGCCGGCGTGCCGGCGCATGGGCGTTGTAGTATTCCAGTCCCTCGCGATAGCGCAACTGGAGTAATTCTTGCCACGTAGTGAACGGCCCGCTGGGCGGGCAATCGAAACCTGCAACGAAATTGACTAGAAAACGTTCAGAAAGCGCGATGAAAACCTGACCTGCATCTGAAAAGAAGTGGTAGATAGACGGGGGCGAGATCTCCGCCTCTTCTGCCAGGGTATAGATACTGATTGCGTCCGGTTCTTGCACCATCAACAGTCGCTCGGCCGCATCGAGAATCGCCTCAAACCTCTGTTGGCTGCGCTTCTGACGAGGCTGGCGGATCAAGTGCTTACGGCCTTGGGTGGGGGCGTTGAAAGAGGTTGAGGCAGGCGTGGAAGACATGGCGCAATTGTATTCCATCCTCGACGTAGCGCAAGACTGGATCAGAGTATTTTTCCGATTTTTATCGAATAATTCCTGACCGGTTAGGCGTTGCATAGGAGTATTGGGGAGAGGGAGGCTCCGCGAGAGGACACTTGGCTGGACAGGGAGATTTGCCTGAGATCACCCAACCAGGTTGCCGAATTGCGCTTCCCACCCTTGCCGCTTGCACCGTGCGCATCGCTCTTTCACAGGCTGCGCTATGTCGATGAAGTTAGGTTTCAAGACTGACCTTCTCAACCGGCAGTTGCGCTTCAACTCATCGACCAGCTATTCAAGGCGCCGAAGTTTTTGGACGCGGGGAACCTGCGGACTGGCCCTCCGCTGGCGGGCGAAAGCTATCAGGGGCGATGTTGATGGGGCATGCGCCTCTTCATCCTACCCTGATTGCGGACAACTTGGCATCGAACAAGGCGCAGTGGCGCGGGCTGGGTGGAGCGCGCCGGACGACCGCTGAAAAGTGGCGATCTGCGGAGAAACCTGATCAATGTCATGATCATGTCTTCGCTCTCCCCAGCGATCTCGCCAGACCAAGTCAACTGTAAAATCCCGCGCATGTTCGGCATCCAGCTAAGTGCGCGTTCCTCACGCCGCCAGGCCTGGGAGGGCGCGCGCGCGCGAGAGAGAGAGAGAGAGTGTGTGTGTGTGTGTGTGTGTGTGACAGATGAAGCCGGCTGGATCGCCCGTTTGGCCCGGGCCGTTGCCAAGGACGATGATGCGGCCGTCGCCAGACTGTTTCTGCCCGAAGGGATGTGGAGCGATCTGCTCCCGTCCGGCTGATCGCTGGCGACGCATGGGGTGCTGACGCAGTTAGGGCCATTGTGGCGCGGCAACCGGTTATTGGCGGCATCTGGGATGCCGCGCTCGTGCTCTGTCAGTCATGCTGCAGAACCCGCTCGGACACGGGTTTCCGTTGCGCAAGCGGCACGCCAATTGGGTGGTGGCCGCCGCGGCAGTCCCACCGGAAGCACGAGTAAATTCTTGCGAACGGTTTTGCTGTGCTATCACAAGGTTGACGCTCCTCCGGTCTGATCGCAGCGACGGTATCGCCCTTGAATTCGGCGTGAAGGTGGGGCGGCGACTGAATTCGGGCTGGAGATAGCGGACGGCAGCTCCCCGCCCGCGGTGATCCTTGCCACCGGGTTCGGGGCGATGGAGGAATGGGTCGAGCGGCTGATTGGCTTCGATGTGGAGCATTACGTGAGGCGCCGCGGGGGCTTTGGCTGGGGCGTGAAGCGGGATCCCGGTCGGTGGGAAGAAGGTGACATGCGCAATATGTGGATGCCGATGGTGCAGGACGGACGACGGTTCATCGACGGTTGCCTGGCGCTGGTGCGGTTCCATTGCTGCCTACTTGGGATTCAGCTGAAGGCCCGCTATGAATGGGGGGTGTCAGAGTCCGATGGTGTCTGGTCTGTCGCAGCGCCATACCGCCAAGGACGGTGGTGATGGCTGCGGCAAACAGGACAGCCGAGCAGGCAAGCACCAGATCGAGCCCATGTGCGGCGAGCAGTTCCCCGGTGAGCGTGGGCACGACCGCCGCGCCGAGCAGTTGCGCCGATGCGGCATAGGGCAGGCTACGGCGGGTGGGATCAAGTTCCAGTAGCAGGCCGGACAGCGCCGGGGTGCCGATCATCCAAGCAACCCCGAAGCCCGCGATCAGCGCCCAGCCAGCCACACCATCCGGTCCGCGCAGCAGCAGGAGCACAAGTGCGGCGATGAGGAAAAGGCCTGCAGCCATCACCTGTCGGCTGGAATGACGCCGGGTGCCGAGCGCGATTGCAATAACTGCGCCGATCATCTGGCCCGCCATCGACGCTGTCAGCCGTGCCGCAACCCCATCTCCGGCAAGTCCTGCCGCCTCCAGCCAGACACCGAAATAGGCCCAGGTACCGACTGCCCCACCGACAAACAAGGCGCTTGCGGCCAGCGCGACCCAGCCACCGCCAGGCGGGAGACCTGAGCCGCACTCTTCTTGGTGGGGGCGCAGTGTATGCGGCACCAGCAGAAGCAACAGACCCGCGGCGGCAGCCATCCCTGCGAGTGCCTGCTGCACCGCCATGGCCGAGGCAGCTGGCGCGAACAGCGAGAAGCCCTGGAGCACGGCGTACTGGCTGGTCGCCTGAAGCAGCAGGTACGCGCCGCTGGCAGCGTTGACATTGTCACGCCCGGCGATTTGCGTGGCGGCGATGGACACCAGCGCGCCCCCACCCGCCCCGGCGACGATGCGCGTGATGAAAAGTGTCAAGGCGAAGGGCGCAAGGTTGCCAAAGACCAGCAACACAAGTCCAAGCAAGCCTACGATCCGAGCAGGCCAGCGGCGCAGGAGGGCAATCCCTCCCACGCTGCCGAATGCGATCGCGCTGATTTCCGCCGCTGCCAGCGAGCCGAGCCGGGCCTCATCGATTAATCCTTGATGGACATAGGCGCCATAGAGCAGGGGCTGGACACCGAGCACGATCAGCCCGGCAGTTCCAACGATCAGGCCGGGTAGCAGTGGCGGGCGCGGCTTGTCTGCTTCGGTCAAGCGTATCCCCTTTCGCCGCGCATCTGGGTTGCGACATATATTGCATTCATTCCAGCGATGTCCCCACCAGTCAACCATCAGGAAGAAATTAACGGATATTTATCTGAATATATTAGAGGCTACCCTTGACTGAAAGGGTGAAGATTGGCCCGATCAGCTGGTCACGCGTTTCCGTGAACAGGATGGGCGCAGTGTTGCGGGAGCCGGCATAGACCACGCGGTCCCAGCGCCGTCGGGCGTTGAGAAGGTTGTCCGCAGTGAGGCGCACGGTAAGGCCCATGACATCCTTGTTCTCGACATACAGCCCGGCAAATACCGGGCCTTCGTAATCCCGTCCGTATTCGCCCACGCGGTACCCCAGCGTATTGTGCGAATAGCTGAACGAGCCGCCAAGCGCCCAGCTTGTGCCAGGCAGATCATCGCGCAGGTCAAGCTCAAGCAGTTTGTCGGTGATTGCGCTGTAGGTGATGGTCCGCCCGGTCACCGGGTCTTTCAGACGGGTGTGCTGATAGAGAAGGTGAATATCGAGCCTCGCGCCCTTCCAGCCAATGGGTTCGAACTGCAGTGTCGTGTTGCTTTCAAGAATCCTCACCCGCGCCCGAGGCACGTTACCCACGGATTCGCCACCATTGGCCACGGGCACAACGGTGACATAGTCTGCCACCTGCCGCCCGATGAGGCGCAGTTTGGTGGAGCCCCAGCGACCGAGGTTCCTGTTGGCCTCCATCTCGAGCGTCCAGTCCTGCTGCGGCACGAGCTCGGCATTGCCGGAATTGGCGTTACCGTTGTCAAGGAAGCGGCGGGCGAGGAAATCATAGAACGAAAGCTGACCCACGCGGCGGCGCAGCCTGAGCGAGAGGTCAAAGTGGGGATCGGGCTTCCACGCCAGCGAGAGCGAGCCCTTTGGCCGGAAGAAGCGACGGGTCAGCCCCCCTTCCCCGGACTGGCGCAGGGTTGACCATTCCGCCCCGCCGACGAACTGGAGCGTGACCTTCTTCGACACGGGGCGGCTGTAGGACAGGCTGCTGTCATAACGATCTTCCTTTACCCCGCCGGTGCCGCCTGGAAACGGTTCCTCGGCAAAGGTGCCGTCGCCCTGCAGCGCGGCCACTGCCGCGACGTTGCGCAGCGAGTTGAACGCGCCCTCCCCCGCCAGCTGCCAATCGCCACCCAACATTTTCCAGCCGTATTCGGCCCGAGCAATGCGCTCGGCGGTGTCACCCACCTGCGCAAAGCGGTCACCGTCGGTGGGGCTTCCGTCAGCATAGGTGGTGATCACGGTCTGGCGATAGGGTTCGTGACTTTCCCGGTTCAGCCCGATCAGCTTGAGCCGCCCGGGACCAAGAGCGAATTCATAGTCACCGCCCAGTTCCCAATTCCACGTGTCGTTGCGTACGGTAATGCTGCGCCGGCGGTCTGGCCCGCCCCACGGCATATCGGCTGGCGGCCGGGTGCGAACGGAGCGCTCATCGTAATGCGACCAGATCTTCTGGATTGAGGCGTTGAGATTACCCACCGAGGAACCGGGACCATCGAAGACGAGGCGCGCGGCAAGCTTTGGGTTGTCCTCATCGCTTGTCAACACATCGTGCCGCCGTTCGACCTCGCGGCCGGAAGCATCGCGGATCACCGTAGGCCCACCGGCGGCCCCACGGTTGGCATCATTGACCAGGCTGACCGTGTACTGCACCCGGCCTCTGCGCCCGCTGACCGAAATCTCGCCGCTCGACCAGCGCGGATGAGCATAATGCGGCCGCACTTGCGGCTCCCACCGGTACTGGCCGGAAAATCTGTCCGTCCGCGCAATCACGTTGGCGACGAGGCCGGACAAGCCGGGGATCTGCAGCGTCGCGGCATCGACCAGCTCGATCCGCTCCACCGTAGCCGCGGGAATGCGCGAAAGCTGGGTGAAGATATCGTCCGACTTACTGGACAGCCTTTGCCCGTTGACCAGCACATTGCCGCTCGCCTGCCCCAGACCGCGCGCGACCTCGGCCTCGCGGATCGAGAAGCCGGGCACGACGCGGAGCATGTCGAGCGCATTGCGTGGGGCGAAGCGCGCGAAATCGGCGGGTGTGAAGGTGAGCGTGCCGGCAGCCTGGGCCGGTGCGGGGGCCGGTGCGGGGGCCGGTGCGGGGGCCGGCGGGGCACCCGCCTCTGTGGCGAAGGCTGGTGGCGCAATGGCCGCAAGCAGGATCGGAACAGTGGCACGGTTGCGAAGAGATTTCATCAGAAACCATTGACACGCCCCACTACGATCCGATTTCCGTTATCGATGAGCGACATATGGCACCCGACCGGCAACCGGACACAGGCTTGATTGCAATGGCTTGGCCCGAATTGGCCAGCTCTGGAACCGATCGCAGGGGCAGCGGTGTGCGTTGGCAATGTCCTTGCTGCTTGCGGGCCGGCTTGCCCAACGGCATGGTCGCGTGGCAACCCGCGGCACGGCAGGGATAACGATGGACGTCACCTTGGGCGCCGGACTGCTTGAGCAGCTCTATCGCACGCCGGACAGCGAACAGGCATGGGTGCCCCTGCTCGATGAGCTGTGCACCCGCTTCGGCACGATCAATGCCGCGGTGCAGGTGCTGCGTGCGCGGGCCGATCGCTTCGAACAGATGTGGCTTGCGCGTGACAGCCGTTCCCAGGCCAATGCCTCAGCCCACGATCACTGGCTCGCCGCACCGGACAACCCCCGATTCACCGGGGTCGGTCCGCGCAAGAAGCCTGAGATCAGCAGCGATCTGCGCGTTTTCAGCAACCGGCCCAAAGAGCTGAGCGCAGTCCGGCAAGGACTCGCCGCTATCGGTCTGGGCTCTGGCTTCTGGGTCAGCTTTCCCCTCGCCTCCCGGCGCCACTTCACCTTGATCCTGCATCGCCAGGCAGGCGATCTGCGCGATATCCAGCCCAAGGAGGAGCGGTTCTTCCAGGCCTTTCTGCCCCACCTGCGCCAAGCGGTGGGTCTCGCCACGCGGTTGCGAGACCTTACGGAGTCATCGGTCCATGTCACCGCCGCAGCCAATGCGGTGGGCACAGCCACCGTGATCTGCGATGCCAACCTCCACGTGGTATGGTGCAACGATGAGGCGAACGCGCTCTTCGCCCGCTCGCCCCACCTTTCGATCCGGCAGGACCGGCTGTGGAACGATGCCGCACCGGTGATGAAGGCCCTTCACGATCTCGTCCGCCAGCGCCTCCAGGGCAAGGTCGCGCTGGCGCCAATCACGCTCGGCCTACCCGGCGCGATGCCGCTGCAAATCAAGATTGTCGGCTTGCAGCGGGCCGCCATCGCGATCGACGATACCGTGGCGCTTGTCCTGGCAGAGCCGGAGCGCCCGCCCGATGCCTCGATGGAAGAGTTGGCCTGCCTGTTCGGCCTGACCTCGGCAGAAGCCCGGCTCGCCGCAGCCATCTCTGTCGGAGAATCCGTTCAGGACTACGCCAGCCGCCGCGGAATCACGCAAGGGACGGCGCGGCTCCAGCTCAAGCACGTCCTGGCGAAGACCGGCGCGGCACGGCAGGCCGATCTAGTTCGTCTTGTCATGGCCTCCGTGACGGGCAAGATGGCCTCATGCCTTTGACCGAGACGCCGCACCGCCGCCGCAACCTGCTAACGGGCGAATGGGTGCTCGTTTCGCCACATCGCGCCATGCGTCCGTGGCAGGGGGAAACCGCCAGCACTGCACAGCCGCCGACGCTGCATCACGATCCTTCGTGCCATCTGTGCCCCGGCAACTTGCGGGCCGATGGCACTCGCAACCCCCACTATGCCGGTCCCTTCGTCTTCGCCAACGATTTCCCTGCGCTGCTGGAACAGGCGGAAGCTCCCATGGCCCATCCCCTGTTCGAAGCCATGCCCGCCCGGGGTGAGGCGCGCGTCCTGTGCTTCGCGCCCGATCATGCCCTCAGTCTTGCTCGCATGGATCTGCCCGCCATGCGCCAAGTGGTCGGCCTTTGGTGTACCCAGTCGGCCGAACTCGGATCACGCTGGGCCCATGTGCAGATATTCGAAAACAGGGGCGCAATGATGGGCGCGTCAAGCCCGCACCCGCACGGGCAGGTCTGGGCCGGCGATTTCATTCCCGAGATCGTTTTGCGGGAAGACGAGCGCCAGCGCGCACACCATGCCGCCACCGGGCGCACGCTGCTCCACGATGTGCTTCAGGCCGAACTGGAGCATGGAAGCCGCGTAATTGTCGATAACGAACACTGGGTCGCTTTCGTGCCGTTCTGGGCGGTCTGGCCCTTTGAAACCTTGCTCATGCCTCGTGCCAACGTGCGCCGGCTGGAACAGCTTGACGCGGCACAGCGGAGCGCGCTGTCCGAAATCCTGCCGCTCCTGCTGCGCACCTGTGATGCGCTGTTCGACACGGACTTTCCCTATTCGATGGGCTGGCACGGCGCGCCGCACGGACTGGCGGATGACACGGCGCACTGGCGGCTCCACGCCCACATCCTGCCACCCCTGCTGCGCTCGGCCACGGTGCGCAAGCACATGGTCGGCTTTGAACTACTGGCCGAACCGCAGCGCGATCTCACGCCCGAACAGGCTGCCGCGCGCCTGCGCGCGGCAAGGCCGCGCCAATCCTGAACGGACCGGCGCGGCCTTTCCGAAAGGTCACCCCTTCCAGTTTACCAGCGTCTTGAAGTAGGCCAATGTCTCGTCCAGCGCGCGGCCGCTTTCAGGCGATCCTTCCTGCGGGAAATAGCTTAGTTTCACGATCACGGTGCGTGTGGCGGGGTGGATGTAGATGAATTGTCCCTGCAGCCCCAGCGCCATGTAGGCGCCGGTGTCGTCCAGCGTCCAGAATTGGAAGCCATAGCCCGACCGCGCAAATGGGTCGGTCACCGATGCCGGTGGCGGCGGGGACCCGGCGTCGGCATTGGAGGTGATCGTCGTCGCCTGCTGCACCCAGTCCGCAGGCAGGATCTGGCGGCCATTGAAGCGGCCGTTGTCCAGCATCATCTGGCCCAGTCGCGCATAGTCGCGCAGCGTGGCGTTATAACCCATGCCGTTCAGTTCGCGTCCCGTGCCCGGTGATCCGTCGGCCATCCAGAAGCCATAGGATTCCATGCCCATCGGCTGCCACAGCGCGCGCGTGGTAAAGGTGGCCAGCGGCTCCTTTGTTGCACGCTCCAGGATCCAGCCGAGGATCGAGGTATCGAGCGTGGAGTAGTTGAAGTGGCTGCCCGGCGTCCACTTGCGACCCACGTGCAAGGCGGTGTCGGCAAACCGCTCGGTATTGGCAACGATCGCGTTCAGGAAGATCTTCGCCGCCGGGCTCGGGTTGCTGCCGAAGTCATAGCGCTCCTCGAAATCCGCACCAGACCGCATCTGCAGCAGTTGGCGGATGGTCACGCCGTCATAGCCGGTGCCCTTGAGCTCGGGCACGTAGTCTGTCGCCTTCTGGTCGATGGACTTGATCGCCCCTTCGGCCACCGCCGCGCCAACCAGCATCGAGGTGATCGACTTCGCCATCGAGAACGAGATGTAATGGGTGCGCTCGTCCGTGTTGTTGCGATAGCTTTCGCGCAGGATCTTGCCATCGCGCATGACGAGGAAAGCGTTGGTGTAGGTTCGGTCTTCCCATGCATCCACCCCCATCGGCTTGCCATCGATGGTCGCATCCGGCAGCGCCATGTCAGTTCGTGCCAGGGGCGCCACCGGTCCGCTGCGTGGCACCGGTCGCGCCTGGAACAGCTGGTCGATGCTGTGGAAGATCAGCATGTTCTGCGGCTGCTCCAGCATGTGCTGGCGCACCGCCTTCACCCCGGGCGGAACGCTGCCGTCGGGCAGCACGTGCGGGGCGGCCGTCTGCGCACCCGCCTGTGCCATGGGCTGCGTGATCGCTGCGGCCGCGGCCGCCAGCAGGAAGATCGAACGTCGGATCATCGGGAAAACCTCTCTCGAACGGGTCATTCTTATTGGCGGACCAGCAGCGTGATGCCGAAGGTGCGCGGGCGCAATGCGATGTTGCGATACGATCCCACCCCTGTCACCTCGATCGTGCGCGAAAGGATCGCGCGGTCGTTGGTCAGGTTGTCGACGAACACCGAAATGTCCGCCGGGCCGGTGCGCAGGCCCGCGCGCAGGCTGGCGAAGTTGAGCGGTGCCGTGCGCAGCGCGTTCGGATCATAGGAGTTGGTGCGCGGGTCGGTGATCGTGGTGATCTTGCCCCGGCTCTTGTACTGGTAGTCCCCACGGAAATAGACAGTCGAGCTGTCGCCCACCGGTGCTTCGTAGATGCCACCAACGGTTGCCGTCCACGGATGCGTTTCCAGGTGATCGCCCGCCGCTGCCAGAGCGCCGCCGGCAAGGTTCTGCGTCAGGTACGCATTGGTGTAGGCGAGCGTGCCGTCGAGCGTCAGGCCGCGCGCCACCTTCACCGTCCCCTGCAGGTCAAAGCCCTTGCTCTTCGCCTTGCCCAGGTTGGCGGTGAACTGCGCGCCGCAGTTCTGCAGGTACACGTTCTGCTGGATGTCCTTCCAGTCGATCATGAACACGCTTGCGGCAAAGCTCACCGCGCTGCCCACCCGGCCCTTGGCCCCCGCTTCATAGCTCCACAGCGTGTCCGACTTGTAGGTTCCGGGCACGTCGCTGAAGCCATAGCCGTTGAGGTTGGCCCCGCATACCGACAGCGGCACCGGCGCGTTGGTGCCGCCGATGCGATAGCCCTTGGCCGCCGTGGCATAGAACAGCATGTCCGGCGTCGCCTGCCAGTTGACCGAGACCTTCGGCGTCACCGGGCTTTCGGTCACCTTCTGCGGGGTCTGCAGCTGGAAGCCGGAAACCGGCCCGTCGAACAGCGAGCTGCCCTCGAACTTGGTGTGCGAAACGCGCAGGCCGCCAGTCAGCTTCAGCGTCGGCGTGATGGCGAAGGTCCCTTCGGCAAACCCGGCCAGCTGCTCGTCCGAGCCGCGGCCGAAGCCCGACAGGGAGTACTTGCCCTGCACCAGTGGCACGCCGAAGATCAGTTCGGGCGGGACGCCGCCGAAGATCGAGGAGAAGTCCGGATCGAGCACGTCTTCCTCGAAATGCTGGACCGACTTCGAGAAGAAGGCGCCCACCACCCAACTCAGTCGCGCGTCCTTCGCGGTCGATTGCAGGCGCACTTCCTGCGTGAAGGTGCGCTGGTCGTTGCGCATGAACGCGGTGGAGCGATAGGCCGGATCGATGAACGACGATCCGCCGAACACTGCCGGCCACAGCGTCGAATAGTCGATCTCGGCATGCTGGTCGCGCACATAGTACGACGTGTTGCTGATCAGCTGCGCACCGCCGAACTCATAGGAGATGTTGAGCGCCGGCAGGTAGAACCGGTCATTGTCCGGGTTGGCCTGCGGTGCGCCGCTGATGAACCTGCCCTCGTCGGGGTTGGACAGGCTTTCCCAGAACACGTCGCTGTCGCTGGTCACCTTGCGCTGGTAGAACAGCGACGGCGTGATCTCGAGGCCGTCGACGGGCGCCCACTTGAGCGCGAAGCGGCCCACCTGCGTTTCGTTGCGGTTGACGTTCTCGTACAGCTTGCTGCCGGTCAGCGCCGGGTTGCCGTTGGTCCGGTCCACCCAGCCGCCATCGCGGCGGAACCACACGCTGGCCGCCAGGCCCAGCTCGCCCGGCACCAGCGCCGTCGTGGCAGAAACGCCGAACTCGCCCGACATCGCGCCGCCGTCCGTGCTCGAAGCCTCGGCGCGGGCATAGATGCGCGTGTCGGTCAGGCTCGGCTGCGTGGTGATGAAGCGCACCGTACCACCCTGCGAGCCGGCGCCGAACAGCGTGCCCTGCGGGCCGCGCAGCACTTCCACGCGCTGCAGGTCGAATACCGCAGGGAACACGTTGGTGGTGGAATAGCCAACCTGGCGGCTCTGGATCGGGGTGTCGTCGATATAGACGCCGGTGGTTGCTGCACCCACCGTGGAGCTGACGCCGCGGATGGCGATATTGGACTGGTTGCCAAAACCGTTGGGGTCGAACTGGATGCCCGGCGTCTGGCGCACCACGCCCGAGATGTCCTTGATCCCGCGCTGGTCGAGCGAAACCTGCCCCAGTGCGGTCACCGATGCCGGAACTTTGCTCAGCGTTTCCGCGCGGCGGGTCGCCGTCACCACGATTTCGCCGATCGCCACGCCATTGTCGACCGGGCGGTCAGCGGCAGTCTGGCTGGCTTCCTGCGCGGTTGCAGATGGCGCTGTCGCCAATGCAATGGCCATTGAAGCGGTGGTCGCTGCAAGCGAGATGATCGGCTTTGTCATTGTTTCCTCATGTTCTTTTTTTGCCCTGCCAGACCGTCGCAGTGGCTCGCAGCCTGATCTGGCACTTTGGGGTAGACCCGTGATCACAGGTCACGCATATCCCAAATGGGATAGGAAGTTCAAAACCCGCTATGGCACTGTGGGCTACGATGGAGAGGAGACCCCCCGCATGACGATTTCCCGCCGCAACGCGCTCGGTCTGATCGGCGCATCAGTTCCCCTCGCCGCGTCAGGCGCGGGTGCCGCCGGACCGGCTGCACCCGCGCCTGGCCAGCCCCGGCTTTATGACAAGCCTGGCGTGGAGTGGGTGATGGATATCGTGCCGGTCTGCTCTGAGCCGGAACCGATGGGCCCGCAGGACGATCTGACTGCCGCAGATGGCAAGCGCGATGTCGTCTGGCCGATCACCGGCGGCTACTTCACCGGGCGCGACATCAAGGGGACCGTCATTCCGGGTGGCGGTGACTTCCCGGTGGTCCGTCCCGATGGTGTCTGGGTGGTCGATGCACTTTATCGCCTCAAGACCGACGACGGCGCGCAGATAATCATCCACAATGTCGGCCTGTCCTACACCGAGGACAAGTTCCGCCTGCTGCCCACCTTCAACGTCTCGGGCAAGAAGTATGGCTGGCTGCGCGAAGGCGTGTTCGTCGCCACACTCACCTATCCTGTGCCGCCCGAATACAACGCGCAGCTCAAGCCGGGCGAGAACGGGCGCCTGATCCAGGTCTACCGCCTGGTCTGAGCGAAGAGTGCGGCATCGCCAGCCCGATGCCGCACTCCTCCGCTGTCAGAACTTCGCACCCATTTCTACGCCCACCAGGCGGCGCCCGCCGGGCGAAATGAATGATCCGCCGAACTCGATCGCCGGGATCACTTCGGCGAGGTAGGCCTTGTCGAGCAGGTTGTCCGCAAAGACCGAAACCGAGAAGCGGTCACCCTGCACTCCTGCGCGCATGTTCACGATGCCAAAGGCGGCGCGGCGTGTGCGGTCGAACTTCCCATCACCCACAAAGGCTGGCAGCCCCAGCGCCGAGATCGGCAGCAGGCCCGAAAACAGCGTGGGTCCGCTCTGGTTCTGCACACTCGAAAACCATGTCGGCCCGGTCAGGCGATAATCGGTGCGGGTGAAGAAGCGCAGGCTGTCGTTGAGCGGCTGCTCGATCTCGATCCCGGCGTTGATCGTGTAGTCTGCGGTATAGGGGCTCTTGTTGCCGATCGTGTTGGGACGCGCACTGTTCTTCTTGATCTCGCTGTCGGTCACGTTGAACGATCCGAACAGCTTTACCCCGCGCACGGGCTTGGCGGTGACGTTCAGCTCCACGCCCTTGATGTCCACCTTGTCGATGTTCGAAACCACGCGCAGCAGGCCGAAGCTGCCGACGAAGAATTCGAAGAACTGCATGTTGTGGACCTGGGTGTAGTACCCGGCGAGGTCGAAGGTCAGTTTGCCGTCCAGCAGGCTGCCCTTGATCCCCGCCTCGAACGCGCTCGACCATTCCTTGTTGTAGCGGTCGGTGATGTTCACGTTGGCGTTGATGAAGTCCACGAAGTTGGCCTTGATCAGCGCCGCCGACCCCTGGTTGTTGAACCCGCCCGACTTGAAGCCGATGCCCCAGTTGCCGTAGAGATTCAGGGTGTCGGTGGGCTTCCAGCTGATCGAGACCTTGGGCTCCCACTGCTTGAACGTCGCCTTCTGCGGCTGCAGCGTGCCGAAGGCCTGGCCGGGGTTGATCGGACCGCCCGTGAACGGATCGAGCACGGTCGGCACCAGTGACGAACTCTTGCGCTTTTCCACGTCATAACGGAGCGCGAGGCCGAGGTCGAACTGCGGGCTGGGCTTGTACTCGAGCGAGCCGAACCCGGCGAACACGTCGGTCTTGAAGCGGTCCGCCAGCAGCAGCGAGGTGGGATTGGTGCTGTCGGGCGCGTTGTAGAGCTGCTTGATCACGCCATTGCCGGTATCCGCACCAAGGCTGACGCCCACGGTGCGCTTGATGTGCAGGTAATAGGCACCGACCTGCCAGTTGATGTCCCCCATGTCGCCGATCAGGCGCCATTCGGTGGAGAAGTCCTGCTGCTTGCGCAGCTGGTACTGCGTGCCGTCGCAGGTGGTGGGGCTATAGGGCCCGAAGGTGGAGCCGGTCGCCGGCGCGAAGATGAACGGCACTGGGATCTGGCCGATGAACCCCGGCTGGTTGACGGGATAGCCGGTCAGCGCCGCCGTGCTGGCGAAGCAGGAATTGACCGCGCCGGCCACGCGCGGGTCCGCCGCGCTGATATAGCGCGCGAAGTCGGCCGAGGTGCCGTCTGCCACCAGGTCCTGGTTGACGTTCGAATAGAGGGCCCAGCCCACCAGCTTCAGGTTGTCGCCCAGTTCCTGGTCCAGCTTGATCGAGGCGTCGAAGCTCTTCTGGTCATTGGTGGCGCGGATGTTGTTATAGAAGTGGAACTGGTGCTTGTTCACGTCCTCGTAGAACGCGGGGTTCACGCCCGCGAAGTTGGGCAGCGCGAACGCGGCGTTGAACGGCAGCGAGGCGCCATGGAATTCGGCATAGCGCGCCTTGATGTCGACCTGCGTCGGGCTGCCCTGGCCGAACATCACCCGGCCATCCAGCGCCCAGTTCTCCTTGTCGTCGATGGTCTTGGAATTGTTGGTGAACTCGTTGTGATAGAAGCCGTCGGTCTTGTAGTAATAGCCCGAGAGCACGAAGCCGGCGCCGCCACCCAGCGGGCCTGCGACATGCGCCGTGCCTTCGATGGTGTTGTACATGCCGTATGAGGCCTTGACCGCGCCGGTCAGCGTATCGGTCGGCTTCAGCGTCTGCAGCACGATCGCGCCGGCGGCGGCGTTGCGGCCATAGAGCGCGCCCTGCGGGCCCTTCAGCATTTCAACCTGCTGCAGCGTGCCCTGCGGCTGGTTGAGCTGCGCGGTGTTGGTCTTGAGGATGCCGTCCACCACCAGCGCGACCGAGCTTTCCGCGTCGCGCGCACCGTTGATGCCGCGGATGTTGATCTGCGTGTCACCCGCTTCGGCCGTGCCGGTCACGATGGTTACGCCGGGGGTCAGGTTGACGAAGTCCGCCGCCGCCGTCGCGCCGGTGTTGGCCAGCGCCTGCGCCGTCAGCACCGATACCGAGGCCGGCACGTCCTGCAGCCGCTCGTTCTGGCGGCGCGCGGTCACGATGATCGTGTCCTCGCCCGCGGCAGCGCCTGCGGCGTCGGCCTGCGGCGCTTCCTGCGCCAGCGCCGGGATGGCGGAAAGGGCGAGAACGCCCGCGGATGCCGAAACAAGCCATTGGGAAACGCGCATCGGTATGCTCCCTGTTCACGGCGGATCGATCGGGTCCTGATGCCGGTCCCGTTGCCGCCTTACCCCTTCGGTCGCCGCCCTTGTTGCCCTCAACGCAGAGATGCGACTTGATGAGGCGAGAGACTATTGTATACAAATCGGGTTGGTCAAGTTCCTTGGAGTGTTTTGATGTCGCGTGCCTCCGACCGCGCCTATGCTGCCATCCGCAGCATGATCCTGTCCGGCGAACTGCCGGCCGGGGCGCAGCTGGGCGAGGAGGCCCTGGCCGAGCGCTGCGGCGTGTCCCGCACCCCCGTGCGTGAAGCCTTGCGGCGGCTGGAAACCGACCTTCTGGTGCTGCGCACCGATACCCAGCGCAGCTTCGTGGCGGACTGGTCGATCGACGATGTGGCCGACGCCTTCGACCTGCGCGCCAGGCTGGAATCGATGGCGGCGCGCCGCGCGGCAGAGCGCATGACGCCCGAGGCGCTGGACCGCATCCGCGCATCGAATCGGGCGCTGGAAGTCGCAATCCGTCGCCCCCAGCCGGATATCGAGGGCTTTCTTGAGGCAAATCGCGAATTTCACGCCGCGATCCTCGACACGGCGGGTTCGCGCCGCCTGGCCGCACTGCTCGGCACCCTGATTGAACAGCCGGTGGTCTGGCGCACGGCACATCATTACAGCCGCGAGGCTTTGCACCGTTCGCACAGCGAGCATGAGGAACTGGCTGCAGCCTTCGCGCGGCGCGATGGCGCCTGGGCTGAGGCGATCATGAGCAGCCATATCCTGCGCGCCTACCACGCCTATGCCGACGCACACCGCGGCATCGGCTTGGTCGACGAAGCGAAGGCAGCGGAATGATGTATACAAATTCGGTCGAGATCGTCGAAGTTGCCCCTCGGGACGGGTTGCAGAACGAAAAGGCGCTTATCGCCACGGCAGACAAGCTTGCGCTGATCGAGCGGGCGATTGCCGCAGGGGCCCGGCGGATCGAGGCGACGAGCTTCGTCAATCCGCGCGCAGTGCCGCAGATGGCCGATGCCGAGGACGTCTGCGCGGGCCTGCCCGCGCGCGACGACGTTACCTTCATCGGCCTTGTCATGAACCGGCGCGGTGCCGATCGCGCCATTGCCACCGGCCGCGTCGCACAGCTCGGTGCGGTTTCCGTGGCGACCGACACCTTCGCCATGGCCAACCAGGGTCAGACCAGCGACGGCTCGGTCGATGCCGCGCGCGGCATCTTTGCCGCCGCGCGCGAGGCCGGACTTTCCGCGCAGGTCACGATCGCCGCCGCCTTTGGCTGCCCGTTCGAAGGCGAAGTGGCCGAAGCGCGCGTGCTGGCCATGGCCGAGGCGCTGGCCGCCGACGCGCCGGCCGAGATCGGCCTTGCCGACACGATCGGCGTCGCCAATCCGGCGCAGGTCGCCAGCATGGTCGGCAAGGTGCGTGATCTGATCGCGCCGATCCCGGTGCGCGTCCATTTCCACAACACCCGTGGCACCGGGCTTGCCAACGTGTGGGTCGCGGTGGCGGCTGGCGCGCGCACGGTCGATGCCGCGATCGGTGGCCTGGGCGGCTGCCCCTTTGCCCCGGGCGCGGCGGGCAACGTTTCCACCGAGGATGTCGTCTACATGCTTGAAAGGGCCGGCATTTCCACCGGGCTTTCGTTGAGCGAACTGGTTGCCGCCAATCACTGGCTGGGCGGCGTGATGGATCGGCAATTGCCGGGCATGGTGGCCAAGGCGCCGCCCTTCCCGAAGCAGGCTTGAAAGAAGGGGCTTTCGTTCGATGGGCTATCGTTTGGGCGTGGATGTGGGTGGCACCTTCACCGACCTCCTGCTGTTCGACACCGAAACCGGCGCGTTCTGGCGGCACAAGACGCCCAGCACCCCGCATGACAGTTCCGAGGGCATCCTCAACGGCGTGACCGCCATCTGCGGCAAGGCCGGGATCGCCGCATCGCAGATCGATTTCTTCCTACACGGCACCACCGTCGCCACCAACGCCGTACTCGAAGGCAAAGGAGCGCGCGTCGGCCTCGTCACCACCGAAGGCTTCCGCGACGTGATGCAGATCGCGCGCAGCTTCGTGCCCGGTGGCCTTGCCGGCTGGATCATCTGGCCCAAGCCCCAGCCGCTCGCCGCGCTGGAGGACACCGTGACCGTCAAGGGCCGCATGAGCGCGGAGGGCGAGGAAGTGCGCCCGCTCGACGAGGCTGACGTGCGCGCGCAGCTTGGCGTGCTCAAGGGCAACGGGGTCGAAGCCGTCACCGTCAGCCTGATCAACGCCTATGCCAACGGCGCGCACGAAGCGCGCATCGGCCAGATCGCCGCCGAAGCCCTGCCCGGCGTGCCCGTCTCGCTCAGCCACGAAGTCCTGCCCGAAATGCAGGAGTACGAACGCACCCTCACCACCGTCGCCAACGCCGCGGTGCGCCCGGTCGTCGGCCGCTACGTCGCCAACCTGCGCAACCGCCTTGCCGGCGAAGGCATGGTCGGCAAGCTTTCGCTGCTGCGGTCCGACGGCGGGCTGATGAGCGCGCAGAAGGCGGAGGAGCACCCGGTCAACATCCTCATGTCCGGCCCCGCCGGCGGCGTCACCGGCGCCATCTGGGTGGGCCGCAATGCCGGTATCCGCAACATCCTCACGCTCGACGTCGGCGGCACCAGCACCGACGTCGCGCTGATCGAAAATCTCGAACCACGCCGCCAGCGCACCACCGAAGTGGGCCACCTCTCCGTCCGGGCCTCCGCGCTCGATGTGAAGACGGTCGGCGCGGGCGGCGGTTCGATCGCCTATGTCCCTGAGCTGACAAGAGCCCTTCGGGTCGGGCCGCAGAGCGCAGGGGCGGTGCCGGGGCCGGTCGCCTATGGAAAAGGCGGCACGGCCCCCACCGTAACCGATGCCAATGTCGTGCTGGGCTACCTGCCGGAAAACCTGCTCGGCGGCACCTTCCAGCTCGATCGCGAAGGCGCCAAGGCGGCGGTGCAGACCGTCGCCGATGCGCTGGGCATCGACTTGATGGCCGCCGCGCGCGGCATCATCGATATCGTCAACGAGAACATGTTCGGCGCCCTGCGGATGATCTCGGTCCAGCAGGGCTATGACCCGCGCGATTTCGCGCTGATGGGCTTCGGCGGCGCGGGTCCGCTGCATGTCAACGCCGTGGCGCGGCTGATGGGCTCCTGGCCCGCCGTGTCACCGGTCAGCCCTGGCGTGCTCTGCGCGCTGGGTGACGCGACCACGCGGATGAGAACCGAAACGGCACGTTCGTTCAGCCGATTGGCAACCGAAACGGTTCCCGAAGAACTCATCGCCGTGCTCGATGAAATGGCGGCGCAGACCCGGGCCGAACTGATCGCCGATGGCGTGCCCGAGGCCGAGATCGCGTCCGAATTCGAAGTCGACGTGCGCTATGCCGGTCAGGCCTTCGAAGTGCCGCTGACCATCACCCCCGATGTTCTGCGCGCCGATGGCATTGCCGGAATCCTCGCCCGCTTCGATGAAGAGCACAAGCGGCTGTTCACCTTCAACATGGACACCCCGCACGAGATCGTGAACCTGCGCGCCGTCGCGCTCGGTCGTGCGCTCGATCTGCCCGCGGCGGAACTGCCCGCCGGCACCGGCGATCCGTCTGCGGCCAGGATCCGCGATCACGAAGTGTGGATGGAAGGGCGCCTGATGCCCGCCGTCATCTACGATCGGGCGAAGCTGCTGGCGGGCGACGTGATCCCCGGTCCCGCCATCGTCTGCGAGATGGACTCGACCACGCTCATCGAATCCGGATGCGTCGGCACGGTCGACCGCGTCGGCAACATCCTGATCGACCTGGCCTGAGAGAGGACGCGACATGCCTGCAACCATCGTCCAGACCAATGCCGTCCCCTTTGCCCGGGTCGAAATCGATCCGGTCACGCTCGACATTATCGAGAACGCGCTGCGCAATGCGCGCATCGAAATGGACGCCACGCTGGTGCGTACTGCGATGTCGCCCGGCATCCGTGAACAGGGTGATGCCTTCCCCCTGATTGCGGATCCTGCGGGCAAGATGATCGTCGGCCAGTTCGGCAGCTTCATCGACGGCTTCCTGCAGAACTGGGACGGCACCCTGGAAGACGGCGACATGATCTTCCTGTCCGATCCCTATTCGGTCGGCGGCGCGATCAGCCATTCCAACGATTGGCTCGTGTTGCTGCCAGTGTTCAAGGACGGGCGCCTGATCGCCTACACCTCGATGTTCGGGCACCAAAGCGACATCGGCGGCAAGGTCGTCGGCTCGATGCCGATCAACGCGCATTCGATCTTCGAAGAGGGCGTGCGCATCCCGCCCGTGAAGATCTGGAAGAAGGGCGAATACAACGAAGACCTCGTCCGTCTTGTCATGCACCAGACGCGCAAGCCCGATTGGTGCGCGGCGGATCTCAACGCGCTGATCGCCTCGTGCCGCGTCGCCGCGCGCCGGGTGATCGAGATCGCGACCCGCTTTGGCGACGACGTCTACTACTCCGCCACGCAGGAGCTGCTCGCCCGCAACCACCGCGCGATGAAGACGCTGCTCGGCCAGGCGGTAAGCGAGGAGCCAGTGAGCTTCGAGGACTACATCTGCGACGATGGCATGGGCTATGGCCCTTATCGCATCCGCTGCACCATGTGGCGCGAAGGCGATCGCGTTGTGCTCGATTTCGCGGGCACGGACCCGCAATCGGCGGCCTCGATCAACTTCTATCTCAACGAAAACATGTTCAAGATGTTCTTCGGCATCTACATGATCATGGTCTTCGATCCGCAGATCCTGTTCAATGACGGTTTTTATGATCTGATCGATGTGCGCATTCCCGAAGGTTCGTTGCTGAAGCCGCGCTTCCCCGCCGCGCTTTCGGGCCGCACCCATGCGCTGGGCCGCATCTTCGATATCCTGGGTGGCCTGCTCGGGCAGAAGACGCCGGAATTTCTCAACGCTGCCGGTTTCTCTTCCTCGCCGCACTTGTTCTATGCAGGCAACGACACGCGCCCGGGCAAGGGCAACCAGTGGTTCCAGCTGTTCCAGATCGGCTTCGGCGGCATCCCCGGGCGTCCGCTGGGCGATGGTCCCGATGGGCACTCACTGTGGCCCGGTTTCACCAACGTGCCCAACGAATTCCTCGAACGCTATTTCCCCATGCGCATCGAACGCTACGAAACCGCGCCTGACAGCGGCGGGGCGGGCCTCCACCGCGGCGGCAACGGCATCCACATGACCTACCGCTTCCTCTCCGCCGGCACCATCTCCATTCACGACGATCGCTGGTTCGTGCCGCCGTGGGGCGTCAACGGTGGCCACCCCGGCGCCCGCGCGCGCAAGGTGCTGGAGAAAGCCGATGGCACGTCCACCATTGTCGGCAACAAGGTGGAGGAGGTCGCTGTGGAGGCAGGTGACCAGCTCCATTTCATCACCTGGGGGGGCGGAGGCTGGGGCGATCCGCTCGATCGCGATCCCGCGCTGGTGGGCAAGGAGATTGTCCAGCGTCTCGTCACTGCCGAAGGTGCGCGCGCCTATGGCGTTGTCGCCGACTCAACGGGCGTGGTCGATCCGGCGGCAACCGAGGCGCTGCGCGCGAAACTGCGTGACGGCCGCGGCGCGCTGCCCTTGTTTGACTTCGGCCCCGGGATCGTCGCATTGCGCGCGGCGTGCGAGGCCGAGACCGGCCTCCCCGCCCCTATCCAGCCCGAATGGCCGCATGTGCTGGCGGCCCAGGAAGCTGCGGAGTAGATCGTGAACAACGGTGCATTGAAGGATATCCGCGTCGTCGAACTGGGCCAGCTGCTGGCCGGCCCGTTCTGCGGCCAGCTGCTGGGCGACATGGGCGCCGACGTGATCAAGGTCGAGCCGCCCGTAACCGGCGATCCCATGCGCGATTGGGGCCAGGGCGCGGAAAAGGTCCAGTGGGAGGTCATCGCGCGCAACAAGCGCTCGGTCAGCGCCAACCTGCGCGTGGCCGAAGGGCAGGCGCTGGTGAAGCGCCTGATCGCCCACGCCGATGTTCTGGTGGAGAACTTCAAGCCCGGCACGCTGGAAAAGTGGGGCCTCGGGCCCGACGTGCTGCTGGCGGAAAACCCCGGCCTGATCATTGCCCGCATGTCCGGCTACGGGCAGGATGGCCCCTATTCCGACCGCGCCGGTTTCGGCGGCATTGGGGAGGCGATGGGCGGCTGGCGGTACATTGTCGGCGAACCCGATCGCCCGCCCAGCCGCATGGGCATCTCCATCGGCGATACCCTCACCGCCACCTATGGCTGCATGGGCGTGCTCGCCGCGCTGCACGTGCGCGAACGCACCGGCAAAGGCCAGGTGATCGACACCGCGCTCTATGAATCCGTGCTGCAGGTGATGGAAGGCCTCGTCCCCGAATACGACCGCATGGGCCTGATCCGCGAACGGTCGGGCTCGGTGTTGAAGGGCATCGCCCCCAGCAACGTCTATCGCTGCAAGGATGGCGAATTCATGATCGGCGCAAACAAGGATTCGCTGTGGAAGCGGCTTGCCGTCGCCATGGGCCAGCCCGAACTGGGCGACGATCCGCGCTATGCCACCCACCTCGCCCGCGGCGAGAACCAGGACGAGCTCGATGCCCTGATCGACGCCTGGACCCGCACCCTGACGATGGACGAGGTCGATGCGCTGATGATCGAACACTCGATCCCGGCAGGCCGCGTCTATCGCGCGCCCGACATGCTGGCCGATCCGCACTTCCAGGCGCGCGGCGCAATCATCGAAGTGGAGACCGAACGCTTCGGCCCGCTCAAGATGCAGTCGACATTCCCGCGCTTCTCCGCCACGCCCGGCAGCGTGCGCCGGCCTGCCCCTGCGGTGGTCGGGCAGCACAATGCGGAGATCTATGGCGAGCTGCTCGGCCTTTCCGCCGAGGAGCTCGCTGCGATGGCGGACAAGGGCGTGATCTGATGGGAAGCGGGGCAGACGATCTCGCCGAGAACTACAAAGGCGCCTTCGATGGCCGCCTGCCCTTCGGCCAGCGCCCCGCGCTCGTCATCGTCGATCTGGTCGAAGCCTACCTGCAGCCCGATTCCCCCCTCTATGCCGGCATCGAAACCGCCCTCGCCAGCGCAGTGCGCCTGCGCGAGGCGGCCCACACCGCGCGCATCCCGGTGATTTTCACAAACGTCGAATATGCCCCAGCCGGCGCCGACGGCGGTGTGTTCTACCGCAAGGTTCCCGCGCTCAGGGTCTTCGAGCGCGGCAGCCCGCTCGGCGCGTTTCCCCCTTCGCTCAGTCCCGAAGGCGACGATCTGGTCATTACCAAACGCTATGCCTCGGCCTTCTTCGGCACGCACCTCGCCGCCACGCTCACCTCGCTCGGCGTCGATACCGTGCTGATCTGCGGCACCTCCACCTCGGGCTGCATCCGCGCCACCGCACTCGATGCCTGCCAGCACGGCTTCCTGCCCTTTGTCGTGCGCGATGCCTGCGGCGACCGCCACAGCGCCCCGCACGAAGCCAACCTATTTGACCTTCAGGCCAAATATGCCGAAGTGATTTCCGAGGCGGAAGCCGCCGCGCACCTCTCCGCAACGTGATACGCGCAAACCCTTCATTTGCGTCGCGCCTTAGCCTTTGCCGCAAGGCCTCTTGGTAGGGGTGAGGCGCCATGGCAAAAGCGCATCAGGGCAATGAGCTTCGCATTATAAAGTAGGAACCGCGCCGTCAGGACAGATAACTTGGCATGTTACCCTCGGCCCGCAGCTGTCTGTCCGGTGATGCGTCCAAAGACGGCAGCTTTGGCGAGTGCGCTGCCGCTCATGTAGCTCTCGCCGTGAAACCCCCCGGTCACTTCGCCAGCTGCGAATAGGCCGGACAGTATATCGCCGTAAGGATCCAAAACCCGGCCATCGGCGTCAACCCGTATGCCGCAGAATGTGCCAGTGACCGCCACGGCGCAGGGCAGGATATAGTATGGCGCGCGGGTGAGCGCGGCGGGCTTGCCGACATTGCCAGCCATCGTGGCGCGACCGAAGTCCGTATCCTCGCCCTGTTCCACCATGGCGTTGTAGCGGGCAACGGATGCCTCGAGCGCGGCGGGGTCAAGGCCGACGGTTGCAGCCAGTCCGGCCACGCTATCGGCGGTCTTGACGATGCCCCGTGCCAGAGCTTCGCGGAAGTTCATGTTCGACGGGATCGGCTGCGCCTGCTCCATCACGCCTTCATCGAAGACCTGGAACGCCACGCCGCCGGGCTGGGCGAGGCAAGCGCCGCCGATCTCCTTGTAGGACAGCGACTCGTTCACAAAGCGTCTGGCCTCAAGATTGACCGCCATGGCCCCGCGGTAGATCGCCATCAGCAGGAACATGCCATCCGGTGCGGTGAGGGTGGGTTCGGGGTAGTTCGACAGGGGCATGCCGAAGGTCCCTTTGACATAGCCCATGTCGACCAGCCCGCAGCCTGCCGCCATCGCCATCAGCAACCCGTCGCCGGTATTGGCGAAACCTCCCAGCGGGGTGCCCGCGAGCAGATCGGGGCAAAAGGTCTGGATCAGCTGCTGCGAGCGGGAGAAGCCGCCGCTGGCGATGATCACCTGCGCGGCCCGGTAATCCACGCCGTCCGCCGTCACGGTCCAGCCTTCTTCCTGGCGGGAAAGCCGTTCCGCACCGCAGTTGTCGATCCGGCGGAACGACGGGTGGGCGGCAAGGCTGGCTTCGAGCGCGGCCATGGCGAGACCGGGATCGCAGGCATGGCTGCGCGGTACGCCCTGCCCGCCGCTCAACTGCACGCGCTGAAAATCGACGCCATGCCGCCGCAGCCATTCGTAGGTGTCCAGCTGCCGTTCGGCAAAACGGTTGACCAGCGCGGAATCGTTGCGGCCACCGCCCGCCTTGATCAGATCGCGCGCCAACTGGTCGGCGCTGTCCTCGTGCCCGGTTGCCCGCTGCAGGTCGGTCCCGGCAAAGGCGAAAGAGCCGGCCGACTGCCAGGTGCTGCCTTTTCCGGACGTGGCTTTTTCCAGCATCAGTACGGTTGCGCCAGCTTCCACCGCGCCGAGCGCGGCCGCGCAGCCGGCCATCCCGCCGCCGATCACGATTACATCCTGCTGCCCGCCCATCGCCTGGTCTCCACGCCCGTCAATAGCGTGCATATGTCAGCACCGTATGCACGTGAGGAAGTCCCTGTCTGGCGCCATCGGATACTCGATTAGCGCCCCGATCCGGCCTTGCGGAGTCGCTTGAACCGGTAATCGCGCATATCTGCTATGCATGCCGGTACCGCGTCTACCGCGTTCACCTCGGGATGAGGGCCACTCCACCATGAATGTTGCAACCTCCGCTTTCATCCCTCCTGTCGGTGCGGCGCTGCGCGATTGGTTGTCGGCCCAGTCGTCTGCCTGGATGGGTGCGAAGATGGCGGGCAGCGCGGTTTGGCAAGAGGTGCTTTCCTCGGCGGAGATCGACGAGTTCCGTGAAGTGGTCCGCCGCGGCCTGCCCCCCGGCAAGACCGCGGAGCAGCTGACCGCCGCAGACCTTCCCATGCCACTGATGGAGCCGCGCATCGCCGAATGGCGCCAGCTGATCGACCGCGAGCGCGGGTTCCTGCTGGTCCAGCGGCTGCCGGTGGAGGAATGGACCGAGGAGGAGAGCATGATCGCCTACATGACGATCTGCACCCACATGGGCACGCTGCGGGTCCAGAACTCGCGCGGGACGATCATTGGCCACGTGCGCGACGAAGGCGTGCCGATGGACCTCGACAATCCCAGGATCCGGATCAACGAGACCAACAACAAGATCCGTTTCCATGTCGACCTGGGTGATGTCGTCGGCCTCCTGTGCCGTCACAACGTGGCCAGGGGCGGGCTGTCGCGAATCGTGTCCTCGCACTCGGTCATCGCCGAGGTCTTGCGCCGCCGGCCTGATCTCGAAGCGGCCCTGTTCACCCCGATCCCGTTCGATGCGCTCGACATGATCGACGCGACCGGCAAGCCCTGGCGTGACGTGCCGATCTGCCGCTGGCGCGGTTCGGACCTGCGGGTGTCGTTCCAGGCCGATACGATCGACGCTGCCCAGAAGCGCGGCATGGCCCCGAAGTTGACCGGCGAACAGGCCGATATGGTGGCCCTGATCGAGGAGATCGCGGAAGATCCGCAATTCCACCTCGACATGTACTTTGCCGATGGCGAACTGCAGTTCATCAACAACAACCATACCCTTCATTCCCGCACCAGCTGGGAGGATGAAGGCGATCCGGCGCGGCGCCGCCACCTGCTGCGGGCGTGGATCGTGCTGTGACCGACGGCGCACCCTTTTACGTCGCGCGGCGCGAACTCACCGCCGATCCCGATCAGGTGTGGTCGGTGATCAGCGATTTCGGCGGCCTGTCCCGGTGGAGCGAAGCGATCACCGCCTGTTCGGCAGACGGAAATGAGGCTGGCGCGTTGCGGACCGTCATGGTCGGAGAGGCCGAAATCCGCGAGCGGTTGGAGGCGATTGACCACACTGCCCGCTTCCTCCGTTACCGCCCGATCAGCGGCTCCTCCCTGCCATTCGAAGGCTTTTTCGCCACGATGCAGCTGGCGGCGCTGGACGATGGGAGAACGGCAATCGCATGGTCGGTCTTCGGGACGCCGACGATCGAGCCGGACAAGGCCCGCGATATGCTGGCCAAGCGTTACGCATTCCGGCTCAATGAACTGGAGGCCTGCCTCGACCGGGGGGCGGCCTGAAGCGCTGCGCATATCGCTTACGCGATTGTCGTCCGGAATGCCCGGTCATGGTTGCCGCGCCCCACTTGCGCGCGTTACCTGTCGCCCGATAATTGTTGGGACAAGACAGCAGATGATCGACACTTCCGAACTCGCACGCCGACTGGAGCGGATGGAAGCGCGCATCGCGATTGGCGAACTGCCGTGCCGCTATGCCCTGGCGGTCGACTCGCGCGATATCGACACGTGGGTCAGTCTGTTCGTCGAGGATGTGAACTGCGGCCGCCGGGGCATCGGGCGAGAGGCGCTCAGGACCTTCATCGAACCCAGCGTGCGCACGTTCTACCGTTCCATCCACCAGATTTGCGGCCATGTCGTCGATTTCATCGATGACGATACGGCGACAGGTACCGTCTATTGCCGCGCCGAGCATGAGGATGGCGACAAGTGGGTGGTCATGGCGATCATCTACTTTGACCGCTACGTCCGCCGAAACGGCCAGTGGTTCTTCGAACGGCGGCACGAAAAGCACTGGTATTCGACCGACGTGCTCGAACGCCCTGCCCCGCCTTTTCAGCAATGGGAGAAATGGGCGGACCGACTGCCCGACCTGCCAAAGGACTTTCCGACCTGGGCGCCGTTCTGGGGCGGCATGGACGAGGCCGAGCTCGCCAGCATCACCAGCAAGCCCTGATCCGAACCTGAACGCTCAGGCCGGGCCCCATGTGGCCAGCCAAGATCGCAATCACCGGGAGTTCCACAATGACCGCAAGCACCATCCAGTTCACCAGCAAGGGCATCACCTGCGAAGGTGACCTTTACCTGCCCGCAGATTTCGATCCGGCGGGCAGCTATCCCGCGCTCGTCATCGGCCATGGCTTTACCGTGGCGCGGACCAGCCTCGTCGAGGAGGGACGCCTGTTTGCCGAGGCCGGTTTCGTAACACTGGCGATCGACTACCGGCATTTCGGCACCTCGGGCGGTGAACCGCGCGGTCGGCTCTACCCGCTGCAGGAAGTGGAAGACTTCCGCGCCGCGATTGACTGGCTGGAAACCCAGCCCGGTGTCGATCCCGGCCGGATCGGGATCTGGGGCACCAGCTTCGGCGGCGGCATCGTGACGCATGTGGCAGCACACGATATCCGGGTGCGAGCCTGCGTGGCCCAAGCACCGATCCTCGATGGCGACAACTGGATCCGCTCCCTGAACCGCGAGACCGACTATCTCGGCGTGCGCAAGTACCTGCTCGAGGCCCGGCGCAAGCGGGCCAGGGAGGGTGGCGATCCGACCATGCCGATGTCGGCCCCGCCGGAAGATGGCTTCACCCCGATGCCCGCCGATCCGGCGATGATCGAGGACGTGATGGGATGGTACGCCAAGACTGGCGACATGCTGATGCATTCAGCGCCCGAAATGACGATCGAGAGCTTCGAGCACGTGATGCAGTTCGATGCCAGCTATACCGCGCGCAAGATCGCGCCACGGGCCTATTGCATCGTCCAGCTGACCGGGCACGACGTCTACCATCCCAACGAGCCGATCCAGACGGCCTTCCGTGAAGCAGGGGAGCCAAAGCGGATGGTCTCGCTGAAGATGGACCAGCTCGATTGCTACAAGCCGGGCTTCCGCGAGCAGACCATCGGCGCTGCGGCTGCCTTCTTCCACGACTATTTGGCCTGACAACGAACAAGGCGGGTAGCCAAGGCTGACCCGCGCAACGAGGGAGAGTCCCATGAGCGACGTGACCGAACGCGGGCTGCAGCTGTTTGCCGAAATCATGGGTGAGGAACGCGCGGAGCAGATGCGCCTCGGCATTCAGTCCACCGGGTTCGGTGCGGCCATCGGCAAGCTTGCCACCGACTATGCCTTCGGCTCGGTGTGGGCGCGCGATGGGCTGGAGCGCAAGCAGCGCAGCCTGGTCGTGATCGGCGTGCTGATCGCTCAGCGCCAGATCCTGGAGCTGAAGAACCATATCCGCATCGGGATTACCAATGGCCTTACCGTCCGCGAGATCGAGGAGGCATTGATCCAGACTCTGCCCTATGTCGGGTTCCCGGCGGTGGCCAGCGCGACGACGGCAATCGTCGAAGTGCTGCGCGAACTGGGGCTCGACACCCAGACCCAGACTGCCGAAGAACGCGGCATGCTCTGAGCGCAGCGCGCGGGGAACCGGGCGCGATTTCAGGCGAGGCTGAGGGTGCTGGTCAGCAAGGCCCTGACCAGTTCGGCCTGCCGCCGCGTCCCGGTCTTCTGGAACACGCGCTTGGAGTAGGTCCGCACGGTTTGCAGCGTGACGCCAAGCCTTTCCGCCGCTTCGGCGAGGGTCAGGCCGTCGCTCAGGGCCAGGGCAAGTTTCGCTTCCGAACGGGTCAAGCGGAACATTTCCATCAGCCCGTCGATGCTGTCGGCCGCCGGGAGATGGTCGGTGTGAACATAGGCGCGCAGGACCGGCGTGAACCGGCCGGTGACGGGCCTGTCCGCCACCGGCACCAGCATCATGTCGGCCTGCTGCGCCTCGCTCAACCGTACTGCCCGGGGCCGCCCGCGTGGCTCCTGCGCAAAGTCCCTGAGTGCGAGGGTCAACGACCGCGCGGCATTGCCATTGGCAATGACCAACCGCCCTTGGGGATCACGCGAGATGATCTGCCCATCTTGCAACAGGCGGTTGACCAGCGGGTCGGCGTTGATGATCCGCCCGTCCGCGGCAAGGGTGACGATGCCAACGTTCAACCTGTCCATCGCGTTCGAATAGGCGGCAAGTCGGGCTTCTGCCTCGGCGAGCTTGGCATAGGCTGTCAGCGCGATCTGGAGGTGAACACCAAGCGTCTGCAACAGTTCGCGATCCTGGCATTCGAACGGGCCTTCCGCTCCGATCACAGTGAGCCAGGCATTGGCACCATCCGGCTCGGAGATTCGCATGATCAGCATGTCGGTACCCTCGAATGGCGCAAGCAGCTGCCGAAGCTGCAGCCAGACCGAATGGTCCGCCGGATCGAACAGATCCTGCAGGGTGTACAGCGTGCCGGGAAAGAGGCGGTAATAGGGCAGCGGATCGTTGCGGTAATAGCTGCCGAGATAGAACTCGCTCATGTGCTCCATCGGGCCACCACTGGCATAGGACGTCAGTTCCGACCGTGGCGCGTCAGTCCGCCGAAAGGTGAGGTTGGCATGGATCACGCCCAGCGCATCCCGCAGACCGTCAACGAAATTCTGCCATTGCGCCGCATCCACCACGCCTTTGTGGATGGCGGAAATCAGCTTCTGTTCGATCGCCCGGTCCATCAGTCGCACCTCTCGCCGCGATGTCGCCATTTGGGGACAGTGCCGCTCTCGCGAAGGACTAATATGGCCATCGGAGAGAATGCGAAAGGAGTATCAGGTGGGCACTGTCGCAGACGCGGGCGAAGCGGTTCGTTTTACCGGAACCAGGCAGGAATTGTGCGAGGAAGCCTCGCGTCGTACGGGGTTGACCGACTTTGGCGGAACCGACTTTCACGAGCCGCTCGATATCCTGCTGAACGATCTGGACGGCGCGGGATTTTCGTCCGGAGGCGCGATCGGTGCGCGTGAATGCCTGCTGGGGTTCCTGACGGCGCGGCTGCGCGCAACCGACGGATTCAAGCGCCAACCCGAGGCAATGAAGCGGCCGATCGTGCGCCCGCTGATCGTCATGGGCATCGTCCGGTCCGGGACGACCGCGCTGCACAAGCTGCTGTCGATGGACCCGCAGTTCCAGGGGGCCGAGCACTGGCTCTGCACTGCGCCGCAGCCCCGCCCTGCCCGCGCGGAATGGGAAGGCAATGCCGATTTCCAGCAGGCCAAGGCTATCCTGGATGCGATGATTGCCCAGGCCCCCGAAATGCTCGAGGATCACGGCATGGCGGTGGACACGGTGGAGGAATCGCTCAACCTGCTGCCGCAATCCTTCCGGTCAAACATGTTCCCGTCCCAGTTCGTGGTGCCGAACTATGACCGCTGGTACCGCGCGCAGGATGATACCGCGAGCTATGAACGCTTCGCTGACAATCTGCGTCTGATCGGGGCGCATGATGACCGCAGGTGGCTGCTGAAGAACCCGACGGATGCGTTCTCCTTGCAGGAAGTGCTGAATGTCTTCCCTGATGCGATGGTGGTGCAGACGCATCGCGATCCGTTGCAGTCGATCCCCTCTATCGTGAACCTGCTGGCCGCGGCTCACCGCATGTTCCGCGGAGAGAACGCCGACATTCCCGGCATTTACGCGCGTGAGGAGGAGTTCTGGGCATTGGCGCTCGGCCGCGCCGATGCGATCAAGGATGCCCATCCCGGACAGGTTTTCGACGTTCAGTTCGGTGACTTCGTCAAGAACCAGATCGGCGTTGTCGAGCAGATCTACGCGCACTTCGGCTTGAAGCTGTCGGCCGAGGCGGAAAGCGCGATGCGCGCCTGGCTGGAAGCCAATCCGCGCCGTTCCACCACCATGCAGCGCTTCACGCCCGAGGATTACGGTCACAGCTCAGAAGGCCTGAAGGAACTCTACAAGGCCTATCGCCAGCGTTACGGCTACGCCTGAGCGCCGCGATCAAAGCGCCGGAAATCATGATTGCGATGAGGAGGCGGCGGGCTTTACCCGGCAGACTGGTCGCCTAATCATCGCTCCAAACAATTCTGGAGAGATGTGAAATGGCCGATATCAGCTTTGCCGGTCAGGTGGCGATCGTGACTGGCGCCGGGAATGGCCTTGGCCGCGACTATGCGCTGGAACTGGCGCGACGCGGCGCCAAGGTGGTGGTCAATGACCTTGGCGGCAGCGGCTCGGGCGTGGGCGCTTCGGCAACGGCCGCCGCCGCTGTGGTAGACGAGATCAGGGCAGCCGGCGGTGAAGCCGTGGCCAATACCAGCAGCGTCGCAAGCCGCGAGGGCGGCGCTTCGGTGGTCAATTCCGCACTGGAAGCCTGGGGCCGGGTCGATATCCTGATCAGCAACGCCGGCTTTCTGCGCAATGGCCGGTTCGAAGACCTGACCGACGAACAGATCGACCCCATCCTCGACGTCCATCTGAAGGCGGCGTTCTATGTCGGCCAGCCAGCCTACCGCGCGATGCGGGCGAACGGCTATGGCCGCATGCTGTTCACCGGATCGGCCTCGGCCATGTTCGGCCATGCGTGGCAGACCAACTATGCCGCCGGCAAGGGCGCCATGCTCGGCCTGTCCAACGTGATCGCGCTGGAAGGATCGGCCTATGGCATCCAGTCCAACGTGCTGCTGCCCACGGCCAATTCCCGCCTTGCTGCCGAGATGGACCAGGGGTTCATGGAAATCCCGGCTTTTGCCCAAGCGCTTCAGAATGCCGATTTTTCGACCAGTGACGGGCGCGTGGTGCCGGAGTTCAATACCCCGCTCGCGCTCTATCTGGTCAGCAAGGACTGCACCGCGACGCATGGCGTCTATTCCTCGAACAGCGGGCGCTATGCCCGCGTGCGGATCTGCGCTGCCGAGGGCTGGGTTGCGCCCCGCGGGGCCACCCCGCCAAGCATCGAGGACATCGCTTCGCATTTTGACCAGATCAGCGAACTGGGCGATTTCTCCGAACCGATGACCGTTTATGACGAGTTCACTGCCGTGGCCAAGGCCGCCCGCAAGCAGGGTGTCTATCCCTGATCTGTTCCCGGGATTGAAGGATGAAAGACCATGACAATCAAGATCGGGATCATCGGGGCGAACTGGAGCCTCAAGGTTCATGGCACGGCCTGGCGGCAGTTGCCCGGCGTGGAGGTGGCGGCTGTCTGCACCGCACATCAGGACACCGCAGAGGCTGCTGCTGCCGCATTCGGCGTGCCCAAGGCTTACTGGAACATCACCGATCTGGCGGCCGATCCAGATATCGACATCATCGATGTCGGCAGCCGCCCGGCCTATCGCCCGGACATGGTGCTCGCCGCGCTGAGCAACGGCAAGCACGTCTATGATGCGCTGCCCTTTGCCGTCACGCTCGATCAGGCCAAGGCCCAGGCCGATCTGGCGCGCAAGAATGGCCTGGTCGGTACGGTTGATGCGCAGTTCCGCTGGGTGCCTGCCGCCTTGCAGATGAAGGCGATGATCGATGCTGGCGCGATCGGCAACGTGAAGGGCTTCAACGTCCAGTTGCTGATGCCGCTGTGGTCGCGCGACGGCGACTATTACCCCGCCTGCGCCTATCCTGAAGGTGGGGTTTCGCCCTACCTGTGGCTGGCCGACAAGGCGAGCGGTGGCAGTGCGTGGCGCAATTTCGGCACACACACCGGCCTGTTCCTGACTCACCTGATTGGCCCTGTCGCCACGGTCAGCGGAGCGGTGGCGACCGGGGTTTCGAAATGGAACCTGCCCGATGGCTCTGTGCTCCACCCGGATACCGCCGATCTTGCCTGCGCGACGCTGCAGATGGAGAACGGGGCGATCGGCAACCTGCAGACCGGTTGGTGCGTGCCCGATTCCGAGGTGCTGCGGGTGGAGATCTGGGGCGATCGCGGGCGGCTGCTGTACACCGATCCCACCTTTGGCGACGGTGCGAGTGCGCGGCTCTATTTCGGTGAGGCGCGGCAGAAGGAATATGGCGAACTGGCTGGCGGCCTGGTCGAGATCATGCCCGAACACTACGCCGTTCCGGGTACGCCGTGGAGCAAGGAGAACGCTCCGCCCTACATGGTTTCGATGAGCTGGATGTTCCACAACATGCTGGCCGCCATTCGCGGGGAAGCGCCAGCGTCACCCAGCTTTGAAGAGGCGCTACACGTTCACAAGATGGTGACGGCGCTGGAAATGTCGCACGAAAGCGGCCGGCGCATCGCGATCACGGATCTGTGAACCTTGGCCCGTTCGCCGGATGACGGCGAACGGGCAATCACTTCCGCTCCGGATGTTCAGCCGCCGACCGGCTGCCAGAAACCGACCTGCGCCGTGCCAAAATCGAGCGCATCGCTGATTGGCATCAGTTCGGTGCCCGGGCGCTTGCCGAATTCTGCCAGAACCGCGCCGAGATCATCGGTCTCGATTTCGTAGATCGCCATGTAGCGATGCGGTCCTTCGCCCACGCAGGTGAACCGCTCGGCCGAAACGAAGCCCGGCACGTTGAGCACGTCGGGCATGTGCTGCCCGTCGTACCAGGTATTGAAGTCGTCATCGCGGCCTTCGGCGGCATTGCTGAAGGCGACGAGCTTGTACTTTGCCATGTGTTCTTCTCCCGGTCAGGCAAGCAGGCGTTCGAGTTCGTTCGAGCCGGTCGCATGGTGAGCCGCGACAAAGCCGAAGGTGAAGGAGGCGCCGATGCTGGCCCCCGCCGCCGGATAGCACCGACCGAACACCGAGGCGGTGGAATTGCCGACGGCATAGAGGCCCGGTATCACCGAGCCATCGTCCCTGACCACGCGGGCGTACTCATCTGTCACCACACCGCCCGCCGTGCCGACATCGCCCGGATAGATCGCAACGGCATAGAACGGCCCCTGCTCGATCTTGCCGAGGTTGGGGTTCGGCTTGACGGTGGGATCGCCGTGCGCCCGGTCAAACGCGCGGCAGCCGCGACCGAAATCCTCATCGACGCCGGTTTCGCAGAACCGGTTGAAGCGTTCGACCTCTGCCTTGAGCCCGGTGGCGTCAACGCCGCACAGCGCAGCGATGCCGTCCAGCGTATCGGCCTTCTTCATGTAGCCGCTGTCCAGCCATGATTGCGGCGTCTTGCCCGGAGCCTGGGCGCCCCATGGGTAACGTTCGCGGTGGCGCTTGTCGAAGATGACCCAGCAGGGCACGGCCTTGCCGCCGGTCTCGCGGTTGCGCTGATAGATCCGCTCACCGATCTCCATGTAGGCCCCGGCCTCGTCAGCCACGCGCTTGCCGTTCTGGTCTACCATGATCGAGTGAGGCAGGCTGAGGTCGAGGTGATGCATGAACGGCAGGATGCGCCCGTCATGCCATACGGCGCCCTCCGGCCATTCGCCGTTGGTATTGCGCGAGGTCACCACCCACCAGGCCGTATCGAGGCAGTCTGTCGCCGCGCCGATGTCCATCATGGCCTGGATCATCTCGCCGGTGTCGCCCGGATTGGCGTTGGTCCATTCGTTGGTGATCGGACCGTCGGTGACCTTCTGGCGGAACTCCTTGTTGCGGGAAAAGCCGCCGACATTGAGGATAACGCCCTGCCGCGCCCGGACCGTCACGGCATGGCCATCGCGCTGGATCACCACGCCAACAACCCGCCCATCTTCCACCACGAGGCGGTTTGCCGGGGTGTCGAGCTGGATGTTGAGCCCTTCACGCAGTGCAATCTGCAACATCTGGCCCTGAATGGCGGCACCGTTCACCACGGTCTGGCGGCCGGTCAGCTTGTCGCGCGCCATCAACCAAGCGAACCGCAGCGCCTTGAGCTTGCCCGCGAGCGTCCGCTTCATCAGAAACAGGGTCGGGAATTCCTCCGCCGGCATGGGCATGTGCGCCATGGGCGGGTTCATCGCCAGGCGATGCTCCCACTCGCCCAGTTCATGGAGATTCAAGGGCTCCGGCATGATCGAGCGGCCCTTTGGCTCGCCGCCGGGGAGATTGTCATAGTAGTCCGGCCAATCATCACGCGGGCGGCGGACCTTGAGGCCTAGCCCTCGCAGGTAATCGAGCATCCGTGGTGCCGCCTTGAGGAAAGCATCGCGCCTTGCGGGGGTTACCGCCGGACCCTTGTAGGTCACCGCATTGTCGAAATACTCGCGTGATTTCTCGAAGCTGTCAGGGATGCCGGCTTCCTTGAGCAGGCTGTTGTTCGGGATCCACCAGACGCCGCCGGAATAGCTGGTCGATCCTCCGAAGAAGTGCTCCTTTTCAAGGATCACTGCGGTCTTGCCCTGTTGCTTTGCGACCAGTGCCGCCGGCACGGACCCCCCACCCGAGCCAACGATGACCAGGTCATATTCCTGTTCGAGCGGCGGATTTACGACCGACATGAGTTATCACTCTCCATTTTTCCGTGCGTTGACGGCATGATCTATCAGACGCTACGCCGAGGCCATGCCAGTGCAATGCCTGCGGTAAATCCCGGCACAGTTCATCACCAATGCGATCAGTATTGGACTGCCCGCGGCATTCAGGTTCGGGCCACTCAGGACCAGACCAGTTCAAGCTTCAGAATGCCGTTGTGCGCGGCGACAACTACGATGGCCGGTTGAGCGGCGACTATGATGGCCGGTAGGATCGGTTGTCTGGTCTGATCGTAGGGAGGGGCGCAGCCCCGACCGGAGAGCGGACCAGACAACCGGTG
>NZ_JAROCY010000016.1 GCF_029436685.1 Novosphingobium cyanobacteriorum
GCATCGGCAAGCTGCGCCACCCCGTCGTCGCGGGCTGACGCTGACAGCACCAGCGCTCCACAACGAACGTCCCGGAAAACCCACATGACAGGCCTCTCCTGAAACCGGGCAGGAGAGGCCTTGTCTTGCAAGAGAAGCAGCCTCGGGCAGCGCCGTTGCCCCCTGACGAATGGCCGAAGCAGGATCCCAGCCACCGCCTTGCGCGTGCGCGTCTCACCTGCAGCTATGCGAGTGCCATGCCTGTTCCTGATTACGGATCAGTGCCTGTTTCAAGCGGCGCGCCATCTGCCCCCTCCATACAACTGGTTCATTCCTCTGGGCAGGCGGTTGGCGCCAATGCGTTCAAGGTACGTCTGTACTACCTCGATTCCGCCTGACAGGATGGTAGGTTTTGAAGTTTTATCGGACTGCCGGCCCGCAAAGTTGCGGCTCGCCGCTTCAAAGCGGTAGAGCTGCCGCCCTTGGCCACGTAGTTCTGACTGCAAGGGGCGTGAGACTTGCAAAGGAAGGCCTCAGCTCTGGCGCTTCCTTTTTCAATCTGAACCGATTTCGCGTCGACCGCCCCCAGCAATGGCGGAGGTCCGTTGCGGCCTACAAGTCTGACCGCGTCCGGTCACGTGCAGCCGGAAGCGGGCCGTCGCATCTGGTGTACTTCGCCCACTCCCTGGCTCCGGGCCGAATGCTTCGTCGCGGCGGACGCAGACCAAACATGCAAGCTCGGTGAGACGCTCGTCGCGTTCAAGCCACCTGTGCAGCATTTTCTGTTCTGCATGGACTTATGGCTTCATGCACAACCGGATGCACGCAACGTGCATGTGATGATCTGGAACAAGGATGTGGCGAACGATTGGTTTTCCGCCGATGGGTCCGTTCATAACGCGCATCGGAATTCCTGCCGACGGGTCGGGACGTTGAGCTGTGGGGGCGAAATTGGACAACCGGACGATCAGGGGGGGCTCCGGCCTGTTGCCGCGTGCATTGATGGCATCGGCCTGCTTCATCGCAATGCCCGGCCCCGCGCTGGCGCAGCGGGTGGACGACAACGTGATCACCAACGCCAACGATGCCTTTGGGCAATCCGTCGGCAATGAGCGGGTAGGGCTGTACAGCAACGAGGACGTGCGGGGCTTTTCGCCAGTGGATGCCGGCAATGCGCGCATCGAGGGCCTGTATTTCGCACCGGTGGACCGACTGCCGAACCGCCTGGCGCGCGGCAGCCGCGTGCGCGTGGGCATTGCTGCGCAGGGTTATCCATTTCCGGCGCCGACCGGGATCGTGGACTTTGATCTTTCTGCCGCGTCCGATGCCGACCAGTTCACCATCGGGCTGGAACGGGCCCAGTTCGGCTCGGTGCTGGGCAGCCTTGACAGCAACTTTGCGCTGGGATCGGGCCTGCGCGCCTATCTGGGCGGAACGGTGCGCCGGCAGAACCGCCACGAAGGCGGCAACTTCAAGTCATGGATCGCATCGGGTGGCGTCGCATGGCGCCCCTATCAGGGAGCGAGCGTGATCGCCTTCTGGGGCAAGACCCGCACTTATGACGACGAGGCTGCCCCGGCGCTGTTCCCCGGTGGGGACGCCCTGCCGCCGCAGATCCCCCGCCGCAGGATGATCGGCCAGAGCTGGAGCGACCGCGACAACACGCAGGAAGTGTTTGGCGCGCTGGCCAAGCTGCCGCTGGGCGATTGGCGGATCGAGGCAGGTCTGTTCCGCGCAGTGCGACGGGTGGACGCCAACTTCACCGATATCTTCGCCAATCTGCGCGCCGATGGGACCGTGGCCAACCGCGTGATGGTGGTGGACGGCAACAACCGGGACCGCACGCTTTCCGGCGAAGCACGGGTGGTGCGCAGTTTTGCCGACGGGCCGCTGGCGCACCGGGTGACCTTGAGCTTTCGCGGGCGGACCGGCGATCGCCGGTTCGGCGGGGTGCAGCGGATATCGCTGGGGCCCAGCAGCATCCTGTTCGCCGACGAGCGGCGCCGGCCGGTGATCACGCTGGGCGTGGACGATACCGACGACTCCGCGCAAGCGACGCTGGGCGTAGCCTATACCCTCACGCGGCCAGGGCGCTTCCTGGTGGACGCAGCGGTTGCGGCATCGCGATACAGCAAGACCATCCGCTTCGTGAGCGCCGGATTGGTCACGTCAAACCGCGACAGGCCGGTCACGGGGAGCATCACCGGCAATTACAGCCTGACGCCCAGGCTGACGTTCTATGGCGGGTACATGCGCGGGTTCGAGGAAGTGGCCGTGGCGCCGCAGAACGCGACCAATCGCGGCGCAGTTCCCCCCGCGATCCGCACCAGCCAGACCGACCTGGGATTCCGCTATGGCCTGAACAAGGGCCTGAGCCTGGTGGCCGGGGTGTTCCAGATCTCCAAGCCCTACTACAATCTCGACGATCAGTTGCTCTATCGCGATCTCGGCTCTTCTTCCAACCGGGGAATCGAGGTTTCGCTCACCGGCGCGCTGCGCTCGGGGTTGACCGTGGTGCTGGGCAATGTCCTGATCGATTCACGCATCACGGGCCTGCTGGTGGACGAGGGGCGGATCGGTGCGCGGCCGGTGGGGACGATCCGGCGGCGCTCCATCGCCAACATCGACTGGAGGCTGGACGGCGGGGCGAGCCCGCTGTCGCTCGATGCCGCGTTCGAAAGCCTTTCGGCGCGCGTGGGCAATCCTTCGAACAGCCTTTATGCTCCGCCGCGTGAAACGCTGGACCTGGGCATGCGATACCGGTTTCCGCTGGGCAAAACGCGTGCGCTGCTGCGCTTGCAGATGGCCAACGTGTTCGACGGTTATGGCTGGCAGGTCTCGTCCAACGGAGCGTTTCTCTATTCGGCCGGCCGGCGGCTGCTTGCCGAACTGCGCTTCGATCTTTGACGCTGAACCTTCAGGAGATGGGCACTGGCGGAGGCGTGGCCTCTAGCGCGGGGGCGAAGGCCCAATGGCAGGCGACGCAGCGGGCGTTGATTGCTTCGCCCGCGCTGGTCAACCCGACAAGATCCTTGCGCTCGGCCGCCTCTGCGCTCTGCCTGGCGGCGGCTTCGAGGTCTCCGGCAAGACGGTCCCAGCGTGGATCTTCCTGCCGATAGGGTGCGCCGCGCAGCACCACGGCGAGTTGGCGAAGGGTCAGCGCGTCGCTTTCCGCGTCCTCCCACTCCTCGTCGGTGCGTGGTTCACCCGAATGGTTGCCGCCGGCATCGGTTTCCTGCGCGGTCCAGGCCCAGAGCTGGGTTGCGTTGCGCTGCATCACGTGCCCCATCAATTCGGGCAAAGGCAGGGGCTCGGCCGGAGTAGCCTGCGCATTGAGCGCCGATGAGGCGACGAGCAGGCTGGCCACCGCCGCGGCCGGTACGAGAATTGCAGTGGGTTTCACGATCACCTCATCATCGGGGCATCGTGTCCGGTCTTTGCCCCTTTCGCGCCATACGCCGCGGATCGGCGAGGGCGAAGGCATGGTTGGTCATATCGACATGCGGCAGGGTGCGAAGCACCGGGAAAGCGTGAATTGCAATTAGCATAGAACAATTTGCAGGTTTCACTTGCCATTTGGCTTGGCCAAACTCACGCGCCGCTTGAGAATCGCCGAAATGTCTACTAAAGAGGTAGAGACGGCTGCTACCCTTCGGAGGATGCTTCGCCACAAGCGAGCGAGGGGCGCACATCATGTCGATTTCACTGGACACCCGCGTCTCGCCTCAAGCCGATCCGGCACGAGCCGGGCAGCGGGGGCGGACATGAACCTTCAGCAATTGCGCTATGTCCGCGCGGCGGTGAAGAATGACCTGAACCTGACCAAGGTGGCCAACGAGCTGTTCACGTCGCAATCGGGCGTGAGCAAGCAGATCCGCGAACTGGAACAGGAGCTGCGGGTCGATATCTTCGTGCGGCGGGGCAAGCGACTTGTGGGCCTGACGCCCGCGGGCGAGAATGCGGCGAAGGTGATCGACCGGCTGCTGCAGGAGGCGGACAATCTCAAGCGCCTGTCGGACCAGTTCGCGCAGGCGGACAAGGGCCGGCTGATCATCGCCGCCACGCACAACCAGGCCAACTATGTGCTGCCGCGACTGCTGCTGCAGTTCGGACAGCTGTTTCCGAAGGTTGAGGTGGAACTGCTGCAGGGCAGCCCGAGCTATGTGGTGGATGCGCTGGTGCGGGGCGAGGCCGACATTGGCGTGGCGACCGAGGCGGTGGACGGCAACCAGCACCTGGAAACCTATCCCTGCTTCACCTGGCGCCACGTGGCGATCGCGCCAGAGGGGCACCCGCTGCTGGACATCGCCGAACCGACGCTGGCCGACATCGCCCGCTATCCGATCATCACCTACAACGCCGAGTTTTCAGGCGGATCGCGGGTGATCGAGACGTTCGAGCGGGCGGGGATCGAAGTGGACCTGCGGCTGCGCGCGATGGATGCCGACGTGATCAAGACCTATGTGCGGCTGGGTGCCGGAGTGGGCATCATTGCCGAGATGGCGATCGATGGCGGCGCACAGGGTGAACTGCGGGTCGTTCCCGGATCGGGCGCGCTGTTCGGCGCGGGCACCACCAAGATCGCGCTGCAGAAGGGCACGCTGCTGCGCAACTATGCCTATCAGTTCGTCGCCATGTTGGCGCCGCATCTCGATCCCGACGTGCTGAGCGGGAAGAAGCGGGCCCGCCCGGCCGAGCAGGCCGTGCAGATTGCGCCGTTCACCGACCGCAAGGATCTGCTGCTGGTTCCGACGCCGGGCATAGAGGCAGGGGCGCTGGCGATCGCGCAGCTGGCCACCGCGCCGCTGAGCCACTGACAGGAACGCCGATGACACACATTGATCGCCGCCGCTTTGTGACGGCAGCAGGCCTGTCGCTCGCCGCCGCGTCCACGCGAACCATCGCCCGTTCGGTGGATCTGCCGTTTGGCAACGGCACGCGCCCTCTCGTTCGCTTTCCGCAGAAGCGCGAACTGATCCTGCTGACGAGCCGCCCGCCACAGCTGGAAACGCCGTTCGAGGTGTTCGACAAGGGGCTGATCACGCCCAATGACGCCTTCTTCGTGCGCTATCACCTGTCCGGTCTGCCTCAGGTGATCGACCCGGCCACGTTCCGGCTGCGGATCGGCGGGCATGTGGGCCAACCGCTCGACCTGTCACTGGCCAGCCTCAAGCGCGATTTTCCGGTGAGCGAGATCGTGGCGGTGAACCAGTGTTCGGGCAATAGCCGCGGGTTTGTGGAGCCACGGGTTGGCGGCGGCCAGCTGGGCAACGGGGCCATGGGCAATGCGCGCTGGCGTGGCGTGCCGCTGAAGGCGCTGCTCGACAAGGCCGGGGTTCGCGAAGGCGCGCGGCAGGTGACCTTCAACGGCCTCGACAACCCACCGCTCGACGGTATCCCCGATTTCGTGAAGGCGCTCGATATCGATCATGCGCGCGATGGCGAGGTGCTGGTGGCGTTCCAGATGAACGGTCAGGACCTGCCCTTCCTGAACGGCTATCCGCTGCGGCTGATCGTGCCGGGGCATTACGGCACGCATTGGGTGAAGCACCTCGACGAGATCAATGTGGTCGATGCCCAGTTCGACGGGTATTGGATGAAGACGGCCTATCGCATTCCCGACAACGACTGCAATTGCCTGATCCCCGGGCAGAAGCCCGACAAGACCAAGCCGATCGGGCGGTTTAACGTGCGATCGTTCGTCACCAGTCATGCCGATGGCGCGAGAGTGGCTGCGGGGCGGACGGCGAAGCTGCGGGGCATCGCCTTTGCCGGGGGATCGAACATCGCGCGGGTGCTGCTTTCCGCCGATGACGGACAAACCTGGCAGGAGGCGCGGCTGGGCGAGGACCTGGGGCGCTATTCGTTCCGAGAATGGCAGCTTGGACTTGCCTTGCAGAAGGGAGAGCACCGGATCATGGTGCGCGCCGAGACTGCGGCCGGCGAAACGCAGCCGCTGGAGCAACGCTGGCAACCCGCCGGATACATGCGCAACGTGATCGAGACGATCAGGCTGGAGGTGGCGTGATGCGCAAGGGATCGATCGCTCTGGCCGCATCGGCCACGTTGGTGCTGTGCGGTGCCGTGGCTGCAAGGCCCCTGACCTTTTCGCCACCGGCCGAGGCGGTTCCCGCCGTGCTGGTCGACAGCGAGGGCGAGATCGTGGTCAACATCTGTTCGACGTGCCATTCGCTGGAATACATCGTGACCCAGCCGCGAGGCAAAGGCGCGCAGTTCTGGAAGGATTCGGTCGCCAAGATGATCAACGTCTACAAGGCGCCGATCGCGCCGGCCGATGCCGATGCGATCGCGGCGGTGCTGGCCCGCAAGTTCGGCTGACGGCAGAAAGATGAAAAAGGGGGGCCGGGACGCTTCAAGCATCCCGGCCCCCCTTTTTTGCGTACGCTGCAGGTGGATCAGCGATCGATCACGGCCTCATCCGAAGGCACGCCCACGGCGCCGCCGCCGAACGGGCCGTTGTTTTCGGCACAGATGCGCTCGTAGTGCTCGTACTGCAGCGGCTTGCCCGGCGCGTTCACGGGCTTCACGTCGAAGTGCCAGCCATCGGGCTTGTCCGCCACGGTATAGCGGCGGGCCGGGATGGTGGCCGTCCACGGGCGCGAATAGACCGTGGGATCGGTGAAGGTGGCGATGTAGTTGAAGCGCTTGCCATCGGCATCGAACACGAAGCGTTCGGCGACGGTGGCATTCTCGCTCATGAAATCGCCATAACGGCCGAACAGGGACTTGCCGTTGTTGTTGCGCGTATCGACGACCAGGGTGTTGCCTTCCCAGTGGCCCCGGGAATCACCGTTCCACAGCTTGATCCCGGGTGCGAGATGCGGCGAGCCATCGAGCTTGATGATCCGCGTGCCGGAATCGAACAGGAACACGAAATGGCCGGGATATTGCCGCACCTCGTAGCCATGCCACATGAACGATTTGGGCACCCCGGCCGGGGCACAACGCGCCAGCGGTTCGATGTAGCGCGGCTTGACCGGGTTCGGGAAGTTGCGGGCGAAATCTTCCTGCAGCGCGCGGGCGGCGGGGAGATAGGGGATCTGCCCATCCGCCGGATCGGACACGCGGCTGGGCGCGCGCTGGTCACGCGGCAGCTTGGCCGCTGCCGATGGTTCACCCGGAGGACCCGCCTGCGGATCGGTGAAGTTGCTGTGGTTCGAAATGGTGTTCGACCAGAATCCACCGACATCGGGCTGTCCATCGGGCAACCGCGCGCCTGTCCATTCGCCCGAGGCGATCACGGGCACTTCCTTTTGCCAGCGGATGCCTGGCGCGGTTGGCTGGGGCGCAGGGGCCGCGTCCTGGGCCGAAGCCACAGGGGCGTGGCCGGCAAGCAGCAGCGCCGTGGTGGCGCAGAGAATCCTGACGTTCATCATTGGCCATCCTTGTGCGGATAGAACCGATCGTACTCGAGCGCGTAGCAATAGTCCTCGATCAGCTGGAAACCCTTGTCCCGGCGGCGATGCAGCAGGACCTCGATGGTCCAGGGCTTCGAATAGACGCCGGGTTCATCAAGCGTGGCGCGGTAGTTGATCGTGTTGGCATCGAGGAAGGTCCAGCGTTCCACGACGTGGAGGTCTGGACCATGAAAATTGCCTGCACGATCCAGCCAGGTTTCCTCGTTGAAATCCGCCACGTCGACGACAAGCGTTTCGCCTTCCCAGTGGCCGCGGCTGTCCCCCAGCCAGAACTCCTGGTGCTTTTCCTGCGGGTGATCGGAGCCATCGGTGCGGATGGTGCGGACCTGGTTGCCGAACTGGTGGACGAGCGTGAGATCCTGCGCCCGCTGGAAGATCTGGAACGGTGCCGGATAATAGACACCGCGGGGGACGCCCAGCACCCAGCACTTCAGGCGCGGATCATCCTTGGCCCGCGCGGCGAAGTTGGCCTTGCGCCGTTCGTGCGCCTCGGCGGTGTAGGGGATCACCCCGCCTTCGACCACGCCCGGCCCCGGTGGCGCATCGCGGCGCCCCGCATGGGGTTCGAGATCGTAGTCGGCCTCTCCCAGAACCTGCCAGATCCCGGAGAAATCGGGCTTGCCATCCGCCTGCCGCGGAATGGCGGGTGCGGCAGGAGCAGAGGCAACAGCCGACTTGGCGGGAGCGGCCTCGGCAAGGGCAGGCATCAGAAGCGCGGTGGATGCCGCCAGCAGGATCGCTGTCTTGCGGATCATCTCATTTCCCCACGGGCGGCGGCGGTGCGTCTGGCGCGCTGCCCGTCTGCACCTTGCGCCCGCCCGGCAAGACGACCGTGGTGGCATAGCCGAAGGGACCGCCGTTCTTCGCTTTGTAGCCGGCAAGGCGGATCGGCACGCCGGCATGCACGTTGTCACGCGTGATGTTGGCGGACCGCAGCGAGGTGGGCGTGCCGAATTCGAAGCCCCAATTGGTGACCGAGCCGTCCTTGTTCTTGACGTCGAGGTAGATCCAGCTGTGCGGATTGACGAAGCGCACCTTGGTGACCACGCCATCGATCACCAGCGGCTTGCTGGAATCGAACTCGGCGGCAAACGCATGGTGGGCCCAGCTGGCGGCCGGCAGGGCGACGAGCCCTGCCAGCGCAGAGCTGGCGGCGATCAGAAGCGACTTGCGGTTCATGTCTGTGGCCTCCTTCAGTATTTCACGCGGAGCAGCGCGCCAACGTAGCGACGGGGACCGACGCCATCGTAACCGACCGGCGCGTTGTTGCTGAAATCGTTGACGCTGGTGGTGTACTGCGTGTCGAACAGGTTCTTGGCGACGATGCTGAACTCGGTTTCCACCCCGCCCAGTTCCTTGGCAACGCCGATGCCGGCGTCGGTCAGGTGGTAACCCTTCTGGAAGCCATAGGGCGAAAGCAGCTGTTCGAGGTTGTGCGATGAACGCCAGGTATCATTGGCGAACACGCGCAGGGTGAAGCCGCTGTCCCCGATCGGCTGGTCGACGTTGAAGCCGATGATCACGTTCCACTTCGGTGCGCCGACGACCTGCTTGCCAGTGTTGTTGCAGGTGGGGTTATCCTTGGTGGTGACGACGTTGCGCGGGCAGGTTGCATTCGACCAGTCAGTGTAGACTGCATCGTTAAAAGCCCCGCCGAAGTTGAACGACAACGCATCGCTGACGCGCAGGTGGCCATCGAGTTCGACGCCCCGGGCGCGCAGGCCCGGAATGTTGCCGAGGCGCGAACTGAAGCCGGTGGCCGACGCATCGTCCTTGTAGCTGGTGACGTTCTGGTAGTTGCGGACCCGGGTATTGTAGAGGTTCACGCTGAGCTGCAAGGCGTTTGCGAAGAACGCGCCCTTCACACCCAGTTCGAAGTCGGTGGTGCGTTCGGGCAGCACGTTGGCGAGCGTGCCGTCGTTGAGGAACGCCACCGCGCCCGATTTGCCGCCGCCGCTAGCCGAGGCATAGAGCAGCACATCGTCGGTGATCTTGAAGCTGGGGTTGATCAGCCACGAGAACGAACCGTCGCGGATCGGTTCACCCTTGATGTCGGCATAGGGCGCGCCGAGCTGGGTGCTGCGGATCGCATCGGCGGTACTATTACCGGTGGCGACCAAGGCTGTGCCATCGACGTAGGTCGCAGCGCGGGTGGTGATGCTGTCCTTCTGCTCCCAGGTGTAGCGCACGCCGCCGGTGACGGTGAAGCGGTCGGTCAGCTTCCAGTTGGCCTGCGCGAACACCGCCTCGCTCTTCGAAACGGGGTTCTGGTAGGTGGTGGAGAACACGTTTTCCAGCGAGGCGCGCAGGAATGGCAGGTTGGCTGCGGTATTCAGCGCCGCGTACTGGCTGCTCGAGGCATAGAACGCGCCGGCATCGCGACCGAACAGGTTGCGGCTGGTGGTTTCGGTATCGATCTTGAACAGGTAGAGACCCGCCTGGAAATCGATCCGGTTGGTCAGGTTGCCGCTGATGCGCAGTTCCTGCGAGAGCTGCTCGGTATCCACCAGCGTGCCGCCCCGGGCGATGGGGAAGCGGGTCTGCTCGCTGTCGTTCTTCGCATCGAAGTGCAGCGTGCGCCACGCCGAGATTGACTTGAGCTGGACAGGGCCCACATCCCAGTCCGCCACCAGCGATACGCCGCTGTTTCGGGTGATCAGCGGTTCGGCCTGGTCCATGTCGATCGTGGTGGTCGAACCGATGATCGGAGTGTAGCCGTTGAAATAGCTGCGGGCGAGGCGGATCGAGTAGCTGCTGGTGCGAGGCGAACCGTCATCCAGCGTGGCGGGATCGACGATCCACGGCTTGGTGTTCGAATTCTCGTTGGTTTCGGCGCTGTCGGCGTTCAGCTTCAGCGAAAAGTTGCTCGAAGGCTTGAACAGCAGCTGGAAGCGGCCGCCCCAGCGGTTGCGTTCGTGCCAGCGGCCGCCGCGCGCGGGGTTGATGTTGAGGATGTCGCCATCCTGCTTGTCGAGGAAGAACGAAGCGCGGAAGGCGAGAACGTCCTGCACGAGGCCGGTGGAGTAGGAACCGCGTGCCTTGAACGCGCGGCGGGTAAAGCCCTTTTCCAGTTCCAGCGTGCCTTCGGGATCGAAGGTGGGCGCCTTGGTGGTATACTTGATCACGCCCAGCGAGGTGTTCTTGCCAAGCAGCGTACCCTGCGGACCGCGCAGGATCTCGACCTGCTGGAGATCGGTGAAATCCTGGTAGGTCATGCCGACATGGCCGAGGAACACGTCGTCGACGATCGCGCCGACGGCGGCTTCCATGTTGTCGTTGCCGCTGGTCTTGCCGATGCCGCGCAGCGAAACGCCGGTACGGCGGGCGTTGGGCGTGGTTGCGGTGAGGCCGGGCGAGCGCTGGGTCAGGTCGGCAATGGTGAAGACGCGCTGCTGCGCGACCGTGTCACCGCTCAGCACGGTGATCGGGATCGGAACGTCGTTGATGTCTTCTTCGCGATTGCGGGCGGTGACGACGATGCCGTCAGCCTCGTCTGCCGCCGGGGCATCGGCCGGAGCCTCCTGCGCCCAGGCGCCCGAAGCAGTGGAAAGCAGCAGCGCGGCGGCAAGCGCCGAACGGCGGGTGGAAAGGTTACGCATGATGATTTGTCCCTGAAATCGTTTTGTTCTGGTTACTTGCCCGGCCGATCCACGCCCTTGGTCAGCGTGGCGATGCGGTAGGCCGAGCCGCGGCCGACCGCGTAGAGGTGGGCGTGCTCTTTGCCCCCGAAGGCAAGGTTCTGGGGCTGCTTGGGCAGCTTGATCACGCCAAGCGGCTGGCCTTCGGCGGAGAAGACCTCGATGCCGAGGGTGCTGGTCACGAACACGCGGCCATCCTTGTCGACGACGATGCCGTCCGCACCGCTTGACGGGCCGGTGGGGGTGGTCTTGAAGCCGGCCAGCTTCACGAAATCCCGGCGCCCGGTCAGGCTGCCGTCGGCATTGACCGTCCACGCGAGGAGATATTCACCGGCCGTGTTGGCGACATAGACGGTCTTTTCATCGGGGCTCAGCGCCACGCCGTTGGGGCGGCGGATGTCATCGGCCACGAGGTGGACCTTGCCCTTGCGATCGAGCCAGTAGAAGCCGGTCTTGGGCGGGGTTGCGGGCGCAGGCGCACCGGCCTGCGCCGGAGCGCCCGGATCGGAGAAGTAAATGTTGCCGTTGCGGGCGAGCGCGAAGTCGTTCGGGCGGTTGAGCGGCTTGCCATCGAACTTGGCGGCAAGAACCTTGGGCTTGGGCTGCAGCACCGCTATGCCCGAAGGCGCAGTCTGCACCGCCAGCAGTTCGCCGTTGGCCGAGAGCGCCAGCGCATTGGCGCCACCGGTCTTTTCGAGCCAGGTCGAAACCGTGCCGTCGACACCGAGCTTCACGATGCGGTCAGCCCGGTTTTCGGTGAACAGGATCGAGCCATCGGCCAGCGCGATCGGCCCTTCGGTGCCTTCGAAGCCTTCACGCACCACTTCAACGCGGGTGCCGGCGGCGACCACGCCGTCGATGGCGGGTGTCACCACCTTCTGGCCATAGAGAAAGCCGCCTTCCGCCGCATAGTCTTCCACACCGATGGCACCGACCACGTTCAGCCCCTTGGCCAGCAGCAGGGCCGCCGCCTTGCCAGCGCGGCCAGCGTGGTTGGACACGGTGACGATCTGGCGATCACGCGGGATGTAGGACAGGAAGCGGTCGAGCTCGCTGATCTGGATGTTCAGGAACACCGGCAGGCCACCCAATTGGCTGATCTCGTCGGCGCGGCGCACGTCGATGAAAACAACCTTGTCGGGCGTGGCGAGAAGCGCGTCGATCCTGGCCTTGTCCAGCTTGGGCGCGGCGGGCGCCTGTGCGACGGGTGCCTGTTCGACGGATGCCTGTGCGGCGGGCGTGGCTGCCTGGGCGAGGGCGGGGTTGCCGGGGAGGATGGCGAAGATTGAAGCTCCTAGCGTGAGAGCAGCAATATTTGCGCGCTTTCCTGCAGGCTTGGTGATTTGACGAGACATTGGGACCCCCATCTGAATTTGATTACGATGGTGGGCGCTTAGTACTGCTGGAAATGATGCAGAAGAAAGCAATCGTAATATGCTTATGAACTCAAAAAGCGATATTTCGAAATTCCGAAACCTCCCTCATCCCGGGCAGGGGATGGGGAGGTTTATTGTCATTTCTGGCGCAGCTATCAGCTGAAGCCGATCCATCTTCCCGCAGCGGCAACGGTGATCCACGCCATGGACGAGGACAGCGCAGCAACCTGAAGCCGGCCGAGGACGGGCCCGGTTCTGGCTCGCGTCTCGAACCATCCCGCTGCAATGGCCACGCCGAGTGCGAGAACAATTGCCGCAAGCCCGGGAAGCGCCGTGCTTCCTGCATCGAGGCGCAGTGAAAGCAGGACGGCCAGGACGACGACTGCGCCAAGCGAAGCGAGATAGGCGCCGCGGTAGCGTGCGAGGCTGGCGGCAAACAGCACGAAGCCGGCAAAGGCGACGATCAGCGAGCCCGAAGCCAGTTCAGTCGTTGCCGAGAACAGCACAAGGCCGACCAGCCACAACGCGCCCGAGGCGATGGCCAGGCCGAGCGGATGCCGGTCTCCGCCTTCCTTTCTCTCGCCTTCACGCACCTGCTTCGAGACCGCGACGCTCATCAGGATCGCGGCGATCAGCGCGATCATCTTCACGAAGAAAGCGCCATTGGGCAGCAGGGTGACGATGGTGGCCACGCCCATGTAGATACCGGTGGAAATCGTGCCGATGATCCCGGCCAACAGCCAGGGCCGGGTGGCCGCCTCAACCGTGCGGGCAGGAACATCCTTGAGGATGGCGCCGAGCAGGCGCAGGTTCAGCACCAGCACAGCGCCCCCGAGGATGACCATCGACAGCAGGTGCGCGGTTTCAACAATGGCGAAGAGCCATGTCGTCTGGTTCAGTTCCTTGATCCACTCGATCTGGGCAAAGCTGTCGAGCGGGCCCTCCAGTGCGGGGACGACACCACGGAAGTTGACGCTCATTGTGCGATCTCCTCGTCGATCTGTTCGAGTGTCTGGTCGTAGAGTTCGCATTGGGCGACCGAGCCGACCAGCGGGCCGGGGTTCATGCACTTGGTCCAGTCATAAGCCATGTAGCGGCCCGAAAAGATGACCGCGAACCACAGGGCGATCGATGTGGCGCCCGAAATGCGCACCCTCGCAGGCGGGACCTGCGCATCGTCCCACAAGGGGCGGTTGGCCTGTACGCGATAGTGGAACCAGAAGATGTTGACGGCCGCCACGGCCAGAAAGCCCAGCTTCAGCCGAAATGCAAAATTGTGCCAGTATTCCAGCGGATTGGAGAAGAACAGCAGGCTTCCCGTCACCAGCAGCACGATAAACCCGCCCACGGTCCATGGCAGGACCTGGTCCGCCACTCGCGAAACCGGCACGTTGCGGAAAGCCACACCAAGCAGGCGCAGGTCGACAAACAGGATCGTGCCCGCAAACAGCATGAGCGTCAGCACGTGCGTGCCTTCCAGCAACATCCACAGTCGATCGGACGAGAGAAGCTGCGCGCTCCACGACGTATCGGGAACGATCTTGCCAGACGCATCAATCGTAGCGCCGAGCCGATACTGCAATTCGGCAAGCCAGTGCGAAATCATGGTCCCCTCGTCGCCTGCGCCGGCCAAACGCCCGCAGCAGATTCATCCGCGCACGGGCAGAGGCCCGGCGACACCTGGATTGCGGGTACTGCGCGGATCGGGTGCGGGGAACGACAGGTTCGTCATAACGATCGCGCCACCAGTCCTTAGGCGGATCGGCCATTATCTTGTGACGATTCGTTCGAAGTCATGCCCATGCAAATCACCATGCAGCGGCCGCCGAAGGGAGGGGCGATCGACCATGCCAGCGATTTCACCACCTATTTCGCGTTTAGGCGGCGTGGACAATTTTCCAATGCTTGGCGAATGGATTGCGGGCAATCACAGCGTAGTATCTGTCCCTTCACCGATGCGGTGCATTGCTCAGGGGCAAGGCTGGCTGCTTGGCTGGTCATGCGTTGGCACTGAGCGGCGATGATGGTGGCACCGCCGATACTCCTGCCCATGGCCAGATGCGGGGATCGTTGTGCCCGTTGGCAATCTGCTTGATGGCGTCCAGTGCGGCATCTTCCTGGGCGTGGATACGCTCGCGCTCTGCCGCGGCAGGGATCACGGCATAGATGAACAGTTTGTCGGGGTAGGTCGTCTGCAATGTGCCAAGCCGGGTTTAAGGCTCTTTCGTCCTGCCGATCTCAACCGGGCCATCCTCGGCACCGATGAAGTAGACCCAGCTATCGGTACGAATGGCCTTGCGCAAAGGTTGCGCATCTACGCCAAAGTCAAAGACATCCGCGCATTCCTGAAGCCTGACAGCGCGGCCAAGAAAGGCCATGCGTGAAAGGTGCGAGGATACATCGTCTGCAAACCTGGTTTCAAAAAAGCCCCGAAGAGCTTGATTATTGGTAGCGGAGGAGGCGCTATAACTTTCGTCTCAGGCAATTTCAGAGCGTCTCCAACTACTCTGTAAAATCAGCAATTTATCTTGTAACGTGTTCGCGGTCGGTCGCCCTGAAACGCCTGAATTCCCGCTAAAATGTGGGAATGCTTGTGGGACCAAATACCCCTGTTTTTGGCGGTATGAATCCCTGACAGGGACTAGAACCTGATGGCGCTGACAGTACTGAAAGTGAAGAATGCGAAGCCCGGTCGGCATGTCGATGGCAGGGGCTTGTGCCTGGTCGTGAAGCCCAGCGGCGCGCGCACATGGGTGCTCCGCATGCAGTTGAAAGGCCAACGCCGCGACTATGGGCTGGGATCGGCACATGATGTTTCGCTGACCGATGCCAGAACAGCGGCGGCAGAACTGCGTCGCCGGGTTCGTGACGGTTTCGATCCAGTTGCCGAGCGGCGCAAAGCGCGGAAGGTCATTCCGACCTTCGAAGCCGCGACCCGCACGTGTCATGAGACCCTGGGAGACGGCTGGAAGGACGGGCATCATGCCCGCTGGTTGTCTGGTTTCGAGCGCCACCTGTTTCCGCGCATTGGCAAGAAGCCAGTCGACAAAGTGGATAGCGCCTGCGTCGTCGAGGCGCTGTCCCCGATCTGGCTGGAGATACCGGAAACAGCCCGACGCCTGCTCCAGCGCATCGGCGTGGTGCTCGATTTCGCGCATGTGAAAGGATGGGTACCGGAAGAAGTCTCGTTGCGTTCGGTGCGCAAGGGTCTGCCGCGTCAGAACGACAAGCGCGGGCACATGGAGGCCATGCCCTATTCCGATGTCCCGGCGCTGATGCAGAAGCTGACCACCGCGTCTCCTACGACCGGACGCGATGCACTGCGTTTCACGATCTACAATGCCGTGCGATCCAACGAGACGCGCCTTGCGGTATGGTCCGAGTTCGACCTCGAAAATGCGGTATGGACCATTCCCGGCGAGCGGATGAAAGCAGGCGAAACCCATATCGTGCCGCTCTCTGCACCGGCTTTGGCGCTGCTACGCAAGCGCTGGAATGAGCGAACCAGCGATACCGGTTTGGTCTTCTCCAACGATGGCAAGAAGCCGATCAGCGACATGACCATGACCAAACTGCTGCGCGACGATGGTTTCGCCACAATCACTGTGCACGGCTTTCGTTCGACCTTCACGGACTGGGCCGCTGAATGCACGGACTTTCCCAAAGAGGTCGCTGACAAGGCGTTGGCCCACAAGCTGCCCAACAAGGTTGAAGCCGCCTACCGCCGAACCGACTTCTTTGAAAAGCGCCGGAGCTTGATGAAGCAATGGGCGGATTACCTGGGCAATCACGCGTCGGAAGTTAATAAGCTGGCAACCGAGCCTATTACGGCTCGTGCTGCCGCATGATGAGTTTGTGCAGACTGGTGGTTGTGATCCGGGTCGATTTGCCGAGCTTGATGGCCTCGATCTCGCCGGAAGCAATCATCTTGTAGAGCTTGGTGCGACCAATACCGATCATGCGCGCCGCGTCATTGACCCTCACGCAGATCGGCTCGACTAAAGGCGGCGATATCACTGCGCCGAGCTCTCAGCCCGATACGACACCGGGTCATCGATCCAGCGGTTAACGGCGGATTCCCGCCAGCCCGCGCCGTGGACGCTGATCTTCACTTGGGACGGAAAAGTACCCTCTGCGATCTTGCGATACATGGTGGACCGGGACAGGCCGGTCCGGGCGAGAACGGTCTTAAGGCGAATTATCTTGTCGGAGTTGGACATGGGACTTGCTTCCATTCATTGGCAGTTACTGGTGCCCCCTGGTCCGAGAATTTCGTTATGAGGCATCCAGCGCAACAGAATTCGTAGTCCCTGATTCGGTCAGCGTAGATACGGATAGAATAACTTGCGGACGAATAGGCACGGATACGGAAGAGTATAGAAGACGGCGGACGCAAACACCGGCCGCCTTGATGCGATGTTTTTGTGCCGTGATCAGAGCAGGCGCTGGATCATGCCGGTAAATCTGCGCACAAGCGGCGGATATTTGCGCAAGATCTGACGACGCTTGCGCGCGAATCAACCTTCGCCTTTCGGTCCGCGTTGCTGCTCGATCCAGTTCAGGCTGTTCAGCAAGCCGATGGGCATGTTGAGCTGGTGAATTGGGACTTCCCAGCTTGACCTGTCGCTGCCAGCCAAGAACACTGGCAGCATGATCGATCCGAACTTATTTGTCATTTTGCTATTCGCGGCAGCCACACCCTACGCAACGGTGGGGCATGGCGGGGCTTCGGCCTATCTAGCACTGATGGCCCTGACCGACTTTGCGCCCGAGCAGATGCGACCGCTGGCGCTGGTGCTGAACCTGTTCGTTTCGGCCATTGCCTTCATCCAGTTTCGCCGGACCGGGGCTTTTGACCTGCGGCTATTCCTGCTGTTTGCCGTAGCGGCGATCCCGCTGGCCTTCCTGGGTGGTTCAATCGACCTTGGCGGGGCCTGGCACCGCATTCTGCTCGGCGCGGTCCTGATTGCCTCGGCGGCCGCATTGGTGTTCCGGCCGCAATTGGCCGGGACGGAAACCCATCCCCCGCAGCCGCTCGTAGCCCTTCCGACCGGGGCTGCACTGGGCCTGATCGCAGGACTGACCGGCACCGGCGGCGGGATCTTCCTCAGCCCACTGCTGATCCTGATGCGCTGGGCTGAGGCCCGCACAGTGGCCGGGATCAGCGCGGCTTTCATTTTCTGCAACAGTGCAGCCGGTCTGCTTGGTCAGGGGGCAAGGCTGGACGCTCTGCCGGGGCAAACGCCGTGGTATGTCGGCGCGGTAGTAGTCGGCGGGCTGATCGGCAGCGGGATCAGCGCGACTTGGCTGCCGCGTAAGGCGCTGATCCGGCTGCTGGCGCTGGTGTTGGTGATCGCCGGAGCAAAGCTGCTTGGCACCTGAGCCGCCCCTGATCGTGATCGCAGCTGGCGGCGATGGCAGCCGGATCGGCGGGGACAAGCCGGCGCGGCTGCTGGCGGGAGAGCGGCTGATCGACCGGACCTGCGCCTGGGCGCGGCAGCACAGCGATGCGGTGGCCCTGGCGGTGCGGCCCGGGAATGGCGACTGGGGCACCGGCCTGCCGCAGCTGTTCGACGCACAGGCCGGGATCGGTCCGATTTCGGCGCTTGCCAGCGCGCTGCACGAAGGAGCTAGGCTGAACCGCGCAGCTGTGCTGATGGTGGGCTGCGATCTGCCCTTTCTTCCCGCCGACCTGGTGCCGCGCCTGTCGGCAGCCCTGCCGGATCACGGTGCCGCCATGCCGGTCAGCAGCGGCCGTTTGCATCCGATGGCGGCGCTCTGGCGTAGCGCGCCCGATGCTCTGGACCGCTGGATGGCCGGTGGCGGCCAGTCGCTGTGGCGCTTTGCCGAAGCAATTGGCATGGCCCCGGTGGAGTGGAGCGAAACGCCAGAGCCCTTTGCCAACGTCAACGATGCCGCAGCCCTGGCTGCGGCGGAGGAGCGGATCAGAACGGCAGGGTACTGACCGGCTGACCGGTTTCCAGCGCCGGCAGCCCGGCCGGACAGCGGATCAGCCAGTCGGCTTGCGCCAGGGCGCCCTGGGCGCCGCTGTCCTGGTTGCCCAGCGGCATCAGCCCGGCCTCGTCCCAGCGGGCGCGAACAAAGGTCTCGCGGTTGCCGGTGGCCCCGATCGGCGCGGCCACCGGCAAGCTGCGCCAGCGCAGCACTTCGGCCACCGGCTGGCCCTGCAAGCGGGCCAGCAAGGGCAGCAGGAACAGGCGGGCTGTGACCATCGCCGAGGTGGGATTGCCAGGCAGGCCCAGCACCCATTTGCCCGTGGCCCGGCCCAGCCAGACCGGCTTGCCGGGCTTGATCGCGACCTTGGCGAAGACCAGGTCCAGCCCGTGGGGGACAAACATCGGCTTGGCAAAATCGCGCTCACCGACAGAGGCCCCGCCGGTGACGATCACCAGATCGGCAGCTTCCAGCGCCGCGCCTGCGGCCGTTTCCAACGCTTGCAGATCATCAAGCCCGATCACCCGGTGCACCACCTGCGCCCCGCTCTCCGCCACCATGGCGGAAACGCCGAAAGTGACGCTTTCGGGAATGGCGTCGGCGCGCAGATGGGCCTCGCCGGGCGGCGCGAGTTCATCCCCTGTGCCGATGATCGCCACCCGTGGCCGCCGTGCAACCGTCACGCCGGCCAGATCCGCAGCAGCGGCGGCGATCATCGCGCGGGAGTTCAGCCGGGTGCCGGCAGCAAGTAGCAGATCGCCAGCAGCAAAGTCGCTGCCAGCAGTCCGGACGTGCCAGCCAGGGCCATAGCCTTCGGCAAAGCGCACCATCTCGCCATCGCGGGTGGCATATTCCTGCATGATGCAACGGTCGGCCCCGGCTGGCAGCGGCGCGCCGGTGAAGATCCGCACCGCCTGTCCAGGTTGGACAATGCCGGGATAGCCGGCACCTGCCCGGCTCTCCCCCACGACGGTCAGCGGCTCGCCCGGCCGGGTCGCGGCATCGATCACGGCATATCCGTCCATGGCCGATACAGCGACGCGCGGCGCGGCAGAACGGGCATGGAGGGGTGCGGCAAGGACGCGGCCCGCGGCTTCAGCCAGTGCGACCTGTTCGGTTCCCAGCGGAAGGACCTGCTCTGCGATCAGCCCGACCGCTTCGTCAAACCCGATCATGTCGCCGTCCAGTCTCCGGAACGGCCACCGGACTTGGCCGTCACCCTGATCGCGCCAATCGTCATGGTCCTGTCCACCGCCTTGAGCATGTCAAACAGGGTCAGTGCGCCGACTGATACGGCGGTCAGTGCTTCCATCTCCACCCCGGTCTGCCCGCTGGTCCGCACCTCGGCGCGCAGGGTGAAGCCGGGCAGGGCATCGTCGATCGCGATCTCCACCACCACCTTGGTTAGGGCCAGCGGGTGGCACAGCGGGATCAGGTCAGCAGTGCGCTTGGCGGCCATGACACCTGCCAGTTCGGCCGTGGCGATGACGCTGCCCTTGGGCGTGTTTCCGGCCCGCACGGCGGCCAGCGTTTCCGGCAGACAGCGCAGTTCCCCGCGCGCTTCGGCCTGACGGGTGGTGACGGGCTTGTCCCCGACATCGACCATCCGCGCCCGCCCCTCGCCATCGAGGTGGGTCAGCCCGGTCATGCGCAGACGTCCCGCAGGCGCGGCAATTGCCCGGCGATCGAACAAGGGCGATAGCGGCTGTCAAATTCCAGCCCCAGGACCAGGTCCCAGGCATCGCGGCAGGCTCCGGTCGATCCCGGTACGCAGAAGATGAAGGTGTCCTCGGCCTGCCCCGCAAAGGCGCGCGATTGCAGGGTCGATACGCCGATCGTGCCCATGCTGGCCTGGTGGAACACTACGCTGAATCCGTCCATTACCCGGCGCAGCAGCGGCATCACCGCCTCTGGCGTGACATCGCGCGGGGTAAAGCCGGTTCCGCCGGTGCTGACCACGATATCCACTGCCGGATCGGCGATCCAGGCCCGCATCTGGTCGCGGATCGCCTCGACATCATCGATCACGATTGCCCGCGCGGCAAGGCGGTGACCGGCTCCGGTCAGCCGCTCGGCGAGCAAGGCGCCGGACGTGTCGGTTTCCATGGTCCGGGTATCGGACACGGTCAGCACCGCGATGTTGAGCGGGTGGAACGGCAGGCTCTCGTCAATTCCGGGCATAGGTTCAGTCCTGTTTCGCGGTCCAGCGGGAAAGATCCGCCTGGTCGGCCTCGGTCGGCTCGATCCAGCGGTGCCCGTCGGGGCCTTCCTCGCGCTTCCAGAATACCGCTTCGGTCTTGAGGCGGTCCATCAGATAATCGGCCGCCTCGAAAGCGGCGCGGCGGTGCGCCGAAGCCGTGGCAACGAAGACAATCGCTTCCCCCGGCAGGATCCGCCCGGCCCGGTGCACCACCAGGCTGCGGGTAATGGCAAAGCGGGCATGGGCATCGGCAGCAATCGCCCGCATCGAGGCCAGGGTGACACCGCGATAGCTTTCCAGCACCAGGGCCTGGACCGCACCGCCATCCTTGGCCGCGCCGCGGGCATAACCTGTGAAGCTGACCACCCCGCCTTCACCGTCCAGATCGTCGGTAAAGCGGGCCAGCAGCGCGGCCGGATCGAACGCCGCCTCGGCCAGTTCAACGGCGCTGGTCATCCCCCCGACACCGGCGGGAACAGGGCCACGGCATCGCCGGCGGTTACAACCGTGCTTCCGGAAACGAGCTCTTCGTTGACACAGGCGCGGACCCGGCCCCGGGCCAACGCCTCGCCCAGCAGCGGATGGGCATCCGCAAGGGCAGCGAAGAGCGCGTGGACCGGCAAGCCATCGATCGGTACGGCCAGTTCCACCTCGCGCCCGCAGGCTTCCGCCAGCCGCCCGCACAGCTCGATCCGCAGGGTCGTCATGGTCATTCTATCCCCCGATCGAGGCGAGATGCGGCGTGCCGCCGCTGTTGCCTTCGTGCAGGCGGTGGGCGGGAGCCTTGGTCGCGGTCAGCGCGCTAATCCGCGCCACCAGCGCATCGAGCTGGCCATCATCCTGCAATAGCGGCCTGAGATCGATCCCGGCATCGCCGAACAGGCAAAGGTGCAGCTTGCCCCGCGCGGATACCCGCAGACGGTTGCAACTGGCGCAGAAATCTTTCGAATAGGGTGCGATGATCCCGATCCGGCCCGGTTCGCCCGGCTTGGCAAAGTCGACCGCCGGGCCGGCTCCGGCCTCGCGCATCTGCCGCTGCCAGCCCAGCGCCGTCAGCCGCCCGGCGATTTCCTCGCCGGCCAGGTGGTGGCGATCGAAGAAGGCGGGATTGTCATTGGTCCGCATCACCTCAATAAACCGCAGCGCCAGATTGTGCTGTTGGACAAAGGCAATGAACCCTTCGAGCTCGTCATCGTTGACCCCGCGCATCAGTACGCTGTTGAGCTTGATCGAAGTGATCCCGGCGTCGCGCGCAGCGGCGATGCCGTCCAGCACCTCGCCCAGCCGGTCATGCCCGGTGATCGCCGCAAACCGCACGGGATCAAGGGAATCGACACTGATGTTTAGCGCCGAGATTCCGACCGCGGCATAGTCTGCTGCCCGCTCCGCCAGGCGATAGCCGTTGGTGGTCATGGCCAACTTGCGGATGCCCGGCGTGGTGGCCACTGTCCGGGCAATGTCCAGCAGTTCGGGCCGCAGGCTCGGTTCACCGCCGGTGAGGCGGACCTTCCACAGCCCGAGCCTGGCAAAGGCCGCGATCAGCCGTCCGGTTTCCGCCACGGTCAGGCTGGCCGGCTGGCCCGCCACCTTGCGATAGCCTTCCGGCAGACAATAGGTGCAGCGAAAGTTGCACACGTCGGTCAGCGACAGACGGAGATATTCGAAGCGGCGGCCGTGGCCATCGGTCAGCGGCGAGTTCATCCTATTGCACCATGGCCCCTTCAGCCCCGGCGATGGCAACCCCGCTGACCCCGGCCTGCCCGGCGAGGATCGCGATGTACTGCGCCACGGCGCGGCGATAGCTGGCTTCTTCCAGATAGCCAGCGATGGCATCCCGGACCGCTTCGAACGGCAGCTGGCGCGCTTCGGCCCGGCGTCCGGAGCGGATCACGTGCACCCCGAAGCGGGTCTTGACCGGCTGCGTGCACAGCGAGTTTTCCGGCAGCGCGAACAGCGCCTCCTCGAACGGCTTGACCATCTGCCCCGGCCCGACCTGCCCCAGGTTGCCACCCTGCTGGCCCGAAGGACAGGCAGAGCGAGCGCGGGCGAGGTCCGCGAAGCGATCGGGTTCGGCCTGCAACTGGCGGATCAGGGTGCGGGCATCGCCGGTGGCGAGGCCCATGGCAAATTCGTCCGCCGGATCGGCCTCGATCAGGATATGCGCGGCCTCGACCAGCACCGGCGAGGCAAAGCGTTCGCGGTTGTGATCATAGAACCGGCGGCAGGCGGCTTCGTCCGCTTGCGGCACCCGCACTTCCTGTTCCAGCAGGGCGTCGATCCGGGCGTCCTCCTCGGTCAGCGGACGGCCTTCGCCATCGCGCCGGTCTCCGGAAGAAAGGCCCAGCCGCTCCGCCTCGTCCAGCAGCAACTGGCGGACGGCAAGGGCTTCGGCTGCCGCATTCCAGGCGGCTGCGGCATCGGGAGCGGGATGATGCTGGGCTTCGGCGGCAATCGCCTCGGCCGGGATCTCGCGTCCGCCGACCAGGACCGGTTCAAAGTTCATCGCGCCAGCTTCCTTGACCGGACCACCTGATAGCCCGGCCGCCAGACATAGCGTACCGGCGCGCTGAGCATATGGACCAGGCGGGTGAAGGGGAACAGGAACAGGATCGTCAGGCCGAGGAACAGGTGCAGTTTGAAGACCAGCGCCACATCGGCGATCTGATCCGCCGCGCCCGAGCGGAAGGTGAAGATGCCCTGGGCCCAGTTCATGAACTTGACCATTTCATGCCCGTCGAGATGCTGGAGCGACAGCGGGATCGTGGCGAGGCCAAGCGCAAGCTGCGCCCACAGCAGCAGGATGATCATGTTGTCGGCAAAGCTGGAGGCCGCGCGGATCCGCGGATCGAAGAACCGGCGGTGGATCAGCAAAGTGGCCCCGACAATCCCCGCCACCCCGGCAAAGCCGCCGGCAACGATCGCCAGCAGTTGCTTGGCCCCGTGCGAAATGCCCAGCGCATCGAATATCGCGATCGGGGTCAGCAGGCCGACCACGTGGCCCGCGAAGATCAGCAGCACGCCAAGATGAAACAGCACCGATCCGACGATCAACTGTTTGCGGCGCAAGAGCTGGCTCGATCCGGCCCGCCATGAATAGGGTTCCCGATCATAGCGGATCACCGAACCCACCGCGAGAACGGCGAGTGCGATGTAGGGATAGATCCCGAAGAGCAGGTGGTGGACGAAGTCAGCCATGGATCGGACTCCTGACGGGTTCCTGAGTGAGAATGCGGTCGACCATCGCAGCAACCTGCGGACAATCGGCAGTGCCGGGGGCGACGGGGCTGTCGAAGCGGATCTGTTCTTCCTCCCAAGCCGCATCGAGCGCGGCAAGATCGTCGGGATCGTCCGCCGGGGCGATCTCGAACGCTTCGCCGCCGGCCCCGGCCAGGTCGGCCAGGATCCGCATCGGCGCGGCATAGGCGGTGCCCTTTTCTTCCAGCCGCTGGGCCAGGGCAGAGAGGATCACGCCGGGCTGGGCCAGCTCGTCAGCCGCCTGGGCCGGGGGCAGGACCGAGAGATACTCAAGGAACAGCGGCAGGTAGTCCGGCAATTCCTTGGCCGCGATTTCCAGACCCTGCGCCTCATAGCGGTCACGCAGGTCGACCATCGCCTGGCCCCGGTCGCGGCTTTCACCGTGGACGTGCTCGAACAGGTGGAGCGAAACCGCCCGCCCCCGGTCGAACAGGCCGACATAGCGTTCCTGGGCATCGAGCAGGTCCATGTTGGCAAGTTCCTCGATCAGCGGCTGCAGGCTGGCGCGCTGTTCGGGAGAAAGCAGGCCATCCTCGGCCAGCGCCGTGGCAAGCCCAGGGGCAGCCTGCTGGACTTCGGCATCGGGATAGCGCAGCAGGGCCGAGAGGATCAGCAGGGTCAGGCGCATCAGAACACCTCCGTCGGCGTTTGCAGTTTCTTGCGGGCCGGCGCCCCGAACAGGTTGGTCTCATTCGACCCGCCCGAACAGCCGTTGCCGAAGGAGAAGCCGCAGCCGCCCTTCTCGTCGTACATGTCCTCGGCATCTTCGCGGTGGCCGGTGGGGATGACGAAGCGGTCCTCGTAATTGGCGATCGCCATCACGTGGTACATTTCCTCGATCTGGGCCGGGGTCAGGCCAACCTCGTGGGCCATGTCTGCGGCGACGACGCCGTCGACCGTCTTGGCCCGCATGTAGCCGCGCATGGCCAGCATCCGTTCCAGCGCATCGACCACCGGGGCTTCCTTGCCCGCGGTCAGCAGGTTGGCCAGGTAGCGCACCGGAATCCGCAAGGAGCGGACATCCGGCATGCCGTTGCGCGCGGAAATCTTGCCCGCGCTGGCCGCCGAACTGATCGGCGAGAGCGGCGGCACGTACCAGACCATGGGGAGCGTGCGGTATTCGGGGTGGAGCGGGAAGGCGACCTTCCATTCCATCGCCATTTTCCACACCGGCGAGCGGCGCGCGGCTTCCAGCCAGGCTTCGGGCACCCCGTCCTTGCGGGCCTGTTCGATCACCGCCGGATCGTTGGGATCGAGGAAGATGTCGAGCTGGGCCTGATAAAGGTCCTCGACATGCTCGGCGCTGGCCGCTTCCTCTATCCGGTCAGCGTCATAGAGCATCACGCCAAGGTAACGGATGCGGCCAACGCAGGTTTCGCTGCAGACGGTCGGCTCTCCCGCCTCGATCCGCGGATAGCAGAAGATGCACTTCTCGCTCTTGCCGGTTTTCCAGTTGAAGTAGATCTTCTTGTAGGGACAGCCCGAAACGCACATCCGCCAGCCGCGGCACTTTTCCTGGTCGATCAGGACGATGCCGTCCTCCTCGCGCTTGTAGATCGAACCGGACGGGCAAGCCGCAACGCAAGTCGGGTTGAGGCAATGCTCGCACAGCCTGGGCAGGTACATCATGAAGGTGTTTTCGAACTGACCGTAGATTTCCTTCTGGACCCCTTCGAAGTTGTAATCGGCCGAACGCTTCGAAAACTCGCCGCCCAAGATTTCCTCCCAGTTGGGGCCGCCTTCGATTTTCTCCATCCGCTGGCCGGAGATCAGGCTGCGCGGACGCGCGGTGGGGAAGGCCTTGCTTTCCCCGGCCGATTGCAGATGGCCGTAATCGAAAGTGAAGGGTTCGTAGTAGTCGTCGATCTCGGGCAGGTCGGGGTTGGCGAATATCTTCGCCAGCAGCCGCCACTTGCCGCCCATGCGCGGGCGGATCGATCCGGTGGGGGTGCGGACCCATCCGCCGTTCCAGCGGTCCTGGTTCTCCCAGTCCTTGGGATAGCCTATCCCGGGCTTGCTCTCGACGTTGTTGAACCAGGCGTATTCCATGCCTTCGCGGCTGGTCCAGACGTTCTTGCAGGTGACCGAGCAGGTGTGGCAGCCGATGCACTTGTCGAGGTTCAGCACCTTGCCGATTTGCGCGCGGACTTTCATGCTGCGTTCTCCCCTTCGGCGAGCGGCCCTTCAAGCCAGTCGACCTTCTCAAGCTTGCGGACGATGACGTATTCGTCGCGGTTGGAACCGACGGTGCCGTAATAGTTGAACCCGTAGGCCTGCTGGACGTAGCCGCCGATCATGTGGGTCGGTTTGAGGATCGCGCGGGTCACCGAATTGTGGATCCCGCCGCGCTGGCCGGTCAGCGGCGAGCCGGGCACGTTCACGATCTTTTCCTGCGCATGGTACATGAACAGGGTGCCTTCCTTCATGCGCTGCGAGACGACCACGCGGGCAACCAGGGCGCCGTTGGCGTTGAAGGTTTCGACCCAGTCGTTGTCGACGAGGCCCGCCTTGGCGGCATCGACCTCGCTCATCCACACGATCGGTCCGCCGCGCGACAGGGTCAGCATCAGCTGATTGTCGGTATAGGTGGAGTGGATCCCCCACTTCTGGTGCGGGGTGATGAAGTTCAGCACCACGTGGGGTTGGCCTTCTGCCTTATCGAGCATCGGCTTGACCGCCTTGGTATCGATCGGCGGGCGGTAGACGCAGAAGCCCTCGCCAAAGGCGCGCATCCACTTGTGATCCTGGTAAAGCTGCTGACGGCCCGTCAGGGTCCGCCACGGGATCAGCTCGTGGACGTTGGTGTAGCCGGCGTTGTAGCAGACATGCTCGCTTTCCAGCCCGGACCAGGTGGGCGAGGAAATGATCTTTCGTGGCTGAGCTTGGATGTCGCGGAAGCGGATCTTCTCCTCTTCCTTGGGCCGGGCCAGGTGGGTGTGATCGATCCCGGTGAACTGCGACAGTGCATCCCACGCCTTGACCGCCACTTCGCCGTTGGTTTCCGGTGCCAGCATCAGCAGCACTTCGGCCGCATCGATCGCGGTCTCGATCTTTGCCATGCCGCTGGTTGGGCCTTCACCGCTCTGCGTGCCGTTGAGCTTGCGCAGGTTTTCCACCTCATGCGCGGTGTTCCAGGCGATGCCTTTGCCGCCGTTGCCGAGCTTGTCCATGAGCGGACCGAGCGCAGTGAAGCGGTTGTAGAGGTTCGGATAATCCCGCTCGACCAGGGCGACATTGGCCATGGTCTTGCCGGGGATCGGCTCGACCTGGCCCTGGCCCCAGTCGGCCACGTCGAACGGCTGGGCGATCTCGTTCGGGCTGTCATGCTGGATCGGGACCAGCACCAGGTCCTGCTCGACGCCCAGCACTTCGGGAGCTACTTCGGAGAAGGCCTTGGCGATCCCCTTGTATATTTCCCAGTCGCTCTTCGATTCCCACACCGGGTCCACGGCCGCGCTTAGCGGGTGGATGAAGGGGTGCATGTCGGAAGTGTTGAGATCGTCCTTCTCGTACCAGCTGGCGGTCGGCAGGACGATGTCGGAGTAGACGCAGGTGGTCGACATCCGGAAGTCCAGTGTGACCAGGAGGTCCAGCTTACCCTTGGGCGCTTCATCGTGCCACTTCACGTCCCTGGGCTTCTGGTGACCCATTTCGCCCAGGTCCTTGCCCTGGACGCCGTGGGCCGTTCCCAGCAGGTGCTTGAGGAAATACTCGTGCCCCTTGCCGGATGAGCCAAGCAGATTTGAACGCCAGACGAACATGTTGCGCGGCCAGTTGGCCTCGTCGTCCGGGTCCATGCATGACAGTTCCAAATCGCCGGCCTTCAGCCCCTGCGCGACATAGTCCTTCGGCTCCATGCCCGAAGCCTTTGCCGCCTTGCCCACTTCCAGCGGGTTGGTCTTGAGCTGCGGCGCGGAGGGCAGCCAGCCCATCCGCTCGGCCCGCGCGTTATAGTCGATCAAGCTGGCGTCCCAGTCGCCCTTGGGCGCGGTGGGAGAGAGGATCTCGCCTACCCCCAGCGTCTCGTAACGCCACTGGTCGGTATGGGCATAGAAGAAGCTGGTGGAATTCATCTGCCGGGGCGGACGGTTCCAGTCGAGCGCGAAGGCCAGCGGCAGCCAGCCGGTCTGCGGGCGCAGCTTTTCCTGCCCGACATAGTGCGACCAGCCGCCGCCCGACTGGCCGACACAGCCGCACATCACCAGGAGATTGATGATCCCCCGGTAGTTCATGTCCATGTGATACCAGTGGTTGAGCCCGGCCCCCAGGATCACCATCGACTTGCCATTGGTCTTTTCCGCGTTGCTGGCAAACTCGCGCGCGGCCGTGATGATCGCATCGGCCGGAACGCCGGTGATCTTCTCGCCCCAGGCCGGGGTGTAGGGTGCAGGATCGGCATAATCGCGGGCGACATGTTCACCGCCCAGGCCCCGGTCGAGGCCATAGTTGGCGCAGAACAGGTCGAATACCGTGGCGACGTAGGTTCGCCCGTCCTTAAGCTCCAGTTCGCGCACGGGCACGCGCTTCATCAGCACGTCCGGATGGTCGGTGCCCTGGAAATGATCATGCTCGCGGTTGCCGAAATAGGGGAAGCCGACCTCGACTACCTCGTCGTGGTCCTTGTCGAGGATGGCGGTCATCCGCAGCTTCACATCGCTGCCCTTGCCATCCGTTTCCTGCAGGTTCCACTTGCCCTTCTCGCCCCAGCGGAAGCCGGCCGAGCCCGAAGGCACCACGACTTCGTCGCGGGCCTCGTCGATCGCCACGCACTTCCATTCGGGATTGTTGCCCTCACCCAGCTCGCCCTTGAAATCGGACGCACGCAGCAGGCGTTCGGGCACCAGCCGGCCATCCTGCTCGACCAGCCGGACCAGCATCGGCATGTCCGAGTACTTGCGGCAATAGTCCTCGAAATACGGCACCTGCCGGTCGAGGTGAAATTCGCGCAGAATGACGTGGCCCATCGCCATGGCGAGCGCCGCATCGGTGCCCTGCTTTGGGTTGAGCCACAGGTCGGCGAACTTGGTTGCCTCGGCATAATCGGGGCTGACCACGGCCACTTTGGCCCCGCGATAGCGCGCCTCGGTCATGAAGTGAGCATCGGGTGTGCGGGTCTGGGGCACGTTCGATCCCCACATCATCAGGAAGCCCGCATTGTACCAGTCCGCGCTTTCCGGAACGTCGGTCTGCTCACCCCAGGTCATCGGGCTGGCGGGCGGCAGATCGCAGTACCAATCGTAAAAGCTCATGCAGGTCCCGCCGAGCAGCGAGAGATAGCGCGAACCCGCCGCATAGCTGACCATCGACATGGCCGGGATCGGGGAGAAGCCGATCACCCGGTCCGGGCCCCACTGCTTGGCGGTATAGGCGTTGGCCGCCGCGATGATCTCGTTCACCTCGTCCCAGGTCGAGCGCACGAAGCCGCCGTGGCCGCGGATCGCGGTATAGCTCTTGCGCTTGACCGGATCGTTCTGGATCGAGGCCCAGGCGGCGACTGGCGGCAGATCCCTGCGCGCGGCGCGCCACAGCTTGACCAGCCGCTTGCGGATCAACGGGTATTTCAGCCGCTGGGCCGAATAGATGTACCAACTGTAGCTCGCCCCGCGCGGGCAACCGCGCGGTTCGTGGTTGGGCAGTTCCGGCCGGGTGCGCGGATAGTCGGTCTGCTGGGTTTCCCAGGTGATGATCCCGCCCTTGACGTAGATTTTCCAGCTGCACGAACCGGTGCAGTTCACCCCGTGGGTGCTGCGCACGATCTTGTCGTGCTGCCAGCGCTTGCGATAGCTGTCTTCCCAGTCGCGGGCTTCGGCGGTGGTGACCCCGTGGCCTTCGGAGAATTGCTCCTTCTTCTGGCGGAAGAAGGTCAGACGGTCGAGCAGGTGGCTCATGCGGTGGCTCCTTGGGCAATTGGGGCAGAGGGGGTGCGACCGCGCTCGACATCGTGGAGCAGGCCGCCCTTGCGGGTGTAGATGAACCAGGTCAGTGCGGCGCAGCTCGCGTAGAAGATCGCGAAGGCATAGAGCGCGGCCATCGGCGTACCCGTCGCGCTGATCGACATCCCGAAGGCACGGGGGATGAAGAAGGCCCCATAGGCCGCGATTGCCGAGGTGAAGCCGACGATCGCGGCCGATTCCTTTTCGGCCTGGCGGGTGCGCTGGGCAGCGTCCAGTTCCGGCATCAGGCGCGGAACTTCCTGGCGCATGATGTTGGGGATCATCTGGAAGGTGGAGGCATTGCCCACCCCGGTGACGAAGAACATGAAGATAAAGGCGCCCAGGAAACCGTTGAAATCCTTGGCTTCAAGGAAGTGGATCACGCCCAGGGCACCGGCGATCATGCCGATGAACACCCAAAAGGTGACCCGCGCCCCGCCCCAGCGGTCAGAAATCCAGCCGGTCGCAGCGCGGCTGATCGCGCCGACCAGCGGGCCGAGGAACACGTATTTCAGCACGTTGACGTCCGGGAACTGGCTTTTGGCGAGCAGTGGCAGGCCGGCCGAGAAGCCGATGAACGAACCGAAGGTGCCGGTGTAGAGCCAGCACATCAGCCAGTTGTGCTTGCGCTGGAAGATCACCGCCTGCTCGGCAAAGCTGGCCTTGGCATCGGCGATGTCGTTCATCCCGAACCAGGCAAGCAGGGTGCTGGCGATGATGAACGGCACCCAGATGAAGCCGGCGTTCTGCAACCACAGCTGGCTGCCATCCTTGGCCACTTGAGCGGTGCCACCAAGGGCACCAAACACCCCGGCCGTTATCACCAAAGGCACCGCAAACTGCATCACCGAGACACCCAGGTTGCCGAGCCCGGCATTGAGCGCCAGCGCGTTGCCCTTTTGCGCCTTGGGGAAGAAGAACCCGATGTTGGACATCGAGCTGGCAAAGTTGCCACCCCCGAAGCCGCACAGCAGGGCCAGGACCAGGAAGATGAAGTACGGCGTATCCGGGTTCTGCACGGCATAGCCGATCCCGAAGGCCGGGATCAGCAGCGATGCGGTGGACAGCGTGGTCCACAACCGCCCGCCGAAGATCGGCACCATGAAGCTGTAGAAGATCCGGAAGGTCGCGCCCGACAGGCCGGGTAGCGCGGCCAGCCAGAAGAGCTGGTCCGTGGTGTAGTCAAAGCCGATGAGGGGCAGCTTTGCGACAACCACGGACCAGACCATCCACACGCTGAAGGCCAGCAGCAGCGCGGGAATGGACAGGTAGAGATTGCGATTGGCGATCCGTTGGCCGGTTTCTTCCCAGAAGGCCGAATCCTCGGGCCGCCAGTCGGTCAGCACCTTGGCCTTCACGCCGTGTTCGGCATGAACCTCCTCGTCATGGAGGCCGGCCATTTCCGGGAACTGTGGCAGCGAGCGGGTATCGATCCCGGCAGCCTTCTGTTCCATCTGGCGGATCGCCAGGTGCATCCAGCCCAGCGCGACGGCGACAAGGGCGAACAGCACCATGAAGCAGCTGGTCCAGATCCCGGTCAGATCGCTGACCGCGCCGAACACGATCGGCAGGACGAACCCGCCGAGACCGCCGACCAGCCCGACCAGCCCGCCGACGGAGCCGACGTGACCGGGATAATAGACCGGGATATGCTTGTAGACCGCCGCCTTGCCCAGCGACATGAAGAAGCCGAGCACGAAAACCGTGATGACGAAGGGCACCAGGCTCATCGAGGTGGAGAAGGTGATGTCACCCTTGATCCCGTGGATCACATAGTCGGTCGCGGGATAGGACAGCATGAACAGGCACAGCATCGAGACGCCGAAGGTCGCGTACATGATCCGCCGCGCGCCGTAGCGGTCGGACAGGATCCCGCCATAGGCCCGGAACACCGAAGCCGAGAGCGAGAACGTCGCCGCCAGCATCCCCGCAACCTTGATGTCGACGCCGTAAACCCCGATCAGGTATTTGGGCAGCCACAGCGCCAGCGCGACGAACGCGCCGAAGACGAAGAAGTAGTAGAGCGAAAAGCGCCAGACCTGCTCGTTCTTGAGCGGCTCCAGCTGCTCTTTCAGCCCTTTGGGCTTTTCCCCGCTGATCTTGCGCGCGGCGAGATCGGGATCATCCTTGGCGAACAGGAAGAACAGCACGGCGGTGATAGCCAGGACAACGGCCCAGATCTGGGCCACGGCCTGCCAGCCCATCGCCACCATCACCCAGGGCGCGACGAACTTGGTCACCGCCGCCCCGACATTGCCCATCCCGAAGAAGCCTAGCGCCGAGCCCTGCTTTTCCTGCGGGTACCACTTCGACACATAGGCCACACCGACGGCAAAGCCACCGCCTGCCATGCCCAGCCCCAGCGCCGCCAGCAGCATCAGGATATAGGAATCGGCCTGGCTGAGCAGCACGGTCGAAGCCGCCGAAGCCAGCATGGTCAGCGGAAAGACGATCCGTCCGCCGTACTGGTCGGTCCAGACGCCCAGGAACAGGCGGACCAGCGATCCGGTCAGGATCGGCGTGCCGACCAGCAGGCCGAACTGGGTATCGTTCAGCCCCAGCTCCGCCTTGATCTCGATCCCGATGATTGCGAAAATCGTCCAGACCGCAAAGCAGATGGTGAAGGCAAAGGTGCTGAGCCCAAGGGCGCGGTTCTGTTGCCCGGCGCTGACCTGTTGCTGCAATGGCATGGCACTGAGTCCCCTGTAGTGGGTTGAATGCCAGCAGGAATGACCGATGATTTCCGGGTAAGCTTGATCCCGATCAAGAAACGCCATTTCGGTCCCGCTTTCTGATTTCGGCCTGATCTGCGCGGGAAATCAGCCTGAAACAGATCAAGCAGGCGATTGATGCACATCAAGTGGGCTGCTAGGGTCGCTATCCAACCAAACAGGAAGTCTGCTGCGTGCGCCCCGGCGAAAGACCCGAAATCGCGAATCTGCCTCTGTTCCGGGAAATGCAGGACGCCCAGCGCGAACGGATCTTCACCGGATCGTTCCTGCAGGTCTTCCCGCCGCAGTTGACCCTGTTCGAGATGGGTCAGCGACCCGATTTCCTGCATGTCCTGGTCGACGGACTGGTGGAGCTCTATGCCCACAGCGCCGGGCGCGACACGACCATGCGGATTGTGGAACCGGTTACCAGCTTCATCCTGGCCGCGGTGGTGACCGACCAGCCCTATCTGATGTCGGCCCGCACCTTGGTGGCATCGCGGATCCTGCTGGTTCCGGCCGCGCTGGTCCGCGAAGTGGTGAAGGATGATTGCGCGCTGATGCAGGCGACCATGCGTGAACTGGCCCAGGCCTATCGCGGCATGGTCCGCGCGCTGACTGACATGAAGCTGCGCCAGTCAGCCGAACGGCTGGGCAATCTGATCCTCGATCAGGAACGCCGCCAGGGCGGCACCGGCAAGGTTGCGCTTAAGGCGGAAAAACGCCTGCTGGCCTCGCTGCTGGGGATGACGCCCGAAAACCTTTCGCGCGCCTTCGGCCTGCTGGCCGCGCATGGCATCGAAGTCAGCGGCGCGCAGGTGACGATTACCGACCGGACCGCGCTGGAAGCCTATTCCCGGCCCGATCCGGTACGCGACGATCCGACCTGATCAGAACTTCGCTTCAATCTGCAGCCACAGCTTGGTGGTGTCGGTGCCAAAGGCATCGGCATCGTAATGGGCCAGCTTGGCCGTCAGCACCACATGCTTGCCCACCGGATAACTGGCCAGTGCATTCCATTCCCGGCCATAGGCCGTGCTGCCGACTGTCGATCCGAAATCGTGCCAGACGCCGCGCAGCACCAGCCCGGCCAGCGGGCCCTTGCCGGGAACCTTGTACCCGGCATCCAGATAGAAATCGCGCAGACCGCCGACCGGGGTGGTCAGGAACTTGTCGGCCCAGCCGTTGAAGGCATGCAGCGTCGCCAGCGGGGTCTGCAAGCCGACCGTGCCGTTGCCTTCCAGCCGCTCGTACCCGGCCTTCAGCGTCACCGGCCCGGCCTTGAATCCCGGCTCGATCAGCCAGTAATCCAGGGCGAAGCTGCGCGGATTGTTGCCGTGATCGTGCTGGCGAGCGTACTCGGCGGCATAGAGGATGGAGGACTTCCCTGCCACCGGCAGCTCGCCAGCGATCCGTACGCCCAGGGTCCGTGAACTGCTGGCCGGGCTTGAGGGGACATCCAGCCAATAGCCATAGGCCGAGAGCGTACCGATATGCTTGATCGTATAGGCGGCGCGGACCCCGTGAATGTCGGTATCGCGCCAGATGCCCTGGGGCGAATCCGGACCGAATACCCGGTTGACGCGCCAGGCATGGAGGTAGTCGATGCTGGCCCCCTTGTCTGGTTTGACCGTGACACGGGCGGCATCCAGCGTCTGGTCGTTCTGCCGCCAGCCAACCGAGCCGATCCAGCGCTGGTTGTCGAGATTGACCGCCTGCCTGCCGGCCGTGATTTCAAACTCGGCCGTGGGACGCCAGCGCAACCAGGCCTGGTTGAGGAGCACGTCCGAAGGGTCGGCAACCACCGGATAGGCGGTCTTGCCGTTGACCGTGTCGTTATAGCTGGTCTCGCCCAGCACCACGATCGCTTCGCCTTCAACCAGCGCGCTGAAACCGTGCCATTCGGCAGTCTTGATCCCGGCCTTGACCCGCAGCGTAGATGCCGCTGCCTGCTCTGCCAGTCCATCCTGGTCGACCAGTTCAAGCCGGTAGCGCAGGTCGACATAGGGCGTGACCGGCGGTGGCGCTGGCTTGGGCGCAGCGGTTTCGGCATGGGCGGCAGTGCCGGCCAGCAGGGCGGAAAGGACCAGGGCGAAACGGGCGCTTGCTTGATTCATGTCTTTCAGATCTGCCCGTAATCCGTATTTGTAATTGACTTTCATCAACGATTGTTCGGCCCATCTGACCGAAGAGCCAGGCATGACGTTTGATCTTTTCACTCTGGCCCGCGTCCTGCACGTCGCTGCTATCGTCGGCTGGATCGGCGGTGTCTGGTTCGTGACCTTCGTGGTGATGCCGGCCATTGTCCGCAGCGAGCCGCCCACCCGGCGCCTCTCCGCCTTCCACCAGATCGAGCAGGGCTTTGCCTCGCAGGCGAAGCTCTGGGTGCTGCTGGCCGGGGCCAGCGGGTTCTGGATGACCCACCAGGCCGGCCTGTGGAGCCGTTTTGCCGATCCCGGGTTCTGGTGGATGCACGCCATGCTGGTGCTGTGGACGATCTTTGCAGTGATGCTGTTCGTGGCTGAACCCCTGGTGCTGCACCGGCGAATGGCCGCTTCGCCAAAGCCCGAGACCGACTTCGCGAAGATGGTACTGGTCCACCGGGTCCTGTCGCTTGCCGCGCTGGTCACGGTCTTGGCGGCCATGGCCGGCGCCCACGGATTGCTGTGATGGCAACCTCCCCGCACCTGCTGCTGGCCGCGCCGCACCGCCTGCCGCTCCTGAGCGGCAGCCTGGGGCTTTGCGCAATCGCCCTGTGGTGGCTGGTCCGCCTGGGCGGGCTGCTCCTGGGCTGGCCAGAACTGCCCAGCGGCACCCTGCCCGCCAGCCTGCTCCATGCCCCCGCCCTGCTCCTGCTGGTCTATCCCGCCTTCATCTTCGGCTTCCTGCTGACAGTCTTTCCGCGCTGGATGGGCCAGCCGGACCTCGAGGCCGGCCGCTTCGGACCGGTCGGCATCGGGCTGGCCCTTGGCATGGCGCTGGCCGCTGCCGGCCTGTGGACGGGGCTTGGCGGGCTGGTCACGGCGGGCATGGCGGTGTTTGCGCTGAGCTGGGGGCTGGCGCTGGTGGTCCTGGCACGGGTGCTGGCCGATCACCGCCGCAGCGGCCAGCCGCCTTGCTGGCACGCCCTTTCGGCGCTGGCCGCGCTGGTGGCGGGCCTGGCCGCGCTGCTGCTTGCGCTGTCCTTCCTGACCGGCGGTGATCCGCGGCCGCTGCGCTGGAGCAATGTTCTGGCCTTGAACTGGTTCGTCTTGCCGGTGTTCCTGACCGTGGCCCACCGGATGGTGCCGTTCTTTGCCGGCAATGTGGTGAAGGATTACCGGCGCTGGCGCCCGGATTGGCTGATTGGCGCGCTGTGGGCCTTGCTGGTCCTGCGGTGCGGCGCCGACCTGGCCCTGCTGCCGCCGCTGTCCGCCATCGCCAGCCTTGGACTTGCGGGGCTGACAGGGCTGATGGTCTGGCGCTGGTGGCCGCGCGGGCCGGCGCCGGGGCTGCTGTCGGTGCTGATATGGGGGTTTGCCTGGGCGCCCGTCGGCTTTCTGCTTGCAGCCCTCTCCGCGCTGGATCTGCCGCTGGGCCTGGCCCCGACCCATGCGCTGGCGCTGGGCTTTGCCGGCAGCCTGCTGGTCGGCATGGTCACGCGGGTCACCCACGGCCATTCCGGCCGGCCGCTGGCGATGGTGCCGCTGGCCTGGCTGGCCTTTGCCGGGGTGCAACTGGCGGCCGCCGCGCGGATCGCGGCGGCGCTGCGCGGGGAACAGGGCCTGCTGTTGGTGCTGGCCGCGTTGCTGTTTGCCGCCGGGCTGCTGCCGTGGCTGGTCCGCAATGCGCTGATCTATTGCCGCCCGCGCCGCGATGGCCGCCCGGGCTGAGGACCAATGCGATGACCGACCTGCCGCCAATCACTCCGCACGAAGCGCTGGACCTGTTGAAGGACGGCAACCGCCGGTTCCTGTCGGACGCGCCCTACACGCCGGTGATGGACCGGGTGCACCGGCTGCACCTTGCTGCCGCGCAGCGTCCGTTCGCAGCCTATCTCAGCTGCTCGGATTCGCGGGTCCCGCCCGAACTGTTGTTCGAACGCGGACTGGGGGAACTGTTCATCGTCCGCAATGCCGGCAACACGCTGTGCGCCACGGCGCTGGGCAGCCTGGAATTTGCCGTCACACAATTGCAGGTGCCGCTGATCGTGGTCATGGGCCACGAAGCCTGCGGCGCGGTCAGCGCCGCGGTTTCAGTAGCGCGGGGCGAGACGGCCTATAGCGGCAATGTCGGTAAGGTCCTGCAGTCGCTGCTCCCGGCTGTGCTGGAGGCTGATCCCTGGGCCGAAGACCTCTGCAACGCCGCCGCACTGTGCAATGTCCGCCGGGTCGTGAAAGAACTTCGAGAGGAAGCCTCCCCGGCCCTGCTTGAACCGCAAGCGGCCGGACGGCTGATGGTGGTCGGTGCCTACTATCACCTGGATTCCGGACGGGTGGACTTTTTTCAGAATTACTGACTTCGCCAGTTGCGCGCGCCTCTCTTTCGGGTTGAAGGCCGCGAAGCCCTCTTCAGACCACGTGTATTCAGGGCGAATGCAATGATTGGTCTGGCCAGGGCCGACTTCACGCGGCCCGCCTGCAATTCTAGCTTGCCGAGCCGACCTTTCCGACTGTCATTCTTCCATCTCAAACGCCCGCTTGCCCTTGCGCCTCCACAGCACCAGCGCCTGCTCCCGTTCCTCGCCGCGCAGCTTTGCCGCGACGGTGAGGAACGCGCCGTAGAGCGTGGCGCGATCATCATCGGCGAGTTCGACCAGCCCGGCCTTCACGACCAGACCGCCCAGTTCGATCAGTTGCCGGGTGCGTTCGCGTCGCTTGACCTGCCATTCGCGCATGTCAGTTCGCGCCTTTCGTGCCTCAAGCCGATGCCGCGCCGCCGTCAAGCGAGAGAGTGCCATCCGGCTGGCCTTGAGGTCCGCCGCCACGCTTGCGCGCCTTGCTCTGAAAGAAGGCCGCGCCACGCTTGCGCCACGCCTCCTTCCGTTGAGCTTCGCTGGTTTCGGCAATAACAAGCAGCGCACCGGCCAGCGTTTCCGCATCGGTCGCATCGGCCCCGGTGGCGATCACCAGTTCGCCAAGCTGCTGCACCCGGCGTTCCTTCAGTTGCTTCGCCTTGTCGGCGAGCGCCTTGAGTTCCGAATCAAAGTCACGGGGTTTGCGCATCGAAGTTCTCCATTGAGAGGTGATGCGCTGATGATAATATCGATGCTCTCCCAATGCTGTAGAGTCGTCGAGACGGCCTGATACTGCATAGTCCCGAGCAGGATTTTATCATGGGAGGGCGCGCTTATACGTCGTGCCGACGTGGCGCTCATGGCGTAGATGGATTGCCGTCATGGCGATCTTCCACCTCTCCGTCAAAGTCATCAGCCGGTCGAGCGGGCGCAGCGCTGTGGCCGCAGCGGCCTATCGCGGGGGCGAGCGGCTGCACGACGAGCGCCTCGACCGCGACCATGACTTCACCAACAAGGACGGCGTCGTTCATTCCGAAGTGCTGTTGCCGGAAGGCGCGCCGGAGGAATTTGCCGACCGGGAAAAGCTCTGGAACGCGGTCGAGGCCGCCGAGAAGCGCAAGGATGCGCAGCTATCCCGCGAGGTCGAATTCGCCATTCCGCGCGAGCTGACCAAGGAACAGGGCATCGAGCTGGCGCGCGAATTCGCCGAGGCCGAGTTCGTCGAGAAGGGCATGATCGCCGACCTCAATGTGCATTGGGATATTGGCGCGGACGGTCAGCCCAAACCCCACGCGCATGTCATGCTCACCATGCGCGAGGTCGGCAAGGACGGGTTCGGCCCGAAGGTGCGCGAGTGGAACAAGGCCGAACTGGTTGAGCAGTGGCGCGAGCGCTGGGCCGATCACGTCAATCAGCGCCTGGCCGAACTCGATATCGACGCACGGATCGATCACCGCAGCCTGGAAGCGCAGGGCATTGCGCTGGAGCCGCAGGACAAGATCGGCCCCGCCGCATCGCGCATGGGGGTGCGCGGGCTTGAGGGTGAACGGATTGAGGAACATCGCGCCGTCGCGCAGCGCAATGGCGAGCGGATCATCGCCAATCCTACCGTCGCGCTCGATGCGATCACGCACCAACAGGCGACGTTCACAACCCGCGACCTTGCCATGTTCGTGCATCGGCACAGTGACGGGAAAGAACAGTTCGATCTGGCGATGAGCGCGGTGCGCGGTTCGTCCGACCTGATCGCGCTGGGCAAGGACGGACGCGGCGAAGAGCGCTTCACATCGCGCCAGATGATCGAGACCGAACAGCGGCTTGGTCGCGCATCGGAATTGATGGCCGAGCGCGAGCGGCATCATGTCGAAGATCGTGGCCGGGAAGGCGCGCTGGCGCGCGCGGCGGAGCGCGAGCTGGTGCTTTCCGGCGAGCAGCGCGCGGCGTTCGAGCATGTGACCGATGGGCGCGGCATCAGCGTCGTTGTCGGCTATGCCGGGACCGGCAAGAGCGCGATGCTGGGCGTCGCGCGCGAGGCCTGGGAGAGCGCGGGCTACACCGTTCGCGGCGCGGCGCTGTCCGGCATTGCCGCCGAGGGGCTGGAGCACGGTTCGGGCATTGCCTCGCGCACCATCGCCAGCCTTGAACATCAGTGGGGCCAGGGCCGCGAATTGCTCACGTCCCGTGACGTTCTGGTGATCGACGAAGCGGGCATGGTCGGCACGCGCCAGATGGAGCGCGTCCTCTCCCATGCCGCCGATGCAGGCGCGAAGGTTGTCTTGGTCGGCGACCAACAGCAGCTCCAGGCTATCGAAGCCGGAGCGGCCTTCCGTGAGATCCATGAACGCCACGGCGGCGTCGAAATCAGCGAGGTACGCCGCCAGCATGAAGTTTGGCAACAGGATGCAACGCGGCATCTCGCGACCGGACGCACGGGTCTTGCCATTCAGGCCTATGGCGAACGGGGTATGGTCCACGTTGCCGAGACGCGAGAGGCCGCACGCGGCGAGCTGATCGAGCGTTGGGATCGCGACCGGCAGGCCAGCCCCGGCGATACGCGGATCATCCTCACCCACACCAATGACGAGGTGCGCGAACTCAATGACGCGGCGCGCGGAAAGCTGCGTGCGAGCGGCGAACTTGGCAACGACGTAACCATCCGCGCCGAGCGTGGCGAGCGTCATTTCGCCAGCGACGACCGGATTATGTTCCTGCGCAACGAACGCGGGCTTGGGGTCAAAAATGGCACTCTGGGCACCATTGAGCAGGTGACGCCCCAGCGTATGGCCGTGCGCACCGACGATGGCCGCAGCGTTGCCTTCGATACCAAGGATTATGCGCACATCGATCACGGCTATGCCGCCACGATCCACAAAGCGCAGGGCATGACCGTGGACCGCACGCATGTGCTGGCCACACCCGGCATGGACAGCCACGGGGCCTACGTTGCGATGTCGCGCCATCGCGATGGCGTGGCCCTGCATTTTGGCCGCGACGACTTCGCCGATCAGTCAAAGCTTGTCCGCACGCTGAGCCGAGAGCGCGGCAAAGACATGGCCAGCGACTACAAGCCCGAGCAGCAGTTCGCCGAACGGCGCGGCATTACCTTCCGCGAGCGTATCGTGGAGATCGCACGGCAGTTGCCGGAGCGGGCGAAGTCGATCTTCGCGGGATTCCGCCCGCAGGCTAACCGGCTCGAAGCGCTGCCCACCGATCAGGCTGGCCTCTCCGATCAGCGCCGGGCGGTCGAACGCTACGCCCGCGCCGCCGCCGACATTGGGCAAATGCGCGAACAGGGATTGCCGGTCCTGCCACACCAACGCGACGCGCTGGAGAAGGCCGGAAAGGCGCTCGATGCGATCCGCCCGCATGGCACGGCCGACCTCGCCAGCGCCTTGCAGCGCCAGCCCTCGCTGGTCCGTGAGGCTGCCGATGGTCGCGGCCAGGGCGCAATCCGCGCCATGCTGCTTGAAGCCGAAATCCGCGTCGATCCCGCGCAGCGCGCCGACCGCTTTGTCAGCGACTGGCAGCGGCTTGGGCAGGCCCGACATGCCATGCAGCGCGATGGCGACATTCAGGGCGCGCAAAGGCTCACCAATCGAATGACGGACATGGCTAAGGGGCTGGAGCGCGACGCGCAGGTTGAATCCCTGCTGCGCGGTCGCACCCGCGAGCTTGGCATCAAGACAGAACTCGGTCGCGATCTGGCCCGCGACCTGGCCGCTTCCATCACGATGGAGCGGAGCCGGTCAATCGGCATGGGCCTTTAGGAGAAGCGTAATGGATACCGATACGGATGACGTAGAACTAACCTTGGACCTTGAGCCGGAGCCCGACCCGCGCGCCCCGGATACGGCTGGCGATCCCGCCGCCGAGGCTTTCGCCCGCCTTGAAGGCGAGCTGGCCTTGATGCGCCGTGCGGTTCAGCACCTTGCCGCCGAACGGGCGGACATTGTCATTCCCGATTATGGAGCGACCTTGACCGACATGGTCAAGCGGATGGGCGCGATTAGCGAGAGCCTGAAGGGAATGGCTGGTCATCCCGCGATGCAGATGACCCCTGACAGCATTGGCAATCGGATAGCCGCCGCAGCGGAAGCCGCGCGGCGCAGCGATCAGGAAAGGATCAGTCTGGCCCGGAGCGACTTGAACCACGCCGCCCAGGAAATGCGCAGCGTCACGGCCCAGGCGCGCACCGCCGCCGAGCAGCGGCAGCAGCTCTACCAAGTGGCAGGCGGGGCTGTGCTGGCTGGTATCCTGCTATGGTCTTTCCTTCCCGGCACCATTGCCCGTGCTTTGCCCGAAAGCTGGCACTGGCCAGAGCGCATGGCCAGGCGGCTGGTGGGCGCACCCTCACGCTGGGATGCAGGCGCGCGGCTGATGCAGAGCGGCAGCCCCGAGGCATGGAATGCACTGGTGCAAGCAGCCGACATCCAGCGCGACAATCGCGATACCATTGACGCTTGCCGGAAGACCGCTGCAACATCGCAGCAGCCAGTGAGATGCACCGTCAAGATTCGTGCGGGGAGCAGATAGCGAAGGTAAGCGATGACGTCGAAAAGGGGGCGCAAAACGATCCCAAAGAGGGGCATAGCAGCCCACCCTAACCCAGATAAAATGTGGGACCGAATGTGGTTTCGATTTTCCGGAAACGCCATATTTTCCTTTGAAAACAAAGCGATAAATGGCTTGAATGGTAGCGGAGGAGGGACTCGAACCCCCGACACGCGGATTATGATTCCGCTGCTCTAACCTGCTGAGCTACTCCGCCACGCGCGGGCGATCTGGGACCAGAGCGCCGGGCAGGGGGCGCACATAGAAGGGGTGGGGGGCTTGGTCAACCGGGTTTTTGCGCCGCCTGACCAAGCGCTGTGTTTCAGAACGTCTGCCCGAAGCGCACCCCGAAAAAGCGCGGGGTGATCGGCAGGCTGCGGCTGGAGCCGGAGCAGTATTCGATGGCGCAGAAGGTGTTGCGCGAAAGGATGCCACGCCTGTCGAAGGCGTTCTGGATGAAGGCTTCTAAGTTCCAGTTGTCCTTGCTGAACCCGGCCGAGAAATCGAAGCTGGTGAAGCCTGGGGTGTTGCCCAGCAGGCTGTTCTTGAAGGCATCGAGGTTCGATGTGCTGGACGACTGATGGAGCACCACGCCCTGCACGAAGGATTTGAGCGCGCCGACATCGAATGTGTAGCGTGCCGAGGCCTGCGCCTTGAACTTCGGCTGGCGGGGCAGGCGGGTGCCCTTTGCGGCGGCGATCTTGTCTGGCTCGCCGGCGCAGGATGCGAACTGCGTCGTGCTGTCGGGCGCGGATAGTGCGCAGAAATCGCTGGCCAGCGCGGCATCGTTGTAGGCGCCAGAGCCTGACAGGGTCAGCCCGCCGAAGCGCAGGTCGAAATCGGCCTCCACGCCATAGACGCGGCCATCGCCTGCGTTGAGGGTCAGGCCATTGCCCTGATATCCTGCGGGGACGACGTAATACTGTATGCCCTTCCACTTCTCGTAATAGGCGGACAGGTTGAAGCGGAAATTGGGGCCCCAGCTGGTCTTGAACCCGGCTTCGAAGTTGCTGAGTTCGTCCGCCTTATAGGGATTGTCGGGCGCGATGGTGTTGCTGCCGCCGGGGCGGAAGCCGGTGGAGTAGGTGAAGTAGACCATCTTGTCGGGCGTCACCTGGAAGGCGACGCCCAGTTTGTGCGTCTCGCCGCTTTCCTTGTAGGGGTTCGGTACGGTCACGTTGTCGCACGAAAGGCGCGGGCCGGTGAGAGGCACCGCACAGCCATTGTCCCGCGCCAGGGCAGCCACGCCTTCCCAGCCGCGGCTTTCGTTCTCGGCGCGGAACAGGCGGATGCCGCCGGTCAGTTTCACGCGCGGCACGATCTCATAGCTGCCTTCGGCGAACAGGGCGTAGTCCTTGTACAGCCGGTCCACCTCGGTGAGGTAAAACGCGTCACGCCGCAGGTAGGAGGTGCCGCCGTCGATGTTGGTGGCCTGGCTGAGGCCGGGGATGTAGTAATCCTCGTTGAACTCGTTCTTCTGCCACTGATAAAAGCCGCCGAAGGTGAGGCTGAAGGGCCACGACTTGGGCACCGAGACGCGCACTTCCTGGGTGAACTTGGAATAGGTGTTGTTGCCGTAATACTGCTGCGTCGGATCGATCAGGTTGCCGGCCGGGTCGCGGAATTGCAGGTAGCTTTCATACCCGCCGTATTGCTGGCCCATGTCGTCGTAGTGGATGGTATAGTAGGTATAGTCGTTGGCGTTCTTCACCCGGCGGCGGAAATAGCCGGTGGAGGAAACCACGTCGAAGTCCGCGATCTTGCCGGTGACGGTCAGCGCGGCCTGCCACCAGCCGTCCTTGTTGTAGGTTTCATGGAAATCGTGGACGGCGAGGTCGCCCACACGCGGGTCGTAATTGAAGCCGCCCTTGGCATCGAGGTACTGGTAGACGAACTGCGGGAGGATGGTCCAGTCCGGTGCGGCTTCGACCGACAGCGCAACACGCCCGCCGTATTCGGTGACGGGGTTGTAGTTGTCCTTCGCCACCTTGGCATTTCTGGTCGTGTAATTTGTGCTCTTGTCTTCCTGAAGGATCGACGCGGGAAGCTGCGTTAGCGGCGTTCCGCTCGCGTCGGTCAGAACTTGGCCGTTGACCGTGTAGTTTCCGTTGCCATCGGGAAGAATCGATCGCCCTGACCTATCGAGATAGTTGCCATCGGCATCCATCAGATAGTCGCCGAGGCCGTAAGTATGGCTTGCAGGCAGGTTGTCGATATAGCCGCCAGTGCGGCTGTAGAAGCCGACCACGCGCAGCGCCACGCCGTCGGCCACGGGCAGGTTGACGAAGCCCTCTTCCTGGTGGCCCACGCCGCCCTTGCCGAACTTGTTGAGCTCGACATCGTAGCCCGCCGCGAAAGCGGAAGGATCGGGCTTGTTGGTGATGATGCGCAGCGTGCCCGAAAGCGACGAGGAGCCGAACAGCGTGCCCTGCGGGCCTGAAAGCGCTTCGACGCGCGAGACGTCGTAGACATGGATTTCGGGCATGCGGCCCGCGGTGGTGAGCGGAATGTCGTCGAGATAGGTGCCCGCGGTCGACAACTGCCCGCCATCCACGGCGATGCCGCGGAAGAACAGGTCGGTGCGGCCCGGTCCCAATGAGGCATAGCTGACCGAGGGCAGCATGGTGGCATAGTCGGAGAAGTTCGAGACCTGTCGCTGCTCCAGCTTGTCAGGGCTCAGCGCCTGGAGGCTGATCGCCACGCGCTGGCTCGATTCGGCGCGGCGGGTGGCGGTGACGACGATCTCGCCAAGGCCGGTTGCTCCGCCTTCGCCTTGCGCAGCCTCCTGCGGTGCGGCATCGGGCGGCATCGGGGCGCTGGCGTCCTGCGCAAAGGCCGGCGCCAGTGGAGCAAGGCAGGCTGCGCTGGCCAGCAGCATGATGCGCGAAACGCGATGTGTCCGGTTCATCCAAAACCCCCCGACGGTCTGAAGTCCCTCTTCCCCTTTGGCGCACCGCTGCGATGGGTCCCCGACGGCGGGTTCTATGACGCTCGTCAAGGATCACAGATGGCGTGCAAAGGGATCATGCGTCCACCTACACCAATGTCAATTTCCTTATGAAACGAAGGGTGGGTGCTGCTCGTCCTGTTGCCATGCTGCAACGTTCGCCAAATCGTCTGTGATCTATGCAAAGCGCTCAGCCAGCGCGGATGCGTGTCATCGCCTGTTCATAGCGTGCGGCCACTTCCTGCCCCCGCCAGCGCGAATATTCACACCTGTCGAGCGCGGCCTGCGGCGGGAAGATCGCCGGATTGTCCCGGTATTCGGCGGGCATCAGCGCCAGCGCCGCCGCGTTGGGCGTGGGATAGCGGATGGTTTCGGCGATATGCCCGCCTGCCTGCGCCCCCAGCACGAAGTCGATGAACCGGTATGCAAGATCGGGGTTGGGCGCGCCCTTGGGGATGCACAGGCTGTCGCTGGCAAGGATGCCGCCTTCCTTCGGCACCACGAAGCCGATGTCCGGATCCTCGCGCATCACCTGCGCGATGTCGCCATTGTATTCGATCACCAGGTCGACATCGCCCGCCAGCAGCAGGTCCTGCCCGTTGTCGTCGTGGAAGGTGGCGATGTTGGGTTTCTGCCTGGCCAGCATCGCCTCCACCCGCGCCATCGTGGCGGGATCATCGGTATTGGCGGGCAGGCCAAGGTACTTCGCGCCGATCTCGAACAGCTCGCTCGCTTCGGCCAGCAAGGCGATACGGCCCTTGTAGCGGTCGGAATCCAACACCCATTTCCAGCTGTCGGGAACGCTTTCCACCTTGCTCTTGCGGTATCCGATGCCGGTGACGATCCAGGTATAGGGCACCGTCACCTTGCGGCCCGGATCGAACGGCGGGTTGGCGAACTGCGGGGCGATGTTCTTCAGGTTGGGGATCTTCGCGTGGTCCAGCTCGGCCAGCAGCCCCGCCTCGTGCATCCGCTCCACAAAGTCGTTGCTGGGCACGATCACGTCATAGCCCTGGTTGCCGCCGCGCAGCTTGGCGAAAAGCTCGTCGTTGTTGGCGAACAGGCTCATCTGCACCTGCGCGCCCGACGCCTTCTCGAAATCGCCGAGCGTGTGCGTGCCGATATAGGTGTCCCAGGTATAGAGATTCAGCTTGCGCACGCTGCTTTTCGCGCAGCCGCCAAAGCTGAGCCCGATCCCGGCAAGGCCCGCCTGCGCAAGGAACATCCGGCGGGACAGCGCCATTCCAAAACTCCCGTTTGCCACCACCCCCCTGCCATACCGGGCGGGCGCGCAAACTCAATCCATGCGCTTCAGTCCCAGAGCAATTAGGCCTTCAGCAAAAGGTGATCGCGCTCCCAGCTTGAGATGACCTCGTCATAGGCTTCCAGCTCTGCCTGCTTGATGCGGGCGAAGGCGGTGATGAAGCTTTCGCCGAGGATCGCCTTCACCGGCTCGCACGCCACCATCAGGCGCAGCGCCGCGTCGAGGTTGCGGGGTAGGGTGCGATCTTCGAGATAGGCGTTGCCATTGATCAGCGGCAGAGGCTCGATCTTTTCGCGCAGGCCGATCAACCCGCAGGCCAGCGTGGCGGCAATCGCGATATAGGGGTTGGCGTCTGCACCGGGCAGGCGGTTCTCGATCCGCGTGGCGGCCGGCTCGCTCACCGGCACGCGCAGGCCGCAACTGCGGTTGTCCAGCCCCCACTGCACGTTGATCGGCGCGGAATGGGCCGGGCGCATGCGGCGGAACGAATTGACATTGGGTGCGAACAGCGGGGCCACTTCGGGCAGATAGCGCTGCAGCCCGCCCACGAAGTGGCGGAACTCGGGCGAAAAGCCGTCCTCCCCTGCGAACAGGTTGTTGCCGTCCGCATCCTGTGCCGAAATGTGCAGGTGCATGGCGCTGCCCGGCTGGCTTTCCATCGGCTTGGCCATGAACGTGGCATAGACCCCGTGCTTCAGCGCCACCTGCCGCACAATGCGCTTGAAGATCGTCACCTGGTCGCACAGCGCGATGGGTTCGCCATGGTTGAAGTTGATCTCCAGCTGCGCGGTGCCGCCTTCGTGGATCATGGTGTCCAGCTGCAGGTCCGCGATCTCGGAGTTGTCGTAGATCTCCTCGATGATGTCCTCGAACTCGGTCACCGATTCCAGGCCATAGGGCTGCGGGCTGCTTTCGGCGCGGCCCGATCGGCCCCGCGGCGGCACGATCGGAAGGTCGGGGTCGGAATTCACCTCGGTCAGGTAGAATTCCAGCTCGGGCGCGACGACCATCTTCCAGCCCATTGCCGTAAACTCGTCGAGCACGCGTTGCAGGACATAGCGGGGCGCGATCTCGAACGGGGTGCCGTCACGGTGCATCGCATCGGCCACCACGAAGGCGGTGGGCGTGCGGAAACCGGGGGCCACGCAGATCGAACGCAGATCTGGCTTCAGCGTCACGTCGGGATCGCGATAGAGCGCATCCATGTGGTCGGTATCGGCGTAATCACCGGTGATCGTCACCGAAAACACGCTTGAGGGCAGGCGCAGGCTGCTCATGTCGGAACTCGCCACGAACTTGCCCGCCGGCCACACCTTGCCGCGCACCACGCCGTTGATGTCGGGCACAAGGCATTCCACCTCGTCGATGCCTTTCGCTCTTATCCACTCGGCAAAATTCTCGGCCATCGGATTTCCCCTTCAGATCTTGTCGCGCAATGCAAAGAAGCTCAGCGCCGCGACCATGGTGGGCCAGCGCAGCGCCGGCCCGCCCGGAAAGCGCGGGGCCGGTAGCGCGCGCAGCGCGGCAAAGGCGGCACTTTCCCGTCCCGCCAGCGCATCGCCCAGCGCCATGCCCAGATAGGGCGCCAGCACCACGCCCACGCCCGAAAACCCGTTCAGCGACCAAAGCCCCGGCTGCACCTGCGCCATGTGCGGCAGCCGGTCCGGCGTGATCGCCAGCGTGCCGCCCCAGGCATGATCGATCGCAACGTCCCGCAGTTGCGGAAAGGTGTCCAGCAGGTGCGGGCGCACGAACGCCGCGATATCGGCGGGAAAGCGCCAGCCATAGCTTTCCCCGCCGCCGAACAGCAGGCGGTTGTCCGCCGTCACGCGGAAGTATCGCACAACGAAGCGGGAATCGCTGACCGAGCGCCCCCCGGCGATCAGCCGGTCCGCCAGATCACCGGGCAGGGGGGCGGTGGTGGCGATGAAGTTGTTGATCGGCAGCACGTGCGCATCCACCTGCGGCAGCAGCCCGGTGGCATAGCCGCCTGCGGCCACCACCACCTGCCCGGCGCGCACGCTGCCTTGCGGGGTGGATACGCGCCAGCCGTCACCATCGCGCGTGATTGTGGTGCAGGGGCTGTGGGCATGGACTTTCGCGCCCAGCCGCACCGCTTCGCCCGCCATTCCCAGCGCCAGCTTCAACGGATGCAGGTGCCCGCCCAGATCATCGACGCTGCCGCCGAAGAAGCCGGGGCTGTCCACCAGCGCGCGCATCTCATCCCGGTCCACCGCGCGCAGGTGGGGATAGGCGTATTCCTGCCGCATGTGCCGCACCCAGGCATGGCTGTGCGCCACGAAGCGGGGCTTGTGATCGGCGTGGACATGGCCGGGGCGGAAATCGCAAGCCTCGGGATCGAGCGCAATCAGCGTATCCAGGTTTGCGCGCGCCTGCAGTGCCACGTCCCACAGCGCATGTGCCGTCACGCGGCCCAGCTTGCGCTCAAGCCAGGGCTGGTCCTGGTTCCAGCCGATATGCACCTGCCCACCGTTGCGCCCGGATGCGCCCCAACCCAGCGGCCCCGCCTCCACCAGCCGCACGCTGCGCCCTGCAAGCGCCAGCGCCAGCGCCGCGCCCAGCCCGGCAAACCCGCCGCCGACCACGCAGCAATCTGCGATCACATTTTCGTCAAGAAGTGGCGCCGCCGGACCAGCAGGGGCGGTTGCAGCATAGAAGCTCGGGGCATGGCGGCCCACATCCTCGCCGCCCGGTCCTGCCTTCTCGATGGATCGAGACGAAAACATTGCGATCACACGTATCAGTGTGGGCTGGGGCGGTCAATTGGGGCTTGGTCCTCCCCCGGTGGAGCAAGAAGAGGCTGGCAATTACCCCAGCAACACCACCGGAGCCTTCGGCGCCCATGACAGCCACACGCTCGATCCCGCCGGCAGGCCTTGCCCGGCGTCGCGATCCCCGTTGGCTTGCGCTACTTTCAGCACGATGCCGGTGGCGATTTCCACTTCGTAGAGCGTGCTCGCGCCGAGGTAGGCGCTGCGCACGATCACGCCTTGGGTCACGTTGGCAGCGGGCATTTCTTCCGGGCCGGCGGGGCGGGGCTGGTCGATCGGGGTCATGGCGATCTTTTCGGGCCGGATGCCCACCCACACCGGGGTGCCCGGTGCGCCGGTGACGCCGTGGTTGACCCACACCGGGCAGTCCAGCGCCTCGCTGGTCACGGCGGCCTGGTCGGGTTCGTCCAGCCCCAGCGTGCCTTCCACCATATTGATCGTGCCGATGAAGTCGGCCACGAAGCGGTTGGCGGGGTATTCGTAAAGATCGCCCGGTGCCGCCACCTGCTGCAGCTGGCCCCGGTTCATCAGCGCGCAGCGGCTGGCCATGGCAAGCGCCTCGTCCTGATCGTGCGTCACCATCACGAAGGTCACGCCCACCGCGTCCTGGATCGCTGCCAGTTCGCCGCGCATTGCCTCGCGCAGCTTGGCATCCAGCGCGGAGAGCGGCTCGTCCAGCAGCAGCACGCGCGGGCGCTTCACCAGCGCGCGGGCCAGCGCCACGCGCTGCCGCTGCCCGCCAGACAGCTGGTCGGGTTTGCGCGCGGCGAAGTCTTCCAGCTTCACCAGCCGCAGCGCTTCGGCCACGCGCTCGTCGCGCTCGGCCTTGGCCACCTTGTCGATCTTCAGGCCATAGGCCACGTTGTCCGCCACGCTCAGGTGGGGAAACACTGCGTAGGACTGGAACACCATGTTCACCGGGCGGCGGTTGGGCGGCACGTCGGTCACGTCCACCCCGTCGATCAGGATGCGCCCCTCGGTGGGCGTCTCCAGCCCCGCCAGCATGCGCAGCAGCGTCGTCTTGCCGCAGCCGCTCGGGCCCAGCAGGGTGAAGAACTCGCCTTCGCCTATGTCGAGCGAGACGTCGTCCACCGCGATGAAGCTGCCGAAGCGCTTGCTCACATTCTCGAAGCGGATCAGGCTTTTACCAGTCATAGCTTGGACTTCATTGTTCAGTGACCCTGCTGGGCAATTTCGCGCCCCTGCAGCTTCATGCCGATCACGGTGAGGATCACGGTGATGGCCATCAGCACGGTGGACGCGGCGTTTACTTCCGGCGTTACCGAGAAGCGGACCATGGAATAGATCTTCACCGGGAAGGTCACCGTATTGGGCCCGGCGGTGAAGAAGGTGATGACGAAGTCGTCGAGGCTGAGCGTGAAGGCCAGCAGCGCCCCGGCGACGAGAGCCGGGCGGATGTGCGGCAGCAGCACGTCAACCAGCGCGCGCAGCTCGCTCGCGCCCAGATCGCGCGCAGCCTCCTCCATCTCGCGGTTGAAGCTCGTCAGCCGCGCGCGCACCACCACCGCCACGAAGGGGAAGCTGAAGGTGATGTGGGCGATGATGATCGCGCCCAGGTCCAGCGGCCAGACGAGGTCGCGCGGCCAGGGCATCACCTGCCCGAAGAACACCAGCATGGCCACGCCCATGCAGATTTCCGGCACCACGATCGGCAGCGTCACCGCGCCGTCGAACAGGCTCTTGGCCGGAAAGCGGAAGCGCCACAGCGCGATCGCCGTCATCGCGCCCAGCACCACGCTGAACAGCGTTGATATGGCGGCGATGGTCAGCGAATTGGTGAACGCGTCGATCAGCGCGGCGTCGTCCATCATCCTACCGTACCAGTCGAAGGTGAACCCTTCCCAGCGGATGGTGCGGCGGCTGTCGTTGAAGCTGAACAGGATCAGGCTGGCGAGCGGCAGGTAGAGGAACAGCAGCACCGCGCCCACCCACAGCCGCAGCGGCCAGCTGCGCGCGTATTCCAGCGGTCCCTTGGCGGGCTTGCGGCTCATGCGATGGCCCCCTTGCGCCGGTCCTGCAGCGCGCGCACCGCCATTGCGGCCAGCGTCAGGTACATCAGCATGAACGAAAGCGCCGCGCCAAACGGCCAGTCGTTGGCGCGCTTGAACTGGCGTTCGATCACGCTGGCGATCATCTGGCTGTCCGGCCCGCCCAGCAGGTCCGGCGTCAGATATGATCCCAGCGCGGGGATGAAGCACAGCATCACCGCCGAAAGGATGCCCGGCCGCGCAATCGGCACCACCACCTGCAGGATCGTGCGAATATGCCCCGCGCCCAGGTCCAGGCTCGCCTCCAGCAACGAACGGTCCAGCCGGTCCAGCGTGGAATAGAGCGGCAGAACGATGAAGGGCAGGTGGACATAGACCAGCCCCACGATCACCGCAAAGTTGGTGTGCAGCATCTCGAACGGGCCAAGGCCCACCAGCCCCACCGCATCGTTGATCCACCCTTCGGTGCGCATCACCGCCATCAGCGCATAGGTGCGCACCAGCAGGTTGGTCCAGAACGGCAGCATGATCCCCAGCAGCAGCCAGATCTTGCCGCGCGGGGTGGCAAAGGTCATCACCAGGGCATAGGGAAAGCCCACCAGCAGGCAGATCGCCGTGGTCACGCCGGCAAAGACCAGCGATTTGGCGAAGATCATCAGGTAGACCGGGTCGAGCACGCGGGCATAGTTGTCGAGCGTGCCGGTCACCGCCACTTCGGTCAGGTTCAGCGTGCGGCCAAAGCTGTAGGCCCAGATCACGCCAAGCGGGATCACGAAGAACAGCACGATCCACGCCGCCGGCGCGGTGATCACCGAAAGGAAGGCCAGCCTTTCCCGCCGCCAGTCACCGTTCATCGGCCCAACCATCGGGATGCAGGTTCCATCGATTGCCCTCAACGAAAACGAGACGCGCGCCTTGCTTGGCACGCAGCCATGGGGAATTCCAGCCTGCTGCGATGAGCCCGATCCTTGCTGGCCGGATTCTGCGATCACACCTATCGTCGGCGTCCGAACTCGTCAACGCCCTCGATACGGGTTGTGCTAAAGAGGGCGCCGCACGGGCTGGACAGCCTCACACCGTCGCCATATGTGATCACACATGGCAAACAGCGACCAGTCCAGTCTTTCCGCATGGCTCGATGCCCACCCCGAAATCACGCGGGTGGAGGCCTTTGTCTTTGACCTGATGGGCGCGGGCAAGGGCAAGTGGCTTGAACGGGACAAGGCCTATGGCTTGGATTCCAAGGGCTTGCCGGTGCCGGTCTCGGTCTTTGCGCAGGATGCCTGGGGCTGCGACGTGCCCGGCGCGGGCCTCGCCTTTGGCACCGGTGATCCCGATGGCCTGTGCTATCCGGTTGCGGGCCGCTTTGCAGCCATGCCCTGGGTGGGCGCGGGCACAGGGCAGTGCTTCCTCGCCATGCGCACCGCCGATGGCCAGCCCGTGGTGTCCGACCCCCGCGGCGCGCTGGAACGCGTGCTGGCGCGCTATGCGGCCCGGGGGTTGACCCCGGTGGTGGCGATGGAGCTGGAATTCTACCTCTATCGCCTGGAAGACGGCCTGCCCGTGCCGCCCGATGGCATGGCCCGCCGCAACGATACCCTGTCGACCAAGGCGCTTGCCGCCCATGCTGATCTGTTCGATGCGATCTTCGCCGCCGCCCGCGAAATCGGCATCCCCGCCGATGGGATGATCAGCGAGGCGGGGCCGGGCCAGTTCGAGCTGAACCTGCTGCATCGCGCGGATGCGCTGGCTGCGGCGGACGATGTCATGTTGATGCGGCGCATTGTCCGCGCCCTTGCCGCGCAGCACGGCCTTGGCGCCACCTTCATGGCCAAGCCCTATGGCGATTGTTCGGGCAGCGGCATGCACATTCACGCCAGCGTGGTCGGCGCCGATGGCACGCTCCCCTTCGCCCAAACTGGCACGGGGCCTGGCGGGGGGGCGAGCGACATGCTCTATCATGCGGTTGAGGGCCTCCTGTCGGCCATGCCGGAAACGATGCTGGCCTTCGCGCCCAACCACAATTCGTTCCGCCGCTTCCGCCCCGATGCCCATGCCCCGCTTTCGGCCAGCTGGGGCATTGACGATCGCAGCGCCGCCGTGCGCGTGATCGTGGCCGATCCCAAGGCGACACGGATCGAACACCGCATCTCGGGCGCAGACGTGAACGCCTATGTGGCGATGACGGCGATGCTCGGCGGCATGATCGAAGGGATCGAAGCCGCCATCCTGCCGCCCCCGCCACAGGACCCGATGAATCCGGGGCAGGGCCGCGCCCTGCCGGTGGAATGGGGCGCCGCGATCGACGCCTTCGCCGGCTCGGAAACGGCGGAACGCATCTTCGGCGAACGCTTCCGAAACATCCTTGTTGCGTGCAAGCGCCAGGATCGCGAAGCTTTCCTGTCGCACATCGATCGTTTCGAGTACGATACCTATCTCAACGTGCTTTGACACAGGATCATCGGGAGTAAACGGGGTGGCGATCACGATCACCATCAATGGCAAGCCGCGCGCGTTCGATGTGCCGGCGGAGATGCCGCTGCTGTGGCTGCTGCGCGATGTGGCGCAGATGACCGGGACGAAGTTCGGCTGCGCGGCGGGCCTGTGCGGCGCGTGCAGCGTGCTGGTGGATGGCGAGCGCGCCTTTTCCTGCCAGACCCCGGCGGGCGATGCCGCGGGCAAATCGGTCACCACCATCGAAGGGCTGGCCGAACAGCCGCTGGGCAAGGCGCTGACCACCGCGTGGGATGAAACCGACGTGGTCCAGTGCGGCTATTGCCAGCCGGGCCAGATCGTCGCCGCCGCCGCGCTGCTGAAAGCGAACCCCAGGCCCGACGATGCCGCGATCGATGCGGGGATGAGCGGCAACATCTGCCGCTGCGGCACCTATCCGCGCATCCGCGCCGCCATCAAGCGCGCCGCCGCGATCAATGCGGGAGGGAAGGCGTGATGGACCTGACGCTCAACGCTTCCCGGCGTGAAATGCTGGCCGGTTCGGCGCTGCTCGGCGGCGCGCTGCTGGTGCCGCTCACCGCCTGCGCCGCCACCGGCTCTCCTGGCAAGGGCGGGCTGGCCGCCAACACCTGGCTGGCCGTGACCCCGGATGGCAAGATCGCGCTGGCCTTGCCCAAGACCGAGATGGGGCAGGGGATCCTGACCGCCATCACCATGATCGCTGCCGAGGAACTGGCCGTCGCGCCCGAAGCGGTGCAGGTGACCATTGCCGAAGGTGACGCTGCCCGCTTTGCCCCGCTGAGCCAAGGCACCGGCGGCTCCACCTCGATCCGTGAAGTGTGGCAGCCGCTGCGCGAAGCCGCGGCCAAGGCCCGCGCCGCGCTGTTGCAGGCCGCCGCCACGCAGTGGAAGGCGCCCGTGGCCGATTGCGTGGCGCACGATGGCGCCGTTCTGCACAAGCCCAGCGGCAAGGTGCTGACGTTTGCCGCGCTGGTCCCCGTCGCCGCCGCTGCGCCGCTGCCCAAGGATGCGCCGCTGCTCTCCCCGACGGAGTTCAAGGTGCTGGGCAAGGCGCAGCGCCGGCTGGATGGCGCGGCCAAGGCCCGTGGCACTGCCGAATATGGCATCGATGTGATCGTGCCGGGCATGAAGTTCGCGGCCATTGCCGAATGTCCGATCTTTGGCGGCAAGCTGGCGGGTCTCGACGAAGCTGCGGCCAAGGCCGTGCCCGGCGTGGACGCGGTGATCCGTGATGATGACGCGCTGATGATCGTGGCGGGCAACACTTGGGCCGCGCGGCAGGCGCTTATCGCCGCCGATCCCAAGTGGGATGCTCCCCCCGCTGCCAAGGGCGCCCAGCAGGCCGCCATCGTCGGCACGGTGGCTGCCGGGCTCAACCAGCCCGGCACCGTGGCGATCAACGCCGATCCCAAGGTTGCGCTGCCCGCCGCCACCCGCACCATCACGGCGGAATACCACCAGTCCTTCCTCGCCCACGCCACCATGGAGCCTTCCAACTGCGTGGCGCAGGTGAAGGACGGCGCATGCGAGATCTGGACCGGATCGCAGATCCCGTCCGACGCGCGCGAGGCTGCGGCCAAGGCGCTCGGCTTCCCGCTGGAAAAGGTCACGTTCCACAACCGCCTGATGGGCGGCGGCTTCGGCCGGCGGCTTGAGCCCGACATGGTCGTGCGCGCGGTGGGCCTTGCAAGGCGGGTGCCCTGGCCGGTCAAGCTCACCTGGGCGCGTGAGCAGGACATGACCCACGATTTCTTCCGCCCGGCCTATGCCGATCGCTTCACCGTGGGTGTTGATGCGGCGGGCAGGCCGGTTTCCTGGACGCACAAGATCGCCGGCTCCTCGATCATGGCGCGCCTGATGGGCCCGGCGTTCAAGGGCGTGGACGAAGACGTGGTCGATGGCCTCAATGCCCCGCTCTACGATGGCTTCCCGCGCACCGTCACCTTCCAGCAGGTGGAAAGCAGCGTGCCCACCGGCTGGTGGCGTGGCGTTGGCCCGCTGCGCACCGCCTTTGCGGTGGAATGCATGGTCGATGAACTGGCCAACGCCGCCAATATCGACCCCATCGGCTATCGCCTGCAGCTGACCAGCGATCCGCGCGCCCGCGCCGTGCTGGAAGCGGTGCGCAAGCAATCCGGCTGGGATGACAAGCGCACCCCCAATTCCGGGCTGGGCGTGGCGGTGATCCACAACTGGGATACCTACATGGCCGCCGTGGCCGATGTTTCCGTGGGCGCGGACAGGCAGATCCGCATCAACCGGGTGACCGTGGCGGTCGATTGCGGGCAGGTGGTCAACCCCTCGGGCATCCGCGCGCAGATTGACAGCGGCGTGATCTTCGGCGGCAGCGCGGCGCTGTGGGGAGAGATCACCATTGCCGGTGGCGCCGTGGAACAATCAAACTTCCACGATTACCGCGTGATGCGCATGGCCGAATGCCCGGTGATCGAAACCATGATCATCGACAGCCACGAAAAGCCCGGCGGCATGGGCGAACCGCCCTGTGCCGTGATCGGCCCTGCGCTGGCCAACGCTCTCCACGCTCTCACCGGCAAGCGCGTGCGCAGCCTGCCCTTGCAGAAAGGCTTCGAAGCGCTGGCCTGACCGTTCTTGTCTCCCGCGCGCGGGAGAGGCTTTAAAGGTTCGGTTTCTCGCAGAGACGCAGAGAGAAAAGAGAGCGCAGAGAGCCAGCGTCTGGCCGAAGGCCGCCAATAATTTCACTACAGATTGCGCGGCGGAACGCGCAGAAGGGCGGCTTCGCCGTAAGCGCTCTGCGCTCTCCCTTCTTCTCTGCGTCTCTGCGAGAAACCCTTCTCTTAATCTCGGCCAACCGTCACAACGCCGCCAGCTGCTCCATGCTGGCATCCAGCGCCGCGCCGATGATCCCCACCAGCCGGTCGATCTCCTCGTGCGTGATCACCAGCGGCGGGCTCATCACGATGGAGTCGCGGATCGCGCGCACCATCAGGCCGCCGGCGATGCAGTGATCGCGCACGATCGGGCCGGCCTGTCCGCCTGTTCCGTGGCGCTTGTTGGTGCCCTTTTCGGCCACGATCTCAACCGCGCCAAGCAGGCCGATCGAGCGGACTTCGCCCACCAGCGGCTGATCGGCCAGCCGCTGCAGCGCCGCGTTCAGGTATGGCCCCACATCCTCGCGCACGCGGTCGACAAGGTGCTCGTCCTCGATGATCTGCAGGTTGCGCAGCGCCACCGCCGCTGAAACCGGGTGGCCTGAGTAGGTATAGCCGTGGACGAACTCCTCGCCCGAGGCGCGCAGCACCTCCACGATCTCGCTTGAAACGCCGGTGGCCGAAATCGGCAGGTAGCCGGAAGACAGGCCCTTGGCCATCGAGACGATGTCTGGCGAAATGCCATAGTGCTGGAAGCCGAACCATTCGCCCAGCCGGCCAAAACCGCAGATCACTTCGTCTGAAACCAGCAGGATGCCATACTTGCGGCAGATCGCTTCCACCTTCTGCCAGTAACCGGGCGGAGGGATGATCACGCCGCCCGCGCCCTGCACGGGTTCACCGATGAAGGCCGCCACGTTTTCCGGCCCCACTGCCAGGATGCGGTCTTCGATCGCCTGCGCCGCGCGCGTGGCAAAGGCTTCCGGATCTTCTCCAAAGCCTTCGCCAAAGGGGTAGGGCTGCATCACGTGTTCGATGCCGGGGATCGGCAGCCCGCCCTGCGCATGCATGAAGGTCATGCCGCCAAGGCTGGCCGATGCCACGGTCGATCCGTGGTAGGCATTGTGCCGGCTGATGAACACCGTGCGGTTTGGCTCGCCCTTCAGGCCCCAGTACGTGCGGACCAGGCGGAACACCGTATCGTTGGATTCGCTGCCAGAATTGTTGAAGAACACGTGTTGCAGCTTGCCGCCCAGCAGGCCGGCCAGCTTGGTCGCCAGTTCGATCGGCGGCACCGTGGCGGTGCGGAAGAACGTGTTGTAGAACGGCAGCTCCTCCATCTGCCGCGCCGCCACTTCGGCCAGTTCGGGGCGGCCATAGCCCACGTTCACGCACCACAGCCCGGCCATGCCGTCCAGGATCGCATGGCCTTCGCCGTCATAGATCGTGGAGCCCTGCGCATGGGTGATGATGCGGCTGCCGCCCAGGTCCTGCTGCAGCTTGTAGCTCGATTGCGCCGGCAGGTGATGCGCCACGTCCAGCTCGCGCAGGGCGGGGATGTCATAGTTGCGGACGCCAATCGTAGGGGGGGTGGCCATCGTCAGTCCCGGGCAGTTGATCTAAGATCACAGATAGGCTCTTGGCAGGGTCTGCGTCAATGAAAACGCGCCGAAAAGCTGCATCCTTTTTGCGGAAACGTTGATTGCCGGGGGGGTTCTTGTAAGATCACCGCAGGATTTGCCGCAGGACGGAGGTTGCGCAAGGCGAGCATGGTGCACAGCGAAGCCGCGATTGCAGAGGAAGAGGGCGAGGGCACGGCTTCGCTGCGCGAACAGGTGTACAACGACCTGCGCTACCGCCTGATCACGGGCAAGATCATGCCTGGCGTGGGCATTTCCACGCGCGGGCTGGCGCAGCAGTTGGGTGTCAGCCAGATGCCGGTGCGCGATGCGCTCAGCCGGATCGCGGCCGAAGGCGCGGTGGACATCCGGTCAAAGCGCGCGGTCATGGTGCCGAAGATGACGCAGGCCCGCTTCATGGAAATCATGCGCCTGCGCACCCTGCTGGAACCGCTCGCCGCGCAGGAAGCGCTGCCGCACATTGACGGCGAACGCCTGCGCCAGATCCGCGCGGCGGACGAGGCGACTGACGATGCGCTGCGTGATGGCGACGTGAACGCCTACATGGAATCGAACTTCCGCTTTCACTCGCTGATCTATGGCGCGGCGCCGATGCCGCTGGCCAATCGCATGATCGAAAGCCTGTGGATGCAGTTCGGCCCGTTCATGCGCGTGGTCTATGGCCGCTATGGCACTGCCAGCATGATCGACCAGCACAAGGCGGCGACCAAGGCGATCGCGCAAGGCGATGCCGAAGGCCTGCGCGATGCGATTGCGGGTGACATCGGCGATTGCCACGATCTGATGCGCGATTGGGAAAAACTGAACGCTTAGAATGGGTTCTGGCGGAGTGCTGTGGTGGTTCGACAGGCTCAGAACGAGCAGTTCTGGATCGATTGATCGCAACCGCCGCTCATCCTGGGCCTGTCGAAGGATGCCGGCGCATCCCCCTCAGGCGAAGAGTTCGTTCACCGCGCGCCAGGCCTGGTCGATGGCGCTGCTGGTATAGGATGCGCGGTCGGAATCGGCATTGGCGATGGTGATCGAGCCGAATTTCGCCCGACCGACGAGGTGCGGCGCATCGGGCTCGTCGTCGCGCCTGGCGTCCCACAGCGAGTTGTATTCGGGAGCGTAGCCGTGGGGCCAGCGGTTCACCGCAATGCCGGCGATATCGCGCTGCGCATCGAAGCCATGGGGGGCAAGCGCGCGGGTCATCAGGTCGACCAACTCGTTCTCGAACTTCGAAAAATCGGTGGCGAGCAGTTCGGCGCGGCCGGCCTTGCTCTGTTCGTGCTCGGGCAGGCCGGGAGCGTGCGGGATGCGCGAGAGGCGCATCACGATGGGCTCGTCTGGGGTCTTCGGCCCGGTGTAACCGCCGATCTCCACGATCCGGTCAAGGTTGAAGCCGTGGTACCAGTGGGTGGGGCAGGTCGCGCCGCTGATCCCCGCCTTGGCAAAGGCGCGCCAGTTGTCGAGCGCGACGCTGATATAGCACAGCGGCTCCTTCACCAGTTCGTGCAGGCCCGCCTTCTGCGCGGCAGGAAGCGCGGGGATCAGATAGGGGATCACCATGTTCCAGCACGCCATGACCACGTGGCGCGCGGCAACTTTGCTTAACTTTCCGCCGCTTGCATAGACAATGTCGACACCGGCTGAACTGCGGTTCTCCACGTGCAGAACGGTGCTGTTCAAGCGGATGCGCACCGGCTGACCGGCCTTGTCCAGCGCGTCGTAATGGCAGGGCGAAAGGATTGATTCCTCAACGGAAACTCCGGGCTTCATGAACCCCGGCACCAGCTTTGCCACCAGCAGGCGAGCGACCGTGCCGTTGCCGTCGGGGAAATGCAGTTCATAAGAGCCGCCGGTCTGGGCGAAGCCGCGCGGGGTATAGCCCATGCGCATGGTGCCGCCCTTTTCCAGCCTGGTCCCGGCAAACCCGGCGAGGCGGGCGCCCCAGGCGTCGAGCGCGGAAATGCCGTCTGCGCCCACGCACCACCAACCGAGCGGGCGGTTCTGGTACCATTGCAGAGCTTCGTCGCCCAAACCCCCGTGTTTCTTGAGGAAATCGCGGTAGCTGATCCGGCTGAGGTAATCCTTGCGCATCTCCATCGGCATGGTGCCGAGTGGGTCGGTCTTGCCCGATTCCAGGGCCACGATCTGCGCCAGCGCCTCTGCCGAGAAGGGGGATTTGCCAAGCTTTACAGGTAGTTCTTCTTCATGCGGCAGGCGCACCAGGGCATCGCGGCCAAAGTGTTCGCGGTCAAAAAACGCGGCGGGGGCCAGCTTGTATGCCTTCAGCCCTGCACCCGCATGTTCGCCATACTTTTCGGAAAGCGCCGGAACATCGATGCCGATCTTGCGCAGCAGGCCGTCGGCCACGGGGCTGTAGGGCTCGGGACTGTCGATGCCCAGCGTGCCGCCGTTCATGATAAGTGTCTGTCCACGAACGCGAAACTCATTGCGCTTGGCATGTCCACCAACATCGTCGTGGTTCTCCACGATCAGCACCCGTGCCTGCGGGTTGCGTTCGCGATAGAATAGCGCTGCCGAAAGGCCGCTGATGCCGCCGCCGACCACCACGAGGTCATAGTCCTCGGCCGCCGGGCCGGCCAGCGCCTGGCCGATCGCCTCACCATCGCGCAGGGCGTGGGCCACTTCGAACGAGCCGGGATGCGATCCGCGCATTCCCAAACGATAGGGCGGATAATAGCCAAAAGGTTCAGAATTGGCGTAGGTTGAGGCGGGTTGAGAAGGGGTTGAGGCCGACTGAGAGGGGGTTGAGATGGACAGAGAGGCCACCGAACCGGCGACAGCAGCGCCCTGCACGAAGTCTCTTCGGGTCACCTGCGGACCCAAGATGCCCTTCTTCGAACCCGTCCCGTCACCCTTGTTGTGCATGGTCCCGGCTTTCCTGCTGGCAGGTCTTTACGGGCGTACTGTGATCACATAACCTGACCTGAAGCAACGCCTTTCAAGCGGGCACAGAACAGACAAGAGGGCTTCGATGCGGCTTCCCCAATCGCGACGCGGATTTCTGGCCGGGCTTGGCGCGGCGGCCGTTGGCATCACCTTCGGCGGGCTGGGCGGGTGCAAGCGGGCGGCGAAGAGCCAGCTGAACTTCTACAACTGGGATACCTATGTCGGGAAGGACACGCTTTCAGGCTTCGAGAAGGAGAGCGGGGTTCATGTGAACCTGAGCCTGTATTCCAACAACGACGAACTGTTTGCCAAGCTGCGCGGGGGGAACCCCGGCTATGATGTGGTGGTGCCGAGCAACGACTTTGTCCAGCGCATGGCCAAGGCCAACATGCTGATGCCGCTGGACCACGCAAAAATCCCGAACATCAAGAACATCGCGCCGCAGTTTGCCGATCCGCCGTTTGATCCCGGGCGCAAGTTCGCGATGCCCTATACCTGGCTGGTGCTGGGCATCGGTTACCGCAAGAGCAAGGTTCAGGGCGTTCCCGACAGCTGGAGAACCGTGCTCGATTCACCGCAGTACAAGGGCCGCATCGCGCTGCTTTCCGATGCGGCGGACCTTTGCCGGTTGACCGAGATGTATCTGGGCAAGGACATCAACACCTTCGACCCTGCCGCGCTGGCGCAGGTGCAGGACCTGCTGATCCGGCAGAAACCCAACGTGGCGACGTTCCATGACGACAACGGGCAGGACCTGTTGCTGTCAGGCGATGCCGACCTGGTGATCGAATACAACGGCGACATCGCGCAGGTGATGAAGGAGGACAGCGACCTGGCCTTCGTGGTGCCGAAGGAAGGCAGCGTGATCCAGTCGGACCAGATCTGCATCCCGGCCGGCGCGCCCAACCCCGATGCGGCCCATGCCTTCATCAATCACGTGCTGAGCGCCGAGGCGGGGGCCGACCTTGCGCGCACCATATCGTACCCCACGCCGAATGCGGCGGCGCTGGCGCAGATGCCCGAGGAGTATCGCAACAATCCCGCGATCTTCCCGCCGCCCGAGGCGATGGCCAAGTGCAAGTATGCGCAATACCTGGGCGAGGATGCCTATCGCACGTTCCAGGACGTGATCACCCGCGTGCGCGCGGCCTGAGGAGCGACGGCATGGCGAGCGCAGCCGCGATCGACTGGGCAAGCGCGGAAGGGCTGGACCTTTCGCACTTCTGGATGCCGTTCACCAACAATCGCTTCTTCAAGGCGAACCCGCGCCTGTTCGTTTCAGCAAAGGACATGCACTTCACCACCGCCGATGGCCGGCAGGTGCTGGACGCGACATCGGGCCTGTGGTGCGTGAATGCCGGGCACGGGCGTGAGGCGATCACCGAGGCGATCCGCGAGGCGGCGGGCGTGCTTGATTTCGGCCCCACGTTCCAGCTGGGCCACCCGCTGCCGTTCCGGCTGGCGAGCGAGCTGGCGGCGATGATGCCGGCCGGGCTGGACCGGGTGTTCTTCACCAATTCCGGATCGGAAAGCGCGGACACGGCGCTGAAGATGGCGCTCGCCTATCACCACGCCAAGGGCGATTCCACGCGCTTCCGGCTGATCGGGCGGCAGCGTGGCTATCACGGCACCAACTTTGGCGGGATGTCGGTGGGCGGGATTGGCGGCAACCGGCGGCGCTATGTCTCGCAGGTGTGGGGCGTGGACCACCTGGCGCATACCCATGGCGATGCGGTGCGGTTCCAGCGCGGGCTGCAGCCCGGAAACGGCGGGCTGGCCGAAGAGCTGGAGGAACTGGTGGCGCTGCACGGGCCGGAAACGATCGCGGCGGTGATCGTGGAGCCGGTGGCGGGATCGACCGGCGTGCTGGTGCCGCCGCAAGGATACCTGCAGGCGCTGCGCGACATTACCCGCAAGCATGGCATCCTGCTGATCTTTGACGAAGTGATCACCGGCTTTGGCCGCGTGGGCGATGCGGCGACGGCGGCCGAAGTGTTTGGCGTGACGCCCGATATCGTGACACTTGCCAAGGGCCTGACCAACGCCACGGTGCCGATGGGCGCGGTGGTGGCCAGCCGTGAGGTGCACGACACCATCGTCAACGGATCGCCCGCGGGGATCGAGTTCTTCCACGGCTATACCTATTCCGGGCATCCGCTGGCATCCGCAGCCGGCCTCGCGGCGCTGGCGCTCTATCGGCAGGAGGGCCTGTTCGCCCGCACCACCGCGCTGGCGCCGGTGTGGGAAGAGGCGATGCATGGCCTGCGCGATTGCCCGAACGTGATCGATATCCGCAACGTGGGGCTGGTGGCCGGGATCGAGCTGGCGCCGCGCGACGGCGCGATCGGGGCGCGGGCGATGGAGGCGTTCCACCGCGCGTTCGACGCCGGGCTGCTGATCCGCGTGACGGGCGACATCATCGCACTGTCCCCCCCGCTGATCGTGAGCGAGGCGCAGATCGGCGAGATTGCGGACAAGCTGCGCACGGTGCTGCACGAAACCGCCTGACCGGCCAACAAAGGTGCTTGCGCCTGGTTGCTTACGCCGAGAGCCGCGCTAGCATTATTGGACGAGTGTCCTGAATTCGGAATTGCTTTGGGGGTGATATGATCAAGCGGCTTCTGGCGGGTGCGGCGATGGCGGTGGCGTTTGCCTCGCCTGCGCTGGCGAAGGAGCAGGTGGACCTGATCCTGCATCACGCGCGCGTGCTGACGGTGGACAGGGACTTCACCGTGAAGACGGCGGTGGCGGTGAAGGGCGAGCGCATCGTTGCCACCGGGGGCGAGGACCTGCTGGAGCAGTTTGACGCGGCCAAGGTGGTGGATCTGGGCGGGCGCACGGTGATGCCCGGCTTCATCGACGCGCACCTGCATCCCTTTCCGGTGGCACCGTCCGACATTCCGGTGGCGCAGGCCAAGTCCGTGGCCGAAGTGCAGGCGATGCTGCGCGAAAAGGCCAAGCTGCTGGGGCCGGGCAAGTGGATCACCGGATATGGCTGGCAGGAATCGAACCTGGCGGAAAACCGCAACCTTACCCGCGCGGACCTGGATGTGGCGGCGCCGAACAACCCGGTTATGCTGACGCGCGCGGGATCGCATTCGTCGGTGTCCAACTCGATGGCGCTGAAGATCGCGGGGATCGACCGCAACACGCCCGATCCCAAATCAGGCCTGATCGAGCATGACGCCAGCGGCGAGCCCAACGGGATCATCCGCGAACGCTTTGACCTGGTGAAGAAGTTCATCCCGCAGCCGACCTGGGCCGAAATGAAGATGCCCTATGTCGCGTGGCTGAAAAGCATCCTGGCGCTGGGCATCACCAGCTTCTGGGACGCCAGTGGCACCATCGACGACGAGCCGGTAGGGCAGGGCGGGGTGAAGCCGACCAAGAACGGCGACCTGTTCGGCGGGCCGAACATGACCTTTCGCCGGGCGCGCGAGATCTATGCCGAATATGGCGCGGATCTGCCGCGCGTGACCATGTACATCTCCTATCCCGGGGCGGAGCGGCTGAAGGCCTTCCCCCACACCAGCGGATATGGCGACAACCGCGTGCGGCTGGGCGCGATTGGCGAAAGCGCGGTGGACGGCGGCTTTACCGGGCCGACGGCGTGGCTGCTGGCCGATTACAAGGGGCAGCCTGGCTTCCGCGGCAAGGGCCGCTTCACCGATGCCGAACTGCAGGACATGGTGGATACCGCCAACCGGCTGGGCTGGCAGCTGGGCCTGCACTGCATTGGCGATGCCGCGATCGTGCAGACCATCGACGCCTATGCCAAATCGCTCGACGCCATTCCCGATCCCAACCACAAGATGGAGGACAGGCGCTGGTTCACCGACCATTTCACCATCATGCCGCCCGACGAGACGATGGCGAAAATGGCGAGCCATTCGATCTGGATCGCGCAGCAGCCGAACTTCCTCTACAACCTGGAAGACCGGTACATGCAGGTGCTGGACGATTGGCGGCTGGCGCACAACAACCCGGTGCACACGCCGGCGCACAAGTTCGGCATCTTCACCGCGTTTTCCAGCGACAACCTGCCGGTGGGGCCGCTGGTGGGGCTTTATGCCGCGATCACCCGGCGGGGGCCGAGCGGGGCGGTGCACGGCGCCGAGGAAGCGGTGAGCCGGGCCGAGGCGATCCGCATGTATACCGCCAACGGTGCGTTCCTCTCTCGCGAGGAGGCCGAGAAGGGCACGCTGGAACCGGGCAAGCTGGCCGACATGATCGTGCTGCCGTTCGATCCGCTGACCGCGCCGGAAGACGTCTTCCTGAACGGCAAGGTGGACATGACCTTCGTTGGCGGAAAACTGGTCTATTCGCGTTGACCGTGGCGGTGGGCGTGGCCAGACTGCATGACTGAAATATCGGGGACAACTGCTTGACCGCCCACCATGCCGACCGGCCTTCGGGCCTTGCCGCCTCGCTGAAATCACGCCACGTTTCGATGATCGCCATCGGGGGGATCATCGGGGCGGGGCTGTTCGTGGGATCGAGCACATCGATCTCGCAGATCGGGCCGGCGGTGCTGGTCAGCTATGCCATGGCCGGAACGGTGATCCTGCTGGTCATGCGCATGCTGAGTGAGATGGCCAGCCGCCACCCCGGCGCGGGATCGTTCACCGAACTGGTGCGGCTGGGGCTGGGTGACCGGGCGGGCTTCGTCTGCGGGTGGCTCTACTGGTACTTCTGGGTCGTCGTCGTGGCGATCGAGGCGATTGCCGGGGCGGTGATCATCCACGGCTGGATCCCCGCGATGCCGGTGTGGCTGATCGGTTCGGTGCTGCTGGCCGGGCTGACGGGCGTGAACCTGCTTTCGGCCAAGTCCTATGGCGAGTTCGAGTTCTGGCTGTCGCTGACCAAGGTGGGGGCGATCATCGGCTTCATCCTGGTGGCCGGTGCCTGGGCCTTTGGCCTGACATCGCCGAACGGACCGACCTTTGGCAACCTGGTGGCGCACGGCGGCTTTGCGCCCAAGGGCTGGGGTGCGGCGATTGCCGGCGTGACGAGCGTGATCTTTGCGCTGTGCGGCGCGGAGATCGCCACGGTGGCCGCCGCCGAGGCGCACGAGCCGGCCAAGGTGATCGCCAAGCTGACCGCCAGCATCGCCACGCGCATCCTGCTGTTCTACGTGCTTTCGATCGGACTGATCGTTTCGGTGATGCCGTGGAATGCGGTGAAGGCGGGGGTATCGCCGTTCGCGCAGGCGCTGGACGCCATGCACATTCCCCATGCGGCGGACCTGATGAACCTGCTGGTGTTGGTGGCGGTCACCTCGTGCCTCAATTCGGGCATGTATGTGTCATCCCGCGTGCTCTACGTGCTGGCGGACAAGGGCGATGCGCCGCGCGCACTGGCACCGCTGAGCCGCAGCGCGGTGCCAGTGCGCTCCACGCTGATCGCCAGCGCCTTTGCCTATGCCGCGCTGGCCGCTTCCGTTCTCTCGCCCGAGCTGGTGTTCAGTTATCTGGTCAATGCATCGGGCGCGTTGATGATCTTCATCTACATGTTCGTGTGCCTGTCACAGCTGGCCATGCGGCGGCGCGCTGGCACGCAGGGAGCGACCATCCTGATGTGGTGGCACCCCTATGGCGCGTGGGTGACCTTTGCCGCGATGGGGGCAGTGCTGGCGGCGATGGCCTTCCGCCCCGGATCGCGGGTGGAACTGGTTAGCAGCCTTGTGGTGCTGGGCATCGCGCTTGCGGGATCGTTCGCCGGGCGCGATCGGTCCAATCACGCCATGGCGGCGCGCACGTCCGGATAGTCCAGCAGCTTGTCCAGGGTGGTGTGGACGCGGGCGAAGATATCGTCCATCTCGCCTTCGGTGCAGCACAGGGCCGGGGCGAAGCCGAGGCCGCCGTTGGCGAAGCAGCGCACGATCAGGCCTTCGTTCCAGCTGAGCTGCGCCAGCCTGCCGCCGATGTCGAGGTCATAGGCGAAGTTGGTCTTTGCCGCCTTGTCGTTGACCAGTTCGATCGCGCCGAGCATGCCGCGCCAGCGCACGTCGCCCACCAGTGGGTGGTCCTTCACCCGCTCCATGTGTTCGGCAAAGCGCAGGCCGGTCTTCTCGCCATTGGCCAGCAGGCCGTTCTGGTAAAGCCGCAGGCATTCCAGCGCGACCGCGGCGCTGACCGGGTGGGCGGAATAGGTGTAGCCATGGCCGATCGGCATGCTCTCTGCCGCGCCATCGGCGATGCCCTGGTAGATGTGATCGGCCAACATCACCGCGCCCATCGGCATGTAACCGCCGGTCAAGCCCTTGGCCATGGTCATCAGATCGGGCGAGACGCCCTCGGCATTGCTGGCGAACATCGGCCCGGTGCGGCCGAAGGCGGTGATGACCTCGTCCACTACCATCAGGATGTCGAGCCGTGTGCAGGCCTCGCGCATGGCCTTGAGCCAGCCGACCGGGGGCACGATGACACCGCCCGAGCCTTGGATCGGTTCGCAGAAGAAGGCCGCGACCTTGTCTGACCCGCCCAGTTCGGCAACCTTTGCTTCCAGCGCGGCAACACTGGCGGCGATCAGCGCCTGCGGGTCATCGCCCGCAGGGTGGCGATAGGGAAAGGGGGAGGGGATGTGGTGCTGCCAGCGCAAGGGCAGGTCGAAGCCGCGCTGCATGTGCGGCAGCGCGGTGAGGCCTGCGCCCGTGCTCGAAGAGCCGTGGTAGCCGTTGACCTGCGCGATGAACTGCTTCTTTTCCGGGCGGCCGGTGGCGTTCATGTAATGCACGATATAGCGGATGGCGCTGTCCACCGCGTCAGACCCGCCGAGGGTGAAATAGACGTGATCGAGACCGGCGGGGGCGAGCGCGGTCAGTTCGCCCGCAAGCTGGATTGCCGCTTCGCAGCCGAAGCCGAAGAAGCCGGTGGCGTAGGGCAGCTTGCGCATCTGTTCGGTGGCGACTTCGACGATGCTGTCCTGCCCATAGCCCACATTCACGCACCACAGCCCGGCGAAGGCATCGAGCAGCTGCCGCCCGTCCACATCGGTCAGCCACATGCCCTTGCCGGATTCAAGGATGCGCACGCCGGCCTTTTCATGGCCGCGGAAGGACATGACCGGGTGGATCAGGTGGTCGCGGTCGATCTCGATCAGCGAGCGGTTGGGAATGGCGTTCATGCGATCCTCGTAGTGGCAAGCAGGGCTTCGGCCCGGGCAAGATCCCCGGGCGTGTCGATATCCAGTTCCGCGTCGGGCGGAAGGCGGAAGTGCGGGGCATCATGCAGCAGCGCGCCGGCACCCCGGTCTCCGGAAAGCGCCATCAGGGCCGGAAAGTGCTGTGACCCGAATATCGCCGGGGGCAGGCGCAGGTCACCGTGGCTGCTGGCGATGCGATCGCCATCGAATGCAGAGGCGAGCGCGGCGAAATGGCTGGTGGGAACAAGCGGCATGTCTGCCAGCGCGATCATTGCCGCCCGCGCACCGGTGGCCTGCGCGGCGGCGACGCCGAGGGCCAGCGAGCGCGATTGCGGGGCATCGGGCGGATCGAGCGGAAGGCAGGTGTAGCTGTCCAGAAGGGCCGATCCGGGGGCGATCACCGCGATGCGGGCGGCAAAGGGGAGTGGGGCCAGCTGGTGCATGGTGCGGGCAAGAACGGTCTCGCCGGCCAGCATGGCGCCAAGCTTGCCGACACCAAAGCGTTCGCTGCGCCCTGCTGCGAGCAGGACGAGCACAATACCGCGCAGGTCAGAGGACATGTGCGACGGCGTGCCCGGTCCATTGCCGCGCACCGGCGCAGGCGTGATAGTCCTGCACCACCTCGGCCAGGATCGAGAGCGCCAGCGTGGCCGGATCGCGCGTGCCGGGGATCAGGCCAATGGTGCCGCGCAGCGCCGCGATGCGACCCTCCGGCACGCCCGCAGCACGCAATGTTTGCACACGGGCGCGGTGGGTGCGACGGCTGCCTACGGCGCCGTGATAATACGCCGGCAGAGCCAGCGCCTGTGGCAGCAGGAACTCTTCCCAGTCACGATCGTGGAACAGGAAAGTCACCGCGGTCCAGGCATCGCCCGCCACATCGGGCAGGCGCTCGCGCATCTTCATCGGCCGGATGCCGTCGGTGCGATGCAGGTCGGTTTCGGGGGCGAAGGCTTCGACTTCCAGCCCCCATGCGCGCGCCAGGCGGACCAGTGCGACCAGATCCTCGCCATGGCCGAAGGCGAGGAGGCGGGGCGCGGGGCGATATTCCTGCCGCCATGTGCCGAGGTCCAGCACTGCGGCCTCGCGCCGATGCAGCGCGGCGAGAACCGCATCGATGGCAGCGGAATCGGGCCGCGGGGTGAACAGCAGGTCAATCCCGCCGCCGCAGGGCAGGCGCAGGTCGATATAGGGTGAGCCTGAGCCATAGCGCACCGTGCGCGGTTCGCCGCCTTCCAGCACGGCCTGTGCCTCTTCAATCACGGCGCGTTCAACGCAACCGCCGGAGAAGGAGCCGACCGTGCGGCCGTCCGCCAGCACCGCCATCTGCGTGCCGATGCTGCGGGAGGAAGAGCCTGCGATGGCGGTGAGGGTGACCAGCGTCCCCGCCACGCCTGCCCGCGCGCCTTCAGCCAGCAGGCGCAGGGCATCCGCGGGGAAAGCAGCGATCACTGCGTCTCGCCGGGGTAGAGCAGCTTGATCGATTCAGGCGCGTGGCAGGTCTTCACCACCTGCTTCGCCAGCCGCAGCCGCTCGGCCGTCAGCGACTTGTCAGACAGGGCGAATTGCCGTTCATACGCCACTTCCTGCGTGGTGAACGGCTTGGTCCCTGCAGGCGCGCTGCCCTGGCCCAGCACGAAGACGACATAATTCATCATGTCGGCCAGCCGATCGTTGTCGGCGATGCGGCTGTGCGCCACGTTGGGCAGGCGGATCAGGTAGGCGCGCGCCTCGGGCGTGCACATGAACCAGCCGACCCGGCCCTGCAGCTCGGGCAGCTTGGCCGGTACGGTATCGCCCTTCACACCGTGGCAGCCGGCGCAGTTTTCGATGTAATCGATCCTCGCCTGTTCCGGATCGACCAGGATCGAGGCCGGATCGGGCTGCGAAGGCGCGGCGTGCCCGGCAAATGCAACCGCCAGTGCAAGACCCGCAAAAGCTACCTTCAACCCCTTCTTCATTGTCAGATCCGATCAGGCCGCACCCACCAGAACCGCTGTGGAGCAGTGGTATTCCATGCTGGTGGTGCCGAAGCACCAGATGATATCGTTGTTCAATTGCGGGGTATAGAGCTGCGTTTCGCGATCGGTGTTGTTGCAATCGCACTTCGCGCAGTAAGCCTTTCCGCAGCAATCGCGGTAGGCGATCAGATAGGCCTTGCCATCTTCCGGATTGATGCAGGTGCCGACCCACGAAACGGGGGACGGTTCAGCGCCCGGCGGGCAGGTGTGGACCCCACCGCCGCAGCAGGTGCACAGTGAACCGTCGATCGCGCAGTAACGCCAGTAGTTGCACTTGGTGTCGTCAGCGGTCTGTGCCGTGCGGGCGAACAGTGTCTTCGTTTCGGGCGAGCGGTCGGGCTTGGCTGCTTCCGCGCGACTGACGGGCAGCAGCGGGAACACCGGCGCCGCCACCAGCGCCGCGCCAAAGCGCGCCAGCATCCCGCGGCGCGAGGTGCCGCCGGCGAAGCGCCGCAGCATCTTTTCGCCCAGCGCGTCAGGATCGAACTTCTTCATCGCCAAATCCCCTGTTGTCCAATCCAATGCGGCCGATCAGGCCAGCTCGGCCTTCATGCCCTTGATATAATCCTGCACGCTGCGCACGCCCATTTCGTGCGCGATCACCAGGCTTTCGAGATGTTCGCGGCTGTTCACCAGCCCCTTTGACAGGATCACGCCATCGGCATCGAGCAGCACCGCATAGGGGAGCTTGCCCACTTCGAAGGCCTGGCCGACATCGGGCCCGTTGATGAACTGATAGCCTGAAAGGCCGTGCGCTTCGATCATGCCGCGCTGCACCTGTTCGCTGTCATCCCCCACGAACACCAGCTGCACGCGTTCATCGCGGGCAAAGCTCTTGGCCATGGGGATCAGGTTCTTGCACAGCGGGCAGGTGGCCGAAACGAACATCAGCAGCCGCAGCGCCGCGCCCGGCGCCGCGCCGCCGACGGTGACCGCCGCGCCATCAATGGTCCTGGCCGGGATCGCCGGGGCGGTTGCGCCCACCTTGGGGCCGCCCGCGGTAGTCAGCGCGCCGGCCGGGGCCACGCGCATGTGCAGCACGCCCACCTGCCGCGCGAGCGCAAGCATGGCCACACCCAGCACGAGGATCACGATCCATGAAATCACCTGCGAAACGATCAGCGTCGTCAACATCGCTTATCTCCGGGAAGCGGACAGCGGCGAGGCGGAGAGCGCCGCCAGACCGTTGAACAGCAGGTACAGTACGAACAGCACCGTTCCGCCCGCGGCCGCCAGCGCCAGCGTGGCCAGGGTGGGTGATGGCGCCGGCAGAAGGCGGGGCGCCAGAAGCGCCGCAAGCACGAGATTGCGCCCGATCAGCAGGCGCGAAAGGGGCTGGCGCAGCTGCGATCGGCCACACCCGCAATCGATATGGCTGCGACCGCGACGGATGTTGATCTCCATCGCCAGCGCGAAAAGGACCAGCATCGCGGCCGCAACCGGAGCGGCCACGCGCAGGCCGGCAAGCAGCGCCACCGCCAGGCCAAGCTCCACGAAAGGCAGGGCCGCCGCGAATGGCGCCACCGCTGCATCGGGCAGCAGGCGATAGTTGGCGACCACGCCGGGCACCAGTTCGCGATGGCGCACCTTGGCAAGGCCGGCCTGCAGGAAGACCAGCCCCACGCCAACGGAGGCGACGAGGCCTCCCGTGGCGAGGCCGGCTTCCATGGCGCTGGTCACGGTTCGATCACCGTGATCGGACCGCCGCCTGCGTGCTCGATGGTGTAGGTGGCATTGCCGGTGGCCGGGTCGATCACGCGCACCGCCTCGTCCTCACCCGCGGTGATGATCCTGGGAGAGGCTTCCTGCGTCACTTCGATCGAGCGCGGCTTGCCTTCGACCATCAGGCGCTTGACCACCTTCCTGGCAGCGAGATCGACTTCCCAGACCTCCTCGCCGCCTTCCTTGTGTGTCCAGTATTCGCCCTTGTGCATCAGCACGAAGAGGTGACCGCTGGGCCGGTGCAAGGCCATTGGCTGGCCACCGCCCGGATACCAGTTCACTTCCAGCGGCTTGGTCTCGCCCTTGCGGATGCCGGCGGCTTCCTGGATCGAGAAGGCGGGGGCAATGGTCGGCGTGGCCGAGATCGAGGCGATATGGATCAGGCCGGTGTAGGTCATCATCACGGCCTGCTTGCGGCCCTTGTCATAGGCCAGGTTGTCAAACACCGGATCGTTGGTCGCCTCGAAGAACGGCGCGGTGTGCGTGATCGCCGGCTTCGCGCCCATGACCGAGACCGTGGCCATCGATCCATCCGAACACAGCGCGGAAAAGCCGACGCCGGGGTTCGGGATCAGGTCTGCGCAACCGGGCAGCTCGATTGTCTTGACGAACTTGCGCTTGGTGAAATCGATGAGATTGACGGAGGAGGCCGGGCTGAAGTTGTAGACGAAGCCCCACTTGCCGTCTTCGCTGACGATGAAGTTGTTCTTGCGCCCACCCACCAGCAGGCGGCCCGGCATGTCGATATCGGCCTGAACCTTGAGCGCGGTGCTGTCGTATATGGTGATGTAATCCTGCCGGGTGCCGCGTGACCCTTTGGTCCAGATGCTCTGCGAGACGTAGTACGCCTTGCCCAGAGGGTCGAGCGCCATGTCGCTCAGGATCGGGGTCTCCACCTGGCCCAGCAGCTTGCCCGTTGCCGAATCATAGATGCTGGTGCCGCTGAGCACGAAGCCGCGCTGCACGAAGAACCAGCTCTTGGTGGCGGCGGGCAGCGTATTGACGTCCGATTCCTCGGGCTCGACCGAAGCCTTGGCCATGACCGGGCTGGCCGTCAGTGATCCCAGAGCGGACCCGAGCGCCAGCGCGGTGAGCGCGGCAGAAAGCTTCGCCTTGGCTGCGGACTTCATTGTGGCACTGCCCCCTTGATTCGCCTGCCTGTGCGCCGCGTTCCCGGGCGGCGCTTCAATGTGCGATCACAACTTTTGACGCGTGTCCTAGTTTAGTCAAGCGCCTTTCGCATCTGCGAAGGGGGGCTGGGGGTCCTTGCCTGAAAAAGGGTTGGCCGTGCGAAGCGAGGCGAGAACGATCATGGCCACGCCGGCACCCCCGGCAAAGGCGACACCTGCCGGAAGGCCATCCAATCCAAAGACGTGGGTTAGCGCGGATCCTGCCAGCGGGCCGGCGATCGTACCCAGCGCATGGGTGCAGGCGACGAAGGTGCGGAAGCGCGAATCCATGCTGGCCGCGCTGGCCATGCCCGAACAGCGGATGATGATGGCGGTCGATCCGATGTTCAGCAGGATGACCGAGAGGATGAACAGGCCATCCTCGCCCGGCCGGGTCATTGCCAGAGGGGAGGCAAGGCCTAGCAGCGAGAGAATCGCGGTGAGCGGCACCGGTACGATCCGGCTTTCGCGCATGACGGTGATGGCGGTCAGCACGCCGACCACCGATCCGATCGCGACGGCATGGCCGATGGTGCGGTCAGGCAGCCCGGCCTCTCCGGCCAGGGCGGCGGTGAAGCTCCAAACCAGCATGGTGGCGCAGATGAACCAGAAGGTGGCGGCGGCAAGGGCCCAGCCAGCGAGAGGGATGACAGCGCGGTGGGCCTCGGCGGGGGGGCTGTCCGATGTGGGTTTCGTCGCCAGCAGCGCCAGGAACGCGCAGGCTGGCGCAAGTGCGAGCAGGGCGATGGCGCCCTTTTCCCCCATCAGCAATGCCGCTTCGGGCAGCAGGGCCGAGGCCAGCGTGGCGATCAGCAGCTGCGCCAGGTAAACGGCGGCATAGGCGCGGTTGGGCGCACGGGCGGCATAGGCGCCCATGGCATGGGCATAGACCACGCCCATCGCAGTGCCATAACCGCCGCGCACCGCCAGCGTCGCGGTTCCGGGGCCAGCAAGCGGGGTCAACAGGCTGCAGGCGATGGCGAAAAGTGCCGCCGCCATCACGGCCCGATGAGGCAGCGCGGCGCCAAGCCGCCAGACTGCAAGCGCGCCCAGCGCCGCACCGCCCTGGGTGGCGCCGACGACGAGGCCATGCCACTCCGCGGGCAGGCCATTGGCGTGGGTCAGCAGCGCCAGGAAGACAGGGTCTATCCCGGGCTGCAGGCAGCCGATCGCGGCCGCCGAAGGCGCGGCAAGGCCGAGAACCAGCGATCGCGCACGCCAACGCATTCACGACTACCCTTTGCATGCCGCGCCTCTTGCGGGCGCGCGCCGCCTGCCAGGCCAAGCTCCCGACGGGCGCATGTCCTTATCGGCAGGCCCTTATTTCAGGGCGGCAATCTGTTCCGGGGTGATCGACTTGGCAAGCTGGACCAGCGCATGGGTCGCAACAAGGGTGATTGACGGCATCTTGGCCGCCCACGGCTTGTCAAAGCCGGTGAAGGGCGTGGTCCCTTCCATAGAGGCGCTGATGTAGAGTGCCACGGTGTGCACGTCATCGGGCGAGAGAGCGGGGTTGAGTTCGGCCACTACCTCGCCGATGAAATCGTGCACGCTCTGGTAGAAGGCTCGCACGCGGTCAGCCACGAAGGCGTTGTGGTTGGCCAGCGCCCACAGTTCGGTGAACAGGCGCGTGGTGCGCTTGCCTGCGATATCTTCAAGGCAGATCACGATGATCAGCCGCAGCTTTTCTTCCGGGCTCAGATGCGGCTGGCGCACGCGGCTTTCCAGCGTCTTGTCATAGCTGACCAGAAGTTCGTCCAGCAGCGTCTGGATCAGCATTTCCTTGCGCGGGAAGTGGTAGGAAACGTTCCCCACCTTCATCCCGCATTCCGCCGCGATCCGGCGGATGGTGAAGGCGGCGGCGCCTTCATTGATCAGCACGGTCAGCGCGGCCTTCAGGATCGCATCGACGGTCTCTGTGCCGCGGGCATAGGTGCCCGGGCGGCCGGCAGGCGCGGGCGCCCCTTCGTCCTTTGCTGCGGCAACCTTGTCCAGCATGCAGTCGTCTCCTGCCGTCCGGCAAAGCACGGAGCATGCTGCATGGCAACAACGAACTTGACCAATACTTGAAGCCTGTCCAACATTTCGGCTCGTCCCTCCAAAATGGTATCGAAAGCGCGCACCATGGCGATCCCCATCACCGTCAACCGCAAGAAGCGCATGGTGGAGGCAGAGGGCGACAAGCCGCTGCTGTGGGTTCTGCGTGAGGATCTGGACATGCCGGGCACCAAGTTCGGCTGCGGGGCGGGGCTTTGCGGGGCCTGCACGGTCATTCTGGATGGCGTGGCGGTGCGATCCTGCCAGACGCCGATCGCCGATGCGGCGGGCAAGCAGATCACCACGATCGAGGGCGTTTCCGCGCTGCCCGTGGGCAAGAAGGTGGTCGAGGCCTGGCTCGACATTGACGTGCCGCAGTGCGGTTATTGCCAGGCGGGGCAGATCATGTCGGCCACCGCGCTGCTGACGCAGACGCCCAAGCCGAGTGCCGATGACATCCTTGGCGGGATGAACGGCAACATCTGCCGCTGCGCCACCTATGTCCGCATCGAAAAGGCGATCCGCAAGGCCGCCGGGCTGGAGCAGGCCTGATGAACGCGCCCACGCTTTCCCGTCGCTCGTTCATCGCCGCTTCGCTGGCCGGTGGCGCCACGCTGACGTTTGAGGCGCAGCTGGCCTTCGCCGCCAGCCCGATGCTTCCGGAACCGGTCACGCTCAACGCCTTCATCCGTGTGATGGCGGACAACAGCGTGGTCATCGGCGCCAAGAATCCGGAGATCGGGCAGGGCGTGAAGGTGATGCTGCCGATGCTGATCGCCGAGGAATTGGACATCAGCTGGGAACAGGTGCGGATCGAGCAGACCGACGCCGACCAGGCGAAGTACGGCCCGCAGGTGGCGGGCGGCAGCACGGCCACGCCGATGAACTGGCTGCCCATGCGGCAGGCCGGCGCGGCGGCGCGGGCGATGCTGGTTGCGGCGGCGGCCAGGCAGTGGGGCGTGGATGCCGCGACGCTTTCGACCGAGGCGGGCCGTGTGCTCGACAAGGCAGGCGGGCGCAGCGCCACATACGCCGCGCTGGCCAGGGCGGCGGCGGCAGAAACCGCGCCCGACCTCGCCAAGGTGCCTTTGAAGGACCCGGCCGCGTTCCGCATCATCGGCCAGTCCAAGAAGGGTGTCGATGTGCCGAAGATCGTCAGCGGGCAGCCGCTGTTCGGCATAGATACGCGCCTGCCCGGCATGGTCCATGCCGCGCTGGTCAAGTGCCCTGCCATCGGCGGCACCCTGGCCAAGGTGGATGACGCCGCCGCGCGCGCCGTGCCCGGCGTGATCGCGGTTGTGCCGATCAGCAGCGGCCAGTGCCCTGCGGGCAAGATGGACGCGCTGGCCGTGGTCGCCAATTCATGGTGGACCGCGCACAAGGCGCGCGAGAAGCTGTCCGTGGAATGGGACACCGCCGCGCAGGACGGTTTCTCTACCGAAGGCTATGCCAGGGCGGCGGCAGACCTGCTGCCCAAGGCGCCGGCCGCCACCATATTCAAGGCGGGCGATGCCGATGCGGCGCTCGCCGGAGCGGCCAAGGTCATCACCGCCGATTACAGCTACCCCTTCCTAGCCCACGCCACGCTTGAGCCGCAGAACTGCACTGCGCTGTGGCACGCGGATGGCAAGCTGGAGTTCTGGGCGCCCACGCAGAACCCCGGCAATGGCCGCAAGGACGTGGCCGCCATGCTGGGCATCGCGCCCGAGGCGATGACCATCCACATGACCCGCATCGGCGGCGGCTTTGGCCGGAGGCTGATGAACGACTACATGGTGCTGGCCGCGCAAGTGGCCAAGGCGCTGCCGGGCAAGCCGGTGAAGCTGCTGTTCGACCGCACCGACGACCTGCGCAATGATTATTACCGCCCTGCGGGCTGGCATCGCTTTACCGCCGGCCTGGATGCGCAGGGGCAGGTCGTGGCGTTCAAGGACCACTTCATCACCTTTGGCGCCGACGGCAAGGCGATCCGCGCGGCGGAGCTTTCTTCCACCGAATACCCTGCGCCGGTGCTGCCCAACGTGCACATGGGGCAGTCCTTCCTTGCCACCAACCTCACCACCGGCTGGCTGCGGGCGCCTTCGTCCAACGCGTTGGCCTTCGTGTTCCAGTCATTCATGGACGAACTGGCCGAGGCGGCGGGCACCGACCTGCCCGAACTGATGCGCCGCACGCTGGGCCCGGCGCGCGAACTGCCCACCGAGCGGCAGGGGCTGGTGTTCCACACCGGCCGCGCCCGTGCGGTGATCGATGCGGTGACGAAGCTGGCCGGCTGGACCGGCAAGCCATCCACCACGCCCGGAAAGGCCAATGAAAGTAAGGGCCGGGGCTTCGGCTTCTACTTCAGCCACCGGGGATACTTTGCCGAGGTGGCTGATGTGACCGTGGCCGATGGCGCGGTGAAGGTGGACAAGGTGTGGATCGCCGGCGACATCGGCAGCCAGATCATCAATCCGATCAACGCCGAGCACCAGTCGCAGGGTGCGGCGATCGAAGGGCTGGCACAGGCCTTGGTGCTGCAGCCGATCGTGCAGGAACAGGGCCGCGTCACCGCCGAAAACTTTGGCGAGTTCCCGCTGCTGCGCATGGATGGCAAGCCGGGGGAGATCGCGCTGGAATGGGTGAAGAGCGACTTCCCGCCCACCGGCCTTGGCGAACCGGCGTTGCCCCCGGTGATCCCCGCGGTGGCCAATGCGATCTATCGCGCCACTGGAAAACGGCTCCGTTCCCTGCCGCTCAACCTAGGCTGAAAGGCCGCTGCAACGCCACCGCTTAAAAGGGTGTTTTGCACTGCAACAAAGCGTTTGACGAATCTTGGACACCCGTCAAGACTTCCCCCATCGGAACCGCACGACTCATCGGTTCCCGAAATCATGCAGGGGGATTTCGCGCGCATGCCTTTCCCGGATTCAAACGCCGCCGGCCGGTCCAGCCTGTTCCGTCGCTTCTCCACGCTGCTGCTGATCGGGGCCGCCGGTCTCGGCACCGCCACCGCCGTCACCGGGCAGCAGTCCTCCATGGCGGCAGAGCCGAGCGAGACCGAGGAAGGCATCCCGGTTACCGACGCGCTGACCAAGGAAAAGTGCGGCGCGTGCCACACGGCTGACGCCAAGGGCAACCTCTCGCGCATTTCGTGGGTGCGCACCACGCCCGAAGGCTGGGACCAGGCGATCAAGCGCATGGTCAAGCTGAACGGCGCGGCCGTCACGCCCGAGGAAGCGCGTCACATCGTGCGCTACCTGTCGAACAGCCACGGCCTTGCCCCTGAAGAGGCGAAGCCGGTGATGTACCTCGTCGAAAAGCGCGTGATCGACGAAACCAACATTCCCAGCGAATCCGTGCGCACCAGCTGCGCCGCGCGTCCGACCCCTGGGTGCACAACAAGGTCTTCGGGCTCGGCACCTTTGACCTGAACCACCGCAAGTTCAGCTTCACGCCGATCGGCCCGGTCACCACCGCGATCACCGGGCTGGAACTGACTCCGGATGGCAAGACCGCCTATACCGTCGTCACCAATGGCAATATCGGCAACAAGCGCTGCGAATTCTGGAAGTTCGAAATGCCTTCGGCCAAGCTGGAGGACAAGGTGGAATTCCCCTGCCGTTCGCGCTTCCAGTTCGGCATGTCGGCCGATGGCAAGAAGCTCTACATCTATGGCGCCAGCTATGACATCGAGGTCTATGACGCCGCCACGATGAAGTATGAAAAGACCTGGGATCTCGCCGCCGACGCCACCATGGCCGGAATGCTTATCCTGAAATGAGGGGGGGCTCGCCCGCCGGGGTTGCGCTCCACGGCAGCGGCATCGCCGCCGCAGCCTTCGTGCATGTTCTGGCGGGTGAGAACTTCCCGGTTTTCGGTGATGGTGGGCAGGGCGCTTACGGCGGCTCTGCTCCGGTGGTGATGCTGGGCGAACAGGCGGTGGGCCTGCTGTCCGACCTGTTCCGCAAGCCCCTGTTTTCCGCCGCGCACCGCATCGACCGCCGCATCGTCCGCTGGGGTGGGGGCGATCCTGCCGTGGTGCCGCACCGCGCACTGGCGATTTCCGGCGTGGATCTGGCCGCTGCCCTGCCGCAACCGACCCTGCAGGCGGGCGAGGCTGCATTCACTGTCCACACGGTGCCGCCGTTCCCGCAAGAGGCAATGCTGCGCTTCGGCTCCCGCCCGGCTGCGGCGGCTCCTGTCCAGCTTGCACCTACTGCCGATACGCACGCCGCGCTGGTGGAGGCGACCGAGGCCGGGTGGCTGTTCCTGATCCCGCAGGGGCAGGGGGCGGGCTGGCTGCTGAGTGTGGGTGGCGATCCCGATGCCCTGCTGGCCTCCGCGCCGCTCGTTGCGTCATCGGTCGCGTCGCTCTCCCCGGTCGTCGCCCGCTTTGAGACCGCGCCGAGAATGCTGCAGGTCCTTGTGGGCGAGGATTTCCTCGCGCTCGGGCATCATGCACTTGCGTTCGATCCGATCTGCGGAGATGGCACCGCCACCGCTGCGCGCGCCGCGATCCTTGCCGCGGCGGTCGTCGCCGGCATTGCGGAGGGGCAGGACGCCGATCTTCTGCTGGGCCATTACAATGCGATGATGGTGGCGGCCATGCGGCGGCATCTTCAGGTCAGCCTGCCGTTCTATCGCAGCGGTGGTGGCACTACCTGGTGGCTGGCGCAGGCCGATGCAGTGGCCGAAGGGCACGCCTGGTGCACCCGCTTCCTCGCACGCGTGGGTGACCCACGCTTCGTGCTGCAGGGTAACCGCCTGATCCCGCGGGAGAAAGCAGCCTGAATCAGCCTCCATCCCTGCCCGTGGCGGAATGGCGGACTTATCGCCGGCTGCTGCCGTGGCTGAAGCCCTATCGCGGCCGGTTCGCGGTGGTGCTGCTGATCAGCCTTGCCGCCACGGCGGTCGGGCTGGTGCAGCCGTATCTTTCGAAAATGATGATCGATCAGGCGCTTATGAAGCGGGACCTGACGGCTCTGGCGGTGATCGCGGGGGCAATGGTCGGCGTTACGCTCGGCGGCTACGTTCTCAATATCGCGGCGAGCTATCGCTACGTGCAGCTTTCGGCGGGCATGCTCTATGACATCCGCGTCGCCCTGCTGCGCCATCTGCAGACCCTAAGCCCCAGATTCTATGGTGGATTCCGGCTGGGTGACCTGATGAGCCGGATCAACAGCGATGTGTCTGACGTGCAGCGCGCTGCGGGGGACAGCTTGCTGGCGGCGCTGGGCAATGTCTTCGCGCTGGTGGGCTGCGTGGCGATGATGGTGTGGCTGGACTGGCGGCTGTTCCTGGTGGGATCGGTGCTGGTGCCCTTTGCTGTGGCGGTATTTATCAAGCTGCAACAAAGGCTTGTGAACATCACCCGGGAAATGCGCGAGCGCGGCGCGGACCTGGGCAGCTTGCTGGTGGATACCGTGATGGGCATGCGCACGATTGCTGCGCTGGGTGCCGAAGAGCATGAAATACAACGTTTTTCCTGGAGAAACAGGGCCTTTGTGCAGACCATGCTGCGGATGCAGGTGGCAAGCTTCATGGCAGGCGCGCTGCCGGGCACGCTACTGGCCGCCTCGACCAGCGCGGTAATGCTCTATGGCGGCTGGCGGATTATCGAGGGATATCAGACGATTGGATCACTGGTGGCGTTCATGGCCTATCACGGGCGAGTGTTCGCGCCGGTGCAGTCGCTGCTTGGCCTTGGCAGCACGCTGGCCTCCACGCGGGTGTCGCTCGCCCGTATTTTCGAGCTTTTCGACACGCCTGCGGACGTAAGTGGAGAAGGACTGAGGACACCCTTAAACGGACTGAGAGGGGGTCTAGAGCTGCAGAACGTGCATTTCAGCCATGGTCGCGAGGCCAATCTCAAGGGCCTCAACCTCACCATCCCCGCCGGCGCCTTCTGCGCCGTGCTGGGCGAGAGCGGAGCGGGCAAATCGACGCTGGCGGACCTGCTCGTCCGCTTCCTTGATCCCCAGTCCGGCCGGGTGCTGTTTGACGGGGTGGATGCGCGCGACATCGTGCTGGCGGACCTGCGCCGCACCGTGCTGCTGGTGGACCAGAGCCCGACGCTGTTCAACATGACCATCGCCGCCAACATCGCCTTTGCGGTGGAGGACGCTGCGCCCGAAGCGGTGGCTGCGGCGGCGCGGGATGCCGGGCTGGGGCCTTTGATCGCCCGCCTGCCGCAAGGTCTGGAAACGCCGGTGGGTGAACGGGGACTTCAGCTTTCCGCCGGGGAACGCCACCGCATCGCATTGGCGCGAGCGCTGCTGAGGAAGCCGGCCGTGCTGATCCTGGATGAGCCGACCGCGGCGCTGGACAGTGGTACCGAGGCGCGGGTGGTGCAGGGGCTGCGTGCCGCGCTGCCCGAAGCCACCCTGATCGTGATCACGCACAAGCCGGCGCTGGCCGAGGCGGCGGACATGGTGGTCACGCTGAAGGATGGCGAGGCTAGCGTGACCGAGCGCCTGCCCGAGCATGCCTGAACCCATGCGAATTGCAGTGATCGACAGCGGGGTGCAGCCATCGCACCCACACATCGTGGCGGATCGGCTGCTGCCGGGCGTGGCCGTGCTGGCTGATGGCACGGTGGTGGAAGGCAGCGGCGCGAGCGAGGACCGGCTGGGCCATGGCACGGCGGTGACGGCGGCGATCCAGGAAAAGGCGCCCGATGCGCTGATCCTGCCGATCCGGGTGTTCCACGATGGCTTGCGGGCGTCTCCGCGCGCACTGATCGTGGCGATCGACCGGGCGGCGGCGATGGGTGCGAACCTGATCAACCTGAGCCTGGGGACGACCAATCCGGCCCATGCCGCACACTTTGCCGCGGCGGTGGCGCGATGCTCGGCACAGATCGTGGCGCCGCGCCGGGTGGGCGAGGATGCCTGCTGGCCCGGCTGCGTGGAAGGCGTGGTGGCGGTGGAACTGGATTGGGACATGCCGCGCGAGGAGGCGCGGTTTGCGGACGGTGCCTGGCATGCCAGCGGCCATCCCCGTCCGATCCCCGGCGTGCCGCAGCGGCGCAACCTGCATGGGGTGAGCTTTGCCACGGCGAATGTGTGCGGGCTGATGGCGGCGGGGCTGCTGCCGGGCTGATCTGCAGCGCGAATGCCTGAGAATTGGTGCGGGCGGCTTGCCCCTCTCCCAACCCTCTCCCCTGAAGGGGAGAGGGCTTTTCTTTGCCGCGCATAAAAAGGCGCCTCCCGTGCCGGGGCACGGGAGGCATGATTTCAAGTCAGGGTAGAACGGTCAGATCAGTACTTCACGCCCATCCTGATGCCGAAGAACTGCGGCCTGATGGGGAAGTTGCGCGCGGAGCCGGCGCAGAAGGTGATCGAGCAGAATGTGTTGGTGGTGAGCACCCCGCGCTTGTCGAAGGCGTTCTGAAGGAAGAGGTCGAGCGACCAGTTGTCCTTCTTGACGCCGGCCGCCAGATCGAAGCTGACGAAGCCGGGCGTGGCGCAGGCCGTTTCAAGCGTGTCTGCCTGGTCAGGGCAGTTCAGCAGGTTGTTATTGAAGACGTTGAGATCCTGCGTGGCGCTGGTCTGATAAAGAGCAGCCACCTGGAAGTACGTCTTCATATCGCCGAACTCGGTGTCATAGCGGATCGACGTGGTGCCCTTGAACTTGGGCTGGCGAGGCAGGCGCGTGCCATCGACGGCGGCGATGGCCGAGTTGTTGATGTTGCCGCCCACGCCGGTGTTGCTTGGGCAGCTGTCCAACTGCTTGATCGAGCCGGAAACGGGGTCCGCCGTGAAGTTGCAGAAGTTGCCCTTCAGCTTGCCGTCGTTGAAGGCGCCGGAGCTGCTGATGGTGACCTTGCCCAGCTTCAGGTCGGCATCGTATTCGATACCCTTGACCTCGGCCTTGCCGGCGTTGCCGGTGTAGCCTGCGCCCTGGGCCCCGGCGACAACCACGCCGTACTGAATGTTGTTCCACTTTTCGAGGTACACGGCAGCGTTGAAGCGGAACATGTTGTTCCAGGTTGTCTTCACGCCAAGCTCGAAGTTGATAAGCTTTTCAGACTTGAAGCCGGGCGCCGCCGCGACGAACGAAGGCGTGGTTTCCGTGGCGCGGATGCGAAGCGGACGGTTGTAACCACCCGGGCGGAAACCGGTCGAGTAGTTGAAATAGACCATCTTGTCCGGCGTGAACTGCCAATCGAGCGCGACCTTGTGGGTCTCGCCCTGTTCCTTGTACCGACCGATGCTCTTGGGATCGAGGCGGTTGATGTTGCGGCACTGCAGGCGCTCTTCCGGCAGCGGCAGCGGGCAGCCGCCGGTGTAGCCCGGATCGCCAAGGCTGGGCAGGAAGATCGACGGCGGGTTGAGCGCCGACGCAGCGACCCCGGCGAAGCCCGTGGTCTCGTAGTCCGTCCAGAAGTAGCGGATGCCGCCGGTCGCCTTCAGAGTGGGCGTGATGTTGTAGTGCGCTTCTGCAAAGACCGCAGTATCGTGGTAGAGTTGGTCGCTCTCGATGATGTAGAAGCCATCCTGCTTCACGGCAGGGCTGCCCAGCACCATGGTGCCGCCTTGCGCCTCGGGAATGCCAAAGCCGGCGGGGTTGTCGATGCCGCCGCCCGCAGCAGTGTAGCCGACGATCTGGTCAAGCCCGTGAATGGCGTAGTAAGTGTTGTTTTCCTGCTTCTGTCGTTGATAGAAGCCGCCGATCGTAACGTCGAACGGCCAGGACTTCGGCGTCGTCAGGCGCAGTTCCTGGGTGAACTTGTTGCGGTGTGTGTCACCGTGGAAGAACTGCGTAGGATTGATCAGCTTGGTGCATTTGAGCGTGACACCCGAGCCTGTGCAGCCAGACTTGTCGAAGAACTGCAGGTAGGATTCATACCCATTGGTGAAGCCATCGTAAGTGACAGTATAGTAGGTGTAGTCGTTGCGCAGGTTGGTGCGACGCTTGAAGTAACCGGTGGCCGAGACGAGATCAAAATCGCCGATGTGGCCGTGAATGGCCAGCGAGGCTTGATACCATTTGTCGTCCTGACGAGTCAGGTCATAATCGTGAACCTGCAGGTCACCCACGCGCGGATCGTAGCCGAAGTAGCCGTAGGCGATCTGGCGCTGCGCAGTGACGCTGGGCATGATTGACCAGTCAGTCGCTGGTTCCCACAAGGCGGTGAACCGGCCACCGTATTCATAGATCGGATTGTAATCCTTGCGCGCAATTGCTGAGTTGTTCAGCGAGTAGAACGTTGACGGGTTATCATCCTCAGGAGTGTCATTGTTGTCATCACCCAACTGCAGCGTTGATGAGCAACCAGGTTGTCTGTCGAGCGTCCGAGTGCAAACGCTATCGGTGAACTTGCCGTTATTGGGCGTGTTATCGATGTAGCCACCGTCCTTGCGATAGTATCCCATCGCTCTTACGGCGAGCGTGTCGCTAACAGGCACGTTGACATAGGACTGAATCTGGCCGCCGAAAGCACCCTTGCCGTATTTGTTGGTTTCGACATCAGCACCGAATTCAAAGGCGCCGATCTTGGGCTTGTTGGTGATGAAGCGGATCGTGCCGGCTAGCGAGCTTGCGCCGAAGAGGGTACCTTGCGGACCGGAAAGGGCCTCGATCCGTTCAACGTCATAGACATGAATATCGGGAACGCCGGTGCCGGTGATCGGGATGTCGTCGATGTAATAGCCGACCGAGGCGTAAGTACCGCCGGCGGGAACGATGCCGCGGAAATAGGCGGTGTTGCGGCCCGGGCCGATGCCGGCGAAGGAGACCGAGGGCAGGAGCGCGGCGAAATCGGACAGGCCCTTTACCTGGCGCTGTTCAAGCGCATCCGAGCTGAGCGCCTGCATCGAGATCGGCACCTTCTGCACGCTTTCGGAACGGTGCGTGGCGGTGACGACGATTTCGGTGAAGCCTTCGCCCGCGGCCGGTGCATCGGCGGGGGCAGGTTCGACGGCGGGTGCCTCCTGCGCCAGCGCGATGGCGGGCAGGCTCATGCCGGCGAGCATGGTGGTGACGCCGAGGGCGCGCAGGAATTGCGACTTGCGACCTGATTGCATTCTCATCTCAAAACTCCCCTGTCCGAACCGAGACTTACCCGATCGACCCCTCCCAAGTGCGGTCCCAAACCGCTTTCATGCCGCAATGCAGCATGGCCGGGGTTGGCCTTGATCTCCGTTCTCCCAGCGGCAGGCAAAGTGCCCCTGCACCCAGAAACGAGATGCGTTTCCCGGCCTGCCGCAATGCGACAAGAAGATCGGTTTGACTTTTGTACCCCTTGGCTTTCCGTACATCTTGACGGTCGTCCAAGTTTCAAAAATGTCGCAATGCAGCACGGAGTCAACACCCTTGTTTTGCAGGTGCGCAAAGACAGCTTGAAAGGGTGGTTGCACCGCGTTCGAATCGGTTTCATCATGCAGGTGCGAACAGAAAAACGGGGCCTGCACATGACTTTGCCGCGAGCACGCGCGTGACCACCGCCGCGCCTTCCATCCAGCAGGAACTGGCAAGCGCGGGTGCCCTGTTGGAGGCGCAGCCGGAGCAGGCGCTGGCGCGGGCGGAGGCGATTCTGGCGCGCGGCAAAGTGCCACCGGCGGAATTCCTGGCGTGCCAGGCGCTGCGGCGGATGGGCCGTGCGGCAGAGGCGCTGCCAAGGCTGGCGGCATTGGCGAAGAGCCAGCCGCGCGTGCCGGCGCTGCAGTGGGAGCTGGCGCAGGCGGCCAGCGAAGCGGGCGCGACGGAGCAGGCGATTGCTGCGCTGGAGGCGCTGACACGGCAATCGCCGCAGGTTTCAACGGGGTGGTTCCTGCTTGCCACGCAACTGCGCAAGGCAGGGCGCGAGCAGGACGGATGGCGTGCGGACCTATCCGGCGTTCACGCGGCCTCGCGCGATCCCGAGCTGCTGAAGGCGGCCATGGCGATGAACGGCGGCGAGCTGGACGAAGCCAATGCCATGCTGGCCGCGCGGCTTTCGCGCATTCCCGAAGATGCGGTGGCCACGCGCATGCTGGGTGAGGTGCAGTGGCGGCGCGGGGACATGACCACGGCGCTGGATCTGGTGGAAAAGGCGGTGGCGATGGCCCCGGGTTTTGACCTGGCGCGCGATTTCCTGATCCGCCTGCTGTTGCAGACCAACCGCCTGCCCGAGGCGCTGGAGCATGTGGAAGTGCTGGTGCGGTCGCCAGTGAAGAGCCCGGGGCACGAATTGCTGCTGGCATCGGTGCTGGTGCGGCTGGGCGAGCAGGAGCGCGCGGGCGCGATCTATCGCAAGCTGCTGACGCTGCAGCCGGACCAGCCGCAGGTGTGGCAGAACCTGGGCCACGTGCTGAAGACGCTGGGCGACCAGCCGGGCGCGGTGGACGCCTATCGCGCGGCGGTGACGCACCAGCCGACGATGGGCGAGGCGTGGTGGAGCCTGGCGAACCTGAAGACGGTGAAGCTGGGGCCGGAGGACATCGCGGCGATGGAGCAGGCGCTGGTGGCGCTGGAGCCGGAGGCCGAAGAGCGCAAGGAGGACGTGTTCCACCTGCATTTCTCGCTGGGCAAGGCCTATGAGGATGCGAGGCAGACCGAGGCCTCGTTCCGCCACTATGACGCGGGCAACCGGCTGCGGCGCACGATGATCGTGCATGATGCGGACGAGTTTGCTGCCGAGGTGCGCGCCGCGGCGGAGACGTTCACCGCGCCGTTCATTGCCGCGATGGGGGAGGGCGGGTGCCCGGCGCCGGACCCGATCTTCGTGGTCGGGCTGCCGCGATCGGGATCGACGCTGGTGGAGCAGATCCTGTCCAGCCATTCGCAGGTGGAAGGGACGATGGAACTGCCCGAGATGATGATCATCGCCGGGCGGCTGCAGGCGCGGGTGGAAGAGGGGCATTTTCCCGACTTCGCCAGCATGGTGCGATCGCTGACCCCGGCAGACCGGGCGCGGCTGGGCGAGGAATACATCGAGCGGACGCGGGTTCATCGCAAGACCGACCGGCCGCTGTTCATCGACAAGATGCCCAACAACTGGCAGCACGTGGGGCTGATCAAGCTGATCCTGCCCAACGCGAAGATCGTGGATGCGCGGCGGCATCCGCTGTCATGCTGCTTTTCCGGATGGAAGCAGCACTTCGCGCGCGGGCAGACCTTCACGTATGACCTGGGCGATATCGGGCGGTACTATCGCGATTACGTGGCGGCGATGGCGGCCTATGACGCGGCGGCGCCGGGCGCGGTGCACCGGGTGATCTATGAACGCATGGTGGAAGACACCGAAGCCGAAGTGCGGCGGGTGCTGGACTATCTGAGCCTGCCTTTCGAGGCCGGATGCCTGGAGTTCTACAAGAATGACCGCGCTGTGCGCACGGCGAGTTCTGAACAGGTGCGCCAGCCGATCTACCGGGACGCGGTGGAGCAGTGGAAGGCCTATGAGCCGTGGCTGGGGCCGCTGAAGGCGGCGCTGGGTGAAGTGGCGGAGACTTATCCGGCGGTGCCGGAGGGGTTGGCGGTTTCGGGCTGACAGCCAGGCCGGTTTCCAATGCCGGATGCAAATGGGGGCCGGCATCGCTGCCGGCCCCCACTGTCGTCCGCCGGATGGCAGGCGGTTGTCCGGTGCCCGTGCCTTCGCATCTGGCCCCTGGCGGTGCGCTTCGGTTCCGGAGGAACCTTGTGCAGCGGCACGTTGGCCATCGCTTCGGTCACGGTCCTGCCCGTGAAGGGCCGGTTGCGCCGGTTGTCCGCCGCCTGTTCCAGCCTCGCCGCGCGTCATCTTGCGAAGATCGCTTGCGGACCGGTACGCCGGGCGGGCGTTGGTCCCTCCATTCCCCGATGCACCGCTCCCCTCGCGCCGCCGTTGCAGGCAGTGCGTGGACGGATCCCGCCGGGGGCGGAAAGGTCCGGCCGCTGGCATGTTCGCCCGCCGTCGTCTTGCGCCGGTTGAGGGCTTTCGCCCTTCCGCGCAGGGACCTGCTGGCGCCATTGCCGGCGACCGATCCGGTGCTTCGGCCATGCCTTCCCCGCTCCTGCAAACACCGTGAGGTGCTGCCGGAAACCGGTTTCAACATGAACTTTCAGGACCGGTGTGAGGCGTTCGAGTTTCCAGCGATATCAGGGGGTTGGCCTGGCTATCGGGGGTCTCTTTCGCGTCTCGACAAGACAAAAGCTGCGCCTCAGAGCCGAGTCGCGCAAGCAAAAAATGCATGAGTTATCCACAGGCCCTGCGGTCTGCGGTGGACAAGTCTGCAAGCTGTTGCGGAGGCGTGATTTTGTGAATCGCGCCTCCGCAGAAGGTCAGCGGTCGCGCTGCGCCAGAAGCCGCAACCGGAGTGCGTTGAGCTTGATGAAGCCCGCCGCGTCCTTCTGGTCATAGGCGCCGGCATCGTCCTCGAACGTAACGTGGCGTTCGGAATAGAGGCTGTCGGCCGACCTGCGTCCGACGACCGAGGCACTGCCCTTGTAGAGCTTCAGCCGCACGGTGCCGTTCACGCGGGCCTGCGAGTGATCGATGGCCGCCTGCAGCATCTCGCGCTCGGGCGCGAACCAGAAGCCGTTGTAGATCAGTTCGGCATACTTGGGCATCAGTTCGTCCTTGAGGTGCGCGGCACCCCGATCGAGCGTGATGGATTCGATGCCGCGATGCGCGCGGGCGTAGATTTCGCCGCCGGGCGTCTCGTACATGCCGCGGCTCTTCATGCCGACGAAGCGGTTCTCGACCAGATCGAGGCGGCCGATGCCGTGCTTGCGGCCAAGGTCGTTGAGCGCGGCAAGCAGGGTGGCTGGGCTCATCGCCGCGCCATTGAGCGCAACGCCATCGCCCTTTTCGAAATCGATGGTGATGTATTCAGGCGCGTCAGGCGCGTCCTCGGGGTTCACCGTGCGCGAATAGACGTAGTCCGGGGTCTCCTGCCACGGATCTTCCAGCACCTTGCCTTCGGACGAGGTGTGAAGGAGGTTCGCGTCGGTGGAGAAGGGGCTTTCGCCGCGCTTGTCCTTGGGCACCGGGATCTGGTGCTGTTCGGCCCAGGCGATCAGCGCGGTGCGACTGGTGAGGTCCCATTCCCGCCACGGCGCGATCACCTTGATCGAGGGATCGAGCGCATATGCCGAAAGTTCGAAGCGGACCTGGTCGTTGCCCTTGCCGGTGGCACCATGGGCGACGGCGTCGGCCCCGGTTTCCCGGGCGATCTCGATCAGCCGCTTGGAAATCAGCGGGCGCGCGATCGAGGTGCCGAGCAGGTAATCGCCTTCATACCGGGCATTGGCGCGCATCATCGGGAAGACGAAATCGCGCACGAATTCCTCGCGCAGGTCATCGATGTAGATATGCTCGGGCTTCACGCCCATCAGTTCGGCCTTGGCACGGGCCGGAGCCAGTTCCTCACCCTGGCCGAGGTCGGCAGTAAAGGTCACCACCTCGCAATTGTAGGTGACCTGCAGCCACTTGAGGATGACAGAGGTATCGAGCCCGCCGGAGTAGGCGAGGACGACACGCTTGATATCGGACATGGGCGACTCCCGTACATTCGCGCCTGAATTTCGCGGGGCGCGCGTAACAGGGCGGGGGCGGGGGTGCAACCGCGTTCGCCCGAAAGGTTCCCCGGCAACACCGGGTTGCCGGGCGGCAGGACGATCAAAGGATCAGGTTGTTGTCCGATATGATGGTGGGCACGTTGATGTAGATGTCAGCCGCGCCATCGCCATCAACATCGCCATAGATCCACGAGAAGAAGCGGATTCCCGCATCGCCATCGATCCCGCCGCGGATGATCCAGAGATCGCCCGCCGTACCGGTGGGGCCGTTGACCAGGGAGAAGTGCTGCTGGCCGGCAGTCGTGGCATCCGCGTCCACGCGGGACAGGTCGATCACGTCAAAGTGCTTCGGGTCTGCTTCGGTCCAGGCCTTGAAGTTGTCAAACACATCGGGCGCGCTGAGGGTTGAATCGCCGGCCGAGGTGTAGATGAAGCGCCACCCGCCGGCCGTGCCGTTGTGGAAATGGTCAGCGCCTTCACCTCCGGTGACCTTCGCGCGTCCGCTGGCGCTGAAATCGTCATCGCCCGCTCCACCAATGAGCCGGTCCGATCCACCGCCACCGGCCAGCACGTCGTTCCCGTCTCCGCCGATCAGAACATCGTTGCCGAGCCCGCCGACCATGGTGTCGTTGCCGGTGCCGCCGACCAGCCGGTCATTGCCGTCTCCGGCCACCAGCACGTCGTTGCCCGATCCACCCCGCAACACATCGCGGCCACCGTTGCCGACGATCGTGTCGTTTCCGGCAAGTCCCGAGATCGTCTCGTCCGCCAGCGAGCCGGTGATCGTGTTGTTGAGCGCATTGCCGAACAGCACGGCACGAAGTCCCGTGGCGGGGGCATCGGTGACGGTCAGGTCTGGAACGCCAGCCGGGAGGCGGAAATCGGTGCCCGGTTCGACGAGGGCCGCCTGGACGACGGGGCCGCTGTCGAGAATGACTGAACGGATGGTGTGACGGGCGCGAACCATGGGAACTCCGCAGCAAGGGACTGGCGGGGGGTGTTCTGCCCGGCAAGGCGGGGGCTGTCGATCACTCAACCACGAGCGTCCCGTTACGCGACAGAATGCAGGCCACGGCAAGGCAAGCCGATTGCGCAATCATCCGGTTGCATCTGGAACCGGATCGCGGCATGCCGTGGCCATCATCGGCCCAATTGATCCTGCGCCGATCCCGCCGCACCCCCATGCGGCCCATCAGGAAGGATGCTGACCCATGTCGCTACGCGCCGTAACCGTTGCCCTTGTCGCTGCTTCGCTGCCCCTTGCCGCCGCGCCTGCGCGGGCGGATGAAGGGATGTGGACCTTCGATGGCTTTCCCGCTGCGAAGATGCGCAAGGACTATGGCTGGGCGCCGGACCAGAAGTGGCTGGACAATGTGCGCGCGTCTGCGGTGCGCCTGACCGGGGGGTGCTCGGCCAGCTTCGTGTCAGCAGACGGGCTGATCCTGACCAACCATCACTGCGTGGTGGATTGCGCGCAGAACCTTTCGACGCAGGCCAGCGACCTGGTCGCCAACGGCTTCACCGCGCAGACACGCGCCGAAGAGCGCAAGTGCCCCGGCCAGCAGGCCGAGGTGGTGACCATGATCACCGATGTGACCAAGGACGTGAAGGCCGCAATCGGCACCGCCATGGGCGAGGCGCTGGTGAAGGCGCGCGACGCAAGAATCGCGGAGATCGAGAAGGCCGGCTGCAAGGACACCGCGACCATGCGGTGCCAGGTGGTGACGCTGTTCGGCGGCGGTCAGTACAAGCTCTACACCTATCGCAAGTACTCCGACGTTCGGCTGGTGTGGGCGCCGGAATTCCAGGCCGCGTTCTTTGGCGGCGATCCCGACAACTTCAACTACCCCCGCTATGCGCTCGATGCCTCGTTCCTGCGCGCCTATGAAAACGGCAAGCCGGTGAAGCTGAAGCAGTACCTGAAGTGGAACCCGCGCGCGCCCAGGGAAGGCGAGGCGACCTTCGTGGTAGGCAACCCCGGATCCACCCAGCGCCTGTTCACCACCGATCAGCTGGCCTTCCAGCGTGAGGTGCAGTTGCCGATCACCAACCGCGTCCTTTCAGAACTGCGCGGACGGCTTCTCTCCGCCATGGAGCAGAGCCCCGAGAAGAAGCGCGAGGGCGGCGATACGCTGTTCGGCATCGAAAACAGCCTGAAGGTCTATGTCGGTCGCCAGAGTGCGCTGAACGATCCCAAGTTCTTCAACGCGCTGGCCGATGCGGAGGGTGACCTGAAGGCGAAGAGCGCGGGCAACGCTGCCATTGGCGATCCGTGGGGCCAGGTGGCCGGCGCGGTGAAGGCCTATCGCGATGTCTATCTGTCCTATCGCTTCACCCAGCCTTCGGGCGATCTCTATGGTTATGCCGAGGATCTGGTGAAGGCGGCGATCGAGCGCGAGAAGCCCAATGCCGAGCGAGAGCCGGGCTATACCGATTCCGCCCTGCCGCTGCTGGAAAAGCAGGTGCTGGATGAAAAGCCCACTTACCCCTGGCTTGAGCGGATCTGGCTGGAATGGAGCCTTTCCAAGGCGCGTGAATACCTGGGCGCAGACGATGCCGATACGAGGCTGCTGCTTGGCAAGGAATCGCCCGAAGGCTTGGCGGCGCGTCTGGTGGAAGGCTCCAGGCTGGCCGACCCGGCAGTGCGCAAGGCATTGTGGGAAGGCGGCATGGCCGCGATCAGGGCCAGCAACGATCCGCTGATCCAGTACGCGCTGAAGCTGGAGCCGCGGCAGCGCGAGCTGAAGAAGGTGGTGGACGAACGTTATCAGGGGCCGCTGACCGCCGCCGGGGCCAAGCTGGCCGATGCGCGCTTTGCCGCCTATGGCGATGCGCTCTACCCCGATGCCACGTTCACGCTGCGCATCAGCTATGGCAAGGTGGCCGGGTGGCTGGAGCGCGGCGCGATGGTGGCCCCGGTGACGACCATGGGCGGCGCATTCGATCGCGCCACCGGGGCGGAGCCGTTCGTGCTGGCCAAGGCCTATACCGCCAACGAGGCGAAGATCGACAAGACGACGCCCTATGACTTCGTGACCACCAACGACATCATCGGCGGCAATTCCGGTTCGCCCGTGGTGGACAAGGACGGCAGCGTGATCGGCGCAGCCTTTGATGGCAACATTCACTCGCTGGGCGGCAACTATGGCTATCAGCCGGAGGTGAACCGCACCGTGGTGGTGAGCACGGCGGCAGTGCAGGAAGCGTTGGAGACGATCTATCCCGCGCCGGCGCTGGTGAAGGAACTCGCGGCTAAGTGAGGACTGGTGGCGGGCGCTTCAATCGCCCGCCACCTCCCGCATCAGGCGGGGCAGGCGAACGGCCAAGGTGCCGGCACGCAGCAGGTAACTGGTGCAGAAGGCGGTCCACAGGCCAACCGCGCCCCACGGCCTCAAGGCCAGGTCCAGCGCCAGATAGCCTGCCGTAGAGACCAGCGCCGCATCGCGCAGGGCGCGTCCGCGCGTTGCACCGATGAAAACGCCGTCAAGGAGCCAGCTTGGCCCGCCCAGCAGGGGTGCTGCCGCAGCGAAGGGCAGCAGGGATAGCGCGGCAGCGCGGACCTGCGCGTCGGTTGTCATGGCAAAGATGGCGAGCGGACCGGCCAGCACCGTCAACACTGTCATGACCAGGCCGCCGGCGAGCGTGAATTCGCCGGTTAGGCGCAGCGCCAGCCGGAAGCGCTCGGGCGACCTTGCCCCAACCGCATGACCGATGCGTTCTTCGGCGGTGAAGGCGAAGGCATCGAGCACGAATGCGGCAACGTTTACGAACTGCAGCAGGATATGGTTCGCAGCCAGCGTGGTCGTACCCAGCCGTGCGCCGGCGTTGGCAAGCCAGGTGAACAGCGCAAGCAACGCGATCGTGCGGATCATCAGGTCACGATTCACGGCGAACAGGTGGGCCAATGCGCGATAATCCGCCACCGTGCGCCAGCCTGAGCGGCGCAGCAGGGCGACCGGCGCAGCTCCGCCCACGCGCACGGCCAGCAGGAGGCCGGTGAAGAGTGCGATCCACTCCGCGCTGGCCGTGCCCAGGCCTACGCCGCGAGCGCCCATCCCGAAGCGCCAGACCAGCACAACATCGATCAGCAGGTTGGCCGCATTCATCACGATCTGCAGCGCCAGCGCGGCGCGCGTGCGGCCCAGGCCGATCAGCCAGCCGTTGATGGCGAAGACTGCGAGCGCGGCCGGCGCGCCAAGGAAGCGGGCGGACACGAAGGCATGGGCCGGTGTGCCAACCTGCCCGGCTCCCGGAAGCAACAGGAAGGCCAGCTCAGTCAGTGGTGATTGCAAGGCGAGGATGATGCTGCCGAGCCCGACGCCGAGCGCCACGCCGCGTAGCAGCAACGCATCGATCTCGTCGCGACGACCCGCTCCTGCCGCCTGCGCCACCAGCCCTGACAGGCCCATGCGAAGGAAACCGAAGGTCCAAAACACCAGGTTGATGATCGCCGCGCCCAGCGCCACGCCAGCGAGTGCTGCGGTATCGCCGGTGCGGCCGATCACGGCCGCATCGACGATACCGACAAGTGGAACCAGCGCTTGCCCCAGCATGATAGGCCAGGCTTGCGCAAGGATGGCTCGGCGAGTGAGCGCGCGATCTGTGTGTGGGTGCCCCATGCCGTGCTCCTTCCACGGGGGAAGTGCGCAGGCAAGGGAGGACCCGGTCACGCTGTGTCGTCTCTGACCATCTCGTTATCGTCCGACCATCAACTCCTGTGCTGCTGTGTACCCGATGGCTCAATCTTGTCTGCGAATGCACCCGCCCGGAATGGGCAAGGGCATAAGGGTCGGCGGGTCGAAGGTGTGGAGCCTCCGACGGATAGCAGCTGCCAGGACTACCCACGCCCTTGGCAACCCTCCGGAGCTATGGCCAATCCGCCTTTCGCAAGCGCGAGTAAGACATCGTTCCTCTCCAATACGCAGTGGAGTTGGGTCCCTAGAGGGACACGGGAAATGCCTAAGGTCATCTCCAGATGGCTGGAGATCGGATAGAGATTGGACGGAAAAGGCCGGATAAGCGGGCAGGCGGGCACGGAGGGCGCGCAAAATGCCTTGGATTCCGGGCGAACTAACGAATGGTCAGAATATCTCCGATTCGGACCATAGTTCCAGATTGGCAGTACTTTAAGATGCAGGTGCTGATGGTTCGTGTAAGATCGAGTAAGGACAAATGCTTATGCTCGACGAACGACTGGACCGGAGTGGAGAAGCGCGGCTGACGCAGCGGCAGGCCGATTGCATCGCGCGTGTGGCGCAGGGGCTGAGCTCGAAGGAAATCGCCCGCGAGCTTGGCATATCGCCATCGACGGTGGACAATCACATCGCGTCGGCCATGCATCAGTTCGGCTTTGCCAACCGCAATGCCGTGGCGCGCTGGTACCTGGAATATCGCGAATCGATGGCGGCGGCCGAAACGGTCCAAGGGGACCGGCCTGACCAGCCCCAATCCAACAGCAAATCCTATTTCAGGGTGCGGATCCCTACCATCGGCGGGATTCGTAACTCCCTTTCGTTGAAGGAAAGGCTTTTCGCGATCGTGCAGGTGATGATCGTTTCGACAATGGTGGCATCTACCCTGATCTCGTTTGTTCTTGGTTTGATCTTTTTTCTGAAGCTGTCTAAGGTCGCTGTATAATCATGGTCCCTGGTACCGAACTCTTCGAAGATCGGAGCAAGTCCATGATTACCCTTCGTGAAACGTCCGTCCGCGTGGTTGCCGGCGATGCCCAGGAAATGGGCGGCATCCTCGATCAGGCCCTGCTCCAGCAGATGCGCCTCGCCACCAGCTTCATCGAGGCCTCCAACGAGAGCAAGCTGGCCATGCCGCTGACCCAGCCTGCGCTGCAGGGCCTTGCCGAAGGGCTTGGCCACCTCGTGGAAGGCCGCGCAAAGCTCGCCGCCTCGGTGCGCGAGATGAACAAGCTGCTGAGCCACAGCAACCTGCGCGAAACTTCGTTTGGCTGCCCCGGTGGTCTTTACATGACCCTTGCGCCGACCCGCGAGACCGTTCCGGGTGTTGAAGGCGTTCCCGTGATCTGACCATGACTACAGGCGGCGCGACATGATCATCAACATTGCGATCGTATCGCTGTTCTGGGTGGTCCTGTCGTGCAACGTGATGGTGGCGTTCGCCTTGGGCCAGCGGCCTGAAAAGGCGTTCGCCACCATGCTGCTGGCAGCCAGCGTGATCGGGCTGGCATTCAGCCCGCTCATGCTGGCGCAGCACTGGATTGATGACCTGAACCGCACGGTCGATGTACTCATCCTGTTCGCCGCCTTGTGGCTGGCGCTTCGGTCAGACCGCCACTGGCCACTTTGGTTTGCCGGTCTTCAGGCGCTCACCGTCATCAACGATCTTCTGGCGTGGAGCGAGATCGGGGCGCGCTACCGGTTTCTCGCCAACCTGTCGGCCGCATGGGCCCTGCCGGCGATGGTCACCATGACATGCGGCATCCTGCTCGACTGGCGGCGCCTGCGCCGTCCGATGCCCGCGTCAGCCTGACTGCTGCCCGCGCAGGGGCACCACTTTCTCCGGATCGCTGCGCGCAGCGGCCAGACGCGTTTCCTCGCGATGGATATAGTCCCGCGTGATCGGCACGGCATCGCGATTGCGCACCAACTGCAGCTGGAAATTGACCAGATCGCCTTCCTCGAAGCCGGTCGCCGCCCCGGCAAGGTAGAACAGCCACATGCGGTAGAACCGTTCGTCGAACACCCGCACGATCCGTGCTTCCTGCTCCACGCAGCGGCGATACCATTCACGCAGCGTCAGCGCATAGTGCCGGCGCAGGATCTCGCAATCGGCCAGCATCAGCTTCTTCGGCTCGATCGCCGCCATCGTCTCGCTTAGCGAGGGGATGTAGCCGCCCGGGAAGATGTATTTGCGCGTGAAGGCGTCGGTCACGTTCGGCGGTCCCGCGCGGCCGATGGTGTGCAGCAGCATGACCCCGTCGGGCGCCAGCAGATCATGGCACTTGTGAAAGAACGCTTCGAACTGCGGCACGCCGACATGTTCGAACATGCCGACCGACACGATCCGGTCGAACGGTCCTTCGACATCGCGATAGTCAGTCAGTCCGAAGGTCACCTTGTCGGCCACGCCCTCGCGCTTGGCCCAGGTGCGGGCATAGGCGATCTGTTCGGTGCTCAGCGACACGCCGTGCACCTCCACGCCCGTCGCGCGGTGCAGGTGAAGCGCAAGGCCGCCCCAGCCACAGCCAATGTCGAGCACGCGCATCCCCGGCTTCAGCGCCAGCTTGGCCGCGATATGGTCCATCTTGGCCACCTGGGCCTCTTCCAGCGTGGTGACGCCTTCGGGCCAATAGGCGCACGAATATTGCCGGTTGCTGTCAAGGAACAGGTCGTAGAGCCGGTCATCAAGGTCATAATGATGGGCCACGTTCTGGCGCGAGATGCGACGATGGTTCATCTGGTCCCACCGTCGCCGTGCGCGCTTCGCCCAGCGCTTGATCAGGCCGGGGTTGTCCAGGCTGCGCCCGCTGTCCCACGGATTGTTGCGGCGGATGAACGAGACGAAGTCCATCACGTCGCCGCCTTCGAAGGACAGGCGCCCGTCCATATAGCATTCGGCAAGGCCCAGGGTGGGATTGCGCGCAATCGCGCCCGCCACGCCCTTGTCGGCCAGCCGCATGGCCAGGTCCGGCCAGCCCGCCTTGGCGGTGCCATAATGTCTCGTTCTGCCGTCCGGTTCGATAAGGGTGAGCGTGCCCTGGCGGACAAGGCGCTTGAGCGCCGCATCAAGCAGCAACATCGACATCGGCGGTTCGGCTCCGGACCCGTTGATCCCCTGTCGCCCAAACGATGACGCACGCCTCGCGTTCCCGCAAGGCGTGCGCGCATCCTTTCACCGTCGGGCAGGGCCCGTCAGCGGCATTGCAACCTGCCGCGGTCGATTTCGCGACCCAGCAGGCCACCGCCCGCCGCGCCCAGGATGGTGCCAAGCGCGCGGTCGCCGCTGGTGTCGATCGTCCGGCCCAGCAGCGCGCCAACGCCCGCGCCGATGATCAGGCCGGTCGTGCCGTTGCCGCGGCGGCAATAGTAGCGGCCATCATTGCCGCGCCAGATGCGATCATTGCGCGAGATGCGGCGCGGTTCGCGATAGCGGCCATAGCGATCATACGTGGAATAGGTGTTGCGATGGTCCCAGCGCTCTGCGCGCTCGTGGGCGCGGCGCCCGTGCGCCGGTGCCCACGAAGGCGGATCGGCCAGTGCCGGGGCAGTGGGGATGGCGACTGCGGCGAGCACCGCGGCGATGATGGTCTTCTTCATAGGACTGCTCCCTTGGAAATCGGGTACCCTGGTAAGTCTGCGGGGCCTGCAACTCGCAAGGTCTGCGCCCGATCCACAACGCCCGATGAACGGTTCGTTGGAATGCGGGTTCCGGGACGAATCGTGCCGAGCCATCGATAAGGTGTTCCCCTGTTCAGGGGTTGCAACGGGCCCCACACGCAATACCGTGCGTCTATGCTGCTTGATCTTGTCGATGTTTTCGCCTCGCGCCCGCTCACCGGGAACCCTCTTGCCGTGGTCAGGGGAGGGGAAGGCCTGTCCACCGAGGCAATGCTGGCGCTCACGCGCTGGCTGGGCTTCTCCGAAACCACGTTCCTGCTGCCGCCCACCGATCCGGCTGCGGACTATCGCGTCCGCATCTTCTATCAGGCGGGCGAACTGCCTTTCGCCGGACACCCCACGTTGGGCTCGGCGCGAGCCTGGCTTGCCGCTGGAGGTGAGCCGCGCCAGCCCGGCATGATCGTGCAGGAATGCGGCATCGGGCTGGTCACGGTGCGCGACACGGCAGGTGACCTGGCGTTCAGGGCGCCACCGCTGATCAGATCGGGGCCGCTTTCCCCGCAAGAGCGCGCACAAGCCATCCGCATCGCCGGAGTGGACGAGGACGCGGTGCTGGCGGCGGTCCACGCCTGCAACGGTCCGGGGTGGAAGCTGCTGCACCTGCGCTCGGCGATCGACGTGCTCGCGGCGAAACCGGCGCCTGCGGCCAGCGTACCGACCGATATCGGCCTTGTCGGCGCGCATGAACCGGGTGGCGATGCCGCCTTTGAAGTGCGCGCTTTCTTCACCAATCCGCAGGGGAAGCTGGTGGAAGATCCGGTAACAGGCAGCCTGAATGCCTCGGTCGCGCTCTACCTGTTCGAAGGCGGCCATGCCGCTTGCGATTACATCGCCGCGCAGGGACGTTTGACCGGGGCAGACGGTCGCGTTGCCGTTAGCCGGGAAGATGACGGAGTCTGGATTGGTGGGAAGGCGGTGATGATATCGGAAGGCGGGCTGCTGACCATGCAGTTTTGGTTTATTCATTTTCCTACATGAACCATATAGGTTATTTCCATCGCGCCTCCCGTGGCCTGGGAGGCTCGATGGAGATCATGCATGCCCAATCCCCCCATACTTTTTCCCGCCAGTTTCGCCTCCGCATCGGCAATCGCATTCGCCAATCCGGATAACACCTCTCAGCCGGTCAGCACGGACACACCTTTGCCCGTCACCGTGATCGGCGGTGCATCGGGCGGCGCCGGCGGCGTTGGCGATCCTGCGGATGCGGTCGCCACCAGCGACACCGGCACCTTTTCGCTGATCGCGCTCACCAAGCGTCTGCTGGGCAAGCTGCCCGCATCGCTCGGCCAGAAGACGATGGCGCAGAGCCTGCCCGTGGTGCTGGCCAGCGATACTGCCGCGCTTCCCCTCTCATCAGGCGCCGCTACGTCAGCAAATCAGGTTGCAGGCAACACCACCCTCGGAGCCATCTCGGCTCAATTGCCGTCTTCGCTTGGGGCCAAGACCGGCGCCGCCAGCCTTTCCGCCATTCCCGCGAGCGACCTTGCCAACATCGAGCCTGCCGGTGCACCGATCACCGGAACCGCCATGCCAGCAGGCGGCACGGGCGTAACCGGCTGGCTCTCGGCCATCTACCGCGCCTGCAATGAAGGCAGTCCGGTAAGCGGCAGCGTGACATCCGCCACCACGGTCGTTTCCGCCAGCAACGCGCTTTACATGGGCGGTTCGTTCCATGTGACCAGTGCCGGCACCACCTGCACCATCACCTACGAACAGTCGAACGACAACGTGAACTGGGTGACGCTTCCGGTCACTTCGGCCGCAGCGGCGAATGCCAGCCCCACCACCACATCCACCGCTGCCGGCATCTATGCCTTCACATCGTCCGCAGCCTTCGTCCGCGCGCGCGTATCCACGTATACCAGCGGCACAGTAAGCGTGGTGCTCAACCAGAAGCAGCAGTCTGCACCGAACACCGGCGTCACGCTTGCCGGCGGTTCGTCTGCAATCGGTTCGGTATCAGTCACCGGGTCGGTCACGGTAACCGGAACGGTCAACACGGGCAGCGGCTTCACCGACAGCACCACGGCCCTTGCCGCGTCTGCCACGTTCACCGGCACGGGCCGGGCCAACAGCAATGGTCAATTTGCCTACTTCAACGTGACTGCCTTTGCCGATCAGGCGGGAACATTGTTCATTGATCAGTCGCTGGATACCGGCGCTACTTACCAGCCTGTCGCGACGCAGGCACTGGCTGCCGGATCGGCGGGCACCCTGTCGGTGCGCGTGACCGGTGCTGTCAGCACGGCCACGCTCTATCGCGTCCGCTATGTCAACGGCGCGGCGGCGCAGACGACGTTCCGCATTTCCAGCAGCTATTCGGCCAGCTGATCATCACGATCTCCCGGCCCGGCGGGCCGGGAGATTACCCCAGGGCCGCCTGCTTTTCTTCGGCCAGCCTGTCCAGTTCCGCACGGCTCTTGCGCTCCGCAGCCGTTTTCAATTGTCCGCAGGCTGCGTCGATGTCGCGCCCGCGCGGCGTGCGCACCGGCGCTGAAATCCCGGCGTCGAACACGATCTCGGCGAAGCGCTTGATGCGCTCGGGCGTCGAACATTCATAGGGCGCGCCGGGCCAGGGATTGAACGGGATCAGGTTCACCTTGGCCGGCAGCCGGTATTGCTTGATCAGCCGGACCAGCTCGCGCGCATCGTCATCGCTGTCGTTCTTGTCCTTCAGCATCACATATTCGAACGTGATGCGTCGGGCATTGCTGGCGCCTGGATAGTCGGCGCAGGCCTGCAGCAGCTCTTCCAGCCCGAACTTGCGGTTGATCGGCACGATCTCGTCACGCACTTCCTTGGTCACCGCGTGCAGCGATACCGCAAGGTTTACCCCGATCTCCTCGCCCGCGCGCGCCATCATCGGCACCACGCCGCTGGTGGAAAGCGTGATGCGCCGCTTCGACAGGGCAAGGCCATCGCCATCCATCACGATCTTCAGCGCATCGCGCACGTTGTCGAAGTTGTAGAGCGGCTCGCCCATGCCCATCATCACGATATTGGTCAGCAGCCGACCGTCGGGCGTATAGGCACTGGCGGCTTCCTCGTCCTCGTCGTCGAAGTCCAGCCCCGCCATCGTGCCCGTGCGCGTGTCATTGGCCCCGCGCGGCCATTCGCCCAGCGCATCGCGCGCCAGCATAACCTGGCCCACGATTTCACCCGGCGTCAGATTGCGCACCAGCCGCATGGTGCCGGTATGGCAGAACCGGCAGTTGAGCGTACAGCCCACCTGGCTGGAAACGCACAGCGTGCCCCGGTCGGCATCCGGGATGAACACCATCTCGAAGTCCTGCTTGTCCGCCGTGCACAGCAGCCACTTGCGCGTGCCGTCGGTGGAAACCTGCGCCTCCACCACCTCTGGGCGCCCGATCACGAAGCGTTCGGCCAGCCACGGGCGCATCGTCTTGGCGATGTCGGTCATCGCCTCGAACTCGGTCACGCCGCGGTGATACAGCCAGTGGAACACCTGCTTGGCGCGCAGCTTCGCAGCCTTGGCATCCAGTCCCGCCGTCTCGAACAGTTCGGCAATCTGCTTGCGGGGAAGGCCGATGAGGTCGACGCGCCCATCCTCGCGCGCAGTCACTTCGCGCGGCACGGGAACGGGATCGATATGGCCCGGGATGGGCATGCCGACGGGCAACGGATGGTGTTCAGGATGGTCCATATTGGCGGGCTATATAGGATCTTTGGCGCAAATCGCCACCCACTGAAGAGGGGCGGTCAGGTTCGCAGCCAGCCAGTGATCGATATTCGCGCGTGCCCGGCGAACGGAGCCACATAGGATACGGAATGGCGCTGTGGCACGCGCAAAAGGTGTAGTGCGTTGAAACGAGGGCAGAGCGCATGACTTATGTCGCCTCCTGCATCGTGGAACTGCAACAGGCCACCCCATTCAGTTCGCCACCCGGGGGTCAATGACAGGATATAGGCGGCAACCCGGTTCTTGCCAGGAACATTGTCGTCATGCGCAGTCAGGAAGTGGCCGGGCAGATAACGCGTGGCTTGCCCGTCGACGAGGCGGATGGCGGGTTCCTCGGTCAGGGTGCGGAAAACCTCCAGCCACACATCGCTGTTTAGCGCATCAAGCAGGCAATCTACTGGAAGTGCACGTTTGTGTCTTTCCTCGGGATTCTCAGACACGCGCAGGCTGTCATACATGAACTGGAACCCGTCCCGTGCCTGCGTGTGGACGGCCTCAAGGAGCGCCGCAAGGCGGTCGGCTCCGAGTTCCCCCATGGTATGCGTGTCCAGGTCCCACACCTTGTCACCTTGGTTCAAAGTCCGTGACCAAGGAGCTTGGTTACCTAGCGAGATGGTGAGCGCATCTGCAGATTCAGGCAGCAGGACGTTCTCCAATCGCGCGGCATGGCGCGTGCGGAAAGTCTCGGCTGCACGTTTGATCGCTTCTTCGGACGCCACCGGGGCAAACCCATCATATCGATCCGTCATGGATTGCATTGCTCCTGGTTCCGCCACCTTTCTAGCTGCTTGCCCGGTATGCTGCCAGTTCCACGGGCAAGATTTTCAAGCCTCGCGCGAACCCGTGGAGGGCTTTGAGGTTCCACCGCTTCAGCGCGTCAAAGCAACGCCTCGTCGATGCTTATGTAACTCAAAAGACACAGTTTCTTGTTGTCTCAGGTTCAGGAAACCGGCGGGGCCTCAGGTCATTCTTGCGGGGACTGCCAGCCCTGAGGCGTGACCATGGGGCGCAGCAAATTGCTTGATGGAGTATCTGCATGAAGATCATCACCGCCGCGCTGGTTGCCGCATCCGCGCTCGCCGTCTCGGTGCCCGCCCTTGCGCAGGAAGAGGCGCCCGCCACCGCAACCGGCATGGGGGACCCCTCGGTTTCCCCGGCCCGCAATTTCAGCGGCCTCAGCGTCAACACCGTGATCGGCTACGATCACCTGCGCTCGGGCAGCACCAAGGACATCGATACGAATGCCGACATCAAGCAGTCGCTCAACGGCGTCGTGTTCGGTGGTGGCATCGGTTATGACGCCGCGATCGGCGATCGCCTGACGATCGGTGCCGAAGCCGAAGCCACCACTAGCTCGGCCCGTTGGGACAACAACAATGGCGAGCCCAACACCTTCAACCTCGGCCGCGTGAAGGCCGGGCGAGACCTCTACGCCGGTGCGCGCATCGGTTTCGCCATGAGCCCGAAGACGCTGCTCTACGTGAAGGGCGGATACACCAACGCACGCTTCAACCTCGAAACGACCGGTGGTGGTCTTTCGGCGCGTCGCCGTCTCGACACCGACGGCTGGCGCGCGGGTGCGGGCATCGAACAGAAGCTGGGCAACCACGGCTTCGGTCGTATCGAGTACCGCTACTCGAACTACACCAAGGGTGAATACGACTACAACGCCGACATTCCGGACAGCGGCCGTTTCAGCCTTGATACCGACCGCCACCAGGTGGTCGCCAGCGTTGGCGTGCGCTTCTGACACGCCGAACCCGCCCGCTGGACTGCCCCCGAAGGAAGGGCCGTCCAGCGGGCAACCCTTGTTGAACGGAGTACCCCCATGAAGACCATGACCGCACTGCTCGCCGCCGGCGCCGCACTCGCCGTTTCCGCCCCCGCGATGGCGCAGGAAGCCGGCACCCCGGCCGAGGCCTTTGCCGGTCCGCGCGTGGAAGCCATCATCGGCTATGACCACAACCGCTCTGGCAGCACCAAGGACATCGACACCAACGCCGACATCAAGCAGTCGATCGACGGCCTGCTCTATGGCGCCGGCATCGGTTATGACGCTGCTCTCGGCACCAACCTGACCGCCGGCGTCGAAGCCGAAGTCACCGGCAGCACTGCCAAGTGGGACAACAACAACGGCGTTCCCAACACCTTCAACCTCGGCCGCGTGAAGGCCGGGCGTGACATCTATGTCGGCGGCCGCGTCGGCTATGCCATGTCGCCCGCAACGCTGGTCTACCTGAAGGGTGGCTATACCAACGCCCGTTACAACCTGCTGGGCACTGATGGCACCGTAAGCCAGCGTCAACGGCTGGATACCGACGGCTGGCGCGTGGGTGCCGGTGTCGAACAGAAGTTCGGCGAGAACATGTACGGCAAGATCGAGTATCGCTACTCGAAGTACGGCAAGGGCGAGTACGACTATAACGGCAACACGCCCGACAGCAGCCGCTTCCGGCTCGACACCGACCGGCACCAGGTGGCGGTCGGCGTCGGCATGCGCTTCTGATCCTGAGCGCGCTCGTGCCGATCAGGCGCGGGCGCAGCCCAGCGTGGCGGCATCCATGGCCGATGCTGCCCCGGCAAGGCGATAGCGATCCTGGAAGGTGCGTCCATCCACGCCCCGCGCCATGACCACTAGGTTGTCTGCCGATCGCATGGCCGCGATGATCGCGGCGTCGGCGCGCTGGTCGGTGGTCCATGCATCGGCAGGCCCCGCCACCAGGGGGAAACGCTGGTTGTTCACGGTCAGCACCACTTGCGGATCGTTGGCCAGGCGGCGGGACAGGCGCACGTGCACCTCACCCTTCGTGCCCTTGCGCGGCCACGTGCCGACAGTCAGGTATCCTTGGAAATCAATGCGCTTTCCCACCACGGGCACGGCCATGGCGATGGCGTAGCAGCGCGGCACCCCCATGTCGCGAAACGCGCCCCAATCGTTCCAGATGCCCAGACTGTCGCGCGCCTGGGCCGGCAGGGCACCCGCCAGCAGGGCGGCGGCAAGGATCAGTCGCTTCATCATTCCTCGATCAGGTCCAGATAGGCGACCACGTCGTTGTCGGTGGCGATGAACAGGCCCTCCTGCATCGCCTCGGGCTGCTGTGCCGCAATGGCCAGCGCCTCGGCCAGCGGGCCATAGAACAGCGTGTCCGCCGATCCGCACTCGGGCCCGTCGCCCAGATGATAGAGCCGCACGGTGGCGGTGTCATAGGTCGTTCGCATCGGTCTCTCGCTTTGCGCCGTCGATCTGCCGCTCGGCGCGGGCGGCGTCCATTGCTTCGCGCTGGCGTTCGCCCTTGGTGCGGCCATGCAGGGCGCGGTTGGCGGCGGCCTGCACCTTTGCCTCACCCCGCGCCTTGGCCTTGCGCGCTTGCCGCAGGTTGATCACTTCAGCCATCAGGCGTGCTCCGTCCCGCGTTCCGATCCGAACAGCACGGTCTCCACCCCGTTTTCCACCAGCGCGATCGATCCCTGCACCAGTGAAGGCGCAATCGGGGCGCCATGTTCGGGATGCTGCGGATACCCGGCCATCAGCCCGCGCAGAACCCGGCTGGAGATGCCGTGCATCACCACGACATGATCGCCGCCGCCATCGCCCAACAGATCGATCCAGCGCTTCAGCCGCTCGGCGATCGCCGGGTAGTCCTCCCCGTCGGGCGCGGGGCGCAGCAGGTGGTCGGCCAGCGTGATCGGGCCGTGTTCGGCCTCCACCGCGTCATAGGACCTGAGGCACCACGATCCCATGTCGATCTCTTTCAGATCCATGGTGCGTTGCGCCGCGAACCAGTCCAGCCCCAGTTCCTCGCACACCAGCGCCGCGGTCTGCAGCGCGCGGCCGGTGTCCGAAACGTGCAGCGTCACCTGCGGCCGCTCACCCAAATGGTGGCGCAGCGCCTGTCCCATCGCCACCGCCTGTTCAAAGCCGAGCCGGGTGAGGGGGGTGTGGATCGAGTTCGACTGCAGCGTGCGGGTGGCGTTGTAGACGGTTTCCCCGTGGCGCATGATGAAGAAACGGCCCGGGATTCTGCCGGGGATTCGGGGCGAGGTTGACACAGTTTACACTGTCCTGCGGAAAAATCGGTTTCGATCAGTAGGGCGTTTCCAATCGCTTTTCACGATCAGGAGCGCTTCACGGGTACAAGCAATGGACCGCCCTTTTACCCTTCGGCCATCGTGTAGGACAGCGCAAACTGGCGGCTTCACGGATAGCTGACCGCCATGATCTCCCACTCCTTTTCCCCGCTGGGCAGGCGCACCACGCGCAGGTCTCCCACCCGCGCACCGCGCAGGGCGCGGGCGATGGGGGCGCTCCAGCCGATCAGGCCTTTCGATGCGTCCTGCTCGTCGTCTCCCACCAGGGTCAGCACCTTGCGGTTGTCGTCCTCGTCCGCGATCTCCACCGTCGCGCCGAACAGCACGCGGGTGCGATCTTCCTGCCGGGCGGGATCGACCACGCGCGCCGCCTTCATCCGCCGGGCGAGGTAGGCCAGTTCGCGGTCGATCTCGCGCATCCGCTTGCGGCCATAGAGGTAATCGCCGTTCTCGCTGCGGTCGCCATTGCCCGCCGCCCAACTGACGATCTCGACGATGGCCGGCCGCTCCGTGCCGAGCAGGTGATCGTAGCGGGCGCGCAGCGCGGCGAGGCCGGCGGGCGTAATCGGATTGCCATCGGGTTTCATGCACGCGTCTTTAGGGCGATCCAGCCTGTGGCGAAAGCGGGTGAGGGCGGTTGCCTGATCGCCTGGCCTTGCCTAGGCGCACAGGTTCACAGTGCGAGTATGATTCCCATGGCCGACAAGATTACCCTGACCGTGACCGCCGACGAGCTGGAGATGCTGTGCGACGCGCTCGAGGTCGATCTGGAAGGCTATGTCGAAGCCGCCAAGGAAGCGCGCGGCAACAATGCGCGCGAGGACGTGGAGACGTTCAAGGACGCCGCGCTGAACATCCAGAAGCTGCTGACCCGCCTGCGCGACCTGCTGCCCGAAGATTGATCCGGGACCGCCGTCTCATGCCAGGTTGCGTTGGTTGCAACCCATAGCCCCTCCCTGCCGGGGAGGGGTGAGGCAGCATCAACGCACCTTGAATTAACCACCACACCCATCGGTTCGCCGCAGCCATCGCCCGGATCGCCCGTTGAGTTCCCGGACTTGCCCGCAGCGTTCATCTGCGTGCAAGGTGCCGCCGAACAGGCGGGGCCACCGGGACTGGTACAGGAGATTTTCGAGATGGGGGTCATTTCCCACAAATTCGGCGCTGCGGTTGCAGCAGGTGTGCTGGCGGCTTCGGCCGCGGGCGTGGCATTGGCGCAGGATCAGCAACTGCCCGCGCAGGACGCATCGCAGGATGCACAGGGCCGCATCATCGTGAACGGCGTGCGCCTGCCCGATCCGGCGCAGCGCGTCGCCGGGCCTGAGGTGAAGGGCAACATCACCGCGCGCAGCGGTGAAAAGGTGCAGGTGACCGCGGAAGACGGCACCAGCACGGTCGTTTACATCAGCGAAGAGACGCAGATCCGGTCGAGCAAGGGTCTGTTCGGCGCGAAGACGAAGCTGGGCGCCAACGCGCTGCTCAATGGCCTGCCGGTGACGGTGAAGACCTGGCAGGCCGAAGGCGGGCTGGTCGCCAGCCAGATCACCTTCAAGGGCAACGACCTGAAGACCGCTGCGATGATCCGCACCGGCACGGCGCAGGGCTTTGCCGAACAGGCCGCCGCCACCGAGGCGCTGCGCGGCCGCATGGCCGACATCGACAAGTACAACATCAAGAGCACTGCCAACGTCTATTTCGACACCGGCAAGGCCGTGCTCTCGCCCCGCGCCAAGGCGGACCTCTGCGCCGCTGCGTCACAGGCCGAGGCGACCGACAACGCGCTGATGCTGGTGGTCGGCTATACCGATTCCACCGGCAGCGACGAAGTGAACCAGCCGTTGAGCGAAAAGCGCGCGGGCGCGGTGATCAACTATCTGCAGCAGCAGTGCCACTGGAAGCCGTGGCGCATGCTGACCCCCACCGGCATGGCGACCGCAGACCCGCTGGCCGACAACTCCACCCCCGAAGGCCGCGCCCAGAACCGCCGCGTGGCGGTGAATATCCTCGTCAGCAAGAGCGTGGACGGGATGTAAAGCGTTCCGGCGCAGCGTCTTTCAGGGGCGCTGCGCCGGGTGCTTTGGGGGCGCTGGATGAGCGGTGTGATTTGAGGTTGGGGCAACTGTGGGGTCCGGCTCAATAGAAGCGCGGGGGGTAAGCACTAATGTCTGTTTGCGCCCACTTGCGGACCTTGACGATGTCGTGCTCTTCCCTGATCGTGTGGCTAAATGCTGCGAGCTCAATCAAAGCCCTTCTCCCGCACCGATAGGGGAATTGCGCACTATTTCTTTGATGCACGGTTTGCCGCAGAAACTGCATTCAATTTCGTGGCCCAAGGGCTAGGCCGTGAACCCATAAAAATCATGGAACGGAATTGGTTTAGCGAGGCGCTTGTTCGCTGAGTTCTCCGCCGGAATGTTGCTGGAGAAATAGAGCGGCTTTCTTGGCGAGATCGGCCGATTCTGAACGGATTTCAAGCACAAGAGGCTCTTTGTCGTCGATGGGATCGACATCGACGCGCTCTTCACATTCCGGGCGGAGTGCAACGGTCAGTTCCGTCCAGCCACCGACAGGCGTTTCATCATCATTTCCGTCTGAATCGAAGTCGCAGTCGTTGCCCCAGAGGTGGCGTCCGACCGAGATGGATTGTGGCCGCTCACCCGGCGAGATCAGATAGTAATTGAACATGCCGCTCATCCTGTAGCGGAAGGTGTCTGACTGCAACTCTCCAGCGCAAGTGGCCCCTTTCATATCGCTCCGATTTCTGATTCAAGCTTGCAATGAGCCGATACGACCTGACCGGCTTCGAATGGCGCGTGATCGAGCTGCTGCTGCCCAACAAGCCCCGAGGTAATCATGCCACGTCGTCCCTATCAGCCTTATGTTCCTCAAGCAGTTGGTGAGATAATGGACCACCTTGGAATGATGATGCTGAAATCGCCCACCTTTATGGATGACTATTTTGTTGATCAGAACATCGATACGGTTTTCTTCTCACTCAACGAAGGCTTGAAGGTGGTCCGGAAGAAGCTGGGCGAGGAGCGTTATGCGGCATTGGTGTCCTTGTCCGACCGGATGCGGGCGCACTTCGAGGCGGACCCTGAAGATAAGACCGAGGACGGCTTGGCGGGCCGCGCATTGATCCATGAGATGGAAGACCTGCTGACCAAGCGGAAGGCGAAAACAGCTAACGACGAGGGGTAGAGCTCCCGAGCGGTGGCGGTATGAAGCCCTGGATTACGGTGCCACTTTACTAAATCCCCAATTGTCACCGCTGGTCAAAGCCTGTCCCTATCCTGCTCGAACTCCCACGACCACCGAGCGCCGCGCTACGCGCGTGATCGAGGTGTGAACCGAGCACACCCTACACTGCCAGCAGTAGAAAATGAGAGTCAAACTATTGAAAATGATAGAGTAAAGTCGGAAAGCGTCCTTGCCATCCGGCCTATTGATTATGGCTATGTGATCGCCAGAATCGACAGCCAAAAGGCCGCCGCGAATCGGTCCTGCCAAGCCAGCAAGACACGCCAACACCCCCTTGTAAGACTGACTGGCCATACAGCTCGCCGGAACTGCGGACGTCGCAGCGAGGTTCTTTGGGATAGCGAGTTGCCCGGTTTTGGGCTGCGGTTTCGTCCGCCCAACGGCAAAAGCTGGATTGTTCGCTATCGGGAACGCAAGATCGTCCGAACAGTCAGCCTTGGCCCGGTCAGCAAAGTGGACGCCGAGTCAGCGCGGAACAGCGCCCGCAAAATTCTCGCGGCGAACCAGTTAAACGGATTGCCGACCAAAGCGAAGGTCACTTTGCCGAAAGCGGTCACTTTCAGCGGCTATGTTGACGAGTTTTTAGAGGACTATGGACGGCACTGGAAACCCGCCACGCTCTATCGAAGCAAATACGCAATCCGGCGCGAGCTTACGCCTGTGTTCGGTGACATGCCGCTTGCCGCTATTGCGCGGAGCGACATTAACCGGTGGCGAGACGGTATGGCGGCGCGGGCGGGTGTTTTCAACCGGACGCTGCCAGTCCTTGCGGTTATGCTCAGTTATGCCGAGCAGCTTGGCTATCGGCGCAAAGGCTCGAACCCGTGCAGAGGGACACCGCGCTACAAGCGTGAACTGTCCGAGCGCTACCTTAGCGCGCAGGAATATCGCCGCCTTGCGGCGACATTGAGGGAAGCGGAAGGCGAACTTCCGCTTCCGGTCGCGATGATATGGCTATTGATCTACACGGGTGCGCGCAGTGGAGAAATCGCGGGATTGCGATGGGAGTACATCAAGCCGCCCCGCATTTTTCTGCCAGACAGCAAGACGGGTGCGAAGACGATCTATCTCAACCGTCAGGCGCAGGCAGTGATTGATGCGCTACCGAACCGCTCTTTGTCGGGGTTGCTATTTCCAAAACCATATAAACCGACCAAGCCGTTCAATTTGGACCCGGTGTGGCGAATGCTGCGAAAGCGGGCGGCGCTTCCCGATGTGCGCTTGCATGACCTTCGCCACAGTTTTGCATCTGTTGCGATCCGCGATGGTATTTCGCTGAACTTTATTGGCAAGCTCTTGGGCCATGCCTTGCCCGAGACAACCGCGCGCTATGCTCATCTTGCTGATGGGGCCGTCATAGAGGCGGCAACGCGCGTTTGCTCGTCGATTGCATCCGCGCTGGGGGTTAGGACATGACAGCGCACAGCCTTGCCCGCATTGTTGCGGAAGAACTGGCAACCGTTGGCATCGTCGGTTTCAAAGGCACTGGCAGGTGGGGGAGTCCCCGCCGCACTGTCTGGTCAACCACGTTGCCCGGTTTCGGCGTCCGTCACTATTCCACAGGTAGAAGGGTGTACATCGTGCAGACTGCAATGGGCGGTCGCCTTCGCACGATGACGCTTGGCAACGCCAACCTGTTCACCGATGCCGAGGCAACGGACGTTGCGCGTAGAATTTTGTTGCGCGCCCAGAATGGTGAGAACCCCGCCGACACTGCGAAGCGCATCAAGGCGTCACCGCGCTTTGACGTGTTCCTCGAAGAGTTTTGGAAAAAAGTTGCCGTTCAGTGGAAACCTCTGACCCGCTACACCAATGACTGTTATCGCCGCCTCTATCTGGACGATGCTTTCCCCAAGCGATTTGCCGATGAAATCACCCATGCCGAGGTGGTCAAATGGTTTGCCCGCGTTAGCAACACAGGCGGACCCGGTGCGGGCAACCGGACGTTGGAAATTCTGCGAACGATGATGAACAAAGCGGAGGCTTGGGGCTACCGAGAAGAATGCTCGAATCCCTGCCAAGGCATTCGGCCAAACCGGCGTCGCAAATATGAGTGCTTCTTGTCGAACGACGAGCTTGCCCGACTTGGCGCGGCGCTGGAAGATTTGAAGCGCGATTATCCGGCGCAAGCTACTGCAATTCTTGTCCTGGCACTAACTGGATGCCGCCGGAGTGAAATCCTTGGCCTGACGTGGGGTGAGGTCAAAGGACGACGCCTGTTGCTTCACAACAGCAAGACCGGCCCTCGCACGGTCTGGGTGGGTGAGGAGGTCCGGGCTTTGATTGACGCCCTGCCACGGCACCCAAAACACAATCGCGTATTTTGGAGCGGCGATCTTGATACCCTGAAAAACTCCGTCGATTATCACTTTCGATTGACGAAAAATAAGGTCGGCCTGCCGCACGTTCGTTTGCACGATCTTCGGCACAGCTTCGCCAGCCATGCAGCTGCCATGTCGGAGACATTGCCTATGATTGGCAAGCTACTTGGCCACGCCAAAATCGGATCGACGGCTCGATACGCACACCTTGATGACCGGCAGATTTTGCAGGCTGTCGATAAGGTTGGCTTATTGCTGGACCTGTATTTCAGCGGATAACTTGCTTTCCGGCAATTCAGCAGCCCAGAAAACGACAAATCAAGCAATATTTGCTGGCGGCTGCACCGCTTTGGTGTAAGGTGGTGCAATCCGATGCAAAAGTGAAGCAAGCCATGCCAATCGCCGCTCAGGCTCAGGAAGAAAAGTCACCCCATCGCCTGTCTGTCAGTCTGACAGCCGAGCAATATCGCGAGCTCAACGAGATTGCGCGCAAAAATAGAGTATCAGCCGCGTGGGTCGTCCGCGAGGCCATTGACAGGCTTCTGCGAGATGACGTTCCGCTGTTGCACGTGGGGAGAGAATGACTGTGGCGCTTAAAGTACCGACCGCGCCGCGAGGCCGCTATGCGGACCTCGATACCGACAAGCTGCGCGGCGGCTATTACACGTCTGCAAATGTGGCCGAATGGCTTTGTGCCTGGGCAGTCCGCGACGTCAATGAGACCATACTTGAACCAAGCTGTGGCGACGGTGCCTTTCTTGAAGCGGCAGCCAATCGCTTAACCGCGCTCGGAGCCAAACCCGCACAAATTGCTGCCAACGTGCGCGGCGTTGAAATCGTCGCCAGCGAAGCACGCAGCGCCCGCAAAAGGCTCAAGCCACTGCTTGGTCCTGCCGCAGATGAAACCGTCGTTTCATCGGACTTTTTCGCGTGGTGGCAGAATGCCACGCAGCCAACCTTTGATGTCATCATCGGCAATCCACCTTTCATTCGCTACCAGTCATTTCCCGAGCCGCACCGCACGCTGGCGATGGCAATCATGGGCGAGCAAGGTCTGACACCGAATCGCCTAACCAATATCTGGGTGCCATTTGTGGTCGCTGCGACCGCCAGCCTCAAGAAGGGCGGCAGGCTTGCTTTGGTTCTCCCTGCGGAGATCCTCCAAGTCACATATGCGGCACAACTTCGCTCGTTCCTGACCGACCATTTCAAGCGCATCGACGTGGTGGCGTGCAACGAATTGTTTTTTGAGAAGGCCGAGCAAGAAGTCGTGTTGCTGCTGGCCGATGGCGCCTTGGCGCGCGCGTCAGAAACAAACACATGCCGCGTGGCCATGACTGAGGCCGATACGGTAGCGGCGATCACCGATTATGCGCCAGCCGCCTTCTTGAAGAGCGCCCAGCCCAAGGTCATTCGCCATGACAGTGAAAAGTGGCTCAAATACTTCCTCGACAACAAACAGATCGAGTTCATGCGCGAGCTTCGCGATTCAGCGATCACCTCACCAATGTCGGCCCACGCTCACATCAACGTTGGTGTGGTCACAGGCAAGAACGAGTTTTTCGTGCTCACCGGCGAGCAAGTCGCTGACATGGAGCTGGCTGCATATACGACCCCGCTCGTCTCGCGATCCGTGCAGCTTAAGGGTGCACGGATCGGCAAAGCTGACTGGAAATCACTCTCCGCTGCTGGTGACCGCGTCCATCTGTTGACCATTGCCCCGGCTCAGGCGGCGCGTTTGAGTCCAAAGCTGCGCCGCTATATTGAGGAGGGGGAACGCAAAGAGTTTCATAAGGGCTACAAGTGTTCGATCCGCAGCCCGTGGTATGCCGTGCCGTCCGTATGGATTCCCGACGGTTTCGCCTTCCGGCAGATTTACGACTTTCCGCGTATGGTGCTGAATGCGTCAGAAGCCACATCCACCGACACCATTCATCGCCTGAGCAGTAAGGGCGCAAAGCCCGAGCGCATCATCGCCAATACCTATTCTTGGTTGACCGCAGCGTCAGCTGAGATTGAGGGGCGCAGCTATGGCGGCGGAGTTCTTGAACTTGAACCAACCGAGGCGGAGCGCCTCTTGATGCCCGCCACGCTTAACGGTGCAATGCCGCTTGCTGAGGCTGACCGCCTGACCCGGGCGGGACGGTTAGATGATGTTCTTGAGGAAAACGCCCGCGCGGTTCTCATGGGTCACATGGGTCTGTCAGCGGCTGACTGCGCCCTGCTCAAAGGCGCGTGGACGAAAATGCGCGACCGCCGCATGTCGCGGCGGCGTAGCGCCAGCCGATGAGTGGAGACGGGGGCAAAGCGGCAGCCCGCGCCTGCGTCGCAGAGCTTGTTCGCGCCTTCCAGCGCAATGAAGCGGATTACCTGAGTGCAGCTTACAACGAGACGCAGGCGCGCACGGACTTCATCACGCCTCTCTTGGAGGCCTTCGGCTGGGATGTTCATAACGTTGCCGGGCAACCCCTTGGCTTGCGAGAGGTCATCGAGGAAGCCACCGTCGAGGTCGGCGAAGAGAAGCTGTCCAAACGGCCCGACTATGAACTGCGCTTGGCACGCCAGCGCAAGCTGTTCATCGAGGCCAAGAAGCCCAGCGTTCGCATTGATCGAAGCCGAGACGCGGCGTTCCAGACCCGGCGCTACGGCTATTCGGCAAGCCTTCCTATCGCCGTTCTGACGAACTTCCATCAGCTCGCCATTTACGACTGCGTCCCGTTGCCGAGTCAAACCGATGAAGCGCACGTCGCACGTCGGATGCTTGTCGGCTACGAGGATTTCGAAGCCCGCTTTGACGAGCTTTGGCCGTTGCTTTCCCGCGAGGCGGTCTATTCCGGCGAGTTCGACCGCGAATTTGCAGTCGATGTCACCCGGCATGGTGCCAATCAGTTTGACGATTTTTTCTTGCGCCAAGTCCGTTCATGGCGCGAACGCCTTGCCGTTGACATTCACCGGCACAACCCAGTCCTCAGTCCACCCGAGCTGACCTACGCCGTTCAGCTTTTTCTCTCTCGCATCGTGTTTCTTCGCATTTGCGAAGATCGCGACATTGAGCGTTACGAGACGCTGCGTGGCCTTGCTGCCGCCAATGCTTTTGACGCTTTGATGGTTGAGCTGCGTCGTGCCGATGACTTCTACGATTCTGGCCTGTTCCGTCTGCTCGATGATGCTCGCCTTGGCATACGGATATCGGATGAGGTCCTCAGCGCCATCATCGACGAACTCTATTACCCCCAAAGCCCTTACACCTTCGCCGTTGTCGAAACCGAGGTGCTGGGCGAGATTTACGAGCAGTTTCTTGGCGAGGTCATCACCTTCAACGCCGCTGGCGAGGTGGAAATCGCCTTCAAGCCGGAAATCCGCGAGAGCGGGGGCGTTGTGCCCACACCCCGCTATATCGTGGACGCTATCGTTGAGCGCACGCTTGCGCCGATGCTTGCGGGCAAGTCACCCGCCGACCTGGCCGGATTCACCGTCGCCGACACATGCTGCGGCTCCGGCATCTTTCTTTTGTCGGTATTCGAGTTTCTGACCGACCACTATCTTGCGTGGTATCAGGCCAACGACCGCGATAGCCATATCGGTAAAAGCATCTACGAGGTTGCTGCTGGACAGTGGCGGCTCACGTTTGAGGAGAAACGCCACATACTCCTCGCACACCTGCGCGGCGTGGACATCGATCCCAACGCAGTTGAGGTCGCGCGGTTCAGCTTGCTTCTCAAACTGATTGAGGATGAAAGCGGCGCAGGCCTGCGCGATTTCGTGGCGCGCGCACGAATTCCCGCATTGCCCGAGCTGGACGCCACACTTCACGCGGGCAATAGTCTGGTCAGCCAAGTTGAATGGCAGGCGGCGCGCGGAGCACTTCCCGCGCGCTTGCTAGAACAGGTCAATCCCTTCACATGGGCCGACGCCTTTCCCGCTGAGATCGCAGCGGACGGCTTTGACGCTATCGTCGGAAACCCTCCCTACATCCGCATTCAGAACATGCAGACCTACTCACCGGAGGAGGCTGCTTTCTATCATGACCCGGCCTCGCCCTACACGACAGCGAGGCAGGACAATTTCGACAAATATGCGCTCTTCATAGAGCGGTCCTTGGCACTCACTAAGCCAACCGGGCGGCTGGGCTTCATCGTCCCACATAAGTTTATGACCACCCAGGCGGGCCGCACCTTGCGCCGTCTGATAACCGCCCCGCTCATCGTCGAAGAGATTGTGCATTTTGGCGCACAGCCTGTGTTTGGTCGCAACATTGCCAACTATACCTGCCTTCTCTTTCTGGACCGCGCCGGTGCTGCCGACACGCTGCTTGAGCAAGTTCGCAGTCTCGATCCGTGGCGCTATGGTGCAGCTGGACAACAAAGCCGGATAGCCGCAGCAAATTTAGGCGAGGAGCCTTGGCAATTCGCCAACGCCGATACCCGCGCCCTGTTTGATCGCGTCCGTGCCTTGTGCAACCGAGAGCTGAGGGACGCTGCCGAGATTTTCGTTGGCGTCCAGACCAGTGCTGACCCGATCTACATTTTTCGCGCCAGTGCCGAGGACAGGCATACCGTTACTCTCTCGTGGAATAACCGCGACTGGCCCATTGAACGCGGTATCCTCAAGCCATGTCTCCATGACCAGCGCCTGTTCCCATACGGACGCGCCGAAGCAAACGCTTGGATGATTTTTCCATACGAAATGGTCACGCGGCCCAATGGAAAAGTCGCAGCGCGTCTATTTCAACCCGACGAGATGGCCCGCGACTATCCGGGAGCATTGGCCTATCTGACAGCTCGCAAAGCCGATCTTGAGAACCGTAACATTGTCGGCGGGGCCGCAAACGAAAAGCAGTTTTACCAATTTGGCCGCTCCCAAAGCCTCACCAAATTCGACAGCCCGAAAATCATCTTACCCATACTCTCGCTTGATGCACGCTACGCCTACGACGAATCCAACGTGATCATGACGGGCGGCGGCAATGGACCATATTACATGGTGCGTCCCATGCCCGGTGCCGACGAAACGAACCACTTTCTGCTCGCTGTCCTGCATCACCCCCTCTGCGAGGCAATGGTGCGCACGCATACCAGCGCGTTCCGTGGCGGGTATTATTCGCACGGCAAGCAGTTTATCGAACATTTGCCAGTGCCGCCAGCAACGCCTGCCCAGCGCGCCGAGATCGAAGCACTTGTGGTTCAAGTCATCGACGCCATTGACGCTGCCGAGCGGGCGAGGACGCCGCATCAGCGCACTCTTCACGAGCGCAATGCCCAGACCTTGAAAGTCACCATTGAAAGCCGTGTTTCGGCATTGTTCGGACTATCTGCCGACGACATGGCCATAGTTCGAGCCGTTCCGGTGCCAGCTTGAATCGCGCTTGCGGGAGCAGCACTTCGTCCTACCCTCACCAACGGTGTGCCAGCGCTGATGATCGCACCGCCAAGTTGGGTCAATTTGAAAGTTAATTTCTTTCCTCTTGTGTCAGGATGGTTGCCAAGCCAACCTATCAACATACATGACCGCCCAGAGATTGCGTCCCGATGCGCCTTGAAAACATAAGAATCAGGAACTTCAGGTTGCTTCGCCGTTTGGCAGTCGATTTGGCGCACGGCAAAACGACTACCATTTTCGTAGGACCCAACAATAGTGGCAAAACGTCCGTCATGGAGGCGTTGCGCCTATTCATTGGCTCCGGGACCGATAATCCCAAAATCTCCTTTCATGATCTGTCCCAGCTTCGTCACCGCGATCTAAAGAAGATTGAGAGCCTGCTTGCAACAGAGGCAGATTATGAGAGGAAGGTCGCACTTCTCAAGCGTTTTGCGCCCCGCATGCGGCTCGACCTCAACTTCAGCTATGACGAAGAGCCAGCCGACTTGGTTGCTGCAACCCAGCTACTCATGGATTTGACGCCGGGCACAAATATGGTGCGGATGCGCATCGAGTATGCTCTTGAAAACGCGAAAAAACTTGTCGACGATTTCGAAGCACGGCCCCGCAAGGACACTACTCTGTGCGACTTCCTGAAAGATAACTTCCGGGAACATTTCAAAAGAGTCTTCTTTAAAGTGTCGCCGGACGGCAAAGAGGTCGAGAAGCTCGATGACGGTGGGCTTCTAAAATCCCTCCTCCGCATCGACATTGTGCCTGCGCAGCGGCACGTCGATGACGATGAGGGGAGCCGCTCGGCCAAACTCTCCAAACTCCTGCATGATCATTATGAGCGCTTCTATCAGGTGGATGATGCTGCGGGGTATCAGGCAATTGAAGATGCCCTCACTCAAAGTGCGGGCGATCTTACTGGCAAATATGGCAAGGCCTTTGGCCGCTTGACCACACGCCTTCAGAGCTTTGGCTATCCCCCTGGCCAAAAGGCACCAGACCTTCGAGTCCGTGCAGAACTGAGTGCTGAGACGATTTATCGCGACAACGCGCGCATCTATTACGCAAGCGAACACGCCGGGAGTGAAGGCGTGATGGAAGAGTTCGAGCTTCCTGAGAAATACAATGGCCTTGGCTATAAGAACCTTATCTACATCGTCCTTCAGTTGGAGTCTTTCCGCGCTACCATTGAAGCAACGCAGGGGGACAAGCCAAGAGTCCACATCATAGCAATCGAAGAGCCAGAAGCACATCTGCATCCACAGATGCAGACGGTTTTTATCAGCGAAATCTCAAAGGCTCTAGAGACGGACGGCGGCAGCACCGCGCAGGTTCTTCTGTCAACGCATTCATCGCACATGATTGCTCAATCTGAATTTGAGCCCGTGCGATACTTCCGTCGTGTCGGGCGTCAGGTAGCGGTAAAAGACCTGTCAAAACTGCCACTGCCCGATGACGATCCTGATATCCTCGATTTCCTGCGCCGTTACATTCGGCTGACTCACTGTGACCTGTTCTTTGCTGACAAGGCGATTTTCGTCGAGGGTCAGGTAGAACGCTTGCTTCTACCAATGATGATGGAGGAGCAGGCCAAATTGGCGGGCTGCGAAACTCTCGGCAGTCAGTATATCAGCATTTCCGAAGTCGGTGGTGGCCATGCTCACAAATTTAAGCCGATCATCGACTTTCTCGGCATTCCAAGCCTCATCATCACTGACCTCGATTCCGTCGACGACAACAAGGAGAAATGCCCGGTTGCAGAAGGCAAGGGCACAAGCAATGCCTGTCTGAGAAAGTGGATTCCTGCGAAGGAAACCGTCGACGAATTGAACGCTTGTGACGAAGCGGAGAAGACACAAGGCTGCATTCGCGTTGCGTACCAAATTGCACAAGACGGTCGTTGCGGCAGGTCATTTGAGGAGGCCTTCATCTATGCCAATGTCGCTTGGCTTTCTGCGAATTGCGACAAGCTCAGCACGACAAAAACTGCTGTCAATAAGGCCGTCAATGCGGGCCTCGTTGAGCAGGCGTGGGAACTGAGCGCCAAACTCGGCAAGGTTGATTTTGCCCTCGACCTCATTGCTGCTCCGGGCTGGGAAACGCCACTCTATATAAAGCAGGGTCTCCGTTGGCTCGCCGAGCATCCTTCGCAATGATGACCGAAGCCGACGAAAAGATTCTGGAATGCCTGAAGGCAGGGCAGAGTTTCGTGATCGACGCAGGGGCTGGTTCGGGCAAAACATCTTCGCTCATTCGTGCGCTCGACTACATTCGCGGGCCTGACCGATCGACTTTGATCGCTGACGGTCAACGGGTAGCCTGCATCACCTTCACGAATGTGGCGAAAAACGAGATTGTGGAGCGCACCGAACACGACCCGCTATTTATCGTGTCGACTATTCACGACTTTCTCTGGGCTGCAATCAAGCCGTTCCAAAAGGAACTTAAGACGGCATTGCTTACTTTTAATGATAGTTTGCCCGTGTCCAGCCGCAGAAAGCAGGATCAGGTCGAGCTTGAAGACGCTCTGAGAAACGTGCCATCAATCGCCTATTCTGATCGTGGAGCGAAATTCCTAGAGGGTCGTATCTTTCACGACGACCTTCTTGGTGTGGCACATGTCATGTTCCGCGATCATGCACTGCTTTCCAAAGTGGTCGCAGCGCGCTTCCCGTTCATCTTTGTTGATGAGTATCAGGACACTGACCCGCTGGTGGTCTCAACACTTTTGGACCACCTGCTGAAAACAGCCAGGCCGCCCCTTATGGGCTTCTTTGGTGACAAGATGCAGAGCATTTACCCGGGCGGTGTTGGCGAGCTACCAGCGCAACAACAGGCCTCGCTCGTTCAAATTATGAAGGAGCAAAACTATCGTTGTTCCAGTGCGCGGCGACAACTACGATGGCCGGTTGAGCGGCGACTATGATGGCCGGTAGGATCGGTTGTCTGGTCTGATCGTAGGGAGGGGCGCAGCCCCGACCGGAGAGCGGACCAGACAACC
>NZ_JAROCY010000017.1 GCF_029436685.1 Novosphingobium cyanobacteriorum
TGACGGCGCGCGACGGCATGCGCGGGCCCCTCCCATGGACTACCGGGATAACCGCCTGCCAGACCGATAGGGGGGTCAGTTTTACGCGCCGATCAGGGGGTCAACTTTGAACGCCGATTGACAGGCAAGCAGAGGATAAGCAAGGCGTGGTGGCCACCCCGGAGATGCTGGCGCGGCAGGCGGTGGCCTTTGCCTCGGCCAAGCTAGCTGAGCGTGAGGCGGTGTTTGCGGCAGGCACGCTGGCACGTGAGGCCGGGGACTTTGCCTTCGGCAAGGTTAGTCATGACGCAATCGCTTCGGTCATTTCGGAGGCGCAAGAGCGCGGGGAGCTCGTTCCGCGCATCTTCCGCGACCGGCGCGGTACCGAGTATGCGGGCTTCACCACGCCACGGGCGATCGAGATCGAACGGACCATGCTGCGGATCGAAGCTGCGGGGCGGAATATGCTCCAGCCGCTGGCTAGCCCCATGGGGGCGGCGCGGACGGTCGAGCGCGCAGCGCGGCAGTCCGCGCGCGCCGGCTTTGCCTGGACCGAGGACCAGAAGCGCTCGACTGCGGACCTGCTGGTGTCGCGAGACCGTGTCATCGCCGTCCAGGGCTATGCGGGGACCGCCAAGACCACCACTGTGCTCGCAACTTATGCTTGCGAGGCCGAGCGGCGGGGGCTGACCGTGACGGCGCTTGCGCCCACGGCTTCGGCCGCAACCGTCCTCGGTGAAGCGTTGGGGCGACGCGGTGATACCGTCGCGCGCCATCTGCTGACGCCCGAGGCGCGAATGACGGGCAAGGACGCCGTCTGGATCGTCGACGAAGCCTCGCTGCTGTCGGCGCACGACATGGCAAGGCTCATGGCCGGCGCGGACAAGGCCGGTGCGCGGCTCGTCCTCGTTGGGGACGTTCGGCAGCTGGGTTCGGTCGGGGCCGGCGCTGCCTTCGCGCAACTGCAGCAGGCCGGCATGGCGACCACCCGGCTCGCCGAGATCGTACGCCAGACCAATGCCGAAGCGCGCGAAGCGGTCCTTGCCTCGATCGAGGGTCATGCCGGCAAGGCGCTTGCCGCCCTCGAAAGAGGCGGCGGCAAGGTGATCGAGGCGGCCACGCAGGATGAGCGACTTCGCGCTCTGGCGCGTGAATATGTCGCCATGGCGCCCGCCGAGCGCGCGCGTACCCTGGTCATCGAGCCCTCTCGAGACGGATGCGACAGGCTCACCGGCCTGATCCGCGGGCAACTGGTTGGGCGGGGTGAGCTGTCGGCGGATGCAGTCCGTTTTACCGCGCTGGAGCCGAAGGGACTGACGCGCGCTGAGGCCCGCGAGGCGGCGAGCTACGCGGTTGGTGACGTCGTCCGGTTCAATCGTGATTATGCGGGCAGGTCTGTCTCTCGAGGCGAGGCGTTGAGAATCAGCGCCGTCGATCCCGAGCGGGGGCGCATTGGCCTGGAGGACGGCCGGGGCCGGCCGATCGACTGGCATCCCCGGCAATGGGGCGCGGGAACGGTCGAGGTGTTCGAGCCCAGGCCCATGGAGTTGCGGACCGGCGACCGGGTGCAGTTGACGCGCAACGATCGCGAGCAGGGCCGGGTCAACGGGCTGGGTGGGACGGTGACTGGTATCGAGCCGGGCACCGCTTCGGCGACGTTGAAGCTGGCGAACGGGCGCGAGCAGCGGCTCGACCTGACCGATGCCCGCGACTGCCATCTCCGCCATTCCTGGGTCCAGACCGTCTATGCCGCGCAGGGTCAGACCGCCGAGCGTGTCCTCATCCACGCCGACAGCCGTTCCACCAACCTGGTCGACCAGAAGCTGCTCTATGTCGCGGTGTCGCGCGCCAGGAGCGAGGCCATTGTGGTCACCGATGACAGGGAGCGGCTCGTTCGCGCCGTTTATGAGCGGGCGGGAGAGAAGCAGACTGCCATGACGGCTTCTGATGTCCGCAAGACCAAAGCATTGGGGGCTGCTCTTGGGTGATGGGCAGGCACTACGTCAGCGGTGGCACGCGGGGTTCCTTTTTGATTTTGTTCTTCCCCCAGTCGGCAAACCGGTCGAGCAGACGCTTTTGCAAGACCGAAAGTAGCAACCGCCGTACAAGCAAAGGTCAGTGGCCTGCAGGACTTGCGCGGCGATAGCGCCGGGGCTGAACAGCTCCGCGATCTGGCGCCTGCCTGTCACCGGGAGCGCTGCGCCCGGTGACACCCTTGTTACATGAAGATTAGGCCAAACGCGGGTTGTAGCATCGCTCCTGTGGTCATCTCCGAAACCAGCAGAAAGTCGTCAGCCGACAGCACGGTGTTCGCCGCGAATTGGGCCGTCAGAACTTGTGCCTTCTCCCCGGTGCCATCTGTATCGAAGTAGAGTTTGCCCGTCGCTTGATCATATATCACCCGGCTATCGGCGTCTGCGGCCGTGGTGCCCAGAACGAAAGCCTTGGACTGCGCGCTGAGTTCGCCATCAAAACCTGCTCCAAACACCCGGTCCGTATCGATTCCGACCTTGTCGGTCCCGGCTGTGAAGTCCGTCACGGTTGTGACACCACTAGTCCCATCGGCATTTAGGCTCAGCAGGAACACATCGGCATCTTCACCGCCGGTCACGCTGTTTCGCCCATCAAGGGCGATCAGCCAATCGTTACCCGCGCCGCCCAACAGGGTGTCATCACCCCTTCCGCCCACAATGACGTCGTTGCCGCCCTTGCCGTCGTAAGTGCCGTCGCCATCGTTGCCGACGATCGTGTTGTCACTCCCATTGCCGGTAAGCACCAAGGCATTGGTAGTGAAGAGACCATCACCCGTGACGCCAATCTCGGAGGCAAGGATCGCAGAGATGAATTCTACTCCCACCGCCGCGGTAAAATCGACTGTCGTGTAGACCAGATCGAGCGCCGTGCCGGCTTCGATCACGACATCGCCGACGTTGTCCACGATGTAGCGGTCCGTTCCCTCGCCACCGGACATCTTGTCCGCGCCTGTTCCGCCGTCGAGCAGGTCGTTGCCGCTGCCGCCATCCAGCGTGTCGTTATCAGTTCCGCCGCCCAGCGTGTCGTCGCCATCGCCGCCAAGCAGCGTGTCGCGGCCTGCATTTCCGAAGAGGCGATCGCTGCCAACTAGCCCGGAAAGCGTATTCGCAGCGCTATTGCCGTTGATCGTATCGTTGCCTTCCGAACCGGTGCCGTCGATGTTGGCCGTGCCGGTGAGATCGAGCAGCGCCGGCCCTCCGGCCAGGGTGAAAGATACGGAGGCTAGAACCTTGCCGTTGCCTGCCACCGTATCGCCAGCATTATCGACGATGAAGGTGTCGAAGCCGCCACCACCTATCAAGGTGTCCGCGCCTTTACCGCCGTCAAGCACGTTGTCCGCGCCGTTTCCGGTGATGGTATTGTCAAGCGCGTTGCCGGTGCCGCGAAGCGCCTGCGCGCCCGAGGTGCCTTCCACCAGCACAAGCGCCTCGATGTTCGAAGCCAGCGTAGTGTCGGCCGAAGCGAGCACGGTATCAAAGCCCGCTCCAGAGCTTTCTATCAGGACCTCGCCGGTGACATCGACGACGTAGGTGTCATCGCCCAGCCCGCCACGCATCGTGTCACGACCAAGACCGCCTGTAAGGATGTCATTGCCGTCCCCGCCAATAAGTATATCCGCCCCGGCACCGCCGAAAAGCTGATCATCGCCGGCGCGGCCGTCGATCACATTCGCAGCGCTGTTGCCGGTAATGATATTGGCATCTGCGTTGCCGGTTCCATCAATCGCGTCGCGTCCGGCGATCTGCAGGTTTTCCAGATTGGCGCCAAGGACGTAAGCAACGGTGGCCGATACCGTATCAAATCCCTCGCCTGCTCGCTCGATGATTCGGTCGCTGTTGTCATCGACGACATACCTGTCGTCGCCGAGGCCACCGACCATGGTGTCCACACCCGCTTTCCCGTCAATGATGTCGTTGCCGGCGGTCCCTGTCAGCTTGTTAGCCAGCGCGTTGCCGTTTGCTGTCACTCCGGATACGCCCGCGAATTGCAAGTTCTCCACATTGGCCGACAGCGTGTAGGAAACCGACGCCGCGATCACCGTGTCGATGCCTTCGTCGGCCTGCTCGACGATCCGGTCGGTGGCCAGATCGACGTAATAGGTATCGTCTCCATCCCCGCCAGTGAGCGTATCGGTTCCCTGCTGGCCGTCCAGCACGTTGGCCGCAGCATTGCCAACCAACACGTTGTCCTTCGCATTGCCCTTACCGCGCTGTGCAGTGCCCTCGAGCACCAGCTTTTCCACGTCTTCGGGAAGAATATAGGAGAAGCCGACGTGGACGGTGTCGAACCCGGATCCGCCGAAAATGGCGCCCTCTACGATTACGTCCTTGGCGTTGTCGACATAATAGGTGTCGTTGCCGCCACCACCAACCATGGTGTCGCCGCCAGCCTTGCCGTCGATGATGTTGCTGGCGCCGTTGCCGTATATCTCGTTGGCCGCCGCATTACCGGTAGCGTTGATCCGGGCTTTCCCCATGAGGTAGAGGCCCTCAACCCTGTCGGGGAGAGTATAGCTGATCGTCGAGGAGACACCGTCACGATCCGAGCCCTGCGTTTCGATCACGACATCGCCGACATTGTCGACACGGTAGAAGTCCGCCCCGAGGCCGCCGACCATCGTGTCTGCGCCGCCGAGGCCGTCCAACAAGTCATCACCAGCATTGCCGGTCAAGGTATTGGCCAGCCCGTTACCGGTCAGCGTGACCGAAGAGCTCCCGTTCATGGTCAGATTCTCGACGTTGTCGGGCAGAATATAGTTGCGGGCCACAAGGATCGTATCAACTCCCTGCCCGCGCAGTTCGATCACGGTGGCGTCAGGAACGAACAGATTCGCGAGGTCATAGGTGTCATCGCCGTCGCCGCCGATCATAGTGGCTTTGCCGGTTCCAATGTTGGAGAACCTGTTTGCGAGCGCGTTCCCGGTGAGGGTCACGGCTGACGAGCCTATCGCAATGATGTTCTCGACGTTGGCGCTGAGCGTATAATCGATCGAAGTCTGGACGGTATCAATGCCCTCACCGGCCTTTTCGATAATCCTGTCGGCTTCATAGGTCATCCGGTAAGTGTCGTCGCCCAGGCCGCCAATCAGCGTGTCGCTGCCGATGCCTCCATCGAGAAAATTGGCTGCGGCATTGCCGGTGATGGTGTTTGCCAGCGAATTGCCGATGCCGTTAGTCGCAGTTTCGCCGGTCAGGATCAGGTTTTCAATGTGCTCGGTACCGCCCGGGATGAAACTGTTGCCCAGCGCGAAGTTGCGATTGGTGATGACCGTATCATTGCCTTCGTTGGCATATTCGATGACCTGCGCAAACGTGTCGTTGATTATGTAAGTGTCATCGCCCAAGCCACCATATAGTTCGTCTGTGCCAGTTTTCGCACCATTGGCACCGCCATTCAGAGTATTGTTGCCGGAATTACCATGAATGACATTCTGCAGCGCATTGCCCGTCCCGGCAATGTTTCCGGTTCCGGCCAGCAGCAGTCTCTCAAGGTTATCGGCAAGAACATAGCTCGCTGCAGTCGATACGACGGTATCGTATCCCTCATTCAGGGCCTCGACCACCACGTCGAGCGCGCGGTCAACGTGGTAGACATCATCGCCCCTGCCGCCGATGAGCGTGTCAATGCCCTTGCCGCCATCAAGCACGTTTGCGGCCAGATTTCCGGTGATCGTGTTGGCTAGGGTATTGCCCGTGCCATTGATGCCGTCACTGCCCGTCAGCGTCAGGTTCTCCACCCCGCCGCCGAGCACGAAGCTCACCGAAGCGAGCACCGTGTCGGTCCCGGCGTCAGCATTCTCCAGCGCAAGGTCGCCGGCATCGTCCACCTTGTACGTATCATCGCCCGCACCGCCGCGCATGGTGTCCGCGCCAGTGCCGCCGTCGAGCATATCCGCGCCGCCAAAGCCTATTAGCGTATCCGCTCCGGCGAACCCCTGCAGCGTATCGTCGCCTTCGGTGCCCTTCAGAATGTTATCCAGGCTATCGCCCTTGATCGGATCTGCCATGCTTTCCCCTTTCTTGCCCGGCAAGACAACTGCACCGACAAGAATACCGCATGCTTTGCCCGAGAATCTTTTGGCAAACTATTCACCGCCCAGCTGCCATGCAACACCTAAACGCGTCAGCCTCGCTGTTCCGATGATTGTGAAGCGCACCTTGGGTTGAATAACAAATACTCGCCGGTCCGACGAATTTGCTGACTTCAAGTCCAGCCTCGTTGGAACTCCAACCCGAAGTAGCCATGGCCAATGAACCAGTGCCCATGACAGTTGGCCCGGGTCTGCCTTCGGCGCCGCGCTATATGCTTGGGCGCGCCTGCGTACCGAGCCACTACAGGTCTCGACGCGAGGTGACGATCGCTGACGGCTGACTGACGCTGCCATTCATGCGGTCGCGGCATGCCTCGGTGTATCTGATGGCTTTCCCGAAAAAGCGGGTGCGGGCGTCGATCCCTCCTGGGCCCGCCACGGCCGGCCGCAAGCCTGGCGGCTGCTTCACTAGCGTTGCGCCCCTGCGGCTGGCGCCTTGGGTGCGGTCGCCCGCTCGAAGCGGGCCCTTCCGGTCTCTCTCGCCGCCCACCCCCGCTTTCCGGGCAAGCCTGCTGGTTCTGGGCGCGAGGAGGTCAAGGCCATGCGTTCGAAGTCCAAGCGTCGTGTTTGCCGTCAAGTTGGAGTCGTTCCGGCCGAGGGGCCGCGTTCCAGTCTCTATGACGAGGTGACCTCCCGGATCGTCGGCGAACTGGAGGCGGGGCATTTCCCGTGGGTTCAGCCGTGGGGATCGACAGGTGCCGCCGCACCGGGTCTGCCGCGCAATGCGCTGACCGGGCGGCCCTATAGCGGGGTCAATGTGCTGATCCTGTGGAGCGCGGTTATCGAGCATGGCCACCCTTCGCAAAGCTGGCTGACCTTCCGGCAGGCGCAGGAAGCCGGTGGAGGCGTGCGCAAGGGCGAGCGCGGCGTGACCGTCGTCTATGCCGATCGCTTCATTCCCAAGGGCGAAGCCGAACGCGCGGTCCGCGCCGACGAGGACGCGCGCGCGGTGCCGTTCCTCAAGCGCTTCACTGTCTTCAATGTCGTCCAATGCAAGGGGTTGAGGCCGGGGCTGGCCTGCGCCCCCCTGCCGCTGCCCGAGCGCGAGATCGTACCCGTCGCCGAGGCGCTGATCGCGGCCTCTGGAGCCGATTTCCGGATCGGCGGTGACAAGGCGTTCTATGCGCCATCTGCGGACTACGTGCAGGTGCCGCCGCAGCCCGCGTTCTTCGACCAGATCAACTATTACCGCACGGCGCTGCACGAACTGACCCACTGGACCGGGCACCGCTCACGGTTGGCGCGCGACCAATCGGGGCGCTTCGGCTCGCAGGCTTACGGTCGCGAGGAACTGACCGCCGAATTGGGATCGGCTTTCCTGTGCGCGGCGCTCGGGATCAAGCCGACCGTGCGCCACGCCGATTACCTCGGCTGCTGGCTCGATGTGCTGCACGAGGACAACCGCGCCATTTTCCGCGCCGCCAGCGCGGCGAGCAAGGCCGCCGACTTCCTGCTGGCCTTCCATCGCGAGGCTGCGGGCGAAGGGAGGGTCGCGGCATGATCCTCCTGCCCCCCAGCATTCGCCTTGCCTTGCGGACCAACCATGTGGCCCGGCGCGCGGCGGTGCGACGTGAGCAGGCCGAGCCAGACCCGCTGCCGGTGCTCAAGCTGTTCAATCCGCTTGGCGCGGCGACATGGCTTGCCACCGAGCTGTGCGAGGATGGCGATACGCTGTTCGGCCTCGCCGATCTTGGTTTCGGGTGCCCGGAGCTTGGCTACTTCTCGCTGTCCGAGATTGCCAAGGTCCGTCTTCCCTTTGGTCTCGGCATCGAGCGCGACGAGGGCTTTGTCGGCCTCGCGCCGCTGTCGCGCTGGGCCGCGCATGCCCGTGAAGGCGGCTCGATCATCGCCGCCGAGCGCGCTCTGCGCCGCCAGTCCCCGGAACTTTCATCCCGGCTTCCGCCCGGTCCTTCGCCCGAAGGGGCGCAGGACCACGGCTGACGCGCGGCGCGTTCCGCCGCTTTTCTGCCGGTCCCGCCCATCCGGCAAGATCAACAGGACCGGTACTCTCAAGGAGTCCAATCCATGAAACTAGATTTTATCCCGCTTGACAAGCTCAGCGTCAGCACCACCAACATGCGTTCGGGGCGCAAGGCGCCCGGCATTGCCGATATCCTTCCTTCGATCCGCGCGCGCGGCGTGCTCGTGCCGATCATCGTCCGGCCAGAGGGCCATGGCGACCTCTTCGAAATCGTCGCCGGGCGGCGTCGCAACGCTGCCGCTGCCCTGATCGCCGAGGAAACGGGTGTGGCCGAGCCGTTGCCCGCCGCGATCATCGGGCCCGGCGACGATGCTGCCGCGCTCGAAGCCTCGCTGCTCGAGAACATCGCGCGCCTCGATCCCGACGAAGTCACCCAGTGGGAAACCTTCGTGCGGCTGGTGCGCGAGGGGCGCAAGCTCGAGGACATTGCCGCGACCTTCGGCCTGCCCAAGCAGATGGTGCGCCGCGTGCTGGCGCTGGGCAATCTCCTGCCGCGCATCCGCGACCTCTACCGACGCGAGAAGATCGATGCTGCTTCGGTCCGTCACCTGACCATGGCAAGCAAACAGCGCCAGCGCGACTGGTTGGCGCTGTTCGATGATCCCGACCAGCGCGCGCCGGGCGGGCACCAGCTCAAGGCCTGGCTGTTTGGCGGACAGTCGATTTCCACCAGCGTCGCGCTGTTCGATCTGTCCACTTATTCCGGGCAGATCGTCGCCACCCTGTTCGCTCCAAAATGTAGGCCATTTTTGTTGGGGGCTTTTTTGGGGGCATGCCCGAAAAATCACATCAGCCTTTCAATTAAGTATCAGATATATAAGAGATTTTCGCGGTTCCGTCCCCGGCACCACATCCCAAAACATTGAAATATAAGTATAAATCAGGCGGCTCACCCCCTGAAGGGCCAGCGCCCCACCGCCTCCCACGGCCCGCCAAGATAGCGGTGGAGCGAAAGCGCGGCAAAGCGGAAGTCCTCTGGCCGGAAGTCCGCCTCCAGTTTCACCTGCAGCGCCCGCGCCTCATCCTTGGTCACCTTGTTCTGCACCGTCACATGCAGGCGCGGCGGGTGGCTGTCCTGGTTGGTCAGCATCCCGTGGAAATGTTCGGCAATTCCTGCGCGCAGGTCCAGCAGCGCAGGGCAGTCAATGCGGAACGCGGTGCCGCCGCCCAGGTTCATCACGCCTGAAAGTCGCGCCGCCGGCGCCGCGACCGCGCCCGCCAGCTGCGCCAGCAGGCCCCGCGCCTCGTCCTCCACGAAGGGCGGCAGCGCGTGGAACAGGGTGACGTGGGCGGAGAGGAAATTGCGTTCCGGCGGGAAGTGTGCGCGGCGCAAGGCATCCATGCGCGATTGCAGCGCAGGAGGCAGGTCGGCGGTCACGATCAGGGGAGCTTGGGCCATGGTCAGATGGCCTCTACCCCCTATCAGTCGATCTCAACACCCTTTCAGTCGTTCTCAACTTACGCCCTTCAGGGCAGCCAGAACCCGCTCCGGACTGCTCTCGCCGTAAGGGTCCTCGTCCGCGCCTTCATCATTGATGCCCGGTTCCTCGAACCACGCAGTCACCCTGTTGTCGTCCACGATCATCGCATAGCGCCAAGAACGATAGCCGAAGCCCAAGTGATCCTTGTCGATCAGCATACCCATGCGGCGGGTAAAATGGCCCGATCCGTCGGGAAGCAGCTTCACCTGCTCCAGCCCCAGGTGCTTGCCCCACTGATACATGACGAAGGCATCATTGACCGAGATGCAATAGACCTCGTCAACGCCCAGATCCCTGAAATCCTGATACATTCTCTCGAACGCCGGGCACTGTTCATTGGAACAGGTGGGGGTGAACGCACCGGGCAGCGAAAACACCACCACGCGCTTGCCGGCAAAGGCTTCGCGCACGTTCAGGTCCTGCCAGCGGAAGGGATTGTCGCCGCCCACGCTTTCGTCCCGCACACGGGTCTTCAGCGTAACATCGGGAATCTGCTTGTCGATCATGGCCTGCACTCCTCGGCCAGCGCAACGATGGCAGGCGGCACGGGTTCCGGGAAAGCGCAGGAAAGGCGGGGAACACTCGGCCAGGGTGCCGTAGCCGCAGATGGAGGTTCGGCAAGGTCGCAATGTTCCCCTGCCGCCTTATATGCAGTAAAATCCCTTAAGTGAAGTTAACTAGCTACTAAAGCTCGCCACGCTGCTTCCGAATGGCGAACCACTTGGAAACATTGGCGTTATGCTCTTCCAACGTGGACGCGAACACATGCCCGCCGGTGCCATCGGCCACCATGTAAAGCGCATCGGTCTTGGCCGGATTGAGCACCGCCTCGATCGAATCACGCCCCGGATTGGTGATCGGCCCCTTGGGCAGCCCGGTCATGGTATAGGTGTTGTAGTCGTTCACCGCCTGGATTTCGGACTGGCGGATGCGGCGGCCCAGCGGCTTGCCCCTGGTGATCGGGTAGATGATCGTGGGGTCCGCCTGCAGCAGCATACCCTTGCGCAGCCGGTTGGAATAGAGCCCGGCCACCATCTTGCGCTCCGAAGGCTTGCCGGTTTCCTTTTCCACGATCGAGGCGAGGATCAGCGCTTCCTGCGGCGTCTTGGCCACGGTGTCGGACGAACGCTGTTCCCACAGTTCGGCCAGGGTGCGGTCCATCGCCTTCTGCATCCGTGCCAGGACGCCTGCGCGCGATTCGCCGCGCTGGAAATCATAGCTGTCAGGCAGGATCGATCCTTCGCGCGGCACCGAAATGCTGCCTGTGAGCAGCTTCTGCCCCATCAGCCGGTCATAGACCATGATCGATGGCATGCCTTCGGGCACGGTCACCATCCGGCGCGTCACGCCTTCCTCGCCCTGCAGGATGCGCAGCACCTGCGATGCGCTGGCATGGGCGGGGATGGTGAATTCGCCCGCCTTCACCCCCGCGCTGCCGCCCAGAAGCCGCGCCCGCGCCTTGAACGTGGTGGCAGAGGCGACGACGCCTTCCTTCTCCAGTTCGGGCGCAAGGCCGCTCAGGCTGGAACCTTCGGGGACGAGGAACGAGATGTCCTTGGCCAGCGGCCCCGGCCCGTACCAGCCATAGAGGAAATGAACGGCCCAGCCCGCCGCGACCAGCGCCACGGCAAGGGCCAGGATCATCAACTTGCCGGGACGCTTCATGCCGCGCCTCCTGCGCCGTGTGCTGCTCAGATCGCCTTCACGATGACGCTGGCGTTGGTACCGCCAAAGCCGAACGAGTTGTTCAGCGCGGCGCGCACCGTGCGCTTCTTCGCCTTGTGCGGCACCAGGTCCACGCCCTCGGTGCCCTCGTCCGGGTTATCGAGGTTCAGCGTCGGCGGCACGATCTGGTCACGGATGGCGAGGATGCAGAAGATCGTCTCCACCGCGCCCGCGCCGCCCAGCAGGTGGCCGATGGCGGACTTGGTGCTGCTCATCGAAGCGCCCGAAAGATCATCGCCCAGCACGCGCTTCACCGCGGCCAATTCGATGGTGTCGGCCATGGTCGAGGTGCCGTGCGCGTTGACATAGTCGATGTCGCCCGCCTGCAGCCCGGCCTTGCGCAGCGCCATGCGCATGGCGAGTTCGGCGCCCTTGCCTTCGGGATGCGGGGCGGTAACGTGGTAGGCATCGCCCGAGAGCCCATAGCCGACCACTTCGGCATAGATCTTCGCACCGCGCGCCTTGGCATGCTCGTATTCCTCGAGCACCACCACGCCCGCGCCTTCGCCCATCACGAAGCCGTCGCGGTCCTTGTCATAGGGGCGGCTCGCCTGTTCGGGGCGATCGTTGTAGCTGCAGTTCAGCGCGCGCGCCTGCGCGAAGCCGGCCACGCCCAGCGGGTTGATGGTGCTTTCCGCGCCACCCGCCAGCATCACGTCGGCATCGCCGTCCTTGATCATGCGCGCGGCATCACCGATCGAGTGCGCGCCGGTGGAGCAGGCGGTGACCACCGCGTGGTTCGGCCCCATCAGGCCATACTTGATCGAGACCTGGCCCGAGATCAGGTTGATCAGGCGACCATGCACGAAGTGGGGCGAGACGCGGCCCGGTCCCTTTTCATGCAGCACGATGGATTCGCTTTCGATGCCCGGCAGGCCGCCGATGCCCGAACCGATCGAGCAGCCGGTGCGCATCTTCAGGTCGTCGTTCATGTCGACAAGGCCGGCGTCTTCCAGCGCCTGGCCCGCGGCGTCGATGCCATAGACGATGAAAGGATCGACCTGGCGCTGGATCTTGTGGTCCACGCGCTTGCCCGCATCGAAGCCGTATTCGTGATCGGCCGGCTTCACTTCGCAGGCGATCAGGCACTTCTGGCCCGTGGTGTCGAAACGGGTGATCGGCCCGGCGCCGGACTTGCCGGCCAGCAGGTTGGCCCACACGGTTTCCACGTCCGCGCCCAGCGGGGTGACGAGGCCAAGGCCGGTTACGACGACACGACGCATTGCATTCTCCGGATAATACGCAAACAGGCCCAGCCCCTTCCAGAAAGGAGCTGAGCCTGCCGAAGTCCTCCCCTGCCCGGCCGATCCATGCCGTGGCAGCCCTTACGATCCTTCGACTGGCTCAGGACTCAGGCGAAACGGGGACGAGGGCAATCAGCCCTTGTTTTCGTCGATGTACTTGATCGCGTCCGAGACGGTCGAGATCTTCTCGGCCGCATCATCGGGGATCTCGACGCCGAATTCTTCCTCGAACGCCATCACCAGCTCGACGATGTCGAGCGAGTCGGCACCGAGATCATCGATGAAGCTGGCGTCCTCGGTCACCTTGTCGGCTTCCACGCCGAGGTGCTCGACAACGATCTTCTTAACGCGGTCGGCGGTATCGCTCATTATTATGCCCCTTCGAACGGAACTTGGGTTGGCCATGATTTCGGGAATCGCCCTAATGTGCCGGTGCGGCGCTGGCAAGTGGCACCTCTCGCATTCCACATCGCCGTGCGGGGGAGGCTTTCGGACGTGCGCCCAATGGACGGGCATTACAGGATCGCCCTGAGCCACAGCAGCTCGGCGACGAAGTGGTTCTATAGGTCAGATATGACTGTGCGATGGCATTGGAGAATCAAGATGGAAACGCCGGGCGCGAAGCTCCGCCGCCGGGTGACGAGATCTGATACCGCCCGAAATCCCTTCCCCGGTGGGGAAGGGTTGGGATGGGGGTTCTGTCTTGTCGGGGGCGCAACACCGCTGGCGTCGTTTCCCCACCCCCGGCCCCTCCCCGCCGGGGAGGGGGGAAGAATGGCAGAGAATTGCGGGTTCTTACCCCTTCGTCTGTTCCACCACGCGGATGTTCAGTTCGCGCAGCTGCTTCAGCGCGGCCGGTGAAGGCGCGCCCATCAGCAGGTCTTCGGCGCGCTGGTTCATCGGGAACAGCGTGATTTCGCGCAGGTTCTGCGCGCCGCAGATGAGCATGACGATGCGGTCCACGCCCGCGGCCATGCCGCCGTGCGGCGGCGCGCCATACTGGAACGCGCGGTAGAGGCCGCCGAAGCGCTCCTCGACGTCTTCCTTCGAAAGGCCCACGATCTCGAACGCCTTCACCATCGTTTCGGGCGACTGGTTGCGGATCGAGCCGCTCGCGATCTCGAAGCCGTTGCAGACGAGGTCGTACTGGAAGGCGTTGATCGTCAGCGGGTCCTGCGTGTTCAGCGCCTCGATCCCGCCCTGCGGCATCGAGAACGGGTTGTGGCTGAACTCCACCTTCTTGTTGTCCTCGTCCCATTCGTAGAACGGGAAATCGACGATCCAGCACAGCTCGAAGCGGTCCTTGTCGATCAGGCCGAGCTGTTCGCCCACGCGGGTGCGCGCCGCACCGGCGAGCTTGGCCGCCTGCTCTTCCTTGCCCGCGGCGAAGAAGCAGCCGTCATCGGGGCCGAGGCCGAGGCTGTCAAACAGCGCGGCCATCCTGTCCGCCCCGTGGTTCTTGGCGATCGGCCCGCCGAACTCGCCACCCTTGCGGGTGACGTAGCCGAGGCCGGCGTGGCCTTCGCTGCGCGCCCAGTCGTTCATGTCGTCGAAGAACTTGCGGCTCTTGTCCGCAGTGTTCGGCGCCGGGATCAGGCGCACGACGCCGCCGGTGCCGACGATCTTTTCAAACAGGCCAAAGCCCGACTGGGTGAATTCGGCCGAAACATCGCTGATCACAAGCGGGTTGCGCAGGTCCGGCTTGTCAGACCCGTACTTCAGCATCGATTCCGCATAGGGAATGCGCGGGAAGCTGCCCGTCGGCGTGACCGAGCGTCCTCCAGCGAACGCTTCGAACACGCCGCCGATCACCGGCTCCATCGTCTCCCACACTTCTTCCTGGGTGACGAAGCTCATCTCCAGGTCGAGCTGGTAGAATTCGCCCGGCAGGCGATCAGCGCGCGGGTCTTCGTCACGGAAGCACGGTGCGATCTGGAAATAGCGATCAAAGCCTGCGACCATCAGCAGCTGCTTATACTGCTGCGGCGCCTGCGGCAGCGCATAGAACTTGCCCGGATGGATGCGGCTCGGCACCAGGAAGTCACGCGCGCCCTCGGGGCTCGATGCGGTGAGGATCGGGGTGGAATATTCGGTGAACCCGGCGCCTTCCATGCGGCGGCGCATGTCGGAAATCACCTTGGTCCGCGTCACGATGTTGGCGTGCAGTGTCTCGCGCCGCAGATCGAGGAAGCGATAGCGCAGGCGGATATCCTCGGGATATTCCTGCTCGCCCGCCACCGGCATCGGCAGTTCTTCCGCGGCGGACAGCACCGTGGCCGAGCGCGCGAAGATCTCGATCTCGCCCGTGGCGAGGTTGGGGTTCACGGTGCCTTCGCTGCGCGCCTTCACCTCGCCCTCGATAGTAACCACGCTTTCCACGCGCAGGTGATCGAGCACGGAAAGCGCGGCGCTGTCGCTGTCGGCGACGATCTGCGTCATGCCATAGTGGTCGCGCAGGTCGACGAAGAGCACGCCACCGTGGTCACGCTTGCGGTGCACCCAGCCGGAAAGGCGGACGGTCTGCCCGACATGCTCGCGCGAGAGGGCGCCGCAGGTATGGGAACGATAAGGGTGCATCGAAACTCTTTCCAATCGGGCTGCAATAAGGCAGGGAACGCGCGCGGCCCTGTGGCGAAGGCCGTCGTTTTGTCAAGCCGAAGGTCCCGGTGGGACCACCAGCCGGGCCCGCCAGTTTCCGCTGTGCGAGCCCCATACAGAAAAGAACGATGAAGATACACCCGCTGATCACCACGACCGACGCGCTGGCAGACTTGTGCGCGCGTCTGGCCAAGGCCGATTTCGTCACGGTCGACACCGAGTTCATGCGCGAGAACACCTATTGGCCGGAACTGTGCCTGGTGCAGATCGCCGATGACAAGGAAGCCGCGGCGATCGACCCGCTGGCCCCCGGCATAGACCTTGCCCCGCTGCTCGACCTGATGGTGGACAACGAGGACGTGCTGAAGGTCTTCCACGCCGGTGGACAGGATGTGGAGATCATCTACAACCTGACCGGCAAAACCCCGCACCCGATCTTCGACACGCAGATCGCGATGATGGCCGTCAGCCAGAGCGAACAGATCGGCTATTCCAACCTGGTGGAAAGCTGGCTGGGCCTGTCGATCGACAAGGGCGCGCGCTTTACCGACTGGGCGCGCCGCCCGCTCACCGAACGGCAGATCGAATACGCCATCGGCGACGTGACGCACCTGTCAAAGATTTTCCCCCGCCTGCTCAAGCGCCTGATCAAGACCGGGCGCGGCGAATGGCTGGACATCGAGATGGAAAAGCTGGCGGACCCGGCCAACTACAGGTCCGATCCCGAAACCGTGTGGCAGAAGATCCGCCCGCCCAGCCGCAACCCGGCGGTGCTCGGCCGCCTGCGCTCGCTCGCCGCCTGGCGCGAGGCGGAGGCGATGGACAAGAACATACCGCGCGGGCGCATCATGCGCGACGAGACGCTGGCCGACATCGCCAGCCACCCCCCGCGCGAACAGCACGAGCTGGCCAAGGTGCGCGGCCTTTCCAGCGGATGGAAGGACAACGAGATCGGCCGCCGCCTGATGCAGTGCCTTGCCGATTCCAAGCCGCTGACCGAGGCGGAAATGCCGCCCAAGGCCCCGCGCGGCGCCCCGCTGGGCAAGGAAGGCGCGCTGGTGGCCGACCTGCTGAAGCTGCTGCTGAAGATCCGCAGCCGCGAGATCGACATTGCCGCCCGCCTGCTGGCACGCAGCGACGATCTGGAGGCACTGGCCGCCGGGCAGCGCAAGAACCTGCCGATCCTGGATGGCTGGCGCTTCGAACAGTTCGGCCGCGATGCGCTGGAACTGGTGGAGGGCAAGCTCGCCTTCGCGGTGGTGAACGGCAAGCTGAAGATGGCGCATATCGACGACATCGGCAGCAACGGCGCACCCGCCGTGGTCGATGCGGCTCAGGACGTAGAGGCAGAGGCGGAACCGCAGGTCGAAGCGGGCGAGTGACCGCATGAGCACCTACCTGCCCACGCTCAAGCAGCTGCAATACCTCGTTGCGCTGCACGAACACGGGCACTTCGGCCGCGCGGCGGATTCCTGCTTCGTCTCGCAGTCAACGCTTTCGGCCGGGCTGCGTGAACTGGAATCGCTGCTCGGCGTCACGCTGGTCGAACGCACCCGGCGCGTGGTGCGCTTCACCCCGCTGGGCAACCAGGTGGTGGCCAAGGCGCACCGCCTGCTGCGTGAGGCGGAGGAGCTGTCCGAACTCGTCCAGAGCCACGGCGCGCCGCTGGCGGGTGAGCTGCGCATGAGCGTGATCCCCACGATCGCGCCGTTCCTGCTGCCGCGCATCCTGCCGCGCCTGCGCCGCGAACGTCCGCAGCTGAAGCTGTTCCTGCGTGAAGAGCCCAGCGCCGCCGCCATCGAATCGCTGCATCACGGCCGCGCGGACTGCGTGCTGCTGGCGCTACCCTTTGCCACTGGCGAGGTGGAAGTGGAGCACCTCTTCGACGACCGCCTGTTCGTCGCCTTCCCGCGTGACGACCCGCGCGATCCGCCTGCCGTCGTCAGCCCGGACCTGATCGACGAGAACCGCCTTTTGCTGCTGGAAGACGGGCACTGCCTGAAGGAGCACGCGCTGGCCGCGTGCAACCGGCCCGAACTGCGCGCCAGCGCAGGCGTGATCGGCACCAGCCTGCACACGCTGGTGCAGATGGTGGACAATGGCCTAGGCCTCACGATGCTGCCCGAAATGGCGGTGGAGGCGGGCATCCTCAATGACACCCAGATCGTTGCGCGCCCGCTGAAGAGCGACCACGCCTTTCGCGAGATCGCGCTGGTCTGGCGGCGGAATTCCCCGCGTGGCGAGGAATTCCGCCTGCTTGCGCAGGAGCTGCGCGCCGGTTGACGCCGCGCGCGGCCACGCGCATGTTCATGCGCATGACCGAGCACAGCCACAAGGTTCCCGACGCGCCGGTGCGCAAGCCCACCAATGTCACGCTGGACAGCGCGCTGGTGGCCGAAGCGCGCAGCCTCGGCATCAACATCTCGCGCGCCTGCGAAGCCGGCCTGCGGCAGGAACTCTCCGCCGAGAAGGGCAAGCGCTGGCAGGAGGAGAATGCCGACGCCCTGCGCAGTCATAACGAGTGGGTGGAAAACAATGGCCTTCCGCTGGCCGAATTCCGCAAGTTCTGATGGCCAAGTTCCAAGTCTGGCATTCCCGCAACGGCGGCCCATTGTTGCTGGAATGCCAGGCCGATCTGCTCGAACACCTCTCCACCCGGCTGGTCGTGCCATTGCTCCCGTTGGCTGAAGCGCCCAAGCCGGCCGCACGGCTCAACCCGGTCTTCGCGATCGACAGTGCACCTTACGTGATGATGACGGACTGGGCCGCGACTGTGGAAACGCGAGATCTGGGCGAGCCAGTCACGTCGCTGATCGACCACCGATATGAGATCGGCAACGCGCTCGACATGCTCGTCACCGGCTTCTGAACCGGGAAAACCCGTAAGGCGCGATCAGCACCCCGCAACCATGCGTGTCTAGGCTGCTCCGCGTGACCACCGTCGACAAATCGCGTTTCCGGCCCACTCCGGTGCTGCGGCCGCGCCGCCGCCGCCTGATGGCGCGTGTGCGCATGGTGGATGGCGCAGGGCTCGCCCGCGATGTCGTGGTGGAAAACGTCTCGCTCAGCGGGGTCCAGGCGCTCGCGCCCGATGGTCCGCCCGCGGTGGGAGACATGGTCACGCTCGATCTCGCGCCGGGCCAGTCGCTCTGGGGCGTGGTCCGCTGGACCGACGGAAAGCGCTTCGGGGTGGAAGTGGACAACGCCGCCACCACGCCCGAACCGGCGGCCGAAGCCGCCGCGCCCACCTCTCAGTCCATGTGCCTCAGGCCCACGCGCAGGTAATCCCAGCCGGTAATCACTGTCAGCACCGCCGCGCCCCACAGCGTGGTCAGCCCCACGGTATGCGGCACGTTGGCCTCGAATCCGCCCACCGTCATCGTCCAGCCGGGCAGCGCATGGCCGAGGATCAGCGCGCCCAGGCATACCATCTGGAACGTGGTCTTCCACTTCGCCAGCTTCGACACCGGCACCGAAACCTGCAGCCCGCCCAGGAACTCGCGTAGGCCGGACACCGCGATCTCGCGGACCAGGATCACCAGCCCTGCCACCACGTGCAGGTCTCCCACGAAGGGTCCGCGCAGCACGCCTTGCGCGCTCAGCACCAGGATCACCGCCGCCACCATGATCTTGTCGGCGATGGGATCAAGGAACACGCCCAGCTTGCTCACCGTACCCTGCGCGCGGGCAAGGTAGCCATCGAAGTAGTCGGTGATGCCCATCAGGCAGTACATGGCAAAGCCAAGGCCATAGCCCAGCGCCCATTCCGGCCACCACAGCAGCCCGGCCAGCAGCGGCACGGCCACGATGCGCGATAGCGTCAGCAGGTTGGGCAGGGTCAGCATCGTCCTCTGCCTAACCGCGTCAGGGGCGCTTGCAAACCCGCTTCGCACCGCCATGCGAGACTTGGGCAAAGATTGACCGCAACGAATGCCCCTTGCCGGGCGCGTCCATGCCGCTAAGGCTGCGCGTCATCCGAGGATACCCGGCAGACGGAATGACCACGACAACCCACCTGCTCCGCCAGCGCCGTTTCCTGCCGCTGTTCGTGACCCAGCTTCTCGGCGCGTTCAACGACAACCTCTACAAGAACGCCATGGTCCTTTACGTGGTCTACAGCCTCTACAATTCAGAGGCTGAAGAAGCGCGCTTTTCCGCCATCGCCTCGGCCGCGTTCATCGTGCCGTTCGTGGCGCTGTCCGCACTGGCGGGACAGCTGGCGGACCTGCGCGACAAGGCCGGGATCATCCGCATCGTGAAGGCCTGCGAGATCGGCATCATGGCCGTGGGCGCGGGCGGGCTGTTCATGGCGTGGCAGGGCGTGCAGGTCACGACCATCGCCATCCCGCTGATGCTCGCCGCGCTTTTCGCCATGGGCCTGCACTCCACCTTCTTCGGCCCGATCAAATATGCGATTTTGCCGCAGCATCTCCACCCGGAAGAAGTGCTCGCCGGCACCGGCATGGTCGAGGCGGGCACCTATATCGCCATCCTTGCCGGCACGATCCTGGCGGGCTGGATCCCGGTTGAGGCCGCCGCGGTTACCGTGGTCGTCACCGCCCTGCTCGGCTTCTTCGCCGGGCGGCAGGTGCCCTCTGCCCCGCCGCAGCAAGCCGATCGCCCGCTCGAATTCCCGCTGCTGCGCCCGTTCCTGAACCACTGGCGCAATCCGCTGGCCCGCGCGCTCGGCTTCCTGCCGGTGCTGCTGGCGGACCAGGGCCTTTCGGCCTGGCGGCTGGTGCGCAACACGCTGCACTATCGTCCGGTGTTCCTTGCGATCATGTCGATCAGCTTTTTCTGGACCATCGGCGCGGTGCTGTTCATCCAGTTCCCGCCGCTGGCCAAGAACGTGCTCGATGCCAGCAAGGAAGTGGCCAGCCTGTTCCTCGTCGTGTTCTCGGTGGGCGTCGCCATCGGCTCGGTGGCGATCAACCGCATGCTGAAGGGCAAGGTTTCGGCCCGCTTCGCCCCCGCCTCTGTACTGGTGATGGGCCTGTTCATCGTGGCCTTCCACGTGGTCTGCCAATCATGGACCCCGCATCCCACCGGCACCCTGCTCGATGCCTGGGCCTTCGTGGCCGAACCGCTCGCCGTGCCGCTGCTGCTCAGCCTGCTCGGCATCGCGGTGGCGGGCGGCATGTTCGTGGTGCCGCTCTATGCCTTCCTGACCACCATGGTGGACAAGGCGGAAACCGCACGCACCATCGCCGCCAACAACGTGGTCAATTCCTTTGCCATGGCGATCGGCGCGGTGCTGGCGATGGGGCTTTCGGCGGCAGGCGTCAGCATCGTCAACCAGTTGCTGCTCAGCGCCGCGATGTGCCTCGTCTCCGCGCTGCTCGGCTGGCTGCTGCACAAGGCCGAACTCGCCCACCCTGGCGAGATCGGCCACAGTTTCTAAGATTACTTCCGCTTACGCGGACACTGCACCGGCCCGCTCCCCCGCCCGGCCGCCCACAGCGTTCAATTCCGTTGGGTGGCACAGTTGGACATTTGGGCGGGGGAGCGGGCCGGTGCCGCCCTCTGTTTCAGCCTCGCTGAAACAGCAAACAGCTTTCAGCTGATGAACGTCGCCACAGCGAGGAAGCACGCGCAGTAGGCCAGCAGGAAGTCCTTCACGTCCTGCAGCGTCAGCTTCTTCCAGTTCACATCGGGCGATCGCAGCTGCATTTCGGCGCGCTCCATCGCGGCGACCACTTCCGGCTCAAACTGCGGCATCGGGCGCAGCACGCGCGGCGGCAGGCTGCGGCGGAACGGGTGGCCGGAGGGTGCGGCAGCGGTGAGGTGCGGCGTACTCATGACAAAGGCGTTAACGCTTTGTTGACCATTTGGCACCCGCCCCTTCGCCAGTTTTTGAAGCCCCGTGCCGCAACGGGACAACAGGCCCCAATGCAACAGGGCCGCTCCCTTGCGGAAGCGGCCCTGCCGTCAATCACAGGTCAGCCGCGGCTCAGACGTCGTCGCCCAGCGCGCCCTTCACCTTGCCCGAAACGTTCTGCACATCGCCCTTGAGCGACTGCGCAGCACCTTCGGCCTTCAGCTTGTCGTTGCCAGTCACTTCACCGGCAACCTGCTTGGCGCCACCAGCAATCTTGTTGCCTGCGGCCTTGGCCCGGTCGGTCAGTTCACCCATCGCGTATCTCCTTGGCTGGGCAGGCGTTTCCGCCCGCACTTGCCGCAAACTACGCGCCGCGCGTCACTCGGTTCCGCCAGCCATCTCCAGAAGCAGCGCCCACTCGGTCGGCCGCACCGCAGACACGGACAGGCGTGAAAGGCGGATCAGCTCCATCTCCTGCAGCGCCTCGGTCGCCTTGATCTGCGCCAGCGTGACGGGCTGCTTCAGCTTCACCACCGGCTTCACCTTCACCGCCGCCCACTTGCCATCGAAGTCGGTCGGATCGGTTATCCCGCCCACGCTGATCATCGCCACCGCCACGATCTCCTTGCCGATGTTGGAGTGGTAGAAGAAGGCCAGGTCCCCCGGCTGCATCGTGCGCAGGTTGCGCGCGGCAAGGTGGTTGCGCACCCCGTCCCACGTGCCCTCGCCCTCGGCCACGAGGTCGTCATAGCTGTAGACGTCCGGTTCGGACTTCATCAGCCACAGCTGGCGTCCTTCGGTGTCGCTAACGTTGATTTTGCCCATGGTACCCCCGGCGATTCCCGTTAAGCCGGGCCCTTACCCGATTTCGGCCACAGGAACAGTATGCCCCTCAAGTCCCTCCCCATCCTTTCGCTTGAAGACGATCCCGCAGCCCTCTCGCAAAGCCTTGGGGACAGCTTTCGCACGTTCGGCTTCGCCATGGTGAAGGACCACGGGCTCGATCCCGCATTGGTCGCGCGCGGGTGGGAACTGACGCGCACGTTCTTCGCCCTGCCCGATGCGGAAAAGCGCCGCTGGCACGTGCCGGGCCAAGGTGGTGCGCGGGGCTACACCCCTTTCGGGCGCGAAATTGCCAAGGGCGCCCCCGTGGCCGATCTCAAGGAATTCTGGCATGTCGGGCGTGATCTGCCGCCCGGCCACCCCCTGCTCTCCCCCTCGATGCCGCCCAACGTCTGGCCAGATGAACCAGACGGCTTCCGCGAAACCTTCACTGCCCTGTTCGCTGCATTCGAGGATGCCGGCGCGCGCATCCTTGCGCGCATCGCGGTGTGGCTGGGGCTGGACGCGCAGTGGTTCGATCCCGCCATCGCCGATGGCAACTCGGTGCTGCGCCTGCTGCACTATCCGCCGGTCACGGGTGACGCCGCCGGCGCCATCCGCGCCGGCGCGCACGAGGATATCAACCTGATCACCCTGTTGCTGGGCGCGGAGGAAGCCGGCCTCGAACTGCTCACCCGCGAAGGCGAATGGCTGGAGGTCTCGCCGCCGCCTGGTGCCTTGGTGGTCAACATCGGTGACATGCTGCAGCGCCTGACCAACCACGTCCTGCCCAGCACCACCCACCGCGTGCGCAACCCGGCGGGGGCCCGCGCCCACGCCAGCCGCTATTCGATGCCATTCTTCCTGCACCTGCGCAGCGATTTCCGCTTCGCCACGCTGCCCGGCTGCATCACCCCGGAAAACCCGGACCGCTACCCCAAAAGCATCACCGCCGACGATTACCTGCAGGAACGCCTGCGCGAGATCGGGCTGAAGTAACCAAGGTCCTCCCCGTCTTTCCGAAGGACAAATGGCGAGGCGCGGTCGCCCTCCCCGTTTGTGCTTTGCAAAAACAGGGAGGATCAGCAGTCGCTAACCCACTTTTTCAGTGGGCATCACGTTGTACTTCCGCACCTCGTCCTGCGTCAGGCAATACCGCGTGCTCTTGTTCGCCGCGCTCGCCACCGCCTGCTGCTTGTACATCACCTCGGTCAGCAGTTTCCGGCTGATCCCCATGCGGATCAGGAAGTCGTTGTCCTCGCTCGCCAGCAGCGCGCTCGATTGCTCGATCTCGCCGATCAGGCGGGTGGTCTCCTCGGTCCCTTCCTCCACCGAAAGCTCGATGGTGTCGCGATCCCCGGTGTGGGTGAACATGTGCACCATGAACACCCCGCCCGGGTCCACGAAGCGCCGGTCCCCGCCCATGAACACGAAATTGCAGGCCGAAAAGCAGGTCCACCCTGCCGGAATGCGGGTGACCATGCCCGGATAGCTGCGGATCACCTTGCCCGCCGCATTGCCCGCATGCGCATCGCCGCCGCGGCTGCGGATCCACACTTCCTCCACCTGCTCGTCGGCATCGATCGCCGCTTTCAGCCGGTTGGGAAAGCCCGCGTCGATGATCCCGTCGGCAATCAGCACGTGCTTGCCGTTGCGCACCGCCGGCGTCACCGTGATCGCCTTGGCCTGTCCCCAGTCGGGCTTGGCCGGACAGGTCGGGTTTTCCTTGTCCAGCGCGGGCGGCGGCGGCGCCGCCCCCATCAGCGCCAGCGCAAAACCGCCAAGCGCCAGTCCCTTGCGCGCGATTCCCGCCATCACGCCTGAAGCGCGTAACGCGTGGCTGGCGGCTTGCGGCACATGCGCTTGTCTGCCGTGGTTTCCTCGCCCTTCACGATGATAACGTCGGTCACTGTGATGCACTGCATCCCGCCCTTGGCGTTGTCATTGCGGGCAATCACCGTGCTGGTGCCCGAAACGTCCTCGCGCGTGCCGCTGGTCCAGGAACTGCTGCTGCCCACTTCGGGGGGCGAATCTTCCGCATCGTCGGAGCCGCGCGTCGCCGCCAACGTGGCCTGCGCCGCCTGCTGCTGTTCGGCCGGGTCCAGCCTGCAGGCGATGGCGTTGGTCAGCGTATCGGCCACTTCCGCCGTGGGGAAATAGCTGGATACCCCGGCATTGCTCGCCGCGCGGCCCAGACCCTGGCTCAACAGCCCGCCCAGCATCGCCGATCCCTCGCTCTTGCTCTTGCCCTTGGGGCAGCCGTCGCTGCTCTTGGACGAGCTGCTTGAGGATGACGTGGGAAAAGACGGCAGGCTGAACCCGCCAAACTGGGCGCTGGCCTGCTGCGCCACCATGGCGAACGCCAGCGCGGCGGCCATCGCGGACTTGCGTGGGGTACTGATCATCGAATCGTTATCCTTCGCAGGGGCTCGGCGACGGCCCCCTTATGCCGTCGTTCCGTTGCTTTGCTTGCATCGTTCTACGGTGCGACCCGATAGCGCAGAAAACTAAGGCCGGGTGTGACGCGCGTCAATCGCGGGGGTTACCCAACGATCAGGTAAACACGGGCCGCCGTCTATCCCGGAACGCGACCAGCCCTTCGCGAAAATGCGCCCCGGCAAAGGCCGAATCGAACGCTTCATCAAAGGCTTCGTCGCAATAATCGGCCTGCACCATCGCCTTCAGGCTGGCCACGCTGCCTGGCGCATTGGACGCTGCGGCCCGCGCCCAGGCAAGCGCCGCCGCCATCGGGTCTTCCGCCACGATTTCGGCCAGCCCGATCCGCGCCGCTTCCGCCGCGTCCACCGGCCCCGCGCCATACAGCAGCCGCGCGGCCTGCCCGCGGCCGACCAGCGCCACCAGCCGCGCCACATCCTCTTGCGGATAGGTGATGCCCAGCTTCGCCGGAGTCACCGCAAACACCGCGCCCGGTGCCGCCACGCGCATGTCACAGGCCAGCGCCAGCGCCACGCCCGCACCAAAGCAATCACCTTCCACCACCGCCACCGTGGCAATCGGCAGGCTGGCCAAAGGCTCCATCGCCGCCCGCATCGCCTGCCGGAAGGGCACGCGCCGATCGGGGTGATCGGCCAGCGCGGCGATTTCCTTCAGGTCCGATCCCGAACAGAACATCCCCGCCGTGGCCGAGCGCAGCACCAGCGCCCGCGCGTCACTGGCCGCCACGTGCTCCACCGCATCGGCCAGTGCCCGCCAGCCCGCCATGTTCAGCGCATTGCGCGTGCGCGGCGAATCGAACGCGATGGTCGCGATTGGCCCATCGATGGAAATGGCTATCATGTATCTGGCCCCTTGCTTCAGTTCCTCATGCCACGAGGTACAGGGAGCGCAAGCGGGCCTTGCCGCCTGACCGTCGCGGCGAGCGGAGCAAGGCTATCCGGAGCCGCGCACAAAGCCATCAGGCCAGCACCGGCACGCATTCAACGATGTCAGGAAAAAGTAGAGAAATGGTGGAGCCTAGCGGGATCGAACCGCTGACCTCCTGCATGCCATGCAGGCGCTCTCCCAGCTGAGCTAAGGCCCCATTCATTTCATCAAGGCTGCCCTGGGAGGCGGCCTTTCCGGCGGTGTTCGCCGCCGGGAGCCGGGCCTTTAGGGGAGGCCCATTCGGCTGGCAAGATGAAAAATTCGCCGGCCGGAATTTTCTCGCCGGGGCCGCCGCCTGCGCGCGCGGCCCCGGCAAAAGATGTCAGATTTCTTCGTCTTCGCCGTCGTGCCCGGCCACGCCCAGGTCGTCGTCGCCACCCAGGTCCACGTCGTTGTCGGGCGAATCGCCGTCCTCGTCGATGTCCAGATCCTCGTCCGCCAGATCAACGTCGGGATCGGCCTCGACCTTCTCCTTCTGGATCTCTTCGTACGGGATCGGCTGCTTCGACTTGAGCACCGGTTCCGGCTGCCAGGCATACTTGCACTCGACGCAGGTGACCGGGTCGTCCTTGCCCAGGTCATAGAAGCGGGTGCCACACTTCGGGCAGCTGTGCTTGGCGCCCCATTCAGGCTTGACCATGAAAATTCCTCAAGTCTTGCCCGGTGGATGCACCGGGCGGAAAAGCTGCACACTTGATGGTTCCGCATGACGGCGGAATCAAGAGAGCGCGCGCCTTGCCATAGCGGCAACGCGCTGTCAAAAGCCCGCGCGCTTTCATATCCGCCGCACGCGAAAGAATCCTGACGTTGTCCGCCCACGATACCGCATCCGCCACCCCGCGCCGCTTCGCCGCCATGGGCCCGCTCACCGGTCGCATCCGCGTTCCGGGGGACAAGTCGATCAGCCACCGCTCGATCATGCTCGGCGCGCTCGCGGTCGGGCGCACGCGCGTGACCGGCCTGCTGGAAGGCGAGGACGTGCTCTCCACCGCCGCCGCGATGCGCGCGATGGGCGCCACGATCGAACGGCATGACAGTGGCGAATGGACAGTCGACGGCGTCGGCGTGGGCAGCCTGCTGCAACCGCAGCAGGCGCTCGACATGGGCAATTCCGGCACTTCCACCCGCCTGCTCATGGGCCTCGTCTCCAGCCACCCGATCACCGCCACCTTCACCGGCGATGCTTCGCTGTCAAAGCGGCCGATGAGCCGGGTGATCGATCCGCTTTCGCAGATAGGTGCGGAATTCACGGCTGCGCCCGGTGGCCGCCTGCCCCTCACCCTGCGCGGCGCCTTCCCTGCGGTGCCGATCGAATACTGCCTGCCCGTCGCCTCGGCCCAGGTGAAGAGCGCGATCCTGCTCGCCGGGCTCAACACCCCCGGCGTCACCACCGTGATCGAACCGGTGCCCACGCGCGACCATTCCGAACGCATGCTGCGCGGCTTCGGCGCGGACCTTTCGGTGGAGGTGGACTCCGCCGGCACCCGCACCATCCGCATTGTGGGCGAGGCGGACCTCAAGCCGCAGGTGATCGAGGTTCCGGGCGATCCCTCCTCCGCCGCCTTCTTCGTCGTGGCCGCGCTGATCGTTCCGGGCTCGGACCTGGTGATCGAGAACGTCGGTCTCAACCCCACCCGCGCCGCGCTGTTCGATATGCTGCGCGCCATGGGCGGCAGCATCGAGGAACTGAACCCGCGCGACGTGGGCGGAGAGCCCGTGGCCGACCTGCGCGTGCGCGCCTCCGCCCTCACCGGCATCAACGTCGATCCCGCGGTCGTGCCCAGCATGGTCGATGAATTCCCCGTGCTCTTCGTCGCCGCCGCGCTGGCCAAGGGCCGCACCGTCACCACCGGCCTCGAAGAACTGCGCGTCAAGGAAAGCGACCGCATTTCCGCCATGCGCGCCGCGCTCGAACTTGCCGGCGCGCGCGTAACCGAGACCGAAGACGGCCTGATCATTGATGGCACCGGCGGCGATCCCCTGCCCGGCACCGCCACTGCCGCACAAGTCGTCACTCACCTTGATCACCGCATCGCCATGAGCATGGCCGTTGCCGGCCTCGCCAGCCGCGCCGGCGTGGAAGTGGACGACACCCGCCCCATCGCAACCAGCTTCCCCGTGTTCGAAAGCCTGCTGGCGACAGCGACCGGCTCCGCATGAGCGAGACTTTCGCCAACACCTGCGGCTTCCTCGGCATGGCCTGCATCATCTTCGCCTATGGCTATGCTACCCGGTCTGCCACGCCCAACCCTTTCGCCCAGCACGGCGTGAACCTGGCGGGCGCAGCGCTGCTCACGGTCTCGCTCATGGTCAACATGAACCCGGCCAGCCTGGTGCTGGAATTCTTCTGGGCGGCCATTGCCATCTGGGGCCTGGTCAAGGCCTTCCGCCAGCGGAGCGCCAAATGATCATCGCCGTCGACGGCCCCACCGCATCGGGAAAAGGCACGATTGCCAAGGCCTTGGCCGCGCATTTCGGCGTGCCGCATCTTGATACCGGGCTGCTCTACCGCGCCGTTGGCCGCCAGGTCTTCCTCGATGGCGGCAACCCCGACGATCCGGCAAGCGCGCTCGCCGCCACCACCTTTCCCGAAGGCCTGCTCAACGATCCCGAACTGCGCAGCGAAGCCACCGGCGGCCTCGCCAGCCGCGTCTCGGTCCACCCCGCCGTGCGCACCGCGCTGCTCGCCCGGCAGCAGGCCTTCGCCAACCAGCCCGGCGGCGCGGTGCTCGACGGGCGCGACATCGCCACCGTCATCGCCCCCCATGCCCACGCCAAGCTCTTCGTCACCGCCAGCGTGGCGGCGCGCGCCCTGCGCCGCTTCATGGAGATGAGAAAGCGTGGCGAGGACGTGACCCGCGAAGCGATTGAAGCCGACCTCGCCGCGCGTGACGAGCGCGACCGCACCCGCGCCACCGCCCCGCTGGTCCAGGCCCCCGGCGCCGCCCTGCTCGATACCAGCGCGCTTGGCCGCGAAGCCGCCGTTGCCGCTGCGATCGCGCTGGTCGAAAAGCAGTTGGCACGGTAAGGCACGCCATGGCCCGCAAGCATTCCAAACACAGCCGCAATGATTGGGCCGAAGAACCGGACGAGGCCGAAGCGCCCCCGCCCGTGCCTTGCTGGCTCTGCGGCCGCCCAACCGGCTCCACCATAGTCTGGCACCATCCCGTGCCCAAGAGCCGCGGCGGGCGCGATGTCGTGCCCATGCACGGCATCTGCCAGCAGACGCTGACCGCCAACTTTACCAATTCCGAACTGCAGCGTCACGGGCTGGATGTCGAAGCGCTGCTGGCCAATCCGGCAATCCGCAAGTTCGTTGACTGGGTGGCCAACAAGGACCCCGATTTCACTGCGCCGATTTCGAAGAAGCAGCGCTGATCGCCCCTGCCAATATGGCAGTAAAACTACGTATATTCGTCTCGTAACGGTCGCCGGAATGTGATCCCATCCTCCTCGCTCAAACGAGGAGGACGGGCCATGGATTTCATGATTTCACTGCGCGATCCCCGCAATCCCAAGCGGCGGACCGCACCACGCTATCTGGTGATCGAGGATGGTGCCGCTGCGCCGACCCAACTGGGGCTCAGCGCTTGGGCAAGTCGTGTCATCGCCCAGTTCCCACCCATTGCAATGAAGAACCCCGATCGGGTCGTCCGTACCGGCGACATCCTGTTTCTGGTCCACGGGTTTAACGTCGATTCCGCCGAGGCGCTCAAATTCCACCACAATTGCGCCTCCAGCCTGCGTGCCAGCGGGTGGAAAGGGGTGGTCATCAGCTATGACTGGCCCTCCGACGGCCTTGTCTTCGCCTATCTGCCCGACCGGGAGGACGCTCGCGATGCGGCCAGCAAGATGATCCGGTCCGCCATCAGCGTATTGCAGGATCGGCAGGCCAAGGACTGCACCATCAACGTTCACGTCATGGCACATTCGATGGGCGCTTTCGTCACACAGCAGGCCTTCACCAACGCCTATCAGGATGTGCCGAAAGGCTGGCGCGTAGGCCAGGTCCTGCTCGTGTCTGGCGATGTCGATCACACCGTGTTTTCGGCCGAACACGCCACTGCCAAGGCCTTCGTCGAACACGCCGGACGGCTCACATGCTATACCAACCGGCGCGACAAGGCGCTGCTCGCTTCGAACGTGAAGCGCCTGGCTCTGGCCCCGCGCATTGGCCGCGTCGGACTGCCAGACGATTCCCCGCGCCCAATGGTTGAAGTAAACTGCACCGGCGTGTTCGAAGCGCTGCCACCCACCATTCGCGACAGCCTCGATCCTTCGCCTTCACACAGCTTCTATTTCGACCAGCGCGCATTCTGGGACGATGTCGTGCTCACGCTCAATGCCGGGCTTGACCGCAGCGATTACCCGAATCGCGCGCCGCAGGATGGTGGCAAAGTGCCCAACCGCTTCGTTCTCGGTGCCACGCCCATGTCAGACGGCATCTACCACGCCGCACTTGCCCAAGCGACGTCGAGCATCCCAAGCAACTGATTCAACCCGTGCTGCGGCGGTTCAGGCCGCCGCAGCGCTTTCTTCTGCCCCCTCTTCCGCCTCGATCACCACCGGCGCGCAGTGGAACACGCCCACGTCGCCCACGCCCTTCAACGTGATCAATCGTGGCGGCCCAAAGCCGCTGCGGTCCTTTGCGCGCAGCCAGGTGCTTTCCGAAATGGCGATGCCGTTGGGCTCGGCTGTGCCTTCGATGCGCGCGGCGATGTTCACCGTATCGCCCCAGTAATCATAGGCCATGCGTGTCGCGCCAATCACCCCGCCGACCACCGGCCCGGAATGGATGCCGGCACGCAGCGCCACGTCCACGCCGCCCAGGCGGCCCATTTCAGCCACCCCGGCAATCACCGCGCGGGCAAAGGCAATCGCCGCGTCAGCGCTGTTGCCGCTGGGCACGTTGCCCCCGGCAATGGCGAGGTAGGCGTCGCCCACGGTCTTCACCTTCTCCACCCCCAGCTCACGCGCGCAGGCGTCGGCATGGTTGAAGAAGGTATTCAGCAACTCCACCAGATGCCCGGGAGAGACCCGCTTGGCCAGGTTGGAAAAGCCAACCATGTCGATGAAGATCACGCTCGCGTCGGCATAGGCATCCGCCACCAGCAAACCGCTGCGGATGCGGTCCACCGCTGCGGGTGGCAGCATGTTGAGCACCAGCTCCTCGTTGCGCGCGCGCTCGGCGTCCAGCTGGTCGGCCAGCTTGAAGGCGGAACGGCTCGTGCGTCCCACCGCAAAGTTCACCGCGATCATGATCAGCGCGCCGCTGCAATAGCTCAGTATGGCATAGACCAGCGCCGAAAGCTCCGGCTGCCCGGTCGCCACCTGCCCGATCCAGCCCAGCGCATCGCACCCCAGCCACGCCAGGAACAGCTGCGGCCGCCCGGCCAGCGTCACCGCGGCAAAGCTCGTGATCACCAGCCGGTTGATCACTCCCACCGCGTGCAGCGTGCTCACCTGGCCGTCCAGATGCTCGAACAGCACCACGTTGATCCGCCCCACCAGCAATGCCAGCACCAGAAGCGCGGCAAAATCGATGATCGGGTGGCGGACATAGTCGTCCCAGAATGTCGCCGCGATATAGCCTCCGCACACCAGCAGCGCCGCGCCCAGCAATACTGCCAGCGTCGCGTTCTCCGTCGGCTGCAGGTAGATCGGGTTCACGATCGAATAGGCCAGCGCCACCAGCATGAAGATGGCGCCGTAAACCCGCACGAACGGCCGCCGCAGCGTGCGCGCGCGCAGGTTGTATCGCGCCTCGGTCTCCCGGTCGGCAAATCGGCTGAACACCCCCGGCTGCTCCTCGATATCCATCCCGCACCCCATCGCCGCCCCTGGCAAAGCCACGGCGCATCCTGCCATAACACGCCAGACCTTGCCGGAACGTAAGCCTGGGGTCCAAACAACCCGTCCGTTGGCTGCGCCACCTGTTGTCCCGCTTTCCCCCCAACCGACCGCAAAACGCCGCGCGAAATCACCTCGAGCGCCCCACCAAAAAGTCTGATTTCCAATAAATACCTGTAATAAAACAATAACGTAGGTGAAAACAAAGTAACCGTGCACGTTGCGATGACCAATCGCCGTGTTAAACAGCGCCCACACACAGCTAACTGGTGGGGACCATGGCCGTTGACTCGATTTTTCTGAACGGCAGCCTTGCCGATGGTGTCGCTGCGAATGCCACGATCGCGGAATCGTCCGGCGGTGGCACGTCCATCGGCCTGCTCGGCGCCAGCCTGGCGGCAGGTGGCAGCGGTTTCACCTATACCTTGCTCGATGATGCCGGCGGCGCCGTTTTCCTGGATGGCAATCGCCTGCGCCTCACGGAAGGTGCACTGCTCGATTTCGATCATGCCAGCAGCTTCACCGTTTCGGTAAAGGCCACCGCCGGCAGCGGAGCCAGTGTCACCCGCACGCTGGTGATCGGCGTTTCCGATGATGGCGTGGTGGTCGATCGCGGCACCGCCTCCGCCGATGACTTCACCAGCACTGTCGGTGGCTTTGCGCTGCCGGGCGCGGGCGATGATACCGTGCGTGGCGATGCCACCACCGTGTTTTCGGGCAAACGGTCGGACTACGATATTACCGTGGTCGGCACCGGGTCCGATCCCTATGGTGGCGGCAATCCCACCGGTTATGAAATCACCCTGCACGATCTGCGCAGCGGCAGCCCCGATGGCACCGACCTCATCATCACGTCGGCCAGTTTTCCGGCGCAGTTCCGCTTTGCCGATGGCGATTGGCTGCTGTCCGAAGTGCAGTCCTCCGCCTCCACCGGCTTGACGCTCAACGGCCGTCATCTTGATGTCGATGCCTACCTGCCTGAAAACGCCACCGTGGGGCGGGTCGTCGGCCAGCTGGGCCTGCGCAACCTGCCGGGCCAGTTGCCCTCCATCACCTCGTTCGTCGCCAAGGGCGTGCGCGCCGATGGCTCGCTAGTCACGCTCACCGGAAGCGAGGCCCCGTTCACGGTCAACGCGCAGGGCCAGATCGTGCTGGCCAAGGCGCTGAACTACGAACTCTTCCGGGAATTCTACGTCCAGGTCAGCTACAACGATGGCGTCGGCGGCCTTGCCGCAGATGTCGTGCGGATCGAGGTCGACAACGTCAACGAACAGCCGGCGATCATCTCCGCACCGGGCATGTCCGCGCCGTTCACCCTGCTGGAACATGCCGCTCGCGATGGCCGCGTCCTCCTTGGCGCGGTGCCGGTGGACGATCCGGACGAGACCACCAACACGCTCAACTATGTGCTCAGCGGCGCCGATGCCAAACTGTTCGAGATCGAAAATGGCATGCTTTACCTGCGCAAGGGCGCAGCGCTCGATTTCGAAGGGCATCCCGATCTCGATGTGAAGATCAGGGTCTCCGAAACCGGCAGCCCGCTTAAGGCAAAGCCGGCGGTGACGCTCGATATCAACGTCGCCTTTGCCGAACTGACGGGCAATGGCCTTGGCAACAAGCTTGTCGGCAGTGCCGGAATTGACGTGATCAAGGGTGGCGGCGGTGCCGATGTCCTCAAGGCGGGCGCATCTGCCGATACCCTCGATGGCGGCGGCGGCGGCGATGTGCTGCAGGGCGAAGGCGGCAACGATTCGCTCACCGGCGGTGCCGGGAAGGATCGACTGCTGGGCGGTGATGGCAACGATGTGCTGGTGGGTGATGCCACCGGCGCCGTCGACTATTCCGAGCACCTGTCGTGGACCGATTTTGCGGATGACACCGTCACCATTGGCACCGGCTTTACCCAGGTGACCGGCGAAGCGGCGGTCACCGTCGCGCTCACGCAGGGGATCGGCTTCTCCTATGCCGATGTCTCGACCGATCCCGTCTATGTCGAAACGGGCGACGGCGGACTCTCCGCCGCCTCGTCGCTGGAATTCGCCGGGGTGGACGATTCCCCGGTCGGAACGCTCGATCTCACCTTCACCAGGCGCACCGGCGCGGCCTTCGACGCGCGCGACGTGGTCTTCCGCATCAACGATATCGACACGGGCGGGCATGTCGACGTGCTCACCGTGCGCGCTTTCAATGCCGCGGGGCAGGAAGTGCCCGTCACCCTCGTCGCTGCGGGCAACGATACCATTTCCGGCAATACCATCACCGCGGGCAACAGCACCGATCTGCAGAATGATGCTGCCGGCTCGGTGCTGGTGCGCGTGGCCGGGCCGGTGCAGCGCATCACCATCCTTTATGAAAACGGCGGCACCACCGATCAGGCCGTTTGGATCAGCGATGTCGCCTTCTCCACGCAGAGCCTGCAGCGCAACAGCGCCGACTATCTCGATGGCGGCGCGGGGAATGACGCGCTGTCAGGCAACGATGGCAAGGACGTGCTGCTCGGTGGCCTCGGCGCCGATGTGCTGAACGGCGGAGCAGGGCGCGATACGCTTACCGGGGGGGACGGGGCGGACCGTCTCGTGTTCGATTCCGCGCTGGCCTCCAGCCGCGACGTGATCACCGATTTCGTCCACGGGACGGACAAGCTCGCCTTCGCCAAGTCCGCCTTCACCGCGATCGGCCCCACGCTCGAAGCCGGGGAATTCTTCGCCGCCGCTGGTGCAGTCCGCGCCCACGATGCCGATGACGTGCTCGTCTACAACACCACCACCGGCGCGCTCTATTATGACGTGGGCGGCAATACGGCGGGCTCGGCCGGCGCGATCCTGATCGCCACACTCACCAACCTGCCCGCTCTCAGCGCATCGGATATCCTTTTGATATAAAAGGATATCCGCAAAACTCACCATATCGCCTGTGGGTACGTTCGTAAAAGATCCAGCCCAGCAAAAAGGGCGCCCCCAAACAGGAGCGCCCCCTTTGTCTTGCAGCCCTTGCGGGTGAAGGATCAGGCTTCCGCCTCACCCTCTTCCAGCAGCTCAGCCGGGATTTCGCCCGGCTCGGCATTCGGGTCATAGGCTTCGGTAAAGCCACCTTCGTCAGTCTCGAACATCGCGTCGATGACGTTGACGCCCTGCGACTGCAGTTCGGCTTCGTCGGGCGAGCGGGCGACGTTGACCTTGACGCCGACGACCACTTCGGGGTGCAGCGAAACGCGCACGTCGAACACGCCGATCGTCTTGATCGGGCGTTCCAGCACGATCATCGACTTGGTCACCTTGGCGCCCTGCGCCACCAGCGCGTCGACGATATCGCGCACCGAGACCGAACCATAGAGCTGACCGGCGTTGGACGAGGCGCGGATCAGCACCACTTCCTTGCCTTCAACGTTGCCCGCTTCCTTGCCGGCTTCGTCGCGGCGAGCGGCGTTGTCGGCCTCGATGCGGGCGCGGTTGGCTTCGAAGACCTTGCGGTTGGCGTCGTTGGCGCGCAGCGCCTTCTTGTTGGGCAGCAGGTAGTTGCGCGCGTAGCCGTCCTTGACGGTGACTTCGTCGCCAATGGTGCCCAGCTTCTCGATGCGTTCGAGCAGGATGATCTGCATGGCGGGCGCTCCTTACTTCACGATGTAGGGCAGGAGGCCGATGTGCCGGGCGCGCTTGATCGCCTGGCCCAGCTCACGCTGCTTCTTCGCCGAGACGGCGGTGATGCGCGACGGCACGATCTTGCCACGTTCAGACATGAAGCCCTGCAGCAGGCGCACGTCCTTGTAGTCGATCTTGGGCGCGTTCTTGCCCGAGAACGGGCAGCTCTTGCGGCGACGGAAAAACGGACGAGCCATGTCTTATTCCCCTTCGCGTTCGCGGCGGCGGCTGCGCTCGCGGTCATTCTTGCGCATCATCACCGACGGGCCAGCTTCGTGCTCGTCGACGCGGATGGTCATGTAGCGGATCACGTCTTCGTTGATCTGGGTCTGACGCTCGAGCTCGGCGATGGTGTCGCCCGGAGCTTCGATGTTCAGCATCACGAAGTGCGCCTTGCGGTTCTTCTGGATCTTGTAAGCCAGCGAACGGAGGCCCCAGGTTTCGGTCTTGGTGACCTTGCCGTTGTTGCTCTCGACGATCTCGGTGGCGGTGGCGGCAAGCGCATCAACCTGAGCCTGGCTCAGATCCTGGCGCGCCAGAAACACATGCTCGTAAAGCGGCATGCTTTCGCGTCCTTTTATCTAACTAACCGATCGCTGGCTGATCCGCGGGATTGCGGGGCCCCTCCGGCTTTCTTCAATTCCCGCAAGGTGTGCGGAAGCGGTGGCCCTTAGCGAGATTCCCGCCGAATGCAAGAAGTGATTGGGGAAAGCCTCACGCCGTGGCTTCGCGTCCTGCGGCAGGGCGCGCGAGGCGGGTGCCGCAGAAGGCCAGCGCAAGCAGGGGCTGGCGGCGCACGAGGAGGAAGCACAGAGTGGACATGGCCAGCACCAGCGCCGAGGCTGCCAGCCATTGCGCCACCGGCAGCGGCGCACCGGGCAGGAAGCGCGCAAGCAGGGTGACGGTGACCATCGCCCACGTCATGTGGAACAGGTAGATCGCCATTGCGCCTTCGACGAGGAAGGCGATGGCACGGCTGGGCCGGTTGGCGACGCGGGCGAGCAGGCGGAAGGCGAGCAGCGACAGCAGCAGCCCGAGCGGCTGCATCACCGCACCATCGAGCAGGCGCAGCGGCGGATCGATCTCCATCGGCAGGCCCAGCGCCGGCCGGAACATCGGTTCCAGCCAGAGGTGGACCGCCAGCAGCCCAGCCGTGGTGAGCAGGTGCGCCCGCAGCGGCAGGTTGAACATGCGCGCGCCCACGCGCCAGTGCCACGCCATCGCGCCCAGCAGGAAGCCGGGTGCATACTGCATATAGCGAATGGTCAGCTGGTGTTCGAAGAAGGCTTCGTTGTCCTGCAGTTCGAACAGGTAGACGATCGCCGCCAAGGCCGCGCCCCACAGCGCCAGCACGCCGAGCAGCGCAGCACCGCCCATGCCTTCGAGGCACAACGCGCGGCGCAGGCGGTCCGACGGCAGTTTCCAGCGCACCGGCAGGATCGAATAGCTGGTGACGAACATCAGCAGCACGATCAGGAACCAGAGGTGTTCGAAGGCGAGCGGCAATCCGTGGAACCCGCCCGCCCACAGTTCCGACAGGCCGACCTTGAGGTGGTGCTGGATCACCGCGAGGCTGGCGACGCTGACTGCCAGCGGCACGCCGATGCGCACCCAGCGATCCGCCAGCCAGGAACTGCGGCCCTTCCGTTCACGCATCATCGCGGCGAAGAAGCCCGAGAGCATGAAGAAGGCGAACATGCGGAACGAATGGATCGCGCTGAGCGAGAAGCCAATCACCGGGTCTTCACGGAAACCGGGCGCTTCGGGCGAGAGGATCATGATCGCCGTGGTGGCGACATGAAAAGGGATTCCCAGCAGCAGGAACAGCGCGCGCGCAGCGTCCAGGTGGTGAAGCCTCGATTCAGTCCCGGCCATTGCCGAACGGTCCATTCCGACAAATGGCGCAGCCACGCTGCGCAACCTGCGCGCCGATAAGGACCGGAACCGCATCCGTCCAGTCCGTTATTTGGGCGATCCCGGAGGCGGCACCGGCCCGCTCCCCAGCCGAATGTCCAACTGGGCCATCCATTCAGGATACTCGCGTGGAGGGCCGGGGTGAGCTGGCAGGCACCGCACCATCCGAAACGAGAGTTTCGGATCGGACACTCAGGCCGCGAAACGCCGGACCGGGGCCTTTTCCTTTTCAACACGTTCCATCTGGCCGATGGCATAATCGGCGATTAGGCGGGCGAAATTGCCTTCATCCAAAGGGATATCGAATTCCAGGCCCGAGGTGGCCGGTTCCGACCAGACGACGAAAGCTGTCATCGCGCGGTCAAGGCCCGGCAGCATCAGGGTGACGGATTCGCCTTCGCGCTGCAGCCCTATGCCTTCGATCCGCGCACCGAACGGTGTGAGATCCTTAAGCATCACCGTAGACCGTGTCAGTCCGTGCTTGCAGCGCACCGGAAGTTCAACGCCGATGCGGGCCGCGCGGCGCAGGCCACCAAAATCGCCGCCGTGAAAATCGAGGCTCATCCGCCGTCTCCGCCCAATTGTGTTTACCAGTTCCGGGAAGGACGGCGGCGCCCGATTAGGTTTTACGCCATAGGGGATCGTACCGAAGGCGGCGATGGGTGATCTTAGGTGAAAGGAACCGGCTCTGCCCCATGCCTGCCAGGCCCTCATGAGCAAAGGCGAGGCATCGCTGCTGACGATAACATGCCGGTATGCACCGGACTGTCATTTGCACCATAGGCCGTTGGCACATTCGCAGTTGTCGGTGCGCCACCGGCGCTCGGATGGTGCAGGACGGTCGGCCGAAGTATCTTTCAACAGGCCTGGCTGGCAGATTGCATCCCTTGGAATGCGACGGTCCCCGCCGGAACAAGTTGCGCGCGGCCGGCCACATCATGGATCAGGGTGGACCAGCCTTGGGCGAAGGACTGACGTGAGAAACGGGCGATGGATCGGGCCAAGCGCTGCTGGCGCAGGGCGCGTTCTGCCGAGGTGAGCGCCACGAGACGGTTCATCTGCGCGGCGATGGCATCGGCATCGTGGCAGGGCGCGACGAGCGCGCCTTCGCCGGCCACTTCCTCAAGCACGCTGTCCGCGGTGACAAGCGGGACGAGGCCACGGGCAATGGCTTCCGCCACGGGGACGCCGAATCCTTCGAGCCGGCTCATCAGCACGAAGCCGGAGGCCGCGCCATAAAGCCACTGCAGTTCCGCATCGGTGACATAGGGTAGCAGGATCACGCCCGGAGTGGACGCGGCAACCGCAGCCACGGCATCGGCGCCGGGTTCGCGCGCGCCGCAGATGACATAGGACACGCCCGACTGGTGGAGGCCCGAACGGGCAAACGCTTCGATCGAGGTCGCCTGGTTCTTGCGATTGCCAACGCTGCCGACTGTGAGCAGAAAAGGGCCGGGAATGGCGACCGGATCCCCCTGCCCGCCGATTTCGGCGCGGATTGCGGGGTAAATCACGCGCATGTCGGAGTTATCGCCATAGAGATCGCGATAGGCGTCCATCGAGGCCTGGCTGACGAAGACCATGCGGGCATCTGCGCGTGAGACAACGGCGTAGGCGCGCCGATAGAGATCGCAAACGGCGGGGGTGAACAGTTCCGGATGGGTGAGCGGACCGAGATCGTGGCACAGCACGATGTCGCTGGCGCGCAGCGCGGCGTGGACGACGGTGGACGGGTCCATATGCAACATCGGTCGCCGGCTTCGGAGTGCGGCAACAGTACTGTCACCATAGCGGGCGCGCAGACCATCTTCGATAGCGAGTGCACGTCCTAGCAACTTCGCCCTCAGTCCTACCGGAGGACGATTGGCGGCAAGTCGCCAATAATAAACCGAGCCAACAAGATGACCCTGATCTTCGAGAATATCACGGCCGACAAAGTATTTTCCGGTGCGATTGTAGATCGCCAGCGAGAAATCGACATCAATTATCGAAGTCATTTTTCCGAACCATCACCTAGTGAGCGATGATCCACTAAACAATACGATCATGATTCACAATAATGCATCGATTAAATACACCACCAATTTAAAATATAAGTATTTATCATTACCGAGATATATTGCTATATATACAGAATGAAATCTGAATATGTAATTATTTATTACATATTATCGGAAATATAGATCATCATTAGGTAATTAATATTGCAAAATCGTGACACATGGGAAGTCAGCCCTTTGGCGAGATGGCAATTCAGGCGAGCAGCACAGCTAGTCGGGCCGTGACCGCGCTTTCATACGCTGCGGCCGGCGCACGGAACTGCGGAGCGGCGGTGCGGGCACGCTGTTGCAGGGCTTCGTCGGCGGCGAGTGCCGTCAGGTCAGTCTGCGCAGAGACCGTGTGGGCAAGGCCGGTCGCCGCCAGTGCGCGGGCGGTGAGGCGTTGTTCGATGTTGGCGGGAGCGATGGCCAGCGGGAGGCCCGCAGCCAGCGCCAGAGACACAAGCCCCTGCCCACCGGCGCAGACCACCAGGCGGGCCTGCCGCACGATTTCGGCAGGGGGCAAGGGATGCGCCAGCAGGCCGATCCCCGTGGCGGAAAGCGCATCGGCCTGAGATGGTGAAAGGCCCGGGGCATGGAGGCCGACGCGCAGGCCTGCGCCTGCGGCACGGGCCAGCGCGGCGGCGGCGGCGGATTCAGGCCTGAGACCGGGGAGATAGGCAAAGACCGCATTGCCGGGTGGGCCCGGCTGCAGGGGCGTTGCGCCGGAGAGGAAAGGCGGCAGCAGCGCTTCGGCGCGGCGGCCGGCGTAGGGATCAAGCAGGGGAAAGGCGCCGGGGAGCATGGCCTCTGCGGCGATGAGTTCTGGCAGGCGGGCAAGCTGCGGGCGGCCGAGCCTTTCGAGCGCGCGGTTGATGACGTCGAGGAGCATGGGCTCTGCCACGAGCGGCCTTGCATCGGGCGCGAAGGGTGGGAAGCACGGGCCATCCGCAGGTGGCACGGTGAAGCCGGTACCCACGGCCATGCGCGGCATGTGGCCACGCGCGGCGAGAAGCGCCAGCGGGGCGAAATCTGCGATCAGCGCATCGGGTGCGCAATCGGCCAGCAGGCCATCCCATGCGCGCAGGAGGTATTCCACGCTGCCCGAGTCCGTGAAGCCGAGGTTGGCAAGGACATCGCCGAAGCTGGCGGGTTCACCCAGCGGATCGGCCCCGCCATGCCGCCACAGGCCGGGCCAGACCGGCGCCTGGCGCAGGGCAACACGCCCTTCCAGATCGCGTGCATTGCGAAAGGCATCGGGCCGCTGCACCGCGAGGGTGACGTGGTGCCCGGCATCGAGCAGGCCGCGCGAGATGGCGGCCAGACGCGCGGCGTGACCACTGTTACCCCCCAGTTCCCATGCCAGAAGTATGCGCGCCATCCGTCCCCCTATCGCGGAAGACTACCCTTCAACACGAGGGATGCGAACGGATTTATGCTGCTCAGGCTGCTTCAGCGTGAGGCGCTGGCCACCTGCATCGGGCCTTTACCGGGGAAAACCTGGGTGCCGATGGAATCGAGCGCGAGGCGGTAGCTCTTGACCACAAGGGCGAAGACGGACGGATCGATCCCCTCGCCCGTGATCACGTCCCACGTGACGTTGAGCGACTTGTCGTCGTTGACCGAGACCGCACCGAAGCGGTTATCCCGCACGAAGGCGGCGGCCTGGGTGGCGCCAAAGGGGCGTTCGGGCATGAAACCCGCATTGAACTGCAGCGACTGGCAGCCTTCGTGCGTCACCTCGTTGCAATCGTAGAACACCACCAGCGTCTGCCAGCCGCCGATATCCGCCTTCACCAGCGGATCGCCGGCATCGTCCTGGCCAAGCTGCGCGGTGTAGCCGGCAGCCTGGAGCGCGACGACGATGGACTGGGGACGGGTGGCGGAAACAGTATCGGCAGGCGCTGGAGCGGCCACTGCAGGCAGGGGAGCCAGCATGGCAATGGGCGCAATGATCCTGCAGATCGAGTCGCGAAACGACTTCATGGCGGGGCATCCTCGGGAATTTGTCTTTGTTGTTGCCCGCAGGCTCTCACAAAGACCGGGATGCGGCAAGCGCCTATTTAATGGAGGAAAGCCACGAGTTCACGGCCCATTTCGGGCACGGTGACGCTGCTCATGTGCGTGCCGGGCACGGTGGCGCGGCTTGCGTGGAGGAGCGCGGCGGCGAGATTGTCCGCCGAGCCGTTGTCGTCGTCCTTGTCTCCGCACAGGACCAGCGTGGGCATGGTGATGGCGGCAAGCGCGGCGGGCGCGGTGTCTTCCATCGAGCCCAGGAGCAGGCGCGCGGCGACGCGATCGACGTTCATCGTCTTGAGGAACTGCTGCGAGACGTATGCCGGATCGCCGGGGCGGATGGTACCGAAGCGATCGATTACATCCACGAAGAAATCCTGGCGCTTGGCCCAGCCCGCCAGCCCTTCAAGCCCCATGCCCGCCAGCACGAGGCGGCGCGGGCGCATGCCGCGGATGACGCTGCGCGCCGCGGTGCGCGCGCCAAGCGAGAAGCCGACGAGATCGTAATCGGTAAGGTTCAGGTGGGCGATGAGGGCTTCGGCATCGAGGGCGAGGACATCGGCCGGATAGGCTGCGGGATCGTGCGGTGCCTCGCTTTGCCCGTGGACGCGCAGATCGGGCATCAGGCATTCGAACCCGGCAGCGGTGAGCTGTGCCGCCGTGCCGAACTTGATCCAGTTGACCTGCGCCGAGGAGAACAGGCCGTGGAGCAGGACGACGGGCCGCCCTGCCCCCATGCGATGAAGCGCGAGGCGCGTGCCGCCGTGGCCGGTGAAGAATTCGGTGACAGGTTCGGTCATGACGTCAGCAGCTTCCAACCCGAGAAGACGAGGACGGCGGCGAGCGCAGGGCGCAGCAGGTGATCGGGCGCGCGGCTGGAGAGCATGCTGCCGATGACCGCGCCGGGCAGCGAGCCGAGCAGCAGGTTGAGCAGCAGCCACAGGTCCACATCGCCGATGAACCAGTGGCCGAAGCCGGCGACCAGGGTGAGCGGCACGGCGTGGGCAATGTCCGTCCCCACGATCCGCGCCACGCGCAGCGCAGGGTAGAGCACCAGCAGCACGGTGACGCCGATGGCGCCCGCCCCGACCGAGGAGATCGACACGGCGACGCCAAGCCCCACACCAAGCGCGACGGTGGGGATCAGCGCCTCGCGATCATCGAGCCGGTCATGGCTCTTGGCGAAGACGGCGATCTTCTTCTGCGCCAGCGTGGCCACGGCGGTGGCAATCAGCATCACGCCGAGCACGGTCATGATGACGTGGCCGGTTTCCTTGCCCAGCTTGCCGAATGTGGAGACGGCGATGAGCGTGACGATCGCCGCCGGCACGCTGCCCATGGCGAGGCGGCGCATGATGTGCCAGTCCACGGTTTCGCGCTGGTGATGCACGGCGGAACCGGCCATCTTGGTGATCGAGGCGAAGAGCAGGTCGGTGCCGACGGCGGTTTCCGGCTTGATCCCGAACATGAGGATGAGCAGCGGGGTCATCAGCGAGCCCCCGCCGACGCCGGTAAGCCCCACGAGTATGCCGACCATCAGGCCGGCGATGCCGTGAAGCAGATCCAGATGTTCCAGCATTCGTCCCCCTGTGGTCCCGTGGCCGGGTCCCATAATCCCCGCGGCGGTCCATACCGGCGGGAGCCGGGAACCTGCAACGGGAAAATCTCTACTTCATGGATTGAATTGGCGCGGGTTTCCCTCAGCCGGACAGGACCCCCCGTAGTTTGCCAACGCGCGGAAACGCGGGGAGTTTCATCGCTTCACTGGCGCGGCAGGGCGTTTGGACGCGGATGCGCGATCGGCAGATCGGGCGACTGGCACGAAAAGACCCGGCCCGCACGGGTGCGGGCCGGGTCCTTGCGGTTGGCCATGAAGAAGGGATCAGCCCTTCTTGAGGTGGCGGCGGCCGAGCAGTTCGGCGATCTGCACCGCGTTGAGCGCCGCGCCCTTGCGCAGGTTGTCCGACACGCACCACAGCGACAGGCCGTTGTCCACGGTGCTGTCATCGCGCACGCGCGAGACGAAGGTGGCGAAATCACCGACGCATTCGATCGGCGTGACGTAACCACCGTCCTCGCGCTTGTCGATCAGCATGACGCCCGGCGCCTCGCGCAGGATTTCCTGCGCCTTTTCAGCGGGCAGCTCTTCCTCGAATTCGATGTTCACGGCTTCGGAATGGCCGACGAAGACCGGCACGCGCACGCAGGTGGCGGTAAGCTTGATCTTGGGATCAAGGATCTTCTTGGTTTCCGCGACCATCTTCCATTCTTCCTTGGTCGAGCCATCGTCAAGGAACACGTCGATGTGCGGGATCACGTTGAAGGCGATCTGCTTGGTGAACTTCCTGGGCTCGATCGGATCGTTGACGAAGATGGCGCGGCTCTGTTCGAACAGTTCATCCATGCCTTCCTTTCCTGCGCCGGAAACCGACTGGTAGGTGGCGACAACGACGCGCTTGATCTTCGCCACATCGTGCAGCGGCTTGAGCGCCACAACCAGCTGCGCGGTGGAGCAGTTGGGGTTGGCGATGATGTTGCGCGCGGTGTAGCCGTCGATGGCGTCCGGGTTCACCTCGGGCACGATCAGCGGCACGTCCGGGTCCATGCGATAGAGCGACGAGTTGTCAATCACCACGCAGCCCTGCGAGGCTGCCTTGGGCGCATAGATCTTGGTCGGGCCAGAACCGGCGGCGAAGAGCGCGATGTCCCAGCCGGTGAAATCGAAGTGCTCGACGTTCTGCACCTTGAGCATCTTGCCGGTCTCGCCGAACTCGATCTCGGTGCCCTGCGAACGCGAGGACGCCAGCACGGCGATCTCGTCGCAGGGAAACTCGCGCTCGGCGAGGATGTTGAGCATTTCGCGGCCGACATTCCCCGTCGCACCGACGACAACAACCCGGTAACCCATTGTCTTACTCCCTCAGGCCCGAAGGCTCGGGCCGTTCCCTAGCGGCTGGTGCCGACCAGCCAAGTTAAAAACGCTTTTGCCGGAGACACCCCGGCTTGGACGCGAAACTGTTCGGGGTGGCGGTGGGGCTTCGCCTTGCGGGTGGCTTGGAACCCCAGCCCCAACCCCCTCCCCAATCGGGCGGGGGCTTCCTCTGCATGTTTCCCGAGCATTGCGGATCAGATCATTGGCCCGTCCCCACGCCGTTGCGGTCAAGGAAGCGGAACATGGTTTCGTAGAGATGCTGGCTGACCTTGGGCCCGCTGATGCGGTGGGTGAAGCCTGGGTAGAGCATCATCTCGAAAGGCACCGCCTCACCCTGCAACTTGGCGACGATGGCGCTGGTGTTTTCGAACACCACGTTGTCATCGGCCATGCCGTGGACGATCAGCAGCGGATCGGCGATCTTCGCCGTATCGGCCAGCGCGCCGGACTTCGTATAGACCTGCGGCTCGGTGCGCGGATCGCCCAGATAGCGTTCGGTGTAGTGGGTGTCGTAAAGCTCCCACTTGGTGACCGGGGCCACCGCGATGCCGGCGTTCCACGCGCCGGGGTGCGCTTCAAGCATCTTGATCGTCATGTATCCACCATAGGACCAGCCGAAGGTGCTGATCCGCTTTGGGTCCACATAGGGCAGCGTGCGCAGGTAATTCACGCCGGCGAGCTGGTCCTCCACTTCGACAGAACCCATCGCACGCCAGATCGTACTTTCGAAGGCGACGCCGCGATCGGACGAGCCGCGATTGTCGATGGCAAACCAGATATAGCCCTTGTCCACCACAGCCTGGGCCAGCGCGCCCTGCCACCCGCCGTGAACCACGCGGGAGTGCGGGCCGCCATAGTGATAGGTGAACACGGGGTACTGCCTGCCGGCTTCCAGCGGCGGGGTGATCATCACCCAGTGCAGGTCGGTCTTGCCATCGGGGCTCTTGATCGTGCCGAACTGCGCAGGGCGATGGCTGGCCACATAGGGTGCATAAGGATGCGAACCGACCACCCTGTTCTGTTCGATCCACGCAATGCGCTTGCCATGGGCATCGGCGAGATAGCTTTGCGGCGGCTGGGTATCGGCACTGCGCGAGACGAGCAGCGTCTGCCCTGCGGCGTCCATCGTCGCGGCGTTGTCAAATCCGGTTTCCGTCAGGCGCTCGATCTTGCCGGGATGCGCAATATCGAGGGCATAGACCTGCCCTTCGAGCACGCCGTCCCTGGTGGCGGTGAAGGTGACGCGGCCGGCCTTCTGGTCCACGCCGACGAGGCCGGTGACCATCCACGGGCCGCTGGTCAGCTGCGTCCAGCCGCCATCCTTGAAGTGGTAGAGATGGCCGTAGCCATCGCGTTCGGACCACCAGAGCAGGCTGCCGTCCTTGAGGAAACGGTAATTGCTGGAAAGGTTTATCCAGCTCTTTTCAGCCGCGTTCTCGGTAAACAGCACGCGTGAGGCGCCGGTGGCGGGATCGACCGCGAGCATGTCGAGCCGGGTCTGCGCGCGGTTTTCCCGCTGGACGTAAAGCGTCTTGCCATCGGGTGCCCAATCGACGCGGACGAGGTAGATGTCCTTGTCGGCCCCCAGATCGACCTGCACGCGGCCCTGCCCGTCTGCACCGATCACCCAGAGCGAGACATCGGCATTGGGGGTGCCGGCGGCAGGATAGCGCTGGTCGAAGGTCTTGGTGCCGTCTGCACCGATGGCGGCGCGGGTAACGACGCCGACCTGCGCCTCGTCAAAGCGTTCGACGGCAAGACGGTCTGCGGCGGGAGACCACCAGAAGCCGTTCATGCGATCCATTTCTTCCTGCGCGACGAATTCGGCCTCGCCCCAGTGGACGGTGTGAGATGTTTCGGCAGGGGTTATGGCCAGCGGCTGAGCACCGCCTGCGACAGGCACGACATAAACCCGGCCATCGCGGACGAATGCGAGCTTGCCACCCTTGGGGCTGAGCGCCGGGTTGAGTACGCCGCCATTGGCACCGGCGATGGGCTGCACGCTGCCATCAAGCCCGGCGAGAAACAGATCGCCATCCAGGGGCACCAGCACCGACTTGCCATCGGGCGCCCATTCATAGCTGACGACGCCCTTCAGGTTGCCGATGCGCTTGCGTTCGCGCTGCATCTTTTCGGCTTCGGACAGGGCGCGGCCCGAGGACAGCTTCAGCGAATCGACCAGCATGCGCCACTGGCCCGACTGGCGATCATAGCCCCACAGGTCATAGCGTTCGGCATCGTCGGCCCGGTTGCGCAGCAGCGACAGCGTGCGGCCATCGGGCGAGAGCTTTACCCCCATCGGCGCGGGGCCATTGAGCGAGGGGCTGGCGAAGACGCGCTGCAGGGTGAGCGCGGGTGCCGGTTCGGGCGCGCGGGCGGTCACGGGCGGGTTGCCTGCAGGCGCGGCAAGCGCGGGGGACGCGAGAACGAACGCGGATGCAACAAGCAGGCGAGAGAGCAAGCGCATGACAAGGGCGGGCCTTTCATCGGGGAATGCCGGCAGGGTAGCTCTTCCATCGGTCCTGTCGAGACGGTGGGGTGTCTCGACTTCGCTCGACACGAACGGCGTGGGTCTGGTGCAAGGTTCGGCGCGCAAAGAAAAAGGCGCCCCGGCTGGTGTGCCAGGGCGCCTTCCTACGGTGTTGTCCGTTTTGCGGCGTGGAGCTTTTCAGCCCCTCCTGGTCACTCCGCGCTGGCCTTGGTGACCTTGCGCTCGGCAATGCGCGCCGATTTGCCGGTGCGGCCGCGAAGGTAGTAGAGCTTCGCACGACGCACGACACCACGGCGCACGACGGTAATCGAATCGATGTTGGGCGAGTAGAGCGGGAACACGCGCTCTACGCCTTCGCCGAACGAGATCTTGCGCACGGTGAAGTTCGAGCCGAGGCCGCGGTTCGACCGCGCGATGCACACGCCTTCATAGGCCTGCACGCGGGTCCGCTCGCCTTCGACAACGCGCACGCCAACGCGCACGGTATCGCCCGCACGGAAATCCGGGATGTCCTTCTTCGCCTTGAACTCGGCGATGGCTTCAGCTTCAAGCTGCTGAATCAGGTTCATTTTTCAATCGTCCTGCACTTCACGCTGCGCACCAGAGGCAGACTGGACCCGAACGCCGGTGTGGCGCTCCCAAAGGTCCGGCCTGCGTAGCCGTGTATCGATCTCGGACTGTGACTTGCGCCAAGCCGCGATCTTCGCATGATCCCCCGATCGCAGCACTTCAGGGATCGTGCGCCCTTCCCACTCAGCGGGCCGGGTATAGTGCGGGTATTCAAGGAGGCCGTTCTCGAACGACTCCTCATGCCCGCTGGAAGCCGCGCCCATTACGCCGGGAAGCAGGCGAATGCAAGCGTCCAGCAGCATCAGCGCGGCGCATTCCCCGCCCGACAGGACGATATCGCCGACCGAGACTTCCTCGACATCGCGCCCGGCGAAGATGCGCTCGTCGAAACCCTCGAACCGGCCGCACAGCAGGATGACGCCGGGCCCTTGCGCCAGTTCGCGCACGCGGGCCTGGGTGAGCGGCTTTCCGCGGGGGGTGAGCGCGATGACGGGCGCTGCGGGTGCGGAGGTGCGCGCGTGGTCGATGGCCTTGGCCAGCACATCGACGCGCAGGACCATGCCCGCGCCGCCGCCGGCGGGGGTGTCGTCCACGGTCTTGTGCCTGTCGATGGCGAAATCGCGGATTTGCACCGCATCGAGCGCCCAGGTGCCTTCCCGCAGCGCCCGCCCGGCAAGGCTGACGCCGAGGGGGCCGGGGAACATCTCCGGGTAGAGGGTGAGGACGGTGGCGGCGAAGGTCATTTGCGCCGCCTAGCCTCGACGGCGCCCGCGAAGGAAGAGAAATAACGCCGCCAGCATCGCCAACGGCGCAACTATGAATGCGTAGCCGGGGAAGAACATCAGGTCGGGTGTGAGACCACATTCGGCGAAAGTGCGTCCGTCAGGCAAAGCTAGCCTGGCTAGATAGCCTGCAAGCACCCCTGTCGACGACATACCCAAGCAGCCGACCTTGGCACCCTGCTCCGGGAGTCGGGTCCGGATAATCCATGCCAGCGCAATCGCGATAAAGACACCGAAGGCTGCTGACATGGCGAGGAAGATTATGGTCTCTTCACTCGTGACCATGCACGGATCAGCGAACATCACACCGTCCAGTTCTCAACCACCAGCCCCGGCACATCGGCGAAGTCCTTTGCATTCGCCGTAACCAACGTCAGCCCAAGCGAAATGGCATGAGCCGCAATCAGCCGGTCATAGCTCGCCCGCCTGAACGGAATCTTCGCGTAAGCCCTGGCCGCGTTCTCGTCAAAGGGCAGGAGCGGCACTTCTTCGAGAAAGATCTCCAGGATCCTGGCCGGAGGCGGCTTACCCTGCTCGGTGCCAAGGGCGACTTCTCCGAGCACGATCGACGAGATGACCATATCGCCCTCGTCGGCCTCAGCCATGCGCGCACGAAACGCGGGATCGTCGCCCTCTATGGCAACGATCACCGCATTGGTATCCAGCATGTATTTCAAGCGGAAGCGCCATCGTCGGTTGGCTCGGGCCAGCCATGCTTCGCGCGCCATTCGGGATCGTCCCAAAGACGCGGACTATGCTCGAACACCCGATCTTCAGGCTCGATCCTCTTCAGGCCAGATCCCCGCCCGATGCCCCACACCTTGTCGATGTTGAACTTGCGCTTGGGCCTGTCCTTCGGGCGCAGGATCAGTTCGCCATCCTTTTCCTCGACGCTCCATTCGCGATCAGGCTCAACGCCCAAGGCCGCCGGGATGCGGATTGCGACCGAGTTTCCGGACTTGAAGCTCTTGGCAGTATGCTCGATGCCCATAACGGCCTCCGTATATACGTTCTGTATATACGCTAGCGCTCCACTTTTCAATCCTTCGGCTCGAAGGCGTATTTCAGCGATTGCAGGGTGATCGGCGTGGTGGGCGCGAGGATCAGGGTGCCGGTGATTGTGCCGTTGGCGCAGGGCCAGGTGAAGGTGCCGGTCATTTTGCCGTCGGGCTGGATGGGGGCGGATGTTTCGCAGGGGCCGGATCTGGCCTTGATTTCGGCGAGGACCCGGGCCCAGTTTGCGGGGGTGCGGTCCATGGGGAAGTTCATGGCGGCGCGGCCCTGCAGCGCGTCGACGGTGCCGGCTGACCAGACGGTCTGCGCGGTGGCGTAGAAGGTGGCGAGATCGGGGCTGACCGGTTCCTGCCGCCTGGCGATCACGCCCTTTTCGCGCAGCAGGGCGGCGACGTCCCACACCGGCTGGCTGGGGCCGGCGTAGGTCTTGTTGGTGAGCGCGAAGAGGGCAACGCCGTATTCGGGCAGGACCATGACGTGGCTGCCATAGCCGGGGTAGCCGCCGCCGTGGGCGAGGACGGTGCCGTAGTCGCAATCGCCAATCACCCGCCAGCCCACGCCATAGGAGATGGTACCGGGGCACTGCTTGTCTCCGCCGGTGGCGTAGCGGTGAAACACGGCGGAAAAGTTCAGGCCCTGTGCGACACGGCGGACGGTGGCGCGGCGGACGGGGCCGGTGTCGGCATCGTTGCGCGGCGGCCAGGCGGAGAGGACGAAGGCGAGCCACCTGGCATAGTCGGTGGCGGAGACCTCCAGCCCGCCCATGGCATTGAAGGCGCCGTCCTTCATCGTCGGCTCTTCGGCCCAGGCGTCGTTTTCCCAGCGGTAGCCCAGGGCGCGCCTGTGCTTGGGATGGGCGAGAACGTCAAAACCGCTGGCAGTCATGCCCAAGGGCGTGAGCAGGGTCTTTTCGACATAGGCGCGGTAAGGTGCCTTGGTGATATTGGCGATGACGCGGCCAAGGATGGCGTAGCCGAGGTTGGAGTATTCGTGCTTCATTTCCGGCACCCGGGTGAAGGGAACGCCGGTGCGCAGCAGCGCGGTGAAGGCCGTCTGCGACAGGGGCGTCTGTCGATCCCCCCACGGATCGTCGGTGACGAAGCCTGCCGAGTGGGTGAGCAGATCGCGGATGGTGATGCGCGGGCTGTCGGCGGTGGGATAGGTCCAGCCGCGCAGTTCGGGCACATAGCGATCCGCCGGATCATCGAGCCCGAGGCGGCCTTCGTCACGCAGGCGCAGGATGGCGAGAGCGGTGAAGGCCTTGGTCATCGAGGCGATGCGGAACAGGGTATCGGGCGTGACCGGGCGTTTCTGGACGAGGTCCTGCACCCCTTCCCCCTTCACATAGGCGAGGCGGCCATCCTTGACGACGCCGAAGACCATGCCGGGGATGTGGTTGGCGGCCATCCACTTGGTGAGGACAGCGTCGATCTGCGGGTCGAGCGCGGCGAGGTCTGGCGCGGTCTGGGCGTGGGCAGCAAGGGGTTGCAGGGCGAGCGCAGCCGCGATGAACCTGAGTAATGCCCGCATATGCGCCCTCCCCTGTGTTGCGGGAAGAACCTGCCGCGCCGGAAGGCGCGTGCCAACGCCTTTTCAGTCGAAGGCCTTGGGATCGGGCGGCGGGGTCTTGGAGCGGGTGGCGAGCCAGGCCGCGGGGGCGGCGATGACTGCGGCGACGATCAGGCCGAGTGCGGTGACCGCGATAACCGGGACGGGCGAAGAGTACGTGTGGAGGACCGAGACGATGGCGGGGGAGACCGGCAGCAGCCCAGCGGGAAGCGCGGCATAGGCGATGCGGCGGGCGCGCGGCATCGTCTTGCTGCGGTAGCCGAGGATCGAGGCGATGACGGTGGAGAGGATGGCGGGCAGGACCACCAGCACCATCAGGATGATGAAGAAGCCCATGCGATCAGTCTTCGGCGTAGGCGGCTTCGATCAGGATGCGATCGGCATTCCATTCGGGCACGGCCTGAGCGCGCATGGGTACCATGAAGCGCTTGCCATTTTCGCGGCGGATTTCGAGGACATCGCCGGCGCCGAAGTTTTCGACCGCGATGCAGGTGCCCAGCGCCTCTCCCGTCGTGGAGACTGCGGGCAGGCCGATCAGGTCGGCATGGTAGTATTCACCATCGGCCAGCGCGGGCAGCGCCGAACGGGGGACGGTGAGCGCGGTGCCGCGCAGCTTTTCTGCCGCGGTGCGATCGGTCACTTCGGCAAAGCGGGCGATCGCCCCGCCCTTGCCGTCCTCCTTCAGCTTCTCCAGCGTAAGGCTGGAGTCGTTGAAGGCGCGGTAGCGCTTGAGCGCCGCCACGCCTTCTCCGAACAGCTTGAGGCGGACCTCGCCCGTGACCCCGTGCGCGCCGGCAATGGCGGCGAGGGTTACGGGCTTGTCCTGCAAGATCAGGCTTCCGTCTGCTCTTCGGCAGCGGCTTCGGCCGGAGCTTCTTCCGCTGGAGCGGCGGCTGCAGCGGCAGCAGCCTCGGCAGCTTCACGGGCCTTCTCGGCCTTTTCCTCGGCGCGGTCCTTGGCCTTCTTGCCGGGTTCACCCTTCTGCGGGTTCACGGTGGCGGCGCGTTCCTTGATGCCGGCCTTGTCGAGCATGCGGGCAACGCGGTCGGTCGGCTGCGCGCCAACACCCAGCCAGTAGCGCACACGGTCTTCGACCAGGCGCACGCGATCGGCGTTGTCCTTGGCGAGGAGCGGGTTGTAGGTGCCGACCTGTTCAAGATAGGCGCCATCGCGCGGGGCGCGGCTGTTGGAAACGACGATCTTGTAATAGGGGCGCTTCTTCGAACCGCCGCGCGAAAGACGCATAGAAACAGACATTTACACTACCTTTCCAGAAACTTTGCGAACTTACTTCTTCTTCAGCAGGTCACCCAGGTTGGACGGCATGCCGCTGCCCAGACCCGGAAGGCCTCCAATTCCACCACCACCAAGACCAGCAAGACCCCCAGGCCCCATCTGCTGATCGAGCCCTGGCATCGCGGCACCCATGCCGCCCTTGCCGAACAGCGCGCCAAGGCCCTTCAGCCCGCCCATCTTGCGGATCTGCTTCATGGCCTTGGCCATTTCCATGTGCATCTTGATCAGCTTGTTGACGTCCTGCACCTGCGTGCCGGAGCCCTTGGCCACGCGGATCTTCCGCTTGGCATTGAGCAGTTCGGGGCGTTCACGCTCCTTGGGCGTCATCGAGCCGATGATGGCATCCATGTGGAGCAGGACCTTGTCGTCCATGCCCGACTGGGCCATCGCCTGCTTGGCCTTCTTCATGCCGGGCATCATGCCCGCCAGCACGCCGAGGCCCCCCATGTTCTGCATCTGGCGCAGCTGGGTGCGCAGGTCGTTCATGTCGAACTGACCCTTGGCCATGCGCGCGGCGAGCTTTTCGGCGTCTTCCGCCTGGATCGTCGCCGCCGCCTTTTCAACGATGGAGACGATATCGCCCATGCCAAGGATGCGGCCAGCCACGCGTTCGGGATGGAAGGGCTCGATCGCATCGAGCTTTTCACCCGTGGCGGCGAACTTGATCGGCTTGCCGGTGACGGCGCGCATGGAAAGCGCCGCACCACCACGCGCATCGCCATCCATGCGGGTGAGCACGACGCCAGTGAGATCGACCTCGCCCGAAAAAGACTGCGCAACGTTGACCGCGTCCTGACCAGTCAGCGCATCGACGACGAGCAGCGTTTCCTTTGGCGCCGAGACCGCAGCGACGGCTTTCATCTCGTCCATCAGGGCCGCATCGACATGCAGGCGGCCCGCAGTATCGAGCAGGAGGACGTCGACGGCCTGGAGCTTGGCGGAATGCAGCGCGCGGGTGGCGATCTCGACAGGCGACTGGCCCGGCACGATCGGCAGGGTCGCAACGCCGGCCTGTTCGCCAAGGACCTTCAGCTGTTCCTGCGCGGCAGGACGATTAACGTCGAGCGACGCCATCATGACCTTCTTGCCGCGCTTTTCCTTCAGCAGCTTGCCGATCTTGGCGGTGCTGGTGGTCTTGCCCGAGCCCTGCAGGCCGACCATCATGATGACGACCGGCGGCGCGGCATTGAGATCGAGATCGGCGGCTTCAGCGCCGAGCATTTCGACCAGCGCATCGTTGACGATCTTGACGACCTGCTGACCCGGCGTGACCGAGCGCAGGACCGACTGGCCCACGGCCTGTTCCGTCACGCTGTCAACAAAGCGGCGGACCACGGGGAGCGCGACGTCTGCTTCGAGCAGGGCGATTCGCACTTCGCGCATGGCGGCGCGGACATCGTCCTCCTGCAACGCGCCGCGGCCACGCAGGCGGTCGAAGACCCCGCTCAGCCGGTCTGAAAGACTATCGAACACGATGCAACTCCTGCACAAATCCCAAGGATTTCCGCGCATCAGGCCCGCAAAACGCCAAAAACGCCGGTGGGCGAAACCTCGCCGACCAGCGTGGGCGTCAACATCGGATGCCGACACGGAAAACCACGGTTGGCGGGCGCGGGGCCTGCCTTCCTGCGCGGCCGCTTACGCGCCTTTGGGCCGGAACGCAAGGTTTGCAGACGCTAGCCGGGGATTGCGGTGGGTCGGAAAGCTGGTCTTAACCAAATGTTGAGGACAGTTTCCGTAAAGACCGGAATGCACGCCATGACATTTGGCGGCATGTGGAGTTTCGGAACCCCTGGGCATGAACAAGCCGGACGCGACCAGCCATGACGCCGCTGCGGCAAAGGGAGCCGAGCCCCAACTGGTGAAGGCCGAGCGCGACATCGTGGCGCTGGGCATCCTGGCGGCGGCAATCATCCTGTTCGTGGGCACTGGTTCTTCGGTGCTGACCCGCATCACCCGCTCGTACCTGTTTGGCGAGAGCAATACCGACGCGCTGCTGGGCAACGCGCTGATCCTGAACATCGCACTGATCATCTTCGGCTGGCGACGGTACAAGGAGCTCAGCACCGAAGTGGGCGAACGGCGCAAGGCCGAGGAAACCGCACAGCGGCTGGCGCAGACAGACGCGCTGACCGGGTGCCTGAACCGGCGCAGCCTGGAACCGGCGATCGAGAAACTGGTGGACATCGCGCGCGCCAGCGGCGGCGAAGTGCTGGTGATGATGATCGACCTGGACAAGTTCAAGCGATCGAACGACCTGCACGGCCACAAGGTGGGCGATGAGGTGCTGATGGAGACCGCCCGCCGCATCCGCGCGCAGTTGCCGGGCCATGCGGTGATCGCGCGCCTCGGCGGCGACGAATTCACCTGCGCGCTGGCGCTGGAGCCGGGCGTGCTGACGACCGAAGACCCCAGTGCGGCAGAGAACATCGTGGCGCGGATCAACGAGACGATCGCCATGCCGATCCGCACCCATGACACGACGATCGAGGTGACCGCCTCCATCGGCCTTTCGCGCTCCATGCCGATTCCGGAGGAATGCGACGGGCGCCGGCTGGTGCAGGACCTGGTCCACCGTGCCGACCTTGCCATGTACCAGGCCAAGAAGGCCGGGCGGAACCGCTATTGCTGGTTCGAACCTTCAATGGAAAAGGAGCTGCGCTTTCGCAGCGAGCTGGAAGCCGGGATCCGCGAGGGACTGGCCAAGGGCGAGTTCGTGCCCTTCTATGAAAAGCAGGTGGACATCGACACCGGCGAAATCACCGGGTTCGAGATGCTGGCGCGCTGGCAATCGCCCCGCCACGGGCTGGTGGGGCCGGAGATCTTCATTCCGGTGGCCGAAGAAATCGGCCTGATTTCCGACCTTTCCGAACAGCTGATCGCCCGTGCGCTGCGCGATGCGCGTGATTGGGACCCGGCGCTGACGCTGTCGGTCAACATATCGCCGCTGCAGATGCGCGATCCGTGGTTTGCGCAGCGCATCCTGCGGCTGCTGGTGGAGGCGAACTTCCCGCCGCACAGGCTGGACATCGAGATCACCGAAACCTGCCTTCACGAGAACATCGGCGTGGTGCGTTCGATGATCACCAGCCTGCGCAACCAGGGCATCCGCATCAGCCTGGACGACTTCGGCACCGGATATTCCAGCCTATCGCAGCTGCGCACGCTGCCGTTCGACCGCATCAAGATCGACCGCAGCTTCGTCTCCACGCTGGGTCGCAGCAAGGACAGCGCGACGATCATCGAGGCGATCTCCTCTCTGGGGCGCGGCATGGACCTGCCGATCACGGCGGAGGGGATCGAGAACCGCGAGGTGCTGGAAGCGCTGCGCCAGTTCGGATCGTTCAAGGGTCAGGGTTATCTCTATGGCATGCCCGCGGCTGCCGAGGACGTGCGGCGCGAGCTGGGCGAGAAGGGCCTGCTGGCCGGTACCGCGCCTGCACAGGACGATGAAGGTCCGGCAGCGGTGGTGAACGGCTGATTTCCCGCCCTCCGCCGGTTGCATAGGGCCGCGCGCAGGCCTAAGTCGCGCGGCATGCAGGTTCCCTTTCGCAAGATGCACGGCCTCGGCAACGACTTCGTGGTGATCGACGCGCGCGAGATGCCCGTGGCGATGACTACGCGGCGCGCGGGCGCGCTGGCCGACCGGCGCACCGGCATCGGCTGCGACCAGCTGATCGTGCTGGAGCCGAGCGACGTGGCCGACGTCCGGATGCGCATCTTCAACAACGACGGGGGCGAAGTGGAAGCCTGCGGCAACGCCAGCCGCGCGGTGGGCCTGCTGCTGGGCGGCACGCAGGCGATCGAGACGCTGGGCGGCCTGATCCGTTCTGAAGTGACGGGTGAAGGTGTGGCGGTGGACATGGGCCGCCCGCGCTTTGACTGGCAGGCGATCCCGCTGGCCTATGCGATGGACACCCTGGCCATGCCGGTGGGCTGGGAAGAGCTGGACCAGCCGACCGCGGTGAACGTGGGCAACCCGCACGCGATCTTCTTCGTGCCCGACGCCGATGCGGTGGACCTGGCACGGCTGGGCCCGGTGATCGAGACCGACCCGCTGTTTCCCGAGCGCGTCAACGTGAACGTGGCGAGCGTGGTGGGGCCGGATCACCTGAAGTTGCGGGTGTGGGAACGCGGTGCGGGCCTGACCCGCGCGTGCGGCACGGGCGCCTGCGCCACGGCGGTTGGCGCCATGCGGCGCAGGCTGACGGGCAGGAAGGTCCGCGTTGACCTGCCGGGCGGGCCGCTGACCATCGAATGGACGGCGGACGACACCATCCTGATGACCGGGCCGGCGACGACCAGCTTTACCGGCGTGTTCGAGGATGCGGACTATCCTGCCTGAAGTCGTCACGCTGGGCTGCCGCCTGAACCTGGCCGAGAGCGAGGTGATCCGCGCCATGCTGGCGGAAGCGGAGCGACCGACGGTGGTGGTCAATTCCTGTGCCGTGACGGCCGAGGCGGTGCGCCAGTCGCGCCGCGCGGTGCGGCGGCTGCGGCGTGACCATCCCGATGCGCGCCTGCTGGTGACAGGGTGCGCCGCGACGATCGAGGCCGAGAGCTTTGCCGCGATGCCGGAAGTGGATGGCGTGGTGGCCAATGCGGGCAAACTGCTGCCGGCAAGCTGGGGCGGAAGTGCCGCCATGTTGCAATCGTCCCAGATCCACACCCGCGCGTTCGTGCCGGTGCAGACGGGATGCGACCATGCCTGCACGTTCTGCGTGATCCCGCAGGGGCGCGGGCGCAGCGTTTCAACGCCGGTGGCCGATGTGCTGGCGACGGTGGAGCGGCACCTGGCGCTGGGCGTGCGCGAGGTGGTGCTGACCGGCGTGGACGTGACCGGTTGGGGCGCGGACCTGCCCGATACGCCGAAGCTTGGCGTGCTGGTGGACGCGATCCTGCGCGCCTTCCCCGCCCTGCCACGGCTGCGGCTGTCCTCGCTGGACGGGGTGGAGATCGACGACGCGCTGTTCGAGCTTATCACCGGCGAGGACCGGGTGATGCCGCATGTCCACCTTTCGCTGCAATCGGGCAGTGACATGGTGCTGAAGCGGATGAAGCGCCGGCACAGCCGCGCCGACGCAATCGCGCTGGTGCATCTGCTGAAGGCGGCGCGGCCCGGGATCGCCGTGGGTGCCGACCTGATCGCCGGGTTTCCGACCGAGGACGAAGGCATGCATGCCGACAACCTTTCCATCGTGCGCGAATGCGCGGTGGTGCACGGGCACGTCTTTCCCTATTCCCCCCGCCCCGGCACGCCCGCCGCGCGAATGCCGCAGGTGTCGCCGCCGCTGGTGCGCGAACGCGCCGGCGAAGTGCGCGCGACGGTGGCGGCGGAGCGCGCCCGCTGGCTGCAGACGCGGCTGGGCAAGCCTGCGCAAGTGCTTGCCGAACGCGACGGCACGGGCCATGCCCCGGACTTTGCCCCCTATCGCCTGCCTGAAGGCGTGGCGCCGGGGGACTTGGTGACGATCACGCCGACAAGGATCATCGAAGGAATGCTGGCATGAGTGGCGAAAGCTGGTCCGACCGTCTTCTCGGCGGCTTCCGCAAGACATCCGAGCGGCTGGCAGGCAACCTGGCCGGCTTTGGCGGAGCGACGCGGCTGACCGAGGAGCAGCTGGACGAGATCGAGGACGCGCTGATCCTTTCGGACCTGGGCCCACGGGCGGCGGCGCGCATCCGGGGCAAGCTGGCGGCACAGCGCTTCGAAAAGGGGCTGGACGATACCACGCTGCGCGAGGCTGTGGCCGAGGAGATCGCCGCGATCCTGCGTCCGGTGGCCAAGCCGCTGGACGTTGTCGCCTTCCCCCGCCCGCAGGTGATCCTGGTGATCGGCGTGAACGGATCGGGCAAGACCACCACGATCGCCAAGCTGGCGCACCTGTTCCAGGAACAGGATTATGGGGTGATGCTGGCCGCCGGTGACACCTATCGCGCCGCGGCCATCGGCCAGCTGAAGGTGTGGGCCGACAGGCTGGGCGTGCCGATCGTGACCGGACCGGAAGGCGGCGATCCCGCCTCGATCGTGTTTGATGCGGTGAAGGAGGCGACCGGAACCGGCATCGACGCCCTGATCGTGGATACCGCCGGGCGGCTGCACAACAAGCGCGAGCTGATGGACGAGCTGGCCAAGGTGCGCCGCGTGCTGGGCCGGCTGAACCCCGAGGCGCCGCATGACGTGGTGCTGGTGCTCGACGCAACCAACGGGCAGAACGCGCTGCAGCAGATCGAGATCTTCCGCGAGGTGGCGGGAGTGACCGGCCTGATCATGACTAAGCTGGACGGCACCGCGCGCGGTGGCGTGCTGGTGGCGGCGGCGGAGCAATATGGCCTGCCGATTCATGCCATCGGGGTGGGCGAAAAGATTGATGACCTACGGCCGTTTGACCCCGATCTGCTGGCCAAGGTGATTGCGGGAGTGTTCCAGTGAGCGCGGACGGCAAGAAGGCGGCGTCATCCTGGGTGAACCTGGCGGTCGATTACGGGCCGCTGCTGGTGTTCTTCCTCACCTATCGCCAGTTCAGCCCCAAGGACGCGGGCGGCGTGGGCGCCATTGTGGCGGTGACCAAGGGCACGATCGCCTTCATGGTGGCAACGGTGATCGCGCTGGTGGTGTCGAAATGGCGGCTCGGCAAGATCTCGCCAATGCTGTGGCTGTCTTCCGCGTTGATCATCGGGTTCGGCGCGCTGACGGTGTTCCTGGGCGATCCCGAATGGATTTGGCACAAGCCAACGGCTGTGTACCTTATGTTTGCATTGGTCCTATTTGCTGGTTGGATGCGAGACAAAGCTGCACTGAAGTACCTTCTGCAATCGGCCTTCCCCGGACTCAACGATCTCGGCTGGTTGAAGCTGTCTTTCAATTGGGCAATCTTCTTCTTGGTTCTGGCCGCATTGAACGAGGGATTGATAGCGTATTTGAAGCATCAATATCCCGACTGGCAGGTGCTTCTGAAGAACGATCGAGACCCGATCACGCCGATCTGGCTGAACGCGAAGCTGTTCTTCGTTACTCCAATTTCGTTCCTGTTTACCTTCACGCAGATTCCCATGTTGCTGCGCCATGGTCTTGGCGAAACAGCGGAAAATGAAGTGGTGGAGAGCCCGCCGCACGATTGAAACGCCCTGCCGCACGGCAAAACCGTGTGACATTTGGCGCACACCCCTTAATATGCGCGGCGAAGGGCTCGCCCGGCCAGGCAGGGCCCGATCTGGACGCGCGTAAAAAATAAGGGGGATATCGTTTTATGGCCAAGTTCTTTGGAAACCTGCACCTGGTGCTGGTGGTCGGCCTCGTTGCCGCGATCGCCGTGATGCTGGGCTTTGGCTCCAGCGCACCGGTGGACGCAAATTCGGTGCTGCGCTGGCTGCACGTGTTCTTCGGCATCCTGTGGATCGGGCTGCTGTACTACCTGAACTTCGTGCAGGTGCCGACCATGCCGGCCATTCCGGCCGAGCAGAAGCCCGCGATCATCGGGCACATCGCGCCCAAGGTGTTCTTCTTCTTCCGTTATGCCGCGCTGCTCACCGTGGTGACCGGGCTCGGCATCGCGATTGTCACCGGCTATGCCCACCAGGCGATGACCTTCTCCGGTGAAGGCAACGTGAAGCTGATCGGCCTGGGCATGTGGCTGGCGCTGGTGATGGCGTTCAACGTGTGGTTCATCATCTGGCCCGCGCAGAAGAAGATCCTGGGCATCGTGGAAGCGAGCGCCGAGGAGAAGGCCGCCGCTGCGCCGCGCGCGCTGATGGCCAGCCGCACCAACCTGCTGCTGTCGCTGCCGATGCTCTATTGCATGGTCAGCGCCAACCTCGGCTGATCGCCAGACCTGACAAAAAACGGGCGGCGCGGCGTTCACCAACGCCGCGCCGTCTGCTTTTGCAGGAACCGGCAGGGGCAACGGGCGTTGCCCGCCCATCTGCCATGGACGGAGAGTGATATCCGATGCGCAAGTTTGTTCTGATCGCCGCCACCGCTGCCGCCGCGCTGGGCCTGGCCGCCTGTTCCGAAAAGACGCAGGACGCAGCGTCTGAAACGGCAACCTCAGCCGCCAATGACGTGGCGACCGCGGCCAGCGACGTGACCACCACAGCCGCCCAAGGCGCCGACGCCGTGGGCGATGCTGCCAACAAGGCAGTGGACGACGCCGGCCGCGCCGCCGACGCCGCTGCAGACAAGGCCGCTGCCGCCGCCGACAAGGCCGGCGAGGCTGCCGACCGCATGGGCGATGGCGTGAAGCAGGGTGCGCGCGACGCCAAGAACGTGCTCGCCACCCCGACGGCGACCGCTACGCCGAAGTAAGCATCCCGCCCTTCAAGGGGTTCAGGACCCGCCCGTGGCCTTTGGCTGCGGGCGGGTTTTCTGTGCGGAGAAGCGGTTCGAATGGCTCATCACGAGCGGCGCCACGAGTATCTGGCGTACGCATCTGGATGTGCTTTGCTTCAGAACAGAGCGGACAACGTCTCCAGCAGCCTGCCAGGTGCATAGGGCTTGGACAGGACCGGAACTCCCGCAAAATCGCCTTCCACGCTGCCATAGCCGGTGGCGATGATGAAGGGCACGCCACGGTTGGCCAGCGCGCGGGCGACAGGTTCGCCCGGTTCGCCGCCAAGGTTCCAATCGAGGACAGCGGCATCAATCCCTTCCACAGCGGCAAGCTCCAGCGCCTCCGCCAGCGACCCGGCGGGGCCGAGAACCTGGGCGCCTTCATCTTCGATAACATCACATAGCATGGCGGCGACGATGAACTCGTCCTCGACCACCAGGATAGTCTTGCCGGCAATCATGCAGAAGCTCCAAGGGGGAAGGAAATGGTGCAGACGAGCCCGTCAGATGCATATGCAACCTCGGCGGTGCCTTGCATCTGGCGCTCGACAGCATCGACGATCAGGCGCGAACCGAAACCCTTGCGCGTGGGAACGACAACGGCGGGCCCACCCATTTCGCGCCATTGCAACTCAAGCCGCCGGCAATCTTCGATGCGCCGCCAGATCACGTCGACGCAGCCTTCATCCACCGAAAGAGCCCCGTACTTCAGGGCGTTGGTGGCGAGTTCATGCAGCACCATGACCAACGGAACCGTTGGCGCGGCGGGAATCACCAGATCGGGACCGCACAACCGCACCGCGCCGCTTTGGCCACAGATGGCGGTGCCCTGCCGCACCAGGTCGAAGATCGGCGCGCCGGCCCAGGCCGCATTGGACAGCGCCGTGTGCGCCGCGGCAAGCGCGGAGAGACGCTCGTTGAACTTGACCACGGGATCGCGGGGCATGTCCTGCCCGCGGAAGGTCTGGTGCGCCATCGCCTGCACAACCATCAACGTGTTCTTCACGCGGTGGTTCAGTTCCTCGATCAGCAGGCTGGTGCGTTCTTCCAGCAGGCGGCGTTCGGTGATGTCGATACCGGTGGACTGGGCCACCAGCAGGTGGCCCTCGTCATCAAATTCTAGCGCATGGTTGCGCCATAGCGTCCAACGAGGTCCCTCGGGCGTATCCAGACGGTTTTCGATGGTGACTTCGGTCTTTTCGGGCGTGAGCCGGGCCATGTCGGCCCGCACGTTGCCGTGGTCGTCGGCCAGCACAAAATCCCACAAGCTGCGCCCCACCATGCTTTCGGGCGTCTGCCCCATTGTGCTGGCATAAGCGCGATTGGCGAACAGGATTGTGCCATCCGCATGGAAACGGCAGACCATTTCAAGCTGATCGTCGAGTATTTCCCGCAAGACGGCGGCATTTTGCAACATGGCGTCGTCCCCTGAATCCTGTAGGGATTAACAGATTACGACCGGGTGCCAACAGCCTTTGACACACCCCTGTGTAAACACCTGATGTCTTTCGATAGCGTCGATCAGATCTTCAGCTGGCTGCCCAACTCGACCACGCGATTGGTCGGCAGGCGGAAAAACTCCATCGCACTGGCGGCATTGCGCAGCATCCATGCGAACAGTTTTTCCCGCCACAGCGCCATGCCCGGCTTGTCCGAAGGGATCAGGGTTTGGCGCGAGAGGAAGAAGCTGGTCTTCATCATGTCGAACGGTTCACCGCACATGGTGACGGTGCGCAGCGCGGCGGGCACGTCGGTTTCTTCCAGGAAGCCGAAGCGCAGCGACAGGCGATAGAACCCGTTGCCATAGTCCTTCACCGAGAAGCGTTCACCCGCATCGACATAGGGCACGTCGGCGATCTGGACGGTGAGGATCACCACGCGATCGTGCAGAACCTTGTTGTGCTTGATGTTGTGCAGCAACGCCGAAGGCACCCCGTCCGATGTGCTGGCCATGAACACGGCCGTGCCGGGCACCCGGGCGGCGCTGTTGTGCGCGCTCTTGGTGAAGACCTCCAGCGGGATGGTGCCTTCGGCCATGTTCTGCCGCATCAGCGCGCGGCCGCGCGACCAGGTGGTGAGCAGCGTGAAGATGGCAATGCCCATCAGCAGAGGCACCCAGCCGCCATCGGGGATCTTGGTCATGTTCGCGCCGAGATAACCGGCGTCGATCAGGAAGAACAGCAGCAGCAGCCCCAGTGCAAAGGGCGGCCTCCAGCTCCACAGCTTGAACAGCACAACCGCGAGCAGGAAGTTGTCGATCAGCATCGCGCCCGTCACCGCGATGCCATAGGCGGCGGTGAGGTTGGACGAATGCTGGAACACCAGCACCAGCAGGATCACCGCGATCATCAGCGCGAAGTTGATCACCGGGATATAGATCTGCCCGGCGGCCGTGGAGGTGTGCTTGATCGTCATCCGCGGGATGAAGCCGAGCTGGATTGCCTGCTGCGTGACCGAGAACGCGCCCGAGATCACCGCCTGCGAGGCGATGACCGCAGCCGCGCTGGCCAGCGCCAGAAGCGGCCACTGGAACCACTGCGGCGCAAGGAAATAGAACGGGCTCTCCAGCGCCGGTTCACCCATCCGCATCAGCAGCGAAGCCTGGCCGAGATAGTTGAGCACCAGCGCGGGCAGCACGAAGACCAGCCACGACATGCGGATGGGGTTGCGCCCGAAATGGCCCATGTCGGCATAAAGCGCCTCTGCCCCGGTGACGGCCAGCACTGCCGCGCCCATGGCAAGGAAGCCACGGAAGGGATCGGCCACGAACATCGCCACGGCATGGTGCGGCGAAAGCGCGGTGACGACATGCGGAAATAGCGCGATCGACATCACGCCGAGAACAGAGATCGTGGCGAAATAGAGCAGCATGATCGGGCCGAAGAAGGTGGCGACCTTTTCCGTGCCGCGGCTCTGGATAAGGAACAGGCCGATCAGGATGACAACGACAAGCGGCACCACGGCACGGCCCATAGAGGGTTCGTAGACCGCCAGGCCTTCGATCGCGCCCATCACCGAAACGGCGGGGGTGATCATCGAATCGCCATAGAACAGCGCGGTGGCGAATACGCCGAGCAGGATGATGCCCTTGCCCCAGCGCCTGCCAGACGTGTGCTGGTTGATCAGCGCGAGCAGGGCCAGCGAGCCGCCCTCCCCCTTGTTGTCGGCACGCATGATCACGGTGACGTACTTCAGCGTCACGATGATCATCATCGACCAGAACATCAGGCTGATGATGCCATAGACGTGAAGCTGATCGAGCGGGAGCTTGTGATGCCCGGCGAACGTATCGCGCAGGGCGTAGAGCGGGCTGGTGCCGATGTCACCGAAGACGACGCCGATCGCGCCGACCGAAAGCTTCAGCAGGCTGCCGGAGTGTCCTCCATGATGCCCGTGGCCATCGGAATGGGCGCCCGAAGAGGGCGCATTGCCCGCCGGGGTTCCTGCCTTGTGGGCAACATCGGTAACGGTCTGCGCATCAACCATGGCAAGCGGGCCCCCGGCTTTCGCCCAACGCCGCCGATATCCACACGGATGCCGGAGCGGCGCGGCGCTTTAGCACTGGCCCCAAGACCCCGCAATGGGAGGCCGATCGGGCTGCGCGATGGGGAAACGCCACGCGCAGCAGGGCGTTCCAGCCAAGGAAATCAGGGGTTTATTCGGCGGAAGCGGATGCATCGGCCGAGGGTGCAGCGGTGGGCTCCATCTGCGGTGCCGCAGGCGGCGTCGCAGGTGCCTGCCCTGAAGCAGCCAGCATCGAATCGATGCGCGCCAGCCGCGCCTGCAGATCGGCACGATAGGGGGCATCAGCGGGCGAACGCGCGAGCAGTTCCGCCCAGATCGCGCGGGCATCGGCCAGGCGGCCAGACTGCGCCAGCGCGAGGCCCATGAAGAACGGAGGGCCGGGATGCTCGGGCGAAATCTTTGCCGCCTTCTGGAAGGCGAACTGCGCCGCGGGGGTGATCATCCCTTCGCTGTGGCCGACCAGCGCATTGCCCAGCGCCACCCACAGGTCCGCATCGCCGGGCTGGGCCTGCACCGCCTTGCCCAGCACGTCGGCCGAGGCGCGATACTGTCCCTGCCGCGCCAGCGCATCTGACAGGACCAGCCAGGATTGCCCCTTGCCGAACTGGTCACCCATTTCGGCGCGCTGCTTGATCAGCTCCGCATCCGCGACCTTCTGATCCTCGACAGCAGTGCGCGGCGCGCCGGGCAGGCCGGGATGGCCCTGCAGCGCATAGCCGGAAATGCCGAAAAGCAGCGCCGCACCGGTGATTTCCCACCCGGCGCGCGGAAGCTTGAGCATGAAGGCCATGGTGCCGAACGCGATGGCAGCAAGCACGAGGACGATAACCCAGGTCATTCGCCCGATCCTTCGACGGGGGTTTCGGCTCTCCGCCGGAAGCGCCCGCGCAGCAGCAGCGCGGCGAGCGCAAGGAACACCAGCGGCGCGGCGAACAGCGGCCAGGTGATCGGCTTCACTTGCGGGGTATAGCTGACGTAATCGCCATAGCGTTCGATCAGCCACTGGCGGATATGTTCGGGCTCCTCGCCCGCAGCGATGCGGGTGCGGACCTGGTGGCGCATGTCGCCGGCCATCGGCGCATCGCTGTCGGCGATCGACTGGCTCTGGCACTTGAGGCAGCGCAGCGTTTCCATCAGCGCCTGGGCCTTCGCTTCTTGCGCGGAGTCGGGCAGCTGCCTGTAGGCATAGGGTGCGGGCGGCAGCATGTCCTGCGCGGTGGCGGGGACGGTCAGCGTGAGTGCCAGCAGAGCGAACAGCAGGCGGATCATTGTGCCGCCTCCGCCAGCTTGCCGAGGATCAGCGGCACGTCTTCGGGACGGATGTCGCCGATGTGCTGATAGCGGATCACGCCCTTGCCATCGACCACGAAGGTTTCGGGCACGCCGGATGACCCGATCGCGAGCTGGACCTGGCTGAGATCATCCTTGCCGATGCGCTTGAACGGGTTGCCGTTGGTGGCGAGGAAGCGGTCAAGGTCTTCCTTGCGATCACGGATGGCCACGCCGTCAATCTCGATGCCCTGGGCGGCGAGCGCGGCCAGTTGCGGGCTTTCCACCGCGCAGGGCACGCACCAGCTGGCGAAGACGTTGAGCAGGCGCGGCTTGCCGGCCCGGAAGGTGGCGGTGGCGAGGCCGGGGCGCGCTTCGGTGGCGGGGGGCAGATTGAATTCGGGCAGCGGCTTGCCGATGAAGGCGCTAGCGACCTCCCGATCCGCAGGGCGGACGAGGCCCCAGATGACGAGAACGAAGAACGCGCCGAACAGCGCCAGCGGCAGCCACAGCGCAAGGCCGGGCTTCTTCTTCACGAGGTCGCGGGGATCGGTCGTCATCGGCCCTGCCTCTGCCTGCGGTAGGCAATCTTGTCGGTGGCGACGAGACGGCGGATGTCGCTGGCCACGCGGCCCAACAGCGCAAGCAGGCCGCCGAGCGCAACAAGCAGGCCGCCCAGCCAGATCAGCGGCACGAACGGCTTCCACCAGAAGCGCATCTGCCAGCGCCCGTCCTCGCCCTCTTCCCCCAGCACGGCGTAAAGCTGGCCGTTCCAGCGCGTCTTGAGCGCGGATTCGGTGCGGTTGCCCGGCGGGTTGGAGAAGGTGCGCGCCTGCGGATGCAGGATGGCAGGCTCGCCCCCGGCATAGCTGGCGGCAACGGTGGCTTCCAACGCGGTCCAGTTGGGTCCGGCGACCGGGGCAATATTTTTCAGGGTGAGCGTGTAGGGACCGACCTGCTGGCTGTCGCCGGGGTTCATCGCGGCGAGCCGTTCGGTGGAAAAGGCGGATTCGCTGGCCATGCCGAACAGCGCCACGGCAATGCCGAAGTGGGCGATGACCATGCCCCAGATCGGCAGCGGGGTGCGGTGCAGGTTGCGCCCACGCAGGGGCAGGAAGCTGGCATAGGCCACACCCACCGCCACGGCGAGGCCAAGCAGGGGGAGGACCTTGATCTGTGGCGCGAGCACTTCCACGCCGAGCAGCACGGCTGCGGCCAGCACCGCGGCAATGGCCACGGGCATCGTGATGCGGTTCAGCCTGTCCTGCCGCCAGCGCAGCAGCGGGCCGACCGCAAGGACCAGCAGCATGGGAATGGCAAAGATGGCAGAGACCGGGTTGAAATAGGGCGGGCCGACCGAGACCTTGACCCCCATCGCCTCGGTCAGCAGCGGATAGAGCGTGCCGACCAGGACAATGCCGAGGATGCCGCAGAGCATCACGTTGTTGAACACCAGCGCGGCTTCACGGCTGACGAAGCTGAACCGCGAACCTTCGGTCACGGTTGACGCGCGCACGCCGAACAGGGTGAGCGCACCGCCGATGTAGATGGCGAGCAGCGCGAGGATGAACGAGCCACGTTCCGGATCGACCGCGAAGGCATGGACCGAGGTGAGGATACCCGAACGGACGAGGAAGGTGCCGACCATCGACATCGAGAACGCGATCACGCCGAGCATGACCGTCCACGCGCGCAGGGCGTTGCGGCTGGCAAGGACCGATGCGGAATGGAGCAGAGCAGTGGCGGCGAGCCACGGCATAAGCGAGGCGTTCTCCACCGGATCCCAGAACCACCATCCGCCCCAGCCGAGCGTGTAGTACGCCCAATAGGACCCGGCGGTGATACCTAGGGTGAGGAATATCCACGCGCCGAGTACCCATGGCCGCATGGCACGGGCGAAGGCAGGGCCGACATCGCGCGTGACCAGCGCACCAATGGCGAAGCTGAACGCGATCGAGAGGCCGACATAGCCGACATAGAGCGTAGGCGGGTGGAAGGCGAGACCGACGTCCTGCAGCAGCGGGTTGAGCCCGGCACCTTCGGGCGCGGGTTCGGGCAGCCGTTCGAAGGGATTCGAACTGAGCAGAAGGAAGGCGTAGAAGCCAAGGCTGACAAAGGCCTGACCGGCCAGAGTGGCGATCAGCGTGTCTTCCCGCAGTCGCTTTTCGATCAGCGCAACAATGCCGCCGGCCACCGCCATGATGGTGACCCACAGCAGCATCGAACCTTCATGGTTGCCCCAGGTGCCTGCCAGCTTGAAGATGAAGGGCTTGGCCGAATGGCTGTTTTCCGCAACCAGCTTTACCGACAGGTCAGTGGTGAGGAACAGGCTGACAAGGCAGGCGAAGGCGATCAGCACCAGCACGCCCTGCATCACCGCCACCGGCCGGACCACATCGATCAGGTTTGCCCCCCGAGGCTTGAGCGCAAGCACGCCGGCAACAAGCTGCAGCACGGCAAGCGCCGCCGCCATCCACAGGACTGCTAGGCCGATTTCCGCGATCATTTCGTTTCGGCCACCACTTGTTTCACCTGCTGCGCGCTCATGTCCTTCATCTCGCGCGGCACGTACTTCTCGTCATGCTTGGCGAGCAGATTGTCGGCGACGAAGGTCTGCCCTTCCATCCGCCCTTCGGCCACCACGCCAGAGCCTTCCACAAAAAGATCCGGCGTGATGCCGGTGAAGCGAACGGGCACGCGCGCCTTGCCATCGCCCACCGTGAAATCGATCGTCACGCCATCGGGGCGTGTCCTGATGGAGCCCTTTTCCACCATGCCGCCAAGGCGCACGGCACGGCCCTGCTCCGGCGGCTTGGCCACGAGTTCGCTCGGCACGTAGAAGTAGCTCGCCTGGTTGCGCAGCGCGAAGGCGGCAAGCAGCCCTGCCCCGACCAGCGCGATCAGCGCGACGACGAGCAGGACGAGACGCTGGTGCTTGGGCTTGATCGCACTCATTTGCCGCGCACCTTATCCCGTCGCCGTTCGGCGCGCACCATGGCCCAAAGGGACCACCCGACCAGCACCACCGTGCCGATTACCCCGATGGCGAGCGCCGCCATCACGAAATCCCATTGGTTCAGTCGTTCGTGCATGGTGGAATCAGGCCATCGCTTTCCGGCGCAGCCGCGCCTCGGCCTGGATATCGGCCAGCAGCATGCGCATGCGCGCCAGCACCACCCCGCCGAAGATCAGCGTAAAGCCGACCGCCGCAATCAGCAGCGGCCACAGGAAGGTGCCATCGATCGAGGACTTGCCCATGGTGATCGAAGGCGGCTGGTGCAGGCTGTTCCACCAGACGACGGAACGGTTGATGATCGGGATGTTGATCGCGCCGACAAGGCCGAAGATGGCGGTGACGCGGCTGGCGCCGCCCCCGGCCTGCGCATCCTTTTGCGCGGCGCCGGCCAGCGCGATGTAGCCCAGGTAGAGAAACAGCAGCACGAGGAAGCTGGTCAGCCGTCCGTCCCATACCCACCAAGTGCCCCAGGTGGGCCGCGCCCAGATCGAGCCGGTGGCGAGGCAGATGGCGGTGAAGGCCGCCCCCGGCACCGCCGCCGCGCGTGCGGCGATGGCCGCCAGCGGGTGCCGCCAGACCAGTTCGACCACGCTGGAAATGGCGATGGTGGACCATCCGGCCATGCCCAGCCAGGCAGCGGGAACGTGGATGAACAGGATGCGCACGGTATCGCCCATCAGGCGATCGGGCGGAACCATGAACAGGCCCCAGGCCAGCGCGCCGAACGCCATGACCAGCCCGGGAACGAGCATCAGCGGCATCAGCCAGCGCGCCAGGCGCAGGAAGCGGGCAGGATTGGCGAAACCGTGCATGGTCCGTGTGGGACTCGAATCCTCTTGCGCCGGCGACCCCCGCCGCCGCGCTTGAAAGCGCTGTGCCACCAGCGCCCATGCGGAGCAAGAACTTACGCGAAGGAGGCCCCGGCGATCAGCGTTTTGGGATGCTGGATCGGCCCTGCGCAATGGTGTTGCGCGTTGTCATGCTTTCGGGAGAAAATGGGGCGATCGAAGGGGTTCGAACCCTCGACCTCCGGTACCACAAACCGGCGCTCTAACCAACTGAGCTACGATCGCCATGCCCGCCGCGGCGGGGAAGCGGCCCCTTTGCAGAAAGGCGCCGAAATGGGAAGCGAAAAATGACATCTGGATGATTCCAGCGCACAATCGTTCAACGCGAGTCCGCACCGCCCCAACTGCGCGCGGCAATGCGGGGCGGGCTGAGCCCCACATCCAGAAGCGCGCGTTCCTGCACCGAAATGCGGTCGACCCGCGCCACGGCATCGAGCAGGAACCAGCGGCTGCGCACCTGCACCTGCCCTGGTGGAAGGCCACCTGCGGAACCAGACGCCTGCAGCAACCCGGCCGTATCAGCATAGCCCTGCGCCGGGCGGCCGGTGATGAGCGCGCGGGCGCGATCAACCGACATCGCCTGCGGGGCGAGCATCGTGAGCAGGCGCGCCTGATCGGGGCGCAGCGTGTTGATGTTGAGCGGCGAAAGTTCCGGCGAAGGCAGTGCGCAGACCCAGGGGCGCAGGCGTTCGTAGATCTGGGGCGTCATCCCCTTCACCGCACGCAGTTCAGACACGTCGACCACCAGCCGCCCGGCAGTGCGATAGGGCACCGGCTGGGCGCGATACCAGCCGTCTTCCGCGCCGTTGGGTGCGGGCGAATCGTCACTGTCGATCCAGTCAGCCATGGCATCGCTGAGGTGGATGGCCTCTGCCGAAGGAACCGCGAGCGTGGCGAGCAGCGCGCGCAGCTGATCAAGCGCGATGGGACGCAGGGCGAGCACGCCATCGGCGTCCTGCTGCACCAGCGAATTGACGTTGAAGCAGTTGCCGCTGTCCTCGATGCGCAGTTCTACCGTGGCCTGCCCCAGAGGCAGCGGCAGCGGGCGGCCAAGCAGGCCGGATCGGTCCACGGTGACGCGGGGATCGGCATCGACCAGCGTCTTGACCTGCGCCATCGCCAACGTTTCCGCACTGGCAACGGCAAGGCGAGCCTGGGTCATCGCCTGGGCGTTGGCCGCGAGCCGCGTGGCGAGATTGAGCCGTTCGAGCATGACCGCCGCGATCACCGCCATCACCGCCACAAGCAGCAGGACCGAGAGCAGCGCAGCGCCGCGTTCCGTGTGGCGGATGGTCACTGGTAGTTCACCCCGACCAGCGAGACCGCGCGCAGCGGTTCGCCGCTCGGCTGGGGCAGCAGCAGTTCCACCGCCACGGGCAGGTCGGCGGCGCGCTCCGGCTCCCACCGGTCCTGCCACAGGCCGTCCTTCATGCGGAAGCGCAGACGCGGCGGTGCGGCAAGCGGAAGCATCACCGAGCCGGCATCCGATGCCGCGCCATCGGGAAATGGATAGCCCGCGCGTTCCAGCGCCTTGCCTGTCCAGCGCCATTCCACCTTCTGCAGCGATGGCCGTGCCGCACCATCGAGGTTTTCCCAGCCACTGCGGGTAAGGCGCAGGACCAGCGAGCCCCCGCCTGCTTCGAAGGCGGGGTGCGGCTGGCCGGCTTCATCACGCGCAGGCCGGGCGGCGGCTTGCGCCAGATCCGCCGTCCACACCGAAAGGAAGCGGCGCATGGCGGCAACCTGCTCGGTCTTGCCCCGGCTGGCAAGTTCCGCATCGACGCTGAAGCGCAGCAGCGCCAGCGCACCGCCGGCGATCACCGCGAATACGGCGAGCGCGACGAGCATTTCGACGAGGGTGAAGCCGTTGCGCGGCACGCGGGCCATGGTCATGCGCCGGCCAGCCTGGCCAGATCGAGCGTGAAGGCCTGGCTGGCACGGCCGGGCGTGACCTCGCGCACGGACAGGCGGATGGCCAGCGCGGCGGCATCGGGGCGGCGGGTAACAGTGCGCGTCCAGCTGAAGACCCGCCCGGCGTTGCGGATGGTGCCGGTGGCATCGCCCACGGGCGGCGGCGCGGGATCGGTAAGGATTTCGGCCGCCATGTTCTGGGCCACCACCTCACGCAGAAGGCGTTGGTCGAGATCGGCAGTGCGCGCGATCGAGGCGCCTTCCATGCGCATCAGGGCCAGCGCGGCAATGGCGAAGACCGCCAGCGCGACGAGCAGTTCAAGCAGGGTGAAACCGCTATCAGGCGCAGGGCGGCGGCTATTGCGCATCAAGCCGGACCTGCCCGTTGCGGGCGATATGCACCGCCAGCCGGCGATCGTCCCGCGCCAGCCGCACGGTCGCATCGGCGCTGGCAAGGCCGAGCGAATCGAAGACAAGGCGGGTGCGTCCTTCCCCCACCGCAGCCTGTGTGCCCTTGCTCCAGGCGGTCAGTTCGAACCCCGAAAGCGGCAGCCAGCGGCCGTCATCGCGCCGTTCGAAGTAATATCCGGCATCGCCCACCACCAGCGAAACAGGGCTGGCGGTGGCGATGGCCTGGTCACGCGCGGCCACAGTCCGGGCGGCCATCCGCTCGGCTTCGTTGCGCAGGGCGGCTTCGTCGCCCGGCAGGGTCATCACCACCACGGCGGCGAGCAGGCCCATGACGAACAGGACGACCATCATCTCGACCAGCGAGAAGCCGTTGCGGCGGAGATGGATGGCAGCATTCACCCGCAGGGTCTTACGCGCGGGAAGCGCAGGCGATCAATCCGTGTCCTGCACGTTGCGAATGGACTGCAGCGCATCGATCAGCGCGCCATGATCCTTCTGGTCAAACAAGGCGGTGAAGCGCGATTCGTGGCGATCGATCCGCTCCCATGCGGCCTTGACGATGGCGGCGCCTTCTGCCGACACGCGCAACGCATGGCTCCGCCCATCCACGCGGGTGCGGGTAACCAGGCCGCGATCCATCAGGCGCGAGATGATCGGCACCATGTTGGCGCGCTTGATCGACAGCGCCTCCCCCACCTCGCTCTGCGAACAATCGGGGTTCTCGGCGATGATCAGCAGCGTGGTCATCTCCGCAGGACGCATCTCCACGTCGGAAAGTTCACGTGCGAGATCAGCCATCATCACCGTGGACGCACGACGCAGCTGGTACCCCAGCAGCTTGTCCAGCGAATTTGTCAACGGTGCCATGGGGGCACTCTAGAAATAGCTATCGAGGATAGCAATGGGGGTGCGTGTACCCGCCTGCCCGCACCGCGCACGAAAAAGGGCGGCCGAGGCCGCCCTTCTGTCGCAGGTCCCGCAAAGGGGACGCGCTCACTTCTTGAGAGTGAGGCCGCCGAAGCGCTTGTTGAACTGGGCGACGCGGCCGCCCTGGTCCAGCTGACGAGTGCCGCCGGTCCACGCCGGGTGCGAGGTGGGATCGATGTCGAGCGCCAGCGTGTCGCCTTCCTTGCCCCAGGTGGAGCGGGTCTCGAACACGGTGCCGTCGGTCATCTGCACCTTGATCATGTGGTAGTCGGGGTGGATATCGGCCTTCATGGGTCTAGCTCCAATGTGCAACCGGTTCCGACCGGCCGCATAGAATCTGGAAAGCCGCGCGCATAAGGGAATGGCAGCGCTTTGTCGAGATGAGTCTTTGTTGGGTGCGCAAGGCCCATCCGGGCCTTGCTTTGCGGCACCGGCCCGCTCCCCCGCCCGGCCACCCATTCAGGGTACTCTCGTGGGTGGCCGGGCGGGGGAGCGGGCCGGTGCCGCAAGCCTTGGGCGGATGCCCAAGGCGCACCAATCAGCTATCCGCGATCATCGCTGTGAAGCTGACTTCGGTGGCGATCTTGTCACCCAGCATGGCCTTGCCGGCAAACTTGCAGACGCGGGCGCGCTTCTGGGTGAATTCGACGTGAAGGTCGAGCAGGCAACCCGGTTCCACCGGAGTGCGGAACTTCGCTTCCTCGATCGCCATGAAATAGACCAGCTTGCCCGTGCCGGCGAGGCTCAGCGTTTCCACCGCGAGCACGCCCGCGGCCTGGGCCAGCGCTTCGATCTGCAGCACGCCCGGCATGATCGGGCGGCCCGGAAAGTGGCCCTGGAAGAACTGTTCGTTCATCGACACGGCCTTGATGGCGTGAATGCGTTCACCCACCACCAGTTCGGCCACGCGATCGACTAGCAGCAGGGGATAGCGGTGCGGAAGCGCCGCCATCACCTTCACGATATCGAGCTGGAGCGGCGCAGCCGCCGCCCCTTCCACGGTCTCGGTCATTGCCCGTGCCCCCGCGCCGTGCCTCAGCGGCCTTCCGGCTGCTTCTTCTTGCCGGCGGGCGCGGCCGCAGCCGGAGCCGCAGCGGCCGGCTGGCCAGCGGCGGCCGCCTGCTGCGCGGCCTGTTCACGCTGCGCGCGCGGCATCCATCCGGCCGGCGGAACCAGCTGCGCTGCAGGGAACAGGGTGTTGAGCTCGGTCAGCACGTCCTGGCTCAAGTCATAAGCCTTGTCGGCGGTGACGACGCCATCCGGCGGCAGGACGATGGTGATCTTGCGCTTGGCCGAAGCCTGCTGCAGCGCCTTGCCGATCTGTTCGGAAATCTGTTCCTCGACATAGGCTTCCGACAGCTGCAGCGGTGCCAGGATGCGGTTGATCTCTTCCTGGCCGGACTGCTGGATCTGCTGGATCTGCTGGTACTGGGCGCGCAGGGCGGCTTCGTTGGGGTTCGCGGCCTTGCGATCGGCATCGAACTTGGCGACCAGCGGGTCGATCTGCGCCTGGATCTGCTGGGCACGGGTCTTGGCCTGATCGATCTGCGGCTTGTAGGTCGTCTGGCGCTGCTGCGCCGCGGTGCGATAGGCGTTGGACGCGCGCAGCACGCCCGGCAGATCGGCAATGCCGATGCCGGCGACGATCGGGCCAGCTGGCGCTGCGGCCTGGGCCATCGCGTGCGGGGCGGCGGAAACGAGAAGGCCGGCAACCAGCGCGGCCGAAGCAATGCGGAGTTTCATCAGAACTGGGTTCCCACGTTGAAATTGAAGGTCTTGGGATCGTCGCCATCGACCTTGCTGAGGACCTTGGCGAAGTTGATGCGGAAAGGACCGAACGGCGAGTTCCAGTTTACACCGATACCGACCGAGATGCGCGGCTTGGGGCTGTTGCCCAGATAAAGCTCGTCATACTTCTGTGCGGGCGTGTTGGCGACGCCATTGGTGGTCGGCTTGTCGGTCAGGTTGCCACTCGCATCGCGATAGACGATCTGCCCGATCGAGCCAGCTCCGGTCGGGTTGGTCGCGGAGATCAGGGGATTTCTCACCCCGAACACGGCACCGGCATCCGCGAAGATCGAAGGGCGAAGGCCCATTTCGCGCGCACCAGAACCAAGCGGTATCTCCAGCTCGGCATGCGCCAGATAGTAATAGCGCCCGCCAACAGAGTCATCCGACCAGCTGTTGCGATCATTCGAGACAGTGCCGCCCGCACCGGTCACCTGATCGAAACCGCTGTAGAACTTGCGGATCACGCGCGGGCCGACACCGCGGATGTCAAAGCCGCGGATCTGCGGCTCACCCAGGAAGAAGCGATCGGTCAGGCGCGCACCTTCGATCTCGACTCCGTCATTGTCGAAGCGCTTGCTCAACGGCTTGATCGCGCCGCCCTCACCGCGCAGCGAGAACACGAAGCCCTTGCCCAGCGGGAAGTAACGTGCGGCGTTCGCGGTGATGCGCGCATACTTCACCGACCCGCCAAGGCCTGCGAAGTCGCCGCCGACCACGGCCGTGGTACCCTTGGTGGGGCGAAGGCGGTTGTCGAGGGTATCATAGACAAGCGAGGCGCCGAGGATCGAACTGGTGCGCTTGCCGATGGCATCGCACAGGTATCGCCCTGCCAGCAGGATCGAGCACTTGCCATTGAGGAAGTACGTGGCCTGGTCCAGCCGCACATCGTCATAGTTCAGCGTGTAGCGGCCGATCAGCGACATGTATTCGGTGAGCGGAACGCCAGCGCGGATCTGGAAGCCGGTGGTGGCCTGCTTGTAGGTCGTGTTGCGGTTGGTGTTCAGGAAGTTGAAGCTGTTGTAATCGCGGCGATAGATGTCGACACCCATCGAGACGTTGCGATCGAACAGGTAAGGTTCGGTGAAGCTGACCTGGACCGAGCGCGAAAAGCGCGAATAGTCACCCGACAGGCCGACGGTCTGGCCGCGACCGCGGAAGTTGTTCTGCTGGATCGAGGCCTGGAAAATGAAGCTTTCAAGGCTGGAGAAACCTGCCGAAAGCTGCAGCTGGCCAGTCGGCTTTTCCTCGACGTTGGCTTCCAGCACGATGCGGTCCTGCGCGGAACCGGGCTTCTGCTCGACTTCGAACTTTTCCTGGAAGTAGCCGAGCGACTTGATGCGGTTGGACGAGCGCTTGATCTGGTAGGAGTTGAACGCATCGCCTTCAGCCAAGCGGAATTCGCGACGGATCACCTTGTCCTGCGTCAGCGTGTTGCCGTTGACATCCACCCGCTCGACATAGACGCGCGGCGCCTCGGCAATGCGGAAGGTGACCGACATCGTCAGGTCATCCTTGTTGCGGTTGAAGTCGGGCCGCACGTCGGCAAAGGCATAGCCGAAGCTGCCCGCCGTCTCGGTAAGGCTGTCGACGGTGTCTTCCACCAGCTTGGCGTCATACCAGTCGCCCTTGCGCAGCGGCAGGCGCTTGGCCAGCTGTTCGCCATCGAAATCGCGCAGCTGGCTGTCCACCTTCACATCGCCAAGGTGATAGCGCTGCCCTTCCTCGACCACGTAGGTGATGATGAAGTCGCGCTTGTCGGGCGTGAGTTCGGCCACCGCCGAAACGACGCGGAAATCGGCGTAGCCATTGGTCAGGTAGAACTGGCGCAGCTTCTGCTGGTCGAACGCCAGGCGATCGGGGTCATAGCTGGTGCCGCTGGAGAACAGGCGGAAGGCGCGCGCCTGCTTGGTCACCATCTGGCCGCGCAGTTCGCTGTCCGAGAACTTGTCGTTGCCGATGATGTTGATCTGGCGGACTTTCGACTTCGGCCCTTCCTGGATCTCGAACACGATGTCGACGCGGTTCTGGTCGAGCATGACCATCTTCGGTTCGACCGAGGCGGCGAAACGGCCCTGACGCTTGTAGAGCTCGATGATGCGGGCAACGTCCGCACGCACCTTGGACCGGGTAAAGATCTGCCGCGCCGTCAGCTTGATCTCGGGGAGGATCTTGTCTTCCTTCAGGCGCTTGTTGCCTTCCAGGATGATGCGGTTGACGACCGGGTTTTCCTTCACCTGGATCACCACGTCGCCATTGGCGTTGCGCAGCTGCACTTCGGCGAAGAGCTCGGTGGCGTAGAGGTCTTTCAGAACCTGGTCCGCGCTGGCTTGGGTATAGGGATCGCCCACGCGCATGCGGATGTAAGAAAGGATCGTATCGGATTCGAGGCGCTGGGCGCCCTCGATGGTGATCGACTTCACCTGCTGCTGCGCCACGACCGGCGCAGGCGCCGCCGTGGCTGGCGCGGCAGCCGGGGCATCGAGCGGGATCGGCACGGCCTTGCCCGGCTTGGCCTTCTCGGCCTTGGCCGGCTTCTGCTGCGCCAAGGCGACCTGAGGTGCGACGCACAGCGCGGTGCTGGCGAGCAGCGCTACCGCGAAGCCCGGACGGCGCCGGGCATCACTGTGGGCCAAGCTGGCGGCCGGGCAGGAGTTCCTTGCAATCATCACCAAGCGCCATCCCGTAGTTCGTGCGGCACACCATTCCGGCAGGCCGCTGACGAGGCGGGCGCATGGCCGGAAAAAACAATTCCGGCCCTGTGCCCGATGCCGGGGCGGCGCGCAAGCAAGCACGCAAATCGCCACGGCCTTAGCCCCGCAAATTGTGGAAAATCCGGCTCCCCGGCCCGGTACCGATCAGGGCGTCTCAGGCCGAAGCCACGACGCCGAACTTCTACCCTCCAAACAGCTTCAGCGACGAAAGGTCGATGAAGGTCACGAACAGCATCAGCCCCAGCACCAGCGCCAGCCCGGTGCGGAACGCCAGTTCCTGCCCGCGCTGGCTGACGGGCCGCCGCCGCACCGCCTCTGCCGCATACATCGCGAGGTGGCCGCCATCGAGCACCGGAATTGGCAAGAGGTTGATGAACCCCAAGTTAATCGAGATCATCGCGATGAAGGCGACGAACGGCTGCCACCCGGAAACGAGCTGCTCGCCCGAAAACTTGGCGATCTTGATCGGCCCGCCCAGTTCCTTCACCTCGCGCTTGCCGGTCACGATCTGGCCCATTGCGGTCATGGTCATGCCGATGATGTCGCGCGTCTGCGCCACTGCATCGCCCACCGCGCCCACGGGGCCGACCGGCACGCGCTCCACCTGCGTGGGCCCGATGCCGAGGAAGCCGATGCGCTGCGTATTGCCGAAGTTGTCGCTGAGTTCCTTGGCCGCCGGCGTGACCGGCAGCGCGATCCGGCGCCCGTCGCGCTCGATCACCAGGTCCATCGCCTCGCCCGGATGCTGCGACACTGCCATGCGGATGTCGGTAAAGCTTTCCACGGCGGCCCCGCGCACCGAGACGACGCGGTCGTTCAGCTTCAGCCCGGCCTTTTCGGCAACCGAGCCTTCCATGATGATCCCGATCACCGGAGGCGAAACGACGCGGCCATAAGCCATGGTGAAACCGGCGAGGATGATCACCGCCAGCGCCAGGTTGGTGAGCGGCCCTGCCAGCACGATCAGCGCGCGCTGCCACAGCGGCTTTGCCTGGAATGTGGCATTGCGCTCCTCCGGCGGCAGCGCAAGCCACTCCGCACTGGGCTGGCTGGCGGGGTTCATGTCTCCCGCAAATTGCACATAGCCGCCAAGGGGCAGCGCTGCGATCTTCCAGCGGGTGCCGCGCTTGTCGGTCCAGCCGACCAGTTCCTTGCCGAAGCCGATCGAAAATACATCGGCCTTCACCCCGAACAGTCGCCCGACGATGTAATGGCCATATTCATGGACGAAGACGAGCGGCCCCAGCACCAGCACAAAGCCCAGCAGGGTGATCAGCAGGCCGGGCGAATGCATCTCTGGCGTCAACGAACGGGCTCCATCGCTTCACGCGCCTTCACCCGCGCCTCGCGGTCCACGGCAATCACCTCGTCCAGCGAGGCGGGCGGTGGCAGCGGGCAGGATTCCAGCACGTTTTCAGCACACTGCACGATTCGGGTGAACGCAATCTGACCATCGAGGAACGCAGCGACGGCGATCTCGTTCGCGGCGTTGAGAATGGCTGGCGCGGCCCCGCCCGCGATCACCGCTTCACGCGCCAGGCGGGTGGCGGGAAAACGGGACTCATCGGGGTGGCGAAATGTCAGTTCGCCGATCGCGGCAAGATCCAGCGGGGCACAGGGCGTGTCCATGCGTTCGGGCCAGGCCAGCGCCGAAGCAATCGGCACGCGCATGTCCGACGGGCCCAATTGCGCCAGGGTCGAACCGTCACGATATTCGACCATCGAATGGACGATGGACTGCGGGTGGACGATGATCCGCAGCCGCTCGACGCCCACCGGAAAGAGGTGGAACGCCTCGATGAATTCCAGCCCCTTGTTCATCATCGTGGCGGAATCGACGCTGATCTTCGCGCCCATCGACCAGTTGGGATGCTTGACCGCCTCGGCTGGGGTGGCGGCATGGAGCCGGTCCAGCGACCAGTCACGGAACGGGCCACCGCTCGCCGTCAGCGTGATCCAGCGTACGTGGGCGGGGTCGTTGCCGGTCAGGCACTGGAAGATGGCGTTGTGTTCGCTGTCCACCGGCAGCAGGGTGGCGCCCGTGCGCGCGACGGCAGCCGTCATCACGAAGCCTGCGGAAACCAGCGCTTCCTTGTTGGCCAGCGCCACGACCTTGCCCTGCTCGATCGCCGCCATGGTTGGGGCAAGGCCCGCACAGCCGACGATGGCGGCCACCGTGATGTCGGCCCCGCGCGCGGCAGCCTCCACCAGCGCGGCTTCGCCTGCTGCAGCCTCGATCCCCGATCCGGCCAGCGCCTCGCGCAGATCGGCAAGGCGGGATTCGTCGGCGACCACGGCCACTTCTGCGCCAAATTCACGCGCCAGGACGGCGAGTTCCGCCGCCTGCGCATTGGCGGTGAGCGCCAGCACGCGGAAGCTGTCACGGTTGCGCCGCACCAGGTCCAGCGTGGATGCGCCGATCGACCCGGTGGCGCCAAGGACGGTGATCGTCCGCATCAGGCTGCCTGACCCCATGCCCAGACCGTACCGACGACAATGGCCACGGGCAACAGTCCGTCAACGCGGTCGAACACCCCGCCATGCCCCGGAATGAGGCGTGACGAATCCTTCACCCCTGCCTTGCGCTTCAGCCAGCTTTCATAGAAATCGCCCGCCTGCGCCACGCAGGCCAGCCCTGCCCCGGCCAGTGCGGCAAGACCGACGTTGGTGTTGCGCAGCGCCTCACCCACGCTGGCCCCATTCGGACCGAGCGCCGATAGCGCATAGCCTGCTAACAGCACGACCAGCCCGGCCCACACCCCCGCCGCGGCCATGCCGCCGGCAAGGCCGGACCATGTCTTGGAAGGGCTGATCGCCGGGGCGATCTTGGGCCCGCCAATCGCGCGCCCGGTGAAATAGGCGCCGGTGTCGGTGCAGATCACCAGCCCGACAACAGCCAGCAGCAGCGCCGGCGGAATGACCACCAGCGAAAGGCCGGCCCAGCCGATATAGAGCGCGCCGGTGATCACCGCCGCCCCCATCTTGGCAGGATTGGGCGCGATTCTGGCCGCGAGGCCGACATATTCGACGAACACGGCAAAAGCGACAAGGCCGATGAAGCCATCCTTCACCAATCCGCCGCGCCAGAAGGCAAAGCCGGCCAGCAGCAGCATGACCACTGCCGAGGCGATGCGCACGGGCAGGTCGCTGCGCTTCGCGGCAGGCGAAGCCGGCTGGGGACCTTCAGCGTCCGCCAAAGCGGCGCTCCCGCGCGGCAAAGCAATCCAGTGCCTCGCGCAGGTGCTCGGGGCCGAAATCGGGCCACAGCACATCCACGAACAGCATCTCGGCATAGGCCGCCTGCCACAGCAGGAAGTTCGACAGGCGCACCTCGCCCGAAGTGCGGATCAGCAGGTCGAGCGGCGGAAGGTCCGCGGTATCGAGTTCGGCGGCCAGCGTATCGTGCGTGATCTGCCCCTTGGCCGCCGCCTTGTTCGCCGCGCGCACGATCTCGTCCTGCGAACCATAGTTGAGCGCGACGGCCAGCGTGGTGCCCACATTGCCGGCGGTGCGCGCCAGGGCATGGTCAACCAGTTCGACAACATCGGGCGCAAACGCCTTGTAATCGCCGATGATCTTCAGCTTCACGCCTGCCGCGGCGAACTCGTCGAGATCGGACAGGATGAAGTGCTTCATCAGCCCCATCAGGGCCGAAACCTCGTCCTCGGGGCGGCTCCAGTTCTCGGTGGAGAAGGCATAGAGGGTCAGCGCCTCCAACCCCATCTCGCGCGCGGCGCGCACGGTGCGGCGGACCGCCTCAACCCCCCGCTTGTGGCCAAGGGCACGGGGCATGTGGCGCTTCTTCGCCCAGCGCCCGTTGCCATCCATGATGATGGCAACGTGGCGGGCGCCGTGGTCGGCACCGCCCGTCAGGCCATCGACCCGCGCACCCTGAGCCTGCGGTAGGGTCACTTGCCGAGGATTTCCTTTTCCTTGGCCGCTGCGGCTTCGTCTGCCGCCTTGATCTGTTCGTCGGTCAGCTTCTGCAGCTCGGTCTCGGCGCGCTTGCGCTCGTCTTCCGAGATTTCCTTCTTGTTCTCGTCCACCTTCAGCGCATCCATGCCATCGCGGCGCACGTTGCGGATCGCCACGCGGGCGCCTTCGGCATACTTGCTGGCAAGCTTGGCCAGCTCCTTGCGGCGCTCCTCGGTCAGATCCGGGATCGGCAGGCGCAGGACGTTGCCATCGTTGATGGGGTTGAGGCCCAGCCCTGCCGAACGGATCGCCTTTTCCACCGGGCCGATGCTCGATTTGTCCCACACCTGCACCGAAAGCATGCGCGGTTCGGGCGCCGAAACGGTGGCCACCTGGTTCAGCGGCATGTGGCTGCCATAGATTTCCACGGTGACCGGATCGAGCAGCGAGACGTTGGCGCGGCCGGTGCGCAGGCCGTTGAGGTCGTTCTTCAGCGACTCCACGGCGCCCTTCATGCGGCGCTCAAGGTCCGCCTTGTCATACTTGGCCATGCTCAAACGTCCTTCTTGACTATGGTCTGCGTGCCCTCACCCGCCAGAACGCGGGCAAGGTTGCCCTGTTCACGGATCGAAAAGACCACGATGGGAATATTGTTGTCGCGGCACAGCGCCACGGCGCTGGCGTCCATAACCTGCAGGTTGTCGGCCAGCACGGTGTCGTAATCGACCGTGTCATAGCGGCGCGCGGTCGGGTCCTTCTTGGGATCGGCGTTGTAGACACCGTCCACGCTCGTGCCCTTCAGCAACGCATCGCACTTCATTTCCGCCGCACGCAGCGCCGCGCCGGAATCAGTAGTGAAATAGGGGGCGCCCACGCCCGCGGCGAAGATCACCACGCGGCCCTTTTCCAGATGGCGCTCGGCGCGGCGGCGGATCACCGGCTCGCACACCTTGTCCATCTCGATCGCGCTCTGCACGCGGGTGGGAACGCCCAGCCGCTCCAGCGCGCTCTGCATCGCCAGGGCGTTCATCACCGTGGCCAGCATGCCCATGTAGTCCGCCTGCGCGCGGTCCATGCCCTTGGCGGCGCCGGCCATGCCGCGGAAGATGTTGCCCCCGCCGATCACCAGGCACAGTTCCAGCCCGCTGTCCTTGGCAGCCTTCACCTCGCCAGCCAGCGCGGCGACGAATTCGGTATCGATGCCGAATTGCTGGTTCCCCATCAACACCTCGCCCGAGAGTTTGAGGAGGATGCGCTTGTAGGCAGGGGCAGTCATAAGGCGGTCAACACTCGTGGCAGGTGCGGAATTTGGCGGCCCTTATACGCGCAATGAACAGCGTGTGAAGGCCACGAGAACGGGAGAATACGTGTTTTCCAGACGCAGGCGTCCCCGCGCAGGCAGGTTCCGCAGGGGAACCGCCCGCGCGGGGACGCCGCGTTGCAGGAAACTTACTTGATGCCGGCTGCGGCAGCCACTTCGGCCGCGAAGTCGGTCTCTTCCTTCTCGATGCCTTCGCCGAGCTGGAAGCGAACGTAGTCCACCAGCGCGATCTTGGTGCCGGCGGCCTTGCCCGCCTGCGCCACCACGTCAGCGATCGAGGTCTTGTTGTCCATCACGAAGATCTGGCTGAGCAGCGCGTTTTCCTTGGCATACTTGGCCACGGCGCCATCAACCATCTTGGCCTGCACTTCGGCGGGCTTGCCCGATTCGGCGGCCTTTTCGGCAGCGATCTTGCGTTCGCGCGCGATCAGCTCGGGATCGAGGTCCTCGGCGGTCAGCGCCTGCGGGAAGGCTGCGGCGATGTGCATGGCGATCTGCTTGCCCAGCGGCTCCAGCACGTCGGCACCCGCTTCGGATTCGAGCGCGACGAGCACACCGATCTTGCCGAGGTTGGCGGCGGCGGCGTTGTGCATATAGGGCACGACCACGCCGTTCGTCACCGAAACGTGCTTGATGCGGCGCAGCTGCTGGTTTTCACCGATGGTGGCGACATTGTTGGTCAGCTTGTCGGCCACGGTGCCGCCATCGGGATAAGCGGCGGCCTTCAGCGTTTCCACGTCGGCAGCGCCGGTGCCCAGCGCCACTTCGGTGGCCTTGCGCACGAAGTCCTGGAACTGGTCGTTCTTGGCAACGAAGTCGGTTTCCGAGTTGACCTCGACCGCAACGCCCTTGGTGCCCGAAACGGCCACGCCGACGAGGCCCTCGGCCGCGGTGCGGCTGGACTTCTTGGCGGCGGCAGCCAGGCCCTTGGCGCGCAGCGCGTCGACCGCGGCTTCAAAGTCACCGCCGGATTCGTCGAGCGCCTTCTTGCAGTCCATCATGCCGGCGCCGGTGCGCTCGCGCAGGTTCTTCACGTCAGCGGCGGTGTAAGCCATCGCAGTGATCCTTCTTGTTCTTGAAAACGGGTGAGGCCGCAGCAGTGCCGCGGCCCATAACGGATGCCTGGGTCAATTCGGTGACGGCGCGCCGGGCGCGCCGTCACACGAAATGCACTGGATCAGGCCTCGACCGATTCTTCCGGCAGGGGCTCGTCCATCGCGCCGAGATCGGCGCCCGAAGCCACGGCGGCGTCACGGCCACCCTTGGTCGCGGCAGCAGCCACGGCTTCGCAATAGAGGCGGATCGCGCGGCTGGCGTCGTCGTTCGCCGGGATCGGGAACGCGATGCCATCGGGCGAGACGTTCGAATCGAGGATCGCCACAACCGGGATGCCAAGGACGTTGGCTTCCTTGATCGCCAGCTCTTCCTTGTTGGCGTCGATCACGAACATCACGTCGGGAATGCCGCCCATGTCGCGGATGCCGCCGAGCGACAGCTCGAACTTGTCGCGCTCGCGGGTAAGCTGCAGAACTTCCTTCTTGGTGAGACCGGTGGTGTCACCCGAAAGCTGCTCTTCCAGCGCCTTGAAGCGCTTGATCGAGCCCGAGATGGTCTTCCAGTTGGTGAGCATGCCGCCCAACCAGCGGTGGTTCACGAAGTGCTGGCCCGAAGCGCGCGCAGCCTGGGCGATCGGTTCCTGCGCCTGGCGCTTGGTGCCCACGAACAGCACCTTGCCACCGGCCTGCACCGTCGCCTGCACGAATTCGAGCGCGCGGGCCATCAGCGGCACGGTCTGCGACAGGTCGAGAATGTGGATGCCGTTGCGGGCGCCGAAGATGTACGGCTTCATCCGCGGGTTCCAGCGGTGGGTCTGGTGGCCGAAGTGTGCGCCGGCCTCGATCAGTTGCTGCATGGTGACGACGGGAGCCGCCATAGGTCTTTCCTTTCCGGTTTCACCTCCGGGAAGCTGGAACCGTGGCGGAGGAACCCGCGTGCGGCACCGGTGAAAGCGCTTCCCGTGTGGATTTGCCGCCTGTCGCTAACCGGGCCCAATGCCCGACTCACCGGCTGCAAGGCGCGGCCCTTAGCCTACGCCTGCCGGGAAATCCACCGCAAATGCGCCGAAGCGGAGTGGCTGGGTGCGAATCAGCCAGTCTTCGCCCCGTGCTCTGGCCGAAGGTCACCAGCGTGCCAGCCCCGTTCTGCGCATATGCGACGTAACGAAAGCGTCTCGAAAACCGACTTAAGCAGAACAACTTAGGGAAAGTGTTCCAAAAACACCCAATTCCCGCTTGACTTGCGAGAACAAAAAGAGAACATTGTCTCTCGTTGGAACGGAATGGAACCGTTCAGGAACAGGTCAGTTATCCACAGCAAATCCACAACCTGTCAAGCCAGTGGCGAAACAGTCGGTGGAATGGTCGGAAAGGCGGTCACGATGCTCGGAATTCTTGCTTCCCTCCTCATCGCTGCAGGCGGCGTTGCGGCAGTGATCGCAATCGTGGCCACCGTGCGTCAACAGATCGGCGCAGTGCGTCAGGTGCTGTGCGATGCCCAGTCGCTTTCCGACGATCGCGAATTCCTCGTTCGGATGACGGGAGATACGCGGACCTCTCCGATCGCTTTCGCCCGCCTGCGCCGCGTGCCGCAGCGGTCGGTCAGGCGTTCTGGCCCGCGTCCGCTCTGGCCCGATCACCTGCGCGCCGCCTGACCCGGGCATAGCGGACCACGCCCACGGGGACGAGCGCAAGATAAACCGCGCAGATCCCCACCAGCGTCAGCCACGGCTCTGTCAGCAAGGCTGCAAAGACCAGCCCGAACAGCGCGATCACCTCCAGCCGTATCGCCTTGCGCGGACGCATGGACCCCCAGCTGAGCGTTGCGGTATTCGATATCATCAGGAATGCGATCAGCGCGGTCCAAGCCGCCACGGCTTCCGGCCGGCGAAACATTTCGTTTCCGCTCGCGATCCACAGGTAGATCGGCATCATGGCCAGCCCTGCCCCGACAGGCGCCGGAACGCCGGTGAGGAAGCCTGCGCTCTTGTGCGGCTGGTCCTTCAGATCGATCTGCGCATTGAACCGCGCCAGCCGCAGCGCGCAGCATACCGCCAGCGCGAGCGCGGCGAACCAGCCGAATCGCGGCACCTGTTGCAGGCTCCACAGATAGAGCACCAGCGCCGGCGCCACCCCGAACGAGATCGAGTCCGACAGGCTGTCCAGCTCGGCACCAAAGCGTGACTGCGCCTTCATCATCCGGGCAACCCGCCCGTCGATGCCATCCAGCATCCCGGCCAGGATGATCGCCAGCACGGCCGCCTTGAAATCGCCGCCGATGGCGAAGCGGATGCCGGTCAGTCCGCAGCACAGTGCGCCCGATGTGATCGCATTGGGCACCAGCGCCCGCAGCGTCAGGCCGCGCGGCAGCTTGCGCCTGCCGAAATCGTCGCCCGTGGGCGCGATCAGGTCACGATCTTCGGGCGCATCCGGCTCGGTCACTGGCGGATGCCCTCGATCGCCGGAGCCTGGCCGATCTCGGCCAGCACGGTTTCACCTGCGATCACCTTCTGGCCCATCAGCACGCGCGGTTCTGTGCCTTCCGGCAAGTAGACATCCACGCGGCTGCCGAATCGGATCAAGCCGATGCGCTGGCCAGCTGCAACGATGTCGCCGCCCTTCACGAAGGGTACGATGCGCCGCGCGATCAGGCCGGCGATCTGGGTGAAGCCAACCTTCACCCCGTCGCCGCGCTCCACCAGGAAGTGCTGGCGCTCGTTCTCTTCGCTCGCCTTGTCGAGATCGGCATTCAGGAACTTGCCGGGGATATAGACCACCCGGCGGATCGTCCCGGCAATCGGCGTGCGATTGATGTGGACGTCAAACACCGACATGAAGATCGAAACGCGCGTCACCGGGCGGTCAGGCAGGGCAGCTGCGCCGCTGCCATCGTCGGCGCTCAGTTCGCGTGGCGGATTCACCTTCTGGATCAGGGTTATCAGGCCGTCCGCCGGGCTGACGATGGCGTTGTCGTCGCGCGGGGTGACGCGTTCGGGATCGCGGAAAAAGGCGAGGATGCCAAGCACCAGCGCGCCCAGCGGCCAGGCCAGCGTTTCCCAGGCCATGAATGCGCATCCGGCGCAGACCGCCGCAGCGATCAGCGCAAACTTGCGTCCTTCGGGATGGATGGAGGGCCAGCTCCAGCCAGCGGTACCGCGTCCGCGGTTGTCAAGAATGTCTCCGGGCATTGGCTGCATCTAAGGGCAAGCGCCGCCATCCACAACCCGCCGCGGGCCTGTCACGATTCTCCCGCGTCCCTGCACGTGCGTTCTTCAGGCAATCGCCATGGAGTATCAGGCCCGCTGCCCAAGACCATCAGATAGCCCGAAATCCACCCGCCACGCAGCCTGCCCGCGCCGGCACGCAAGGCGCTCGCCCCGGCTCGCGGCGTGGTGCCAGGCCTTCTGCGCGAAAAACGAAGGGTGTGGAGAGAGCCAAGCGTTGGCCGCCGTCGAGCGACGGCTGCCCAGCCTGGAGGACCAGTGCACCGCAGCCGGCGACAACTCGCGTGTGTTAGAAGGAGGTTCTATTGCAACGCCCGCATCACCAGCACGCCGGTGCCCGCACCGCATGCGAAAACCACCAGGAACGCCAACAACAACATGTCCATGCCGCATTCTCCGTGGCTCGCGTCGCCCTTGGGCAGGCCTACTGCGCGTTGGTGAGTTGGTTCGATGCCCCGAACAGGGTGTTTGACACTGTATTGCCCAGCACCGAGGCCCCGGCCATCGCGGTCAAGACCACGATCGCGCAGATCAGGCCGTATTCAACCGCTGTCGCCCCTGCCTCGTCGCGCCAGAGCCTGGTCAAGATGCCCACATCCCTCTCCGTACTGAGCCAGTCCTGCCTTGGCATGAACGGGCAACGGTAATTCCGGGTATGTCCAGCACACGCAAAAATACTTGGCAGCTCAGTTGAAGCGGCCACCTGCTTTTGAAGCGGAGCAGTGCAGCGGTGGTGGCAGGGCTTGTACCGAACCACCTCATTAAGTACTGTATTTTATAGATAAATAATGGATTTTCAGATCCATTCTCCCACATTTCCTCCCACATAATGGGTTTCTTGCGACGTACGGTCGTTCGCCTTAGGCGTTTTATCTGACCTCACAAGGTGCACATTCCATGTGACCGACCGGCTCAACCCGAGCGACAATCGCTGGCTCAAGCCCTGACAGAACGGTACGCGCTAAACCCAGATTGTGGGACATAGGCGTCATACCTGAATGGCAAACCGAATGACCGCATTTGTCAGGAGCGGACGCGACCCTGTCTATGAGAGTGTGGAGCGCCGATTGAACGTCAGCGTCCTGAAACCCAAGATCCCGATGCATCTTTTGCATTGTGCCACACCTACGGCGCAGCCGCATCCACTTCAACATTGGGATATTGTATAGCTTTGCCAACATTGCCCCAATCCGGGCGCTCTACAAGGCGAGAATGCCAAACCGCTTCGCCCTCGTCGCTCTCGCTCCTGCCATCATCCTGACCGCCTGCGGAGGCGAACCCGCTGCGCCCGCCAAACCTCCGGTTCACAGCGAAGCAATCGCGCACGAGACCGAGCTTGTCCGCCTGAAGCTCACGCCGGAAGCGCAGAAGCGGCTCGGGATTGTGACCGAGCGGATCGGGACGGGCACCGCATCGGCCATGCGCATGACAAGCGGTGAGATTGTCGTCCCGGCGGGGGTCGGTGGCGCGCCGATCAATTCCGCCAGCAATCTGCAACAGCTCGCTGCCCAGCAGGTCGCCGCTGATGGCGAACTTGCGCGGGCACGGGCGCAGCTTGCTTTGGCGCGCGTCGCCTATGATCGTGCATCGGCTTTGGTCGACGAAGAAGCAGGCAGCATTCGCGCGCGTGATGAGGCGACGGCGGCGCTCGGGGCTGCCAAGGCTGCAGCGGACGCTGCCGCAGCCCAGCGCCGCCTGCTCGGGCCAGCGGTGGCGAGCATTGGCAACCAGCGCTACGTCTGGGTGCGGGTGCCGGTGTTCGGGAGCGACCTTGCCGGGCTGCAACAAGGTCAGTCGGCGCTGGTCTCGCCGCTTGGACAGGATAGCGCGAAACGATCTGCGCGTCCCGTCGATGCGCCGCCGTCTGCCAATGCGATGGCGGGCACCGTCGATCTCTATTTCGCGCTCGACAATCGTGATCGGGCCTACCGCGTCGGCCAGCGGGTCAGCGTCGCGCTCCCGCTTGCTGGTAGGCGGAGCGAAGGGCTCTCAGTGCCGACCTCCGCGATCCTGCGAGACATCTATGGCGGTGAATGGGTCTATGCGAAGACCGAGGCCGACACCTATGTGCGTCAGCGGATCGAGGTTGCCGCAACCGAAGGTGGCCGCGCGATCCTGTCGCGGGGCCTGCGTCCCGGTACACTGGTGGTCACCGCAGGCGCTGCCGAGCTGTTTGGCACCGAGTTCGGGGTCGCACACTGATGCTGGCCTGGCTCGTTCGCTCCGCGCTCAAGCAGCGCTTGCTAGTGCTTGCGATGGCGGCGCTGCTGGTGGTGCTCGGCTTACGCGCGTCTGCTGATGTGCCGCTCGATGTGTTCCCCGAGTTCGCCCCGCCTATCGTCGAGATCCAGACCGAGGCACCGGGCCTGTCGACTGAGGAAGTCGAAAGTCTGATTACGGTACCGATCGAAACCGCAGTCAACGGCGTCCCCGATCTGGCCACCTTACGCTCGAAGTCAGTGCTGGGCCTCTCGTCGGTGACGATCCTGTTCGAGCGTGGCACCGATGTGATCCGCGCTCGCCAGCTGGTACAGGAGCGCGTCGCACAAGTGCAGGCACGGCTACCTGCCGCTGCCCGCCCGCCTGTGATGCTGCCGCCCTTGTCGTCCACGAGCCGTGCGATGAAGATCGGCATCTCCTCCAAGAAGCTCGATCAGATGCAGCTGTCCGAGCTGGTGCGCTGGACGATCCGGCCCAAGCTAATGTCGGTGCCGGGCGTCGCCAATGTCGCCGTCTGGGGCTACCGCGACCGGCAGTTGCAGGTGCTGGCCGACCCCGATCGGCTGCAAGCCTCGGGCGTCACGCTGGCTGAACTGCGCGCGGCGACCGGGGATGCGGTGCTGGTCGGCGGCGGCGGCTTTGTCGATACGCCCAACCAGCGACTGCCCGTTCAGCAGGCGGGCGCGATCCAGACCGCCGAGGACCTCTCCCGCACGGTCATCAAGATCGCAGGCGATGCGCCGGTGCGGGTGGGCGATGTCGCGCGGGTGACCGATGGCTTTGCCGCCCCCATCGGCAATGCAATCATCGACGACGGCCCCGGCATCATGCTGATCGTCGAGAAGCAGCCCACCGGCAACACGCTCCAGCTGACCCGCGACGTCGAGGCAGCGGTCGAAGAGCTCCGCCCCGGCCTCAAGGATGTGAAGATCGACACCACGATCTTCCGCCCGGCAACCTTCATCGAGAAGTCGATCGACAATCTCACCCGCGCGCTGATGATCGGCTGCCTGCTGGTGGCGATCGTGCTGTTCGCCTTCACACGTGACTGGCGGCAGGCGACGATCAGCCTTGTGGCGATCCCGCTGTCGCTACTGGCGGCGGGCCTCGTGCTGCTGTGGAGCGGGGCGACGATCAACACGATGGTGATCGCCGGGCTGGTTATTGCCCTTGGCGAGGTGGTCGATGATGCAATCATCGATGTCGAGAATATCGCCCGCCGCCTGCGCCTGAACCGTGAGGCGGGCAATCCGCGCTCGGCCTTTGCCGTGGTGCTCTCGGCCTCGCTCGAAGTGCGCACGGCTGTGGTCTTCGCCTCCCTGATCGTCATGCTGGTGTTCCTGCCGATCTTCTTCCTTGGCGGGGTGGCGGGGACGTTCTTCAGGCCGCTTGCCATTGCCTATGTGCTGGCGATTGCCGCCTCCCTGCTGGTAGCGCTGGTGGTGACGCCTGCGATGTGCCTGATGCTGCTGCCGAATGCGCCGATGAAGGAGCATCGCGACACGCGCTTTGTCGCCTCCCTCAAGCAGCGCTATCTTGGCGTCCTACCCCGGCTGGTCGACCGGCCACGTCTTGCCATGGGCATCGTCGCGGGCGGCTTGCTGCTTTCCGGCGTGGGCTATCTGGGATTCAAGGACCAGTTCCTGCCCGACTTCCGCGAGACCGACTTCCTGATGCACTTCGTCGAGAAGCCGGGCGTCGGCATCGATGCGATGGACCGCATCACCATCCGCGCCTCGAAGGAGCTGCGCGCGATCCCCGGCGTGCGCAACTTCGGGGCGCATATCGGGCGTGCCGAGGCGGCCGACGAAGTGGTCGGCCCGAACTTCACCGAACTGTGGATCAGCCTCGATGACGAAGCTGACTACGACGCCAGCGTCGCCCGTATCAAGGAAGTGGTCGAAGGCTACCCCGGCCTTTACCGCGACGTGCTCACCTATCTCCGCGAACGCATCAAGGAGGTGCTCTCCGGCGCAGGCGCGACCGTGGTGGTGCGGATCTACGGTCCCGATCAGGAGGAGCTTCGCGCCACAGCCGAGCGGGTGCGCGGCAAGGTCGCCAGCATCCCCGGTGTGACCGACCTCAAGGTCGAACAGCAGGTGCTGGTGCCGCAGATACAGATTCGCCCGCGCTCGGCTGATCTCGTCACCCTGGGCCTCACGCCGGGCGAGGTGCGACGGCAGGCGCAGACCCTCGTGGCGGGAGAGAAGCTGGGCGAAATCTATCGCGACCAGAAGGCTTTCGATGTCGCCTTGTGGGGCGAGCCTGAAATCCGCGGCGACCAGCACGCGCTTGCCGATCTGATGATCCAGACCCCGGTCGGCGCGCCCGTCCGCCTGCGCGACGTCGCCGATGTGGTGATCGTGCCCGCGCCTAACGAAATCAAGCGCGAGGACGGCCAGCGCCGTCTTGATGTCACGCTCAACATCGCTAGCGATGCCGATCTCGGAGCCGTCGCGCGCGGGGTCGAGGCGGCGGTGAGCGAGGTGCCCTTCGCCACCGGCTACCACCCAGAGATCCTCGGCGAATATGCAGCGCTCAAGGAATCGCGTTCGCGGCTGTGGACGGTAGGCCTTGCCTGCCTCGTGGGTATCCTGCTGCTGGTCTGGCTGGAGTTCCGTTCGGCTCGGATCACCGCGCTGGTGGGCCTCAGCCTGCCCTTCGCGCTGGTCGGCGGGGTGATCGGGGTTGCGCTCACCGGCGGGGTTCTGTCGTTGGGATCGCTGGTCGGCTTTGTCACCGTGATCGGGATTTCAGCGCGCAACGGCATCATGTTGCTCTCGCATTACGATCATCTTCGGCGGTTCGAGGGCGAGGAGTTCGGCCCGGCCCTGATACTTCGCGGCGCGCAGGAACGTCTCGTGCCGATCCTGATGACCGCACTGTGCGCAGGGCTTGCACTGGTGCCGCTGGTGATCGCGGGCGATAAGCCAGGTCACGAGATCGAGCATCCGATGGCAATCGTCATCCTCGGCGGCCTGATCTCGTCGACCGCGCTCAACCTGTTCCTAATGCCCGCGCTCTATGCCCGCTTCGGCAAGGATCGCTCGGCACCCGAGCCGGACCTTGCGGAGGCGGTGGCATGAAGCGGTTTGTTCCCCTCGCTGCCCTGATGGTGACCGCTTGCGCGACCACGTCCCCGCCTGCGGCAACTAAGATCGATCCCACGATTGCTGCCGGACCGTTCGCGAGCCTGCCGGTCGCCTCGATCGAGCCTGTGCCCGATGATTGGTGGCGGCTCTATGATGATCCTGTGCTTGACCGCTTGGTCGAAGCCAGCCTCGCGACCAATGCCGATCTCAGGGTGGCCTATGCCAATCTCGATGGCGCGCGCGCGGCGCTGCGTCAGGCGCAAGCCGCCCGGCTGCCTCAGACCACGATCGAGAGCAGTCTCGGCATCGACAATCCCGCCAATCAGCCCAGCGCCTCAGGCAATGTGCCGACGACGGACTACGACCTGGGGGTAACCGCAAGCTGGGATGCGGACCTGTTCGGTCGGCTTCGCTCAGGTGCGCTCGCTGCCCGCGCCGATGCAGAAGCCCAGGCCGCTGCGCTCGATGGCATCAAGGTCGCGGTCGTCGCCGATACCGTTCTGGCCTATGTCGATCTGTGCGGCGCAACCCGCAGTCTTGCCGTCGTGCAAGAACAGGTCGCGCTTCAGGACCGCGCGCTGACAATCACCCGCAGCCAGCTCGCGGCAGGCGAGGTTTCCCCGCTGGAAGTGTCGCAGGCCGCCAACCTCGTCGCCGTAACCAAAGCGACCATCGCGCCGCTGGAAGCAGCGCAGGCCAATGCGCGCTATCGCCTCGCCACGCTCGCAGGACGCCCGGCGGGAGAGGCACGCAGCAACCCCGTGACTTGCACCGCAACGCCGAAACTACGCAATGCGGCTCCGGTCGGCGACGGGACGGCCTTGCTGCTGCGCCGCCCGGACATTCGCGAAGCCGAACGCCGCCTTGCTGCCGCCACCGCGCGGATCGGAGTGGCGCGTGCCGATCTCTACCCCCGAATCAACCTTGGCGGGGCGCTGGGCCTACTGAGCGGCGGACTAGTCGCGACAGGCTCGCCGCTGGTAAGCTGGGCCTTCCCCAATCAGGCCCCGGCCCGCGCGCGCATTGAACAGGCTGAAGCAAGCGAACGGGTTGCGTTGGCGGGGTGGGATGTCGCGGTCCTCCGGGCGCTGCGTGATGTCGAGACGGCGCTTGCGGCATATGACGGAGAAGTGCGCCGCAACCGGGCGCTGGCCGACGCCCGCGATGAAGGACGCCTCTACGCCCGCCGCGCCGAGGCGCGTGTCCGGCTCGGCGATGCCGCACCGCTGCTGCGGGTCGACGCCGACCGCACGCTGGCACAGGCCGAACTGTCGCTCGCGCAGTCTGAACTCGCCGTCGCGCAGGCGCAGGTGGCGCTGTTCCGCGCGCTTGGCGGTGGCTGGCGCAGCGGCGGCGAGCCGTTAGAATAGCTCCATGAGAATCCTGATCGTCGAGGACGATGCCGATACGAGCCAGTTCATCGCCCGCGGTTTGGCCGAACTGGGCCATCAGGTGGTGACCAGCGGCGACGGGCGCGATGGGCTGTTCCATGCGACCGATGGCGGCTTCGATGCCATGGTAGTCGACCGGATGCTGCCTGGGCTGGATGGCCTCGCGCTGGTCAAGGCCCTGCGCGCTGCCGGAAACATGACCCCGGTGCTGATGCTCACCGCCGTCAGCGGGATTGTTGACCGGGTCGAGGGGCTCGAAGGCGGGGCGGACGATTATCTCGTGAAGCCCTTTGCCTTTACCGAGTTGGCGGCACGCCTACATGCGCTAGGGCGTCGGCCTTCGGCGGCGGCGGAGCCTGCGCGGCTGACGGCGGGTGACATCGTGCTCGATCTGCACCGCCGCACGGTTACGCGCGCAGGCCACAAGATTGCGCTCCAGCCCCGCGAGTTCACGCTTCTGGCCGAACTGATGCGCAACCCCGGCCGCATCATGACCCGCACCATGCTGCTCGAACGGGTGTGGGATTTCGACTTCGACCCCAAGACCAATATCGTAGAGACCCACCTCAGCCGATTGCGCTCCAAGCTCAATGCCGGGTTCGACAGCGATCCGATCGAGACCGTGCGCGGCGCGGGCTATCTCATCAAGGACGGCGGATGAAGCGCTGGTGGCGCGGCACTTTCGGTCTGGTGGCTGCCGTCGCTGTGGGCTTTGCTCTCGCGACGCTGGTGATCGGCGCGGTGGCTTTCGAAACCACCCATGAAGCGCTCGAACTGCAACTCGATCACCGCATCGCGATCGAAACGCAGGCGCTGATCGACGAAGGGCAGGACGGGCATGAGGGTGTGGCCGCCGCCATCCGTCGGCGGGAGGCGGCAAGCAGCACAGCGAGCCTCGGCTATCGGCTCGTTGATGCCCAAAACAGACCCGTAGCGGGATCGCTCGATGCGACTGTCCCATCAAAGCCCGGCTATGTCGAACTGCTGCCTTACAAGGCGAATGGCGAAGAACGTATCGCACAATCGCTGACCACCGCCCTCCCGGGTGGTTACCGCCTTCTTGTCGGCGCGGATCGAGCCGCCATCGACGAGATGGATAACCGCTTCATCCTGCTGTTCCTCGGTGCGTTTGGCGCAATGCTGCTGCTCGGCATCGGTGCCGCCTGGCTGGTTGGTATCGTCACCCGGCGGCGGCTCGCCCGAATCGATCACACGGCTGCTGCGATCATTGCCGGCGATCTGTCGCGGCGCGTGCCACTGACCGGCAGCGGCGACGAGTTTGACGGCGTGGCCACGACGCTCAACCGGATGCTCGACCGGATCGCCGGGCTGATGGAGAATCTGCGTCAGGTCTCCAGCGATGTAGCCCACGACCTGCGCACGCCACTGACACGGTTGCAAAACTGTCTCGATGAGGCCTTACGCGAGCGCAATCCAGAGCTACAACGCGAGGCGATCGAAGCGGCCGCAAGCGAGGCCGGTGAGCTGCTGGAGGTCTTTTCAGCCCTGCTGCGGATTGCGGAGGTCGAAGGTTTGGCCGCCCGCGCGCACTTCCAGACGGTGGATCTCAGCGCAGTGGTGGCCGATGTGGCGGAGGCGTTCCGCCCCTCAATGGAGAGCAGCGGCCACCAGCTTGTCACCAGCATTGCGCCCGGACTGACCATGCCCGGCGATCGAAGACTGCTGCAGCAGATGCTCACGAACCTGCTCGACAATGCCGCGCAGCACACGCCGCAGGGAACGACCGTCTCCATCGCCCTCGAAAGCACCCGAAACGGCATCCGCCTCGCCGTCTCCGATAATGGCCCGGGCGTGGGGGAGATGGAGGCGCCAGAACTCTTCAAGCGCTTCGCGCGGGCCGACCGCAGCCGATCAACGCCCGGCCATGGTCTTGGGCTGGCAATGGTTGCGGCAATCGTTGCCGCACACTCTGGCAGAGCCACCATTGACTCTCGACCGGGCTTCGGTGTGCACGCCGAGTTTTGATCTTATGCGGCACTGCGTCATTGCTGCCGCTCGAAATTCCACCCACTAACGGTCGTGTGCGGCAGTGATGCAAAATCCCGAAAGCAACGTGACGGCTTTGAGCGGAACCAGACGTTGATCCTGCCAGACATGAACGACCGGACCTGGTCGGAAGCCGCGCTTCCCACATGAAATAGGCTGCGAGAATCAGCTTGATACGATCTCGCGCATCCAGTCGTCGATTTCCGCTTCGACCCACACGACACATTTCGGCCCTAGCGATCGCGACCGTGGGAACCGCCCCTCGCTCATACGTTGATATATGGCGGAGCGGCGCAGCCCGACCCGCGCGATGACCTCCGGGAGGCGGAGAAACCGGGCAGGCACAGCTGCGGCAAGCTGAGGGGTATTCGATGTGTCCTGATTAGAAAGCGGCATTGCTGATCTCATTCGCTTGGGTTCGGTCCCCTCCGAACTTTGGGATTTACCGCGACAGCGACATCGCGATGTCGCGCCCCACAAAATCATCGATGTGCTTGGCAAGCATTCGTGCCACGAGCTGTGAGGTGCCGTTGGCCCACCGAGGCCGCAGATCCTCAATCCGCCGTCCCAGGGTCCGCTGAAGATGGACTGGGAGGCTAGTGAAGAACTCTTCGAGAAATTCGCCCATCTCGCCATGCATCCACTCGCAGGCGAGATCTTCCTGCCCGGCGAGTGCGAGGATCATGGATGCGCGGGGATGGGCTCCACAGGCGGAGAGCACACGTGCTGCTTCGTCGAGCCCGATAGGCCGCTCGCCGCGCGCAAGGCGAAGCAGGGTCTCGCGATGCATGCCGCATTCATTGGCAATCCGGTGGCGAGGTTTGCCAGCGGCTTCGATCGCATGGGCAAGGACGCGGGCCAGGCTTTCATTGGCCGGTCTGGCGGCGGCGGTTGGATGGTACATGGTTGTCTCCTAGGTTCTGCACTCGTGCGACTCGCAGGCATAACGCGAAGCATCCCATGTAGGAAAATGAAAAGAACATATACGGAACATCTCGTTTAGAGGCGAATCAGTTCCTCTATCCGATTCGTCGCCAAACCCCAGCTGCCTTGACGGCTGTCGCCGACATAAAAATACTGAATTTACGTCGTTATCGTCGATTTCAGGCGCGGGACTGGAAAAGATGCGTCCGCATCCTTCCACCTCCAGGCGGTTTTGCCGCTGAACACTTTCCTACGACCATTTCCTAGATGCATGTGGAACACACAGCGAACGCAAGAACGCTGTGACCACCCCTCCAACCGGAGCTTCACATGCAGTCTCTCACCCTCCCCAGGCGCGCGAGCGTCAAGGGTCTCGGCAAGACCCTCAACATTGCCATCCCGGTCGCAATCGCGGCGCTTGCGGCGAGCGCCGCCTATGCCGGCGCTGACACGACCTTCACCCCTGCCCTCACGAAGTTCACCTACATGCCCCCGCAGTGCCAAGATCGGCAGCGGAGGGGACCAACGGCCAGCAAGAAGGAAGCACTATGGCCAGGTCCAAACCCACTGCCCGCGATGCGCTGAAGAAGCTGCGTGAACAGCGTGCCCAACTCGAGAACGAGGAGGCGCGTCTCCGCGAAGAAGCAGCGACCGAACTCGGAAAGCTGCTGATCGAGTGCGGCGCGGAGACGATCGATCCGGCGCAGTTGCGCCAGATCGTTCGCGCATCGATGGCGCTCGGGATCGATGAAACGCTGAAGCGGATTGCTCCCGCGTAGAGCCCATCCCGCGGCGGCAAGGGGTTCGACGCCCCGTGCCGCCGCATCGTAGGCGTATAAAAGAAAAGGCCCCGATGGCGCCTGCCACCGGGGCCTTGTCGTGAGGCAAGGACATTCAGTCCTCATCGATATCGGGAGCACCTTCGTTGCTGCCGGAGCGGCCCTTGGTGAGGAAGTCGACCTTGTCGGCGATAATCTCGCAGCCGTAGCGCTTGGTGCCGCTCTGATCTTCCCACTGGGTGTAGTGGATGCGCCCTTCGACCGTCACGAGTTGACCCTTGGTGCAATACTTAGCGACGTTCTGACCCAGGCCGTTGAAGCAGGTGATCCGGTGGAATTCGCTGTCCTTGGCGGTGTAGCCGTTTTCGTCCTTGTAGGTCTTGCCATCCTTGCGGGCGGGACGGTCGGTCACGACCGAGATCGATGTGATGCTGGTTCCGCCCTGGGTGGTGCGGGTCTCGGGGTCGCGAGCGATGCGGCCAACGAGGATAACGAGATTGGTCATGGGCTTTCTCCTGATCGAGCATTCCGGGTCCATCCCGGCTGCAAAACCCGAGCAGAAGCGCCCCATGGCGAAGCGCACCGAAGGGAAACCCGGAACTGGTTCGGGTGGTGCGGGCAGCCGGGCACGCAGCATCGCGCCGAAAAGTGGGAACCGGTTTTCGGCACCAGCGATGCGCAAAATCGTGCCCGGCAACTCGGTCGGACCTGATCCGGGTTGCGCGTCTCGACGGGGGGTGATTCAGGGACAGGTTTGCATCGAAGCCGGGTGGAGCTGGATGCCTTGAACAGGTTTGCCCTGACTCGTTTCCCTCCGGTCTTGGCAGGATCATCCACCCCGCCCCTTCACCGGAGAACCCCCTCTTAGATCACGGTACCGACCGCTTCAGCAGGTGGCACGCTCCTGGGCGCAACTGCTTCACCGCGGCCAGGCATGTCGATCGTCACCCCTTCAGCGCCGTCCAAAGGGTTGCCGCGAAGCATCCAGGCCTGCGGCGTGATCAAGCGCGCCCAATCGGCAAAGGAGGGGATCGAGCCCAAGTCTTCGCGCACGTGCTGTTCGCCGACCAGACGCACCGGAACGACCCGGCCATCGGCATTGACGAGGGTCTCGCCGAAGATCGCCTCCAGCATGAATATCCCCTCGGCATGGTGCCGCAGCGCGCGGTGTCGTGGGTCTGCCAGGATTGCCTTGGACTGGTCGAACCACTGGTGCAGCGGGAGATAGTCATCGACCGTGCCGCCCCATTTCCGGACCGAAGAGAGAGCGTGGTAGTAGCAGTGGGCCATGCCGGGTCTCCTAGAGCTCGGTCGAGTGATCATCGGTCGCGGTGAAACGCAGGCTGCAGTCGAGCACGAAGGTCGCTTCAGCCACATCGATCACCAATTCGCCGCAGGCACCGTCGTTGATCTCCCAGCCAGGATGGTGACGTTCGAGCGCCAGGTAGGTCAGCTGTTCGAGTGCCTGCCCGAGTGATTGCGGCTCTCTGGAACCGGTACGATCAACGCTGCCTGCTTCGCCTTCCAAGAGGGTCACATCCGGGCACGGGATCCACGCGCCGGCTGCATCGAGGCATGCACATTCTTCAACGGCACCGCTGTCGCCGCAGCCGTCAAAGCGGATCTCGACACGGGCGATGCCGGCATCCTGCAAGCGCGGAAGAATGGCGACCTTGAGCTGCTGAATCTCTTCAGCAACCTGCATCTGCCGCTCGGCCTGGCGAACGGCAAAATCGGCCATCACAGCCTCGATATCGATCATGAACTGCCTCCTGTAGAAAGGAGCCAACGACCTCCGCTGGCTCAAACTGACAGGCGCGCGCCTTTCCTCTGATGGGCGACGCCAGCGCCGATCCGGCGCTGGCGCGAAGACCGACAGGGTCTTAGTCGGTCCTGACCGAAGAGCTCTTCGGATTGGTACCGAGGGGCCCGCGCCGATCGACCACGGTGATCCGCCGGGCCTTGGCTTCGATGACCAGACGTTCGAGCACGCCATTGCCTGGAAAGGCGACGACGTAGCGAGGATCGAGGGAAAGCATCCGCTCGTTGCGCTTGAAGCCGGCACGGGCGCCCAGGCGCATATCGAGCGAGAACGTGACCTGCGGGATGCCGCGCCGTTCGGCCCAGCTCGATGCCAGACGGTCGACGCCTTTGGTGTCGCCGCCATGGATGAGCACCATGTCAGGCACGCGGTCGCGGACCTTGTCGAGGGTGGCCCAGACGTTGTTGCCGAAGATCAGTGCATCGTCTTCGGTGGCATGACGAGTGCGCCCGCCAGCGAAGACGACCGGGGTTCCTTCGGGCACCGCTGCACGGCGTTTGGCCTCGGCACGGGCGCGCAGGAAGTCGCGCCCTTCGACGAGCGCCGAGGTCAGCATGGCGCTGTGATTGAAGCGCGAACTGGAGACCGGCTTCCAGGAGGAACCGAACTCGTTCAGGTAAAGGGCTGCTGCGACTTCGCGCATCTCCTCGAGCGCCAGCATCGAGCTCTCGGCGCATTGCGCCCGCTCGACCTGGGTCTCAAGGTCATGGGTGTGGACCTCGGATCCGTCGGCCGTAGCAATCAGCGCGCGGACCTCGTCGGTCGCCCGGTCGAGAGCTGTCGATTTGCGTTCCGCCGAGCGGTGGAAGATGTTGACGAAGGCCCAGCCAAGATCCTCGGCGTCGGCTTCAAGAGCGGTGCCGGACACCATGGCGAAAAGATCGGACCAGACCGCTTCGAGGGTTTGGACGACCGCTTCGCGGACCGGGAAATCGCTTGTCGATACGGGAGCAGGACCGATGGAAAAGCCGGCAAGATCGAGCCCGGCGAGTTGATCGGCAAATGACGTGTGCATGGGGAAGTCCTCCTGACTGGCGTGAGGCCGACGCACCCGTTCATGGCTGCGCCAGCGAGAGCCCGTCAGGGCCAGCTTCAGGCAGGATTGCGCACCCGTCAGGGGGAACCCGGCTTGGCGGGCTGGCGCGGGCAGGCCTTGAGCCCGAAGGGCGACGGCCAACACGGGCCCGTCCAAGCCGGGTTGCGCAAAGCTGGCGGCTGGCCCAGGGCCTCTCTCGCATGGCGCCAGACCATGAGCGGCCGGCAAAGCTCAGTCAGGGATGGCAACCCAAAGCGCTGCTTCTGGCCAACTCGCAGACCTCAAGCTGCGCGCTTGGTGTAGACCCCCTCGCCGTTCGACATGTGCCCGAGGCAATCGTAGTCGCCAAACATGACATCGAAGCGGGATGCGATCTGGGACAGCCAGCGCTTTGCCCGCGGTGACCGGGCCGCGCGCCAATCGGCGTCCCGATATGCCCCGTCATCGCGTTCGACGATCCAGACAGCGACCAGCCCTCCATAGATCGATACACCGAAATCCGCATAGGCATTGCGCATGAGGATCCGGTCTACCCGGCCACGCCATCCGTCATGCGGGATCAGGGACGGGAAGGCTTTGGCCGCCCTCTCGCGCAAGTCCTCGCGCAGCCATTCATAATCGAATTCCCAGTCGTCCTCGGCTTCGAACTCGAGCACCGTGAAGGCGACAATTGCGCCACTGGGATAGCTGACAGATCTACCCATGGCACCCTCCCTCAGGCCGCAAGCACGTCGACAGACGCGTCGTCAAACTGTTCAGGCATGGCCCTCCCGCCAAGCTTCAGGAGCAGGCTCGCGGCTTCTTCGGCCTTGGCTGCAGCGGTCAGGATGGCGCGGTCATCGTCTTTCAGAAGCTTGAGCCAATGCTCGATATAGCTTGCGTGGCTGTCGAGGTGCGTGACCGGCAGCCCCAGCTCGGCGCCGAGCATGGCGCTCGAAAGTTCGGCGACAAGTTCCTCGGCGGCATAGGCTGCCGTTCCGAAACGGTTCTTGAGATCCCGTCCCAAGCGGCTGGCATGGCCGGTCCAGTGCGATAGCTCGTGGTAGGTCCCATCCATAACGTGTCCTTTCTGTCCTCTTCTGCCAATCAAGCAGGACACATGATCCGAGCCCCCTCTTCTCTGCCGGACAGGGAGGGCCCGAGGGCCCTTCCTGTCC
>NZ_JAROCY010000018.1 GCF_029436685.1 Novosphingobium cyanobacteriorum
TGACGGCGCGCGACGGCATGCGCGGGCCCCTCCCATGGACTACCGGGATAACCGCCTGCCAGACCGATAGGGGGGTCAGTTTTACGCGCCGATCAGGGGGTCAACTTTGAACGCCGATTGACATTACATGAAGACCGAGCGCAGGCCGAACCTCGCGTTTCTGGCGCATCGCCTGGGCTATGGCGATCCCAGCGCTGTCTCTCGCTATGTGAGGCAGCGCCTTCACGTCAGTGCCCGTCAGCTGATGCGCCAGAGCAGGGGAATCAAGGTGTGAGGACCATCTTCAAGGCACCGGCTTCGCGTGCTTCGAACAGCCTGTAGGCTTCGGCACCTGCGCTCAATGCCAAACGGTGGCTGACATATTTTTCCGGCTTCAACCTCCCCGATTGGACAAGCGGAAAGAGCGCGGGCAATTCCTCGGCTACCGAACAAGTTCCCGCGCGGAACGTGAGACCGGCTGCGAAAAAGCGCTCCAGGGGAAAAGCGTAGCGGCGCGATTGCTGCACGCCGATAACGGAAACGGTGCCACGCGGCCGGACGAGACGCAGCGCAAGATCGACCGCTTCGTCCCTGCCGACAGCCTCGACCACACAATCGAGCTTGCGACCCTTGGTCGCCTCCTTGACGGCCTCGATTGCTGTTTCCGGGTGAAGGGCAATGGCGCCTGCCTGTTCCGCCAAGGCTCGGCGCTCCGGCACCGGATCGATCGCGAAGACCACGTGGGCGCCCATCACCAATGCACTGTCGACCGCCATCAGCCCAATCGGGCCGAGTCCGACGATCGCAACACTATTCCCCGGCATGACGCCTGCATTGCGTACGCCGAACCATGCCGTTGCGAGATTGTCGGTCAACAGCAAGGCCTGTTCGTCGGATATTCCCTCTGGGATCTTCACCGCATTGAAATCGGCCGCAGGCACCCGCACGGCTTCGGCTTGCGAGCCCTGCAGTTCGGCAGAAAGCCCGTAGCAGGCCGCCTTGCCCTGCTCGCATAGGTTCACTACCCCGGAAAGGCATTGGCGGCACGCGCCGCAACCGACCGACGCCGGGATCATCACCCGATCGCCGACCTTTAGCTGCGACACTGCACTGCCGGCCTCCACGACTTCGCCCACGGCTTCGTGGCCTACGCAGAAGCCCAGGTCATTCGAGAAACCGTGGCCGTGATAGATATGAAGGTCGCTGCCACAGATCGCACAGGCCTCCACCTTGATGATGGCATCGCCACGATCCTTCGGCGTTGGATCGTCCATGCTTTCATACCGGATTTCGCGGGGGCCGAAATAGCGCAGCGCCTTCATATCGGGTCTACCTCTCTCTCAACGGCGGTTGCTGGCGACGTACTCGGCAATCTTCTGCTTGCCGAGCTGAGACATATGGACCTCTTCAGGGCCATCGGTGATACGCACGTAACGGTTGAGCGTGAAAAAGTAGGCGACGGGCGTGTCATCGCAGACACCCATGCCGCCATGCACCTGGATCGCGCGATCCGAGACGGTCTGAGCCATGGTGGGAGCCACGACCTTGATCGCCGCGATGAGGTCTTTTGCCTGCTTGTTGCCGTAACGATCCATCGCGTCTGCAGCCTTGAGTGTGAGCAGTCTTGCCATCTCGACCTCGCAGAAGCTCTTCGCCACGTCTTGGCGGATGCTGCTCTGCTCAGCCAGCTTGCGGCCGAAGGCGACACGGCTGTCGGCACGCCGGGCCATATGCTCCAGCGCGCGTTGCGCCTGACCGATCGAACGCATGCAATGGTGAATGCGGCCGGGCCCCAGTCTGCCCTGAGCGATCTCGAACCCGCGGCCCTCGCCAAGGATCAGGTTCTCCTTCGGCACCCTTGCGTTCTCGAAGACCAGCTCGACTTCGCCGCCCGGTGAATTGGTTGAACCGAACACCGTCATATGGCGAACAACCCTGACACCCGGCGTATTGCGCGGGACAAGGATCTGGGAATGCTGGGCGTGACGAGGGGCGTTGAAGTCGGTCTTGCCCATGACGATCATGATCTCGCAACGCGGGTGCATGGCGTTGGAAATCCACCACTTTCGGCCATTTATCACGTATTCGTCGCCATCGGGGATGATCGAGAGTTCTAGGTTTGTCGCATCCGAGGAGGCGACTTGCGGCTCTGTCATCACGTAAGCTGATCGGATCTCGCCATTTAGCAATGGCTTCAGCCATTGCTCCTGCTGGGCAGGGGACCCGAATTTGGCCAGGACTTCCATATTGCCTGTGTCCGGCGCCGAGCAGTTGAAAACTTGGCTCGACCAAGGCACGCGACCCATCGCCTCTGCCAAAGGTGCGTATTCAAGATTGCTTAGGCCTGGCGAAAACGCGCCGTATTCATGCGGCAGGAAAAGGTTCCAAAGGCCTTGCGCGCGCGCCTTGACCTTCAGTTCCTCCATCACCGGCCATTCCTGCCAGAGATTGTTCTGATCGTTGACGAAGTCGTAATAGGCCTGCTCCTGCGGATAGACGTGCTCCTCCATGAAGGCCTCTACACGGTTCAGCAGGTCGACGACTTTTGCGCTGTATTCAAAGTTCATGAGATTACTGCCTTTTCAAAGGGTCAAGCCGCCGTCGACCACAAGTGTGTGGCCTGTGACATATGATGCGAGGGGTGAAGCTAGGAAGATCGCCGCACCTGCCATATCTTCGGGCGTTCCCATCCGCCGCTGCGGGACGCGGGCGAGTGCGCCTTCCAGGCGTGCCGGGTTCTGGGTGGTGATCTTGGTCAACTTGGTGTCAACAACACCGGGTGCCATCCCGTTCACTCGGATGCCATCTGAACCGAATGCTTGTCCCAATGTCTTCGTTAGGCTGATGGCGCCGGCTTTAGACGCGGCATAGGCCGGGTTGCCGATGTTCGCCTGAAAGCCTGAGACCGAGCTGACTATGATGATCGAGCCCTTAGTCTCGGCGAGTTGACCACGAAATCGGCGCGCGCAGTGCATCAGGCTGTCAAGGTTGACAGCCATAACTCGATCCCAGCCTGCTCGTTCGAATTCTCCGCGACGATAGACAACCGTACCTTGGCAAAGGACCAGTACGTCGAGTGTCGCGAAAGGCGAGGCGACCGCTTCTATTGCATCGGGATCGCCAACGTCCACACAACTGTAGCCTAGGCCGTCAAGGTCGGAACCGTCTTCGCGCTTGTATTCGCTGGCATCAGCGCGTGTACCCCAGACATGAACATCCGCACCTCGGATGCGGAAGCCATGCGCGATTCCGTTGCCAATTCCGCTCGAACCTCCAACGACCAGCACGCGTTTGCCGGTGAAGTCCGTATCACTCCTCATTTGCAATCCTTCTTGTCGATTCTGCGAAGTGCCCGAGCGAACAGGTCGATCGTCTGGGCGTGAAGCTGATTGCCAACCTCCATCCGGGCTTGGCCTGCACAAGCGCGGGCGAACGTGCCTTCGAGTATTATTCCAAGCTTGAAGCAGGCCAGCACCACATACCAATCGAGGTTCTCGAGGCTTCGCCCGGTAACATTTGCGTAATGATGGGTCAGTTCGTCGGGCGTGGCAAAGCCACTCCATGGCAACACGGCCACGTCGGTTGAAGCAGGCGTCTCACCCTCCGGCCAGGTTGCCAGCAACCAGCCTAGATCCAGCAAAGGATCGCCGATCGTGCTGAGCTCCCAATCGACGACCGCGGCGAGATCGCCGTTGTCTGGCCGGACCATGACATTCGCCAGATGGAAGTCACCGTGGATGATGCCAGGTGTGAATGAGGTCGGGCGGTTTTTCTCCAGCCACGAGGCTACTCGCTCTATTCCAGGGATATTGGCGGGACCCGGCCAGCAAGCCAGCTGCTGATAACTGACAAGCTGTGCTTTCCACCTTCCAACTTGTCGCTCCAGATAATTCTCAGGCTTGCCAAAACCGGTCAGGCCCGCGCCCTGCCAATCAATCGCCCCGAGTGCTGCAATGGCTTCTACCATCGCCAGACCAATGCGATGGCGCAGCTCGGGGCGACTGGTATGAAGCGCGGGCAACCCTTCGGCGGGATTGAACCCCTCGACCGGTTCCATGAGGTAGAACGCTGATCCGATGACGTCTTCACTCGCGCAGGCGGCGATCAGCCGCGGGTGCGGCACGCCGGAACCATCGAGCGCCTTGAGGACACGTGCTTCGCGTCGCATCGTCTCATTTGAATTATCTCGAAGCGCAAACGGAGGCCGTCGCAGAACGTAATTCTCGCCCATCCTGCGAAATCGCATGAGAATGTTCTGGGTGCCGCCAGACAGCATCCGAACGTCGTCGATCGGTCCCTTTCCCAGGCCCTGCGCGTCCATCCAGCCAGCCAGCCCAACGAGGTCGACATTCCCGATCATTCCACCTGACCTTTCTTATCCATATGGATAATGAGGTTTGACGGCGGCAGTTGTCAATGCCAAATACGACTGATGATGAATTCGAGTTCGCCGCACCGGGGTGGCGCAGCGGCGCATATGAAGGCTGTGGCCCTCAAACTCTTCGCCGAGCGGGGCATTGACGGGGTGACCGTGAGGCAAATTGCCGAGGCCGCCGGTCAGAAGAATCACAACGCGCTGACGTATTATTTTGGGTCAAAGGACGCCCTGATTCGTGAACTGATTGTCGATGGGGCGAGGGCTATTGATCAACGGCGCAAGGATTGGATCAACCTTCGGGCCCAAAGGGGCGGTCCCGCAACTGTCTTCGAAGTGGTTCAGGGGCTGGTCGTGACATCAATCGATCCCGATCCACCCGCCTGGGGGGAGTGTTACAATCGTTTCGTGGTTGGATTGCAGATGTCGAACCGCGCATTTTTTATGGAAGTGGTTGGCGGTGAGTGGAATACGGGATATGTAACGTTTCTTAACGAGATCAGACGTTTGATGCCTGATTTGCCGAGTGAGGTGCTGAACCAGCGCTTCGTGTTTCTGGGCTCGGCGCTTGGCGGCATTCTTGCTGCTCGCGAGGCAGAACTCGCGGACCGCACGCGCGAACACCCGATGTGGTCGAGTCCCGATACTCTCGACGCAGTAGCCCAAGCACTTACCGCCATCGTGGAAAACCGTAGTATCGGACAATGATCCCGATCGGTTCGGGTTGATTTACTGTCCAACCATGCACGTATTCGATGATGTTGGAGGGCTGCCGGTACGATAATGGATCGCCGCACCACCGTTCACCGAAGAGAATCTCGTCATGTCAGCCGACCGAGTGTTTCCGGATCGAAGGCAGGCAGGGGCGCACCCCGTCGGACCTTGTCGACCCATTCCGGATCGTGGAGGATCATTCGACCAACAGAGGCAATGTCGAACTCACCTGCCTCAAACCGCGCAAGTACGAGACTGAGGTTGTTGGCGGCATCAGCAGTGGCGGACATCGTGTCATACATGCCCTTGACTACGCCGATTCCCCCGACTGCGCCGGTCAGTTTGCCGGTCAGTTTCTTGGCCCACCCGGCCAGCGAAAGTTCGCCTTCGGTGGGGAAGGCCGGGGTGTTGAAGTAACGGACCGAGGCGTCGAACAAGTCCACCCCCGCATCGGCGAGTGGGCCAAGGATCGCCTCCAACACGCTGGGCGACTGTGCCAGCTTGGCCCGGAAATTCTGTTGCTTCCACTGGGAAAAACGGAAAATCAGCGGTCTATCCTCGCCCAGTTCGACGCGGCAGGCCTTTATCACCTCGACGGCGAACCGGGTGCGGGCAACGGCATCACCGCCCCACGGCGCGGGCCGTTGATTGGTCTCTGCCCAGAGAAACGCATCAATCAGGTAGCCATGCGCACCGTGCAGAGCGAGACCGTCGAACCCTGCTGCCACGGCATCGCGCGCCGCCCGGCCAAAGCCTGTGACCACGTCGGCGATCTCCTCGTCTGTGGGCACCGGCATTGGCGCAGCAGAAATGATTTTCGCTTTCTCGATATAGTAGTCAGCCGCAGTTGCCGGATCGCCATAGCGACCGGATGGCGAGAAGGCGTGGTTCACGCCATCGGGCATCCGCATCGGACCTTGGTGCCATATCTGCGCGAAAATGCTCCCACCCGCCGCATGGACACCGGCGGTAACATTGGCCCAGGCGGTGACCGTCTGCGGCCCATTGAAGACAGGAAGATTGGTTTCGCCGAGCCCGGTGTCACCTACAGCGGCCGGATGATCAGTGCCGATTGCCTCGGTGATGACGAGGCCCGTACCGCCTTCGGCGCGGCGGCGGTAATAGCTCGCAACGTCATCGCCGGGCAGGTTGTCAGGACAGAAGCCCCGGGTCATCGGCGCCATGGCGAAACGGTTGGAAAGGGTGACACCGCGAATGGCGAGCGGTTTGAACAGGGGTGACAAATCAACCGGCTGGATGGCTGCGGTAGCAGAGGTCATATATGAAATCCCAAAGTAATACAGGTGTTTGCAGTTACTTCCCGGTGAATCGGGGCGCCCTCTTGTCATAGAAGGCAGCTATGGCTTCGCGGTGGTCTTGCGTTGTCATCAGGACCGGCTGGAGACCGACTTCTTGGCGCAAGACCTCGTCCAGCCCATCGGCATAGATGGCCTTCATCATGGCGAGAGCCAGCGGCGGCTGGGCAGCGAGTTCAATGGCGATGGCCTTGGCTGCTGCAAGGGCGCCACCTTCGTCGGCCAACTCGTCAACCAATCCGATGCGCAGGGCCTCTTCGGGGGAGATCGCGCGTCCCAACATCGTCAACCGCTTGGCTTGGCCCAATCCGACTCGGCGCGGAATGGCCCAGAGGCCGGCAAGATCGGGGAACAGCCCGGCACTGACAAATGCGCAACGGGGGCGGGCGGTGCGGGCCATGACTGCTTGATCACACGCCGCAGCCAGCGAGACCCCGGCACCGACGCAATGCCCCTCGATGGCAGCGACAATCGGCGTGCGCCCAGCGACCATGGCCCGCATCAAGGTGGCGCTACCCTGTTCAAGACGGCCACGAGCGGCATAAACCGAGGTCTGAGGGAAGTCCTGGAAATCGCCGCCGGCGCAAAAGTGGCCGTCCGCACCGGTAAGAACGATCGCGCGGCAGTCGGGATCGTTGCCAAGACTGACGATGGCACTGGTCAGCGCATCGCGCATTGCGATCGACAGGGCATTGCGCCGGGCCGGGTTGTTAAGCGTGAGGATCGCCATCGGGCCTTCGCGCTCGATCAGGAGGGGACTGGCGGTCACCATCGGGGCGCCCGGTTTGGTGCGCGATGGTTGTCGAACCGGTCGGCATTATCGCCTGTGGTCAGCTTCAGGATTGACGGGGAGGCAAGGAATTCGTGCGGGAAGCCGAGATCCACGCGACCTGCCTGGTCGATCGCAGCCATGTGTTCTCTATCAAGGGTAATTTCGAGGCAGGCGAGATTGCTGCGCAACTGATCGACGCTGCTGGCACCCACGATTGGGAGGACACGGGGGTGGTGCCCCAACTGGCGAAGCCCGGCGAGCGCAACTTGGCTGGCCGAGTGGCCCGTCATTTCAGCAATCTGGCTGACCACGGTGGCCACGGCCTGAACCTGCGGGCTTGCATTGGCGGCGCGCAGGGCGTTGCGTGGTCCGCTGCCCCCGACCAGCGCGCCGCCCGCCAGTGGAGCCCACGCGACCACGCCAAGATCGAGTTCGGCTGCCATAGGAAGGAGATCGCGCTCAGGCGTGCGCCTGGCGAGGCTGTATTCCACTTGGATCCCTATGAATGGTGCCCAGCCACGCATGTCAGCCAGCATGTTTGCCCGCGAAATCTGCCACGCGGGGACGTCAGAGGCGGCGACGTAGACCACCTTGCCGGAACTCACGAGATCGTCGAATCCGCGCATGATCTCGTCCAGCGGCGTGGTGAAGTCCCACATGTGGATGTAGAATAGATCGATATAATCGGTGCCGAGACGCTTCAGGCTGTCCTCGACACTACGGATCATGGTGCGGCGGCTGTTGCCGGCCTTGAGTATGTCTGTGCCGAGACTTGGGGTGTATTTGGTCGCGACGACAAAATGGTCTCGGTCGGCACGGATGAATTCGCCTACCGCCCGCTCGCTTTGCCCGTCCCCGTAGATATGAGCCGTATCGAGGAAGTTACCGCCCGCCGCGGCGTAGGTTTCCATGATCGCATAGCTTGCGGCAGGTTCGATGCCCCAGCCCTCAAAGCCGAAGTTCATTGTGCCAAGGCACAACTCTGACACCCGAAGGCCAGATCGCCCGAACAGACCGTATCGCATTGTACCTACGTCCTTTGGCCGTAACCGTGACACGGTTCTGCCACCTCAGAACGGGCAAGGCGAGGCGCTGGCGGCATCTGCGTACCGTCATCGCGGGTGTGATAGGGTCAACGAGGGAGTAGCGTTTCCGCGATCACCTGGACGATTTCACCAAGCAGGTTGAAAAGGAACCAGGCTAGGCCCGCCAAGATCACGCCCGGCGCAAGCAGAATCGGAGCAGTCAGAACATCCGCTGCCGCGGCAAAAAGCAGGAAGACAAGAACTCCGGCACCGATTGCCAGAGGGGATTTGCGCTTCACCACAAAGTCGATCATCGGGTAAGTCTGCATTGGGCCTCCGTTGGCACTCAGGAGAGCGCCGCAGCTATTTCCATCCGGCCCTGCCTTGCCGATGGCGTCGGTGAAAGATGGCGCCGGAAAGCCCCGTTCAGACTTTCGAGCACGTCCTTATGCCGCGACTCTCGTTCCGCCACGGGCAGGATCACGCCGATTGCCAAGGGATCAGGCTGCGCGAATGGTACGTTTCTCGCAAGCATCAATTGCCCATCGCGGGTCGGTGCAAGTGCGTAGCCGCGCTGGCGGATTACATTGAGCTTTTCGATGTAGGCGCTTGCGACAACCACCTCACCGGGTTCGGCATCGGCGTTCAGTCGGTGAAGCAGTCTGCGGACTTCGGTATCAGTCATTGCCCCGAGCAAGGCTTGACCGAGCGCTGAATGAAGCATCGGGCCGGGGCTGCGCTCTCGCACAGGGTGAGTGCATCCTGCCATATGGACATGATGCAATACGCCGCGCTGGGCCATGCCGACGATGACAACTGCTCCGGTTTCTTCGTGCACGTCCTCCACCAGATCGAGGATTGCACCACGCCGGAAAACGTCAGCGCCGACTCCACTGCCAATCGCCGCCACTCTGACGGTGGGTCGGAAGGTGCGTCGATGGCGATCATGATTGAGATAGCCCAAAGTAACCAGGCTGCTTAGCAGTTCCGAAGTGCTGGACTGCGGATAGTCCAACGCACGGGCCATTTCCATAACGGTTGCTTCAGTCGGGCCGCTGCTGAAATACTCCAGTACTTCGAGAACGCGGCGTGCCGATTTGACGCTTTTGCCTTCCAGCCCTCTGGTCATGTCGTCGCCCTTTCGATCGCTCGGTGGACGACGGTCGCTCCCCCTTGCGACCGTCCTGTTTAATGGTAGGACCAAAAAAACCGGTCACGCGCAAGAGGTAAATGTGGGAAATTCACCCATGCGATGCAGATCGGCTCTGAACGGGATCAATTTCCGGTAAACTGGGGCGGGCGCTTCTCCAAGAAGGCCATCACGGCTTCGCGGTGGTCGTCGGACATGGCCGAGATCGCCTCGAAGAAGACGCTGGCATCGACCATGCCTTCGAACTGTCGGCGCAGGGGCAAGTTGATTGCCTGCTTGGTCAGGTTGATCGCCACTGTTGCTCCCTTGGCCAAGCGTTCTGCCATGCCATAGGCAATATCGTCGAGGTCGGCCATTGGCACTGCCTGGTTGATCAGACCAAGTTCGGCTGCGTCGCGGGCAAGGATCGGATCGCCGGTCAGCAGGTATTCGCGCGCGCGCATATAGCCGATCAGCTGTGGCCAGATCAGCGCGCCGCCATCCCCCGCGGCGTAGCCTACTGCCACGTGAGGATCTGCGATGCGGGCCGTTTCTACTGCGTAACACAAATCGGAAAACAGTGCGATCGTAGCACCAAGGCCGATGGCATGACCGTTCAGCCGGGTTATGAGCGGCTTTTCCAGACGGAGCAAGGCGTTGAGCAGGCGGCGAGCCTCCACGAAAGCTTCAAGCGTTTGCCGCGGCTGATCAAGCAGGTCCCGCATGTGCTGGATATCGCCTCCAGCGGAGAATGCCTTCTCGCCGGCACCGGTGAGAAGAATTACTTTGGTCTGCTTGTCATGGTTTACATCTTCGAGCAGTCGCCGAAGCTGGTCATGCATCGGATCATCAAAGGCGTTGGTAGGCGGATTATCCAGCGTGACCACGAGTATGCCGTCGGTCCGCCGCTCAACTTTAACATTCTCGCAGTAGTCGTACATGGGATCCTCCCGATGAAGCCTTCGTGACACGGTAGAAGAGCAGGCCTTGGGCTGGCCAGCGAGGATGCACGCTCAGCCTTTGATATCGGCAATGCGTTGGGCTCAGACCCCGGCGCCGCGAACGATATCGATAATTCGTCTGGCTTCCGCAGTGTCAGGGACCAGGTCGGATCGCCAAGCAACGTGGCCGTCGGGTCTGACTAGAATCAAGCGCCTTTCATAAGCATCTGCCACCTCATCATTGATGAGATCGACCGTGCGCAGAGGAACCCCGGCGGCATGAGCCGCAAACTCCAGCACCGTGACATCGGCAAGCGAACGATCGTTTGCCCTGCCGATGCGCAATAGGACGAAGTCCAAATCGAATAAGTCGATGGTTGACTTATCCTCGCCCATCCAGACGTGCGGAGCGCGGGCGCCGGGGCGCGCTGTCTGGGTATAGGTGGTCACTTCCAGTGGTGGGGGTGGGGTGCCGTCGGGAATTATGATTGGCGAATTGTCGTAGCGATATCCCATGGTGATGCCGAGGGTGAACCATTCGGGCTTCATCGTCTCGGTATACATTTCACCATAGGCCTTGCGCGCCGCATCGCCTGCAGGACCATGTTCGAACATCTCTTGCGGGGGCAATTGCTTGCGAGTGGACAGCATTCGACCGAGGTTGACGGCAGCCTCGGTTACATTGCGCTTGGCCACGGGCTGGCGTTCTGCCTCGTAGGAGGGAAGCAGGGCAGGGCCGCCCCAGCCCTGGATCACCGCAGCGAGCTTCCACGCGAGGTCAGCCGCTTCCTGGATCCCGGTGGTCATGCCGAAGCCGCCGGTGGGCGAAAGCTGGTGCGCGGAATCGCCGCAGAGCCACACGCGGCCCCGGCCATAGCTGTCAGCCGTCAGCTCGCGCCGGCTCCATTGCATCGACGAGATGATCTCGAAGCTGAAATCCCGGCCCACGGCGCGGCGGATGCCATCGGCGGCCTCGGCCTCGGTCAGGGCGGGCTTGTCGGCGGAACCGACGAAGGAGAAGCGCCAGGTATTGCGACCGTCGATGCAGACGATCGTCGCCCAGGTGCCCTCGGGGCCGATGAAGATGTAGCGGTAGGCATGGGGGGCGATCTCGATCAGCGGGCCGAGTTCGTCCGAACGGAAGATGATGTTGGTGGTGTTGGTGAGCAAGGCGTTGCCGCTGAGCGTGATGCCGAGCTTTGTCCGCACCGGGCTGGCCCCGCCATCGCAACCGAGCATGTAGTCGGCCCGGACCTGCCACGTTTCGCCCGAAACAAGATTGCGGACCGTGGCGAGGACGCCGCTATCGGTCTCCTCGAAATCAACCAGTTCGGTGCTGTGGAACAGCCGCGCATTGCCGGTGGCCAGCGCAAATTCGCGCAGCACGGGATCGAAGAAGTTCTGCGGGCAGCGCTCCTTGTGTTCCGGGCTCTGCGGCTCGGGCGGGGAGGCGGCATTGGTGGGAAAGGGCTCGCGCCCAAGTTCCCAGCCGCCGGTCAGCGCCGTGACCCAAGCATAGTCCTGTGAATGGTCGCGGTTGAAACCGGCGGCATGGACCTTGTCCTTCAGCCCCCAGCGGCGGACTATCTCCATGGTCCGCGCGTGGAGCAGGTCCATCTTGGGCTGGAGGATATCGGTCCCATCCTGCCGTTCGATCAGCACGGAGACGATGCCCCTCCGGCCAAGGTCGCCGGCCAGGGCAAGCCCGATCGGGCCGCCACCGATGATCAGGACAGGCGTTTCCAAAGGGGTCTTCATGCAGATGTCTTTCGCCAGCTGTCCGCGGGGGTTCAGGCAGGAGTTTCGCTGCGAAGCAGGCCCAAGGCCCTGAGCATGGGTTCATCGCTGACCCGCAGCAGGGTGGCTTCACCGCGCGCGATCCAGTCGGCCGGGGTCCAGGCGGGCACGACCAGCACGTCCCCCCGCGCGAACGGGAAGCTTCGGCCTTCGGCGGTCAGTTCGCCGCTCCCTTCGAGCACGGCGTAGATCGCGTTCATCGTGGTGCGCGGATCGTGCAGCACGGACCCTGCGGACAGGTGGCGCAGGGCAAGGCCGATCGTGGTCATGTGCGGCGGGCCGAGTTCCAGCCAGCGCTCGCCCTGGCGGGTTTCGGCGGCGGCACGCACTGCCGGGCCGGTTTGCGAAAAGGCGAAGCGGTAGGGCGATTCCGGGTTCGGTTCGCCCGCAGGCTCGATCCAGTCCGGGTACTGTTCGAAGAACATCGGTTCGATCAGGTGGATGAACGGTACGTCGAGGAAGTCGATCCAGAAGGCATCGGCGCTGGCGCCGTTGTCATGCCCGTGCCAAGCCCAGTTCGGGGTCAGCAGGACATCGCCCGGCTCCATCGGCACGCGCACGCCATCGACGATGGTGCAAGCGCCGGGTGCCGCATCGAGCACAAGGCGCAGGGCATTGGGCGAGTGGCGATGGCTGCGCGCGGTCTCTCCGGCAAGGACCAGTTGGTAGGCCGCGACGAGGGTGCGCGCGGTTGCGTAGTCGTTGCCCTCGTGCGGGTTGACAAGGATCAGGTTGCGCCGCTCCGACATGTGCGTGTCGACATAGCGGGCCGCGGAATCGAGCGCGGAACGGGTTTCCGCCGCACGCCAGTGCGCGGGGACGAACACCTTATGCGGCTGCGGATAGACCGAAGGCTTGGGCTTGGCCCAGCCCGGCCCGACTCCTGCCTGAGGCAGCAGCGCGTTCACCGCGTCGAGATCGGGCGCGGCAGCGAAGGCGGAGGGGAGGTCGGCGACCGGTGCCGTCGTCACGGGGCAACGACCTTGAGGTTCATCTCGCCAACGTGGTCGACCACGATGCGGACATGGTCCCCGGCCTGGACCGGGCCGACGCCCTCGGGCGTGCCGGTGGCGATGATGTCGCCCGGCATCAGGGTGGCGGCTTCAGAGGCCATCGCGATCATGCCGGGAATGTCGAGCAGGAGATCGCGGGTATTGGCGGACTGGCGCAGTTCGCCGTTGACCCACAGGTTGAGGTCGAGCGCGTGGACGTTCGGCACTTCATCGGCGGTGGTGATCCACGGGCCATTGGGGCAGAAGCTGTCCCACGACTTGCGCCAGACGCGTTCTTCCGGGCCACGAATTACCATGTCGATCAGGCAGGTGTAGCCGAAGATGTATTCGGCATAGTCCTCACGCGTGATATGGCGGCCGCGCTTGCCGATGATGATGCCCAGCTCGCACTCGTGGTGAACCTCGCGGCCTTTGACCGTGGGCATGACGATCGGGTCGTTCGGGCCGCTCAGGCTGGAATTGGCCTTGAGGAAGAAGCGGTTCTTGTCGGCCCGGTTCTGCGAGTTCATTTCCTCGCGGTGCTTTTCATAATTGGCCGGGTAGCAGATCAGCTTGTTCGGCCATTCCACCGGAGTCAGCAGCTTTTCCGGCGCGGGATCGATCCGGCGCACGGCGGGATCGGCCAGCACCTGCTGGAGCGTGCGTTCACCAAGACTGGCGATGAAGCTGACCATCTGGGTCGGCGGCCAAGCGGCGGGATTGGTGTCGAGCGCATCGGTCACGTCGTGCCAGACGTCATCCGCGATCACGCCGATGCGATTGCCTTCAAGGCGGAACAGCTTCATCGGAACATCCCCCTCAGGCGGCCAGGTCGCCGGTGATGTGTTCGGCTGCGCGCAGGGCCGTCGCTGCGGTCTTGGCGAGGCCGCCGACATAGCCGGTGCGATCGCCGCCCTCGATCCCGCCGGTCGACGTGCCGACCGCATAGAGGCCGGGGATCACTGCGCCGCCGGTGTCGAGCACGCGGCACAGCCCGTCGATGCGCAGGCCGCCCATGGTATAGGTGATCCCGGCGCAGGCGGGACCGGCGTAGAACGGACCCTGCGTGATCTTCCAGGGCTTGTAGCGGAAGGTGGCGCGGGGCGGATCGAGCTGCTCGGTCGTCCCGGCGTCCACCGCAGCGTTGTAGGCATTGACGGTGGCCATCAGGGTTTCCGCTGGTATGCTGATCTTTTCGGCCAGCTGTTCCAGCGTATCGGCGCGTTCGATCGGGCCGCCGTTCGCCTCCATGTGCGGGTTGGCCGGGAAAGAGCGGGCCTTGCCGCCTTCTTCCCAGATCGCCTGGTCAAAGATCACCCAGGTCGAGAGCGGATCGTCGAGCGCGGCAATGCGATTGGCAATGTGCGGACCGCCAAAGCCTTCGTCGCAGAAGCGCTTGCCATCGTCGCCGACGATGATCGCATTGGTGCAGATGTCATCGTACCACGGGTAGGGCCAGAGGTTGTCGTTGGTCATCGCATTGCGATGCATGACGTGGCCATAGAAGCCGTCCATCCGCTCTGACAGGGCGGCGCCGATGGCCTGGGCCATGCGGATGCCGTCGCCTGCGCCCTTGCGGGTGTTGCGCTGGAGCACCTTGTCGGGCGCCGGGGTGATGTACTTGCGCAGCATCTCCGGATCGGCAGGGAAGCCGCCATCGGCGACGACGACATTGGCGGCATGAACGGTGAACGGGCCGTCGGAATCGGTACCTTCCAGCCCGGTGATCGCGCCGCCGGCATCGCGGGTGATGGCCGTCACGTGGTGGCCGCGCGCGATATTGCCTCCAGCCTTGGTCAGTTCGCTTTCCAGCGTGCGCATCAGCACGTCGCCGGCGCGGCCTTCCCATTGCAGGCCGACGCGGATCAGCGCTGGCGGGGTCAGTACATAGTTGTGATGAGGCTCGGGGCTGCCGCGCATGAAGCGCACGCCGTGGTTTTGAAGATACTTCACCGCACGGCGCGCATCGCGCGAGACGGCGCGGGTCTGTTCCGGTTCGGCCATGCCGCCCGTGATCGTTGTGATCTTCTCTACCAGCGCGTCTTCGTCAGCCGTGATGTCGGTCAGCGCAAGGTGGAACACGCCCGCGCAGACGCGGGTGTTGTTGACATAGCGGTCTTCGCCCGATTTCTCGAACACCACGACCTTCCGCCCGCCCTCGGCCACCCGCAAGGCCGCAGTCAGACCGCCCAGCCCGCCGCCGATTACTGCAACATCACATTCGACAAGACGCATGATTCACTCCTTGGCGTGCAGCTATAGCCGCTGCCTCGGAGTATGGTCCTACCAAAAAAGCCACAGCTCACAATCCATCGTGGTTGTGGTGGATTGCCCTTCCTGCGCTTGCGCGGAGGGAAAGCGTTGACCGGTCAGCGCGGCTCGACGGGCACCGGTTCGAGAGCGCGAGCGACGACCTGTTCCAGCAAGCCCACGATCTGCTCGCCCGGCGGAACCCCGTCCGGAAACAGCCAGTCCCGCAGCAGCACCGAGGAGGCGAGCATGCCGAAGGCAAGGCGCAGCGCAATCTGCAGATCGAACGGCGGGGTTTGCCCAAGTTCCGTGTATTTCTGGGTCAGCTCGGCCGCGCCCGCGCGGTAAAAGGGCAGGAGGCCGTTGAACGGCGGTCCTGCTCCGTCCTCTCCCGTGGCGCCCTTGGCTGACAGCAGCGCGGTGAACAGCGCGCGGTTCTGGTCGATCAGATCGTAGACCGCCATGAAGATGCCGTGCTCGGCCGCCTGCGGGTCTGCCGCATGAGGGCGCTTGGCGAGGAAATCGAGCAGGAGGCGGTTGAACGGTTGCGCCACAACTTCATCGAACAGCGCCGCCTTGCTGCCATAGTAGCGGAACAGCAGGGTTTCCGACACGTCGGCGAGGCGGGCGATCTCCTTGGTCGTGGCGCCCTGGTAACCGCGCTCGGCAAACAGCTCCCGCGCGGCCGTGTGGATCCGGTCTGTCACGTCGGCCCGGGTGCGCCGCCGCCGCTTGGCCGGCTCCGCCGCGTGCCCCGGCGGGGCGATCAGGGTTGACGATGTGGCGATTGCTTGGCCCCCCAAAGGATCAGTCTTTCCGGAACAGGTCCATCGGCATGATCCATTGGACCGCTGTGCGCAAGGCCCCGATGGCATGAATGCGCGTCATGGATGCGCGGCAGTAATGATCAGGCCATCAGGGCCGCAAGCGCTGCCTGCGTTTCGGCCCAGACGGCGCCCATGTCGGCATGGGTCTGCGCCTTGGCGGCGTAACCGGCCAGCTTCGGGAATTCCCCGAGGATTTCCGGTGCGCCGAACATGTACCCGGCAATGCCGCACAGCAGCAGGGTGGGCAGGACGACGCAGTCCGCCTTGCTGATCACCCCGCCAGCGGCGAAGGTGGCATTGTCGACATAGTGCGAGACGAGCGCGAGGCCGCTGCGCAGCTGCGCCAGTTCGGCGGTGACGATCACATCGTTGCGCGTGGCCGGGTCGCGCTGGGCGAACAGGCGCTGCAGGGCGGGAACCACGTAAAGTTCGGTGGTGCGCACGGCATTGCGGATCTGCGCGCGGGCAGTCGGGTCCTTGGGGATCAGGCATGGCTGGGGGTAGTGATCCTCCAGATAGTCGATGATCGTTTCCGATTCCGCGATCACCAGGCCGTCGTCAGTGACCAGCACCGGCAGCTTGCCGATGGGACTGATCGCCAGATACTCGGGCGAACGGGTGCTGCCACCGGGCGGCGCTTCCTGTTCATAGTCCACGCCCTTGATCCGCAGGGCCAGCCGCACGCGCGCGGCGAACGGTGACAGGGTGAGGGCGTAGAGCTTCATGTGTTGTCCTCTCCGGGGAACATCAGTGGGGTGGTGCCGCCCAGTGGCACGGGAACGAAACCATCGCCGTGCGGCCAGTCGAGGAAACCGGCCGCCGCCATGGTCCCGCCGTCGACGTGAAGCGTCATCCCGCTGACGAAGGCAGACAGGTCCGAGGCGAGGAACAGCACGGCATCGGCCAGGGCATCGACTGGCGGGGAGGAACCGGCCGGGATGTACATGGCCATGGCCTCACCGATCGCCTCGGGCCGGACATTGGCGAACCGCGCGCCGACTTCGGGCGGCATAGCAACCTGGTTGCCCCGGCTGGGCGTGGTATCGGGCGCGATGCAGTTGACCCGGATGCCTTCCTTGCCGAGTTCCACCGCGATGGAGCGGGTGAAATTGGTGGTCGCCGCCTTGGCTCCGGCATAAACTGCAAAGGTGGCAGCGCCGCGGTGCGCCTCGATCGTGGTGAAGTTGACGATGCTGCCACCGCGCATGCCGCCTGCGCGGAGCAGGGGCACGGCGCGCTGGACGGACTGGACGACATAGCCGTAATTGCGCTGGATATCGGCGGAAATGCCCGCCCGGTCGATCTCCATGAAGGCGGTCCGGAATGTGCCACCCACTACGTTCACGACGATGTCGGCATGGCCGAAGACCGTGGTGACGCTGTCATAGAAGGCGTCGAGCGCGGCCGGATCGGTGGCATCCAGCACGTCGCCATGGACGCGACGGCCGGTTGCCGTCGCAGCCTTCACCGTGGCCTCCAGCTCGGTTCCGTCAATGTCGCACAGGGCCACGTCCACGCCCGCCCCGGCCAGCGCGAGGGTGATCGCTGCACCGATGCCGCCGCCGCCGCCGATCACCACGGCCACCCGGCCGCCCAGCTTCGCGCGCTGATCCAGAAACCCTGCCTGCTGCATCAATCCATCCTCTTGCGCGTCGCCCTCACCTCGGGGCTGTCGTCAGCCGAAGGTTTCTTCCCGTTCGGGCGGATATGCCAGATGCAAGGTCTGGACGCGCGAAACATCATCACTGCGATGGTGTCTGAACGATTGGGTCAATTCGCACCTTCGGCCAGGAATTCGGCAATGATCTCAGCCGTCCGGTCATGGCCGATGTGGAAGAACAGGCCGAGCGGATCGGTTTCCGGAACCTCCAGCAGCCGAGCGCCGCCGATCTGCGCGGCGAGGGCGGCGCCCTGTCGACCGATTGCGCCGTCCTCGCCAGCGCTGGTGATTTCGAGCAGCAGGACCGGCGCCTGAACCCGCGCCAGCGTTCCGGTCAGGTCAAAGGCGAAGTTGGCGCGGTAGAAATCGCGCACGGTGCGGCGGGCGGACAGGTCATCGATGATCCGCGCTTCGAGTGCCTTCAGCAGGGCGACCTTGTCCTGCGCCAGATGGAGGGCATCGTCCCACCACAGTTTGGTGAGGTTGCGCCATTGGGCGGCCCAGCCGCGCAGTGGATCGGGCCCGTCCACTTCGTCAGCGCCATTGGCGAAATAGCGTTCGACCACGGCGCCGCGCACGGTGGCGTTGCGGTGTTCCTGATCGGCGCCGATGCTGTGGCTCTTGCCCGCAACGATCAGCCCGGCGGTGCGGTCCGGCCATTTCGCGGCAAAGGCTGCGGCGACCTTGTGGCCGGAGTGCAGCCCGAACAGGGCAACACGGTCCAGCCCGAGGGCGTCCAGCACCGGCAGGAGGAAGCCGGCCACCTCCTCCATGGCAAAGCCGGCGGGAGCGGGCGAGGATGCGCCGAAGCCGGGAATGTCGGGCGCGATGGCGAGGTAACCCGCCGCCGCCAGCTGCGCCATCACCGGTTCGAACTGTGCCCCGCTGCGTGGCGCACCGCCCAGCAGGATGACGGCGGGGCCATGTCCAGCGTGGCGATAATGGACCTGCCCGGCGTCCCAGTCCGCATAGCCGCCCCGGATCGCCGCCTGAGCCATGTCAGTTGGCAGGCGGCGTGGCGTAGCGCGCTTCGAGCGCGTCGAAGTGGTCCTTGTTGACCACCACCTGCCGTTCGGCAAAGTCGGCCAGCTGGCCTTCCACGCCGCTGAGCGAGCCGACCTTGAGCAGGTGGCCGAGCACGTTGCCCATCGAGCGGATCGAGGCCTGCAGCGCGGCATTGGCATAGAGCACGCCGCTGAACTGCCATTCCTTGATCTGTTCCATCGAGGGCATCGGCGTCTTGCCGCCGTGGACGATGTTGAGGATCTTCAGGCCGGGGGTTTCCCTGGCCACGCGTTCGATCTCTTCCAGCGACTGCGGCGCTTCGACGAAGGTCGCCTGGGCGCCAGCCTCGTGGTACATGTGAACGCGCTCGATCGCGGCATCGATGCCGAGCATGGAGCGGCAGTCGGTCCGCGCGACGATGACGAAGTTCTCGTCCCGGCGGGCATCGACGGCGGCCTTGACCTTGTCCACCATCTCGCGTGCGTCGATCACGGCCTTGCCGTTGAAGTGGCCGCACTTCTTGGGGAACAGCTGGTCCTCGATCTGGATCGCGTTGGCACCGGCGCGTTCATAGAGCTGGACCGTGCGATACATGTTGACCGCGTTGCCGAAGCCGGTGTCGCCATCGGCGAAGATCGGCAGGTCGGGGCAGACCTCGCGCATCGAGGTGATGTTGGCGGTGACTTCCGACAAGGAGACAAGGCCGATGTCAGGCACGCCGTGGAGCGTGTTGGCAAGGCCGGCGCCGGTGATGTACAGTGCCTCGAACCCGGTGGCGGCGATGACCCGCGCGGCAAGGGCACAGCCAGCCCCCGGCAGCAGCAACCCGCGCCGTTCCTCAAGCAGGCTGAGAAATTTGCGGCTGAGTTCGCGGTCGGTCATCTTCGTTCTCCGGTCGGGTGGCGGCTGAAGCACGCCTATAGGAGTAGAACGCGGCAACGGCAGCGGCAATCGCAGGGCGGGCAACGGCCATCGCGAATCCGATGGCAGCAAGCGCGCGAATGGCGATCATCGCCCTTTTGATCATCCTGAGGCATGAGTTGACAGCGGCTCTGCCCGGCGGCGAGACCCGGGGCCTTCTTCGGGCGAGACCGCAGTGCCGCCGATCATCCTTATGGGACAAGCATGACAGACCAGTCGATTTACCGTCGGTTCCAGCAGTCGGCCCGAACCCATGCCGACCGCATCGCCATCCGTTCCGCGCTGGGTGACCTGACCTATGCCGGGCTGGAGCAGTCCAGCCGCGAGCTGGGCCGGGCGCTGATGGCGCTGGGAATCAAGCGGGGGGACCGCATCGCGATCTGGGGCGTGAACAGCCAGCCATGGGCAGAGGCCGGGCTGGGCATTCAGGGCGCCGGGGCGACGCTGGTGCCAATCGGCACCCGCCTGCGTGGGCGCGAGGCGGAAGGCATCCTCAACGATGCCGCCGCCCGGATCGTGTTCTGCGACGAGAAGTTCGGCGACTTCAGCTATGTCGAGGCGCTGCTGGAGCGGGACATCCCGTCGCTTGAAACCATCGTGGTGCTGGACGGCAGCGGCGGAGATAGCGGCAAGGTCATCAGCCTGGCCGCCCTGCGCGCCCGGTCGGCCGAAGTGGAAGAAGCCGCGCTGGACCGCCGGATCGCTGAGGCGACCGGCGACGATATCGTCGACATCATCTTCACCTCCGGCACCACCGGCAAGCCCAAGGGCGTGCCGATGACCAGCGAGCAGAGCCTGATCGCCTGCGAGGCGCAGCGCAACGAACTGACCCGGTTCACACCCGATGACGTCTTCGCGATCACCTATCCCTTTGCCCACAACGCGGGCTATCGCGCCGGGTGGCAAGTGGCGGTGCTTTATGGCGTGCGCATCCTGCCGGTCAGCACCTTCCACCCCGGTGACCTGCTGCGGATGATCGAGCGCGAGGGCGTGACTTTCCTGCCAACCGCGCCGCCGGTCGCCCAGGGGATCATCGACCATCCGGACCGGCCCAACGTCAACCTCAACAGCGTGCGCATCGTCGCTACCGGCGGAACCACGATACCCGTGCGCCAGGTGGAGGAACTGCGCGATGCCTTCGGTCCCGGGACTCAGGTCCAGACCGGCTATGGCCTGACCGAAACCGCCGGTTCGGTCACCTCGACCATGCCGGAGGACGGCCCTGCCGTGGTCGCCAAGACCGTGGGCCGCGCCTTGTCGATGCTTGAGGTCAAGATCGTCGGCCCCGATCACAAGGAGCTGCCTGTGGGCGAGGTGGGCGAGATCGTGGTCAAGGGTCCGCAGGTGCTGAAGGGCTATTACAACAACCCCGAGGCGACCGCCGCTGCCTTTACCAAGGACGGCTTCTTCCTCACCGGCGATGCGGGCTGGGTGGACGAGCACGGCAACTATTCGATCACCGACCGGATCAAGGACATGTACCTTGTCGGCGGGTTCAACTGCTATCCGGCGGAGATCGAGGGCATGATGCAGGGCATCCCCGGCGTCGCGCGGGTGGCGGTGATCGGGGTGGACGACCAGCGGCTGGGCCAGGTGGGCCGGGCTTTCATCGTCAAGTCGCCGGGGGCCGAATTGACCGAAGAGGACGTCATCGCCTGGTGCCGCAAGGAAATGGCGAACTACAAGGTGCCGCGCTCGGTGCGGTTCCTCGATGCCCTGCCGCTCAACGCGACGGGCAAGGTGGCCAAGGTCGAACTCCGGGCGATGGACTGAGCACTCATGGCTGACCCTTTGGTTCTGGTCGAACAGCAGGACGGCATCGCCACGGTTACGCTGAGCGATCCGCCCAAGCGCAACGCCTTTTCCAAGCGGATGCGCGAGGAACTGGTCGAGGTGTTCACCACGTTGAACGCAGATCCGGAATGCCGCGCCATCGTGCTGACCGGGGCAGGCGGCACCTTCTGTTCGGGCGGCGACATATCCGAGATGGAGCAGCGCACCCAGATGGTCGCCCGGGCGCGGCTGGTGGTGGTGACGGACCTTGCGCGATTGCTGCTGACCGGGGCCAAGCCGATCGTCGCCGCGATCGAGGGTGCGGCGATGGGCGCGGGGCTGACCATGGCGGCTGCCTGCGACTATGTGGTGACGGCGAGCGACGCGCGGCTGTGCTTTGCCTTTGCCCGGGTTGGCCTGTTGCCCGATACCTGTGCCTACTGGATCGTGCCCCGGCGGGTAGGGCTGGCCAAGGCGCAGGAACTGTTCGCACTCGCCCGGACCTTCGATGCTGCCGAGGCCCATCGCATCCAGCTGGTCAACGAGGTGGTCGAACCGGGCACCGCGCTGGAGCGCGCACGCGCGGTGGCGCGGGAATATGCCGCGATGCCGCCGGTGACCACCGCCATCCTGCGCGGGGTTTTTGCCCAGGGGTTCACCTCGCTTGAGGCAGCGGCGCAGTTCGAACTGGTCGGTCAGCCGCTGATGCAGAAGACTGCCGACCACGCCGAGGCGGTCGCCGCGTTTCGGGCCAAGCGCAAGCCGGAGTTCAAGGGCGACTGACGCAGATGCTTGATCGGGGAGCGTGATCGTATGCCCGATCACATCGCTGCCGCATCGCTTGCCCGTTCCGCCCGCCCCTTGGCGCTGTTACGTGCTTGGCGCGAAGACCAGTGGGAGCAGGACGAGTGAACCGTATCGACCTTGAGGGCCGGGTGGCCCTGGTGACCGGCGGGGCAAGCGGGCTGGGCCTGGCCACGGCCCGGCGCTTTGCCGCATCGGGCGCGCGGGTGACGATCTGGGACCGCGATGCAGCGCGCGTTGCCGAAGTGGTGGCCGAGCTGGCAGGCGATGGTGCCGTCAGCGGTGCCGTGGTGGATATCGGCGATCCGGCGGCAGTGGCCGAAGGCATGGCTGCGATTCACGCGGCCGAGGGGCGAATCGACCTGATCGTCAACAGCGCCGGGATTTCCGGCCTGTCCTGCCCCAGCGACGAGGCACCGTTCGAGCTGTGGGACCAGCAGCTGCGGGTCAACCTGTCTGGCGCGTTCTATATCTGTCGCGCGGCGATCCCCTATATGAAGGCCAATTCGTTTGGCCGGATCGTGCTGGTTTCCTCGGCCGCGGGCAAGGACGGCAACCCGCAGCAGGCGGCCTATTCCGCGGCCAAGGCGGGCGTGATCGGGTTGACCAAGTCGTTGGGCAAGGAGCTGGGTCCGTTCGGCATCATGGTCAACTGCATAGCGCCGACGATCTTCGAGACGCCGATGCACGAGGTATCCAAGGCGCGGCTTGGACCGGGGCTGATGGATGCGATCAAGGCCAAGATCCCGCTTGGCCGGGCCGGGCACCCGGACGAGTTTGCAGCCATGGCGGCCTGGCTGTGTTCGGATGAATGTTCCTATACCACCGGCTTCGTCTTTGACCTGACCGGGGGCCGGTCGACCTACTGAGAGGCACGTTCCCATGCGCATCTGGCATCAGTCCATGGCCTCGCTGGAATCGCTCGGCGCCTATGGCGCGGCGCTGGAACAGCGGCTGCCCGGCCTCGTCTCGCCTGGGACCGAAGTGGTGATCCATGGCGTTCCGGCAGAAAGCTATGCCGGCCAGCCGCCAGCCGCCGTCCTGCGCTATCCCTATGCCAAGTACCTGATCCACAATCAGGCCCTGAGCTTCGTCGCCCAGGCCGAGCGCGAGGGGTTCGATGCGGTGGCCTTTGCCACCTTTGCCGAGCCGCTGTTGCAGCAATGCCGCTCGATCGTGGACATCCCGGTCACGTCGATGGTGGAATCGTCGCTGCTGGTCGGCTGTTCGCTCGCCCGCAAGATCGCTCTCATCACGCTCGCCCCGGAAAACCGCGTCCGACTGACGGAACAGGTCGAGCGGCACGGGCTGGGTGACCGCATCGCCGGGATCTATCCGCTTGATCCGCCGGTGACCGAATTTGTCCTCGCCGCCGCCTTCAATGAACCGCAGGGCGTGGTCGATGCCTTCAGCCAGACCGCGCGGCGGGCCATTGCCGATGGTGCGGACCTGATCATTCCGGCCGAGGGCGTCTTCACCGAAGTGCTGGCGGCGCAAAAGATCGACCGGCTGGACGGCGCGGCGGTGATGGACTGCGTGGCCGTGGTCCTCGCCTATACCGAGATGATGGTCACCCTGCGCCAGCGCTGCGGCCTTGGCGTGGGCCGTCGCTGGGACCATGCCCGGCCACCGGCGGACCTGATGGACCGGCTGAGCGGCTTTTTCGGCCCGCTTTAGGCCATCGCCGATACGATGATTGGGTGCCCGGCCTCGCCACTCGCGGGGCAGTGATCGCACTGTCTGTGCGGGAACAGGAGGCCGCCATGAGCCCGCAGGACCAGCCATACCAGTTTGATCCCACTTCGCCCGAGGTGATGCAGGATCCCGGCGCGACGTACGGCGAACTCGCCCGCCGCGCCCCGTTCCATGCGCTGGAAACCGCGCAGCACCGGTTCTGGATCACCAGCGATTATGCCGAGATCCGCGATGCCGTGCTGTCGGACAATCCGGACTGGTCGTTCAAATGGGGCAATGCGGCCAAGGACACCGCGCACGATACCGGCATCGTCACCGATCCGCCGTTTCACAACGCATTCCGCAACGTTCTGCTGCCCGGCCTGACCCCGGCGGCGATGCAGCGGCTGAAGCCCGAGGTCACGCGCATCGCCGCCGCCCTGTGCGACAGCATGGCCGAGCTGGCCGGGGGCGATTTCCAGGACCTGTTTGCCCTGCCGCTGCCGGCAAAGGTGATGTGCCTGATGCTGGGCCTGCCGGAGGACGAATACCGCACCTACAAGCTCTGGGCCGACGAGATCCAGGAACTGATGTTCCACGATGCCGAACGCGGTTCGCACAAGGCGATCTTCGCCAGGATCTATGCCCATTGCATCGAGATGATCGAGGCGCGGCGGTCGATGCTGCGCGAAGCCGGGATCGACCAGCCCGACCCGAGCCTGCTGGGCAGCGTGGTGCCCGATGACTTCATGTCGCGGGCGGTGGTCTCGACCGTGGAGGGCAGGCCGTTGACCGACATGGAGATCGTCAACATCTGCGTGACCTTCCTGACCGGAGGGCAGGAGACGACGACCAACCTGCTCGGCAACATGATCTGGCGCCTTTTGGAACGGCGCGAGTTGTGGGAGCAGGTGCGGGCCGACCGTTCACTGGTGACCATCGCGATCGAGGAAAGCCTGCGGTTCGACCCGCCCGTGCTGGCCCATTTTCGCACCAGCCTGCACCCGGTGGAGATGCACGGCCATGCCCTGCCCGATCATGCCAAGCTGATGTTCTCGATCGCCGGGGCCAACCGCGATGCGGCGCGCTTTCCCGATCCCGACCGCTTCCGCCTTGACCGCAAGCGATCGGAAGTGGGGCGGCACCTGTCATTCGGGCACGGCATCCATTTCTGCATGGGCGCGCCGGTCGCCCGGCTCGAGGCGCAGGTTGCGCTCAACATGCTGCTCGACCGCTTTCCCGCGCTGCGCCTGGCCGGGGAAGGGGAGCGGATCGCGACCTGGATGTACTGGGGCCGCAAGTCGCTGCCGCTGCGCTGGGATTGACCGTGGACGAGGAGCGCGCCGGTTCAACGCTGCGGCCTGCGGAAGGCAATCGGATCGCGCAGTCAGCCTGTCGGCTGTGCGCGGGCATGTGCGGGCTGGACGTGGAAATCGACCCGCAGGGAAGGGCCGTCGCGATCCGGGGGGATCGCCGCAACCCGGTCTCGCGCGGCTATGCCTGCATCAAGGGGCTGACCCTGCACGAGGCGCACCACAGTGAACGCCGCATCCTGCGCCCGCTGCGGCGGCAGGAGGACGGCAGCTTTGCCGAAGTTGGCTGGGCAGAGGCGCTCGACGATATCGCGGCCCGCCTCTCCGCCCTGGTGCGCGACCATGGGCCAGACAGCGTGGGCGCGTTCAAAGGCACGCTGAACTACAGCAATTTCCTGTCCAACGCGATGCTCCCGGCCTTTCTCTCCGCCCTGGGTTCGACCGCCTATTACTCGACGATGACGGTCGACCAGTCGGCCAAGTGGGTGAATGTCGAACGGTTGGGGGCCTGGGCCGGCGGCAAGGATCCCTTCGTCCTGTCGGACGTGCTGATGATGATCGGCACCAATCCGATCGTCTCGCTCTCCACCTTCAACTTCCAGCTGCAGAACCCGGTCAAGTCCATGCGCGAGGCGCGGGCGCGCGGGCTCAAGCTGATCGTGATCGACCCCCGCCGGACCGAGACGGCGCGTCATGCCGACCTGTTCATCCAGCCCCTGCCGGGCGAGGACCCGACCGTGCTCGCCGCGATCCTGCGGATCATCCTGGCGGAAGGCTGGCACGATCCTGAATTCTGCGAGCGCCATGTCGACGGGCTGGAGGCCTTGCGGGCGGCGGTGGAGCCGTTCGACGAAGCCTATGCCGCGGCGCGGGCGGCGGTCGATCCGGCGTTGCTGCGTGCAGCGGCAGAGCTGTTTGCCCGGCCCGTGGCCGATGGCGCGGTCCTTCGCCGCAAGCGGGGCACCGCCGCATCGGGGACCGGGCCGAACATGGCGCCGCATTCGAATCTGGCCGAACATCTGGTCGAAGCGCTCAACGTCGTCTGCGGCCGTTATGCGCGTGAAGGCGATCCGGTGGTCAATCCCGGCGTGGTCGGGCCGCGCCAGCCGCGCCTTGCGCAAGTGGTGCCGCCGCGGCGCGGATGGGAGCATGATCCCCAGCCTGCCCCGTCCGGCTTCGGGCGGATCTTTGGCGAGCGCATGTCGGGCGCCTTGCCTGACGATGTGCTGACCGACGCGCCGAATCGGCTGCGCGCGATGATCGTCGCGGCGGGCAATCCGGTGCTGGCCCTGCCTCAAACGGCGGCGGCGCAGCAGGCCTTCGCAGCGCTGGACCTGCTGGTGGTGATCGACCCGTTCCTGACTGCAACGGCCCGCCTCGCCGACTATGTCCTGCCACCGCGCATGGTGTTCGAACGGCACGAGTTGAGCGGGCGCGATTACGAGGCGATCGTCACGTTCTCCCCCTTCGCGCACTATACCGCGCCGATTCTCTCGCCGCCCGAGGGCGCGGAGGTGGAGGACGACTGGGCGATCCTGTGGGAAATCGCGAGCCGGATGGGGCTGTCCCTCAGCATCGATGGCGAGCCGATCGACATGGCCCGCCGCCCCGATCCGCTCGCCCTGATGGAACTGATGACACGCCGCAGCACCATTCCGTTCGACGTGGTGCGGGCGGCTGAGCGTGGTGCCGTGTTCGCCGTCCCACCGCAGCGGGTGGAGCCTGCCGTGCCCGGCGCAACGGGCCGCTTCGCGCTCGCCCCTGCCGACGTGATCGCCGAACTGGCTGAGGTGCGGGATGAGGTGGCAAGTCCTGTTCCCGGTGCGCTGCGCTTTGCCTGCCGCCGGATGCGCGAGGTGCAGAACACCGCCTACCACCACCTGCCGACGATTGCGCAGCGCGTGCCGTTCAACCCGGCTTTCCTTCATCCCGATGACCTGTCTGCCCGCTCCATCGCGCCGGGCGAGCGGATTTGCATCAGTTCCGCACATGGTGAGGTGATTGCCGTGGCGCGGGCCGATCCCGACCTGCGTCCGGGGGTACTGGCCATGGCGCACGGTTGGGACGACCTGCCGGGATCAGGCGCGGCCAATGTCAACCGGCTGACCAGCACAAGGATCGGCCGCGATCCGATCAACGCCATGCCGGTACTGACGGCATTCGACGTCATGGTGGCCCCGGTCGAGGCCTGACCCGTCAACCCTTGCAAAAGGCGGTGCGGCTTGCCCCAACGAATATACGATGGGTTCTGCAGGCATCATGACAGGGGAGGATCACTTCGCGCATAGCATGGCGCGACCCAATACAGGCAGGACTCATGCGCGATCAGATCTTCAAGACCCGGCTCACTGACCTCCTGGGCATCCGTCACCCCATTCTCGCCGGCGGACTTGGCCCCGGCGTATCGGACGGCCGCTATGTTGCAGCCGTGGTCAATGCCGGCGGCATGGGCTTCATCGTCCATGTCGGTTACGAGGACCCCGACCAGTTCATCGACGAGATGCGTACCTGCCGCGAGCTGACCGGCGGCAAGGGCTTCGGCGTCAACCTCTATATCTCTCGCGTGCCCGGTTCGGTCGAGAAGATCATCGCACGCATCCCGCAACTGGTCGATCATGGTTGCGTGGTGGTGGAAACGGCGGGGCAGAACCCGGCACCGATCCTGCCTGCCCTGCGCGAGGCGGGGATCAAGGTGATCCACAAGGTGCCCGGCGTGCGCTATGCGCGGTCCGTCGCGAAGACCGACGTCGATGCGATCATCGTTGTCGGCAACGAATGCGGCGGGCATCCCGGCATCTACCAGATCGGTTCGATGGTCCAGGCGGCCCAGGCGCCGCAGGAGATCGACAAGCCGGTGATCATCGGCGGCGGCATCGGCACCGGCAGCCAGATCGCCGCCGTACTGGCCATGGGCGCCGAGGGCGTGGTCATGGGCACCCGCATGATGGTGGCCGAGGAAATGTGGCCCAGCCGCGCCTACAAGGAACAGATGGTTGCCGCCAACGGCACCGAGAGCGTCGTGATCAAGAAGATCCTGCGCGACAACCACCGCGTCATGGCGAACGAATCCACCGCTGCCGTGCTTGCGCTGGAAGAGCAGGGCGTGACAGACTTCGAGGCCTATCGCCCACACGTGACCGGCGCCCTGACCCGCGAAGGCTACAAGACCGGCAACCTTTCGACCGGCACCTATGACTGGGGCCATTCGGCGGTGTTCGCTGACCGGATCGAGCCGGTGGAGGCGATCTTCGACCGCCTGATCGACGATGCCGCAGCAGCCACGCGGCGCATTGGTCAGGTCACCCTGGTGCGCTGATTGATACTTCAGGTGTATTAGTCCCGCCAAAACGATATTATACGCGCGCGTAAGAAGGGCCTAGGTTGGCGGCAATCAGGAATCACAACCCGCGCTGCGGCGCGGATGGGAGTGTGGGCATGGGCATCGAGCAGATCGTCGTCGAACAGCTGTCAGCCGGGATCGGCGTTGAACTTAAGGGCGTGGACTTCGAGGCGATGGCCCCAACCCGCCCGTTCATCGACCTGATGAAGCGCCTGCTGGACGAACACCGTCTCGTCCTGATCCGCGGGCAGAAGATCCAGCCGGTGACGGCGCAGGAATTCACCGGCAACTTCGGCCCGCTGCTTGACATCAAGCGCCAGGGCAGCGGTGCGCTGCACGTGCCTGAGGCGGAATGGATCAAGGTCATTTCCAACGGCAAGACCGCCGATGGCCAATTGCTTGGCGATGGCAACAGCTCGGCCCAGATCTGGCACACCGATTCCACCCCGTGGGAGGCGCCGGTCGGCCACATCGCGTTCTATTGCCGCCAGACGGTGGACCCCGCGCCGGAAACCTACTTCATGGACATGATCAAGGTCTATGAAGCCCTGCCGCAGGAGATGAAGGACCGGATCGCCAACGTCCGCGTGATCCATCACTGGTTCCCGCGCCAGATCGAGCCGGAAATCCACCTGAACGCCCCGTCGCAGCCGCTGGAAGACCGCAAGATCGGCACTCTCCACCCGCTGGTGCGGCGCCATCTCGGCACGGGCAAGCCGATCCTCTACCTGCCGACGCGGCGTGACAGCCTGATTCCCGGCATGGACGAGGCGGAAAGCCGCGCCCTGCTGACCGAACTGTGGGACTTCGTCGATACCTGCCCGTTCAAGGTCGGCCATGCGATGATGCCGGACGACTTCCTGATCTGGGACAACAGCGCCACGGTCCACAGCCGCCAGGGCTGGGACGCCGACAAGGTGCGCATCATGTGGCACATCTCCGCCGAAGGCGAAGTGCCGATCCCGCTCCATCCGCGCCGCACGATGAACACGATCGGGCTGGATGCCGATACGTCGAAGGAAATCAACAAGGCCATGGCGATGGTCGACTATTGATCGGCGCGCACGTTTCCAGCTGACAGGTACAGGACAGACATGGACCTCAGAATCGCAGGGCAGCACGCCCTCGTGACCGGGGCCGGGCGTGGGCTCGGTCGCGGTATTGCCAAGGCTCTGGCGGGAGAGGGTGTGCATGTCATCGCGCTGGACCGCGATGCCGAATTTGCCCGCAGCGCGGCAGATGAGATCGTCGCGAAAGGCGGTTCGGCGCAAGCACTGGTGCTTGATATCACGGACAGTGCGGCGGTGCGCGAAGCCGTGGCAAGGTTGGAGCCGATCCAGATCCTGGTCAACTGCGCCGGCTTTTCTCGCGATGCCCCGGTTGATGAAATGAGCGACGAGGCGTGGCAATCGGTGCTCGACGTCTGCCTGACCGGGGCCTTCTACGTCACCCGCGCCGTGGTGCCGGCAATGAAGGCTGCCGGCTATGGCCGGATCGTCAATATCTCGTCCCGCGCGCGGGAGGGGGACAGGAACAAGGTCAACTATGCGGCGGCCAAGGCCGGGCTGGTCGGCCTGACCCAGGCCCTTGCGCTGGAACTGGGCAAGTCGGGCATCACCTCCAACGCGATCGCGCCGGGGTTCTGTGATGGCGAACGCCCGCGCAGCCTGCCGCACTATGCCGAACTCAAGGAGCGGGCGCTGGCCCTGACCCCGATGGACCGGCTGGGCGAGGAGGCCGACATCGCCGATGCCGTGCTCTATTTCTGCGCCCGGCAGAGCGGCTATGTCACCGGCGAGGTGCTGACCGTTGCCGGGGGGCGCTGGCGCTAGGCGGCGCTATCCTCTCCCAAACCACGGCACTCAATTGCTGCAGATCCATCTGGTGCCGTCACTGTGGACGGCGTCCGGCACCATCAGTCCCACAGAACGTGAACTGCGTCGGGTCCACGCAGGTTCATTCCCCGGATCACGGGGCGCGGATAGGCCGGATCCAGCCGCAGGTTGGGCAGGTCCAGCATGGCATCAAGCGCCACTTCCAGTTCCGCCAGCGCCAGGTTCATGCCGAGGCACATGTGTGGGCCAAAACCAAAGGTAAGCAGTGGACGCATCGGCCGCTTGATCCACAGGCGGTCGGGATCTTCGTAGACTTCCGGGTCGCGATTGGCCGATGCCACGGCGCACAGGATACCCGTCCCCTTGGGGATCGAGTGACCGCCAATCTCCAGGTCGCGCGCGGCGATGCGGGCGATGGAGGCAGTCGACGGATCGCGCCGCAATGTTTCCAACACGGCCTTGGGTATCAGCGAACGGTCCTGCCGCACTTCGTCCAGCACGTCGGGATGCTCAAGCAGCTGCACCATCATGTTGGCAAAGCTGCGCGTCGTCGTTTCCCCGGCCGCCAGCAGCAGGCTTCGGACAAGGCTGCTGATCTGATCATCGGTAAAGCGGCTGCCGTCATGCTCCACCTGCATCAGGTGGCCGATGATGTCCTGGCGCATCTCACCGCGCTGGCGATAAGCCTGAACCACCGGCAGGATCGCGTCATACATGGCTTGGCCTGCGACCATCGAACGCGGCACCGTGATCGCTGCCAGTTCAGGATCGACCTGCGGCGCGCCGACGACTTGAATTGCCCAACTGGCAAGGTTGGAACTCAGCTCCTCGTCGTCGGGGAAACCGAAATAGGCGTAGGCCGAACGGATGGGGAAGGGCAGCGCGAATTCGCGGACAAGGTCCGCCTTGCCCTTCGGCCGCATCTTGGCAAGGAACTCGTCCATCACCACGGGGCGGATCATGCTGTCCATCTGCTTGCGGACCTCGCCCCGGGTAAAGGGCTTGAGCAGCGTCGCGCGCAGCTTGGCATGTTCCTCACCATCCATCGCGACGATCAGGAGATTGTCCACCGCATCGCCAAAGCCGTCACCGAAGAGATGGTTTTCCCAGTCCTTCGCATTCTTCAGAACGGTGTGCACGTCGTTGTAGCGGAACAGCGTCACCACTGGCCGACCGGACAGCGTATAGTCGGCCTGGCTCGGTGTCCCATGCTGCTGCTGGATGTCGCCGTGCATCACCGGGCATTTGTTGCGCATTTCCGTCATCAGCGGATGGATATCGACCGGGGAGCGCCCGGTGTTGCTGCGCGTGACCATCTCATAGTCGGCGACCATCTGGTCGATATGGCTTGCCTGATTGCTACTCATTGCTTGCGTTCCCCTCACTCAGGTCGAGTCGACTGGCGGCCTCGCGGCCGGCTTGGACGTTCGCCTTGGATCGTCAGGTCTGCGAAGCTGGCAGCTTGATCCACGCGCACCAGGCTCGCCGGGACAGGAGCTGGCACATCGTGCTTCGTGAGGGTTGGGGCGCTCACGCTACTCTCCTTGAACGAACGCATTTTGGCAGCGTCCTGTATTTTCGCCATGCAAGGTCGAGCCGTTCGCGCAGAGCGCATTGGTCGCTGGGCCATGCCTTGCCGACTGGATGACGAAAAACTAGACAGCAGCCTCTAGAAAACAACAGGATTCTGATCTTAAACCAGATCGGGTTTCCGGGGTTCTACATGTGTGATATCGATGCGTGACGCGAAATTGCCAAAGCAGGATCGTGGGCGCGAACGGCGCAACGAAATTCTCGATGCCGCGGCACGTATCCTTATAGAACTAGGCGAAAAAGGCGTTTCTATGCAGGCGGTCGCGATGAGCGCCGGGGCCTCGACCGGGTCGATGTATCACTTCTTTAGCAATCGCGCCGAGCTGATGGACGCGCTGTTCGAGCGGCACATGACCGAACTGGTGAAGCTTATGCCGACATATTCCCTGGATTCGCCAGAACCCTGGCGGTCCATGTCGGCCGAAGAGATCATCGACAGCCTGTTTGGCCGCGTGCTCGGATATCTCGCACAGAACCCTGATGCCGTTTTCATTCATTCCGACACGCGCGACCTGAGCTTCCCTCATTTCAGCACGATCGTCGCAAAAGTGCTGCGGCATCGCATGAGCAGTGAGAACAGCGAAGACGTAGCGCAGACGCTGGTGTCAGTATCGACCGGCACGCTGAGATATGTCGCAAACCACCGGCAACTGGCGCCCGACGTGATCATCAAGCGCATTCCAGATGTTCTGACGGCCTATCTGGCGTCGTTCGAGACGGCCTGTTCGATGAACGATGCGTAGCAGCAGTGCTACTGGGCACTGGCGGTGCAACTTGCCAGTGATCCTCCCGAATTTGAGGTCCGCCCCCCAATGCCTTGTCAGCGGGCGGGGCGGGGATCATGGTGACCCCCTTTACACAGGAATTACTGGCGCTCCATGGAACTGCGACACCTGCGCTACTTCATTGCCGTGGCCGAGGAACTGCACTTCAGCCGGGCGGCGGCACGGCTCAATGTCGCGCAGCCCCCGCTCAGCACGCAGATCCGCCAGCTTGAGGAGGAGATCGGGGTCACCCTGTTCCTGCGCACCCGGCGCCGGGTCGAGCTGACCGAGGCGGGCGAGGCGTTCCTGATCGAGGCGCGGCGCGTGCTGGGCGTGCTCGAACGCGGCGTTGCCCTGGCGCGCGAGATCGGGACCGGACAACGCGGCACCCTGCGGCTGGGTGCGGTGTACTCCGCGATCTATGCCGTGGTTCCGCAGATGCTGCGCGCCTTTGCCGTGCAGCATCCCGATATCTCGGTCGAGCTTTCCGAGATGACCGTGCAGCAGCAACTGGACGCCCTGGCCAGCGGCACGATCGACGTCGGCATCCTGCGCTCGCCCATCCACGATGCGCGGATCGAGACCCGGCTGCTGTTTCGCGAAGGGATCGTTGCAGTCGTACCGGCCGGGCACGAACTGGCTTCACGCGGGGCGATCCACGTCGCCGATCTGGCGCCATATCCCTTTCTTCTGTCCGGGATCGGCCTCCAGTCCAGCTTTCGCCAGCATGTGCTGGGCACTTTTGACCGCTTTGGCATCGTGCCCAATATCACGCGCGAGATTGCCGAGATCCACAGCATCATCAGCCTGGTCGGCGCGGGCCTGGGGGTTTCCATCGCCCCTGCCACGGTGAGCCATATCCGCGTCAGCGACGTGGTGTACCTGCGCATTCTTGACGACATTCCGCAAATCGAGGTTTCGCTTGCCTGGCACCGCGATGTGCGTCCGCCGGTGTTGAGCGCCTTGCTGGCCATGGTGCAGGACCCGGCCTTGTGGCGGGGCGGGATGACGTCGGCCATTGATACTTCCCACATATCACAGCCCGCTCGATAAATATTGGCTGAGTCTTAAGCGGCCTCATATCCAGCGGGAAAAGACACGCAAAAAACTGAGGAGACGCCGATGTCCGCCATCGCCGAGGCGACGTCCACCACGGGCCGCACCACGCGCGCACCCACGCTCATGCTGCCGCTGGCCGACTTCGCCCATGGGCTGGATCTGGCCACCCTGCCTGCCGAGGTGCTGCGGCAATCCCGCCTCAATATCCTCGACACGCTGGGCTGCATCGCTGCCGGGGTGAGGGAGCAGGATTCGCGCAGCCTGATCGCCATGGAACGGCGGGCCCAGCGCGGGCCGCGCGCGCGGGTGATCGGCCACGAGGAGCGTTTCCCGGTCGAAGTGGCGGCGCGGATCAATTCCTATTGCGGTGATGTAAGCGAGCACAACGACCTGGTCGGCAGCCACGCCAGCATTGCCACCCTCCCGGCGGCCATGGCCGTGGCCGACCAGTGTGGATCGACCGGTGCGGACCTGCTGCGCGCCTATATCGCCGGGACCGAGATCGTCACCCGGCTCTATGTGGCCTATTACGCCTGGAAGAAGTCCTACATGGACGTGGGCATCGCCCCTCCCGGGATCATCAACACGATCGGTTCGGCAGCGGGCTGCGCCATGCTGATGGGGCTGGACCATGCCGCCACGCTGGAAGCCATGGCGATCGGCGGTGGCCTTGCAGGCTGGTGCCCGGTCGGCGCGGTCTATGACGATGGCGCTTCGGTCAAGCCGCTGCTGCACGGGGCATGGCCTGCCGGGATCGCTGTGCTGGCTGCGCGCTATGCCGCTGGCGGGATGACCGGTCCGGTCGCCGTGCTGGAGGCGCCGATGGGTCTGTTCGCCACCCTCGCCACCCATTACGAGGCCGAGGCGGTCAGCAACCCCGGCGTCTGGCACCTCGCCAATCCCCGCCGCAAGTATCACGCGGCCTGCGGCTACACTCATGCCGGGGCCGATGCCCTGGTCGCCCTGTACCGCGAACTGGGCGGAAAGGTGCTGGCCGATGCGCGCGAGATCGTGATCCACGTCCCGTTCTACACGCACCGCGCCGTGGCCAAGACCCAGCCGCCTGCCACGCCCACCGAAGCCCGCTTCCACCTGCCCTTCGCCGCAGCCCTTGGCGCGCTGGGCGAGGATGGGGTGAAGCCCGAGCACGGCCGCGACGTGGCGCAGTGGCTGGCCCGCGCCGACATGCAGGCCATGCTCGGCAAGATCCGCATCGTCGTGGACGAACGCTTTACCCACTACGAACAATGCGCGGTCGACGTGGTCACTGCCGCTGGCGAGACCATCCACCGCGAGGGAAAGCCGCCGCGCGGCGCGCCCGCCAATCCGATGACTGCGGAAATGGTCGAAGCCAAGTTCCGGGCCAATGTCGCCGGATTGCTCTCCACTGCCGAAGCGGACGCCTATATCGCGATGATCGCCGATATTGAGAGCCTGCCTGACTGTGACGCCCTCTATCGCCCGTTCGAACGGGCGGCCGCCCTGTGAAGGAAGCCAGCATGACCGCTCCGGCAGAACTGACCCGCCCCGTCGCACCCGCCACGCTCCCCGCAGGCGAGCCGACCCTGATCGATCACATCGCCGCATTTGCTGCCCATGTCGGGCCCGATGCCGTGCCCGAGCGCGTTTCATGGCAGACCAAGCTGTGCTTGCTCGACACGATCGGTTGCATGGTTTCGGGCGCGACCGAGGCTGATGGCCTGCGCCTGTTCGCCGCCGAAATGGCGGGCGATCCGGGCGGCGCGGCGCGGGTCGTCGGCCAGACCGAGACAATGAGCCCGGAAGGCGCGGCGCGCGTGAACGGCTACCTCGGCGATCTGTTCGAACTCAATGACCTGATCGGCGGCCATGCCAGCATCGCCACCGTCGCTGCCGCCCTGGCCGTGGCCGACGAGGAGAGGCCCGACGGCAAGACCCTGCTCAAGGCCTGCATCGCCGGGATCGAGTCCACCACCCGCATCCACTTCGCCTATTACGAACACATGAAGCCCTATACCGAGATGGCGATCACGCCGCCCGCGATCCCCAATGCGATGGGCTCGGCAGCGGCAGCGGCGATCATCTCCGGCGCGGGCGAGGCAGAGGTGCGCAATGCCATGGGCATCGGCATGGCCCTGGCCACATGGGGTCCGGCGGAACTGACCTTTGGCGATGGCGGCACGGTCAAGCCGATGCTGCACGGATCGATGCCCGCCAGCGTCGGCGTGACCTCGGCCCGCTATGCCATGGGCGGGATGACGGGCCCTCGCACCCTGATGGAAAGCGACATCGGGCTCTATGCGACGATCGGGCGCGGGTACAAGCGCTGGGCGCTGGTCAACCCTGAAGGCTTCCACCTCGACGAGCCGCGCCGCAAGTTGCATGCGTCCTGCGGCTATACCCACATGGCGATCGACCTGATGGGCCGCCTTTTCCGCGAGATGGGGCCGGAACGGCTTGCCGCCGCCCGGGCGATCCGCATCGCCGTGCCGGCCTATATCATGCCCGCCGTGGTCAAGACCGCGCCGCCGACCAGTCCCAACAATGCGCGGTTCCACATCAACTATTGCGCGGCCCTTGCCGGCACCGGGATCGACGTGATCCTGCCCGAGCACAGCAACCGCTTCGACGATTTCTTCACGCCCGCCGTGGCAGACCTGATGTGCCGCATCTCGCTCGTGCTGGAGCCCTCGTTCGTCCACTATGCCGAATGCCGGATCGAGGTTGAGGAAGCCGATGGCGCGGTGGTGACGGTGGAAGGCAAGGCGCCGCGCGGCGCTCCGGACAATCCGCTGGGCGAGCAGGGCGTGCGCGAAAAGTTCGCCCGGCTGGTCGGCCACCGGATGAGTGCAACAGATATTGCCACCTATTGCGACCGGGTCATGCAGCTCGAACGCGAGGCCGATGTGGACTGGTTGCTGGCACCGTTCGTAGGCGGCTGAATGCCTGTTCCAGAATGACAGGGGCGGTGACGCTGATGCGCCGCCGCCCTTTTCCGTGCGCAGATGTGATGCTTTGCGTCTGTCACAGATGGCCGCGAAAGTCGCCCATATGACCCTTGTTGTTGCGAGGCAGGGCGATTGTAATCCGGGCAAGATTATAACTCGGGGAAGCAGTGGCTGCACCACACACCCGGCACACGGCAACAGGAGAGAATGATGACCCAGGCTATTGGTTATGCTGCCTACGAGGCCGGCGCTCCCTTGGCGCCCTTCAACTTCGAGCGGCGGGAGCTGCGGGGCAATGACGTGGCCGTGCGGATCGAATACTGCGGGGTCTGCCATTCCGATCTGCACCAGTCCCGCAACGATTGGCACAACACCGCCTACCCCTGCGTTCCCGGCCACGAGATCGTCGGCGAGGTGATCGCCGTCGGGCCGGAGGTGACGAAAGTTGCACCCGGATCGAAGGTTGCGATCGGCTGTCTGGTCGACAGTTGCCGCGTCTGCTCGCCCTGCCAGCACGGGCTGGAGCAGTTCTGTGAACAATATGCCACCGCGACCTACAACGGCAAGGACCGCGTTACCGGCGACCTCACCTATGGTGGCTATTCCGATCACATCGTCACGCGCGAGGAGTTCGTGCTGACCGTTCCCGACGGGCTGGACATGGAACGCGCTGCGCCGCTGCTCTGCGCCGGGATCACCACGTGGTCGCCACTGCGCCACTGGAACGCGGGGCCCGGAAAGCGCGTGGCCGTGGCCGGGTTGGGCGGGCTGGGCCACATGGCGGTGAAGCTGGCCGTCGCGCTGGGAGCCGACGTGACCGTCGTCACCACATCGGCATCGAAGGCTGATGACGCGCGGGCACTCGGCGCGCACGACGTACTGCTGTCAACCGATGCGGCGGCGATGGCCGCAGCGCGCAATCGCTTCGACCTCGTGCTCGACACCATCCCGGTCGGCCATGATGTTGCACCCTATCTCGGCATCACTGCGCTCGATGGCGCGACCGTCGTGCTGGGCGCGATCGACATGTTGCCGTCCTTCCACACCGGGTCGCTGCTGATGGGCCGCAAGACACTGGCCGGATCGATCATCGGCGGCATCGCCGAAACGCAGGAGATGCTCGACTTCTGCGCGGAAAAGGGTGTGCTGCCGGATTGCGAGACGATCAGCATGCAATCAATCAATGAGGCGTTTGAGCGGATGGAGCGATCCGACGTGAAGTACCGTTTTGTGATTGACATGAACACTCTCCAAGAAAGGTGAGGCCTGCCTCCTGCTGGGGCTCCCTTCGAGCAGCGATGAGTACCCAGCTGGAGGCAATGTTGGGCAGGAGGCACCTATCAACCAAGAGTCGCGCCCAGCGACCCGTTTCAGACGGCCGTAGCGTTGCGATTCTATTCTGCATTCGACAAGTCCCTGGGACTCAAGGCTGGTCATGAGAGATCTGGCTTGATTCAGATTTGAATCCGACGGGGAAAGCCTTCTGTCGCAGTAGCCTGATTTCTATGATCTCTGCTTGTGAGTTGGGATTTTCCTCACATTCTCATGAAACCAAACAGCATGTCGAGGGGGCTATCCTTGACTGGACGGCCCATGCAACAACATGCTTTTAAAAGAAAATATTTGATTTAGCACATTTGCTAAGAAGTGTTTCTCAACTGTCAAGAGCTTTTGTCGCCAAGGTTGGCGATATCGTATTTATGGCGGCATTTGCAGCAACCTTGTGGTGAGGCCTCCAGTTTCGTTACCCTCAGCTATCCTTGGCGCGGTTCAAGAGCGTGTCCAAATGGCATGGTCAGCGCGCACGAAGGGAATTGGGAGGGAATACCATGAAGTACCGGCTTCTTGTCGGCGCGGCTACTTGCTGCGTATTGAACTATACCGATGCTTCCACCGCTTGGGCGCAAAGTGCTGCGCAAGATGAGCCCAATGCTGCTGAAATCATTGTTACCGCCACCCGTCGCGAAACTACCCTGCAGGCCACTCCGCTTGCTGTTTCGGCTGTTTCGGCCGAAGCGCTGACCGCCAAGGGCGTGAACGGCCTCGGCGATCTTGCCAACGGCGCGGTTCCGGGCATGCAGATCGCCTCGTTCGCCGGAACGCCATCCATTCTTGCCATTTCCGCACGCGGCATCGGTATTTCCGATCCGACACAGGGCACCCAGGAACTCGTCGTGCCGCTTTACATTGACGGCGTTCCATTGGGTCGCGCGCAGGGGTTGGGGCTTGAGCTGATAGATCCGGAGCGCGTGGAATTTCTGCGCGGTCCTCAGGGCCAGCTCTTTGGTCGCAATGCGGAAGGTGGGGCGATCCAGTTCGTTTCCCGCCGCCCGTCAGGGGAACTGCATGCTCAGGCGAGCGTCGAGTTTGGCAGCTTCAATCTAAACCACCAGAAGGTGCGGCTCGATCTCCCGGAGTTCGCCAACATCAAGCTGCAGGTGGCCTTCACGCACAATCAGCATGATGGCTTTACCAGGAACGTGCCCAAGGGCGTCTATAGCAACCAGACCGATTATGGATTGCTGGACTCTTACGGCTTCCGGATAGCGGCAGAGTGGAATCCGACTGACCGTATCCGTCTGAACTATACCTATGACAATTCGGATACGACAGACTCGCAGCCTTACATGTCATGGCTCCCGGTAGACATCGTTGGTCGCACGCCGTTCTCGCCCATGCCATCCGGCCTCTACTATCCGCGCGAGACGGTCGGCCCGCTTTTTAACGAAGCGTTCAAGACCAAGGCTAATGGTCATGCCTTGACCGCGCAGTTCCAGGCGAGCGACGAGATCACACTCAAATCGATCAGCTCTTACCGCGAGGCCAGTCGCCACGGATCGAGCACGCTTGGACATGCGCTGGTTGCTGGTGGTTCGTCCAAGGGCATCCTCAATTCCAACGCCCGCGAGGACGTGGATCAGTGGCAGGTGTATCAGGAAATCCAGGCCATTGGCTCGTGGGAGCACTTTGACCTGACGGTTGGCGGCACCTATTTCCATGAAGATGTCACGGATGCCCGCCGCAGCTACATCACCGGTGCAGGCCTTGCGGCCGGTGCGCTCGGCATCGCCCCTGCTACCTTGGCAGGTTGTGTCGGGCTTGAGCGTTGCCTTACTGCGAAGTCGATCCAGGAAGCCACTTCCGACTCCTACGGCATCTACGCGCAGGGCACTTATCGCCTACTTGACGACAAGCTGGAGCTGACTGCGGGGATCCGTTACTCGGATGACAAGAAGGTGGCAAATCGCACCTTCATCGCACCTCGCCTTCTCCCGCCATATACCGAAGCCACGCCATCGGGCGTACTTCCGCCGCAGGCGCTGTTCACCGCCAAGCGGTGGGATCCGGCGATCACTGTCAAGTACAACTTCAGCCCGGCTGTGAACGCCTATGTTCGTTATGCAACGGCATACCGCGCAGGCGGTGCCAACGTTCGTTCGTCGAACTTCCTCGGGTATGGTGCGGAGGAGGTGGAGAGCTGGGAACTGGGACTGAAGACCCGCTTCGCAGACAACCGCGTCACGCTTAATCTCGCGGCATTCAGCAACCGCCTGAAGAACGCGCAGCAGACTGTTCAGGAAGCACCGACCACCAATCCTTCTCTCACCAACACGGTGAACCTGCCGTTCGCCTATACCATCAAGGGCATCGAACTTGAAACCACCATCCGTGCCGCCGAAGGCCTGAACTTCAGTGGGTCACTGGCCTACATGGATGCACCGAAGTACTTCGAAATTCCAAACCCGATTGCAGCTGGAGCGCCACTGACACGCTTCTATCAGGTGCAGTCACCAGAAATACAGGGCAACGTCGCAGCCGATTACAAGACACCTGATTTTGGGATCGGGAACCTTGCGCTCCATGTCGATTACTCGTTCGCATCGAGCTTTATGGCAACACCTGGCGGCTTGTTGGTCGCTTCACTCGGGCCGACCTATAAGCGACCTGAAGCCAAAACGAACATGATGAACGGGCGCATCTCGCTGCAGAACGTCAAGATGGGCGGTGTCGCTGCTGAGCTTTCGGTCTGGGGTAAGAACCTGCTCGATGACACGAACTACATCTATGGGTTCGATGGGGCGGCATCGGGCGCGGGCTTTGCCGCGTTCGTCACCCCACCCCGCATGTTCGGCGTGGAACTGCGCGTCACCTATTGATCTTGATGGGGCGGCGGCAAGCCAAGCCGCCACCCGTTAAACATGGAAAGCCTTTGAAGCGTCCTCTGGCCTTGGTCAGGGGACGTTTTTGTTCCGAGAAATGCGTTATTGCTCACCCAACTTGAACGAGGCTGGTGCGATAGGCGCTGCGCAATCTGGCCGAGAATTATCAGCTTGGCGGCACGCTACTAGAGCGGGCAAGATTCTTGTAAAATTCGTGCACCCGGATGAGGTCGCGGCGCATTTCGGCGATGGCAGCATCTCCATTGCGTGCCCTCAACGCTACAAGCAGGCGTTCTCGTGATCGCAGGGTCTCCTGCCCCGGATCAGAGCCGAGCTGCTCAGTGAAATGGCGCACCAGATCGGCAATGCTGGTCATGAACACGCCCAGCAATGGATTGTGTGTGGCAGCTGCGAGAACATCGTGAAACTCGATGTTGCAACGCGATTTCTCCCGCAGCCTCCCCGATTCATAGTGCAACCTTGCGCGCGCCACATTGGCTTCCAGCGCGGCGAGGTCCTCGTCCGTCATATTCTCAACGACAAGCCGGATCACCACGTCGGCCAGCAGCAGGCGAGTTTCCCACAGGTCGTCAAACGAGATGTTTCCCAGCGAGAGCAGGTCTCGCATGTTTTCGCTGATTACATTGGGGCGGCCGGATGTGACGAAGGCCCCGCCGGTCTTGCCCGGCCGCAGATCGACGATTCCGGCCTGCTCCAGAGCCCGCAGCCCTTCCCGGACGGCATTGCGCCCGACTCCAAGCCGCACGCTTAGATCACGTTCGGGCGGAAGCTTGTCACCGGGCTTTAGATGCCCTTCGACGATCATAGCGCGGATCCGTTCGACCACGCCTTCGAATGTCCGGACCGATCGAACGGGACGGAAATCGGGTTGAAGTCCCGGCGATACGGACGGAATTGCCATTTCTCCCAGTAGCCGCCTTTCAGTCCGTGGCCAAGATCGCCAGAGCTTGGGCGGACAAGACGCCGCCATTGCCCTGCGCAATAGCAGTCCGAGCGCCCGCGATCTGGCGTTCACCACATTCGCCGCGCAACTGGCGCACAGCCTCGATGATGGTGAAAAGTCCGTACATCCCGGGGTGGGTGCATGACAAGCCACCGCCATTGGTATTGACCGGCAACCTGCCACCCGGCGCAATTGCGCCCCCTTCCACGAACGGTCCGCCTTCACCTTTTGGGCAGAATCCGAGGTCTTCAAGGAACAGGATCGTGTTGATCGTGAATGCGTCGTAGAGCTGAACCACGTCTATATCGTTTGGCCCCAGACCGGCCGCAGCATAGGCGCGTGGAGCGCATTCGGCCAGAGCGGTTCGAGTAAGGTCGGGCATGCTGGAGATATTGTGATGTGTGGTGCTGCTGGCGGCGCCCAGAACCTTGACCGGCGTGCCCTTCAGGTCCGCAGCCCTGTCCGCCCGGGTCATCACGATCGCTGCACCACCATCAGTGACAAGGCAGCAATCAAGGACTGAAAGCGGATCTGAAACCAGCCGCGAGGCGCGGTAATCGTCCAGTGTCATCGGATCGCGCTTGAACGCTTCGGGATTGAGCATCGCCCATTGGCGGGCGGCCACGGCCACTTCGCCCAACTGGTTTTTGGTCGTGCCAAATTCATGCATGTGCCGCGCTGCGGCCATGGCATAGGAACTGACTGGCAAGACGGGATTGTACCGCGCCTCGTAGGGCCATGGCTGAGAGGTGCGGGCCAATTTGCCTGAAGCCGATGCCTGATTGGAGCCGAACGCGATCAGCGCGCAATTGATCAGTCCGGCATCGAGCAGCCAGGCCGCCCGCTCGAGCCAGGTTTCGAAGACGTTGCCACCGGGGCGGCTGTTGTCGATCACCTTGGGCTGGATGCCGAGGTACTGGGCAAAGCTGGTGCCGCCGCCAAAGGTATCGCTGCTGTTGGTATAGAACAGTCCATCTACGTCGGCAAAGGTCAGCCCTGCTTCGCGCAGCGCGTTGCGGGCAGCAATGGCGGCAAGGTCGTGAGCTTCATAACCCGGCGCCCGGCCGGTGCCAAAGGTGCTGACGCCGACTATGGCGGTCGTGCCGCGAGGGAAGAGGCCGACGTTCATGCGGCTTGCTCCGGTTGGTCGGCAGGGGCAAAGACGACCAGCGGGCCATCCTCTGCATCAACGATGAGCGCGCGCACGGCCATGCCGATGCGGACTTCGGTCGCATCGATTCCCTCTACCCGGCTCATCATCCGCGGTCCTTCGGCAAGGTCGATCAGCGCAACATTGTAACTGGGTTCAGGCGGGCGCTTGCGCACCACGGTGGTCGAATGCACAGTTCCGAGACCCGACGCCTCCACCCATTCAAGCTCCTCGCCGGTCAACGGCGCGACAACGCGTGGGAAGAACACGTGGGTCCCGGTGTCCACCCCCCGTTGGATCATGAAGCGGCCTTCTGCCAGAAAGGCGGTGAATTGTTCGTCCGGTTTCACCTGGGCGGAGGAGTTGGTCATCGGAAATCCTGTTGCGCACCTGTTTCGACCCATGACCCTTGTCTCTACCAGGTTCGCTTGTCGAGGTTGCAGACGGTCTGATGCTTCCTGACCGAGCGATGATCGATATGCCGATATGTTGGCTCGCCCACGAGGGGAGATCACGAAGTTTGTAGGAAAGTTTCCCCGGGGAAACTTTCCTACAAGCTTCAAAGTGGTGAGCCGTATCATCGCTCCTGCGTTGCGAATGCCTCGGCCATTGCCGGATGCCCGGTGCTGTCTAGCTTGGCTGATGAGGAAGAATGTGGGAGACGATGAATGCTGAAGGATCGTAAAGTGGATCCGCAGGCGCTCACCGAGGTGGGGCACGCGCTGGCCTTTCCTGAACTGCCCGAAGGCTTGGGTGCGTCGAATGAACGGTTGCGGCACGTTGCCGAAGCCCGATGGCCGTTCAACCCCGCGCACTTGCTCGCGGCTGCGCGTGAGCAGACTGGTCTGTCCGACTTCGGCGGCGACTATTTCTACGAGGCGCTGGACCGGCTCTGCCATTCGGCCGAGCAGGACCTTGAACTTAGTCCGGTCGGACGGCGCAACCTCTATGGCCAGATCCTTGACCATCTGGTTCAGCGGCTGCGTTTTCAGGACCTGTGGAAACGCCACCCGGAAATCCTCGACGAACCGATCGAAGCGCCGATCGTCATCGTTGGCCTGCCGCGTTCGGGCACAACCTTTCTCCAGCAATTGCTTGCCCAGCATCCGGGCCTGCGGGCAGTTCCGTTCTGGGAAAACCTTGCCCCCCTGCCGCAGCATGACCCGGCCATCCGCCCGCCGGACGATCGCCCGCTGATCGAACAGGCCGAGCGCAATGTCGAAGGCTTGCGCAAGTTTGCGCCGGGCCTGCTGGCGCTGCATCAGGTGGCGGCCGAAGAGCCGGAAGAGGAGATTTACCTGCTTGGACCGGGGTTCGCCTCGATGGTCTATGAATGGGTCTATATCCTGCCGTCCTTTGCCCGGTGGTATGCCGCGGCAGACCACACCAAGGGCTACCAGCATTTTCGCCAGGTCTTGCAGACGCTGCAGTGGATGCGTGGCGGTGGGCGGCGCTGGCTGCTGAAGGCGCCGCAGCACATGGAGCAGCTTGGCCCCTTGCGCAGCGCGTTCCCGGATGCGGTGATCGTCGAGACGCTGCGTGATCCGCTGACGGCGGCGGCCAGCAATGCGAACCTGTGCTGCTATGGCCAGCGGCTGCGCACCGATGCTCCCGACCCATTCGCAGCCGGTGAGGCTTCTGCCGGCATAATTGAACGGCTGGTTCTGTCTTATCTGCGCGACCGACCGGACGGCGATCCGCACTTCGTCAGCGTGCCCTTCGCCGACCTGATGCGTGACCCGCTGACGCTGGCCAGCCACGTGCTGGAGCGCGCCGGGCTGGAGGTGACCGATGCGGTACCCAACGGCATGGCCGATTATGTTGCCCGCAACAACGAAAAGCCGCGCGAACCGGTGGGCTACGCCCCGGCGGATTTCGGGATTGACGTGGCCGCGCTGCGTAGGAAGCTCGCTCCCTACTACGAAAAATTCGGCATTACTCCCGATCCGAGGTTTCCGTCATGAGCGATGTCGATTCCGGTGCGCTGGTATGGACCGAATACAATGCGCTGGTGCAGAAGGCGCGTGACCGGATGCTGGCCCGGCCCGAAGCGATCGCGCATAAGCAGGTGCGCGATCAGGCGGAGTATGCGCTCGTCGCCATGCAGGCGGGGTGCCACCATTTCCATGTCTTGCATCGCCCCGACTACCCGGCCTTCTACCGGCAGGCGGTCTGGAGCCCCTACGAGACGCCGTTCGGTGGGCCTTCGTCGGACATGGTCTATGCGTGGATCTTCCTGGATGGCCGCCGTACCTATCGCGTCCATGGCAAGAGCGGGACGACCCGGTTCACCGATCTCCAGCTGTGGAACGGCTATTTCGAACGGGACGACCAGCGTGGTCTCGGCAATCTCGATTTTGACAGCCTGACAACGGCGGCCGATGGCAGCTTCAGCTTCATCGCCTCGGCCGAGCGGCCCACTGGCTATGGGGGCGACTGGCTGCCGCTTGACGCCACAGAGCCGTTCATCTGCGGCCAGCTGCGCGATACCTGGTGGGACTGGGCGGGTGAGCGCGGGACCGAGCTGCACGTCGAATGCCTTGATCCCGCTCCGGATTCGATGATCGTGCCGACGGCGGAAACGCATGTCCGCCTGCTGCGGTCAGGACGCCTGCTGGAACGCATGGTCGCCCGCGCGATCGGCTATGCCAACATGAGCCGCAAGTTGGCGGGCGGGCGGGACAATGCCTTCGGGCTGGTCAACGGGGCCGGGTCCACCGACCACGGCGCATCTGGCCGGGCCGGCTATGGCGGCATGGTCTGGGACATCGCGCCGGGCGAGGCGCTGGTGATCACGCTGGACGAACCGCAGGCGCGCTACTGGTCGTTCCAGCTGGTGGACTGGTGGTGGATGACGCTGGACTTCAGCTATCACCAGAGCGGGCTCAACGGCCATCAGGCGGAACGCGACCCGGATGGCAAGGTGCGGCTGGTGCTGAGCCTTGAGGACCCCGGCATCGCCAACTGGCTCGACCCGATCGGCACGCCAAGCGGGCTGGTGCAGATGCGCTGGTACGATGGATCAGTCGATGAGCCGCCCGAGGTGGAGAAGGTCGCCCTGGCCGAAGTGGCGAGGCGGTTGCCCGAAGCCCGGCGCGTGTCACCGGCAGAGCGCAAGGCCGAGGTTTTGGCCCGGGCCAGGGCTTCGCTGGCGCGGTGGGGGTATTGATCTACCCCTGTCGTCCTGCCCCGGCGCGGCGGGTATCGCTGCGCCAGCGGAGCGGGCTTGACCCGGTTTCGCGGCGAAAGATCTGGCGGAAGAACGACACATCGGAATAGCCGACAAGGCCGGAAATCCGTTCGATGCTGAAGGTTGAGCGGGTGAGCATCGATTTGGCCGCCTCGATCCGCAACATCTGCAGCCAGGCATGGGGTGAAAGGCCGGTACCGTCGACAAAATGGCGGTGCAGGGTACGCCGGTTGACCTGCAGCGCTTCTGCAAGCTGAAGCACGGTCACCGGCTGGGACAAATGCTCGGTCAGCCATTGCTGCGCCCGCGCGAGCAGCAGGTCGTGGTCGGCAATGGCTGGCGAGGGCGCCAGCATGGTGTCCTGCGGAAACAGCCGACGTTGCAACCAGCGCGAAGAATTGCGCGAGGCGATCCGGTCCATCAGGCGGATGCACAGTAGATGATCAACCGCCGCCCCGGCTGAGGTGAGCAGGCGTCCGTCCTCGGCCACGGCATCGGCTGCAGTAAAGGCAACCTTGGGGTACAGTTCGCGCAAGGCGTCGATCATCCACCACGGCGCGCTGGCCCGGCGCCCATCAAGCAGCCCGGTGCTGGCCAGAAGCGCAACCGAGGCGCCAGACGCGGCGATGGTCGCGCCAGCGCCGGCGCGTTCGCGCAACCAGTCTGCGAACGCAGCGGCGGCAATCTCCGGTTGATCGCCCGGGGGGATGTAGTCCGCCACGAACAGCAGGTCAGGCGCTTGCCCGGCAATGGCCCGGCCTTCGGCGGCAAGGGTGATCCCTTCCAGCGTGACCGTCCGTTCCGTGCCGATAGAGAGCAGATGCAACTCGGCAAGATCAAATCGTTCCGACGCGGGAAGAACGTCCACCGCGCCATATTGGCGATAGATGTAGCGGCGGGTGAGGCGGATCGAATCGACCATGGCGCCAATGCTGGACAGGCAGGCAGACGGCGGGGCCACCACCGCCACATTCATCACCTCTCCGACCGATGCCTGACCCATATGGCCATGGTGATAACCCCATATGTCACTGTCTGACAAGGCAAAGCGAGGCATAGCATGGGGCCATAAAACAGAGCCCGAGAGAGGATTTGCCCATGGCCAGCACGCGGCAAGAGCTGCTCGACCTGATCGTAACCGACCACGCCTTCGACCACCCCCGCGCCGAGATCGAGGCGCTTCAGCTGCAGGCGGCGGACGAGCTGTTCCAGATGCTGCGGGCACGGATTCCGGTGCTTGACCGGCGGGCGAATGAGACCGGGATCGAGCGGATCGAACGGTTCGAGGACATCGTCCCGCTGCTGTTCGCCCACACGGTCTACAAGTCCTACCCCGAAAGCTTCATCGAGAAGGGCCGCTGGGACCGGATGCTGGCCTGGCTGACCACGCTTTCGGCCGATGACCTGACCGGGATCGACGTGGCAGGGGTGACTGACGCGGACGAATGGCTGGGCCGGCTGAAGGCCGCCGGCTGCATGGTGCTGGCGACCAGCGGATCGAGCGGGAAGTGTTCGTTCCTGCCCGCGTCGAGTGCAGACAAGGCACTGAAACTGCGCCACTTCAAGCACTCGACCGGGTGGCCGAACACGGTGGCGAACAACCAGATGATCTCCTTCTGGACCGGGCCGATCGAGGGCCCGAACAGCGCGATCGAGGCCGGGCAGATCCAGCGCGACCTGTGGGCCAAGCCGGGCGCGTTCTACAACCTGATCAGCGAGCCACTGCGGATCACCGACGTGAGCGCGGGCGCTGCCTTCATGAAGAAGATGCGCAGCGGCACGGCGAGCCCGGACGAGATCGCCGCCTTCGAGGAGCGCAGCAAGGCCGCGTCAGCGCGCATGTCTGCCGGGATCGAGGGATTCGTGGACACGCTGCTGGCCCACCGCCACGAACCGATCCAGATCTCTGGCCTGTGGGCGCAGCATCTGCAGATCATCGAGATGGCCTATGCCCGCGGGGTCAAGGACGGCGAATTCCACCCGGAAAGCCGGGTCAGCGCTGGCGGCGGGATCAAGGGCGTGGTCCTGCCCGAAGACTACAAGGAACGGGTGCGCCGGTTCTATGGCGACGTCCGCTACCCCGGCGCCTATGGCATGACCGAGATGGCGCAGCCGATGCCGATCTGCCCGGGCGGGCGATACCACCGGCCACCGGGGCTGATCTGGCTGCAACTGGACAAGCCGGGCGAGAACCTGATCAATGCCAGGGAGGGCGTGGTCGAAGGGCGCTTTGCCTTCCTTGACCTGCTGTTCACGGGCCGGTGGGGCGGTTGCATCAGCGGTGACAAGGTGGAGATCGACTGGAGCGATTCCTGCCCCTGTGGGCGGCCCGGGCCGACCATCCTCGATACGATCAGCCGCTTTGCCCAGGCCGGGGAGGAAGACCACATCGGCTGTGCCGGGACGATCGACAGTTATGTACGAGGAGCCATGTCATGACCGTGATGGATCAGGGACTGCGCGCGGCGGTGCCGCATTTCGTCAAGGGCGAACTCGTCGAATGGCAGGGCGGGCCGGGGGAAGACCACGGCCGCTTCATCACCCCGCCACTGGACCTTAACCAGCTGGTCTGGTCCCGCGCTGCGCCGCCGCCTGCCGCCAATGTGCCGGTGGCCGAGATCCTCGACATCCTCGAGGCGCTGGGCAGCTGGCTGGACCGTGATCCTGCGGGCGCGGTGGAGCGGGCCTTCATGGCTTCGGCCGGCACCAATCCGCTGGAGAAGGGCGTGCTGGAACGGTCGTTCCGGTCGCTCAGCCACTGTTTTGACCGGGCCTCGCTTAGCTGGCAGGTGGAGCAGGAACTGGGCGGGACCGACGTGCTGGACGGTTGGCGCGAGGTGACGACCCCGATGGGGCGCAAGGCCGCGATCCGCGCCTTTCCGCCGCGTCTGGTCCATATCGTGGCGGGCAACGCGCCTGGCGTGACCGCGATGACCGTGGCGCGCGGCGCGCTGACCAAGGGCGTCCACCTGCTGAAATTGCCGTCAAATGATCTGTTCACCGCCGCTGCCGTGCTGGGTGGCTTGGCCACCGTGGCGCCCGGCCATCCAGTCACGCGTTCGTTCTCTGCGGCATACTGGCGCGGTGGCGATGCCAGGGTGGAATCGATGCTGTTCCGCCCGCAGTTCTTCGACAAGCTGGTCGCCTGGGGCGGGGAGGCGGCGCTGCGATCCGCCAAACAATACATCGGCCCGGGCTTCGAGCTGGTGTCGTTCGACCCCAAGACCTCGATCTCCATGATCGGGCGCGAGGTTCACGCGGACGACGCTGTACGCCGCGAGGTGGCCGATCTTGCCGCCGCAGACGCGACGGTGATGGACCAGCAGGCCTGCGTTTCCAGCCGGTTCCAGTTCGTGGAGGGCACTGTGGAAGAGGTCGATGCCTATTGCGCCGCCCTGCAGGAGCGGCTTGGCGTCGAACGCTTCGTGACGTCTGCCTGCAGCACCGCGCCGCAGGGCGAAATGCGCGACGAGATCGAGGCGCTGGCCATGCTGGAGCCCGATTACCGCGTGTTCGGCCGGTTCGACGGGCGGGGCATCGTGGTCCGGTCCGATGAGCCGGTGGATTTCCATCCCGATGGACGCGTGGTCAACGTGGTGCGGGTAGACCGGCTGGATGATGCCATCGGCGCCGCCAATGTCGCGACGCAAACCGTGGGCATCTGGCCCGCCGAACGCCGCCGCCAGCTGCGCGACGTGCTGGCATCGCAGGGGGTGCAGCGTGTCACCGCGCTGGGCGCGGCAGGCTCGGTCGAGGCCGGGCTGCCGCATGACGGGTTCCTGCCGCTCGGGCGGTTCATCCGCTGGGTCAATGACGAGGACGGGCTGCCAAGCGCAGCAGGCTGAGCCATCACAGGTGCGGTTATTGCCCTGGCCCGGTCAGGCGGGATTGATCGCATCAGTGACATGGTCATGGTGTCGGGCATGAAGAGAACCATCGTTGTAACAGGTGCCGCTTCAGGCATGGGTCGCGCTACGGCAGAGGCGCTTGCGTCTGCCGGTCACCGGGTCATCGGGGTTGACCTGCGCAATGCCGAGGTGGTGGCAGACCTTGCGACGCCTGCAGGGCGCGAGGCCATGGTGGCGCAGGTCACCGCGCTGGCCCCGGATGGCGTGGACAGCGTGATCGCCGTCGCCGGCGTTTCCCCACCGGTCCCACCCCCGACCGTGGTTGCGGTCAATTTCTTTGGCGCGGTGGCAACGCTGGAATTGCTGCGCCCGCTCCTGCTGCGATCCCCTGCGCCCTGCGCGGTCGCGGTGATCTCGACGGCGGCGCTGATGGACTATGACCAGGCACTGGTGGACGCATGCCTGGCGCGCGACGAGGCAGGCGCGCTGGCCCTGGCCGAAGGCATGCCGCTGATGGGCAACACTTATGCCTCCAGCAAGAACGGATTGGCGCAGTGGTTGCGCAAGGCCGCGGTGTCGGCCGAATGGGGCGGATCGGGGATCCTGCTGAACGGCGTTGCACCGGGATCGGTGCTGACTGCGATGACCGAGCAGTTCTTCGCCACCGAGGAAGGGCGCGAGATGATGGCCAAGGTCACGCCGATCAGCCTGCCTGGCCGCTTTCATGCCGATCCGGCTGAAGTTGCCGAGGTCATCGCATTCCTCGCCACTCCTGCCGGACGCTATCTCGTGGGCCAGATCATCTATGTCGACGGCGGGACCGAGGCGATCTTCCGGCCTGACGTCATCTGATCGCAGGGAGAGGAAATGACCGGGACAGCGAAGGGCAATGCGGCGACCGAGATGCTGTGCCGCCAGTTCGGATTCGGTCCCGGGATCCCGCCCCGCGATGCGTTCGGCAATGATGCAGGACCGGGCACCGATCCCTTTGCCAATATTCACCCCGACGCGCGGTTCAGCATGTTCGGCCCCACCGGCACCAAGGAGCAACTGGTGGGCAAGGCGGCCTATGTCGACTTCGTGACCGGCTGTGCCGCTGCTCTGGCCGATCGTTCGGACGAGATCCTCGCGATCGTTCCAGTCGATGCCGAAGGCGCCTTCGTTCACGGGCGGGCGTGGCGGAAAAGCAAGGCCAGCGGCGAGGAAATACGCTATGAATGGGCCATGCTGTTCCGGGTGGAGCAGGGCCTCATCAGCTATGGCGCAGACATGCTCGATGCCAATGCACAGGCCTTTTGGGGTCGGGTACTGGGCGAACGGCCTGCGGCCTGAAGTGCCGCTGACATCGCCGGGCTGAAATAGTCGGGGAGGCTACCGGACGCAGTAGCGCCCGGCCCCTCACGCAGCGCTCGTTCGTCAGGCCCAGGGGTCTACGTGGACCTTGGTTTCGTTATGCGTGCCGCGCAGCTTTTCGATCATCGCGGGCAGGGCATCGAGCCCGACGTTGCTGGTGATCATGTGGCGCGGTTCGACGTGGCCGGCATCGAGGGTATCGACCGCGTACTGGAATTCCGGGACGGTCCACGCCATCGAGAAGGTCATCTTGACCTGCTTGAAGGTGGTTATGCCGGGAATCACCGGATCGGGCGCCATGCAGAAGCCGAGCGAGATCACGTGGCCGTTGGGCTTGACCAGGTTGACCGATTGCTGAAGCAGGCCGACCGCACCCGCGGCCTCGAATACGTAGTCAGGCATGCCGCCAAGTGCTTCGGTCACGCGCTCCATTTCGCCCTCGCCGGTCTGCACATAGTCATGCGCGCCAACTGCAAGGGCCAAGTCGCGGCGACGTTCCGAGCGAGACGCGGCAACGACGCGCCCTGCGCCAAGCCGACGCGCCCAGAAGGTGGTGGCCAGGCCGACTGCACCGGCGCCGAGCACCAGCACCTTGGACCCGAGCGGCAGATTGGCGAGGCGTACGCCGTGCAGGCCAACGGCCAGCGGCTCGACCAGCGCGCCATCGTTCATGCTGAGTGCGGCGGGCAGCTTGACCGCCGTGCGTTCAGCAATGCGCATGTATTCCGCATAGCCGCCGGCATAGGGCGACATGTTCGGGCACATCACCACCTGCCCGGCGCGGCACAGCTCGCATTCGCCGCAGCCGGCCGAGGGAAGGGCGGTCACGCGGTCACCCACCTTGAGCGTGGTCACGCCCTTGCCGATCGCCACCACTTCGCCCGCGAATTCATGGCCGAGGATGGTGTCGCAGGGGAAATCGTAGCCCTTGCCCGAGGTCATGTTGAGATCGGTCCCGCACACGCCGCAGCGGCCGACCTTGATGACCGCCTCGCCTTCGCCGGGCGTGGGATCGGGCCGTTCCTCGACCACCCAGGGCTTGCCGGCTTCCTTGAATACAGCTGCGCGCATTTAACTCTCCCGCGTTATATCTTGCCCGACATGTTAGGGAGCAGTCGGTCAGCAAACATCCCCACTTGGGGATGAGCGCGACCGTCCGTCACTCACCCGTGAATCGCGGCGCCCGCTTTTCGTTGAAGGCGGTCAGCGCTTCCTTGTAGTCAGCCGTGGTATTGGCGACAATCTGGGTCGGGTTCTCGATATCCAGGGCAAGGTCGAGGCTGGACGCATCGAGATTGCGCCACATGATCCGCTTGGTCTGGGCCACGGCAAAGGGGCTGTTGGCCATGATTGCGCGGGCCTGATCGAGCGCAGCTTCGGCCAGGGCCTCGGCTTCGACCATGCGCAAGATGAGGCCGGTCCGGAGCGCCTCTTCGGCATCGATCGGGCGACCGGTCAGCATGATCTCGAAGGCGCGCGCAGCACCGATCCAGCGCGGCAGGAAGTAGCTGATACCGCTTTCTCCCGCGCTGAGGCCGATCCGGACCGAGGCGACGAGGAAGCGGGTCTGAGGCGTGCCGATGCGGATGTCTGCGCCGACCGCAATCGCCATGCCGGCGCCCGCAGCAACGCCATTGACCGCGCAGATCACCGGTTGCGGCATTCGGCGCATTCGCTGCGACATGCCCGCGAAGCGGCTTTGCCAGCCCATCTTCTCGACGCTGGAGCTGACCCCGGGGGTCTGGCGGTGCGCGGCGGCGCGCATGTCCTGCCCGGAACAGAAGGCGCGGCCTGAACCCGTGACGATCACGACGCGGCACGAGGCATCGTCGGCCAGATCGTCGAGCGCGTCCGAAAAGTCCTTCACCAGTTCGCGCGACAGGCTGTTGAGGGTATCGGGCCGGTTGAGCGTGAGCCGGACCACGCCTTCGATTGGGCGGTCAATCAGGAGATGGTCCATGGCTCGTCCTCTTTCCGGGTATGGTGGTGCAGGATGATCAGGGCGCCTGAGATCAAAGCGCCTGTCTGATCAGAGAGATTGGCCATCATCCAGTTCGAAGCTGCCGCCGGTGATCGTGCGCGCTGCGTCTGACAGGAGGAAAAGGGCCATGTCGGCAAGATCGGCCGGGACCATGACCCGCTTGCGCGGAAAGCTGGCGATCAGCGCTTCTCCTGCCGGGCTTTCGAGCCAATCCGTATTGAGTTCGGTCTTGATCCAGCCGGGACAGATCGTGTTAACGTTGATGCCCTTGAGCGCCCACTCTTTAGCAAGGGCCTTGCCCATCATCAGAACGCCAGCCTTTGTCGTATTGTAGGCGACCAGCTTATCAAGCACGCGATGCGAGCCAACCGAGCCGATGAACAATATGCGGCCCGCCCCACTTCCAGGTGAGCCAGCCGCAATCATACGCTTCGCCGCTTCGCGGGCCGTAATGAAGACACCGCGTAGATTGACCGACACCACGTGGTCAAAACCTTCGATCGCAATGCCAAGAGCAGAGGCAGGCTGGTTCATGCCGGCATTGGCAATTACCGACATGATCGGACCTAAGGCGGCCTGAGCTGCATCGAAGCCGCGGCTTACCGACGCTTCGTCCTCGACATCCATTTCCACGGCAACTGCCTTGCCGCCTGCAGCGGCGATTTCTGCTTTGAGCGCTGCAAGGCGATCCAACCGGCGGGCGGCGAGGGCAACTGACGCTCCCGCAGCGGCTGCAGCGCGGGCAAACTCTATGCCAAGGCCAGAGGATGCGCCGGTGATAAGGACCGCTCGGCCGGAAAGATCGGGAAAGTTAGCCATGGGTAATGTCTCTCGGAGATTATGGATCCAGGCAGATCATGCGACTTGGGTTCAGGCAGTAGCAGCTTCTGCCCTCGTCGAAGTGCGAGAATAGTCCCCGCCTGTTTCAAACCGCTTCAGGTACTCCATCAGGCCGCGTGGGGTCCGCTTACGGCTTGGATTGTACCAAGGTAGCAGGTTGGCGAGTAGTGGCCAGGCTGTGCTCATAAGGAATTTCTTGAAGCGTTTTTCGTCGGCTTTGGACTCCTCGAGCTCCTCAGGGCTCATTTTTGCCCTGTCGATGGTCATGAGGTATTCGTACATGCGGTTCATGTAGCCGGTAGTGAGGTGCCGGATTGCGAACAAAAGGCCGTATATGCGGTAGAAATAGCCGTTCAAAATGGCGTTCCAGAACCCCTTGCCGTATATTGTGTGGTAGAGATCAAAGCAGACGTGACGATGCTCGAACTCTTCGGCCATGTGCCATTTCCACATCGCAGTCAGTTCGGGATCAGCCCCAGCCAGCCATTCGTCGCTTTTTTCGAACCAAACCCAGCCTGAAAGCGCGCCGAGAGATTCAAATCCGTCTGCATAGGCCAGTTGGAACTTCAGTGAGCGGTTTTTCAGGAATTCGTCGAGATCGTCCTCAAGCTCTTTCTCCATGACCGCCATTTCGGGATAACCCTGTTCGACCAGCCGCCTGTTGAACATGCGGTGCTGGCGGAAATGCTGGGACTCCTGGGCGATGAAACCGTCGATGTCCTCAAGCAACCTGGTCTCGGTCGCCGGAATCAGAGGCCGGGCATTCTGCAGCACCTTGATAAGCCACGGTTCGATTGGCGTCGGGATGAACGAGGTGGCATTGCGGTGTTGCGAAAATGCGTGGCTGCGCGCCCAATGCGCTTGGACAGCCGAATAATCGATCTTGGGAAAACGTACAGTAAGGGCCATCGGTCTTGTGCCTGCCAGCGGACATGGTCTGAGGTCCTCTTGCATAGACCGGTTCGATGGAAAGTAACTGCCCTGGCGTGGCATCATCGCAGCAGCGATAGCCAAGTCTAGCCTATCGCTCGCGAAAGGTCCGACGCTTACTAGTCGGTTTGAAGGAGAAATGCTGATGAGTCCGCGCCCCTTTCGCGTCGATGTACCGCAAGCTGTCCTTGATCGAATATCGATGAGGGTAGCCGATGCCCGGATCGGATATGCGCCAAACATGGGCGGGCCCTGGGACTACGGTACGGACAGCGTCTATCTCGCTGAACTGATCGACTACTGGCGGGACTGTTACGATTGGCGCGTGCATGAACGCGCACTCAATCAGTGGCCTCAGTTCATGGCCGAGGTCGATGGGGTCGACATTCATTTTTACCACATACAAGGCGATGGTTCACGCCCACTGCCCATCATACTGACCCATGGCTGGCCTGGATCCGTACTGGAATTCCAGGCTGCCATTCCACTGCTGCTGAAGGCGGGATTCACACTCGTTGTCCCTTCGCTGCCGGGATATGGCTTTTCGGGCAGGCCAAAGGCTTTTCTCGGTCCTGCCAGCGTAGCGGCCATGTGGCGCAAGCTTATGGTCGACGTGCTGGGCTATCCGCGTTTCCTGGCGCAGGGCGGTGACTGGGGCAGCGCTGTGACCTTCCAGCTTGGCGCATCACATGCCGACGTGGTCGCGGCCATTCACGTCAACTTCTTCATGGGGCCGCCGCCGGGATCGAGTGACGATCCGGAGCTTGCGGACTATTGGCGATCAGTCGGTCAGTTGATGCAGGCCGAGAGTGGCTATCATCACGAACAGGGCACTAAGCCTCAGACGATCGGGCTTGCGCTGCACGACAACCCGGTCGGCTGGGCGTCTTGGGTGGTAGAGAAATTCTGGCGTTGGGGCGACACCCAAGGCGACATTGAGAGCAGGTTCGACAAGGACCACCTGATCACGAACCTTATGACTTACCTCGTCACCGATAACATCATCTCGTCGTTCTGGATGTACTATGCCAGCAATCACGAAGCGCGGCATCCCGGGCCGGTGACGGTGCCTTGCGGTCTCGCTCATTTTCCGGGCGAGTTTTATCCGATGCCGAGCCGGCGCCTTGCAGAACAGGCATACAACGTAAAGCGCTGGAGCAAGATGGAGGCCGGTGGCCACTTTGCCGCAATGGAAGAACCGGTGGCATTTGCGGCGGACGTCATCGCCTTCTTTGATGAATATGGGCGTTGATCCAGCCTATCGCACCGGTGATCCTGCAGGCTCTACGCTTGGCTTGCCTCTATTCTGCAGGTAAGGGCTGAAGAATGACCCAGTTGTCGGCCATGAAACTCGCGGTCGGTCCTATCCCGCTTTACCACCAGCTGGAACAGGATCTCAAGGCGCGCATCAGCTCTGGCGAGTTTGCGTCAGGAACCATGCTGCCCACAGAAGAGCAAATCGGCACGGCTTATGGTGTGAGCCGCATCACGGTGCGCCGTGCCCTTGAAGCGCTCGATGCGCAGGGGTTGATTCAACGCAGGCGCGGGGTCGGTTCGTTCGTTGCCGAGCGATCGTCCGGCTTTCACGCCGTTCAGTTGAGCGGGTCGCTGGATGCATTCCTGATGTCGGCCTATGAACTTGAGCCGACCCTTATCTCCCTCGAGGAGCGCGTCGCTCCTGATGAGGTTCTTGCTGACTTCGGGCTGCCTCCTGGGGAATCTCTGCTGCGGCTTGAGCTGATCAGCCAGACCAAGGAAGGGCCGACAGCCCACTCGGAGTTTTTCTTCACTCCCGCGATGAAAGGCAAGCTGACGGCTGACGATATTATCGGGAGTGAGCCGATCGTGCGCATTGTCGAACGCAAGCTGGGCGTGCGAGTGGGGCGTGCAACGCAGGTTATCGAGCCCTATCAGGTGACCGGTACCACGGTGAAATATCTGGACCTGGCAGAGGGTACACCTGTGCTGGGCACACAGCGCAAATATTACACGACTGCCGGTGAACTGATCGAAGTGGCGCGGCAACGCTACCATCCGGCACGCTATCGTTATGAAGTGGACCTCAAAGCCAGCTTGTACAGCGTGTGATCGGCGGCCCACCGTTGGGACGGCGGGCCGCACAAACTCAGTTACCTTTAAAGACTGGATCTCGCTTGCCCATGAACGCGTCAAGCGCCTCGGCATGGTCTTCCGTTTCGTGGGCAAGAGCCTGATAGGCTGCCGACAGTTCGAGAATCTCCGACATTCGCTGGGTTTGCGCTTCGCGAAGAAGGCGCTTGGTCAGGCGGAGAGCTCGTGCCGGGTTTGCGGCAATTTTTTCAGCCAGCGCAATTGCTTCGTCGAGCAAGCATTCATCCGCCACGACCTTTCCGACCAATCCGAAGGCTAGAGCTTCCTGCGCAGTGTAGCGGTCGCCAGTGAAGAACATTTCAGCGGCGCGAGCATACCCGACGACGCGCTGCAGCGACCAGGCGCCGCCATCACCTGGAACGATCCCGACCTTGATGAAGCTGGCCGAGAACTTGGCACTCTCTGCAGCTATGCGCATGTCGCAGAGGCACGCCAGATCGCAGCCAAGGCCAACGGCATGGCCGTTGATGGCGGCAATCAGGGGTACCTCGCAATCCATGAAGGCTGCGGTAATTTTCTGCACGCCACGGCGATAGTTGTGGCGCGTGGAGTCTGGCTGGTCGAGCGGACCAATGCCGTTCCTCTCTTTCATCGCCTTCAGGTTGCCGCCGGCGGAGAAAGCGCGCCCGGCTCCGGTGAGAACGGCAGCTGAGATCGAGCGGTCGTCGGTCAGCGATTCGATCGCATTCACGAGGTCGCGGCAATCGTCATGCGTTCCGATGGCATTGAGCGAATCGGGGCGGCTGAGCGTGAGGATGGCAATGCGACCGCGCCGCTCCATCTGGATAAATGAGGACATGTGCTGCGTTCCTGTGCAGTGGCGGGAATGCGCCGTTTCTATTCGGTTGTGGCATTTTTGCGAGCCTCGCGATCGATCATCGCAGGGGCGAACGTTTCGCTTGCCAAGGTGCCAACTTGGTAGCATATGATGACATCATAACATGGCATAACAACTGCTGACAGGTTGGTGCCTTGCGGGAGATCGGCTAATGGCTACGGTGTTGCGCGAAAAGAAGATCAAGTCCGCCGACCGAGTACTTGAAATCTTCGAGATGTTCTCGGCCGACCGTCAGGAAGTGACAGTCATGGATGTGGCACGCACGCTCAACGTTCCCCAGTCCAGCACGTCCGAACTGCTCGGTTCTCTGGTCCGACGGGGATATCTGCAACGTGACCGTGCTGCCCGCACCTTTCGGCCGACCGCACGAGTCGCCCTGCTCGGCGCATGGGTTCAGCCCCAACTGTTCCGCCATGGCCGCCTGCTGCCGATGATGGACAGCCTGCAGGAAGAAACCGGCGAAGGCGTTGTGCTGGCGTCGATGATCGGGCTCGACATCAAGCACGTCCACGTAGTGGGCGACAGTCTGCCCGAAGCGCTCGCTTCGGGGACCGAGCATCACGTGCTGCATTCGCCGTTCGGCATTGCCCTGCTGTCCGCCATGTACCGTGGCAACGTGCGTGCACTGGTCCACCGGCTGAACGCGGAGAGCGATCCATCGCTGCACGTCCGTTACAGCGACCTCGAAGTGCAGCTGAATCGCGCCAGCAAGCAGGGATATGTCGTTGGCGAGTTGGGCAACGGGGTGGCCGCCGTTGTCGTCCTGCTGCCGCAGCGCCTTGGCGAAGAGCAGCTTGTTATCGGCATTGCCGGTTCGAGCGAGCGGATCCACGCATCGTGCGGCCAGCTTGTCCAGACCCTACGCGGGGCCATCGCCAACCGCTTTGTCCCTCGGACCCGCCCTGAACTGCGCGAAGTCGAGCGGGCGCAGATCGCTGCCGTCCACTGAGGACGGGGCGACCTTCCCATCTATCTCCAGAAAGGTTTCCAGTGACCCAGTATATCGTCACGCGCAAGGAAGGCGCGATCGGACACGTCGTGTTCAACAAACCCGAAAAGATGAACGCGATCTGCCTTGAGATGTGGCAGGGCATGAGCGACGCCATGGCGCAGTTCGAGAACGACGACGAAGTGCGCGTGATCGTGTTCTCGGGCGCTGGCGGCAAGGCCTTCGTGGCAGGGGCCGACGTGGGCAAGTATGAACAGGAACGCGGCGACAAGGACGCGCAGGAACATTACGCCAAGACCGGCGAAGACGCGCTGCAGGCGATCTACCGGTCCAAGAAGGTGACGGTTGCGGCAATCGATGGTTACTGCATCGGCGGCGGCGTGTCTGTCGCGCTGGTGTGCGACCTGCGGTACTGCTCGGCCCAGTCCAGCTTCGGCCAGCCGGCCATGAACATCGGCATTGGCTATCGCTATTCCTCGCTGCGCCGCATGGTCGACATCATCGGCTACGGTGCTTCCAAGGACATGCTGCTGGGTGGCCTGCGGTTCGATGCTCAGGAGGCCTATATCAAGGGGCTGGTCGGCCGCGTGCTCCCGAACGAGGAGTTCCAGCCGTGGATCGACAAGATGATCAAAACGATCTCGATCGGCGCGCCGCTGACGGCCGAGGACGTCAAGTACACGCTGTGGACCTACGCCCAGGACGAAAGCAAGCGCGACACCGACCGCTGCGAAGAGCTGTTCCAGATCTGCTACGCTTCGGAAGACTACAAGGAAGGCATTCGTGCCTTCGCAGAAAAGCGCAAGCCGGTCTTCACCGGCAAGTAAGGGGCAGCACCCGCCATGGACCTGCGGTTCACCGCCGAAGAGGAGGCGTTCCGGCAGGACGTGCGCGCCTTCATCCGTGACAATCTCGATCCGGTCACTCACCGCAAGATGGTGGAAGGCCGGATCCCCGATCGGGAAGAGATCGTCGCCTGGCAGCGCACGCTGAACAGCCGGGGCTGGGCTACTCCTTCGTGGCCGAAGTCCCATGGCGGGCCGGGCTTCACCCCGGTCGAGCGCTATATCTTCCTTGACGAACTGCATCAGGCGCCAGCGCCCGAGCCGGTCTCGTTCAATGTTTCCATGCTTGGTCCGGTGGTCATCCAGTATGGCACGCCGGCCCAGCAGGAACGGTTCCTTGCGCCCACGGCCAATCTCGACATCTGGTGGGCGCAGGGCTTTTCCGAACCGGGCGCCGGATCGGACCTTGCCGCGCTGCGCACCTCGGCCCGGCGCGAGGGCGACCACTACGTGGTGAGCGGACACAAGATCTGGCAGGGCATGGCCCATCATGCTGACTGGATGTTCACGCTGGTGCGCACTGATCCGCAGGCGCCCAAGAAGCAGATGGGCATTTCCTTCCTGCTGATCGACCTTCGCCTGCCCGGCGTGACCATCCGTCCGATCATCACTCTCGATGAGCGGCACGAGGTGAACGAGGTGTTCCTTGACGAGGTTCGCGTCCCGGTTGACTGCCTGATCGGTGAAGAGAACAAGGGCTGGGACGTTACCAAGTTCCTGCTGTCCAACGAGCGGACTGGGATCGCCCGGATCGGCATGACCAAGCACCTGATCCGCCGGATCAAGCGCCTGGCCAAGGGCGACAAATCGGTATTAGCCAAGACCGCCGCGCTGGAAGCGGAACTCAAGATCCTTGAGATCACGCAGCTGCGCATACTTGACGGGCAGCGCCGGTCTACCGCGGCCGATCCGCGGTCCTCCATCCTCAAGCTGAAAGGCGTGGAACTGCGCCAGGCCGCTTCGGAACTGCTGCTGTCCGTGGCAGGTCCGTCCGCCCTTGAGGTGCAGCATGACGATGCGCCGCTTTCCCTCGACGACGCGGGCGAATGGATCGGCTCGGTCATGCCCAACTACGGCATCCTGCGCGCAGCTTCCATTTTCGGTGGGTCCAGCGAAGTCCAGAAGGGCATCCTGGCAAAGACACAGCTGGGACTTTGACGAACGATGGACCTGGAACTTTCCGACGACCAGCGGATGCTGAAGGACAGCGTCGACCGCCTGATTGCCGAACAGTACGATCTTGACCAGCGCCGCGGCTACATGATCCAACCCGATGGCTGGTCGGCCGAAATGTGGAAAAGTTTTGCCGAACTGGGCCTGACCATGCTGCCCTTTTCGGAAGAGCAGGGCGGACTTGGCCTTGGCGGGGTGGAGACCATGATCGTGGCCGAGGCATTTGGCCGGGGTCTGGTGGTCGAACCCTATCTGCCCTCGATCGTACTGGCCGGCACCGCAATCAGCGAGGCCGGAACGCCGGACCAGCAGGCGGGCCTGCTGCCGGGGATCATGACGGGCGAGACCATCGCCTCACTGGTGACCGATTCCGCCATCACCGCCCGCCGCGACGGCGGCGACTGGGTGCTGGACGGTACGGCCAAGGTCGTTCTCGGCGGCGATTGCGCCAGCCTGCTGGTCGTCCCGGCGGGTGAGGACCTGTTCGTGGTTACGAGCGATGTGGCAGGGCTGGAGTGCCGGGGCTACCGGCTGCACGGCGGCGGCACCGCGGCCGATCTTGCAATGAACGGTGTCAAGGTGCCCGAGAAGAGCAGGTTGGGCGGCAATGGCGCAGGCGCTCGCGCGGTCGAGGCCGGGATCGCCTGGCTGGCCGGAGAGGCGCTGGGTGCGATGCAGGCGGCGCTCGATCTCACGGTCGACTATCTCAAGACCCGCGAGCAGTTTGGCAAGCCGATCGGCGTCAACCAGTCGCTGCAGCATCGCGCGGCGGAAATGCTGGTCGAAGTGGAGCAGGCCCGGTCTGCCGCAATGTATGCGGCGCTGTTGGCCGATGAGCAGGACGAACATGTCCGGGCAGCAGGCTATGCGGCCATCAAGGTTGTGATCGGCAAGGCTGGGCGGTTCATTGCGCAATATGCAGTGCAGTTGCACGGTGGTATCGGCGTCAGCGAAGAGCATCTTGTCAGCCACTATTTCCGCCGACTCACTGCAATCGGCATATTGCTCGGCGATACGGAAAGCCAGATCGCGCGACTGGCGAAACTGGGTGGCTTTACCGGTCCCGAGCCGCATTTCGCAGCCGCCTGACAGGGTGACCTGACCGAACCGGACGAGAGGGAGCCTGCCCGTTGCGCGCAATTGTCATTCCCGCTTATGGTGGTCCCGAAGTCCTGAAGCTTACCGACCTTCCAGTTCCCCAGCCGGGCGAAGGCGAGGTGCTGGTCAAGGTTGAAGCGATCGGCGTCAATCCGGCGGACGGCAAGTGGCGGGAAGGCCGCTACCAGGCCTTTGCTCCGGTGCCGATGCCGCATGTTCTGGGCTATGACGTGGCCGGAACGGTCGTTTCCGGGGAGGGCTTTGCCGCTGGTACGCGGGTCGCGGCGATGCTGCACCCTTTCACCAAGGGCGGCTATGCCGAGTTTGCCGTGGTCAGCGCGGCCAGCATTGCAACGATCCCGGACGACATGAGCTTTGCCACGGCGGCGGCAATTCCCTGTGCCAACCTCACCGGGCTGCAACTGGTGGAGACCCGCCTGCAGCCGGCAGCGGGACAGCGCGTGCTGATCACCGGGGCGCTGGGGAACGTTGGGCGCTCAGCTCTGTTTGCGGCGGCGCGGCGCGGAGTGCACATCATCGCGGCGGTGCGGGCTGACCGGGCCGAAGAAGCCTTGGCGGCGGGGGCAGCAGAAGTAGCAGCGATCGGCGAAGACTGGACCGGAGAACCGTTCGACCACGCGATCGACACCATCGGCGGGGCGGACGTGGCGCCGCTGATGCGCCATCTCAGGCCCGGCGGACGGATCGTGACGGCATCGGACGTGCCCATCCCGGCAGACGACCTGCCCGCCACCCCGGAATTCGACGGCGTGATTCCCGATGGCGCGCAACTGGCCGAACTGGTCAGGGCGGTCGCAAGCGGTGCGCTGCCGGTTCCGGTCGGCAAGGTCCTTCCGCTCGAGCAGGCGGCCGAGGCGCAGCAGGCCGTGGCTGCCGGAGGCAACCGGGGCAAGATCATCCTGCAGCCCTGACCGGTCGGGACCGGTCAGGAGCCGGTTCAATCCGTTTCGACGAGAGCCTTAGCCGCCGCCTTCAGTTCGACGCGGCGCACCTTGCCGAGTGGGGTCTTGGGCAATTCTGCCAGGGAAACGAACCGGCGCGGGACCTTGAAGTTGGCCATGTGCTCGCGCGACCAGCGGGTCAGCTCGACCGGATCAAGCGTGGTGCCGGGGGTGGGGACCACGAAAGCGGCGGCCACTTCGCCCATGCGGTGATCAGGCATGCCGACGACAGACACTTCGGCAACGCCGGGAGCATTGACGAGGATGTTCTCGACCTCGGCCGGATAGACGTTGAAACCGCCGACGATGATGATGTCCTTGAGCCGATCGACCACGCGCAGATAACCGCGTTCATCGATGATACCGACGTCACCGGTATGGAGCCAGCCTTCGGCATCGACCGCTTCGGCGGTGGCGGCAGGGTCCTCGAAATAGCCCTGCATCACGCTGAACCCGCGGAAACAGATCTCCCCTGGCTCCTCGACTCCGACCGGGGCGTTTTCCGGCGAAACGAGGCGTATCTCCCAGCCGGGGAAGGGTTTGCCAACGCGCGTGGCAAGCGTTTCGGCATCGTCGCCGAAACGGCAACTGGTGCCCATGGCGGTATTTTCGGTCAGGCCATAGCTGGTGAGGATCAGCTCGAGGCCGAGCTGGTCCTTGCACGCCTGCATCAGCGCCACCGGCAGGTTGGCCGACCCGGTGATTCCGATGCGCAGAGACGAGATGTCGTGGGTGCTGGGCTGGTCAACCAGAGTCTGGAACAGGGCAGGCGGCCCCGGCAGCACGGATATCCGCTCGCGCTCGATCAAGGCGCAAAGGGCATCGGCCTTGAGCTCGGCCACCGGATAGGCGGTCAATCCCGCGATCATGCAGCTGACCCAGCCGGCGCGGTAGCCGAAGCTGTGAAAGAACGGATTGACGATCACCATCCGCTCACCGGCCTCGAGCCGGTTGACGAAATTGTAGCTGCGGACGGTGCCCAGCGCCTGTTGGTGGCTGAACATGGCGCCCTTGGGGTTGCCGGTCGTGCCTGAAGTGAACAGGATGTCGCAGATCGTGCCGGGGCCGATCTCGGCGATCCGCTGGTCGAGTTCGGCCTCGGTCGTGCTTTCGGCCCACGCGAGGAATGCGTTCAGCGGATCGGCATCGAACAGGATGATCTCGCGCAGGTGGGGGAGGCCGTTGACCGGACGGTCATCGCCGGAACCCCCACGCGCCGCGCGGATCATCGCGGCATAATCGTTGCCGAGGAAACTGCCGACCGTACAGAGGAAGGTCGCGCGGCTTTTCTCGAGAATGAAGGCTGCTTCCTCACCCTTGAACCGTGTGTTTAGGGGGACGAGGATGCCGCCGGCCAGTTGCACGCCAAGGGTGGCGATGATCCATTCGATGCTGTTCGGCGCCCAGATCGCCACGCGATCGCCCGCCGTGAGGCCCGAGGCGATGAACGCGCGCGCCATGCGGCGCGCCGCGCCTTCGGCTTCGACGAAGGTCAGGCGGCGACCGTCTTCCCCCGCAAGAAACAGGCGCTCACCGCACAGACGGACCGTTTCCCGCAACTGCGCGGGGATGGTGGCAGGCCCGTCCAGCGGATCAAACCGGCTTTCGTCCCAGTCCGTTACCGCCATCGGATTCGTGCCTGCCTGATCGGTCACGCCGCGTCCCAACCCTTGCCTTCCTTGGCGAGGCGTTCGAGCAGCTTGCCCGGTGCCCAGCGCGGACCGTTCCGCTTTTCAGCCTCGAGCGCCATCGCGTAGATCTTGTCGAGGCCGTACTTTTCACCCCAGTACATCGGTCCGCCCCGGTGGACGGGGAAGCCATAGCCGTTGACCCAGGTGACATCGATGTCGCTGGCACGAATGGCGGTGCCGTCCTCGATCTCCTTGGCTCCTTCGTTCACGAGCGGGGCGAACAGGCGGGCTTCGACTTCATCATCGGTGAATTCGCGGCGGGTGATGCCGAATTCCTTGGCCACGCCCTCGATGATTTCCATCGTTTCGGGGTCCGAGAACTTCTCGCGCCCTTCATAGCGGTAGTAGCCCTTGCCGGTCTTCTGGCCACAACGTCCGGCGGCGACCAGACGCTCCAGGATCGGCGACAGGCGTTCGCCCGCAGGCATGTTGGCCGAGCGCTCCTTGCGGGAGACGGCAGCCATGTCCATCCCGGCCATGTCGCGCATCGACAGCGGGCCCATGGCCATGCCGAAGCGGGTGGCGACGCGGTCGATCTGTTCGGGCGTGGCGCCCTGTTCCAGCAGGAATTCCGCTTCGCCGGTGTAGTATTGCAGCATGCGGTTGCCGATGAACCCTTCGGTGCTGCCGGCGAGGACCGGCACCTTGCCGATGCGCTTGCCCATTTCCATCACGGTTACGATGGTTTCCGGCGAGGTGACGGCGCTGCGCACGTTTTCCAGCAGCTTCATCACGTTGGCGGGCGAGAAGAAGTGGCAGCCGACCACATCGCCGGGGCGGGTGGTGGCGCTGGCGATCTCGTCGATCGACAGGTAGCTGGTGTTGGTGGCAAGGATTGCGCCCGGCTTCATCAGCTTGTCGAGGCGGGCGAAGATTTCCTTCTTCACGTCCATCCGTTCCAGCGCGGCCTCGATCACGATGTCGCACTGGGCGAGATCGTCGTAATTCGTGGTCGGCGTGATCAGCGACAGGGCCTTGTCCATCTTGTCCTGGCTCATCGAGCCGCGCGAGACAGAGATGCCATAGTTCTTGGTCACCACGCCCATGCCGCGATCCAGCGCTTCCTGGCTAAGGTCGAGGATGGTGACAGGAATGCCTGCGTTGGCGAACGACATCGCAATGCCGCCGCCCATGGTCCCGGCGCCGATGATGGCGCAGGAATTGATCGGCTTGGGCTGAATATCCGCCGGGATGCCGGGGATCTTGCGCGCCTGCCGTTCGGCAAAGAAGTAATGCATCAGGGCGCCGCGCTGGTCGCTGGCGTAGAGTTCCTGGAACTTTTCCGCCTCGAACGCGAGCGCCTCAACGGCAGGGCGGGTGCAGGCGGCCTCGATGCAGTCGATGATCACCATCGGCGCGATCTTGCCGCGGGCCTTCTTGCCCACCGTCTTGCGTGCTTCGGCGAAGACGGCGGGGTCGACATTGGTGATCTTTTCGTTGCGTTCGATCACCGGCACGAAGGTCTTGCCACTCGCCAGTGCTTCGCGCGCATAGGCGATGGCGCCGGTGCGAACATCATCGACGATGGCGTCGACCACGCCCAGGTCCAGCGCCTTTGCCGCCGGGACATGCTTGCCCGAAGTGATGAGATCGATGCCGACTTCGACGCCGGTGAGACGGGGCAGGCGCTGCGTGCCGCCAGCGCCGGGCAGGATGCCGAGGTTGACTTCGGGCAGGCCCACCTTGGCCGAGGCCACCGCCACGCGCGAGTGGGCCGTGAGCGCCAGCTCCAGCCCGCCGCCTAGCGCAGTGCCATGGATTGCGGCGATGGTCAGCTTTGGCGAATTCTCCAGCATCTTCTGGAGATCCTTGAGTTGGGGCTTGGCCTTGCTCTTCTCCGTGCCGAATTCGGTGATGTCAGCCCCGGCGATGAAAGTCTTGCCGCCGCCAAGGATCACGATCGCCTTGACCGCTTCATCAGCCTGCGCACGTTCGATCCCTTCACCGAGGCCTGTCCGGGTGGCGGCGCTCAGCGCGTTCACGGGGGGATAGTTGACCGTCAGAACGGCGACTTCGCCATCGACCTCGTATGCAACTGCGCTCATGCCAGTCTCCGGTTGGTATCAATTTGATCAGAGCGGCCGGACGGGGCCTCGAGCGCTCCTTTGGCAATACCGGTCCGATAAGGCGAGCGGTGCGAGGGTGCCCGACCGGACATATCGCTGTTACGATGTGCCGCCCTGCGACGTTGTCCTGCCGCGCCAAACGCGGTGATGGATAAAGCCAGAGAGATATGCGGGGAGCGGGAGTTCATGCCGTCACAAGCCTTGAATGGCATCCGGGTCATCGACCTCAGCCGGATTCTGGCCGCCCCGTTCTGCGCGCAGTTGCTGGGCGATCTTGGTGCCGAGGTGATCAAGGTCGAACGGCCCGGCGCTGGCGACGACAGCCGCTCCTATGGCCCACCGTTCCTGCATGACCGGGACGGAAATCCGACGAGGGACGCCGGATTCTACCTGAGCTGCAATCGCAACAAGCGCGGCATGACAGTCGATCACTCCAAGGCGGAAGGCGCCGCCCTGATCCGCGAGCTTGTGGCGAAGTCCGATGTCCTGATCGAGAACTTCCGCACCGGGGTTCTGGCCAAGTATGACCTTGATTACGAAAGCCTGAAGGCGATCAACCCGCGCCTGATCTATTGTTCAATCACGGGGTTCGGTCAGGACGGACCGTTTGCTGCGCGGCCGGGATACGACGGCGTGTTCCAGGCGATGTGCGGCATGATGAGCGTATCGGGCCTGCCCGATGGCGTGCCCGGCGGCGGGCCGATGAAGGTTGGCGTGTCCATGGTCGACATCCTGACCGGGCTCTATGCCTCCAACGCGATCCTTGCTGCCCTGCGCCACCGCGACCTGACCGGGGAAGGCCAGTTCATCGACCTTGCCTTGCTCGACTGCGGGCTGGCGTCGCTGTCGCACTATGTCCAGAACTACCTGATTTCCGGGGTGGTGCCGGAACGGCGCGGCAATGGCGGCTTCGGCGGGATTCCATCGCAGACGTTCAAGTGCAGCGATCGTGAGATCTTCATCGTTGCCAGCACCAACAAGCAGTTCGGCGCACTGATGAAAGTGCTGGGCAAGCCGCAACTCGCAACAGACCCTCGCTTCGACCAGGTCCAGAAGCGGATCATGAACCGCGACGAATTGCTGGCCATCCTCGATGCGCTGTTCGCCACCCGTCCGGCCGACGAGTGGCTCGCCGAACTCGAGGCGGCTGACGTGCCTGCCAGCGCGGTCAACGACGTGTCGATGGTGTTCGACAATCCGCAGGTTCAGCATCGCGGGATGTTGACCCATGCCCACCATCCGGTGACCGGCGACATGCCGCTGCTGCGCAATCCGATCCGCATGTCCGGAACCCCGATCGGCGAGGCAACCCCTCCACCGATGTTGGGGCAGGACAACGAGGCAGTGCTGAAGGACCTGCTCGGCTATGACGAGGCGCGCATCGCGGCCCTGAAGGATGCTGCAGTGCTTTAGGCGGTCCGTGGGGCGGCAAGCGCGATGACGTGATCGAAAGGCTCTTCCGTCATGGCTTCCGCACGGGCGGCTGGCGCCCCCATGACATGCCCCCTCCCGTGACAAGTCTCCAAGCGAAGAGGCATCGCCCTGCCGATCAGTGCCCGGGAGGGTTGCAGTCGATTGGCCAAGGCGGGAAACCGGCAGCATCTGTTTCGGGAGCGCCGTCCGTGTCTGAATCCGCCCAAGCCAGCTTGCTGTTCACTCCATTGACATGCCGGGGCTTCACCGCACCCAACCGGGTGATGGTCTCGCCCATGCAGCAATATGCCAGTGACGACAGCGGCCGGGCGAGCGACTTCCACCTCGTCCAGCTCGGCCGTTTTGCGATGGGTGGGGCGGGCATGGTCATTGCCGAGGCGACCGCGATCGAGCCGATCGGGCGGATGAGCCACATGGATCTGGGGCTCTGGTCGGACGAGCAGGTGGCTCCGCTGACGCGCATCGCCGCCTTCATCGCCTCGCAGGGGTCGATCCCCGGAATCCAGCTGGTCCACGCTGGCCGCAAGGGGTCCATGCAGGCGCCGTGGGATGGCATGGGGCCACTGACCGAGGCTGACACGGCGCGGGGCGAGGAGCCGTGGGAGACGATCGGGCCGAGCGCGATTTCGCCCGGGTCCGGCTGGTCGGTGCCACGGGAAATGACGGCGGCGGAGATCGTGCAGAACGTGGCGCTGTGGGCCGCGGCGGCACGACGGGCGGCGCAGGCCGGCTTCCGGATCATCGACCTGCATGGCGCGCATGGCTACCTCCTGCACGCGTTCCTTTCGCCGATATCGAACCATCGGACCGATGCCTATGGCGGCAGCCTGAAGAACCGGATGCGCTATCCCCTCGAGGTGGTGAGCGCGATCCGGGCAGCGATCCCGGACGATTGCGCCCTCTTCTATCGCCTGTCCGTGCTGGACGGAATCGAAGGCGGCTGGACCGAGGACGACAGCCTGGTGTTCTGCCGCGAGCTGCTGGCACGAGGGGTGGACCTGATCGACTGTTCGTCCGGCGGCGCAATCTCCGACCGATCGAGCGATGTTCGCGTGAGGCGCGGCTATGCCTTTCACGCGCCCTATTCCCGCAAGCTGAGGCAGAATCTTGATGGCGGGCTTGTCGCGACCGTGGGGCTGATCGTTGATCCGCACCAGGCCGAAGCGGTTTTGCAGGCGGGGGATGCAGACGTGGTGGCGATCGGTCGCGAATTGCTCGAAGATCCCAATTGGCCTCATCATGCCCGCAGCGCGCTGAACGGGGAAAGCTACGACGACTGGCCGCAGGAATCTGGCTGGTGGCTGGACAAGCGGGTCGGAGCGCTGCGCAAGTTGAAGGAGGCAGGGGAGACGCCGATGACGCGCTATGAAACGCTCGCACCGTGATCGGAGAGGGGGCGAATGAAGGCGTCCTGGCGCGGCTGGCCGCGCTCGAGGCCAGGGTCCGCGAACTGGAGGACCACGCCGCCATATGCCAGCTGATCGCGCGCTATGGCCCGGCGGTTGACGGGATGAGGCGGGCTGCCCTGCGCGCGATGTGGACGCCACACGGCACTTACGAGACCGAGCATCACGTGTTCCGGGGCGCGGATGAGGTTGGTGCGATCGTGGATGACCCGATGCACCTTGGCTTCGTCGAACCGGGCTGCGCCCATGTGATGAGCCACCCGGTCGTCACCCTGCAAGGGGACACGGCGGTGGCTACGAATTACTCCCGCGTCTACCAGCGCCATGGGACCACATGGGCAGTGGTGCGGGCGGCGGCAAACCGCTGGGAACTGGTGCGCGCAAGCGATGGCGGCTGGCGCGTGGAGCGCCGGGTCAACCGGCTGCTGAACGGGTCGGAACTGGCCCGGAGCCTGCTGGCCAATGGGCTAGAGGCCAATGCGTGATTGCTAAGTGCCCGACTGTTACCTATGCGCCCGGTTTGCGTGAAGTTTTGGCGTTGATCCTGGTCGGGCTGGCATGAAATCATCGTTCGCACCGCTGCGGCACCGGGCATTCCGGGGCATCTGGCTGGCCAGCCTGCTGTCCAACTTCGGCCTGCTCATCAATGGCGTCGCGGCCGGATGGACGATGACCGACCTCAGCGCGCGCGCCGACTTGGTGGCGCTGGTGCAGACGGCGCTTATGCTACCATACATGCTGTTCGCGATGGCGGCAGGGGCCATTGCCGATACCTACGACCGGCGGCTGGTGAGCATGAGCATGCTGGGCTTCTCCCTGTGCAGCTCGCTGCTGCTGACCGGCGTCGCGCTGACCGGAGTGCTGACGCCTGAACTGCTTCTGCTGCTGTGTTTCCTCAGCGGGACCGCCAATGCGATGTTCGGTCCGGCGTGGCAGGCTTCGGTCAGCGAACAGGTGCCGGCCGAAGACCTCGCGCCGGCAGTAGCGCTGAACTCGGTCAGCTACAACATCGCGCGCAGCTTTGGCCCGGCGGTTGGTGGCCTGATCGTGGCGACTGCCGGGTCGGTCGCCGCCTTTGGCGCGGTAGCGCTGTGTTACCTGCCCATCCTGCTGGCACTGTTCCTGTGGCGCCGGGAACGCGATGTGCCGCGCCTTCCGCCAGAACGGATCGGCTGGGCGATCGTGTCTGGCGTGCGCTATGTCATGCATTCCGGCGCGACGCGCTCGGTCATAATCCGTGCCATCCTGACGGGCCTTGCCGGAGCATCGATTTCATCGCTGATGCCGCTGATCGCGCGTGATCTGATCGGCGGCACGGCGGCAACCTACGGCTTGCTGCTGGGCGTGTTCGGGCTCGGCGCAGTCAGCGGTGCCCTGCTGATGCCCCATCTGCGTGACCGGCTCCGTGGCGAATGGCACATCGGCGCCAGCACGGCCCTGCTCGGACTTGCCATCATCGCGCTGTCATTCACGCGTTCACGGCTGACGGCGATGCCGGTGCTGTTTGTCGCTGGCGTCCTGTGGATGCAACCGCTGACCCAGTTCAACATCGTGATCCAGACTCAGGCTCCGCGCTGGGTCACCGGGCGCGCGCTCGCTGCCTTTCAGGCAGCCATGGCTGGCGGCTTGGCCAGCGGCGCATGGTTATGGGGCCATGTCGGAGGGCTGATCGGAACGGCAAATTCCATCGCCTGTTCGGGCGTGGCAATGCTGGCCTGTGTGGCCGCCAGCCGGATCTGGCCACTCAATCATGAAGCCGCCAACATCGGCGAACGTACGAGGCCGCTTGCCACACCGGAAGTCAGGCTGGGCCTGACCGGGCGCAGCGGCCCGATCGTGATCGAAGTGGAGTATCTGGTCGATCCGGGCAATGCCCGCCAGTTCTATGACGCCATGCTGGAAGTGCAGGGTTTCCGGCAGCGCAATGGCGCCTTCATGTGGTCGCTGGCGAGGGACATCGCCAACGAGCAATGCTGGATGGAACGGTTCTCCTGCCCGACCTGGCATGATTACCTGCGCCAGCGCGAACGGATGACCGCCGGGGAACAGGCGATTCTCGACCGGGCCGCTGCCGAAACCCTCGACCAGCGGGCCGATCGCATCCGGCGCCTGCTGGAGCGGCCGGTCGGCTCTGTCCGGTGGCGCGCGGAGAGCCAGGACCCTGGCCTAATCCTGCCGATAAATGGGCAGTCAGGCTGATCCGGGACAATCATATTCACGATCAGAACTGACGCGAGAGCAGTCAGCCCTTTGATTTGCCGCTTAACCCCTGCAATCCCCAAGTGACGAGAGAGGTCACCGGGAGGATGGGCATGGCGGACGCGACAGTGGAACGGATCGGCTCGGCGCTAGCCGTCACCTTCACTCGCCCAGACAAGCTGAACGCCCTGACCTATGAGATGCATGGCATCATTCGCGACGCCATCGATCAGGCTGACCGTGACGATGCGGTCCGCGCCCTGATCTTCACCGGGACGGGCAGGGGCTTTTGTGCCGGAACTGACCTCGCATCCGGCTTCAGCCGCATCTCCAGCGATTCTGCCGAGGCTCCAACGCCGGGCGAACTGTCGCCTCGTGACAAGGGCGGCGAGATCGTGCTGCGGCTGTTCGACTGCCACAAGCCCGTCATCGGCGCGGTAAACGGCATTGCCGCCGGAATGGGCGCGGCATTGACGCTGCCGATGGACTATCGCATCGGCACCCCGGAGACGCGCTACATCTTTCCCTATGTGAAGCGCGGAATTGCGCCTGAATCCTGCTCTTCCTGGTTCCTGCCCCGGATCGTGGGCGTGAACCGCGCGCTCGAATGGTTTCAGACAGGGCGCCCGGTCCCGGCGCAGGAGGCGCTGGAGAGCGGACTGCTGACAGACTTGGTGGTGGACCCTGTAAACCTGATGGAGGCTGCGCTGGCGGTGGCGGCCCGCATCGCCGACGGGACTTCGTCCCTGGCCGTATCATTGGCCCGCCACATGGTCTGGCAGGGCATGGCCGCGCCTCATCCGATGGTCGCTCACCGCCATGAAAGCCGGGCACTGGTCTACATGCAGCGCAGCGGCGACCCGCGCGAAGGCGCCCGCGCCTTCATGGAGAAGCGACCACCCGAGTTTTCCGGGTCTGTCGCGGAAGCGCTCAAAGAGCAGTTCGTCGGGTGGGAGGCGCCGCCCTACGATCCGACTTCAACCGCAAGAGCGGCAGGGAGGATTGCCTGATGCAGGACAATAGCACGGTGGGACGCCCCGGGATGCTTGAGGGCAAGGCCATCGTGATCACCGGCTCGGGGCGGGGACTCGGGGCTGCCTACGCCCATCTCGCCGCCCGCGAAGGGGCAAGCGTGGTCGTCAACGGCGTTGATGGCGCGGTGGCACGGGCCGTTGCCGAGGCGATCTGCGCCGAAGGCGGCAAAGCCGTTGCACACCCAGGCGACATTTCGACGTGGGACGCCGCCTGCGGACTGATCGACAGCTGCGTCGAGGCTTTCGGCCGGATCGATGCGGTGTGCAACAATGCCGCCGTGTTCACCATGGCCACGCCGTTCGACGAAGATCCTGAAACATTCCGCCGGACCATCGAAGTCAACCTCATGGGCACGGCCTTCGTGGGAATGGCTGCGGCGCGCGCAATGAAGGCGCAGGGCACGGGCGGGGCCATCCTCAACACGGTGTCCGGCGCCCAGTCGGGCCTGCTCGAGATGGCGGCCTATGGCGCGTCCAAGGGCGGGATCGCTTCGCTGACATACAATTGGGCGATGGACATGGCACCGCATGGCATCCGGGTGAATGCCATCTCCCCGCGCGCCGCCACGCGCAGCGCGCAGGTGGTTCATCCCGATACCAACAAGGGCATGCCGCCCGAAGGTGTGGCTCCCTTGGCGGTCTATCTGCTGTCGGACCTGTCCTCGCGCTTTACCGGCCAGGTATTCATGGCGGTGGACGGCGAAGTCGCGCTGATGAGCCATCCTGCGATTACGACCCCCAGCGTATGGATGCCCGGCCTGGATCCGTTCGAAGTGGGCCGTGTGGTCGAGGCAGGTCTGGCCGACCACCAGTTGCCTCTGGGCCGGTCAGTGCAGAAAATCGAAATACTGAGCGAGCTTGGCGCAACCATGAACGGCTGAGGTCCTACCCGGATGCGGAGCCTCTGCGCCATTTCGACCATTCCCGGAGAAGCAAAGTGAAACTCTATCGTGTTCCCAAGTTCACCGGCCCGGATAGCCTGACGCTTTGCGAAGAGCCGGATCCGGCGCCCCCGGTTGCCGGCCAGGTCATTGTCCGCATCCGCGCCACCTCGATCAATTTTCGTGACCTGATCGGGCTCCAAGGCCTGCTTCAGATCGGAACCGGAATGGCCCCTAACCACATCCCGATGTGCGATGGCGCCGGCGAAGTGGTGGCCGTGGGCGAGGGGGTAACCCGCGCCAGACCCGGTGACCGGGTCGCCCTGACGTTCCATCCTACCTGGATTGCTGGCCGCATTCCGGACGATTTCAACGTGCTCGGGCGCAGCTGCCATCTTAACGATGGCCTGCTTGCCCAGTTCACCAAGGTGCATCAGAGCGAGATCGTGATCATTCCAGATCACCTCTCGTTCGAGGAAGCGGCCACATTGCCCTGTGCGGGCGTCACCGCCTGGGCGGCGCTGCAGGGGCAGGTCAGCCTGCGGCCCGGCGACGACGTGATGGTCATGGGCACCGGCGGGGTTGCCGTCATCGCGCTGCAACTGGCCAAGGCGGCAGGCGCGCGCGTGATCGCCACCACCACGACCCCGGCAAAGCAGGACCGGCTGCGCGAACTGGGCGCCGATGTGGTCATCGACAGTTCGGTGGCAGGGTGGAGCCAGGGCATCCTGGATGCCACCGGCGGCAGGGGCGTCGATATCGCGCTGGACGTGGGTGGACCCTCGGGCTGGGCCGAAACGATCAAGGCCACGCGCGAATGCGGGCGGATCAGCCTTGTCGGCGCGCTGGATCGCAGCATGGGCGACATGCCCTCGCTGTTCATGCGGCGAGGCATCAACCTCAACCCCACCCGGGTCGGCAGCCGCGAACAGTTCGAACAGATGAACCGCGCCATCACGCAGGCCCGGATCGTGCCGGTGATCGACCGGGTCTTCGGCTTTGACGAAGCTGCCGAGGCGTTTCACTATTTCGCTTCGGCATCGCGGATCGGCAAGGTCGTGATCCGGGTCGACTGAGGGCAACCGCTCCTTTGCAGCATCGTTGTCGCGATGTTTGTGCGCAAGATGTTGCACCGGCGCCGGGCTGGCTTTCTACCTTGCGCCGGTGCTGGGCCAAGGAGGCAAAGAGAGCGATGCAAACGGTAGACCCGAACAGCCCGGCTGCTCTTGCAGACCGTCCGTCCTTTCACCACCAGCTGCGTCAGTATGGCGTGTCAGCTGCGCAGGGCGGCGAATACTACTATGCCGCCGGCTTCGACAACGTGAAGGAAGTTCTGGAAAACACGCAGCATTTCTCCAAGGAGTGGGGCAGCCAGCTGGCGCCGATGGAGCGCGGCATCGCGCTCAACCAGGATCCGCCGACGTTCAATGAATTCAAGCGCATCTATAACGCCTACATGTCTCCTGCCGGGGTAAAGCGCTGGGCGGCTGACTGCACCCGGATCGCGAATGAAGTGATCGACGGCTTCGAGCATCTGGGATCAGGCGATCTCCAGCAGCTGTTTGGCAAGCCCGTGCCCGCCAAGGTGGCTGCCCGTGCGATCGGTTTTCCGGAAGAACCGGTGGAGATGTACCGCCGCTGGACAGATTCCTTCCTCGACGCGATGATCCGCGATCCGGAAGAACAGCAGCGCGTCATCGCCGAGATGTACGCCTTCTTTGACGAGCAGTTCGAAATGAAACGGCAGAAGCTGCGCGATGCCGGGATAACCGAGCCGAGCCGCGAACATGTCGGCACCGTGCTGGATGACAGCCTGACTTCGGTCTTGATGACCAGCCCCTACCAGGGACGCTACCTTACCAACGACGAACTGCGCCGGACCATCCGCGGCTTTTTCGTCGGCGGGGTGGATACGACCGGCGCGCTGATGCTCAACACGCTCAACAGCCTGCTCGAACAGCCTGAGCTGTGGGAACAGGTGAAGGACGATCCGGACCTCGTCGATGCCGCGATCGAGGAATCGCTACGCCTGCAGCCGCCCGCCATGGGCATGTTCCGGGGCACGCCCTGCCCGGTGCAGATGTCCGGTGAAACGATCCCGGAAGGCGCACGGGTGCTGTTTTCGGTGCTCAGCGCCAACCGCGATCCGCAGTACTTCAAGGACCCTGACACGTTCCGGCTCGACCGGAAGGGCGAACGGCACATCGCCTTCGGCATCGGCCCGCATTTCTGCCCGGGCGCCTGGACCGCGCGGCTCGAGGCGGGAATTGCCTTGCGGATCTTCATCAAGCGCCTGCCCAAGTTGCGGCTGACCGCGCCGGTACAGTATTACGATGCGATCAACTTCTGGATCGTGCGCCATTTTCCCGCCGCCTGGAACTGAACAGGACCCTCATGACCGACCGCAAGACCGACACGCGCGACGATTACCGCTATTCCATATCGATCCCGGTCCGGTGGATGGATCTGGACGCCTACGGGCACGTCAACAATGCCGTCTACTATGCGATGATGGATCAGGTCGTGACGGTCTATATCGTGGAGGCAGGCGTCATTGCGATGGGCATTTCGCCGTCGATCGGCCTGTGCGTGGCCAGCGCCTGCGATTTCCACCAGTCGATCGAATTTCCCGAAGTGGTCGACGCTCGTCTGCGGGTGGGGCGGCTGGGCGACAAGAGCGTGCGTTATGAGATCGGCCTGTTCCGGCCCGGACATGACGACCCGGCGGCGACCGGGCATTTCGTCCACGTCTATGTGGATCGGCAGACACGCCGGCCGGTCTCGCTCACGCCCGAACAGCGGGCTGGTCTGGCGCCTCTGCTCGTTCCGGAGACTTGATCGAATCCTGCCGGCTCCGTGCGGCAGATGACAAGCCAGAGCTTTATCACGCAGGCAATTGATCCGCCGCCTAAGCGCGATTCGCTTGTACAAGCTGAGCCGATATCCAATCATCCGTCCCGGCTTGGCCGGAGTAAGCGCATGACCGAGAATCTGGCTGAACGACTGGACCGGATGGAGTCGCTCGATGCGATCCGTCAGCTTGCGTCCAAGTATGCGCTCGCCGTTGACATGCGCGACCTCGACGCGATCGTGAATCTTTACGTAGCCGACGTGAAGGTTACGCGATCCTCCAGCGGACGAGAGGCATTGAAGGCTTCGTTCGCGACCGTGCTGCGATCGTTCCGGGCATCGGTTCATCACATCGGTGGCCACGTGATCGAGTTCGATGATCCCGACAATGCCCACGGCATCGTATATTGTCGGTGCGAGCATGAGGTTGGCGGCCAGTGGGTGCCGGTCTATCTCTACTATCTTGACCTTTATCGCCGCGAGAACGGCCGCTGGTACTTCCGTCGGCGCAATCCGAGCGAACTCTACGGAGCCGACGTTCTCGAGCGGCCGCAACCGGGCATCATTCATTGGCCAGGGGCGCCAGACCGGTTCGGGTCATGGCATGCCCATTTCCCATCATGGGCCGAATTCTGGGAAAAGGATGACGCGCCGGACACTGCCATTGCGCCCGAACCTGCGCGCGATGCCTTCATCGATTCGATGCGCCGTGGCGAACGGCGTGTGGTGGCCATGGACTTCGCGTTCAGCAAACGGCGTGACGCCTGAAGCGGTGGATCGCATTGCCTTATCTCCACGCGAGATCAGCGAGGCTGATCCACTCACGCCCCACGGAGCCGCCGATGTGATCGTCTATCTGATCTTGGCGCCCGCGCCCTCTCCTCCATTGTTGCCCTTGCACTTGAAACCTAAAGCTGGCCCCGGAACATTGGCATAAGCAGGAAAGGCAGGATCAGATCATGGCAGACGCCAGCGAGAACACAGAGGGCCTGCGCATTTCCATTGCGGACGGGATTGCCACCCTGACGCTCGATTGCCCATCGATCCGCAACGGCATCCGCGAGGATGTGGCGCTTGAATATGCCGGGTTCTTCGAGGAAGCGAACCAGAACCCGGACGTACGCGCCATCGTGCTGACGAGCACCGGCAAGGATTTCAGCATTGGCGGCGCGCCCGGTCTCGTCCCCAAACCGCCGGCCCGCACGCAGATGGATTACCGGTTCACGTCCCTGCCGCACATCGCCATGTTCAAGGCAATCTGGGAAGTCGAAAAACCGGTGGTCAGCGCCGTGAACGGCACGGTAGCCGGGGTGGGCTGGCTGCTGGCATTGCTGGCGGATCTGGTTGTGGCCGCCAAGGGCAGCCGCTGGACCCATGTCTTCGTCCGCCAGGCCATGATCCCGCACGCTGGCGATTCCTTCTTCCTGCCCCGGATCATACCCTTTCACCGCCTGAACGAGATTGCGCTGCTGGGCGATGCCGTAACGGCCGATACCCTGAGCGAATGGGGCCTGATCAACCGGCTGGTCGAGCCAGGGGCTGAACTCGATACTGCGATGGAACTTGCCCGCAAACTGGCAGACCAGCCAACACGCAGCCTAGGCTTGGCCAAGCGTCACTACCGCCGGTCGCTCGAAGCCGATTTCAACACCATGATGCGCGAGGAGATGGCCGGACAGGCGCTGAACTCGACCACCGTTGACCGGCAGGAAGCTGGCAAGGCCCGAGGCGAGGGCCGCAAGCCGCGCTTTGTCGGGGACTGAGCGAAGGCGCCTAGGCACTTGGGAATCGTCCTGAATTCACCGAGCAGCAATTCAGGGACAGGCATTAAAGGCCTCTTTCGGCCTGAAGCAATTGCCCGATGTTCATGGTGCACCGACGCTGCAAGTTGCGTCAGACACCCCTGTGGTGTAAGTACTGCATAAAGTGGAGATGGAGATCAAGATGGCGACCGTTTCGGACAAGCCCCGCACCCAGGATGTCATACGCGTATCGCGGGATAACTATCTGTCTGCCGAATTCGTGCAGCTCGAAAAGCAGAACCTCTGGCCGAAAGTCTGGCAGGTCGCCTGCCGTGCCGAACAGATTCCCAATCCCGGTGACTACATCGTGTTCGACGTCGCCGATGAAAGCATCATCGTCGTTCGCGACAAGAATGGCGAGAGTTTCAGCGCCTTTTTCAACGTCTGTCCCCATCGCGGCCGCCAGATCATGGAAGGCTGCGGCCATGCCGTGAACTTCCGCTGCCAGTACCACAACTGGACTTTCGATCTCGAAGGCAAGAACGTGGTGGTGCAGGACAAGGAAGACTGGAACGGCACGCTCGACTGTGAGAACATCGACCTTCACCGGGTGAAGACCGGGACCTGGGGTGGGTTCGTGTGGATCAACATGGACCCGGAATCCGAATCGCTGGAAGAATACCTGAGCCCGGTTCCGGACTACCTCGATCCGTTCGAGTACGAGAACATGCGCTTCCGCTGGGCGCTGGAACTGCATCTGCCGTGCAACTGGAAGGTCGCGCTGGAAGCCTTCATGGAAGGCTATCACGTAGCGGCTACGCACACCCAGCTTCTACCGGTTCAGGGTGAGGATTACACTCAGAGCGCTTCGCACGGAAAGCACGCCCACTTCGGCTATTGGCAGGCGACCCAGGCAGCGGGCACCCCTTCACCGCGGCTGAAGCGGGAAACCCCTGCGGACACCCGGCCCGGGGTAATCGAATTCTTCCGCCAGATGGAAGAAGACTTCGCCGCGATCTTCACCGACCGCGATTTCGAGGCGGCCAAGAAGATCATGGACGAGGTTCCGGCCGATGCCGATCCGATGACCGTGTTCGGCATGGCGATCGAACTGGGCCGCCGCGCTGCCGAAGAGGAGGGCTGTGGCTATCCCCCGAACCTCACGCCCGAGGCCATGTTCAAGGCCGGGACCGACTGGCACGTGTTCCCGAACTGCGTGACTTTACCCTATTTCGACGGTGCCGTCTGGTATCGTGCGCGGCCCGATGGTGACAACCCGGACAAGTGCATCTTCAACATCTGGTCCCTCAAGCGCTACGGCCCCGGCAAGGAGCCGAAGGTGGAAACCGAAGTGCACGAAGATATCACCGGCAAGAGCTTCGGCCTGATCGTCGATCAGGACATTGCCAACATGAAGCTGGTGCAGAAGGGCATGAAAAGCCGGGCCTTCTCGTACGCGCGGCCCAACCCCGTGCAAGAGGAGGAAATCACGAATTTCCACCGCACGCTGGAGCAGTACGTGCTGGGCCAGCGCCGGCCCTGATCGGGTGCTGAGTTGCAAGAAGGGCCGGCCCGCCAAGCGGACCGGCCCTTTTGCATGCAACAGCTGCGATGTGCCCCGGATCAGCCTTTGGGCAGCCCGAGGAAACGCTCGGAGATGATATTGCGCATCACCTCGTTTGACCCGCCGGCGATCGTCCAGCCATAGCTCCACATGAAGTCGACGAAGGCATCGCCGCTGTTGTGCCCGGCGCAGCGCTGCGGTTCTACAAAGACTTGCGCCGCCAGGCCTTGGGCCCGCGTAAGGAACAGGGTGTAATCCTGCAGCAGCGGGCCCCAGTAGAGCTTCACGTATGTTGCCATGACCCCACCGCCGTGAGGGTCATCCCGAAGTTCGGACAGCAGCTGGGCAACCATTGCCTGAATGCCCCGAATGCGCGGGTAGAAGGTCGCAAATTCGTGCGCGACGATCGGGTCAGCCAACCAAGTGTCCTGTCCCGCCGCAGCATCGCGGATATAGGCCTGAGCCAACCGCTCGACGCATTCGAAGATCAGCAGCCCGCGCTCCGTGGTCAAGGTGGTCTGCGCGATCTGCCAACCCTGACCTTCTGCGCCGATCAGGTTTTCTGCCGGAATCTCGACATCGTCAAAGAAGATCTCGTTGAATTCAGATTCCGTCGTCGGTTGGGAAATCGGGCGGACAGTGATTCCCGGGGTCCGCAGATCGCAGATGAAATAGGAAATTCCGTCCTGCTTGCGTGCAGAACTTGAATCGGTCCGCGCCAGCAGGAGGCAGAAATCGGAGTTCTGCCCGCCGGACGACCAGATCTTCTGGCCGTTGACGATATACTTGTCACCGCGACGCTCCGCGCGCGTCTTCAGGCTGGCAAGGTCAGACCCCGATCCCGGCTCGGAGAAGCCTTGGCACCAGACCACGCCCCCGGTTCGCACGCCTTCGAGGTAGCGGTCACGCTGCTGGGGCGTGCCATAGGCGAACATGGTGGCGGGCATATGGTACAGCGCCACCACATACATCACGGCCATGGGCGCATCTGCACGGGCCAGCTCCGAATAGAACACGATCTGGGCGTCGAGCGAAAGGTCCGCTCCCCCCCAGGCGGACGGCCAGTGCGCCGTGGCCAGTCCAGCGTCTGCCAGCGCCCTGTACCATTCGCGCTGCACGTCCACATATGCAGGTTCACCGCCCTGCCGGATGCGTTCCTGCCAATCGTGTGGAATGGCTTTGGGCAGCCAGCCCCTCAGAGCCCGGCGAAAGGCATCAAGATCGCCAGCAGCGGCAAGTGGGCTGTCAATCGGCGCAGTCATCATGCGGCTCCTTCCACGATCCGGGAGACAGCGCGGGTCAGGTGCGCGGCCTGGTTGCCAAGCAGTTGCTCATTGAGGAGCGCGCGTTTGACGAAGACGTGGATGGGATATTCCGCCGTAAAGCCGATGCCACCGTGAAGCTGAATGGCATCGCGACCGAGGCCGACGTAGTTGGCCGTTGCAAGCGCCTTTGCCGCTGATGCTTCGGTGGCACGATGGTCCATATCGCCCGCCACGGCGCTTACCGCGCTGCGCAATAGCCAGATGTCGCCCTCAAACCGGGTACGGTGGTCTGCAACACGATGCTTCAGGGCCTGGAACGAACCGATCGGACGCCCGAATTGCTGGCGTGTCTTCAGATAGTCTATCGTCATGTCCAGCACAGCTGCCTGTCCACCGACACTGTCTGCAGCCAGGGCGATGGCAGCATGGTTGGCCAGGGCAGTTTCTTGCGCGCCCGTTGCCGGCCACGCGCGTTCGGCAGGGATATGCAGCCCGTCCAATCCAAGATTCGCAAGGCTGCGGCCGCGGTCCCACAGCGTGGTCCGTGCGGGCTGTATCCCGTCGGCGGTGACGTCAAGGACCACACGCACAAGCTCGCCATGCTCGTCCTTGGCCAGCAACACCAGAATCTCGGCGTCGGCTCCATCCAGCAAGTTGAGCACAGCGCCGGTCAGGACCAGACTGTCGCCCACGCAGTTTACCGAAAGCTTTGTACTCCCAAGGGGCATCGGCAGGGATAACGATGCCACTGCGCCAGCGGCAAGACGTGGCAGCCAGGCTTCGCAGATCGCCGCATCTGCTGAATCCGAGATCGCCTTTGCGGCCAGCAGCGAGCTGAGAAATGGCAGCGGTGCGGCCGCACGGCCAAGTTCCTCGTGAAGAACGGCCAGTGCTTCAATGCCAAGCCCAAGCCCGCCGTGATCTTCGGGAATCGTGAGCATGGTCCAGCCCAGTTCGACGGCCTTGGACCACAATTCGCGGTCCATTCCGTCATTATGCTGCGCGTGTTTCACGATCAGTTCACGCGGACATTCCGCGTTCAGCACGTCGCGTATGCTGTCACGCAGTGCGCCAAGATCGATCGTCTCGTCCATCGGACCCCCAGAAAATGTTCACGTTCGAAAATGGGTCTTTGCTGCACCGCCACAAGCATGAGTCCTCAGCCATCGCAGGACCGATGCATCGCCCGGCGGAAGCGCCCGTTGGCCAACTTGTGGCACAATAAGGGAATAGTAGCGTGGCGAAGCCTGCGATCTGTCTCACATACGATTGACCGGGCGAGGTTAGTAGTTATATAGTGAGCGCTACATAATAGGATGCGCGAACATGGCGACTGCCTTTCAGATCCAGGAATTCGACGACCCGACCTATGACCCGTTCCTTTCGGACGAGGTGAATTTCGGAGATGATCTCGATCCTTATCCGCGTATCCATGCTCTGAGGTTAAAGGGCGCTGTACTGCCCGGCTCCTATCGCGAGAACATGGGGTATCCCTGCTTCTACAGCGGCGTCCCCAAGTTCACCGTGCTTGGCAACAAGGAAGCCGAAATCGTTCTGACCGATACGGCGAAGTACTCCAATTCTGGCTATCGCCCGACGCTGGGCGCCACATTCGGCATGGGCAGCATCAGCACGCTCGACAATCCGGAGCACGGGCGCTGGCGCAAGATCTTCCAGAAGATCTTCCTGCCGCAATATGTCCGCACTTGGGGCGGTACGATCGTCGATCCGGTGGTGCATGGCCTGATGAACAAGTTCATCAACCGGGGCGAGGCCGATCTGGTTGTAGAGTTTACCCAGCGCTACCCGTTCGAGGTGATCTATCACCAACTCAACCTGCCTGAAACCGACGTCCACACGTTCCAGCGATTGGCCATCGGGCAGACCGATTACGTGAACATGGCAAAGGCGCAGGAAGCCGGGGTCAAGCTTGGCGAATACTTCAAGTCGCTGATCGACTCCCGCCGCGCAAACCCGGGCGACGACCTCGTCAGCATGCTTGCCACGACCGAGGTGGACGGCGAACATCTGCCTGAACTGGTGCTCGTATCGTTCCTGCGACAGCTGATGAACGCCGCGGGCGATACCACTTATCGCGGTACAAGCGTCCTGCTCACGGCGCTGCTACAGAACCCTGACCAATTCGAAGCCATCCGCAACGATCGCGAGCTTATCCCCGCCGCCATCGAGGAAGCGCTGCGCTGGGATGGGCCTGTGGTTTCCCAGTTGCGCTGCGCGATCAACGATACCGAACTGTGCGGGGTGACGATCCCCGCTGGGGCCTATGTCGACGTGGTGGCCGGCGCCGCCAACCGCGATGCCGAGATTTACCCGGACCCCGACAAGTTCGACATCTTCCGCACTCGCCGTGCGCACTATGCGTTCTCGCGCGGGCCACACATTTGCGTAGGGCAGCATCTGGCCCGCGTGGAAATGACTCGTGCGCTTCACGCGGTAATGGACAACCTGCACAACCTGCGCCTCGATCCGGACAAGCCCGCGCCGGAAATCCGGGGCATCATGATGCGCGTGCCGGCCCATATCCACGTCAGGTTTGATCGCTCGGCATAAGAAAAGCTGTAATCGGGAGAGAGGTACACATGGAAATGCAGCTGGCTGAACGCCCTGCTCATGTGCCTGCGGAGGCGGTTGTCGATTTCGATTTCTACAACCTTCCAGGCTCGGACAAGGATATCCAGGCGGCCTATGCCGCATATCAGGGATCGGCACCGGACATCTTCTGGACGCCCCGGAATGGCGGACATTGGGTCGCCACCCGTGCGGAAGATATTCTTGTGATGCAGAAGGATCATCACCGCTTTTCCTATCGGCACATCACCCTGCCGCCGATGCCGGAAGATGCCCCGATCCAGATCCCGCTGGAACTCGATCCTCCGATCCACGCACACTATCGGCGGCCCCTGATGCAGGCGCTGGTCCCTGCCGCCGTGGCGAAGCTGGAAGATGGCGTTCACCGGGTTGCCGTCGACACCATTGAAGCCCTGGTTCCGCGCGGCGAATGCGAATTCGTTGAAGACTTTGCCAAGGTCCTCCCGATTCACGTATTTCTGCGGATGGTGAATCTCCCGCTGGAGGACAAGGCACTTCTTCTGCCGATCGCCGAGGATTCCGTGCGCGGGCGGACTGCCGAGATACGGGCAAAGGCGCAACAGGCCATGGGTGCCTACCTGCAGGGATGGGTGGCGGAACGGAGGGAGACCAAGGGCGATGATCTGCTCTCGCAGATCGTGAACGTTGAAATAGCCGGTGAACGGATCTCGTTCCCCGATGCAATTTCCTATGCCGCGCTGGTCCTGTTCGGCGGTCTTGATACCGTTGCGGGAATGCTCTCGTTCTTCGCGCGGTTCCTCGCCACGCATGAAGAACACCGCCGCCAGATCGTGGCCCGTCTGGATGACGATGCGTTTCTCAAGACGGCAATCGAAGAACTGATCCGGCGCCACGGGATGGCGAACACGGCCCGCGTGGTGACCCACGATTTCGAGTACAAGGGCCTGACCTTCAAGAAGGGGGACCGCCTGTTGCCGCCCAACCTGCTGGTCGGCCTTGACGATCGGCTGAACAGCGATCCGTTCACCGTTGACTTTGCGCGCACCGGCGGGGTTCACGCTGCCTTCGGCAACGGGCCGCACGCCTGCCCTGGGGCGATTCTGGCGCGACGTGAGTTGCGCATTTTCCTGCGAGAATGGCTCAGCCGCATTCCTGACTTCCGGATCAAGCCGGGAACCTCGCCGGAAATGGCGACCGGCATGGTCAACGGCTGTAGCGCGACGATTACGGTGTCCGGTCGGCGTCAATTTTGATGGCCGATAGGTGGCCGCGCCGGTTGGTGAATTCTGGCTACCATTTGCTGTTGCGAGGAGCAACCGTCGAGCGACAATT
>NZ_JAROCY010000019.1 GCF_029436685.1 Novosphingobium cyanobacteriorum
GTAATTGTCGCTCGACGGTTGCTCCTCGCAACAGCAAATGGTAGCCAGAATTCACCAACCGGCGCGGCCACCTATCGGCCATCAAAATTGACGCCGACCGGACACCGTAATCGTCGCGCTACACGAAATGGCAACGGCGTATTGGACCGATTGGGCCGACAAAGTTAACTCAGCCCTTGAAGGTGCCTGCTTCTACCTTGGAAAGGGACACCACAACGATGCGGCCTTCACGCTCCATCAGGCCGCAGAAAGGGCCTACATCTGCTTTCTTTTGGTGCGCAGCCAGTACGTACCGCGTTCCCATAACCTGAAGTTCCTGCGCTCGCTGGCCGAGGACAAGGAACCGGCGCTGATCGACTGCTGGCCGCGAGCGACCAAGCTCGACCGGCGACGGTTCGAACTCGTCAAGCGTGCCTATGTCGAAGCGCGATACTCTGCGAGCTTCGTGATCAGCCTTGATGATCTGCAGGCTATCCGCACCGCAGTGTGTCATCTGCGCGATACCGTGAACAGCGTGTCGCGTGCGTGGATCGATGCCCTGAAGCGCTCTGCTGAGACCTGATCCTGGGTCAGGGCCGTCATACCCGAAAGAACCGGCCCAGCCATCGCCATCGCTTGACCCATCCGGCTGCACCTGGTGCGCCTCGGACACCGCCGTCGCGTCAACAAAGAGCAGGGCGATCGTGGCGCGGCGATCCTAAGGTCGACCGTGCCGCTTATGACGGTGGCCTTGCTCGGCAAAGCCCGTGCCCTGGCCATAGGAATGGCGGTTCCCGGCCGCGAGCACCCGTCACACCGGCGCTGCGCAACAAGGCGTGTCGACGGAAGCGCAACCTGGCATAGCAAGCCCGGCCCTGGCATGTTCGGGCCGAACCGTCCTCAGTGATGGCCGACCCGCGAGAGCTGAACCCCTTCAGTGTCTACAGGAACAGCGGGTGGTCATTCCAATGCGCCGGAACGTAGGATTCTGGCGAGCTGGGGGACACTTCGAGAGCGTGCGCTGAAACATCCCCGACATCAGCCAGATGCGCCGCTTCGTGATCAGCGGATGGCCCCGACAAGTGGAGTTCACCATGGTCGCTCGGCGCTGCGGGGAAATGAAAGGCATTGCTGTGGTCGGCCCCTCCTGCATCGGGCGACGAAGCTGGCGGATCTCCGATCAGGAAGTTTCCATAGAAGCCCGATCCACTCGACGTGGTTGTGACGGTCATGCTGGCCGTGAGATTGAGTGTGTTGGCCGCAAACAGCGGTGCCGTCAGCGAACCCAGATCGACCGCATTGTTCGTGAAGTAGGACACTGCGGCCGTAGCCGAGGCGAAGTTCTGGTTCACCAGCGTCGTGCCGTTCGCACTGATCGTCAACGTTACGCCCGTAACGCCGGAGCCGAACGATTGACCGCCGTAGAAGCCGATCAGCAGGTGTTCCTTGGCCGCGAGCTGGTTGAGATCGACCACCAGATTGAAACTCTGCGTCGTCGTCTCGGTGCCGCTTGCCAACGCAGAATGTCGCGCGCCCAACTCGCCAATCGCGAAATAGCTTGGCGATGCCGTCGCGAACGCTGTCTTGATGCTCGCGTTGGCATCGAGGATTGCGGAAACATTGGCCGCAGTGGGATTGCCTGCAATATGCGAGACCGATTGCGAGGCAGTATCCATGGCACTTGTCGCAACGCCGATGCTGGTCTTGGCGACAGCAGTCACCGTGCTGAGCGTATTGCCGCCGCCATAGAGCGATGCCGAGGCCGCTGCGGAAACATCGCGAACCAGCGAGCCTGCGAGCAGGTGCGCGTCGGCATTTGCAGATGCGCTGCCCGACTTGCCGGTCGCGCTGGCGCTTGCCGTCCCAATGCTGGATCCGGTACCAGTGCCGCCATGGCCAGCTGCCGAGGCAGTAGACGAGGTTGCGGCAATGCCCGTCGCGCTGGCAGTACCAGTCGAGCCGCCACCGGCGCCGGTCGATCCGCTGCCGGCGCTGCCGCCATATGCCGTCGCGCTGATGCTCACCGATCCTGTGCCTGTCACTGTGTCGGCGGCATTGGCAGAGCCCCCTCGGCCGCCCGCTCCGTTCGAGGCCGCGCCCCCCGATCCCCCTTGCGCATAGACGGCGGTACTGATGCTGGCGCTGGCATGAGGAGAGGCCCTGTCATCGAAAACGAGCGTCGAGGTGGCGTCGCCACCAATTCCACCCTTGCCCGTGCTGGCACTGCCGCCGTTGCCGCCATAGGCAGTCTGGGAAAGGCTCAGCGCACCCGAATTGGTTGCACCGCTTACGGCATCTACCAGGCTTGAAGCCGCGCCCGAACCTGCCGAGCCGCCGTTGAAACCATTGCCACCGCTACCGCTGTACTGGTTGGCAACGACCGAGACACTGCCATTGCCCTCCGAGCTTGCCTGCGAAGTGGTGGCTTGGGCCGACCCGCCGTTTCCTGCAACCTTGCCGGCGCCGTTGGCGTTGCCTCCATTGCCGCCGGTCGATTGCGCCAGGACGCTGACCGACTGGCTGGACCCTGTCGTGCTCGTGCTCACAGCCTGGGCACTCGCTGCACCACCTGCCCCACCCTTGCCGGTACCAGCGCCATCGACGCCGCCACCCGCGCCGCCAGCGGCATAGCTGTAGACTGCCAGGGCCTTGGTCCCTGTAACGGTAATGTCAGAATCGGCGGCTCCTCCAGTCTTGCCATTCGCTCCGCCATTGGCACTGCCGCCTGCGCCACCCGCGGCGCTCGACTGTGCGAGGATGCTTGCCGACTTGTTCGTGTTCAGGTTGTCATTGAATGCGAGCGACGAACTGGCTGCACCGGCCTTGCCTGCAAGCGAGGCAGCCGTTCCGTTGCTGATGGATCCACCACTCCCAGCCCTGGAAGTCTGATAGAGAGACAGGGATCCGGCCTTGGTCGATCCCGAGACCGCATCGGTTAGTGAGCTTGCAGCGCCATTGCCCGCATTGGCGCCATTGTAGCCGGTGCCGCCATTGCCGCCGGCCTGGGTGAGATTGACCGAGGCCGAGCCATTGCCATTGCTTGATACCGAACCGCTTGATCCACTGGCGAGCCCGCCGCTGCCGGCAGTCTTGCCGTTGCCATCGGCATATCCGCCGCTGCCAGCCGCAGCAGACAAAGTGTTGCTGGCCGATTGTCCGCCCAGCGTTGTCGAGATCACCGCCCCCGTGACGCTGGCAGTTCCACCGTTGCCCCCCGCGCCTGAGCCGCTTCCGCCTACGTTGCCCCCGGCCCCGCCGTTCGCCGAAACAGTTTGGCTTACCGCCTGCGTTCCCGTGACCGACGACGAAGCCACAGCCGAACCTCCAGAGGTCGCGTTGCCGCCGGCGGTATTGCCCCCGCCATTGCCGCCGGTGGCAGAGACGGTCGCTGCGACAGTGGCACTCTTGGTGGAGTTCAGGGTGTCCTTGAAGACAAGGGTCGAACTGGCAGCACCTGCCACCCCGCTCGTGCCTCCGCTCGAAGTGCCGCCCGCACCGCCCTGCGCAGCCTGCGCCAGGTTTATCGAACCACCATTGGTCGATCCCGTAACTGCATTAGCCAGGGTGCTCGCACCACCCGCCCCCCCGTGGGCGCCATTGCTGCCCGAGCCACCGCTGCCGCCATACTGATTGGCCGTGGCATAAACCGTTCCGTTGCCGGAACTGGACGCGGATGCACTGGTGCCGGTTTCGCTCGCGCCCTTGCCAGCACTCTTGCCGACACCATCGGCGCTTCCGCCGTTGCCGCCGCTGGCGCTCGCGGTTGCCGAAATCGACTGGCTGGACAAGGTTTTGCTGGTAGCGCTGACCGAAGCCGTTGCCGTTCCCCCGGCGCCGGCAATTCCACCCCCCGTTCCCGAAACAGCGCCGCCGTTTCCGCCACTGGCACTGGCATAGGCTGTGACGGTCTTGGCGCCGGTCACGACATTGCTGCTGGTCGCGCTCCCGCCTGCACGCCCGTTTGCGCCATTGCTCGCACCTCCACCCGTTCCGCCGTTCGCGGAAACGGAGACTGAAAGACTGTTCGATTTCTGCGCATTGAGGGTGTCGTCGAAGACCAGCGACGAGGCAGCAACCCCGCCAGTCCCGGGGGTGGCAGCGGCCGTTCCGCTGCTCGTTCCACCGCCACTGCCCCCATTGGCGGTCTGCGCCAGCGACAGCGATCCATTGTTGGTCGAGCCCGAAACAGCATTAGCGAGCATGCTTGATGCCCCGTTACCGCCTTTCGCGCCATTGTAGCCAGTTCCTCCACCGCCACCGTTCTGCGTGACGCTCGCCGAAGCCGCACCATTGCCGGCAGTCGTGGCGCTCGCGCTGGCAAGGCTTGCGATACCGCCCTTGCCCCCAGACTTGCCGACCCCGTCGGCATAGCCGCCGGCCCCGCCATAGGCATTCGCGGATGCGGTCACGCTTTCGCTCGACGCTGTCGTCGAAACCGCTGTCGCGCTCGCCGTCGCCGTGCCCCCGGTGCCGCCGGTGCCGGATCCGCCTTGGGATGTCGAGCCGCCCGCTGCCCCTGTCGCGCTCGCGGTCACGCTGAGCGCATGGGTAACCGTAACTGTAGCGTTTGACAGGCCGCCTCCGCCAGTCTTGCCTGAAACGCCATTGGTGCCCGAACCGCCTGTGCCGCCGTTCCCGGTTACCGACACTTGCACGTTATTGCTCTTTTTGGCGTTCAAAGTATCGTCGAACACTAGGATCGATGTACCCTTACCGCCGGATCCGGCAACGCCGCCGGAACTGCTCCCGCCCGTGCCACCCTGCGCAAACTGGTTAAGGACCAGCGTGCCGGCATTGGTGGAGCCTGAAACGGCACTGTCCGACGTACTCGCGCCCCCATTGGCAGCCGCGGCGCCGTTGCTGCCACTACCGCCATTGCCACCATACTGCGACAAGCTTGCGGTTGCTGTTCCATTGCCTGCGCTCGTCGCTGTGGCTGCGGAACGTACTGCGACAGCGGCCTTGCCTCCAACTTTGCCCAGACCGTCGGCACTTCCGCCGCTGCCGCCATAAGCGTAGGCGGTGGCGGAGACGCTGTCATTGCCCAGGGTTGTCGAATTGGCAGTTGCCTTGGACACAGCCTTTCCGCCGACACCGCCCAGTCCTAGGCCCGAGCCGTTTACTGCCCCACCGGCCCCCCCCGACGAAGAAGCCGATACCGAGACGCCACGGGCTCCTGTGATGACATCCGTCGTGGCGCTGGCTCCGCCTGAACCGCCGTTGCCGCCGTTGGTCGCCGTGCCGCCATTTCCGCCCGTTGCGCTCGTACTGACATTGAGTGCTTTGCTCTTGGTCGCGCTGCTCGTGTCGTTGAAAGCCAGATTGGAGGTCGCGTTTCCGCCTGCCCCGGTCAACGCTCCATTCGAGCCGCCGCCGGCGCCACCACTTGCATTCTGAGTGAGTGCAAGCGTGCCAGCATTGGACGAGCCAGACACGGCATTGACGAGGACGCTTCCGCCTCCCTTTCCTCCGCTCGCGCCGTTGTATCCGTACCCGCCGCTGCCGCTACTCTGGACAACCGTAGCTTGCACAGCTCCGTTGCCTGCCGAACTGGCAAATGCGGTAGACCCCTTGGCAACGCCGCCGTCGCCAGCAATCTTGCCGACCCCGTCGCCATACCCCCCGCCGCCAGCGCTGGCTGATGCACTCGAGGTGACCGCCTCGGCGCCGCTCGCACTGCTGGAGGCGCTGCTTGTCGCTTTTGCAGCGCCACCGGCTCCGCCATGCGCGGCGCCGGATCCGGTGGCGTTGCCTCCGGTGCCTCCGCTCGCGGTGACGGTCTGGGAAAGGCCATGGACAACGCTGGTAGAGCCATTTGCGCTGGCATTGCCGGCTGCGGCGCCAGCTGCGCCATTGCTTCCCGACCCGCCGCTTCCTCCAGTGGCAATGACCTGGACATTGACCTGGTTGCTTGCCTGCGGGTTCGCCGCATCCTGAAACGTCAGGTTTGATAACGAGTTACCCCCGACACCTGCTATCGTAGTTGAACTTCCACCGCTGCCGCCAATTCCATATTGGTAAAGCTGCAGTGTGCCGCCCTTGGTAAAGCCTGAAACAGCATCAACAAGCGTGCTGCTTGCCCCTGCGCCGCCCTTTGCCCCGTTGTATCCCGTGCCACCACCGCCGCCATACTGGCTGACCGAGGCATAAACGGTACCATTGCCAAGGCTTGTTGCACGGGCCGTTGCGCCACTGGCAATGCCGCCATTTCCGGCAAGACTACCATTCGCGTCCGCCGAACCCCCGGCCCCACCATAGGCGGTCGCAGTCGCACTCACCGTCTGCGAGCTTGCGGTCAATGAGTTGGCGGTCGCGGAAGAACTTGCCGTCCCGCCATTCCCGGAGGTCAGTCCGGATCCGCTGGTGCTCCCGCCGTTTCCGCCCGCCGCCTGACTGTTGATCGCAACCGCAGCCGACCCGGTGATCGTCGCCGCCGAATTGCCCGCCCCGCCGGAACTGCCGTTGGTGCCGGTACCCGCTCCGCCAGTTCCCCCGCTGGCGTAATTGGTGAGGTTGATCGAGGCACTCTTGGTAGGGCTAAGGGTGTCGTCAAGCGTCAGTTTCGCCGTGGCCGCTCCGCTGCTGCCCACCGCGCCGCCATTGCTGCCGCCCGCACTACCACCCCGGGCATCCTGGTAGAGGTTCAGTGTGCCGCCACTGGTCTTGCCACTGGCAAAGTTGTTGATGGTGCTCGACGCCCCATTGCCGCCTGCGGCGCCGGAGTAGCCATAGCCACCCGATCCGCCGTATTGATAGACATTCGCCTGAGCCGTGCCATTGCCGGCCGTGACGGCACTGGCCTTGGCAGCGCTAGCTACCCCACCGCTGCCGGCCGTATGGCCTGCATCTACCGCATAGCCGCCATTTCCACCCGAAGTCGATGCCTGCGCGGTTACCGCGTCCGAAGTCGCCGCCGTGTTGGTGGCATTGGCGGTGCCCGAGGCAGTACCGCCGCTTCCGCCGTTGTTCCCGGTCCCGTTGGGTGTACCGCCCCCGCCCGAACCACTGCTGCCGCCTGCCCCACCATTGCTTGTGACATAGCTAGCAGCTGCACCCGCCCGTGACGTGCTGGCCGTCGCTGTTGCGCCTCCACCGGAGGCGCCGACACCGCCGTTTCCGCCTGCGCCACTGTTGTTGCCCGCGCCGCTGCCGCCCGATCCGCCCGCACCGCCGTATGCATTGGCAGTATTGTTGGCATCGGCCGGCGTCGAGGTGACTGCAGACGCCGTGCCGCCGGCAGATCCGGATCCTCCCGATGCGCCGGCGGTTGCCCCGCCGCTCCCGTTCGAGCCATTGCTGCCGTTTATCGTGACTGTGGCCATGGTCCATCTCCTGGCGGCGGGCTTGATGCGCCGCTGAGGGTCCGTTCCGACTTGGATCGAACCCATTTTGAATAAGAGAGGGATTTATTCAGACCCGATGCCCGTGCGCTTCCTCCCGGAAGAAGCGTCCGATAAGACCGCGCTCGCTTCGATGTGGCGGGTTTGGAGAGAAACTAGCCGGATTTTGGACTGGCGCAAGATCGTTCTCGCCAGCTTGGGGGACCATCTTCAAGACTTGGAAGATAGCTACCTGCTTGCTCGCAATGTCGTTGGCGATCCAAGCTCGACGTCTAGTTATTGAATTATAATACTTTTTGCGTTTTCGGCCTTCGACACAAGTTTCCAGCCTGAGACCACTCGACGAATAATGACGGTTTCACTTTTGGAGATTCCTCGCGGCGACCCCGCGTATGACCACTTGCACCCTCGATCATGTTCTCGCGACCGATGCAGCGAGGAAAGCCGCGATTGTGTGGGCCGTGCGGGGTCAAAGGTTCCCGTTGCCGCGGCAGAGCACAAGTCTTGTAGCCTGCTTCCATGCTCGAAGTGCCCGCGGCGAGAGGATGAAGACCAATGGAAATTGGCGATGTGCTCCTCGTACAGCGCCAGATATTGCTGGGCCATGTCTTGCTACAGTCACACGACAAGAGCCCGCCAGGGCCTTGTGCGGATCTTGATTCTGCCGATCGTGATGGGTCATTTGCACGCGCTGCGTTGCAGGATGAAACCAGCTGGCAAGTCGCGCTTGAAGCCGTTGCCGTCGGGGTCGTTGTCCTGGTGCCTTATCTCTATCCCGCCATTCATCTCTGGCATTGAATCCATCGGGCGGGCCCGCCGACATGATTGCCCTCGGGCAGCAAGTCGCAAGATGCGACAAGACACGCTTGCGCCCAAGGGCCAGGCGCACAAAAGGGCTTCGACGTCAGCGGTCTGCGCGAAAGCCAAGGCCCGGGATATTGTGCGAGCCCCGAGCAAGCACTGACATATCACCGGCCTTTCAGGATTTTGCGAGCAGCTTTTCCATGATGGCGCGCACTTCCGTCGCCATGTCGGGCCGCTCAAGCGCCAGCGCCAGCGTGGCCTCGACAAAGCCGGTCTTGCTGCCGCAGTCGAAGCGGCGGCCGGCAAAGGTGACCGCGTGGAACGGCTGTTGCCCGATCATCCGCGCCATTGCGTCAGTCAGCTGGATTTCTCCGCCGGCGCCCTTCCCCTGGTTTTCCAGGGTGCGCATCACTTCAGGCTGCAGGATATAGCGGCCCGAGATGATCAGGTTCGATGGCGCATCCTCGCGCTTCGGCTTTTCGACAAGGCCGGTCACTTCGGTGAGCGTATCAGACACCTTCGCGCCCGGCGCGATCACGCCATAGCTGGACACTTCCTCTTCCGGCACTTCCAGCACCGAGATCAGGTTGCCGCCCACTTCGTTGTAGGCATCGACCATCTGCTTCATGCAGCCGGGGCTGCCGACCATCATCTCGTCAGGCAGGAAAATGGCGAAGGGTTCATCCCCCACCACGGCACGGGCGCACCACACCGCATGGCCCAGGCCCATCGGCACCTGCTGGCGCACGGTGACGAGGTTGCCCGGCTGGATGCGGGTGGGATCGAGCACCGACAGGTCCTTGCCCCGGCCACCCATGGTCGCTTCGAGTTCAAAAGCGGTATCGAAATGCTCGACGATCGCGGTCTTGCCGCGGCCGGTCACGAAGATCAGCTGTTCAATGCCCGCCTCGCGCGCCTCATCGACCGCGTACTGGATCAGCGGGCGGTCGATGACGGGGAGCATTTCCTTCGGAATCGCCTTTGTGGCGGGGAGGAAGCGGGTGCCAAGGCCGGCGACGGGGAACACGGCCTTGCGGATCGGTTTGCGTGGTGATGCTGTGATCATGCCTAACCTCTAATCTGGCTATCTATACCGAACGATTAAGAGCGCATCAGACTGGCAACGATAGTTGACCTTCTCGTCTCGGGAGCAACCCTTTCACACATCAATGTGGCATTGGCCACGTAATGAGCTCTGCTATACACTCGCCACGTTTCTTTCCTAGCAGCCTTGGGGTTCTGCCATGCTTTTTGCAGTCGACGCCTCTTCCAGCAAATGGCCAGACATATTCGCAGTGATTTCGCGTGTGGCCAACCTTCGTCGCTCGCATTTGCTGCACGTTGCCTTGCGGGTTCCCCCGTCTTTGATGCGCGAAAGCCTGCGCCTTCGCGATGAACTGGACCTCGATGACTGTCTTGATCTGACTGACGCCCTGTCAGAACTCCCTGAGGGCATCCTGCCGCAAACCGCAGCCAGTTTTGTCAGAATAGTGATTTGAGCAGCCCCAATGGCATGAGTTCTATCGCCAGGCGGCCCCGCTCTGGGCCAACACCAAAAGGGGCCGCGATTGCCTCGCGACCCCATTGGCATTCCGACCGAAAAACGATCAGGCGGTCTGGTAGTAGGCCGAGTACTCGGCCGAATAGTAGGCGCCGCCAGCCGCTTCGGACTTGGGATCTACCATCGAGAAGACCCCTCCGACGATCGGCGCATTATCCTGCAGGAGGATGTCGAGCGTGTTGCGAACGGCATTGCGCGGGGTCTTGTCCCAGCGCACGACCATGAGCACTGCATCGGCAACCGAGGCAATCGCCCGGGCATCGGCCACGCCAAGGAGCGGTGGAGTGTCAAAGATGATGCGGTCGTAACTGTCGCGGATCTTGTCGAGCAGTGCGGCAAGACGGTCTCTGCTGAACACGTCGCTCTGGACAAATGCGGAGCTTGAAACCGGAAGGATGTCGAGGTTCTCGACCGTGTCCTTCTGCACCGCGCTCGCCCAGTCCGCGCCTTCGCCAAGGACTTCTACCAGACCCGTGGTCGGCTGGGTCGGCAAAAGACTGAGAAGCCCCGCACGACGCGAGTCCGCATCGATGATCAGCGTCCGGTCGCCCGACATGGCCATCATTCGCGCAAGTGACAGGGCCGTTGTGGTCTTGCCTTCGCCAGGAAGCGAAGAAACCAGCGCAACGACCTTGAAGGGCTTGCCGCTACTGATCGTCAGCGTGTTACGGATCGAGCGGAAAGCCTCGGCATAGGCCGTGAACGGAGCGTCCACGATCGAATCCGCTGGCGACTTGCGCGCGCCGGGACGACGGCTGACCGGAATCGAGGCCAGGAGAGGCAGGCCGATCCGTTCGAGCTGCTTGCGCGTGCGTACGCCGGAAGCCAGGACTTCGAGAAGTCCGACCGCCCCTGCGCCAAGCAGCAGCGCCAGCATGAACCCACCCAGAAGCAGAAGCGGCTTGTTGGGCGACGCCGGATCCATCGGCTGGATTGCAGGCTCGATCACCTGCGCCTGGGAAAGTGGGGCCGCGGCGATCTGGTTGGTGCGTTGCGCCAGCTCAGCTGCCTGGTTGTAGGCAAGGTGGGCCGCCTCGGCAGCGCGTTGGTAGCTCAGGGCCGCGACCGAGGCACGCGTTTCGGACGCCTGTGTTCCGCGCAAGCCATTGAGATCCGAGCGCAGGCTCGAAGCCCGTGCAGATGCGGCGACAGCTTCGCTGCGCAGGCTGCCGACGATGCGATTGGCTTCATCGTGGATCTGCTGGTCGATCGAGGCCAGCTGTTCCTTGATCTTGAGCGATTCCGGGTGGCGCGGACCGTACTTGGTGTTGATCTCGCCATACTGGGTCATCAGGACTGCGCGTTGCGAGCGCAGGTTCGAAATGACTTGTGAATCCAGCACGGCCGAAACCGCCGTCAAACCGCCGCGCGCAATCTGCTGCTGCGCAACGGCGAGCTTCGAACGCGCCGCCGCAGCTTCGGATTCAGCGGTCGCGACCTGACCGGCAAGCGGTGAGATCTGCTGCTGGGTTACCGAAAGGCTGCCTTCGTCGGCGATCCCGTTGGCCGCACGGTACTGGGCGAGGCGCTCGTCGGCTTGCTGGGCGACGGCGGCCAGCTCGTCGAGACGCTTCTGGATCATCGCAGACTGGCGGGTTGCAGTCCCGGTGCGGCGGCTGACACTTTGTTCGATGTAGGACGCGGCAAGCGCATTGGCGATGCGCGCAGCCTTCACAGGATCCTTCGAACGGAATTTGAGATCAACCACATAAGTTGACTTCTCTCGACCAACCGAGACGTTCGAAGCCACCTCGTCCGCGACCTCGTCGACGCGCTGGTCAATCTGGGCCTTGGTTGGATTGGCCGGCATGGGATCGAGGTGTTTGGTGAACTCCTCGTCGTTGGCAAGGCCGAGCTTGCGTACGACATCCGCCGCAAGCTCATGCGATTTCATGATGCTGGCTTCGGTCTCCACGATCGACTGGTCCGGCATGTTCGAACCTGTCGTGGGCTGCCCCACGAGCATGTTCTGCGACGGCTCGACCCGCAACCGCAAGGTCGCGTCGTACTTGGGCGGGATCAGGAATGTGGCAGTGACCGCCAGCGCCATGACCAGCAGCACGATGACGGCCAGGACAAGCCAGTGCCGCCTGAAGGCGTTCCAAATTTCCCTGATGCCAGCGCCAAGACCTTCGGTGTCTTGGGGGAGTACCTGAGAGCCTGCTGGCTCTGTTGCGAGGGTTGTCACTGTAGAATGCTCCCCGTGAAGCTTAGCGCTGGAATATGATGCCGATCGTCGCGCGGCGTTCGGAAATGTTCGAATTGATGCCCGGCACCGTGCTGCTGCGCTTGGAGTATCGCACATCGGCCGTAAGACCGATTGAACGGCCCAACATGTACTTTCCACCAGCTTGCGACCGGAAAATCTTTACAGTTCCAGGCAGGGCAAAATAATCGTCGACCTGATACTCAGCTTCCGCGCTCAGGATCAGGCTGCGCAGCAGCTCATGGTCGAGCCGAAGCGAACCTACATTGGCTAAGAAGGCGCTGCTGGTCAGGATGTTGGCATCCCTGATCTCGCGCTTGAGGTTCAAGGTAACCGTGGTCAGCTGCGTCGGAAAATATTCGATCTTGCCGGCCACCGACAGGCCCCAGACGTTCTGGTAGCGGTTCTCGGTGAAATCCCGGTGTATGTAACCGACCGCTAGACTGCCCCGAAAGGGCGCGGCCAGATCGAACGATACGCCGCCCATCGCTTTCCATTCGTGGGAATCGCGGTTCGGGATGCCAGGCCGGAGGTCGGACGCGTAGTTGATGTTGGAATAAGTCGCCTCCGCGTAGAGGCTGGTATCGGGCGTCAAGGCATGCTCGGCGTGCACGACCCCTTCGGTGATGGTCCGATCGCGGAAATCCTGGTCAATCAGTGTACCCGAGAAAAGCCGCACGTTCATGAAATTGAGGCGTGTATAATTCGCGGCAACCATTACCCGTGACTTGGCGAACTCGTACTTGCCCAACAGCCTGACGTTGCTCTGCTGAAACGGCGCAGGGGTACGCGCATCAATAATGGCGACGCTGGAGAAGCGCGATTCGTACTGGCGCGAGGTCCGGCCGCTCAGCGTTACGCTGAAATCGGGTGTCGCATCGTAGCGACCCTGCCCGGATAGATACCAGCCATCCTCATTGCGGACCTTATTGCTGAAATAGCGGATAAGGTTGGCTCCGCTATCGAGGCGAAGCTCGTGGACCGACCAGTTCGAGCGGACCGTCAGGCGCGGCCTGACCGTGACATAGCCATCATCCTTGCGCTCGGTCTGCGTGAGGAGGGCGTTGTTGGTCTCGCCGAGACCGAATTGGACCGAAGGAAGAGCGGTGAAGCCGCCTACATGGATTCCCAGGGGATCTAGCTCAGGTCGCTCACGCTCCATGACACTGATGTTGCGGCCACGGTCGTAGCTTGGCGGGATCGTGGAATCGAGGAGCGGCTCACCCACTTGCTGGGCGTGCGCGGCAACAGGAGCCAGTGCGGCACCCAGTGCTTGCCCCAAGATCACATAGCGAAGAGAAACCAAGTACCAACCCCCCAATTTGCCGGCCGCGTGATCAGAGCGGATCGCAGTTATCGGCTATTCCTGATGGTCCGCAGCGTGACGACCCGCGCCAGCCACGATGCGTCGAGCCGACCGTTGTCAGAAGTACCGCTCGAGAACACGCACCGTGTCGCCCGGATTGATCTTGAGGTCAGGAGTCAAGGGATAGACCCTTTCCTCTGTTTCTCCAGCACGCTTGATGAGCACCTTGCGCTTGTTCGCGCGATAGGTGTAGCCTTCGGCGGTCGCCACCGCCTCCATGACGGTGAGGTTGTTCGAATAGGGATAAGTGCCCGGCTTTGACACTTCGCCCAGGATGAAGAAGGGACGATAGGTCAGCACGTCGAGGCTCACGCGGGGGTCGCGCAGATAGCCATCGGCATAGCGGTTGCGCACATCCACCGCGACGTCGGCGGGAGTCCGCCCCTTGACCGGCACGGCGCCGATCAGTGGAAGCGACAGCGACCCGTCATCACTGACGAGGAATTCACCCGACAGGTTCTCCTCATTGTAGACAATGATGCGAACCTTGTCGCCAGTTCCCAGTCTGTATGCATCATCGGCAACAGCGAGAGGCGCCGGGGGCGACGACGCCGCTTCCGGCACACTCTGGGCACAGGACGGAAGGCCAGAGACTGCAACAAGGCATGCAGTGAGCAGCAAGACGGTCTTTTTCACGGTTACCTCATCTATCCTGGCTTTGGACCATAGCCCAAGAATTTCACAGCAACAATGCTACGGACATCTATCCGAGAGCAGCGATCCTTGCAGTCGGTCGCCCACAATTCCATGTCGCACGTGCGACGGCCATGCCGTGGCATCGTTAACAAGCCATGACGGCATCGGCTGCCGGCGTCGACCTGTCAGGTAAGACCAGCCCATCAGAAGAACCGTCGCCGTGCCTTGGCCGTCGCATCGGGGTCGATCACATAAGGGAAACGGACGTAGTAGAATTTGAGCCAGACCCATGAGCCGTTCGAAAGCTTCCGCGGGAACCAGGCAAAGCGGCGAACCTTGTCGCCCGACGGATACGTCGGGGATTTGACGCGCGGTCGCTGGTTTCCCGAGCCATTGCTCATGCGTTTCGTCCTTTATTGGGCCCGGCAGAACCGGAAAAATCGATCAATACAGAGTAGCACCAGTCTCGAGACACCGGAGCAATCTTCCGGCCTATGGTGGCACCAGTCTGCCGCGATTGCGAGTATGAAGTTTTATCGTATCCGGGCGCGTTGCCGGAGTGCAACACGTATTGAACTTCGGCTGCTCAACCTCGGAACACCCTGCGATAGGCTGCGATCAGATGATCGATCTGGTGCGCCCAGCTCAGTTCATTCTCGACCCTGCGCCGACCGTATTCTCCCATCGCCGTGCGTCGCTCCGGATCCTCGAGAAGCTCGATCAGCTTGTCCGCCAGATCGACTGGATCATTGGCTCGCGCATAAAGTGACGCATCCTGGGCGCTGAACCTGCCTTCGGTAACGTCAAACTGTACCATCGGCTTGCCCAGAGCCATATACTCCATGATCTTGTTCATGGTCGACTTGTCGTTCATGGCATTGACCCTGTCGGGATTGACCCCGACGTCCATGGTCGAAAGCACCTCGAAGAGGATTTGGTCGGCGGCCCTACCTGTAAAGGTAATGTAGTCCGCAAGGCCTCTACCTGCCACCAGATCCTTGAGGCTCTGCAGGCTCGGCCCGCCACCGACCAGACAGAACTGGATATCGCGCCGGCAAAGCTTGTGCACGATGTGGTCGGCCGCATCGACCAATAGGTCAATACCCTCCTGTTCACCCATGACCCCCACATAACCGACCAGGAATCTGCGTCCATTGTTCCAGGTCGGAACCGGGGCCACGGCCTTGAGGCGAGACAGGTCCGGGCCCGAGCGGACAACGAACACGTCCTTGTCTTTCATCCCGCCACGATCGAGTGCGATCTGGCGATAGGAGTGGTTCGTCGCAATTGACACCGTCGCACAGCGGAAAGTGAGCTTTTCGAAAAACACCATCAGCTTCCAAAAGAAGCCGCGACGGTTGAACTTGGCTTCGTAGAGTTCCGGGTTGATGTCGTGATGGTCGAACAGGAACTTGACGCCAAACAGGCGAAACTGCAGCGCCACGAGGAAGATCAGATCCGGCGGGTTGCAGCCATGGATTACATGGAAGCCGCGCGTGAAGAAGATCTTCCACGCCAGAACCGATTCCCAGAAGAGTGCCGCGGCATACTCGCCAAGGTATCCCAAGGCCGAGTTGGCTTCGATCGGCAGGCGGTGCCGGTAGATGTGCACGCCCTCGAGGCATTCATAGGACTTTTCATAGCCCTTGCCAGTCGGACATATGATCGACACCTGCGCCCCGGCCGCACGGAGGGTCCGCGCTTCCTGCCACACACGCCGGTCGAATGGCAGCGGCAGGTTCTCGACAATGATGAGAACCTTGCGCCCGGCAAGGGGCTGACCCTCGATATGGGTCGGGAATTCCTGGTTCACCGGTTGTCGAATCCCTGCGGAAGATGCCATTGCTGTCATGGGAATACCTCTCAGGGAATGGCGCTGACATCGATCGTCGTATCGGTGCGCAATGTCAGCGATCTTGCCAACCGGTTTGTCGCAACGACGAGATCGTAGGTATTGGCCTCGGCGACCTCCTTGGTGACAAGCAAGCTGTCAATCGTCGGGAGGAAGGCATAGGCATAGCCCAGATTCTGGCCGACGAGCTTTTCAGGCGTCAGGCATGGATCATAAATCTCAAGCTTGTAGCCGGCGTCGAGGAACTTGCGCGCCAAGTCGACCGCCGGGCTTTCACGCAAGTCATCGGTGTCCGCCTTGAAAGCAAGGCCTACCAACAGAACGCGCGCGCCCGGCGTCAGCGAACGCGTGAGCCGATCGAACTGGTAATGCTTGTGGGCCTCGTTGCTGCGCAGGAGTGAATCGACGAGCGGCGTATTGGCACCAAGATCTGAGGAGATGTACTGCAATGCCCTGACATCCTTGGGCAGGCACGAACCGCCGAAAGGACCACCCGGGCGCATGTAGTAGGGCGAGATGTTGAGTTTTGTATCGGACACGAAGATATCGTGCACGGTGGTCGCGCTGATTCCGAGCGACTGACAGACTCGCCCGACTTCGTTGGCGAAGGCGACCTTGACGGCGTGCCAGCTGTTGTCGACGAACTTGGTGATCTCTGCTTCGCGGAAGGGCACGCGAAAAACCTGTGCCTCGATCCCTTCGTGCAGCTTCTCCATGTTGGCGCTGGCCGCGCCCGACGCGGTACCGATCACGATCTTGGGTGGATTGAAGTAATCATGGACCGCGCTTGCTTCGCGCAGGAATTCCGGGTTGTAGACCAGTTCGACCTGCTCGCGCATCCTGTCTCCGAGCGCGCCAGCGAAAATCGGGGCGATCATCTGGTCCATCGTGCCGGGACGCATGGTCGAGCGGTAGGCTACTGTAAGAGGACGGTCCCGCGGATCCCCAAGGGCAGCCGCGATCTGCCTGGTTACCTGTACGATGTAACTCATGTTGTGCGCGCCATCGACGCCACTGGGGGTTCCGACGCAGACGATCGCGAGGTCGCAGTCGCCCAGCTGGCCGGTCACGTCGGTGCTCGCCTTGATTCGGCCCTCGGCATGAGCCTGAGACATCATCTCGTCGATGCCGGGCTCCCGGATTGGCGAGAGGCCTTGGCGGACTTGCGCAACCTTGCTTTCGCTGACGTCGATCCCGACGACATCGTGTCCCTGCGAAGCGATGCACGCCACAGCGGTACATCCGACGTAACCCAACCCGAGCACAGCAACCTTCATCGTTCCCCTTTCGATGCCGCCTCGCAGCGCAAGTCCTTGTGCAATGCAATATGCACGGATAATCTGCTGGTTGTAAAGCCAGCCGTCACCCTTGGAACCGGCTTTGCGGCGATCAATTCAATCTGCCACAGGTCAGCCACGCGCCAACCCAGGCTACAGCTACGCCAATTCGGTAAATTTCTGGTTTCCTGTCCTGCACCATTGGCAACAAGACATGGGGCAGCGAGCCTCGAAGGCTCCAGCGCTCCAATTGAAAGACGGTCGAAAGTCGCTCGAAGATCATAGCAGGCGAAACATTCCACCACAAAAATTGAGCGCAATCTTTCGCTGATGCGAGAGATTGCGCTCAGTAAGAGTATTTGTGCAGGCTGTGAACGCCTCCCCAAAAGGATGGTTCCATGCCAGCCAAAAGTAAAATCAGCTCAACGGAACCGTCCGAGGTAACGAGCTGGGACGCACGCTCCGCCATCCTCGATCCGCCATCAGGCGAAGATGTAGTCGCCTTTATCGAGGTTGAACACGTTATCGATCTGGATTGTCGCCATGAGCGCGCCGTTGGAGCTGTGAATCTCATAGAAATCCGAGCCATCAAGCTGCTCGAGCGTGCTCCCAGCAGCAAAGCCGACGAACTTGAGAAAATCGCCCCCCGAGAGGCCCGCGCCAGCAAAATCGGTGATCCCGTCGCCATCTGCCTCGCCGAAGCGCAGGACGAACGTGTCGTCGCCTGCTCCACCAATCAAAGTGTCCGCTCCGCCAGCCCCATCGATGATATTGTCGCCCTTGTTGCCAAGAATGACATTGCCGAGCTCATTGCCAGTGCCATCAACCGAGAAAGTGCCACTCAATGTCAGGTTCTCAACATTGTCACCGAGCGTGTAGCTGAACTTGGAACTGACGCGGTCAGTTCCCTCGCCTGCTTTCTCGATGACGACGTCGGCCGGGTCATCGAGGTAGTAGATATCGCTTCCGGCACCGCCGGCCATGATGTCGGCTCCTCCGCCGCCATAAAGCTTGTCGCTGCCTGATCCGCCGTAGAGGAAATCGTCGAGGGTTCCGCCCTTCAACGTATCATTGCCGCTTCCCCCGTCGATGACCGTCCTGACCCCGGCCTGGAACGCGTCAATCCTGTCAGAGCCACTAGTGCCACTCACCGTCAGCTCCCCCATGGCCAGCGCCGTGTCGGCCAGGCTGCCGCTAACCGTCAGGCGATTGGCCGTGATCACGGCATGTTCCACATTGGCCAGGCCGAATGCAACGTCGGGGAGCGCCAGCAGCGAAGAGCCCGTTGAAGACGCAGGCAGGCTGAACACAGCGTCGCTGCCGTCAGCGCCGAGCTCGACAGTCGTCGCAGCCAGCGTGAAAGTGTCATCGCCGGCGAGGCCATCAACCCGATCGTAAGTCAGATCGGGTTCATACGTGAAGTAGTCGGCTCCGGCCGTTCCGCTCTTGGTATCACCGACCGTGACATTGTCGATGGTGACGGTGAAACTTGCAACCAGGACATTGCCCGCCGAATCGGTCGCCTGGACCTTGATCTGGTGGCTGGCCTGCAACTCGTAGTCGACGGGCCCGACCAGCACGATATCCGATCCATCCAGCGCGAAGCGTCCGCCCGCACTGTCGAGGAGCTTGAAAGTGCTCGAATCGTTCGCATCGGGATCGACAGCTGTCAACGTGCCGACCACGGTGCCACGGGCCGCAGTCTCCTCGATGTCGAGCTGGCTGGCGAGAATGCGGGTCGGGGCGAGGTTGCCTGCAGCGGACGAATTGAATTGATAATCGCCGCTGCCCAGATTTTTGACGTTGGAAATCTGGATCGTTTCGCTGAAGCCGCCATGGGCCGCATCGGCGGTGATGGTATAGTAGTCGCTGTTATCGACCTGAGTCAGGGTCGCACTATTGCCGTAGCCGATGAAGACGAGGCGGTCCCCGCCGGCTACGCCCGCTCCAGTGAAGCCTGTCACCTTGTCGCCATGGGCCTGGCCTGCCTGGAACAAGAAGACGTCATCACCACCACCCCCGCTAAGGACATCCGCACCGGCTCCTCCATCGAGGGTGTCATTGCCACTGCCACCGCTGATCGCATTGGCCAGCGCATTGCCAGTGCCCGTAAAATTGCCGCTGCCGCCGTATGAGAGATTCTCGACATTGCCTGACAGAGCGTAGCGATCGATCAGGACGCGAACCACATCTCTGCCCTCGCCGCCATTCTCGATGACCACGTCGCCGGCGTTTTCGACGACGTAGGAATCATCGCCGGTTCCGCCCTTCATGATATCGGCGCCGGTGCCACCGTCGAGCTTGTCGTTGCCCGCGCCACCCACCAGGGTATCCTGGTCTTCCTCGCCCATCAGGAGGTCGTCACCGGCTCCGCCGTCGAGAACATCGTTGCCGATATCGCCCTTGAGCAGGTCGGCACCATCGCCCCCGAACAGGCTGTCATTGCCCTCGTGACCACGCAGAGTATCGTCTCCGGCATAGCCGTACTCGACGTCGTCCCCCTCGCCGCCGTTCAGGGTATCTTCGCCAAGGCCGGCCTTGAGCACGTCGTTGCCGGCACCGCCCGACAGGGTGTTGCCGAAATTGCCACCGGTGATCAGGTTGTCCTCGGAGTTTCCCGCGCCGTTGAAAGCGCCCGAACCCGTATAGACGAGGTTTTCGAGGTTCAGTCCGAGCGTGTAGCTGGCATTGGCCGTCTTGACGACGTCGATGCCCTTGTCGCCACCCTCGCTGATAGTCTCGTCGCCGCTGGTAACAATATAGGTGTCGTCGCCAAAGCCCCCGTCAAGACGGTCGGTACCGCTGCCGATCAGAGTGTCGTTGCCCACGCCGCCGTAAAGCTCGTCGTACCCGGCGGCGCCATCAAGCGTGTCGTTAAGGATCGTGCCGTAAAGCATGTCGTCACCCGAAGTGCCGACCGTATTGAACGGCAGGCCCTTCTCGACGGTATTCTCGCTGGCATAGACCCGGACATAGTCGATCTGCATCTGCGCCGGAAACGGCGTCGTGCTGTCGGGATCGCCGGCCCAAGGGCTTCCGCCTCCAAGGTTCAGCAGCATGTACATCGGCTTGTCGAGGCCGGCCGGGGTCGGGAGCGTGCGCACCGGCACGCCGTCGATGTACCAGGTCAGGAAGTCGGGCTCCCAGTCGAGGCCATACGTGTGGAATTCGGTCGTCGCGGTCGGAATCGTGAAGAGACCCGCCGTGGACATTTCGCCCGAGTGCACGCCGCCGATCACGTGGGTCGGGTCCTTGCCGCGCTGCTCAACGATGTCGAGCTCGGGTGGCCAGGTTCCATCCATCGGCAGCAGCCAGAAGGCGTCGTGAAGGCCCTGCCCTGCGGCGAGTTTCACGCGCGCTTCGAAGTAGCCGTAGGTCTGGTGAAAACTGCCGATACTGTCAATGTTGCCCGAGGTGTAGTCGTATCCGTAGATCTTCGCTGAGTCTTCTGGCGTCACCTTGTTCATGCTGATCGTGAGTACGCCATCCTTCAACGAGAAAGGATTGATCCCGATCGGCTGACCATAAGTGCCCGTGTCTTCAGGATAGGTGAAATACTGTACCGAGCCATGATCGACTGTCGTATGCCCGGCGAGGCCCGTCCTTGGGAAGAGCGGGTACCAGTTCTCGGTGCTGCCCGTTCCGAGGTTCAGCTTGAAGGTGTTGAATTCATCGGCAAAGACATTCTTGTACAGCTTGACCGGGTTGGAATAGACAAACGAAGACGAGGTCAGGCTGGTGACCAGCGTGTTCTGGAAAATCACCTTGTTAGCGGGATCGATGGTCAGGACCGTATCCGCTCCTACCTGCTTCAAGGCAGAGCGGATCTGCCAATAGGCGGTAAACTTGCCAAAGGCCTGCAGGTTGACCTTGTCGCCTGCGGAAAAGTCGGTGATCGTGTCGATCCCCTGGACGAAAAAGGTGTCATTGCCACCACCGCCCGTCAGTTCGTCGTTCCCTGCCCCACCATCGATGACGTTCTTGCCGACGCCGCCGACAATGATGTTGTCGAGGTCGTTGCCGATAGCGCTGTTCGGCCCCTTGCCCATGAGAGTGAGGTTCTCGACATCGTCGGGCAAGGCATAGGTCCAGTAGGCCTTGACGCTGTCGATGCCCTCGCCCGTATCTTCAAGGATGCGCACCTTGGTCGAAAATACGGTGTAGGTATCGTCACCGGCACCGCCCACGAGAGTCCCGAGACCCGTACCCGGCTTGCCATAGGCGATCAGCGCGTCATTGCCCGATGTTCCCTTGAGCAACTGACCGTCGGTCGTTGCGGCAAAGGTGGTTGTCGGCGAGCCAGAAACCGGAAGTGCCACGATCGTCCCTCACAAGCCCAGGAGTCCTCGCCCGATCGCGTCGCAACCTCCCGGTCAGGGCTGCGCCCGCAGGCAGTTTTCCACAAGTCTACCGGCACAGTGCCGATACCCGTTCGAAAGGATGCCCTGGACAGAGCGACACTCTGCCCTGGCACCTTGAGGCTATGCAAAAGGCCCGAAACCCGCAGATTACGGGACCTCCCTATGGTTAACGTTTCATTGCACGGCAAGTGTTAACAAGCGGTTTCCCCCAACTAAGGTGAAGGTATCGACGCAGATTTCGTCGGCGGTGGCCGCTCGACGAACCTCAACAATCGCTCCGCCAGCGCGATAAACAGTCCGCGTGACGTCGGCGCTGACAGAAGGGCAACAACTTGTTGATACGCTACACGATCAGTCAGTAGCGCAGCTTGGACCGGATGGATCGCTGACCTTGCTTAAATCACGATGAAATCACTCAGGCTGAGGGCAGGCAGGTTGGCAAAATCGCCAACATGGCTCGCTCCGCGCCAGCCGACCCCGTCAGGATCGAACCACAGTGCGCCGCTCGAGGTATTGTACATCAGGGTCGGTGCGTTGCTGGTTGGGGTCGGGCGCGTACCCGAGACGAAGGAAAAGCTGCTGAGGCTCGCGACGCCATAGTCGGAGCCGGACAATACGACTTTGTCGATACCATGCTCGAAGTCCATGATCGTATCAGACGCGGCCGACGGGGCGTCAAATACGAATTTGTCCGCGCCAGAGCCACCCGTCAGCTTGTCATAGCCAGCGCCGCCAGTGAGCACATCATTGCCCCATCCCCCGAAAAGGCGGTCGTTGTTGTTCCCACCGAAAAGCTGGTCCCAACCGGTTCCGCCGTACAATGTATCTGTGCCGCCTAGCCCGTACAGCAAATCATTCCCGCTGCCACCGGACAAGGTGTTGACGCTGTCACTTCCAGTTATCTTGTCTGCAAATGCGCTACCGGTCAGGTTCTCGATCTGCTTGTAGACATCGCCCTTGGCGTCGCCGGTATTGGCCGAAGGGTTGATCAGGCTGGCCGTCAGGCCGCCTGACGCATTGGCATAGCTTGCCGTATCATTGCCCGCCCCGCCCATCAGAATGTCAGCGCCTGCACCTCCCGCGAGCACGTCGTTGCCGTCGTTGCCTGTCAGCGTATCGGCAACGGTACTGCCAATCAGAAGATCCGAGCTATCTGTGCCAAGGAGCATAGCCGAGGTCGTCGTGCCAATCTGCAATGCATAACCGATAAGGTCCGAAAATGCTGCAGGGAGCTCCTTAGTGCCGATATCGGTCGAGGTGATCGTCCCGGCCTTGTCGAGACCCGTCGACGAGACGAACAGCGAGGTCGACAGGTTGGCGCTCGTCATTGTGCTCGCAGTAACGCCTTCGAGCCGGGCCATGGTCACGTAATTGTCGACGCCACCATCCAGGTCGACCTGGAACAGGGTATCGGCCCCCGACTGGACAAAGCGGACATGGCCCAAGGTCGACTTCCAGCCGTAGTGGAAGAACATCTGCGACACATCGATGACATCGCCCCCAGCCCCGGCCTGGAAGTCCTTGATGACATCGCCCGCCTCGTTCACGTTGCGATAGGCGAAGCGGTCGCTGCTCGAGCCGCCGTAGAGCGTATCGCCTCCCTGCCCACCCCAGATCAGGTCCTTGCCGCCATTGCCATAAATGACATCGTCCCCGAGCGCGCCGAGCAGGCGATCGCCTATACTGCTGCCGACGATCTTTTCGTCGGTGGCAAAGGCGCCGACCTTGACGGTCGTGTCGGTAATCGAGGTCGAGGGATCGGTCGGCGAAATGGTGATCTTGTTCGAAAGAACTTCGAAATAGCTGTTGTCGATGGAATTGTCGGTGGCGTTGTTCTGCTTGAAATAGGCAAAACCGTAGTGTTCCTTGAGGTAGACATCCGAGACAGAAATGCGCTTGCCGTCCCCTTCGCCATACTCGAAGAATAGGATTCCTCGCTCGTTGCCCGAACCGCTGACATTGGCAAAAGTGTTGTCAACTCCGCGCCCGCCCATCACACCGTAGCTGTCAAAGACAAGGCTGTCGGTCGTGACATTGTAACGGCCCTCGCTGTGCCACGAAAAGGCAAAGGATGTCGTTTCTACGGCGACCACGTTGGAGACGGTCATCCCGAAATCGGCACCGTACTTCGACGGGTTGACGTGTGTCGCCCACAGGCCGACGGCATTGTCATCGGTCGCATGGCGCACCTTCTCGGCGTAGAAGCCATCGACCGTGGTACCAGTCGAACTCGCCGAGTGGACGCCGTAGCCGAAGTGGCCGTTGGCTGGATCATCCGTAAGATTGATCGCTGCGGACTGCGTGACCTTCCCGTTGACGCAATCGACGAAATTGATGCCCATCGAGTTGCCATCGCGGACCACGACCTTGTCGATGGTGGCATCGACCGTGCTGCGCAGGTCGATCAGATTGTTGGTCCAGGTTGGGTGGCTCTGGTCGCCACGCACCGTGCCGTTCGTGACCACAGCCTTGCCGCTCTCGTAGGCCGAAGCGCGCACATTGGTCTTGTAAAGCGCGGCGTAGTGAAGATCACCTTCGAGCGTGAGGGTATTGCCGTTGACGGCAACGACCTTCATCGCCTGGCCAAGCCTTGTTGCCGCGCCCTGGTCGTCGGGAATCTCGTCATCGGAATAGATCTTGACGAAGTCACCGACCTTGACATTCGAAGCTCCGGAATACGCCACCGTGACCTGTCCGCCCGATAGGCTCCCGATCTTGGCGGAAACGCCATCGACGTGGCCACCCTGAACGCTCAGAACAGTTGCGTCACCGGCCTGTTGCAGGGTTGCACCGTTGAGGTCGACGGTCACCGACCGGTTGCTCACATCGAGCGAAAGCCCCTCTCGGACTTGAATAACGGCGTCCTTGGGCAGGATGATCGTGTCACCATCCCTGGCTTTGTCGAATGCAGCCTGAATTGTGGATTCAGTCGCGCCCGCAGGGAGCGTGATGGTGGTTCCGGCCATAAGGTGTACGATCCGATTTTTTGTAGTTTTCTAGTATGCAGGATGCGTCTTGTGCGCTGCACCGTTAACTATCATTGCGGATTCCCTTACGGCAAGTTCGGCCCGCCGCGCCCAAATCACCGGCTATCGCAGGAATGGCCATAATCGGGTGAAACGAATTAGAAGGGGCTCGTCGGAGGCCTTGCATATGCTATGCTGCAGTGCGAAAGATCACGGCGCAACGAGGACGCTCTAGCCAATGAATCCAGGAGCCATATGCTCAACGCAATCCCGCAGCCGCCGATCGCTTGCGGATGTGCCGACCGTCACAGAACGCTTTCATTCTTGGGGCTACGCTATGACTGGAACGGAACAACCGATGCGGGTTTGTGGATAACGGATAATTAACCATATCATGTAAGATCGGGTTGGCCAGGAACCGTCTTCTGGCTCAACGCTGGTCGAAGCGCGAAACGAAGCTGCTGATGGCTGCTTCGAAGATACGAATGTGCAATGGCACGGCTCGGCGGCGACAGGGGTATGGAATGTTGGGGCTCATGAGCGACCAGGCGACGTTCAACGGTATGACGAGCGCGAGTACCGCGTCGACGCGCAAGGGTCACAGCAAGGCACTGCTGCGTGCGCGGCTCGCATTTGCGCTATTGCCGCTGGATTTTCTGGCGATCGCGATCGGTTTTTCGGCAAGCAGCCTGACCCGCTTCGGCACGTCCTGGTCAAATGACTCAAGCGTACTCGTCATCGCCACACTGCTGCTTTACCTGATCTGTGGTTCGGCCATGCGCGCCTACTCTGGCATGGTGCTCGTTTCCCACACCTACACCGTCAGCCGCTCGATCGGCGCGCTCGCGATCGCTTCGGTGACGCTTGCCACCCTGCTGTTCCTGCTGAAGGCCGGTGAGCGCTTTTCGCGCATCGAAGTCGCCATAGGCATGCTGTACGCCGCCCTGGCCCTGGTTGTGATCCGGCTTCTCTACGTGCGCTACAGCCGGGTACGCCTTGAAGGCGCACTCTATTCCGAACTCGTCTTGCGTGACGGCGTGTTGGGATCGCCGCAGCGCGCCGTTCCGGCCATCGACGTCGCAGCCTACTTCAACGTCGACTGCCCTGGTCCCGAAGACTATGACCGCCTGGCGCAGGTTCTGGGGCAAGTCGATCGCGTGATCGTCGAGTGCCCTGCCGAGCGTCGCGCAGCCTGGGCTCATGTGCTCAAAGGCATGAATGTCCACGCCGAGGTCGTCGCGCCTGAACTGTCGGACTTTCATCCTATGGGCATCGGCCGCTTCGCCAACAGTCCGACGCTTGTGATCGCCCAAGGCCCCCTGGGCCTGCGCGACCGGTTGATGAAGCGCCTGTTCGACACCGTGTTTTCAGGTCTGGCGGTGCTGTTCTTTTCACCACTGCTGATTTTTGTCGCGCTCGCGATCAAGCTCGACAGCGAAGGCCCGGTGTTCTTCCGCCAGCCACGCATCGGCCGGCAGAACCGAATCTTCTATGTCTTCAAGTTCCGTTCGATGCACGTCAACCAACTCGACCACGGGGGGACCAGATCCACCCAGCGGGGCGATCCGCGTGTGACGCGGGTTGGCCGTATCATCCGCGCAACCAGCATCGACGAGCTGCCGCAGCTGTTCAATGTCCTGAAGGGCGACATGAGCGTCGTGGGCCCTCGCCCACATGCCATCCATTCGACAGCCGAAGACCTGCTTTTCTGGGACATCGATTCCCGCTATTGGCAGCGCCACGCCTGCAAGCCCGGCATTACCGGCCTCGCGCAGGTCAAGGGCTTTCGCGGCGCGACCAACTACAAGCGCGACTTGACCGACCGCGTCACCGCAGATCTGGAATACCTGGCGCGGTGGACGCTGTGGAACGATATCCTCATCATCATGCGCACCTTCGCGGTGCTGGTCCATAAGAACGCGTATTGACAGAATGCAAGCAAGCTGACGCCGAAGTTGCGCGCTGAAGAATCGTCGCGACAATTGCGGCAAACTGTCCTTGATCGTGTGCTGCCGATCTGCCGAATGTATGTACTGCTCGGACAGTATTGACGTCGACCCGACAGGCAGCCCGGGACTTTCATGAATCCGGTTGCGCTACCGCACTGCAACATGCTTAATGGCTTTTCCGGTCGAAGCGGCTTCACGCTTTGATTCTGGTTGGTCGGATTATGCGGTGGGGGACGACACGGATGCGGTGGCTGCGCTGGGTCTTGGTGATTTGCCTGGCGATGACGGCGGCGTCATGCGCAACTCCTGACGTGCTTCCTCGCGGAGAAAGTGCCTACGAGCTGATGCCGACGCCCGAGGCGCACGTCCCTGTGCAGGACTACCGGATAGGTCCGCTGGATACGGTTTCGATCACGGTATTCCAGGAGCCGGATCTCAGCGTCAAGGATGTCGTAGTTGAGGCATCCGGCACACTCTCCCTGCCCCTTCTCGGCAAAACGCAGGTCGCCGGACTTACCACGTCGGAGTTGGCGGCTGACCTCCAGGCCAAGTATGGTGCCCGGTACGTACGTAATCCCCAGGTGAATGTCACCATCACCAATCCTGTCTCGCAGCAGGTGACCGTGGAGGGCAACGTCATTCAACCGGGCAGCTATCCGGTTGCAGGCCGTATGACCCTGCTTCGCGCGCTTGCATCGGCGCGCGGTCCTACCCGCATGGCAGCCTTGGACGAAGTGGTCGTGTTCCGGGTTGTGAACGGTCAGCGCATGGGCGCCCTGTTCGACGTGAATGCCATTCGCAAGGGTCGGGCGCCTGATCCTCAGATCATGGGCGATGACATGGTCATCGTGGGCTTCAACGCAGTGAAGGGCGCCTATCGCGACTTCCTGCAGACCGCTCCGGTCTTCGCTATCTTCAGGAATTTTTGACGTGGACGCCACGACACAGGGAAAAGGCGCTGGACTAAACCGGGGTGTGGCCCCGGACAGCTATCTCGAATACGACGATAGCGGCGACATCAGTTTCGCCGATATCCAGCGCAGGCTTTTCTGGCTGGCCGATGCACTTTGGCGTGGTCGCTGGATAGTCTTGGCCATCGTGGCCGCCGCTCTCGCCCTGGGCATGATCGGGACCTTGCTGATAACTCCGCGCTATACCTCGACCGGCAGCGTGCAGATTGATCAGCAGACCGAGCGCGTTTTGGGCACCGAGGATCAGGAGCCGGCGCAGGCTTACCAGGACGCCGATCGGTTCCTGCAGACCAATGTCGAAGTCCTCCAGAGCCGTGCCACGGCCATCAGGGTGGCGCAGTCCCTCAACCTGTTTGCGGGCGACACATTCATCGACACCATGGGTGAGCGCGTAACGGTGCGCGATGGGGAGGACCCGCAACTTGTCCACCGTGACAAGGTGCTGGATCTGCTGCACGATAACCTGAAAGTCGACCTCCCGGTCAACTCCCGCATCGCAAACATCAGCTTCACTAGCCCTGACCCTAAGCTTTCCGCGCGGATCGCCAATGCCTTTGCCGACAACTTCATCACCGGCAATCTGCAGCGCAAGTTCAACAGCACGTCCTACGCACGCACGTTTCTCGAGAAACAGCTGGTACCTGCACGCGAGCGCCTGGAGACGTCCGAACGGGCACTGATCGCCTATGCGAGAAGCGCCGGCCTCATCGATATCCAGGGGGCCGATGGGCAGAAGGATCAGGGAAGTTCCAATTCCACCACCCTGTCGAGCCTGGTGGAACTGAACAACGCCCTCTCGAACGCGACGGCCAATCGCATCGCCACAGAGGAGAGACTGCGCGTGGCGCTTGGCACACCTTCAGGCGCCCTGCCCGAAGTATACAGCAATCTCGGGCTGCAGAACCTTGTCAACGCGCGCGCACTCAAGAACGCGGAGCTTCAGGACGAACTCAAACGGCACAAGGAGGATTATCCCAGTGTCGTGCAGGCACGTGCCCAGATCGCTGAACTTGACCGGCAGATCCATCAAAGTGACAGCAACATCCGTCGCTCGCTCAGGGACCAGTTTGAAACCGCGCGCCGCCAGGAACAGGCGCTTTCGTCCCAAGTCGATGCGATCAAGGCCGCCGCGCTCGCGGAAAAGGACCGATCGGTCCAATACAATACGCTGCGCAGGGACCTTGATTCGAACCGCGCCATGTATGAAGCGCTGCTTCAGCGCTACAAGGAAGTCAGCGCGGCGTCTGGCATTGCTGCAAACAATATATCGGTGGTTGATCGGGCAGACCCAAGCCTCAAGCCAACGTCACCCAAACTTATCCTGAACCTTGCCATCGCGGCCATACTCGGCTTGCTTCTGGCATCTGCAACCGTGATAGCTCGCGAACTCTTCGATGACCGCATCCAGGACAGTCTCGATGCCGAGCGCAAGTTTGGCATCCCGACCATCGGGCTGATTCCACAGTTCGGTGCGGAATCCTCGGCCAGCCAGGAGCTTGGCCGCGCTCGGTCCGCGGTAAGCGAAGCCTATCAGTCGGCGGCCACGGCGGTCCTGCTCAGCAGCGCTACCGTCACGCCCAAGGTGCTGATGGTGACGAGCTCGCAGCCCGGAGAAGGCAAGTCTTCGAGCACAATCGGCCTCGCAAGCGCCTTCGCCCGCCTCAACAAGAAAACCCTGCTGATCGAATGCGATCTGCGTAGACCGTCCCTGCAAAGTCGGCTTGCCGGCATCGGAAGCGATTCCTCGGGACCCGGGCTGTGCGAGTATCTGGCACGGCAGGCGAGCAGTCCAAAAGTGTACCATCATGAGCTTCTTCGCTTTGACTATGTTCTTGCCGGCGTGACGCCACCAGACCCTGTCCAACTCCTTGGCTCCCCTTTGCTGGCGGAACTGGTCCGCGAATATGGCAAGAAGTATGACCAGATTGTGCTCGATGGCCCGCCAGTCCTGGGTCTGGCCGATACACCAATCCTTGCCTCCAACAGTGATGGTGTCCTGTTTGTCGTAGAGGCCAACCGATCGCACCGCGGTCGGGCAAAAACTGCCCTAGCCCGTGCACGTCGCTTCGACGCTCCGCTGATTGGTACAATCGTGACCAAGATGCGGGTGAGCGTCTGGTCCGGCTATGGTTATGACGTCGAATACTACAGCTACGCCTGAGCAATCCGGACGAAGCAATCGGGGGTTCGGTGCTTTTGCACTCCGGGTCGCTGCAACCGTTGGCATCGCGTGTGGAGCAGTTCTTGTAGTACGCTACTGGAGCGACTATTACGCGCAGCAGGATCCAAGCTGTCGTGACGAGCCGGCACCCTTTGCATTTCAGGCCCAGACACTCGCGGAAATCGCCATGCAATGTCTCGGCGACGGGGAAATCCGCAAAGCGCAAGATCTTGCATTGACCGCATTGAAGCGGCAACCGATGAACCAAATGGCTATGGCTGTTCTGGGCTCGGCCGAAGACCTCAAGGGGGACCGGCAGAAGGCCGATGCCTGGTTCAGGAGCGCAAGCGCCCTTGGACATCGGGACTACACAGTTGAGACATACTGGGCTCAGCGATCGCTTGAACGTGGCGACCTGGTAGGAGCAGCCGCACACATCGATGCCCTCTTGAGAGCCGGATGGAAAGGCGATCCGGTCAAGGACCTGGCTCTACAGCTGGAGAATATCCCCGCCGGACGCATGCAGCTTGTGAGAGTCATGATCCCAACCTCTCCTTGGGCGGTCGGGTATCTTTCGACCGTTTCGGACTTAACGCCATCGCAACTAGCCGCCCGCCGCGATACCCTGCTGCTCATCGCGGATGTGCCGGCTGCGCTGATCGAATCCGAAAAGCTGCGCCTGGCTGTGCCAACGATCGAAGCTTTGTACCGCGCCAAGCGATTCGAAGAAGCACTCTCGCTTCGCAACAAGTTTCCACCGTTCGGGCCACCTGCAGGAATTCGCGATCCCCTCTTCAAGGGATTGGCCAGTGAACCAACCGGACCGTTCGACTGGAAGCGTGGCAATGACGCTGGGCTAGATTTGCAGGTTGGCAAGGGTTCTGCCGGACAATCTGGCTTGATCCTGAGCGCCGTCGACCCAGGGCGCTATATCGTCGCTACTCAAACAGTGCGATTGTTGCCGGGTACGCATCAGCTAGTTTTGGCAGGTCGGAGCCCATCGGACGCCAAAGCCGTGCTCGTGGTCAAGATGGAGGGACTGGAGAACGGCGAAAAGCTGAACCCATTATCCATGCGGGCACCAAACGAAGATGCTCCAAGCAAGGCCGGATTCGCAGTTTCAGGGAAAGACCGCTACTTCAGGATGGTCCTGTCTGTCGAATGGAGTGATGGCGACGCCACACCAGTCGAGGTCTCATCTATTTCCGAGAATGTTCAATGAAGGAAATGCTTGCTGCGAATTGCAGGCTTGCTGCATCAGCCTTGCTGATGGTCTCGGCTTTGGCAATCGGAGGAAGCGCCAGCAGGCCTGACTTTGAACTGGCGCTGACAGCCTTGGCATTAGCCTGCCTGTTGACTGATCTTTGGCTTGTACATCCCATCCAGCGTAACAGCATTATTAAGTGGATCATCCTGCTCGTCGCGATAGTACCGATGCTGCAATTGATACCATTGCCCGAGTTTCTATGGACGACCCTGCCCCAAGCGGAAGTTGCACGCAATTTGCCCCTCGGTGCGCCGGATGCTACCTTCCGGAAAACACTGACGATCAATCCAGACAGCACGCTGTATTCGTTTCTGGTCACAATTCCGGCACTTGTTGCGCTTTGGATGGCATCGGGCCTTTCTCGACGTGATCAGACCATCCTCCTGGGCCTCTTCGTTATTGGTGTGATATCCTCGGCCATTCTGGGAATTTTTCAGTCGGCGGGTGGCATGTCGATGCAGATATACCAAGATTCGCACAGGGGCGTGGCAACCGGCCTCTTTGCCAGTCGAAACCATTTTGTTGATCTGTTGATTTTGGGTGTACCGGTTGTATTTTATTTGTCCCTATCTTACAAAATAGCCGAGAACCGCTCACTCATTATAGCCGCTCTTTGCTCAATGAGCTTAATTCTCTTTGCTTCCGTTATTGGTTCGGCTTCCAGAACAGGGCTGATACTATTTGCATCTACTTTCTTGGTCTGCACAATCCTATATATTGAGCCATCTACGCGCTTGAGATTTTCGTTTTTATCGCTTGCCGCGATCGCATTTTTAGGTTCAGCGCTTTATTTGGCGCCAAAAACTGGGTACATCAAGGTTATCTCCGATCGCCTATCGACGGAGGGAGAGGCTCGTTGGGAGATTTGGCGCAACAGCTTGGAAGCCGCCAAGATGTTTTTACCTTGGGGTTCTGGATCGGGCACGTTTACGCAGGCGTACATGATCACGGAGCCTCTGAAAAGTATGCGTTTTAGTTATATCAACGCAGCACATAACGAGTACTTGCAGTTCTTTCTTGAAAATGGCTATATATTCATTGCCCAATTAATGATATTAGCCCTGATATTTCTCAAAATAATTGCCAGACGTGATACAAGTCGGCAGGTCTTACTACTGGCCGTCTGCTTCAGCGCAATTATCGTTCATAGCCTTGATGATTATCCATTTCGAGTCTTGGCTCTGAATATTCCGTTTAGTATCTTAGTAGGATGCATTTTAGGTAAACTAGACACCTGCAAAAACCGGGCATTTCAGGGCTGATTGCGGCGCCTGCGAGTGATTCTGGGCTACCCGGCGTTTGCAGGCGCGTTGCCGCTCCGTTCCCGATGGCATTCTGGGTGATACGCCCCCGTTCCCCGAGGCTACAGGCAGAGTCATCCTATGCTTTGGCTTCGTTCGGGGAAGATCAGACTGTTGAAGATTTAGGCCAGATAACAAGGGTGAATTTCGCTTCGGCACGGGCCAGGCCGATTGTGCTGCACCAGGATCTGCAGACGTTGCTTGGTTGCCATATGCAGGCTTTCGAGGCGTTGGATGGCGTGTCCATCGAGATTAGCTATGACAGGATGGTAAGCGTCCGGCCTCGGTCGTGTTGTCAAGTTGATGCGCCATCGCGATGAAGGTAAGCATACACCGTGACGTGACCCCCTGATTTTCCTCCAAGCTTGATTAGAGTCCGGCCATTGGATTGACCCTGTCCCGGATTTGCCGCCGGCCAGAACGAGAGATCCGGCACTTCATCGGCCGGGGTTAACCCCGGGCGATGAAGCAAATTCGGCAGGCGTCATGAACCCCAGGGATGTGTGAGGTCGGGTCTCGTTGAAGTCCGTCCGCCACGCCTCGATCTTGGTCCTGGCATCGTCCAATGACAAGAACCAATGCGTGTTGAGGCACTCGTCGCGCAGGCGCCCGTTGAAGGACTCGACGAACGCATTGTCGGTGGGCTTGCCTGGCCTGCTGAAGTCCAGCGTGACCCGGTTGATATAGGCCCAGTGGTCGAGCGCCCGAGAGATAAATTCGGGGCCATTGTCCACCCTGATCTTCGCTGGCGGCTCACCCCGCTCGAACAGCAGGCGATCCATGACGTCGACCACCTGCTCGCCCTTGATCCCCTGATCGACGTGGATCGCCAGGCACTCGCGGGTGTAGGCGTCCACAACCGTCAGGGCACGGAACCGCTTGCCGTTGAACAGGGCATCGGACACGAAGTCCATTGCCCAGACATCATTGGGACACGAGGGCACCGGCCGCTCCACCCGGCGGGCAGCCATGACATGCCTGCGCGGCCGTTTTGCCCGCAAATTCAGCCCTTCCAGACGGTACAGGCGATGCACCCGCTTCACATTCACCGGCCAACCCTCCCGCCGGAGCAGCACGTGAATGCGGCGATAGCCATAGCGCACGCGTACCGCCGCGATCTCTTTAATCCTGTTTCGGAGTGGCGCCTGGTCGCCTCGGACCGACCTGTAGCGATGGGTCTTGCGATCGAACCTGAGAACGGCGCAGCTGCGCCGCTCACTCACCCGATAGCGATCCTGCACCCAGTGGACGATCTCGCGGAGTCGGCCAGGCGCTACACTTTTTTTGCCAGAACTTCTTGGAGCATGGCCTTATCCAGTGACAGGTCCGCCACAAGCCGTTTGAGCTTTTGGTTCTCTTCCTCGAGCTGGCGCATCTTGCGCAGCTCCGATGGGCCCAACCCGCCGTACAGCTGCTTCCACCGGTAGTACGTCGCTTCCGACACACCCATCTTACGGCAGACCTCGGCGACCGGTGTTCCAACCTCAGCCTGGCGCAGCGCAAACGCGATCTGCTCGCTGTCAACGCCGACCGAAGATTCCCCAGAAGTGCCGATGTAGAATTCCCCAGTTCGGGATTTGGGTGATCAGCCGTAGCGGTGATCGATGGGTCGCTCCTTTGGTGGCCGTCCACGCCGGCGTGGCGGGGGCGGCGGTGTAATTGTGGCGATAGTCCTGGTGTGTTCGGGGATGAGATCGGTGTGGGCGCGCAGCCGGTAACTGGCGCCCTCGATCTGGATGACGATGGCGTGGTGCAGCAGGCGATCCAACAGGGCGGTGGCGACGACGGGGTCGCCGAAGACGTCGCCCCATTCGGCGAAGCCTCGGTTGGATGTGAGGATCATCGCGCCCTTTTCGTAGCGTGAGTTGACGAGCTGGAAGAACAGGTTGGCGCCACCTGGGGTGACCGGCAGGTACCCTATCTCGTCGACGATCAGGAGGCTGTTGCGGTTGAAGAAGCGTAGCCGCTCAGGGAGCCTGCCATCACGTTCGGCGCGCTCCAGCATGTCGATCACTTCGGCCAGGCTGGCCCTGTAGACGCGCTTGCCGGCGCGAACGGCTTCGACGCCAAGCGCCGTTGCCAGATGGGATTTGCCTGTTCCTGGCAGCCCCACCAGATGGACGACCTCGCCGCGTTCGATGAAGTCGAGCTGGGCGAGCGCGATAATCCGGCTTCGATCAAGCGAAGGCGGGAACGAGAAGTCGAAGCCCTCGATCGTCTTCATGGGCACGAGACGGGAGGTCTTGACACCCATGGTGAAGCGCCGGCTTTCGCGGTTGCCGTGCTCGTGAGAGAGCAGAATGTCGATGGCTTCAAGAGCGGTCATCTCGCCGCGCTCGAGGCAGCGCATAGTATGGTCCAAGGCTTCGAGGGCGCGAGGCATCCTGAGGCCGACCAGGCTTGCGCGAATACTGTCGATGATTTCGGTCATGGCCGCACCTCCATACCGGCCAGGCGCCTGCCGACGGCTTCATAGATGCTGAGGGAGCGACGCCCGATCTCCCGGCCCGTGGCAGGAGCTGGCGCTTTTTGCTGGATCTGGGCGAGTTTGCGATGAACGGGATCGACACGGCGCTGATTACGCCCCTCGAGCACGGGATGTACCGCGATCAGCTTGCGGTCCTCGAAGATCCTGATCTCGCGCGGATGGTTCTGGACTTCCACGACGCGCTTTCTCGTTGCGTCGGGCACCGAGTAGAGATTGCCGCCGACCGATACCATGCCTTCATGGCTGACCCGCCGTTCGACAGTCAGAACCGCATTGTAGGCCGCAGAAGGCAAGGCGGTAAGCGCCGCCCCTTCCTCGGCGAAGTGCTCGGCAACGATGCATCCCGTCGTTGCGTGACGACGCACGTTGGCAACCGTGTCGAGCCAGTTGCGGAACTGGCCATTGAGGTCCTCGGCATTGCGGAAGGTCCGGCCCAGGAAGAAGTCCTGGCGGATGTAGCGGAAGGGGCGCTCGACTTTGCCCTTGGTCTTGGCGCGATATGGCCGGCAGGCGCGCGGTAGAGCGCCATAATGGTCGAGCAGCGCCACCAGCGACCGGTTATAGATGACAACGCCTTCAGCATCCTCGTCGATGACTGCGGTCTTCATCCGGTCGTAGAGGACTTCGCGCGGAGCGCCGCCCATGGCATCGAAGGCCTCGATGTGGCAGCGCATCACCGTCTGCAGGTCCTGGGTCGGGCAGAACCTGCCCCATAACCACCGACTATGGCCAAGCACCATCGAGAACAGCCAGAACACCTTCACTGCTCCGGGCTCATCGGTGAACTCGACGCGGAACTGAGCAAAGTCGACCTGGGCCTGCCGGCCGGCAGTGGTCTCGAACCGGCGTTCGAACGGCTTGATGCGGACAGGTCGATTGGCGCGCAGGTAGTCGGTCACGGCACTGTAGCCGCCGCCATACCCCATCGCCTTGATCTCTCGCAGAAGCCGTTTGCCCGACAAGTCCGGGTAAAGCGTGATCCGCTCCAGAAGGTAGGGCTCGAAAGCAGCGAGTTGTCGCGGACGTTGGGGCCGCGGCTTGTACGTCGGCGGCTTGATACCCTCCGCCAGGTCCTTTCGCACCGTCTTGCGATCGAGACCGGTCTTGCGGGCGATCGCGGACACCGACAGCCCCTGCCGGCGCAGATCATGGATCATGACAATTTCCTCAAGTCTGACCACCCAACCGCTCCCGCCAATTCCGCGGGGCCATCGAGTAGCATGTGAAGATCGATGCCAATTCGCTCCGGGGTTAACCCCGGAGCAAATTGGCGCTGACCTCAAACTGGGGAATTTTCATTCGGCACTTTTGGGGAGAATACAGCCGGCACCGACACTCGCCTGTGAACTTCGACTTCTTCATGCAAAATCTCCAGCTTCCGTCAGCTTCGATTTTGCCAGATTTCTCTCATTCTCACTGGAGGCATTTTCCGGGACAGGGTCAAATAATCACAACCGCCGCGGCTCTAATCAGGGCCCGATGAAAGTCACGTGGCAGGTCAGTCACGTCGATTATGTCGACGGATGTGTTTTCCGTAAAAATATATGCAAAGGCCGACAATAAACATTACCGGTATCTCTCGAGATCCATAGTTGATCATCGCAGAGACCTCCTTTTCGCCCACCTTCTGCAAATTTATTCCTAAAATAAAAATTGACCAAGGGCTTGAGCCAGCAGGTCCACTTAGCAATTCCATTATACCAAACACTATAAAAATGATAACTCCGGGAAAAAATATCACTGCATAAATGTCCCCAAATGCAGCAGAGCTAGCAATAAGTCCTATAACTGGTCTAGCAATCGAACCATTCGCTCTGACGCCATAGTGCCAAGCTATGATGTCTGGCGACGCTATTCCGGTCTTGTGAATTAGGAATCCCGGAATGTATGCCTCAGGCACATCTGCCAGTGATGAAAACCCTAAAGTTCCCCTAGCCGGCAAGGACCGTACAACTTGATCAATGGGCATAAGTAGACAAAACCTATCTGCATTTACGGTGCTAGGAAACAAATACGATTGATTTTTTCCGTAGCTGTACTCGTATCCTTTAGCAACATTTGCAGACTTGTCCCACAAAACGTAGAGATTGTAGTGGCTATCATTCAGGGTATTGGTGGCAACTTGATATATCTCCAATGGAGCGTACGAACGTAACTGCGGCCTCATAACTTGTATTAAGGGTGCGACTACCATGGTAAGAGCGATGCACAGACAAGTTAAAGAGAGGTACGTTGCAAAACGGACTGGCCTACCCTTAATAAGAACGATGCTCAATAAGATAACTAATAGGCTATCAACCGCCGGCTTCTTAATATTGCTAAGAAGTGCTAGGGTGACGACAGATATGAACATAAAGGCCAGCAAAACTGCATGCTTAGGCTCATTGGGTCGCGTGCGCCAGAGGTAGGCCTGGAAAGATACTCCAAGTATTATTAAAATACTCAGAGTGCCAAATCCGCCAAAACCATCTGTAATCTGTCCAGATTCGGCTCGAGGCCTTAAAATATTATGAGCAATCTGAGCGAGCATTCCGATTAAAAAGATGATAATTGAAAGATCTTTCAATATCAATGGAGATGTGGTCAACTGAGTCAGTTGCAGTGGTGCAGATTTAGAGTGAATGAATGTACGAGCTAATAGATAACCTAAAAATCCTGACAGAATTCCCAGTAGAAGATAGCTTGCTGATATGCTGGGTTGGACTAGATTTTGATCTATTGGCTGTCCGAGAAAAGTTTTAATAACTAAAGCTGCAGTTGAATTGTAGGTAGTGAATACAACCCATAAAATGTCACTTGTAGTTATTGTTCTAAAGGCGAGAGGAAATATCGAAAGTGCTGATGTAATAGCCATAACCACCAGCACGTACGTGCTAGCCCCGTAAAATAACTGTAATAATGTAAATATCAACAATGCTGTTATCCAAATAAAGGATAATATCATTGAAACATTGCTGTTTATCTTCATAAATCCGCCGATTATTTTGAAAATTACAATCCTGGGTTTGTGCTTACCGTCGGTCTAATCTTAATGGCCGCTTCGATCCACTCATGATCCTGAAGGACTTGCGCGCCATAGATAAGTGCGAGGAATGCTGATCGCGTATCCAGACCTTTAAGTCTTCCGTCGCGTCCAGTTTCAATGCCAACACGCGTGCTATCGGCTAGCGAAACGGTTCCATCGCTCTTAATGCGGGCAATCCACCAGTCGCCGGCTTTGCGGATCATGCGCTTAAGCTCGTTAATGAGTGTGCTATTGTCGCATACGCTCAGAAATCTTAAGGCGAAAAGGATGCCCACCATCTGATATGAGACATCGAACCCAGTTTGGCCAGCTTTAGGGCCAATAAGCTTCATTTCTGGATTTATTCCATTAGGCAACTGCTGCTTCATTCCGCGGCAAGCCCAACGCACGGCTACTTTCATGATATCTGGATCGGAGAGCGCGACTGATGATTGCGCCAATGCAGCCGCCTGAAGGTAATATCGATGAGTTAGGCCGTAGTTTGACCGCAGGCCTTCTGCTTCTGACGCAATAAGCCAATCGGTTCCGCGCTGGAGAGCTGAGCGAGAGGCGGGCGAACTCCCTATTCGATCCACGTTGGTGGCACGTGCCAACGCTTCGATAAAGAATGATGACGAATGAAAATCAGCGCCTGAGCTAGGGAAGCGCCCGCTGGCTTGCTGCTGGTCGCACCCCCATTTGAGTACTCGCCAACCGATCTCCTTCCAATCAGCCCTGCCCGAGAGGACGCCGTGGAAAATCCAGTCGCCACCTGTCCGTTGCTCCTCGATCTTCCACATTCCAGATCGATTGCGACCAACAGCTCCGCTCGGTCCTACATCCCTACCTCCTGGGAACCGAAAAATACGTTCCATCAGGAGTGGGTGCCGAGACCATTTTAGCAATGTTGCCTCGGAGGGTGCTCTACAAGTTCCTGAAGGTGGATCAAGCAATGCCAGTATAGTCTGTACTATAGCATTTCTACGGTCCAACATACAACGTCTCAGAGCTCCATGTTTGTCGGACTTGGGCGACGCTATGCGCTTGTGAATGAGCCTGAGGGCATGTTTCCTCGGGTGACATTGGTTGCGCTTTGCCTAACCTCTAAGTGTGCTAATGTCACGAAAATAGCAGATGACGTGACCTGAGAGGTGGCCTGGAGAATCTGCACAGCGTGATAAGTGGATTTTCTGCCTGACGGCGGCCAGTGTGGCGGCATGACAGGAGACGAGATGAGCAGACGACCCCGCCGGAACCACAGTCCGGCGTTCAAGGCGAAGGTGGCGCTGGCCGCCGTGAAGGGTGAGAAGACGCTGGCCGAGCTGGCGCAGTTGTTCGACGTACACCCGAACCAGATCACGACGTGGCGCACGCAGTTGCTGGAAGGGGCGGCCGGAGTTTTCGGCGCAGACAGCGCCGCGGAAGCGGCCGAGCCGGCGGTCGACGTGAAGACACTGCACGCCAAGATCGGCGAGTTGACGCTGGCGAACGATTTTTTGGCCAGCGCGCTCGGCAAGGCAGGACTGTTGCCGAGCGCAAAACGATGATCGACCGTTCGCACAGCCTGCCTGTGGCGCGGCAGGCACGGGAACTGGGGATCAGCCGGGGCAGCGTCTACTATCTGCCCCGGCCGGTGCCGGAGACCGATCTGGCGATCATGCGGCGGATCGACGAGTTGCATCTGGAGGTTCCCTTCGCGGGCAGCCGGATGCTGCGCGATCTGCTACGGCAGGACGGCATCGAGATCGGCCGTTGCCACGTTGCGACACTGATGAAGCGGATGGCGATCGAGGCGCTCGACCGCCGTCCGAACACCTCGAAGCCGGCGCCGGGGCACAAGATCTACCCCTATCTGCTGCGCAAGCTGCCGATCGTGCGGCCCAATCAGGTCTGGGCGACGGATATCAGCTACATCCCGATGGCAAAGGGCTTCGTCTATCTCGTCGCCATCGTAGACTGGTTCAGCCGGAAGGTGCTCGCTCACCGGGTGTCGATCACGATGGAAGCCGACTTCTGCGTCGAGGCGCTTGAGGAAGCGCTGGCCCGCTACGGCAAGCCGGAGATTTTCAACACCGACCAAGGCAGCCAGTTCACGTCGCTCGCCTTCACCAGCGTGCTCCTGCGCGAAAAGATCGCCATCAGCATGGATGGTCGGGGTGCCTGGCGCGACAACGTCGTGGTCGAGCGACTGTGGCGTTCCGTTAAATACGAGGAGGTCTACCTGCACGCCTACGGCACGGTCAGCGAAGCGCGGGCTTCGATCCGCCGTTACCTGGGCTTCTACAACGCGAGGCGCCCCCATTCGAGCCTCGGTGCAAAGACCCCGGATCAGGCATATTTTGACAACCTGCCCGTGGCGATGGCAGCATGATTTCGGCCGCCGATATTGGGCCTCTCTCCGGTCGGGCTACGCCCGCCCTGCGTGACGCCCAATATCGGCAATTCAGGAAAGCAACCTGGCGGACGATCCACTTATCGAGCTCCGATCTCTGTTCAGACCAACCCGGCCACTTCTCTGCACTGCTACCCAACCTTGGACCGCTCGGGTCTAGAGTTTCCCGCCTGATCCGGGTCCGGAGGGCTGGTGGCTCCGGTCGGGTTTGCCAGCATGATCGGGGGGATATTCCCGATCGCGCTGTGCGGTCGCTCTTCGTTGTAGTGTCTACGCCAGCGGTGCAGCTTCTCGCAAGCGTCTTCCAGTGACAGGAACCAGTGCGTGTTCACGCATTCGCTGCGTAGCTTGCTGTTGAACGCCTCGATGAAGGCGTTGTCCGTCGGCTTGCCAGGCCGCGAGAAGTCGAGCGTCACACCCCTCTGATAAGCCCATAGATCCATGTCTCGCGAGACGAACTCGCTGCCATTGTCCACCCTGATGGTCTTCGGATAGCCAACCTTGCGGCAGGTCCGATCGAGCGTGGCCACGACGTCCTCGCCGCGGTAGCTGAACCGCGCGTCGATCACCGGCGAGAACCGGCTGAACGTGTCGACCACGGTCAGGATCCGCAGCTTGCGGCCCGTCGCAAGCTGATCATGGGCGAAGTCCATGGCCCACACATCGTTGTGACGGACCGCCGGTGCGCGATCCTCCCGCAGCTTCGCCTTCACCCGCCGCTTGGGCGTCTTGTTGCGCAGCTGCAGACCCAACTCCCTGTAAAGCCTGTAAACCTTCTTGGCGTTCACAACCCAGCCTTCTCGGCGAAGGATGTGATAGACGCGGCGGTAGCCGTAGCGGACGTGTGTCTCGCAGATGGCTTTGATCCGCTTCTTGATCGCGGCCGGATCGGTGCGACGGGACTTGTAGTGGTAGCTCGAGGTGTCGAACGGCAGGACCTTGCAAGCCCTCCGGATTGACACGCCCCAGTCCGCCAGCATCCCGCCGACCAGCTCACGCTTCCGATCCGGCCTCAGAGCTTTCGGCGCACGATATCCTGCAGCATCTCCCGGTCGAGCGTCAGGTCAGCCACGATCCTCTTGAGGCGGCCATTTTCCTCCTCCAGTTCACGCAGCCGCCGCATCTCCGTCGGCAACAACCCTGCGTATTTCTTCTTCCAGTTGAAGTAGGTCGCCTGGCTGATCCCAGCCTTCCGGCAGACCTCCGCAACCGGTGTTCCTTCCTCGCCCTGCTTGATGACAAACGCCTTCTGCGCGTCCGTAAATTTCGATGCCTTCATGCCACGCCTCCTTGCCCAGCCAAGGAAATCTGAGGCCGAAAACTCTAGCTCAAAACGATCCAGTTTTCAGGTGGCAGAGCACCTCGTTGACGCTGACGGTCGTCCCGTCGCCCTGCGACTGACCGGCGGCCAGGTCCACGACAGAAAGGAAGCCGATGCCCTGCTGGAGGCCATGCCGGAGGGGGCAACCCTGCTCGGTGACAAGGGATACGACAGCAACGCCATCCGTGAAGCTGCCGCCGACAAGAACGCTTGGGCCAACATTCCATCGCGGTCCAACCGCAAGCAACGGTTCGCCTTCTCTGGCTGGCTTTATCGGCAGCGCAATCTCGTCGAACGCTTCTTCAACCGTATCAAGCACTTCCGGGGCATCGCCACTCGCTATTACAAATGCCCCGAAAACTACCTCGCCGCAGCCAAACTCATCTGCGCCCGCATCTGGTGCTCAGCAAAATGAGTCTACGCCCAAATTAACTCGACGCGCTGCTGCCTTGGAACTGGTGCCAATCAGCGCGCAATTGCCGCCTGATCGAAACACGCTCCAGCCTTCGGCGTATACTAACTATATTCAAGAGGCTGATTGGGTTTGGATCCTAGCGTAAGCATCGGCCATACTTTGCCCTGCAGACCCCCACGTATACTTCTCGACGATCGCCCGCCCACGCTCACCAATCAACCCAAGTTCCGCCTCGGGCATCCCAGCAAGCTCTTCAAGAGTGCACGCTAGTGCATTGATATCATTGGAGGCGACAAGACGACCTGCGTCTTTCTCTCGCAACTCCTGCCAAGGCGTCTCCTCTGTTGTTACCACTGGGACACTACACGCCAGCGCTTCAGCGATGGCGATACCAAAATTCTCAAAGAAGCTGGGGAGGCAAAAGATATCAGCTGCGGCAAAGGCTGATCGCTTTCGTTCCCCTGCAACGTGTCCCAACCAATGCACAGACGATTTGAACTCGACAGGTACTAGGGCCTCAAGTTCACGCTGGTAACTAGCTTCTTCAGGTTGACCTGCCATAATCAAGTTCCAACCCCTATGCGCCAACCCAGCTGTCAACCACGCACGGATAACTCCTTCTGGGTTCTTCCGAGGATGGAGACGTGATAGAAAGAGAATGACCCTAACATCGGGATCGATCCCAAGTCTTCGCTTCGCGTCAGGCGCTGACTCTAACATTGCACCCAACGTGAGATCGACGCCATTGGGGACAAGGGCGACGCGATCAAGTCCCACAAACTGCCCGAGTGCTTCCAGCTCCTTCTGATCGGTAGCATGAAGCAAACTAGCATACCGTAATACGCCGCGGATGAAGCATGTCATGAAGACCGACTTCAGCATCCGGCTCTTCTTCAAAGATTCGGCATATAGCTCGGAGCGGGGAGATATGACCAAGGGAATAGACCTGCGACGAGCTGCGCGATGTGCCGCTATTGTCGGGTGACCCCAGACGCTATGCACATGCACGATTCCGGCGCCACTATCACTAATGACCTTATCCAGCAGACCAGCCAGCTCGAAGGAACCATAGCCGATCGGTGTCCCCGCTGGGAGGGCCTTGAACCACGGCTCATTGGCCTTTTCGATCAAAGAATTTCGCGCATCCGAACGATCGACGCTCACGAAAATCGGATCAAAGCCAAGAGGCTTCATCGCCAAGGCCAGCGACGGCACCGAGACTGCTGGACCGCCGTAGCTCGTGTCCAACGAGGGCACTACATGAACAACCTTCAAAACACCATCCTGAGTTAGTGGCAGCCGAACCGCTGTACTACCTGCGAGGGACCACAAGCCAACGATCGGATTCATTGACAAACTAGCCTGACAGTGCACTCATCAGGCGATCGAAGTTTACTCTGAAGTTATCATGCGAATAGCGGCTGAGGACCTTCTTCCTCCCTTTTTCCGCCATGCTCGTCGATAGATCCCTATCGAGCAACAGGCGCGAGAGCGCACCAGCCAAGGCATCGGTGTCTTGAGGATCAACGGTAATCCCGTCGACTCCGTCTTCGATCACTTCTGCCGCCGCGCCGAACTGCGAACCGACAACGGGCAATCCTCTCAGCCAAGCTTCTAGAAAGACGATCCCAAAACCTTCCTTAGATGAAGGGAGAGCGAACACGGCCGCTTGCCGAAACAGATCGGCCAATACAGAATCCGAAACAGACCCAAGGAATTCAACATTGTCACTGACTCCACAGGAATCTGCGACCCCCCTCAATTCCGGCAAGAGTTCACCATCACCAACTACAACCAGCCGAGAATCGGGCACATTCTCCAGGACCTTGGGCAAAGATTTGATCAGCTTATCTATATGCTTGCCACGCTCGGTTATAGCCAAGCGGGATACAGCAAGAATGATAGGGCTGCTTCGCTTGGCATTCTCTCGATCCGTGACATCTACCGCGTTAGGAAACAGACTGAATTGTTCCAATTTCAGTCCAAAAGCCCGCGCCATGAGCCCTTGAGAATAAACGCTTACAATGGCAATTTTATCGATCGCCGCGCGGAGTGCCGATGGCTCCCACCGTCGAGGTCTTCGATAAGAAGGATCACCCCATACCTCAACGCCGTGAGCAAACAGAACGGTACGCCGACTGGGTCGCAAAGCGCGAAACAAAACTGCCAGTGGAAGCAGATTGATATGCCCCAAAACAAGAATGTCAGTCTTGGGCAAACTGCGGATGAATTGCGTCACAAACAACCATCTGCTTCCAGCACAACCAACAAAAGACCCCGCCGGCAACCCATAATGATCTGGAACGCACTTCCAATCACCTAGCATGATCACCTTCGACCCGCAGTGGCCTTCATTCAGCACGTCAATAACGCGCCGATTGAAACGCTGAATCCCACCATGTGCACCAAACGCACCTAACCCAATGAAGGTAACATTAAGGCGCCTCCTATTCGGCTCGTCCATGTAGAACCCCCTTTGCCAATGCGGAATGCAAGACTCGGAAACAAACCATGACCATCCCGACATTCACCGCAACCAGTATTGCAGCGACCCCGTTGATTCCGAATTTTGGCGCTGCCGCAAAAGACATCAGCATGCCCAGCAAGCTTAATAGAGCCAAGATGTAGGTCACCAGTACGTGCCTATTTATCGATGAAAGCGGAGTAAATAAAGATGTCCAGATCATCTCCAAAGCCACAGCGCAAAGCATCAGTTCCGCAAAAGGATGTACAAACTCAACCTTCCCGTGAGTGAATAATTTCAAAACCAAAGGCCCTAATAGGACCATCGATAGAGAATAGAATCCCACCAAGGACACTGCTACTATCGCATGAAACTTATATAGATTGAAAAACGAACGCGTATCACCGTTACCAGCGAGAGATGAGTACTCCGCAACAAACGCGTTATTGAACATATTTGCAGCGGAAGTACCAACTCGTACGAGTGTTCTTGTGGTGGAAAAAACCACTACCATTAACGGCCCCTTGACCGCGCCCAAGAGCACCACAGGCCCTTGTATCAGTACGGCCTGGCTAATCGGCACCAACATGTAGGCCAAAGCTGGCTTCGCCAACCTTCTAACCTCCTGCAAGCTCGCAGACCTCGTGCCCAGCTTAAGCCACGGAGATAGTCGTTTCATCTGCACATAGGATATTGCGATGAATGTGACTCTAGAAGCCAAGCCGAAAAAAGCAATTACGGCGAAATTATGCGAGAAAATCGCCGCCACCCCGTAGGCAACACTCTCTGCCAGACGAGAGGTTGCTGCAAGAACAGCCTCCGTCGCAGGTCTATTCTCGCAACGCACCCCGGCGCAAATAAGAAGGAAATATTGATATAGAATAACATTGACCACCATTTCAAATGTGGCAATCTTTATTTCAGTTTCAGACGAAATGGAGATATTTAATGTTCGTGATAAGTCAAATGATAATATAGATAATATTATTGCCAATATCAAAAAAGGCATTATTACGTTTATTAGCGAAAATACGCTCTGAAATGTCTCGAGGGCTATATCTTTTCGACCCGATGAGACCGCAATCGTCATCTCGTTTTTTGCTACGAACGTGAAACCGAAGTCGCTGAAAGTAAGAAATGTCGGAACCGCTGCGAGAACCAACCACGCACCATACCGTTCCGGGCCCCAAACGCCCAACAGCAATGGCACCAAGGCAAGCTGGCAAACAATAGTGACCGCCTGGCTGTAGATCTGAGCCAGCAGGCTCCGTCCAAGGCGTTTGTTAGCTGCAAACCTGACCATGCCATCAACGCTCGTGATCAACTCGTGACGCGGCCGCACGTGGTTCGGAGGTCAACTCGGCAAGCGCGCGTTCAAATTCCTGCAAAATTGCTTGACGCCCCCAGCGCTCCACTGCCCGTTTGCGGGCCGCTCGCCCGGCGTGAATGCGCCATTCCTCGGCGTCGAGCAGCTGACCTATAGCGGACGCAAAGCTTCCAGACTCTCCAGGGGGCGTGACAACACCACAGTCTCCCACCTCGTTCGCCAATCCCGTCCCTGGAGCTGCGGTCGCAACAATCGGCCGGCCAGACGCTAGCATATTGGTCAGTTTCGAAGGCAAGACCAAATCTGCAGCCTCAGCGATCTGAGGAAGGAGATGAACTGTGGCCATGGAGAGAAGTTCAGATAGCCGCTCGCGAGGTTGTAAATCATGAAATTGAATATTGTCAAGATCAGAAGATATATCTTCGAGCCTATGCCGATTAGTTCCGTTCCCGCAGACAATAAAAATGAGATCCTTCCTGGAAGATAACATTCTGGCGGCATCAACTACAATTTCAATACCCTGCTTATTTGCAATATTACCAGAGTAAAGCGCAACATACTTTCGATCAATGCCCCACTCATCAAAGTATAATGACCTGCGGTCAAGTGGAGCCACCTCTTCGAGGTTGGCCCAGTTGCGAAACTCTACAACACGATCCTGCTCAACTCCCTTCTCAAGAAGTCGCGCACACATTTGTGGAGAGATCGTGCTAATCTTATCGGCATGCATCATCCACTTTTCAAATTTCTTTGCAGCAGAACCAACCATTCCGTCCTCTAGCAACAGTCCGGTTGCGAAAGCCGCTTCAACTTCGAAATCCTGGACGTGGAGCCAAAGTTTGGCGCCTGCCCTCTGCGCCGCATCTCTAGCTGCCGTGACGGATATCAAGGATGGCGCAATGGCAATAACTACGTCTGGTTTTGACAATCGCGCTTCGGTTGCAACCGCGAGTCGCGCACTGGCTGCGAAGCTGGCGTGATGTGCAAGACGACGCCAACCATTCGGCCTTGCCGGAATATAGGTTGGCACTCGAACGACGCGAACCCCATTCTCGATTGATACACACCGACGACGGCTATCATAGCCTGGTTTCACCTTCCAATCCGGATAGTAGGGAGGGGCGCAAATTACGGTGACTGCATGGCCTTTCTCGACGAGAAACTCTGCCATCCCTGCTGTATACGGGCCAATACCGACCATTTCTGGAGCGTAGTTGATACCTACGACGAGGACGTTCATCTGGCCACTTTCGAGATTCTTGGCATGGCGCTCCGACGTTTGCCGCTTTCCAATCTGATCCAAGCAGTCGTGCTTGAGGGATCAGTTTTGTCCGTCACGCCAAGGTCGCTTGGTACCAGTCGTACGTTTCCTGTACACCACGATTAAGATTTATTTTGGGAGCCCAACCCATGGAAGTCAGTCTGCTAGAGTCCATTAGCTTTCGTGGCGTGCCATCAGGGCGCGTCGTATCGAAGCGTACCTGACCGGCAAATCCAGTGACCTGAGCGATCAGGGATGCCAACTCGGCGATCGTGACATCCTTCCCATATCCGACATTGATGTGACTGAGCATCGGAGTGGTATGAGCTTCATAAGTCTCCCGATCCAAGCCAAACACAAACAGGGAAGCGTCGGCCATGTCGTCGACGTGGAGGAACTCGCGCAAGGGGTTCCCCGTCCCCCAGATCACGACTTCCTTTGCGCCGGTCACTACCGCCTCGTGGAATCTCCGGATCAGTGCAGGCATTACATGACTGTTGTCAGGATGAAAGTTATCGCCTGGCCCGTATAAGTTGGTCGGCATCACGCTGCGATAATCAGTGCCGTACTGACGATTATAGCTCTCGCATAGCTTGATACCTGCAATCTTGGCGATGGCGTAAGGCTCATTGGTAGGTTCTAAAATACCCGTCAGGAGCGCCTGCTCGTCCATCGGCTGCGGCGCCGCCCGCGGATAAATGCAGGACGAGCCCAAAAACAACAGGCGCTGAACACCAGCCGCATAAGCTTGATGCACAACATTCGCTTCAATCATCAGATTTTCATAGATAAACTCGGCCGGATACGTGTTGTTGGCGTGGATGCCGCCGACCTTGGCGGCAGCAAGGACCACGCCGTCGACCTTCTCGGCAACGAAAAAGTTCCTGACAGCTGCCTGATCAGTAAGGTCGAGTTCAGAATGAGTTCGGGTGACGATGTCGACGCCTCTTTCCTCAAGCTTGCGGCTGATCGCGCCGCCCACCATGCCACGATGTCCTGCGACGTATACCCGCATTGAACTGCCTCACGACTCCAAGGAAACGGGCACGTGATACCCATGTGATCGAAGCAGAGCGTGCCGCTTCGCCACCTTGAGATCTTCTGCGACCATCTCAGCGCACATCTGCTGAACAGTGATTTCGGGAATCCAGCCCAACCTCTCTCGAGCATTGGTGGGATCACCAAGCAGCGTGTCCACTTCACTCGGACGGAAGTAGCGGGGATCTATCCGCACGATGACATCGCCAGTAGCAATACTGGGTGCCAGGTCACCTTTGACAGATTCGACGATGCCGACTTCGTCAACGCCATGGCCTTGGAAGCGCAGCGTGATTCCCAGCTGCTCGGCTGACCACGTGATAAACTCACGAACAGAGTATTGCACCCCCGTTGCGATGACGAAATCCTCCGGGTGATCCTGCTGGAGCATTAGCCACTGCATGCGGACATAGTCCTTGGCGTGCCCCCAGTCTCGCAGAGAGTCGATGTTGCCCATGAACAGGCAAGGTTCCAACCCTTGAGCAATGTTGGAAAGGCCTCGCGTGATTTTGCGCGTCACGAACGTCTCGCCTCTGCGCGGGCTCTCATGGTTGAAGAGAACACCATTGCAGGCGTAGATACCGTAGGCTTCACGGTAGTTCACCGTAATCCAGTAAGCATACAGCTTCGCTACGGCGTAGGGAGACCGGGGATAGAAAGGCGTCGTCTCGCGCTGGGGCGTCTCCTGAACCAAGCCATACAGTTCTGAAGTAGATGCCTGATAGAACCGCGTCTTTTTCTCCAGACCAAGAAACCGAATGGCCTCAAGCAAGCGCAGTGTGCCGATGGCGTCTACATCTGCCGTGTATTCTGGTGCTTCGAAGCTCACCGCTACATGACTTTGTGCACCAAGGTTATAGACCTCGTCGGGTTCGATCTCCTGAACCAGGCGCGTAAGGCATGACGTATCGGAGAGGTCGCCATAGTGCAGCTTGAGGTCAGGTGACGGTGAATGCGGATCCTGATAGATGTGGTCGATGCGCTGCGTGTTGAATTGAGATGCACGACGCTTGATGCCATGAACTTCGTAGCCCTTCTCAAGCAGGAATTCGGCGAGATACGAGCCGTCCTGGCCCGTAATCCCAGTAATGAGGGCGACCTTCTTCCCGCTCAATGTAAGTTCCTTCCACAGACAAACGTTTGGCCAACACCTGCGGGGTCTCGCTCTGCGGTCTGTCCCGGCTCAACCGCTGCACCTCGGCCCTTGGACGCCGCTGCTTGAAAGACTGCCAATCCCGCCGCCATGCTGCAAGGCAATATCGCACCTACAGCAAACTTTCTTTGTTTGAAAGCCCCACCGGCGCGAACTCGTCTTCATCTGCCAAGCTCTGGCTCCGCGCAGTTTTTGGTGCGCGCCAAACCCTAAATCGTTATTAATGCTGAATATTGTGATACATGGCGGCGCTGCCTCAAGGCGACATTCATACTGCGCGGCGTCGGGCAGCTTGTTGCAAAGCAACGAAGGAGTGTGCCAAATTGTGCAGATGCAGCATGCCCCCCTCCCCCGCGATCATTCTACCTGACATGGGGTATAACGGCCGACCATATCTATTATGTGTCAGCTCAGCTGGAGACATGCGCCTGTCACTAAAGATATCTCCGGGCGAAACTGGTAGGGGGTGACCGCACTTCTGCACGGTCACCCCCTACCGATACGGACACTTACAAGTTACCGAACGACATTGCGCCAGCGCGAAATCAGACGAAGAGATAGTCTCCTGCGACGAGATTGGTCACGCCGGTGATCTGAATGGTTTCGGTTTCGCCGATGTGGCCAGCGCCCCCGTGGATCACATAGATGTCCGAGCCCGCAGCATGGGTCAGCGTAGCGCCAGCGCCATAACCGCTGAACGTCAGCACGTCGCCGCCCGCTACGCCCGCACCAGTGAAGTCGGTCACGACATCGCCTGATGCCTCGCCCTGCCGGAAGGTGAAGGTGTCGTTGCCACTGCCGCCGGTCAGGATGTCAGCGCCTCCGCGGCCGTCGAGCACGTTGGCAGCCGAGTTGCCGATCAGCGTGTTGGCCAGCGCATTGCCTGTGCCGTTGACGGCCTTGCTCGAAGTTAGCTGCAGCGTCTCGGTGTTGTCGGACAGGGTGTAGGTGACCTTTGAGAGCACGCGGTCAGCACCCAAGCCTGCCGCTTCGATCACCACATCGTTGATGTCGTCAACCACGTAGGTGTCGTTGCCACCTAGACCGGCCATGGTGTCGGCTCCCGCCAGACCATCGAGACGGTCAGCCCCTGCCCCGCCAGTCAGGGTATTGGCCAGGGCATTGCCGGTGCCCTTGAAAGCCTTGGTGCCGCCGAAGACGAGGTTGTCGACGTTGCTGCCAAGCGTATAGCTCGTCAACATCGTCGACACGGTATCGATGCCGCCGTTGAGATCCTCGGTCACGCTGTCGCTGGTGCTGTCGACGTAATAAAAATCGTCGCCGGCACCACCGGTCATCGCATCATTTCCAGTGCCTCCATTGAGGATGTCCGAAGCGCTGCCACCCTTGAGGATGTCATTGCCGGCAGCGCCGACGAGATTGAGCTTCACGCCGGCAAGCGAACCGTCGAACGTGTTGGCGTTGCTGTTGCCGGTTACTGCAAGAACGCCGCTGGCAAGGCCCGTGCCGGCGAGGCTCGACCCCACCACCAGGCTGGTCGCCGACAAGGTGATCTTTTCAACCGAGCGTGCGAGAAAGTCAGCTGCGCCGTTGCTGTCGAGGTCGAGCGAGACAAAGTCGCCGGTGCCGGCCAGGGTCACCGCTGTCCCGGTGGCTATCAGTTCGTCGGTGCCTCCAGCCCCGTCGATGCGATCGAACGAAAGCCCCGTCTGGTACGTGAAGCTGTCGTTAGCCGACGTCAGTACCTTCTCGTCGCCCGAAACGGTATCGCTCACCGAAATGGTCAGCGTCTTCTCGATCTGGTGACCGACGCTGTCGGTTGCACGAACCTTGACCTGGAGGCTCGGGGTCGCCTCGAAATCGATCGGCCCTGCCACGACAAGGTCACTGCCGCTGAGGGCAAAACGCCCGCCGGCATCATCGGTCAGTTCGAAGGTGGCGACATCCCCGATGTCTGGATCGATCGTTGACAGGACGCCGACAATCGTTGCTCCCGCAGCATTCTCGGCGACGGTCGCTGCCGACAAAAGGATGTCGGTCGGGGCCGAATTGACAACACTCTCGTCGATGTCGGTCACCGTCACGGTGATCACCTGCTCGGTGACATGCAGTCCATCGGATACCTGGATGGTCACGCTGTATTCGGGACCATGCGGATCCTCGAAATCGGCAGGCGCGACAAACGCAAGCTTGTTGCCCTCGACGATCTGGAAGTAGCCCGCATCGCCCTCGCCGGCCTTTATCGCATAGGAAAGCGGCGTTCCGACAAGATCGGGATCGCTTGCCTGGATGCTCACCACCTGCGACTGCTTTTCCTCGATGGTGAAGCTGGCAGCAGAGGAGATCGTCGGTGCATTGTCGTTGGTGTCCGTGACGTCGATCGTCAGCGTCCGCTCCAGAACATTGCCACCGCCGTCGATGACCTGGATCACGATGTCATAGCTTGACTGGACCTCTCGATCGAGCGACGACGTCGTCACGAGTTGGGTGCCAATGAGCGCGAACTTCCCGTCGGCATCGCCAATCAGGCTATAGGTGAATTCCTCGTTAGGCGTCGCATCGACCGTCGACAGGAATCCAACCGTCGTGCCCGAGGCAAGGTTTTCGGCAATGACCTGATTGGTCAGGACAATGTCCGTCGGCGCCGCGTTGGGTGGCGTGATGAAAACATAGTCGCCCGAGGTGAGATTGGTGACGCCCACCAGGCGGATCGTTTCGGTGACACCGCCAAACGCAGGCCCCGCCTTGATAACGTAGCTGTCCGTCGCCCCGACCTGGGTGATGGTGGCCCCTGCCCCATAGCCGACAAGATAGAGGACATCGCCACCCGCGACTCCAGCACCGGTGAAGTCGGTCACGACGTCACCATTGGCTTCGCCGCGCTGCATCTGGAAGGTGTCGTTGCCGTCGCCTCCGGTCAGCGTATCGGCACCGCCACGCCCGTCCAGCACATTGGCGCCCGCATTGCCGATCAGGGTGTTCGCCCCGGCATTGCCAGATGCGTTGATTGCCTTCGTCGTCGTCAGTTGCAGCGTCTCGACGTTATCGGAAAGCGTGTAGCTCACCCGCGAAAGAACCCGGTCGTTGCCCTGATTCTGGCTTTCGATTACCACATCGGCGACATTGTCGACAACATAGGTGTCGCTGCCGCCGCCGCCCCGCATCACGTCGGCGCCGGCTTGACCATCGAGCCTGTCAGCCGCAAGCGAGCCGGTCAATACGTTGGCCAGCGCATTTCCGGTCCCGGTGAAGTTCGAGGTTCCGGTATAGATCAGGTTCTCGACATTGGCCCCAAGCGTATAGCTCGAAAGCGTCGTCCTGACCGTGTCGGTGCCTTCGCCGGCAAGCTCGACGACAATGTCGCCGGTGGAATCGACGACATAAGTGTCATCGCCTGTGCCCCCGGTGGCCGTGTCGTTGCCGACTCCGCCATTGAGCAGGTCGTCACCTTCGAAGCCGAACAGCTGGTCGTCACCACCCCGGCCATCGATACCATCGTTCTCGGACGAACCGTCGAGACGCTCACCCACGTCGGTGCCGATGACCGAGGAGACCGGGTCGGTCTGCTCGATGATGCGCAAGGGCTCGCTCACCGCACTGATGGCATAGCCCTGCTCGTTCACTTCCGCTGCCACGACAACGAGGACCCGACCGAGCGAGAGGGTTGCCGAAACCGTACCCTTGCCCGATGCGTCGAGCACGATTGTCTCGTAGGTGATGTCGGTCGCGCTGTTGCCGTCAAAGGGGTCATCGGACGAGACGCTCAGCATCGCTGTCGTCATCATCTGGACGCGCACCGTGGAACCCGGCGTGCCGGTCACCGTGATCGATGGATCGGCCGCAGGGAACGCGACATTGCCCGAGGTCTGCGACTGGAGCGAGACCACCGGCGCACTGTGAGGATTGGTTACCCCGCGCGATTCAGCCTGCGCGATACCCGAGCCGAACAGGTCACCTTGCGCCGTCGAGCCGTCGGCAAAGACATAGGTCACCTTGGCGCCGGCTAGCTCAGCACCCGATACGCCCCCCGGCGTGACTGTCTGGGTGAAGCCCAGCAACGAGTTCGGGTCGATATCGAACGAGAAGCTGGCGCGCTCGCCCGGGTTGAAATCGGTGAAGTCGATCGTGATCTGCTTGTAGCCGGTCGAAGCGCTGCCGTTCTGGTAAGTAGCCTTCGCCGTGAGCGATCCGACGACTGTGTTGAGCTGGAATGCCTTGCCGTTGTCGCCGCCTGCCGCATTGGGATCGAAGAAGGCGCCATCAGGCAGCACCGCATGATCGAGATCGATGACGACCTGCTTGAGATCCTTGCCCGAGGTAATCAGGTTGTCGATCCTGACTGTATCTGCCTGATAGGTGCTGACGTCGAGCGATCCGCCCGGCGTGAAAGTCAGCAGCGCGGCGCCGGCTCCGGCATCGGGCTTGGGCGTGCTCGTGATCGAAATCTGGTTCCAGGTCGTCGAGAACGGCGCCCCCGGACCATCGGAGGTGCCGATAATGCCAACCGCAAGCCCCGACGCGACCGGCCCCGAGGCGGAGTTGATCGTGTAATTGCCGCGAATGGCCGCCAGCAGCGAACCGGTCACGGTCACTGCCTCGCCTTCACCAGTGATCGTCGTTCCGATAGAATCCGGAGTGCTGCCGCGCACAATCGACCATGCCGGCGTGACGGTACCGGCTATGGGATCGACACGCAGCTCGAGCACGAAACCATCGGATGCAGATGTTTCCGGATAGTCACCACCGAATACCGGTGCGGAAATCACCTGATGCGATACGATCACGTCGTTGTTCTCGACGAGGATGTCGATCACCGGCTGGTTGGGGACCCCATCGACGGTCGCGGAACCGGCAACGATCTTGATATAATTGGCCTGGTCGCCCGTGCCGATGAAGAAACCGACGCTCTGGTTGTCGGTCGGAACCGTGTTGTCAAACGGACTGTTGACCTTGGTCTTGATGACGAAGCTGCCAACGTCCGAACCGATTTCAACGCCGAACTGGAAGGCGTCGGTCTGGTTGTTGGCCATGGGAGTGCCGTCGGCAATGTCCTGCATGAGGACACCGGCAGCCGCACCGCCCATGATCGTCTTGTTGGCGTCGTACTGGAGCTGGAAAGATTCCTGGCCATTCGTCATCACCCCGGTGAACCCGAGGTTGCCGATCCCGCCAGGGCCCGGGTGGGGCTCGTTCTGACTGAAGGTCCAGGTCAGGGTCGAGCCGCCTTCGAGAACCACCGACTGACCATTGGTCGGATCCACCCCGAACGGGTCGATCGCATTGTTCAACCCGTCGTTGTCGACGTCATTGCTGACCCCGTCGCCACCGCCGGATTCGTCCGGAACCAGGATCGTGATGCCGCCGCTATAGCTCCCGACCCAGATGGTGCCGGCAAAGGGGCTTCCCTGTGGGGCTGCATGGACATCGAGCGCCGCGCCATTGCCGAGAACACCGCCGGGGGTGAGGTTGGTCACGCCAATGACCGTCTTGCCATCGGGCGAAAGGTCGATGCGATAGATGCTGTCGTCGTTGAGCGAGGCCGCGATCAGGTCGCCCTGCATCGCTCCGCCGAACGCGGTTCCCTGGTAGTCGTCAATCCCGTTGACCGAGCCCGAGAAGAAGGTCAGTTCCCCGCGAAGATAAAGCGCGTTCTGCAGCGCAGCCGGAAGGAGATCGGCACGATTGGCGCCCGGCGGGAGATAGTAGCCCGCAACCGGCTGCGACATGCCCGCCGGGACAGGCGGCCAGTCGCTGGGAAGCGTGACGGGCGTGCCGTCGGGAAGGTAGAGGCCGGCACCGGTCGGGTTTGCCAGGGTCGGGTTGGCGTGCCCGCCGTAGTAGCCCGGCGTGATCAGATGAAGCGGCGCCTTGTTGATCGATCCGCTGCCGTCATTGGGGACATTCACGATATCCGCTGTCGGCGTCGTGCCGATCGTGCCGTCGGCCTGGCGGTAGAGCGGAGGCCCGCCCCATGACGGATTGCCCCCGTTATCGATCCCGTACAACTGGCCGTTGTCCGTCAGCACGATATCGTAGAGATTGCGGAAACCCGTCGCGTAGAGCTGGACCGGGCTGTCTGGGGTCAGCCGGGCCTGGTTGAGGCCATTGTTGCCACCGAACACTTCGGGCTGGCCTGCCGCAACGACATCGCCTGGCGCCGATCGGGTCGGGTCGTCCACTGTCGGCAGGACATATTTGTAGGTCTGCCCCCGGTAGGTCTTGCTCGGCATGGCCTCGATTGCCGCGACATCGATGTCGACGACCGAGGCAGCATAGGCATACTCCGAAAGATATCCGAACTCTTGGGAAGGCGCGCCGGCATTGGTGCCACCGCCCACTGCAAGCAGGATATGACCCGTGGTCGGGTCGAGCTGAAGCCCATTGACCGCGTGGTTTTCCTCGCTGCGCGGCAGCCCGTATACGAGGTCGACCTTGACCCAGTTGCCCGAGGCATCCTTCGACAGTTTCGACAAGGTGCCCGAATTGGTGTCGAGACCCGTGTCGCCCTTGCTGGTCCCCCCACCGATGCGCGGATCGCTCGAGCTGACGTAGATCACCGGATTGTCCGCGGTACCGGTAACCAGGAGACCGGTAACCTGGCGCGTGCCAAGCGCCGCGTTGAAAGTTCCGTCGTCGTTATGATTGGGAATGAAGCGGACGAGGCTGATCGTCTCCTTCGAAGTTACCGTGTAGTTTCCACCGGAGTCGACCGCAACCGTCGCGGCGATGATGACACCGTTATCCTGAGCGACATAGAGCTTGTTGTCGGGCCCGATCTGCAGGGACGTGGGATTGGCAACGGTAAGTCCGGTCAACTGCACCTGTTTGAAAGCAACCATCACGTCCTCATATTTCGCATCTGGGCCATGCGCCGGACGTTGTGGAGAAAATGCCTGCCTCCGACCTTTTGGTGGAATAGCGCAGAAACATTCACCTCGTGTGTCCCGACGAAGACACCTGTTGTTGTTAACGTCGCGACCGCAGACGATTCTTTTAAGTTAACAAGATCATAACTATGAGAGACTTCAAGTCAAAACCTCATTGCTCCAGAATGATGTCCCGTTACAGGACGTGCTTGGGAACGACTTGGAGCGAACGAAAAAGGGGCGCAGCTTTCGCTGCACCCCTTTCTTGAAAACGCGCCAGTGTATCAGGCAGACCTGCAATCAGACCGGGCTGATCGGTGCCTGCTTCGTGATGCGATAAACCAGCGAACCAAAGGTCTTTTGGTTCTGCGCCTGGCAGGTCGCCGAGCTTTCAGTCGGGCAATTCAGGCTGTTGTTGAAGATCTGCAGCAATTGCTTCGACGTCGCACGCTGCACGGCCGGCAGCAGTGCAGGATCGGTGCCAGCGGAATTCTTGATGCGGAAGTTCACCGAATTGACAATCTTGGTGATCTGCTTGCTGCAAGCAGCCTGATCCGATGCGCTCGAACCGCACGAAGACTTGATGGCGTTGATCTGGGCTACGGCCTTCTCGTTGGCGCGAACGATCGCCGAATAGTTCACCGCAGTGGTGGCGGCGATCGCGGATACGGGAAGGCTGAGAGCGGAAAGGGCCGCACCCACAGCGAGCAAGCGAGTCATATTCGGTCCTCCAATGAATTAAGGTTGATGCCGGATTAACAGAACGCCTCCCGTTTCGCAAGTGCGGAAAACGGCCAGCCCCGTCGAAAAACGTACATTCATTGCCTCAACACGGGACACTGCGCGCGAAGTCGGGGCGCTCCGGTGAGAAAGCCGATCCGGATTTGATCTTAATGAAGCGAAAGTCCATCGATGACATCGCAGCCATGACTGGCTTGGTGGACTTCCAGTTCGCAGAAACTCCAAGAAAAGAATCCTGATCACTACGAGGCAGTCAGGTCGCCTGACATGATGGTTGGATGAGCGCGACACTGATCTCCCCGTAAGCCCCGCCTCCCCTATTGACCTTTCCTTATGCCGGACAGGCCGATCGGGCACAGCCCGTCCGCGGCCTGTCGCGCTAGCCTGGCACCTGGGGGAATACCTGACCAGGGTCCCAGGGCCACCTTCGGAGCCGATTCGCTAGACCTGATGACTTCGCGCGGTTGCCTGCAAAGAAAATTTCCTTCGCAACTGGCCCAGCCCTACCAGACCTCACGATGCGCCGCTGAGCACGGCCGGTGACAGCATGCAGGCCGTCCCGCCGGATCGGCGCTCCCCGAGCCGGCGCGCCGGCTAGTCACTGAAATGGCACGGCTAATTTGCGACGAACCGAATTCGTTACTGTGGCGCTAACTGCGTTGCGCAATCTGCCGTCAATCGACCGGGCAGATAAGCAAGGCATCAGGCAGATAACGCCGGAGAGTGCGGAAAATAAATCTTACCAAAGCGCTAACTAGTTCTTTTGCAGATTTGATCAGGGGCGGGAGGTCATCTGATCCCACAACAAAAAACAGCAATGCAGCAACACTCAACAGAAACTGCGACGGGGTCGTAAGGCGCAAAAGGGAACGTGGACTATAACCACGAACCAGGCGCGTCTCAAAAAGCGATCCTTCTCGGCTAGCGAAGGTATCAAGAGATGGCGGACACCATTATTCAGCTTCGGGACGGATCGACCGAGGCAGACATCCAGGCGGCCCTCAAGGGCCTTCCCTCCGGAGGCACTCTCGTCCTCCCGGCCAATGCCACAATCCTCGTGACCCAAGGCCTGGACGTCGATGCCTCGAAGCGCGACATCACGATCGACCTGAACGGCTCGACGCTCAAGCAGGGCGGCGATACTTCGGTAATCTGGGTCAACGGGCGGATGACGACGCCGCTGTCGAGCGAAGTCGGTCACGATGCCTCGGGCCACGTGACGGTGACGTATGCCAATGCCTCCTCGGTCCAGGCAGGCGAGTGGATCAAGGTCATCTCGGATGATGTCCTGCCCAATGACCAGGGCGCGGCGACGCGGCTCGGCCAGGCGATGAAGGTCATCGCGGTTGATGGCAACAAGCTCGTGCTCGAGGGCGATCTTGCCTATGCCGATCTCTACAAGACCAATGTCCGCGTCTCGGAGTACCAGAGCGGTACGGTCAACATCAAGAACGGCACCGTCCAGGGCGACCAGAGCCATCCCGACTGGGCCAATGCGCTCGTCTCGGTGCGCTCGACCATCAACACCCATGTCGACAACGTCACCGTGCGTGACGGCAACTCGATGGGCTTCAACTTCGTCAGCACGGTCAATGCCCTGGTCACCCAGTCGGCCGCGATCAACCTGACCGACGACCCGGCCAACGGCCACTTCGGCTACGGCGTCCACTCGGCCAGCTCGGTCGGCACCACCGTCAACGGCCTCTACACCGAGCACGTCCGCCACGGCGTCGACGACAATGCGGTGGGGCTGTGGAGCAGCGACGTCAACCCGTCCAAGTACGGTGCCGACATCGGCCTGACCGCAACCAATGTCGTGGCCAACGGCACCACCTCGTATGCCTTCTCCTGGCATAGCGAAGGGCGCTTCAGCTCCTATTCGAACGCGGTCGTGGTCAACAGCTTCGGCGTGCTCGGCGGACGCGGCACCGACAACACCTTCAAGGATGTCTCGGGCAGCAACAACGAGCGCGGCATCCTGTTCTACCAGTACGGCAACGGCGATGGCACGCGCATCACGGTCGACAACGTCAACCTCAAGGAAACCGTCGGCTTTGCCTACTGGAACCAGAACGGCGCCACCGGCAACACCCTGTCCAACTCCATCTTCGAAGTGCTGAGCAATCGCTACAGCATCGCCGCCGGCAGCCCGACGCTGGCCTTCATCAACAATGTGGTCAAGGCCGGCACCTTCGTCCTCGACGAGACCATCACCGGCGGCGCGGGCAACGACCGCCTGCTCGGCGGCGGCGGCACCGACACCATCTCGGGCGGCGCGGGCCGCGACTACATCTGGGGCGGGGCCGGCAACGACATCCTGACCGGCGGGCTCGGCCAGGACCGCTTCGTGTTCATGGACGCCAACGAAGGCAACGACACGATCACCGATTTCACCGCCGGCGCGGGCGGTGATGTCATCGACCTTGCCGTGATCGCCCGCCACTACGGCTGGAGCGGCGACCTCTTCGCCAAGGGCTACGTCAAGTTCGTCCAGGCCGGCAGCGATACCCTCGTCCAGGTCGACACCAATGGCGGCGGCGACAGCTTCACCACCCTGGCAACCCTCAGGAACGTCAGCGCCACAACACTGGTCGCCGCCAACGTCTCAACACAGATCGTCGTCACCGACTACGATGGCAAGAATTCAACACCATCAACCTCCCTCTCCACACCGACAACGCCCACGACCACGCCCACGACCACAACTTCGGGGACAACTTCGGGGACAACTTCGGGCTCGACTAATGGCACTTCATCCGGGACCACGCCGTCAACCACGACCACGACGCCCATTGACGCAAGTGTGAAAGGCGTCAGCGATCCGTTCGCGGACCTGACGGGCTACAACAAGATTGCGGGCACGGCCGGGATCGACTCGCTTGGCGGAACGAGCGGCAAGGACGTGATCTTTGGCTCGGCCGGCAACGACAAGATCATGGGCCTTGACGGAGACGACGTGCTGGCAGGCGGCGCCGGGGCAGATTACCTCAACGGCGGCGCAGGCAAAAACACCGTAACCTATGCCGATGCACTGTCCGGCGTCAGCGCCAGCCTTGGAGCCCCCTCGACCAACACAGGGGATGCAGCAGGCGACGTCTACAGCCAGATCCAGAACCTGGCCGGCAGCAAATTCGACGACAAGCTTAACGGCAACGACGGCGTCAACACTCTGGCCGGTGCCAGCGGAAACGACGTCCTCAAAGGTCTGGGCGGCACCGACATCCTGATCGGCGGCGATGGCAACGATATCCTCGATGGCGGGACCCAGAACGATACGCTCGATGGCGGTCTTGGCAACGATCGCCTGGTCGGTGGGGATGGCTACGACCGACTGACAGGCGGTCAGGGTGCGGACATCTTCGTTTTCAACGCCTCGTTCAAGGGAAGCTTCGATACGATCACTGACTTCGCACTCGGCATCGACAAGATCGCACTTTCGGGAACCGGCCTCGCCAGTCTTGGCAACGTTGTTCTCGAAGACTCGACTTCGCTTGTCGCCACAAGCGCCAAGCCAACGATCCTCTACAACCAGAGCACCGGAGCGGTCCTGTTCGACAGCGACGGATCGGGCTCTGCAAGCGCAGTCAAGATCGGCATGATCACGCCGGGCATCGACCTGCACCTCTCAGACTTCATCGTTCTTTGACCAGACGCTGAGCAAAGCCAATGGCAGGCCCCCCAGCATGCGCCGGAACGCCATGCTGGGGTTCCTGTCATTTGATTGTCTTGCGCCGCGGTGGACGCAGGTGCATGGTCACAGATCGGGTTACAAGCAAGAAACGAACGGGAACTAGGGCGTGAAAAGGCAGGGGCGGACCGACATCGGCATTCTCGTCGGATGGAAACACCAGCAAATGCCGGATAGCATCGTGCTCCAGATCCAGAATGTCGATCCGGCGTCCACCCGCGAGGAGCGCAACTACAACACGCTCGATTTGCTCATGACCAAGAGCCAGGCCCTCGTTCTTGCAAACTATCTCGCAAAGGCAGCGTCAGGTGACCTCGCCCCTCGCAAGCCTTCGCTATGGCGCAGGATCCTCAGCAAGTCCGACCGGAGCTTTGTCGCGCCAAGCAAGGGGCACCGGTAACTCGCCGGCCCATTATGTCCCGGGCAACCGAAACCTCTCTCGCCCCGCCGATTCGTTCCGAAATGGGACAAGCGCTTGCGCGCGCGCGTCGATTCTGCGAGCGGCGTGCACGTAAGGGAAAGTACGATAACCCACTCGGGGCTCGTGCTGCATAGCGAAACAAGCTCCGCGACGACTTTCGCGCTACACCTTCAGAAGCAGCCCAACCGGCGTTATTGCACGCACACCAAGGACGCGACGCGATCCAGCTGACCAGCCAACCCGTTGCTGCAATGCAGCAGGCGTCTAGACGAAAAAGTGACTTGGCCAAACGCGCATCATGGCGGTTGGTTCCACCTGCTTGACGTTGTTAACCATTAAACATTAACGGAAAAGGATAAGAAAACGGGAGACGCCAGATGTCTTTGGTCGCGCAGGATTCGATATCCATCCACAAGTTCCGTCGCCTGATCTCGGTTGGCGGAGCGTCATGCACTATCTTCTGGCTGGTGATCGCAGAGGTCGCTACTCGCTTCTGACGCTCTCAGTAACGAGCCCTCAGCCGGCTGCTGCGCCTCAGGAGAGGCACCGGACGAACTGACGGCCAACCTGGCCTGGGTGGCCTGACGATGACGTTTGTAGCGGGGCGACAAATGCATGCTCGCCCCTTACCTGGAGGATTGGGCCACAAGGCGCCACCGCGTATATCGCTCGTGGCAGAAGGTTGGCTTCTACACGACGTGCGCCTCCCCCCCTGGCTTGGCAGGACGCCGAGCGGTGCAGTCGCGGGCTTGATCCAATGGCCGAGCGTCGCCGTGACGCTCGCCAGAGCCAGGCAAAAGGTGCGCACATACCTCTGGCACCGGGATAACTCAGGATTGGTCAGCTGGCTCCGGTTGAAACCAGGATGGCCCGCCCACCCCGATCCTCGCATGGAAGGCCAAGGCCCTGCAGCCCGCCGCGGGTCAGGCTCCAGCGCCTTGTGGCAGGTTGTCAATCGTTCGCGTCCTCTGCCAGCCCTGAGGCACTGGCAGCGGTCACCTGCGCTTGTTCGCACGACCAGGACCCAGAACGTGCAACGGCAAGATGTTGCTTCCCGCGAAATGGCGATGCGCCCGGTTGGCCATAGTATCCCGCTGGGTCCGGCTATGCAAACCTAGCAGGTCAGCCAATGCCTTGGTGGCAAGGAGTTGGCCGCACACGGCGATCCCAAGAGAGGCCGGCGGCCATCCGAAAGTCTCCCTTGGACGGGCGGGCAACCTGATCGCGCCTTGACGGAGTCGTCAGGTCGCGGTCAGGTTGGCGGACCATTCGCGAGCGACCGCAGCCAACCGGTTGGCCGCCATCGGTTACGGGGACACTTGCACCGGAACCAACCTAGCAGGAGACAGGACGGACAACGACGGACTGCTGGCCGAGGCCATCGTGTCAGGCTGCTGCCGCGCTTCCGCCGCTTCTGCATTGCCAGGACCGGCAGTACTGACACCGCAGACGACCTGTTGCAAGCTACCGTCAAGCGCGCCTTGCGCCACCAAAGCCTGTTCGACCGCAGCGCCAGCCTGCCCGGCTGGCTATTCCGTATTGCCCAGAACCTGCCCATCGACCAACTGCGCCAGGTAACGGACCTTGCCGTTCACTTTCATCATGAAGAGTTGATCGCCATTACAGGAAAAGATGGCGTTCGAGCCACCGGAGACCTCTCGGAACTGCAACGGGCGCGCAGGGCGCTTCAGGAATTGCCAATTGACCAGCGCACTGTCTTCAGTCCTGTCGTGATCGATGACTGCACATACGCCGAAGCTTCAGAAATCTCGGGCATTCCGGCGGGGCCGGTGATGAATCGACTGGAGCGGGGCCAGATCGGACCGGCTTGCCTGGAACCGCTCCTCCTGCCACCGATCGCGAAGGGGCTGTCAGGCGCTGTTGTGCCCTGGCATGGAGATGCAGCCGGCCTGATCGGCCATTTGTGTCCGCCCGTGGCTTCGCGCAAAACGCCGTCTCTTGCGCGATTGTCGGTCAAAGGTCCGTTCTAAAGCTGCAATCTTCAGAAAATTCGGGCAATCACGAGGACAATCCCGGTCCAGAGCGCTGCGCTCGCACCGACGATGACAGCAAGGCGTGTCCCGAGCCCGAGCGTTTGCGAAACCGGTTCGTCATACGCGTGGATTTTGGGGAACGGGATGACCTTGGGAGCAAAGGCGATCGTCGAACCGGGCTCGGTGCGAGGTGCGCTGCGCAGCAAGGACGCACTCACGACAGCACGGCTGATCGGGTTTAGGAACGCGCAACCATAATAGGGGCCCGAGGCCCAGACGACCTTTGCCGCAACGAGGCCGGCATCGGGCAAGCACACCTCAACCGCATCCCCGACTGCAAGACAACCTGGTGCCCGCGTCAGAAATCCTTCTTCGGAAAGATCAAGAATGATGGCCTCGAACGGCTCCGCACTTGCTGGGCGCGCAGTTGTAATGAGACGCAACGACCGGCGATGAACACTGCGTTCCTCGCTTCCTGCCGCATGGCCTGCATGTTCGACCTGAATCTGCATCGTCTTGCTCCTGTCGACTACAGGATCGCGCAAACGGGTTAAGAACAGGTTTGCAGGCGGCAGGATCGCGGCAATTATTTGCCGGTATCGATCCTGCGTTCAATATGAGGAATCGCTAACCATCCGGACCATCGATGGAATGAACCCTCGGCGCAACCGTCTCCACGAGGGCAATCCTGCGTCGCGCGCCCTGCCGGCCGGGATTGCTGCCATGAGATCCTCGCAGGCGCAGCCCACCCCCAGCTTCGTGTCAATTGCCGGCTGTGGGTGCGCAGGAGCCCTGGAACAGGAATGGCGTGAGCGCGCCCCAGCCCGAAAGTGCCCATTGCCCAGATCTTGGCTGACCTGCCGTAATCCAGGCCCGCCTCCTGTCAGATGAACACATAGTCCGACGCGGCAAGGTCGACGAAGACGCCGGTGAGCTTGATCGTCTCGGTGAAGCCGCCGTACTCAGACCCGGCGTGGATCACGAACAGGTCCGTCCCGGCGTCATGCGTGAGATAGGCATCGGCACCATAGCCCACGAAGCGCAGCACGTCGCCGCCAGCCACTCCGGCACCGCTAAAGTCGGTCACCCTATCTCCGCCAGCCTCGCCCTGCTGGAAAACGAAGGTGTCGATACCGCTGCCTCCGGTCAGGACATCGGCGCCGCCACGCCCATCCAGGACGTTGGCGCCGCTGTTGCCGCCAAGCGTATTGGCAAGCGTATTGCCGGTCCCATTGACCGAGGCGCTTCCCGAAAGCGTGAGCTTATCGACATTGTCCGTCAGCGTGTAGCTGATCTTGCTGATGACTCGGTCGGTCCCCTCGCCCGGTTTCTCCACAACGACATCACCGACGTTGTCGACCGTATAGGTGTCGCTGCCGGCGCCGCCGATCAGGGTATCCGCGCCCAGGCCCCCATCAAGCTTGTCGCTCTTGGTGCCCCCGACAATCATGTTGTCGAGTGCGTTGCCGGTGCCGGTGAACGATGATGTACCGGTATAATGGAGCGCTTCGATATTGGCACCAAGCACATAGGGGGTCAGCGTGGTCTTGACCACGTCGTAGCCGCCGTCGACCAGTTCGACCGGAACATCGGCGCTCGACGTGACGATATAGACATCATCGCCCATGTGGTCGCCGCCCGTGCCCGGATCGGGCGGCGTGACCGTGCCTTCAGTGATCGGCGCAGGACCTGCGACGCCGTCGAGGAGGTAGTCGCCCGCACCAAGGTTGGTGACGCCAGTCAGGCGGATGGTCTCGGTCATGCCCGGAAATTCGCTGCCGGCATGGATCACATAGATGTCCGACCCAGCAGCATGCGAAATGTAGGCGCCGGTGCCGTAGCCCTGCAGGCTGAGGATGTCCCCGCCGCTGGCACCCGCCCCGGCAAAGTCCGTCACTACGTCGCCATAGGCCTCGCCGTTGCGCAGGACGAAGACGTCGTTGCCGTTGCCGCCGGTCAGAGTGTCGGCGCCGCCACGGCCATCAAGGACGTTGGCTCCCGAATTGCCGACGATGGTGTTGGCCAGGGCATTGCCGGTCCCATTGAGTGCAAAGCTGGTCGCCAGCGTCAGGTTCTCGACATTGTCGGGCAGGATATAGCTGATCTGCGAAATGACGCGATCGGTCCCCTCGTTGAGCTTCTCGACCACGACATCGTTGATGTTTTCAACCGTGTAGGTATCGCTACCGAGACCGCCGATCATCGTGTCGACGCCGGCGAGGCCTTCGAGGCGGTCAGCGCCCTTGCTACCGGTCAGGACGTTGTCGAGAGCATTGCCCTTGACGCTGAACGCGGTCGTCCCGGTGTAGGTTACCACTTCGACATTGGCAGCAAGCGTATAGGTCCCCAGGCTCGTCAACACGCGATCGTAGCCACCGCCAGCGTTCTCCGTGACCGTATCAGCGAGGCTGTCGACGACGTAAGTGTCGTCGCCTGAGCCGCCCGTCATCGCATCGTCACCGCCGCCACCATCGAGCGTGTCGTTACCCGATCCGGTAAGAATGGTGTCGTTACCCAGACCCGCCTTCACGTTCACGCCGAGGGAGGACACCGAAGCGTCGAACGCGTCGTTGCCGGCAGTGCCATTGAGGCGCAAATCGGTGACCGACGATCCAGCAAGGTCGCCCTTCAATACGATCGACTGGCCCGTGAGGTTGAGCTGTTCGATGCCAGCGGCAGCGAAGTCGGTCGCACCGCTGGCGTTGAGCTCGAACTTCACATCGCCGCCCGCCAGTGCGAGGCCGATGCTGTTGGCGCCAAGATTGAGGACGTCAGTACCCGAAAGGCCATCGACCCTATCGTAAGTCAGCGTCGGCGTGTACGTGAACTGATCATCAAATGCACTGCCGAGCAAGGTGTCACCAGCCTTGACATCGGCAACGATGACCGTGAGTGCCTGGACCGAACTGTTGACTCCATCGGAGGCCCGCACCGAGACCGAATAGGTCGGTCCGTGACCCGCGTTCTCAAAGTCGGGTGCGCTGATGAACTTGAGTACACCGCCTTCGATCTTGAACAGCGCTGCGTCGTCGCCACCCTCGATGCTGTAGGAAATCGTCTCCCCGGTGGTGTCGAGGTCGTTCGCTGCGAGCACAACTGCGTCGGTCTGGTTCTCGCTTGCTGTAACTGCCGCACTCGAAGTGATGATCGGCGCGTTGTCGTTGACGTCCTGGACGGCCACGGTGAGCACCTTGTCGATGCTGTGCCCGGCGGAGTCGGTTACGCGAACCGTCACCTGGTAGGATGCCTGGTTTTCGAAATCCAGGGGCTTGGCGAGCACCAGCTTGTCGCCGACGATCTTGAACATGCCGCCGGCGCTGTCGGTCAGGACATAGCTGTTCACTTCGGCAACGTCAGGGTCGTCGGTCGAAAGCGTGCCGATGACGGTCCCAAGGCTTGCGCTTTCAGACGTAGCGCCGCCAGTCAGTACGATGTCGGTCGGCGCATGATTGACCGGAGGCAGGAACACATATTCGTCCGATGACAACCCGAACACGCCGACGATCTGGATCGTCTCGGTGACGTAGCCATAGTCTTGGCCCGCCGTGATCAAATAGAAATCCGAGGTGCCGATCTGGGTGATTGTCCCGTCGAGGCCATAGCCGATGAAGCTGATCCGGTCGCCTCCCGGGGCACCCGCGCCCTGGAAGTCGAGGATCTTGTCGCCATCGGCTTCGCCACGGGTGAAGCTGAAGGTGTCATCGCCGCCCGCGCCGGTCAGCATATCGGCGCCACCGGCGCCGTCTAGGATGTCTGTGCCTGCACCGCCGACGATCTTGTTGGCAAGTGCATTGCCAGTGCCGACAAAGTTGCCGGTTCCGACATAGTTCAGGTTCTCGACCTGGTCAGCCAGCGTGTACTGATCGAGACGTGCCTTGACGAGGTCGGCGTTGCCTTCCCCTGCATTCTCAATGATCGTCTCGGTCAGGTGGTCGACGAAATACGTGTCGTTGCCGGACCCTCCGTACAAGGTATCGTTGCCGGTTCCGCCGTCGATCGAATCCGCACCGTCGCCACCATAAATGACGTCGTCACCGTCATTGCCCTGGAGATTGTCGTTGCCCGCCCCCCCTTCAAGATAATCGTTGCCGGCATCGCCCTTGACCAGATCATCGCCTTCGTCGCCGAACAGGCGGTCATCGCCGTCGTTGCCGCGAAGGGTGTCGGCTCCGCCACCGCCGCGGACGATGTCGTTGCCATCGCCACCGTTCAACTGGTCGACGCCGAGACCACCCTGCATGGTGTCATTGCCGCCCCAGCCCGAGATGAGGCCACCCTGGTCGCCGCCCTGGATGTAGTTGTCGAGCCCGTTTCCGAACAGACTGTGCGAGCCATTGCCGATGTACAGGAGATTCTCGACATTGTTGTCGAGCGTGTAGCTCGACAAAGTCGTCTTGACGGTATCGATGCCGCGGTTGAGCCCTTCCATCACCTCGTCGGCAGTGGTGAGCACGAGATAAGTGTCGTTGCCGAACCCGCCCTCGAGAATGTCGACGTTGCCACCGCCCCCCGTCAGCGTGTCATCGCCCGCACCGCCATAGAGCTGGTCATCGCCCAGACCGCCATTGAGGGTATCATTGAAGTTGGTGCCGAAAATCTCCTCCGACGCATCGGTGCCGACCTTGTCGACTGCAACGCCCTTTTCGACCGTGTACTTGCTCGAGTAGACCCGGATGTAGTCGATCTCCATCGAAGCGGGAAATGGCGTTGTGCTGTCGGGATCGCCCGACCACGGACCGCCGCTGCCGATGTTGGCGATCATGTACATCGGCTTGTCCATGCCCGGTAGAGTCGGCATGGTCCACTGCGCGACACCATCGACGTACCACGTCAGATAGTCGGGCTCCCAATCGAGGCCGTACGTGTGGAACTCGGTCGTCGCGGTCGGCACGGTCAGCTGCTTGCCGTAGGCAATCCGATCGCCGTTCTCGTCGAGTCCGTGCGCAACGTTGATGATCTTCGTCGGGTCCCCGCCACGCTGCTCGACGATGTCGAGCTCGGGCGGCCAGCCGCCATCCATTGGCAGCAACCAGAACGCGTCATGCAACCCTTGGCCTGCAGGAAGCTTTGCACGGATCTCGAAGTAGCCATAGGTCTGGCTGAACGAGCCGACCGAGTTGATCATGCCCGAGCTGTACTCGAAGTTGCTGAACTTCGGCTGTTCCTCGACCGGGATGCGATCCATCGAGATCGAGAGCACCCCGTCATTGAGCGTGAACGGGTTTATCGTAACCGGATTGCCGAAGGCATCGATATCGCCTGGGAACGTGAAATACTGGATCGAGCCGTGGTCGACGGTCGAATGAGCCGCGATGCCGCTGCGAGGGAACAGCTGATACCAGTTGCCCGTGCTGCCGGTTCCTGTGTTTACGCTGAAAGTGTCGAAATCATCCCCAAATGTCTGCGTGTAACCCGAAGTCTGCGTGCTGAGCAGAAAGTTGTCTGCGGTGAAGTTGTTGATGTTAAAATTCTTGAACGTGATCGTGTCGGCTGACGAAAGCTTCATGACGACGTTCGCACCGCTTTGCGTCATCACCGCCTTGACCTGCTCGAACGTCTGGAAGTTGCCGAACCTGTACAGATTCACCCGATCTCCGGATGTGAAGTCCATGATCGTATCGTTGCCCTGCACGGTAAAGACATCATTGCCACCGCCGCCCGTCAGTTCATCGGCGCCAGTCAGGCCCTCGAGAACATTGTTTGCGCCGTTCCCCTTGATGATGTTGTTGCCGCCATTGCCGATTCCCATGATCGGCAGGTTCCCGACCAATACCAGGTTCTCGACATATGCGGGCAAGGAGTAGGTGAAGTCCGCATAAGCCGTGTCCGTGCCTTCACCGGGTTTCTCCGTGATGAAGTCCTTGGTCGAGTGCACGTAGTAGCTGTCGTCACCGAGGCCGCCAACAAGTGTGCTTGAACTCTTGTTGGGGGTACCAAAGGCATAGAACGCGTCATTGCCCGACGTTCCCATCAGCACTTCGCCGAGCGCGGTGCCGGTGATGATGTTCGTAGGAGAACCTGAAGAGGCAAGCGGCATGGGAAACCTTCTCTGATTGCTCGAACGTCAAGCGTTTGAATTAACGATCATTCATTCGGGTGCGGCGCGCGAGATTCGCAGGCCGGATGCAAGCCGGGTGATTATAAGAAGTGGTCAAAAGCGTAAACGCGATTAACCATGCCCGAATACCCACCTCCCCCGTCGTATCCATTTGGCACAGCACCCCGGCAGAGGTTAACGCTGCACGCCAAATAGCTGTGCCAGATCAGGGACCGAACCGGCATAAAGGCTGGTGCGTGAACACGCTGTGACAATTGACACACCGCGGCCGGCAAGCCCCATTTGCGCAAGCTGCCGCTGTGCCGCGACGGCGTCAGGCGGAAAGCTGGCGCAAGGCCTTGGCGACAAGTGCAAAAAACTGCTGGCTCCAATAACCGATCAAGTCGCCCATACCCGGAGTGCCTTCCGCCGCCGTCTCCTGCCCGCTTGGCGCTCCATGATCGTCCATCGCTACAGCCGATGGTCCGCGGTATCCGACCCCAACACTGCCGGCAGGTACGAAGTCACCCTTGGGCGGCTCGCCGAGATTGACCTCCCCGCTGACAGGCAGATTGGGAAACAGCACCCGCGTCTTGTTGTCATCCAGTTTGACAGCACAAGGCAGCCTGGAGGTAGCCGGCGGCCAGACGGCATTCTCGGGCCGCCGCAGCCTGTTCTGGAAAATGTATACCTCCCGCAGCGTCAACCTCGTGCTCATCGCGCAATTGCGGCCGTGAATCGTCCAGAGCAGGAACCCGCCCTTGTTGGGCCCAGCGCCCGGGAATGGTTCGCGTAGCGGCGGTGTATAACGCAGGTTCACATGCATCAGAGAAATCGGCCCGGTGCGCGAGGCGCCGTGCATGTCGGGAAGTTGCAGACCCTGGTACGCGCTGGTGGCGGTAAGATGATCGACGCGCAACTCCCTCACGCCACCCCAGGGCTGGATCACGTCCGAGTGGAACGTCGCCTGGGTGCCCTGCAGGCCCTCGACCCGGACACGCTCGACCTGGACCACGGCCGCAGGCGCGGCGATCGCGATGGCATCGAATTCACCACCGTCGGGATTGGTGATCAGCACACCCTCGATGTGCACCGTGCCGGTCGCACCCTTTATATAGATGGCGCGGCGCATCTTATCCTCGGCGGGCACCGCAATCTGCCCCCCGACGACCCACACGTTGCGTCCGCCCAGAATCACCGTAGATCCGCGCTTGACCCCTGCCGGCATGCGCAGGATGTAGTCCCGGCCAGGATCGAGCCTGCTGACTGTTGGTCCAGCCCCCAGCGTTATCGTCTCAGGCCGCTCGAGCCTCGGTGCCGGCCACTGAATTGGAGCGGCTGCCAGTGCGAGAGCCATGAAAAGCATCTGCAGTACCTCGTCAAAGGCCCCCGTGGCGGTCCTTACCTTCTCCGCTTTGACTGGACAAGGGATGTGGCCACACCTCGCGACAAGGGTTGGCCCCAGCCAGCAAGACAGCCTGAATTCCTGCCAGGCTCTGGATGCTCGAAGCAATTGCGTGGGGCTTGCTCCGCTGCGCGCCTTGAGCCGTTTGACCAAGTCACGGCTGGCTCACAGCCGCAGGCGGCCTTGACTGAGGTGACCAATGTCACAGTCGTTCGTTGCCCGCGGGAGTATCCCGCTTCAACTTTCCACCCGACCGGAGCCTGACCCTCATGCATGACAGGGCGCCTTGGACCGCACGAGCTTGCCATCGTCACTCGATGCGCTTGCCCCCCCTCGCGCGGGCTCTGATGGCCTCACCGCTCCTGGGATGCGCCATGCCAGGCCACACTACCTGAACCGCAACCGAATCTATACGAATTGCCGCGTATTCGTCCCATTTTGAAACACCTGGCGTGGTGCACTGCACAATCTTGCCGAAATCCCGAAATATCGTTAAATCTCCGTTCACCACGGGACCTCAAACAGGGTTAAGAAGTTTGCAATCCCCGCGAGCGGTGCGTTACCTCCGCTGCGAATCTCCGAGGCAATTTCCCTATGACCGATGTGCTGCAACTTCAGGCTGGCGCGAATGAAAGCGACATTGCCCACGCGCTCGCCCTCCTGCCCAACGGCGGCACCCTGATCCTGCCCGAGAACGAGACCATCCAGATTGTCGATGGCCTGAAGATCGATGTGACCAATCGTGACATCAATCTGGTGCTCAACGGTTCAACCCTTGTCCAGGCAGGCAACAGCTCGGTCATCACTGCCTCGGGTTCGATCACCAATACGCAGAGCGTCGGCCTCGACATCAGCGGGGACAACGCCAAGATCACCTTCTCGGGCAACATCAGCAACCTGAAGGTCGGCGACTGGATCAAGGTCGTCTCAGACGACGTGCTGCCGTTCGACAATCGCAACACGGCCGAGCCGACACGGCTTGGCCAGGCGATGCAGATCGTGGCGATCAACGGCAATACCGTCGAGGTGGCCGGCAAGCCGCTCTATGCCGACCAGTATGTGACGAATGTCCGCGCCGGCGAAATCAGCAGCGGCCAGATCAAGATTTCCGATGGCACCGTGATGGGAGACCAGTCACACATCGACTGGAACAGCGACCTCATCAATATCCGCAATGCGATTGCGCCCGAGATCAGTCACGTCACGGTGCGCGACGGCAATTCGATGGGCATGAACTTCGTCAACACCGTCAATGCCCTTGTTCAGGACAGCGCGGCGATCAACCTGCTCGACGACATCCCGCTCGGACACTACGGTTATGGCGTGCACTCGGCGAGTTCGGTCAACACGACCGTTATCGGCCTTTATGCCGAACGGGTTCGCCATGCCACCGACGACAATGGCGTGGTATCGGGCATCAACAATCCCAACCTCTCGGCCTATGGCGCCGATATCGGCCTGCACGTCAAGGACACGGTGTCCTACTACGCCTCGGCCTTCTCCTATTCCTTCCACTCCGAGGGCCGCAACGGCCTGCTCGAAAACGTCATGTCGTTCGAATCCCATGGCTTCGTGGGTTTTCGCGGCGTCGGCCATCAGCTGATCAATTCCGGCAGTGTCGGCGACGAGCGCGGCTTCCAGTACATGGAGTACGGCTACGGCGATTCGCGCGACACGGTCGTCGACAACACCATCGTGCGCGAGGCCGGCCGGTACATCTATGTCGTTTCTGGCGATCCCACCAACAACGTCATCAAGAACAGCTCGCTCGAATATGACCTGCGCGATGGCAACCTCGGCACAACCCAGCTGATCAACACCATCGTCATCAGATGGAACGGCGTCGACGACAACATCTTCCTGGGCAGCGAACAGGGTGACCGCCTGCTGGGTGGCCGGGGCGTCGATACGATCAATGGCGCCGGCGGTGACGACTACATCTGGGGTGGCGATGGCATTGACACCTTGACTGGCGGAGCCGGCAAGGACCGCTTCGTTTTCGATCACCTCGATTCGATCGACATAATCACCGATTTCCAGGCCGGGGCTGGAGGTGACACGCTCGACGTCTCGATCCTGGGCGCGCGCCATGGCTGGCGGGGGGATTTTCTTGCCAAGGGCTACGTTCAGTTCGTCCAGTCCGGTGCCGATACGCTCGTGAAGATCGCCCCTGAGCCTGGCGGAGATCTTTTCACGATTGCGCGGCTGCAGAATGTGTCGGCAGCCGACCTCACCGCAGACAATCTCCAGATGTTCCTGTCCGGGGGCTCGACACCGACCGCCACGCCGGTTCCCACCGGGACTGTGCCTACGGGTTCCGTTGCCTACAAGAAGGGCGTCAAGATCGTCGGCACGACCGGCAACGACTATATCGACGCGACCCATTCTGTTCCCGGACAGCCCCTGCCGACGAACGGTGCGGATTCGATCAGCACCAATGCCGGCGATGACTTCATTGATGGGCTGGGCGGCGCCGACACCATCAACGCCGGCGCGGGCAACGATACGGTCGTCTATTATCAGGGCGTCGCCGCGAGCCTGCAGGGCGGGTCCGGTCGCGATACCCTGGTGCTTTTCAACACGACCGACTTCATCGACCTGTCCCAGTCCGACCAGACAAGCGGCCTGGCCAATGTGTCTGGGTTCGACGACGTCGACGGCCGCGGATCGACTATCGGGCTCTACATCACCGGCAATTCCGCCAACAACAATCTCTGGGGCGGCAGCGGCGACGACATCATCGATGGAGGGGATGGCAACGACTCCATCGACGGCGGCGATGGCAACGATGTACTCGCCCTCGAAGGCAACCGGGACGATTACGCCTTCATCCGCATAAACGCCAATACCTGGCGCGTTCAGGACCTGTCCGGCAACCTTCCGTTCCGCGACTATGTGCGCAATATCGAACGGGTTTCCTTCGAAGACCAGACCTCGTTCATCGACGTCCTCAACCGCCCTCCTTCGGACGTGCTGCTGAGCGCACAGGCCGTGCAGGAGGGCCTCGCAACAGGCACAGTCGTGGGCGCCTTCACCGGCGTTGATCCGGATGTCTCGGAAATCAATACCTGGACTCTGCTCGACGATGCCGGCGGCCGCTTCGCGCTTGTCGGCAACCAGCTCGTGACCACCGGCGTGTTCGACTACGAGAACGATCCCAACACTTTCACGGTCACCGTCATGCTGACGGACTCGGATGGCCACAATTTCACCAAGACGTTCGATATCGCGATTGCAGACGTCAACGACGTTGCGCCCGTGATCAATTCGGCCGCGACAGTCACCGTCGCCGAAAACGAGACCCTGGCGCAGGTTCTGACTGCAGTGGATGCCGACACCACTGGTGAAACCCTCACCTTCAGCGTCGACCCGACGACCGGTGACGGGGCACTCTTCACCATCGTCAACGGCAACGAACTCCGCTTCGTCAATCCGCCCGATTTCGAGAACGTCGACCATGCGCCCAGCTACACCGTGTCGGTCATCGTTTCCGACGGCATCCAGAGCACGAGGCAGACGATTACCGTCAATGTCAGCGACGTGAAGGCCGGCGACACGCTGCTGGGCACTTCAGGCGCGGACATCTTCGGTTATGCAAGCTCGCTCACTTACGATGGCGTGGACGGACTTGACGGGATCGATACCCTCAAGGCGGCCGTGAGTGCCAGCGGGGGCTGGATTTCCGCCAATGGTGCGATGGCAACGCTCGATCTCAACGGCGACGGCGCTGTCGATTTCCGCGCAATCAATGTCGAGAAGCTCGTCCTGACCGGGAACAATGTCGCCTTCCAGTCGAGCCTAGCAGGGACAGGCGTCACCGACGTTTCGATCGCCGGTACTTCGGCAGCAGACCAGTTCGACGGCAGTCTGGCGGGCGTCAAGTTGATGCTGTCGGGCGCGTTCGGCGACGACGTTCTGATTGGCGGAAGTGCAGCCGACATCCTCGATGGCGGTATGGGCAACGACCAGATGATCGGCGGCGGGGGTGACGACACCTATATTGTCGATTCTGCCCTCGACCAGGTGACCGAGGCTTCGGGTGCCGGCTTCGACACGGTGCAGACCGCACTCAACACCTACACCCTCGGTATCAATGTCGAAGCGCTGGTGTTCACCGGCAGCAGGAACTTCACCGGCAAGGGTAACGCACTCGACAATCTCATCATCGGCGGCAGCGGCAACGACCGGATCGAGGGCGGCGCGGGCGCCGATACGATGATCGGTGGGTCGGGTGGCGATACCTACGTCGTCGACAACGTCAACGACATCGTCGTCGAGAACGCCAACGCTGGCAATGATCGCGTCCTTTCCACCGTCAGCTACACGCTGAGCGACAATGTCGAAGGGCTGACCCTGACCACAAGCATGTCGCTCAGCGGCACCGGCAATGCGATCGCCAACTCCATCATCGGCAATGGCGGCGCCAACATCCTTGACGGGCGGGGCGGCGCCGATACGCTGACTGGTGGGGCCGGGAACGATACCTTTGCCTTCCAGCGCGGCGAAGCTGCAGGCGATGTAGTCACCGATTTCACCGGAGCTGGCGTTGCAGGCGGCGATGTCCTGCGCTTTGTCGGATTTGGCGCCGACGCCTACCTCACGCATGATGCCGGGTCGGACATCTATGAGATCCATGCCGGCGCGGCGTTCGGCGGCATCGTCGAGACGATCCAGCTTGTCGGCGTCACCAATCTTGACAGCGGGGATTACCTGTTCGTCTGATTGTCTCAGCCCTTGCCCGATCGTTCCAGTCGCCCCTATGTGGCCCACGCCACGGCGGAAGCTGGGATGTGCAGTGCGACTGCTGGTGCGGTCCGGAAAAAGGCCATTCATGATCAGCAAAGCCGGCGGCAGCGGGGCTGGCAATAGCGTACCTGTTCGGGACTGCCCTCACATCGCACGGCACCAAGAAGGACAGGGCGAGCTTAAGCGGGACAACCCGGTTCCTGCAAGCTGCTGTGCAGTAGCTGTGCATCGCCGCCAGCCTCACGCCTTTGACCAGCCGGGCACAACCGCTGGAGATTGCGGTACCGTTGATATCGCGGCCTCCGTCGCCGAACGGCAACGTCAGAGCTATTCGGTCTCGGATCCCAACGCCCCCACGCTCCCAAGTCGCAATCAAGGGTTGTCGCGTTTCGGTGCCCCCCACCGTGCTGTCGGGGGCGGAGGCCGAGCCGGAATGGCACAGCCGGGGCGCGAAAGGAACCGATCAACTGTGACGAGAATGGGGCCGGCAGCTGAAACTCAGGCTGCGCGACTTGCGCAATGCCCGGTTTAAGCCGGTCCAAGGACGCAAGCCACATAGAAGCTCCATTCCGGAAAAAGCGCAAAGCTGGAGATGATGCAAGCGGTGTGGTTTGCGCTTCGCAAAGCGCCTGACTGGCCACGTCGAAGCGCACGCCCGGAATCCGGCACTCTGTCCGCCGCGATCGCGGGCCCAAGACTGCTCAAACCTTGCGCGTCGTTGCACTCCTCGGCGATCAAGAATTCTGACAGGATAGATGCCCCCCCCCGCCTGGCCGGATTTTAAACCGCCACAACATTCCCAGCCGCAACAGCCTTCCTGCAATGCGCGTTCACCAGGGCGGAAAACGCGCCCGGATGTCCCGACTACCATTCGATAAGACTCTTGCGCTAGAATTGTCGCAAGAATGTTTCGCCAGAAGACCAATTGGAAGCGCAGCGAACTCACTGGCGTAAAGCGTTGCGCTGTGGGAGCCCCCCCCTTATGCTCGCCAAGACAAACTGGGCCCACCACAGAGCGCTTGCCTAGCCGGATGAAGCTCGAGCCATGGATGGTGTTGGATGATTGACCTGTGTATCGGCCGTTTGGTAGTGCGCTCCATCTTGGACAGCGGTTTTTCCGTGCAGGGTCGTGCGCCGATCGTCATGCGCGTACCCAGCCTGACGATGACAGCGGAGCAGTGAAAGGCCGAATGCTATGATGCTCAAGACCTTCACCCGGCCGACCGCCGAACCGCGCTACGTGAAGCAGATTTCGGTCATCGCGGCCTGCCTCGTGATCTTTGCGGCGACGACCATATTCCGCATCCGGGACTATACCGACAAGTCGATAGACTTCCAGGTCATGTTCAAGATGATGTGCGTGGGCCTCAGTCTCGTCGTCCCGTTGGTCGCGCTGGTCAGTCGTCGCATGTCCCTTGCCGATCCGATCCTGGGCGCCTGGCTGCTTACCCTGCTCTCGCTCGTCATGTCCGCCACCCAGGCGGACAACCCGGTGCTTTCGTTGATGAACAGCGTGCCCATGCTTGGCTGTTTCCTGTTCTGTGTCTGGATGACGCAGCGTCTGGGCGAAGATGTGGTCGTCAATCTGCTGATCCTCCTGGTCGGGGGAATCGCGGTCATCTCGCTTGTCGTCTATTTCGCCTATCCCGAGCTCGGACGCATGCACGCCTGGCTCGGAAGCGAATTTGGCGAGAACAACCGCATCCAGGGGATTGCCGGTACGCCCAACGGTCTGGGCTCGATGACGTCGATGGCGCTCATCCTGACCATCCTCTATTTCCGTCGCCTCAAGGGACGAATGCGCTCGCTGGTGCTGCTTGCGGCAATCCCGATCGCGGCCTGCCTCGTCATGTCGAACAGCCGCATGAGCATGGCCTCGCTGCTGGTTTGCCTCACCATCTATATCATGCGTCGGGGCAACCGGGCCGCCAACATCGGGATGGTCGCGCTGGTGGTCGCATTTGTCGGAGCCCTTCTTCTTGCAGCGCCTGATCTTATCCTGAGTTCACTCGCGCGCTCAGGCCAGGCTTCCGAAATCACCAGCGGAACAGGACGATCCGAAATCTGGACGGTCGTTATCGAGCACATCGCCGCAAGGCCGGTCGCGGGATATGGCTACGCCATGTCGACGACGATCCTGCCCCAGGATCCGCGCCTGTTCTCGGTGGCAGCGCACTGCCATAACATGTATCTTGAGGTCTTTTTTTCGGGCGGCATCATTACCTTCGCACTGCTGCTCGTGGCCTTGGCCGCGACGCTTTACGCAGGGCTGCGCGCTTCGTGCTTCGAACCCATGGTCGTCATGCTGTTCTACCTCCTGCGAGGCATCACCGAGCCCGCGCCATTCGACAACCTGCCTTCGTTCGCAGGATATACCTTCTACCTCGCAATTGCGATCATCGTCCTGCGTTCGCGCCAGTTCCGGGCAAAGGAGCTGCAAGACCAAGCGATGGTGGCCCGGTCCCTGCTCGACCGTTGCCGCGGCAACCTGACTGCCGGCGCGCCGGCCTGAATCAGGGCCGGCGCTGAAGGTAGACGGGAAACCGGCCTGCTTGCATGCGGCCCACGCATGCGCCATCCGGGTTGGCCGCCTGCACGTGCAGCCTCTCGTTTTCTGATAGATGCGAACGCTCTGCGACTTCGCAAGCGCACGCAGCATCAGGCCCATGCAGCAGATGCGCTGGGGCGCTCTGCATCGAGTGGATCGAAGCCAAGCGCCCGTCCCCGGCCTCGACGCGTCGCCGCCTCGCAAGCCTCGTTCTGACAGGCGGGTCGCGGGCGAACATGTCCTGTTCTCTGCAAATCCGGTCCAGCTCGATCCAGATTCCACCGGCTGAACGGACGGGAATGATCGCCGGCCTCAATCATGGGGGAGCGCCTTGTCCGGCACCAGACACCTCAAAGGCGCACGTTGCCCGATTTCCAAGGCACTGATCCTGAAAGGTTCAGCCCGGTGTGAAGGCGAGAGTGCTCGCGACCATCACCGGGCAGAACGCCAGCCTCATCCGGCCGGCACCACCTGCGGCGGGCGCCTTGATGCCTTGCCCCAGGGCTTCTCGAACAGGAAACCCAACCCGCCACGCGTCAGGATCGCCCAGATGGCGATGGCAAGGGCGGTAACAGTTGCGACGAAAAGCACCGGATAGATTGCCAGGAGCGGTGCCGTGCCGCGGATCCAGCCCATCATGCCAGGCAGATAGTGCATTTCGGCAAAAGTCAGCAGGCTGATCAGCATGGGGTGGAGCACGTAGAGCTGCAAGGTGTTGCGACCAAGGTACTTGAGGACCGAGACCGGCCTCCAGTGCGAGATCAATGTCCCGACCATGATGATCGTCGCCGATCCGATTAGGCCTGCAGGCAACCAGGCGCCTGGGAACTTCTCGCCGAGCAGGAAGATCAGGCCAACCGACAGGACGTAAGCCGCCATCATAAGCGCAGCGTAGCGCCAGTTTGCACGGGCGGTGACCTGATTGATCAGGTCGGGACACCGCGCGCCGAGCAGAAAGAAAAAGCCGCAGCGCATGATGTAGGAAGGCTGATCCACAAGCTGCTCGGACAGGCCCGAAATGATCGCGGCGACACCCAGGACTGCCCATATCGGCAGCCGCATCGTGGCTCGGGCGATGATGTTGTAGAGAGACAGGGCCCACAGGAACCACAGGAAGGAATAAGGCGCCACCAGCTTCAACAGGACGGTGCCCACAACTTCGGTCAGCGAGAACACCTGGCCGACTTCGACGAACTGCAAGGTCGACCCGACGATCTGGTTGATGAAGAGCCAGATCGTGTACATGTAGAGGAGAAACAGCACGCGTTTCTCGAACAGCACATTCCAATCCTGCTTCACCAGGCTCTTGGCGAGATAGCCCGAAATCAGGAAGAAAGTCGGCATGCGGATCGGCTTGGTCGCACTGACCAGCACGTCCCAGATCTTGCCGATCGTCCCCGTCCCGGCGATGTCGGCATAGTTGTGTCCATAGGAATGGACGAAGATCACCAGCAGGATGGAGATTCCGCGAGCGAGATCCAGACTGTCCAGCCGGCTGACAGCCGGCGCAGCGGGTATCGCTTGCGATGTATCACCAATTGCGGCTTCAGCCATGCGCTTCCTGCCTTCCAATGCTGCAGTGCAGCGTCTTGCCCCAGAGCGCGACGCGGTACAATATCCCAAATCCACCGGCCTGTCTCAAAACGGACGCAGATGCGGCAAAAGGAACGCAAATGGCCGCTCCAGCAGGGTCGCTCGTCCGACAATCCCGGTAATCCTTCCCGAGCCGCGCCGAGCCGACCGGCGAAGCGCGCTTGCCAGCGCCCCGATGGCTCTTACCCTCGCATCTCTGCAGTCCCTTGCGGCTGGACCGCGTCGACCCAATCCAGCATCGGTTGCTCCAGCGATTGCGCCCGATCTTGCAATGCACCGCTGATCTCGGTCCGACCGACCAGACGATAGCCACACGCCTTTGCTGCAGGGCGCCGGGAACCGGTCTCAAGCCATGAAGCTCGATCAGCATCGGGACGGGACGCAACGGGAGCCGCGCGCGGTGACGTTCGACAACATCGCCAAACGGCTCGCCTCAAAGATATCACGGTTCATCGCTAAGTATTGATTTCAGATACCAGATCTCGAACCACTGAAAGCAAGATACGTTCTTCGTTCCCGGCCTGGCCTGTTGGCTCTGCGAGTCACCGCTCTCAATAGCACCGCACTTTTTGCCAGATCCTTGATTCTGCGAAAATATTATTGACAGAGGCGGAGAGCAGGAGTTTACTTTCCATTAACCAAAACATAGGGTCAGCGCGTTGCGATTCTTGCGCAAGGAGCTTCCCTGATGTTGCCGATTTCTGCCGATCCGACGAATTTCATCGACGCGACCGGGCTTTCCCAGATCCTGATCGGAACGGACGGCAACGACCGGTTCAAGACCTTCTATGGCAAGGTCGGCTCGAGCGAGAGCTGGATGTACGGCGGCTTCGGCGACGACACTTACATAGTGCTTTCCTCGAAGGACCGTGTCATCGAGAATGCGGACGAAGGCATCGATACGGTTCGAAGCGACTGGTTTTTTGCCTTGCCCAAGAATGTGGAGAACCTGGTCCTGACAGGATCGCTCTCCGTTGGTGCGACCGGCAACGCCCTCGACAACATCATCATCGGCAATTCCGGCAACAACATCATTGATGGCGGACTTGGTGCCGACGAGCTGACCGGCGGGGCTGGCAACGACATGTTCGTGCTCAATGGCGACGACATCGTCGTGGACTTCCAGGCCGGAGATTACTTCGACCTGCGCGACGCAACCGGCATCACCTCATTCAGCCAGGTTGCCGCCGGCATGCTACAGGACGGCAGCGACGTGCTGCTTTCGCTTGGCAGCGCGGGCACCGTCAGGATCAGGAACGCGACTGTTGCGCAATTCGACCAGGGCGATTTCCTGCTCAGCACCAACCTGTCGCAATACAAGCTCACCTTCTCGGATGAATTCGATACGATCAGCCTCAATACCGGAACCGGCAGCGATGGCACTTGGTACCCGCTGTTCTCGAGAACCGGGCTGGCCGCCCACACCACGCCCGATCATGGCTCGGTCCAGTACTTTACTTATCCTGACGATACCGGAACCTACGGGCAACCGATCGGCATGAACCCCTTTTCGATCCAGGACGGCATCTTGACGATCACCATGGACAAGGTGGCGCGCTCCGAACAGTACAAGATTTACGGCTACGATTACACGTCGGGCATGATCAATTCACTGGCGACCTTCAGCCAGACCTATGGCTATTTCGAGATCAAGGCCAAGCTTCCGGTCGGCCAGGGCCTCCATGATGCGTTCTGGCTGCTTGGCGCCGACGGCACCTGGCCGCCCGAACTCGATATCGTCGAGCAGAAGGGCAACGATCCCAACAATGTCATCACCGTGGCCCATGCGACGAGCAACGGCCAGCGCATCTCGCACGCGAAAATCTACAATGTCCCGACCGCCTCGACCGAATTCCACACCTACGGGCTTGATTGGGAACCAGACTTCCTGACCTGGTACATTGACGGCGTAGCAGTCCGGACCCAGCCGACCTGGCCGGGGATGGACGTTCCGATGTATCTCATTGCAAGTCTGGGCGGCGGTGGGCCCTGGGCGGGAGATCCGGACGCGACGACGCCTTTCCCGGCACAGTTCCAGATCGATTACATCCGCGTCTACGCCAGCGAGCACACCGTCGAGAAGGGTGTGCCTGTCGACAAGGTCGGCACGGATGGTGCCGACAAGATCTATGGCACCAGCTTGGGCGATCGACTGAACGGTGGGCTGGGCGACGATCGCCTTTACGGCCTTGCAGGCAACGACACGCTGATCGGCGGAGGTGGCAATGACCTGCTCGACGGCGGGTTTGGCGACGACCGCTACGTCATCGTCAGCGGCACCGAGAAAATCGGGGAAGGTGGCAACAATGGCATCGACACAGTCGAAACCGCCCTTTCCAGCTATACGCTCGGCATCAATGTCGAGAATCTCGTCTACACCGGTACTGGCTACTTTACCGGAACCGGGAACGGCGAGGACAATGTCATCGCCGGAGGCAATGGCGGCAATACGCTCAACGGCGGAGCAGGGAACGACACGATCTATGGCGGTGTGTTGGGCGATCAGGTGAATGCAGGTGACGGCAATGACACCGTCGATGGCAGAGCGGGCAACGACACCATCCGCGGCAATGCCGGCGACGACAGTCTCTTCGGCGGAGAGGGCGAAGACCTGATCAAGGGCGACGACGGAAACGACCAGATCTTCGGCGGATTGGGGCTCGACAATCTGCAGGGCAATGCAGGTAACGACATCATCGATGGCGGCATCGGCAAGGACCGCATGGTAGGCGGAAACGGCGACGACACCTACATCGTCGACACAACTGCCGATACGATCACCGAGTTGCTCAACGAGGGCACCGACACCATCCGCACCGCCCTTTCCAGCTATACGCTTGGCGCCAACCTCGAGAACCTCGAATATACCGGAACCGGCTCCATTGTCGGCACCGGCAACGAACTCGACAACCTGCTCAAGGGCGGTGCCGGGCAGGACTTCCTGACCGGCCTTGGCGGCAACGACACATATATCATCAACAGCACCGGCGATCAGGTCATCGAAGCCGACAATGGCGGCATCGACACGATCCGGACGGACCTGACGACCTATAAGCTCTCAACCAACCTGGAAAACCTCGCCTATACCGGTAACCGTGCCTTCACCGGCACCGGCAATAGCGCCGCCAACGCAATATCCGGGGGGGCACTCAATGACCGCTTGGACGGACAAGCAGGCGCCGATACGCTTGCCGGGCTCGCTGGAAACGACACGTATGTGGTCGACAACATCAACGATGTGGTCCTGGAGAACCCCGGCGAAGGCCTCGACCGGATTCTGGCCAAGGTAACGTTCACGGCCAGTGACAATGTCGAAACGATACAGCTTTCGACAAGCAAGTCCATAAACGCCACCGGAAATGCCCTGGCCAACACCCTTGTCGGCAATGGCGGAGCCAATGTCCTCGATGGTCGCGCCGGGGCCGACGTGCTTACCGGAGGCGGGGGGAACGATGTATTCCAGTTCCGCTTGGGTGAGGGCCAGGCCGATGTGGTCAAGGATTTCAGCGGCGCAGGTGCGTTCGGCGGCGATCTTCTCCGGTTCGTGGGCTACGGGGCCGACGCCCAGCTCATCCAGATCGGGAACTCGGACTTTTACGAAATTCACGCAGGCATCGACGGCGGAGGATCCATCGAAACCATCCAGGTTGTCGGTGTTACCAATCTTGCTGCGCAGGACTTCGTCTTCATCTGACCAAGCGCTTGGCGGGACCAAAGCCCCGCCCGCCAAGCCCGTTTGCCTGCAGAGACCCATGCCTCCATTGTGGCCGGATATGGATACCACTTGCTGGTCGGGAGCGGTCATCATCGTCAAGGCCACGCCGACAGCCGGGCAAGTCGTCGGCGTTGGCTGACGCGCGCTCAAGGTCAAGAGACGGGCAATACTTCGATTGGGGTCTTCGCTTGAAAGGTTGCCCTACTTCACGTGGTAGATCACATTTGCTGACAGGCACTCGCGCTGCCTCCACCCGATTGGCAACCAGGGAACGAAGACTGCCCGGATTCCATGAGGAATATGAAATATTAACCAGACGTGTTCCACAAATTGCCCACAAATTTCCCGCATTGCGTGACTATTCATCATGGGAGTCCAGCATGACCACGCGCGACCGGCGCAAGACGCACCGCATTGCAAGCGAGAACGTCATCCATGTCAGAAGTGCGATGCAAAAGATCCACGGAGTCTCGCTGGTGGATCTTTCTGTGTCGGGCTGCCGCGTGAAGGTACTGGGCTCGTCCATTGCTGCTGGACAGCTGCTCATCGTGCGCCCCGAAGGGATCGAAGGGCTTGAAGGAGTCGTCCGCTGGGTCGAGGATGGTGAGGCGGGCATCGAGTTCAACCGCCCCCTTCACCCCAGTGTGCTCGATCACCTGGTTTCCCAGCCGCACCCCTCACACGGTGAGGCTGACTCCGTTTATGGTCGAACTCCCGTTTTCGGGAGTTCCGCGATGCTTCCGATTAGCCGGAGATTCGAGGTCTATCGTAGCGTCGCCTGATGCAACCCAGGTTGGCTGGGAGCGCCGTTGGATCTCGGCCTAGACAGACAGGCCGACCAGTGCGCTTGCACGATCGTGCAGCATGAGTCGCTTGCCATCGACCGAAACTCCCAGGCTGTCGATCGTCAGTTTGCGCTGCTGGGCATGCGACACCAGTCGCTCGAGGGCGATTTCGTGGTTGTCGAGGATCTGAAATCGGATTGCAGCCTCATCACTCTCGTGCACTATCGCATGGCAAGCACCAACCCGGCGAAAACTCCAGCCAGGCGGCGCAACCCATTCATTTCTCAGGACGAGGATGTGGGGTGCCCCATCATGCAAGCCCAGCCTGATGGTGAGCTGCATGGCACCACCTGAGACCTCCGGCATCGCGACCTCGAAGGCAGGTGCGCCGGCGAACACGACCGCGACAGGTGTTGAACGCAACATGACCCCTTCCGGCAGCCGGATATCGGGCAGGCGCATGCCTGCAAGGTAGCCGAGGTCGCGCCTATCGAATTCGGCCTGCAACGCGATAGGGTTGGCAATCAACGTCCTGGGAATACCTGCGCTTTGGTCCATTTGCCGCAACGCGGGGATGCAGGCAGGGCATGCAAGAAATTCCGACAGTTCCGGGCAAAAATGATCGACGCGGCAATACCGGAAGAATGTGCAGCCACACCTGACACATCCATAGCCCGATCGCCGTCGCGCCAGCGGCCTGTCAAACCGATCCGCTTCTCCAAGAACTGCCAGTGTCATTCGCGCCCCCATACCGGACAAGCAAAGCTCCGTCGCGACCCGCCTTTCTTTTCCCATCCGCCAGATTTCTTTTTTCGAAGCCTCAGTGCTCGCTCAAGCGTTGTCAAGTCGTCCCCACCGACAAAGGTGGTGCTGCTCTGTCCCCGCTCGGATTGGTGGGTTGCAAAGGCTGGTCGGTACGATTGGGCATATTCCTTCTACCAGGCTGGTGAGCGGCGGCCGGCACCAGGGATCCGTGGGAAGGTTACGACATTTTCATGTTATCCTGCCGGGAATTGGGGTAGGACGCCCGCGATCGCCGCGGTATGGCGTAAACGATTGGACTACAGTGGATCGTCAATTCCTGAGCCTGTTTATCCAGCGCTACAAGGGCAACTTCATCCTTGTCGGCGTAGCCAGCGTGTTGCTGAACGTGCTGGTCTTCGCGGGCTCTGCGTACATGATGCTCGTT
>NZ_JAROCY010000002.1 GCF_029436685.1 Novosphingobium cyanobacteriorum
TGACGGCGCGCGACGGCATGCGCGGGCCCCTCCCATGGACTACCGGGATAACCGCCTGCCAGACCGATAGGGGGGTCAGTTTTACGCGCCGATCAGGGGGTCAACTTTGAACGCCGATTGACACCCGCCCGTGGAATGATCCCGCCACCGATTTCCGGCTGGCGGTGGAGGGCGCGGGCAGCGCGGTCCTGCTGGCCGAGGACGCGGGCGCACTGGCCGGTGCGGTGATGGTCGGCTTCGATGGCCACCGGGGCTGGGTCTATTATCTCGGCGTCAATCCGGCGAGGCAGCGGCTGGGCCATGGCCGTACGCTGATGGCGGCGGCGGAACAGTGGCTGTCCGCCCGTCAATGCCCCAAGATCATGCTGATGGTGCGGCACGACAATGCCGCGACCCAGGCCTTTTATGCCGCGCTGGGTTATGATGCACAGGCCGTGGAAACGCTGGGCAAGCGGCTCGACGGGCGCTAGGCCGCCACGCGCTCGGCGATCAGGTCGAACCCGGTTGGCGTGGTGTCCTGCCCGAAACGATAGGACGAGGCGGTGATCCCGCCGCGCATCCGGGCCTCCGAATAGACGCAGGTTGCCGGATCGTCCCCCGCCGCACCCACCGCCACGAACAGGGGGACCAGGTGATCCTCGCGCGCATGGGCCACCCGGGCAAAGGGTGCCGTGCTCCAGCGCAGCATCGCCGCGGCGCGTTCTTCCGGCGGCAGGTCGATCAGCGCATGGCGCAGCCACGCGTCGAACCCAGCGCTGGGTTCAAACGCGCGTTCGTCAAACAGCCGCAGGTTGTGATAGGAAAATCCCGATCCGATGATCAGCACGCCTTCATCGCGCAGCGGGGCCAGGGCGCGACCCAAGGCGAGATGCGCGGCGGGATCATAATCCTGCCGCATCGACAGGCTGACCACCGGAACATCCGCCTGCGGATAGATTGGCTGCAGCATCGAGAACGTGCCGTGGTCAAACCCGCGCTGTGGATCGCGCGCCACGGGAATGCCGGCTTCAGCCGCCAGTTTGACCACGCGCTCTGCCACGGCGGGAGAGCCCGGCGCCGGATAGCGGATGTGGTAGGTGTGTTCGGGAAAGCCCGAATAGTCATAGACCATGTCCGGCTCTGCCGCGGTCGAAACGGCAAAACCCGGCTCTTCCCAATGGCCCGAAACGGCCAGCACGGCCGTGGGCGGTTCGGGCAGCTGCGCGGGCAGCGCCTTCAGCGAGGCTTCCAGCCAGTCGAAGCTGCGGCGAAATTCGCCTTCCAGCCAGGGCCATGGTCCGCCGCCGTGCGAAAGGAAGAAAACGGGCTGTCTGTTCATTCCGCCAATCTAGTGTGGCGGCCGCCTGGCGGAAGAGCGGAAAATCCCGGCCAGACCGTTCGAAAAAGGCGAACAGGCCGCAACGTTGCCTATTTGTAATGTCCTGCTCACGCGCCGGTTCGCCGCCGACGCCTAGAGCGGTTTCCGACGATGGACAGGCCCCGAATCGCGACGTGACGGTCCCCTGTTCCGATTCAATCAGGGCCTTCCATCGTCACCCCGCCCCGCCCAAGCCCCGCAGCGCCGCTGCGCCATGACCTCCGGGGGAAGCGCAGTTGTCACGCCCAATCTTTTTCGATCCCACGGGTAGCCGCCGCCGCTGGACACGCCGCGGCGGTTTTGCGCTGCTGGGCCTGCTGCTGGTGCTCGCTGCGATATTCGCCACCACGCTGGTCACCGTGCCGGCCAGCCAGCCTCTGCCGTTGGGGTTTGAACGGCTTGCCCCGCTACGCTTCAAGTCGCAGGTCAGCCGCCTGTCCCACCGCATCCAGGACCTGTTCGGCCGCCACCCGGTTGCCGCTGCACGGGGCAAGCCCGATGCGCTGACCGTCGGGTTCTACACCAGCTGGTCCGATGGCAGCGCGGAAACACTGGCGCGCCGTATCGGACAGCTGGACTGGGTTGCCCCCACCCTGATGAGCATGGACCACGCCGGTCGACTGGTGGTGACGGAAGATGGCCCGTTGCGACGCGTGCTGGCCGGCTCGATCCATCGTCCGCTGGTGGTCGATGTGCTTCAGAACGCCTCCGGCGGGGTCTGGGATGGTGGTGGCGCAGCCGCCGTCATGGCCGATCCAGTGAAGCGCAAGGCGCTGGTCGATGGCATCTCCGCCGCGTTGGATCGCAATGGTGACAGCGGCGTGATGATCGACTTCGAAAACCTGCCCGCACGCGGCGTGGCGGCAGAGCGGCAGTTCGCGGCAGACCTGCATGCGCGCCTCGCGCCGCGCCACCGCGTGGTCGCCGTCACCATGCCGATCGACGATGCCGCATGGGTTGCGCGCGATTTCCTGCCCGTGACCGACCGCGTGGTGCTGATGGCCTATGACGAGCACTGGCAGGGCGGCAAGGCCGGCCCCATTGCCTCCAACGCGTGGTTTGCCACGCACCTTGCGCAGCAGCTGAAGGGCGTCCCTTCCGGCAAGGTCATCGTGGCACTCGGCAATTATGGCTATGATTGGCATGATGGCCGCGCCGATGCATTGACGGTCGAAGAAGCCTGGCTTTCCGCGCACGACAGCGGAACGAAACCGATGTGGGACAAGGGCAGCGGCAACGCAGGCTTCGCCTTTGATGATGATGTCGACGGCAGCCCCAGCACGCCCGGTGTCCGCCATGATGTGTGGATGCTCGATGCCGCGGCCAGCTGGAACCAGATGCAGATGCTCAGCCGGCTGGATGTCGGTTCGGTGGCGCTGTGGCGGCTGGGTTCCGAAGACCCCGGCTTCTGGACCGCACTGTCAAGCTGGCGCAGCAAGCGCCCCGGCACGCCTGATCTGTCCGCCATTCGCCAGGCCAGCAATGTCGATGTGGAAGGACAGGGCGAAATCCTGCGCGTTGATGCCACGCCGCAGACCGGCGCCCGCTCGCTCGAATGGGATCCGCATTCCCGGCTGGCCATTGGCGAACGCTATGATTCGCTGCCCACGCCTTTCGTCGTGCGGCGCACCGGCGCGCGGCCAAAGCTGGTGGCGCTCACCTTCGACGATGGCCCCGATCCCAAATACACGCCGCAGATCCTTTCGGTGCTGGAACGCTACCACGTGCCAGGCACCTTCTTCGTCATCGGTGAAAACGGCGTTCAGAACCGCCGCATGCTGCAGCGCATGGTCGCCGATGGGGATGAGATCGGCAACCACAGCTATACCCATCCCAACATGGCGGAAGAAAGCGACGCCGGGATCAAGCTTGAACTCAATGCCACGCAACGGCTGATCGAGGCCTATACCGGCCGCTCCACCCGCCTGTTCCGCGCCCCCTATTTCGGCGATGCCGAACCGACCACGCCCGATGAACTCGGCCCGGCGCTCGTGGCGCAGCAGCAGGGCTATACCGTGGTCGGCCTTCACGCCGATCCGGGTGACTGGAAAAAGCGCACCGCCGACGACATCGTGGCACGGACGGTTGCTTCAGTGGAAGGCGCCACGCCCGATCGCACCGTCAACGTCATCCTGCTGCACGATGGCGGTGGTGACCGTTCGCAGACCGCGCTGGCGCTGCCGCAGATCATCACGCGACTTGAGGCGGACGGCTATCGCTTCGTCCCCGCCTCCACGCTCGCCGGGCTGAAGCGTGATGACGTGATGCCCAAGGTGGCCGGGTGGGACCTGCTGGCCGTGCGCGCAGATGTCGGCATCTTCTCGCTGCTGTCGATGATGCTGGGCGCGCTCAACTGGATATTCTTCTTCGCCATCGCGCTGGGCGTGATCCGCGCCGTGGGCATGACCGGGCTCGCCCTGCTCCCCGGCCGCCGCCTGATGCCTCCGCCAGAGCCGGAAGGCCAGCCGCTCGTCACTGTCATCATCCCTGCCTTCAACGAAGAACGCGTGATCGAATCGTCCGTGCGGCGCATCCTCGCCAGTGATTATGCCGCGATGCAGGTGATCGTGGCTGATGATGGATCGAAGGACCGCACCAGCGCCATCGTGGCCGAGGCCTTCGGCAACGATCCGCGCGTCCAGCTGATGACGCTGGTCAATGGCGGCAAGGCCAAGGCGCTCAACCGCGCGCTTGCCCATGCCGAGGGTGAGATCGTCGTGGCGCTGGATGCCGATACCCAGTTCGAACCGCAGACCATTGCCCGGCTGGTGCGCTGGTTCGTGGCCGAAGAGATCGGTGCCGTGGCCGGCAACGCCAAGGTGGGCAACCGCGTCAACATCGTCACCCGCTGGCAGGCGGTGGAATATGTCACCGCGCAGAACATCGAACGCCGCGCCCTGACCGGGTTCGATGCGATCATGGTCGTGCCCGGCGCGGTCGGCGCGTGGCGGCGCAGCGCGCTGGAGCAGGTTGGCGGTTTCCCCGAAGATACCCTGGCCGAGGACCAGGACCTGACCATCGCCATCCAGCGCAAGGGCTGGAAGATCGCCTATGACGAACAGGCCGTGGCCTGGACCGAAGCGCCCGAAACGCTGCGCGCCCTTGGCAAGCAGCGCTTCCGCTGGGCCTTCGGCACGCTGCAGTGCCTGTGGAAGCACCGCTGCGTGCTGCGCGATCGCAATCCCTCGGGCCTTGCCTTCATCGGCATGCCGCAGGCCTGGCTGTTCCAGATCGTCTTCGCGATGATCTCGCCCCTGATTGACCTTGCGCTGGCGGTCTCGATCATCGGCACGATCATCCGCGTGGGCGAACACGGCGTGGCCCAGACCCAGACCGACGTGCTGCGCATGGCGCTCTATTGGGCGGCCTTCACCACCGTTGATCTTGCGTGCGGCCTCGTCGCCTACCGGCTCGATGTGCGCGAACGCAGGCTGCCGGTGCTGCTGCTGCTGACCCAGCGCTTCGTCTATCGTCAGCTGATGTACGGCGTGGTGATCCGCGCGGTCGGTGCCGCGCTTTCGGGTCTGGGCATCGGCTGGGGCAAACTGGAACGCACCGGGCGGGTCAACACGCCCGAAGGTCCGCAGGGGCCGCAAGGGCCGCAGGGGCCGGGCAACGCAGTCGCCGCGCCCTCCGCTCCGCCCTCAACGGGGCAGGCGCAGGATCGCCACGAGGCCGCTTTCGCCTGACAGCACCAGTTCGCCACCATGGAGCCGCGCCACCGCGGCCACCATGGCCAGGCCCAGCCCGCCGCCCGGCAGCGTGCGCGCATTGTCCAGCCTGACGAAGCGCTCCACCACCCGTCCGCGGTCCTCGGCGGCAATGCCGGGGCCGTCGTCGCTCACGCTGATCTCGGCCCAGGTGCTGCTGGCGCGCGTGCCAACAACGATGCGCTTCCCGCCGTATTTCAGCGCGTTGTCGATCAGGTTGGCCAGCGCGCGGGACAGCAGCTCGCGATCCGCGCGCACCGTGGCGTGGGCCAGCTCGGCTTCCAGCGCCACGCCCGATTGCTCGGCCAGCGGCTCGTAAAGCTCCACCAGGTCCTCGGCCACGGTGGCGAGGTCAAGCGTCACGCGCCGGTCTTCCAGCGCGCCGCCTTCCAGCCGGCTGATCTCCAGCGCGTTCTCCAGCATCTGGCGCAGCAGGTCGGCATCGCTGCGCGCCGCCTGCAGCGCATCGGCGGCGGCGGGATCGTCCGCCTTGGCCAGCGCCGTGTCGATTGCCGCCGTCAGCCGCGCCACCGGGGACCGCAGGTCATGCGCCAGCGCGCCGCCGATCGATCCCAGCTGCGAAACCAGGCTGTCGATCCGCTCGGCCATCAGGTTCATCTGCTGGCGCAGGTGGTCAAAGCCATCGCCGGTCTGCGCCAGCGGAACGCGCACGCCGAAGTTGCCCCGGCCCAGCTGGGCGGCCGTATCGGCCAGTTCGTGGGTGCGCCGGCTGATCACCGCGCCCAGCAGCAGCGCGCTCGCCAGCGCCAGCGCCGCCGCCATTGCAATGGTCAGGCCCACCGCCGTGGCAAAGGCGAAGTCCAGCCGCCGCTCGGTGGCGCTCATCACCCCCACGATCAGGCGGTCCCCGTCTGACAGCACGCTGGCCTGCGCCACGCCCTCGATGGGGGGCAGATCGGCACCCCGGTCCACCGTCAACGCGCGCGGCTGCGGGGTAACCGGGATATCGGGCACGCGCGCCAGGTTGGACAGCACCGGCGCATCCTTGCCCAGCAGCGCCACGAACACCGTGGGGTCGGCCGCACTGCCACGCCGGCGCGCGATGAAGTCGGCCAGCCCGTCGTGCCCGCCGTCATAATAGGCGGCCAGCAGGTCGTCGCGCACATCGGTCACCTGCCGCACCCGGTCGCTGTGCACCACCTCCAGCATCTGCCCGCGCAGAAAGAAGATCGCCAGCGCGCTGGAAAGCAGCTGCAGCACGAAGATGGCCAGCACCAGCCGCGCCATCGTGGAGGTCAGGCGGCGGCGCACCCGCTCACTCAGTGCCCAGGCGGTAGCCCGCGCCGCGCACCGTGTGGAACAGCGCTTGCACCTCGCCATCGTCGATCTTGCGGCGCAGGCGGCTGATATGCACGTCGATCACGTTGGTGCCGGGGTCGAAGTGATAGTCCCACACCGCTTCCAGCAGCATCGTGCGCGTCACCACCTCACCCTGGTGCAGCAGCATGTATTCCAGCAGGCGGAATTCGCGCGGCTGCATGGCGATCTTGCGTCCACCGCGCTTCACCACGCGGGTCAGGCGGTCCAATTCCAGATCAGCGCAGCGCAGCACGGTGTCCTGCGGCTTGGCCGTGCCGCCTCCGCCCGCGCCCCGCCGCATCAGCGCCTGCACCCGCGCCAGAAGCTCGGCGAACGAAAACGGCTTGGGCAGGTAATCGTCAGCCCCGGCGGTCAGCCCGGCCACCCGGTCGTCGGTGCTGCCCAGCGCGGACAGCATGATCACCGGGGTCTGCACCTCCGCCGCGCGCATCGCCTTCAGCAGCGCCAGCCCGTCCATCGCCGGCAGCATGCGATCGAGCACCACCACGTCGAACTGGCTGTCAGTGGCAAGGAACAGGCCATCGCGCCCGTTGCCTGCGCGGTCCACGGTAAACCCTTCCTCGTCCAGCCCGCGGGCGATGTAGTCCGCAATCTGCGCGTCGTCTTCGACAAGGAGTATGCGTCCGGCCATCCCGGCTTCATGCCCCTGCCGGAACCGTGCGTCTACCGGTCTTGCATCTCGGTGGGGTCAATGCGGCGCGCTGCCCGATCCGGGGCCGCCGGACATCTGCACCGGCGCGCTTGAAGGGATGGCCGGCCCGCCCATGCTGCCGGTAAAGCCATACCCCTGCGGCAGCACCGGCCCCATCTGCCCGCGATAGCCGGGCGCGGGTGCATTGGCTGAGGTCGCCTCTTCCTTCTCGGCGCTCTGCTCCGCCTTGGGCGGGGTGGCGATGGCCAGTTCGGCGGCAGGAGGCTGGGTGGGGTGCGCCACGGTCTCTTCCACCTTGGGCGCAGCATTGCCCTGCGGGCGAACGGCGGCAGGCGCGGCGGCCATGCGGGCCTGCGCCGCAGCCGGTGGATTACCCGGCGTCTCTCCCTGCGGGGTAGCCGGCGCCGCTGCCAGCGGGGCTGCGGGCGCAACCGGCACGGCCGTTTCCGCCTGCTGTTGCGCCGGCCCCAGCAGGGCGATCACGGCGAAACCCGCTGCAAGCGCACCGATGCCGCCGGTGCCCACGGCCAGCCAGCGCCGACGGGGCAGGGGCGTGCCTGGCTGCACACCGGGCTGCCGAACCTGCGGCAGAACGCCGGTTGCGGGGGTGGCCACCGCTTCGGGCGTGATCGGCCCGGGCTCCACCAACGGCGGCAACTGCGCCATGCGCGGCACCTCGCGCTTGATCCGCGCCGCCAGGCCTTCCGGCACCTTGGGCGCGGCCACGCCATTCAGCGTGCGATCAAGCAGGTCCTCGCCCACCCGGGGCGACGGTGGCACGCTGCGGCTCATGCCCGCGCGCCCGTCTGCGCGGCCGTAACGGAGGCGCGCGCCACAAGGTCCTGCGGCGCGACATCGCGTTCCGTCAGCAAATCGCGCAAGTGCCGGCGCGCCCTGAACAGCAGTGATTCCATCGCCTTAATGTTGAGGTCCATCACCTCGGCTGCAAGGGCATTCGAAAAACCTTCATAATAACAAAGCACAAGCGCCGCCCGATAGCGCTCGGGCAGGTCATTCAGCGCTGCGCTTACCGCGCGGTGCGCTTCGTCCGATTCGATCTGCGCATCCGCCAGCGGCGCCTCGTCGGCCATGTCGGGAAGTTCGGGCGTGGTCACCACGCGAAAGCGCCGCTTGCGGTCAAAGCACAGGTTCATGGTCACGCGGTGCAGCCAGCCGACCAGCCCCGCGCCGGTGGCGCTCCACCGCGGCGCGTTCTGCCACATGCGGGCGAAGCAGTCCTGCACCACATCCTCGGCTTCGTGTCCGTCGCCCAGCATGCGCGCCGCCACGCGGTACAGCGCGGGCATGTGCCGGTCCACCAGCTGGGCAAAGGCGTCCTCGCACCCCTGCGCCACCCGCGCCATCAGCGCCGCATCGTCCGTGTCGATGATCACCGGAACCGCGCCCGCCACGGCATCGGGCTGGAATCCGAAGTCCTCCGCCGGCACAGCGGTGCCACCGGTGATGTCGCCATGGAATGTCACGAGGATTGTCCGCCGTGCACGAGGGTCGCTCCGTCCATTCCCCCAAAGCCCAGCGTGGGTGCTGCCGTTCATCGCATGAACGCCAAATTTACGGAACGGTCATCTCCCAGAAATTTTCTTGAAGGCTTTGCGAAGGGAAAAGGCTAGGCACGCGTTAAATCGCTCGGAAGTCGTGCGTCGGTGCCTCCCCGGGCCACGGGCGTGCGATTTCCATTACCCTGACCGCCCGTGCGGAGCTATACCGCGCGGCAGATCAAACCTCGGCCCGCGTGCGCCAGCGCGCGGGTCCCTTTGCCGGACGGACCATGATCCACACCACGTCGAAGTCGCTCGCCGCCTCCCGTCTCCTGGCTTCGGCCGCTCCGCTCGCGCTGCTGGCCACCGCCACGCCGGCCCTGGCCGATACCAGCGTCAGCACCAGCACCACCTCGCCGCTGGTCACTTCCACGGTGGGCTCGGTCACGGTTACCGGCACCGGCACGATCACCGTCCCGTCGGGCACCGGCGTCACCGTCGATTCGAACAACACCGTCACCGTGAATTCGGGCGGCGCCATCAAGATGGGCGATGCCAATGGCGCCACCGGCGTCGCGGTGAATCCGGGTGTCACCACCACCATCGGCAATGCCGGCACGATCAGCGTGCTCGAAACCTTCAGCGCCGCCGATGCCGATTCGAACGGCATCGCCGATGGTCCGGTCGCCAGCGCCAGCAATCGCTATGGCATCCGCCTGCTGCCCGGCGGCACTGTCACCGGCTCGGTCTCCAACACCGGCACGATCACCGTCGATGGGCTCAATTCGGCGGGCATCAGCAACGAAGGCGTGCTCACCGGCGATCTGTCGAACACCGGCACCATCACCGTGAAGGGTGACAACAGCGTTGCCATCCGCACCGGCACCGTGGGTGGCAATGTGGTCGCCAACGGCACCGTCACCGTTGTGGGCCAGGGCGCGCAGGCGCTGGTGGTCGATGGCAACGTGACCGGGCAGGTCAAGATCGGCGGCGATCTTGCCCAGTCCGCGTCCTACACCACCGATGCCGGCGCCACCCAGGCGCTCTCGCGCAGCGCGCTGCAAAGCGGCAAGGCCGTGGTTGAGATCGACGGCAATGTCGGCGGGGGCGTGCTGCTCTATGTGCCGGCTTCCAGCTCCGCGGCAGACCAGTCGACCGGTTCGATCACCGCCTATGGCAACAGCCCGGGCATCCAGATCGGCGGCGCCACCGACATCACGATCGGCGGCGGCACCACCAATGCCGGCACCTATTCGCTGGGGATCGATGGCTCGGTCTCGGCCAATGCGGTCTACAGTTCCACCAATGCCTTTGGCGTGGTGATCGGTGGCAAGGGCGGCGATGTCACCCTGACCAAGGGCATCGGCGTTTCCGGCAGCATCAGCGCCACCACGGTTGACAGCGCCGCCACCGCCCTGCTGATCAACGCCGGTTCCACTGTCGGCACGCTCTACAACAGCGGCTCGATCAAGTCGGTGATCTCCTCGCCCGGCATCGGCGCGTCCTATGCCATCCGCGATCTTTCGGGCACCGTCACCACGCTGGAAAACGCCGGCACCATCTCGGTCAGCGGCTCCAGCGAAGATACTCTGGCGGCCATTGACCTGTCCGCCAACAGCAGCGGCGTCACCATCAAGCAGACGCTCACCGCCGCCAACGCCACCGCACAGTCGAACGACAAGGCGGCTTCGGGCTACAACCCCGATACGGCCAAGTCCTATTCCACCATCACCGGCGATATCTACACCGGCACCGGCAACGACCTGCTGGATATCAAGACGGGCAAGGTCACCGGCAACGCCTTCCTCGGTGCGGGTGACGATACGGTGAAGCTGGCCGACGACGCCAAGTGGATCGGCAACATCGATTACGGCACTGGCGCGGCGTCGCTGACGATGGCGGGCAATTCGCGCTTCACCGGCACGATGATCCTCAATGGCCAGGCCGGCACGCTGACCCTGGCAGACAATTCGCGCTGGCTTGGCACCGTCACCGGCGGATCGCAGCTGGCGGTCACGGTGAATGGCGGCACCTTCGGCGCCAATGCCGCCACCACCACCACGATCGGCTCGCTCAATGTCGGCGCCAGTGGCACCCTGCGCGTCTATGTCGATGGCGCAACCGGCACCAGCTCAAGGCTGATTGCCGATACCGCCACTTTCGCCAGCGGGGCCAAGGTTTCGGCCACGGTGTCCTCGCTGTCCAAGGCGGAAGGCACCTTCACCGTGCTCAGCGCGGGCACGCTGACCGGCGCAGGCACGATCGATGCTTCGGCGCTCAACATGCCGGTGCTCTACAACGGCACGCTGGCTGCCGTGGGCAATGACCTGCAACTCACCATCGCGCGCAAGACGGCGGCACAGCTCGGGCTCAATGGCGCGCAATCGGCGGCCTACAGCGCGATCATCGCCAATGCGCTGGACAATGTGGGTCTGCAGACCAGCCTGCTGCAGGTGGCAGACACCGCCGCCCTGCAAAGCCAGTTCGCGCAGATGCTCCCGGATTATTCGGGCGGTACGTTCGACATCATCACCCGTGGCGCGCGCCTTGCCGCGCGGCATATCGACGATGATTCCAGCATCTACACGATCAGCGACATCGGCGGCTGGCTCGAACCGTTCTACTTCCGCGGTGAACACAGCCCGGGCGCGGACGCCGGGTTCAAGAACAGCGGTGGCGGCCTTTCGGCGGGTATCGAACGCAAGACCGGCCTCGGCCGCTTCGGCGTCTCGTTCACCTATTTCTCGGGCACGGTGAAGACCGGCGATTATCAGCGCGTGAAGGCCAACGATCTTGAGCTTGGCCTGTTCTGGCGCCTGGCCAAAGGGCCGTTCTACGCCTGGGCGCGCGGCGGCGTGGGCAAGCAGAGCTACACCTCCACGCGCAATTTCATCGGCGCGGCTGATGGCGCCGCACTCGCCTATGCCGCGCAGGGCAAGTGGAAGGGCTGGAGCGCATCGGGCACCGGCGGTCTTTCCTATACCCTCGCCATCGGTGAACACCTGAAGTTCAAGCCCAAGGGCGTGCTGGAATACTTCCGCCTGCACGAAAACGATTACCAGGAAACCGGCAGCGCGCCGATCATCCTGGGTGTCGATGCCCGCAACAGCGAGGCGCTGAACGGCACCGCAACGCTCGCCGCCAGCTGGAGCGCCGGTCAGGGCGATTACGAAAACCGCCCCTTCACGGTCGAGATCGAAGGCGGGCGTCGCAGCCGTCTTTCGGGGCACCTCGGGGCCACCACCGCCACGTTCGGCAGTGGGGACAGCTTCACCATCGAACCCGCCTCGCTGCCGTCGGCATGGGTCGGAAACTTGAGCGTCTATGCAGGCGGGCTGGACTATACCTGGAAGCTCAGCACCGGGGCTGAACGCCTGCAGGGCGGCGGCACCTCCTATTCGGTGCGCGCCTCGCTCTCGATCGCGATGTAACATCTCCGCCTTGGCGGAACCGGCGGACCGGAGGCTGCACCCGCAGTCTCCGGTCCTGTCGTTTCAGGCCCGTTTGGATCAGCCGCTCAGCGGCTTCCTTGCGGCGAACCACGGCTGCATCCGGCGGATCGCCTCCTCCACCAGCGGGGTGGAAACTGCAAAGCTGAAGCGGATGAAGCGGTGGCCCTCCACCGGATCGAAGTCGATCCCCGGCGCGGTCGCCACCCCGGTGTCCTGCAGCAGGTCCGTGCAGAACTGCAGGCTGTCCTGCGTCAGATGGCCGATGTCGGCATAGATGTAAAACGCGCCATCGGGCGGGGCGATCTGCTTCAATCCCATGCCCGGCAGCGCCGCCAGCAAGAGGTCGCGGTTGCGGGCATAGGACCGAACATGGCCTTCCAGCTCGTCGCGGCAGTCCATCGCCACCAGCCCTGCATGCTGCGCCAGTGAAGGCGGCGTCAGGAACAGGTTGCCCATCCGGGCGCGGGCCTGATCGATCAGGTCCGGCGGCACCACCAGCCAGCCCAGTCGCCAGCCGGCCATGCTGAAATACTTGGAAAAGCTGTTCACCACGATCGCCTGGCTGTCGACCGCCAGCATCGACAGCGCCGGTTCGCCATAGGTCAGCCCGTGGTAGATCTCGTCGCTGATCACCGCAATGCCGCGGCGGCGGCACACTTCGGCAATCGCGCGCAGCTCCTGCGGAGGAATCACCGTGCCCGTGGGGTTGGCGGGGCTGGCAATGATCACCCCGTCGGGCGCAGGCTCCAGCGCCTCCAGCGCGGCAGCGGTCACCTGATACCGTTCGTTGTGGCCGCAGGGCAGCTCCACCGGCTCCATGAACAGCGCGCGCAGGTTGTTGCGATAGGCGACATAGCCGGGCCGGGCGATCGCCACGCGGGCGCCGGGGGCAAAGCGCAGTGACAGCGCCATGACCAGCGCGGGCGATGCGCCGCAGGTCAGGATCACTTGCGCCGGGTCCACCTCCACCCCGCAGGAATCCCTGTATCCGGCGGCGATCCGGGCCTTCAGCGCGGGGCTTTCCCAGTATCCCATCGCGTCGCTGTCCAGCACCCGGTGCGCCTCGGCAATCGCGGCTGCGGGCGCGCCGGTGCTCGGCTGGCCGAATTCCATGTGGATGATCGACCGCCCTTCCACGGCAAGGCGGTGGGCAAGGCCGGAAACGGCGATGGCGTGGAACGGTTCGAGCTGGGCGATGGTCATGGCCTGTGGCCTAGCAGGCCCTTTGCCGGGGATAAACCGCGTGGCGTTAACGACTTGTCCATTCGAAGCGGGCCACCGATGCGCTCCATATCGTTACGTAACAATGGTCGCACAGGATGGGTTGGACAGGTTCCGGGAAAGCGCAAGGTCTTCCCGCATTCTCAGCATTCTGGGTAACCCTTGCGCTGGCAATGGCGTGCGCGGCGGGGGTGGCCTTGCGGCTTGGGCCGGCCTTGGCGGGATTCCTGCTGCTGTGCACATCCTTCGCCACGGGAGAGACGGGCGCCTTTGATCTTGAGCGGGCCGTGCTGGGGGCCATTGGCGGGGCTGCCAACGGCGAATTGCTGCAACAGGCCGCGCAGGCCCCGTTCTCGCCATGGGCACTGGCGATCTGGCTTTTCTCCCTGTTCGCCGTGACCCTCTCCCTGTCCTGCAGATTGTCCTGCATCTTCAATCGCCTGTATCTGCTCCTGGCGCTGGCGACGGGCCCGCTGCTGGCACCTGGCCCCGGCTATGGACTGGCTGCCGCCGGGGGCGCGGCCTGGTTCTGGGCCTGTGCCCGGATCGCCCGAAAAGTCGTACCTTGAGAACGACTGAGAAGGGGTTGAGAACGACTGACACGGGGTCAAGCCCGTCTGAGGCGCCTTGAAAGCTCAGTGCGCGCCGGCTCCCGCACGGCCGCGCAGCACCGGGCGCGGAGTCAGCCACACCAGCCCCATCGCGATCAGCACCAGCACCGTGGTAATGGCAAAAACGTGGAAGGTGCCGATCGTCGAAGCCTGCACATCGACCAGCCGCTCGATCGCCGCGCGCGCCTGGTCGGCGCTCATCCCTCCGGCCTGCATCTGGGCCATCGTGCCCTCCGCACCGTTCAGGGTCGAGGTCAGGTTCACCCGCGCCTCTCGCGTGGCTTCGTCCCACAGCGACGTGCCGAGCGCGGTGCCCGCTGCGCCGCTGACGGTGCGCACGAAGCTGAGCAGGCCGGCGGCGGAGGGGATATCCGAAGCGGGCACGTCGACCAGGGCCATGGTCATCAAGCCGATGAAAAAGAACGGCATTCCCGCACCATGCAACAGCTGGGGCAGGGCATAGTCCCAGAACGTGCCGTCGCTGGTCCAGAACATCCGCATCACCGAGATGGAGGCGATCCAGACCATGCCGAGCGAAACCAGCAGGCGCACGTCAAGCTTCTGGATCAGCAGGCCGGCGACCGGAGACATCATCACGGCCAGCACGCCCATCAACGCCATGACATGCCCGGCTTCGCTGGAGGTGTAGCCGATGGCCGATTGCAGCCAGAGCGGGATCAGCACGATCATCGAGAACACGCTGCCATAGCCCAGCGCCAACGCGCTGATCCCCACCCACAGGCTGCGGTAGCGCAGGACGCGCAGGTTCACCGCCGGATGATCGTCGGTCAGTTCCCAGATGATGAACAGCCCGAACGAGATGGCCGCGGTCAGGGCCAGCGCCACGATCATGGGGGAGCCGAACCAGTCGTATTCCCGGCCAAGATCCAGCACCAGCTGCAGGCCGCCGACGAACAGGACCAGCAGGACCACGCCGACCAGATCGATCCGTTCATGCCGGGTCGCGGATTCATAGGGGCGCAGCAGGCGCAGGATGATGAACAGGCACAGCGCCACGACCGGGATGTTGATGTAGAAGATCCATGGCCACGACCAGTTGTCGGAGATGTAGCCACCGATCAGCGGGCCGAGGATCGGCGCGAAAATGGCGGTCACACCCCACAAGGCGTTGGCCGCGCCCATCTTTTCCGGCGGGAAAATGCGCAGCATCATCGTCTGCGTCATCGGCATCAGCGGCCCGCCGCACAGCCCCTGCATCACACGCAGCAGCACAAGGACCTCGATCGTGCGCGCCAGCCCGCACAGCATCGAGAACAGCGCAAAGCCCACCAGCGAGGCGATCAGCACGCGCAGGGTGCCGAACCGGCCAGCCAGCCAGCCGGACAGCGGCACGGTGATCGCTTCTGCCACGGCATAGGACGTGATCGTCCACGTGCCCTGCGAAGGCGAAACCGCCAGTGAGCCTGCGATGTGCGGCACGGAAACGTTGGTGATGGTGGTGTCGAGAATCACCACGAAGTTGGTCAGCGCAAGACCGAACGCCGCGAGCCACAGCGCCCCGCCTTCAAGCGGCCTGGGCCCGGCCGGCCCAGATGCAGGCGCAGATGCCGGCGCAGGTGTCGGCGGGGCGGGAGCGGCCGCCTCGCTCATTGCCCGCGCGTGTCGATCACGGCATCCATCGACAGGCCGACGCGCAGGGGATGCGCCCTGACCTCGGCCGGATCCAGCGTCACGCGCACCGGCAGGCGCTGCACCACCTTGACCCAGTTTCCCGTGGCGTTCTGCGCCGGGATCAGCGCAAAGGCCGCGCCCGTGCCGCCGGCAAAGCCGGCGACCTTGCCGTGATAGACTACGCCCGATCCATAGAAGTCGCTGGTCAGCTCCACCGGTTGGCCCGGCTTCACGTTGCGCAGCTGGCTTTCCTTGAAATTGGCGTCGACATAGGTGGCATCAAGCGGGACCAGCGTCATGATCGGGGCGCCGCCCTGCAGCTTTTGCCCCACCTGCACGGTGCGGTTGGTCACCACACCGCCGATTGGCGCGCGGATCACCGTGCGGCCAAGGTTGAGCCGGGCCTGCGCCACGCGCGCCTGCGCGGCAGCCACATCGGGCGAGGTTTCTTCGGTATAGCCCTGGGTCAATGCGGCGCTGGCCGATGCCTCACCCCGCGCGGTGCCCTGCATGGCGCTGGCAGCGGCAATGCCCGCCTGCGCCTGCGCAAGGGCAGAGCGCGCGGCGGCAAAGGCGGTGCGCGCCTGATCCAGTTCCTCGCCCGAAACCGCCCCTGTTGAGGCAATCGCGCTGCGGCGGTTGTAGGCATCGCGCGCCTTTTCAAAATCCGCCTGCGCCGCGGCAAGGCGGGCACGGGCCTGCGCCACTTCCGCCGCGCGCGCCGCCACGGCCGCCTGGCTGGCAGTGGTGCCGCCGCGCTGCTGGCGAAAGCGCTGTCGCGCCTGGGCCAGCAGCGCCTCGGCATTGGCGAGATCGATACGGGCGTCCGAATCATCGAGCACCACCAGCACATCGCCCTTGGCCACCTGCTGGGTTCCGCCGACGCGCACCGCCTTCACCGTGCCGCCGATCAGCGGCGTGACCACGGCGGTATCCGCCCCGACATAGGCGTTGTCGGTATGCACCCGCCCGCGCTGCGTCACGAAGTACCAGATGGCCCACAGCGCCGCGATGACCGCCAGCGCGATGACGAAGCGCTGCAGCAGCATCCGCCGCTTGCCCGAACGGCCGGGCGCGCCGGCAATGTTATCGGCCAGCGCATCGGCGGGAGCATTGGCAGGAACTGGCGCGGAATCGGTCATGGCTTGGCAGGCTCCGTGCCCGTGGCCGGCGCGGCGAAGCCGCCGCCAAGCGCCCGGACGAGGGTGACATCGAGAAGGAAGGCCCGCGCCTGCAGCTCTGCCAGGGCGCGGTTCGCCTGTGCGGCGCTGTCTTCGGCGGCAAGCTGCTGGATCAGGTTGGAAAGACCCTGCGAACGGCGGATGCGGGCAAGCGATGCGGCCTGTTCCGCCGCGGCCGCGCCGGCCTGTGCCTCGGCCAGCCGCGTTGCCAGCGCGCGGCGCGATGTGATGGCATCGGCCACTTCGCGCACCGCGCCGACCAGCGTCTGGTCATAGCGGGCGACAGCTTCGTCATAGGCGGCATTGCTGGCGCGATAGCTGCCGGTGAGCCGCCCGCCCTGGAAGATCGGCAGGCTCAACGCCGGCCCCGCCTGCGCATAAGTGCTGTCGGATTCGAGCAGCTGGCCGAAGCCGAGCGACTGCAGGCCTCCGGCGACGGACAGGTTGATATCGGGATAGAAGGCGCGACGGGCCGCCTCGACCCGGCTGGCGGCGGCTTCTGCACGCAGACGAGCCGAGACCAGATCGGGCCGCCGGCCAACGAGATCGAGCGGCAGCGTGGCCGGAACGCCGGTGATGGCGGCCAGTGCCAATGCCCGTGACTGTGCCGGATGCGGCAGCGTGGCGGCATAATCGGGACCATGGCCGGTCAGCGCGGCCAGCCGGTTGCGCTCAAGCGCGATGCTTTCGTCCAGCGCGGCCAGTTCCTGCGCCGCAGCGGCGCGGCGCGCGGTGGCAAGCGCGAGATCGGCCTTGTTGTCCAGCCCGCGTTGCTGGCGCTGGCCGACCAGGGTCTCGATCTGCGCCAGCGCATCGGCAGACCGGACCAGCTGCACCCGCGCAGCCTCCAGCGCGGAGATCTGCCCCCATTCCAGCGCCACCCCGCTGGCCAGCAGCAGCCGGGCCTGCGCCGCATCGACGCGGGCCGCAGCGGCTTCTCCGCGCGCGGCGGCCAACAGCGCGCGGTTGCGGCCCCACAGATCAAGATCCAGCCCGAGCGAAAGGGTGAGGCGGCCGGTTTCACGGAAGCCCTTGGGCACGAACTGCTTGGGGAAACCCATGTTGTAGCTTTGCTTGGCCGCGCCGGCGGCCGCTTCTGCCCCCAGCTGTGGCAGCAGCGGTGCGCCCGCCTGCTGCGCCATGGCATCAGCCGCGCGGATGCGGGCGGCGGCGATGGCGATATCGGGCGAATCCGCCAGCGCATCGGCCACCACGCGGTTCAGCCCGGTGTCGCCATATCCCTTCCACCATTCGTCTGCGGGAAAGGCGATGGCATCGCCGGAAAGCGCCTGCGCGCCCAGGGCGCTGGCCGGGCGCAGATCGCGCAAGGGCTGGCGCGCCGGCACGCCGCAGCCCGCGACAAGCGCGCAAATGGCCGCAGCCAATGCGAAACGGGCAGGGATCGAACCGTACGACATGGTACGGCATGTGCGACGAAGAGCCGGGTCTAGTCAATGGCAATAATACCAGCTAGTACGGTTTGCACGATGGCGAAGGATGCACCCACCACCAGTGTCCCGCAGGGCGACCGGCAGGACCGCCGCCGCCGCGCGATCGTGGAAACGGCGCGCAAGGCCTTTATGCGCCACGGCTATGGCGCGACCACGATGTCCGCCATCGCCGCGGAACTGGGCGGATCGAAGACCACGCTGTGGAGCTATTTCCGCAACAAGCAGGATCTGTTCGTGGCGGTGCTGGACGCGATGGTCACCCGTTATGGCGAAGCGCTTCGCATGGAACCGCCGGTGGACGGGGACCCGCCCGAGGTGCTGACGATGATCGGCAATTCGATCATGCGCACGGTCACGAGCCCGCAGATCGTGGCCCTGCATCGCATGGTGATGGCCGAAGCCGGGCGATCGCAGCAGATCGGGCGCCTGTTGTGGGAACGCGGCCCCATGCGGGGGCAGGCCATGCTGGGCGGATGGCTGCAGGCACAGATGGAGCGTGGCACCGTGCGCGTGGCAGACCCGCTGGAAGCGGCGCGCCACTTCATCGCACTGTGCCAGGCGGGCAGTTTCCATCGCCACCTGATGGGCGCGATGCCCAAACCGACGATTGAAGCGCTGGAAGCGGAAGTGGCGGTTGCGGTGCAGACCTTCCTGCGCGCCTATGGCCTGAACGGTGGCGCATGATCGTTGGCAGGCAGCGCTGGAAGGTGGAGGCCCGAGCCGGAATCGAACCGGCGTAAACGGATTTGCAGTCCGGTGCGTAACCACTCCGCCATCGGGCCACCGGTGTGGTTCAGAGCGGCGCGGTTAGCCCAGCGGGGGGCAGACCGCAATCGGAAACTTTCGCACGCCCGGCGAATCAGGCGGGGATGAAGGAAAGCGTGCGGCGGGCGGGATCGGCGCGATCAAGCCGCAGCGCCAGTCTTTGGCCCGGTTGCGCATCCGGCGCCCTGGTGCGGGCGACGATCGGCAGGCCTTCAAGCTGCACGCGGGCCGAGGTGCCGTCCATGTCGGTCACCACGGCGGTGAAGGTCTCTCCTTCGCGCCCATGAAGCATCACGGTTTCAGCCAGGTCTATCGCGGCGCGATCGATGCGGGCGGCGATGGCGTCGGCGCGGGCCATGGCTTCGGGCAGGCGCTGGAACGCGGCGGTGACGGCTTCGGGCACCGGCAGGCCATTGGCGAGCGCGAACGCGGCGCGGATCACAAAGCGGTCTGCCAGCCGGCGCAGGGGCGCGGTTGCGTGAACATAGAGCGCGGCGATGGCGGCGTGCCAGGGTTCCACGCCCGGCGTCCACGGGGCATAGCCGGCCCCGCTGCCGGCGCGGCGTATCGCGGTCATGAACGCGGCATGCGCCGGGTCCTGCGCATCCAGCGTGCGCTCGAACGCCTTGAGATCAAGCGCATCGGGCCATGGCAACGAAAGGGCACGTGCCGTCTGGCGCAGCCGGGCGATGGCGCGATCGTCCGGCCCGGCCATCACGCGGAACAGCCCGGTCCGATGCGCCAGCAGGGCCCGCGCCACGGCAAGGTTGCAGGCGAGCGAGAGCGCGGCGTTGTCTTCTTCCGCACCGCGCATCGGCCGCCACGCCAGCGCAAAGCGATCATGCCCCAGCGCCACCACTTCCTGCTGCGGCGGATCGACGCGCACCGCGCCACGCGCCGATTCGGCCGCGCGGACGCGGCGGGCCAGTTCGGGGAAGGCGGGCGGCAGGTCCTGCGTGCGGACCGTGGCATAGCCGAGCTTGGCGCGGCTGCGGATCATGGCGCGTTCCACCCCGTCGAGCCGCGCGGCTCCATCGGGGCCGATGCGCACTGCAAAGACGATCGCCGGGCGCGGGCCATCGGGCAGCAGGCTGGCGGCGCGCTCGGCCAGCACGGGCGGATAGAGCCCGGCTTTGCCATCGGGCAGGTACAGCGTCTCGCCGCGCTTCCACGCTTCGATATCCACGGCATCGCCATCCGCCACGAACCACGCCACATCGGCGATGGCATAGCGCAGCAGCAGGTCCGGTCCGGCTTCCTCTATCGCGAAGGCCTGATCGAGATCGGTGGAACTGGTGGGATCAAGCGTGACGAAGGGCACGGCGGTGCGATCGGCGTGGTCGGTGGGCTTGCGGGCGGCGGCGGCTTCGGCCGCGGCCAGCACTTCGGGCGGGAAGCCCTGCGGCACGGCGAACTGGGTGCGGATATCCGCCAGGCCCTGCGCCAGGACGCGGCCGGGATCGTGAATGGCCTTCATGCGTCAGATGCGGTCACGGATCGACGAACTCGGGCGGGCGCTTTTCCATGCCGGCGCGCACCGATTCGATCTGGTTGCGCGAATACATCAGTTCGTGCTGGGCCATGCTTTCGGCCATCAGCGCGCGATCGGCATCCATGTGCGCGGTGCGGGTGGAGAGTGACTTGGCGGCGCGCACGGCATGGGGGCTCTTGCCGGCAATCTCGCGCGCCAGGGCCATCGCGCGGCCCAGCGGATCGGCATCGGTGTGGGTGGCAAAGCCCAGCAGGACCGCCTCCTCCCCGCTGAATTCGCGGTGGGTATAGGTCAACTCGCGCAGTACATCGTCGCGCACGTTGCCGTGCCACAGGGCATAGCCGCCCATGTCGGGCACAAGGCCCCACTTCACCTCCATGACGGCAAGCCGCGTATCGGGCGCGACGATGCGGAAGCAGGCCCCGCTGGCGATCTGCAGCCCGCCGCCGAAGCACACGCCGTGGACTGCGGCGATCACCGGCATCGGCAGCTTGCGCCAGACCATCGCCGCCTGCTGCGGACGGTTGGCGTTGCCATGGGTGCGTTCGGTAAGGGCGGTGTCCTTCAGCCTTTCAGGATTGCCCATCGATGACAGGTCCAGCCCCGCGCAGAAGGCCCGCCCCGCGCCCGAAAGGACCGCGCAGCGCACCCCGCGCATGTCGTGCAGGTGGTGGCCCGCATCGATCAGGGCATCGAACATCGCATCGTCCAGCGCGTTCATCTTGTCCGGCCGGTCGAGCAGCACGTGCGCGACATGGTCTTCGATGGTGATGCTGACGCGGTCGTGGAATCGCATGGGTCATCCTGCTCAGGCTTTATGCTCTGGACCCATGTGTTCGCGCATGGGCGGGGCCCGGTCCAGCGCGATCTTTGCCGTTGCCCGCAAGGCCCGCCCGAAGGGCAGCGCCTTGCGGTGCGACAGGGTCAGGCGGCCGAGGCGTTGACGCCCATGCTCTGCAGGTAGCGCTTGATGTTGCGCGCGGCCTGGCGAAGGCGCTGTTCGTTCTCCACCATGGCGATGCGGACGAAGCCTTCCCCGTCCTCGCCATAGCCCACGCCCGGCGCCACGGCGACTTCGGCATGGGTCAGCAGCTGCTTGGAAAACTCCAGGCTGCCGAGGTGCCTGAGCGCCGGGGGCAGCGGGGCCCAGGCGAACATCGAGGCGGGCGGGCTGGGGATTTCCCACCCGGCGCGGCCAAACGCCTCGACCATCACGTCGCGGCGCTTCTGATAGAGCTCGCGGTTCTTGGCCACGATGTCCTGCGGGCCGTTCAGCGCGGCGCAGGCGGCGGCCTGGATCGGCGTGAACGCGCCGTAATCAAGGTAGGACTTCACCCGCTTGAGCGCGGCGATCAGGCGACGGTTGCCCACGGCGAAGCCCACGCGCCAGCCGGCCATGGAAAAGGTCTTGGACATTGAGGTGAATTCCACCGCCACGTCCTTCGCTCCCGGCACTTCCAGGATCGAACGGGTCGGGTTGCCGTCGTAATAGAGTTCGGAATAGGCGAGGTCCGAGAGGATCCACACCTTGTTCTCGCGCGCCCAGGCGACAAGCCGTTCATAGAAGGCAAGGTCCACCGTCTCCGCCGTGGGGTTGGACGGATAGTTGACGATCAGCACAGAGGGGCGCGGCACCGAATACTTCATCGCCCGATCGAGCGAATCCCAATAGCGTTCGTCGGGCGTGGTCGGCACCGAGCGGATCGTGGCCCCGGCGATGATGAAGCCGAAGGTGTGGATCGGGTAGCTGGGGTTGGGAGCCAGCACCACGTCGCCCGGCGCGGTGATCGCGGTGGCGAGGCTGGCGAGCCCTTCCTTCGAGCCCATGGTCATCACCACTTCGGTTTCGGGATCCAGCTCCACGTTGAAGCGGCGGCCATAGTAGCTGGCCTGCGCGCGGCGGATGCCAGGAATGCCGGACGAGGCCGAATAGCCATGCGCGTCCGCCTTCTTCGCCACTTCGCACAGCTTGTCGATCACGTGGTCGGGCGGCGGCAGGTCGGGGTTGCCCATGCCGAGGTCGATGATGTCCCTACCGGCGGCGCGTGCGGCGGCCCGCATGCCGTTGACTTCGGCAATGACGTAGGGCGGCAGGCGCTTCATGCGGTAGAATTCTTCATCCACGGCTGGTTACTCGGTTTCCTTGCGGCGGAAGTGCCGCAGAGGCCGCCCTTACGCCCTTTGTAAGCCGGATGGAACCTAGGCAGCGACACAGGCGTGCAATTGCGCTGCCAAGTTGCAACAAGCGCGCTATAGCCGGAAAGCGCGCCGTGTTTGAGGGAACCGATGGCCAGGCCAGAAAGCATGCATGACGACCAGCACGCCACGATCGGCGACATGACCGTGGTGGAGGACCTGTTCCGCAAGCAGGGCGAGGCGATGCAGGCGATGTTTTCCGCCTTCCTGCCCACGGCCGAAACGCCCCCGCCCGATCCGACCGACATCCAGCACTGGGCCATGTCCGCCGCAAAGCTGCAGAAGATGTGGCTGGATTTCGGCGCCGAGCAGGCCGGGCAGATGGAGCCGGCGATGATGCGGCTGCTGGATCCTGCGCGCTGGACCGGCCTGTTCGAAGGCTGGTTCCGCACCCTGCCCATCGCCCGCGCGGAAACGCAGGCCAAGCTTTTTGAAGACAGCATGGCGTTGTGGAACAGTGTGCTGGCCGCCTATGGCGGTAGCGCGCTGATCGCCCCGACTCCGGCGGAAAAGGCGCCTGACCTGCCGCACAAGGACCGCCGCTTCGCCGATCCCAAATGGCGCGAACAGCCGCTGTTCGCGCTGCTGCACCAGACCTACCTGTTGCTGGCCGACAGCATCAACCGCATGGCGGACGAGGTGGAAGGCCTTTCCCCCGCACGGCACAAGCAGCTGAAGTTCGCCACCCGCGTGCTGACCGAGGCGTTGAGCCCCGCCAACTTTCCGCTGACCAACCCGGTGGTGATCGAAAAGACGCTGGAAACGCGTGGCGAAAACCTGGTGAAGGGGGTGGAGCACCTGTTGGCGGACCTGCGCAAGGGCCAGCTGACCCACACCGATCCCCACGCCTTCGAACTGGGCCGCAACATCGCCGCCACGCCGGGCAAGGTGGTCTATGAATCGCCGCTGTTCCAGCTGATCCAGTATTCACCGACGACCGACACGGTGCTGGAAGTGCCGCTGGTGATCTTCCCGCCGTGGATCAACCGGTTCTACATCCTCGATCTCAATCCCAAGAACAGCTTCATCCGCTGGGCCGTGGCGCAGGGGATCAGCGTTTTCGTGGTCTCGTGGAAATCGGCCGATGCCGAAATGGCGGACCTGACCTGGGATGATTACATCCTGGGCCAGATCGAGGCGATCGACCATGTGCGCGCGCGGCTGGGCGTTCCGGCGGTCCACACTATCGGTTATTGCGTGGCGGGCACCACGCTGGCCGCCACGCTGGCAATGCTGGCCCGGCGCGGACAGGCGGACAAGGTGGCCTCGGCCACGTTCTTCACCGCGCAGGTCGATTTTGACGATGCGGGCGAACTGAAGACCTTCATCGACGACCAGCAGATTCGCCTGTTCGAAAGCATGACCACCGACGGCTTCCTTGACGGGCGCTATATCGCGGCCACGTTCAACCTGCTGCGCTCCAAGGACCTGATCTGGAACTACGTGGTCAACAACTACCTGCTGGGGCAGGACTATCCGGCGTTCGACCTGCTGCACTGGAACGGGGACACCACCAACCTGCCGTTCAAATGGCAGAAGGCCTATCTGGAAGACCTTTATCGCGACAACCGCCTGATCGTGCCCGATGCGATGGTGGCCGATGGCACGCCGATCGACCTTCGCCGCATCGCAACACCGTGCTACATCCAGGCTGGGCGCGAGGACCATATTGCACCTGCGGAAAGCGTGTGGAAGCTGACCCGCCATCTCGATGGCCCATGGAAGTTCGTGCTCGCGGGATCGGGGCACATCGCCGGGGTGGTGAACCCGCCCGAGGCCAACAAGTATCAGTACTGGCTGAACGACGGCGATCCGGATTCGCTCGCCGAGTTCACGGCCAACGCGCGCGAGATCAAGGGCAGTTGGTGGCCGGACTGGCTGGCTTGGCTGACCGCGCTCGACGGTGCGCAGGTGCCTGCCAAGGGCAAGCGCGCGCCCGGTGGCCGGGGTGACAGGGTGATCGAGGATGCCCCGGGCCGGTATGTGAAAACGCGCTGAAAATACCTCCAAACTGGCATATTGTGCAGTGCACAATCCGTATTGACTTTTATCGCGCAAACTCTACTTTGTGCAGTGCAGCAAACGAGGCGGTCTGACACGATGTCCGGCGGTCTCGGCAGCTGCACAGCATGGAGTCGCCAGTCATGGCCGAAGACGCGAATGAAATCACCGGGATCGCTCCTGAAGCGGAAGGCGCCGTTGCGGCTCCTGTCGTGGAAGTGGTGGAACCCGTTGCCGCCGCGCCGGAAGCGATCGTGGAAGCGGCTGCTGCAGATGCAGGAATTGCGGCCGAACCGGCTCCGGTAAAGAAGAAGGGCGGCCGCCCACGCAAGGATGCGGTGAAGGTGGAGGCCGAACCTGCGCCGGTGGCGGAAGCGCTCCCGGCCGAAGCTCCGGTTTCCCAGGTCCCGACGGCAAAGCCGGCCAAGGTCAAGGCGCCCCGCAAGGCTGCGTCCACGACCGTGAAGGCAAAGCCCGTGGCCAAGCCGGTCAAGGCGAGCCCCGTGAAGGTGAAGGCGTCCAAGCCAGCACCTGTTGCACGCCCTGCCAAGGCGCCGAAGATTGCCGTGTCCAAGTTCAAATCCAGCGTGATCAACGCCGCCGCCCCCGCTCCGGGTGCCGCGACGGCCCCCAGGAAGGAACAGTTCAAGATGGCTACCCCCACCGAAATGACCGAAAAGTTCACCAGCGCGTTCAAGGACGCTAGCGAAAAGGCCAAGGCCGCGTTCGAAAAGAGCCAGGCCAGCCTGGGCGACGTGACCGAGTTCGCCAAGGGCAACGTCGAGGCGATGGTTGAATCGACCAAGATCCTCGCTTCCGGCCTGCAGGAAATGGGCAAGGGCTATGTGACCGAGAGCAAGTCGGTGATGGAAACCCTGACCGAAGAACTCAAGGGCCTCACCTCGGTGAAGTCGCCCACCGAATTCTTCGAAAAGCAGAGCGCGCTGCTGCGCAAGCAGTTCGACGCGGCTGTCGCCGCCAGCTCGAAGAACAGCGAAGCGATGCTCAAGCTCGCCAACGAAGCCTTCCAGCCGATTTCGAACCGCGTCAGCATCGCTGTCGAAAAGATGAAGCAGGCCGCCTGATCACCTGATTGGCGGCGCGTTCAATCGGCGTGCGCGCGCCGCTTCGGCCTGACGAAGGCGGGCCGGGAGGGTAGACCCTCCCGGCCCGTTTCTATTTGCAGGCTGTTTCGTTCAGCCCTTGGCCAGTTCCGCCTCGATCGTCGCCACCAGGTCGGCATCGTCGGGCGCCACCGTCGGCGCAAAGCGCGCAGCCACGCTGCCGTCGCGCGCCAGCACGAACTTCTCGAAATTCCACAGCACTTCCGGGTCTGGGTTAGGCGTCATGCCATAGCCGCGCAGGCGTTCGCGGAAAGCTTCCGGATCGCCGCGCTTTTCGGGGACAGCCTCGGTCAGCGCGGCAAAGAGCGGCTGCTTGCCTTCACCCACCACGCTCGCCTTGGCGAAGAGCGGGAAGCTGACGTTGAAGCCGGTTTCGCAGAAGGTGCGGATCTCGTCGTCGCTGCCCGGCTCCTGCGCGCCGAAGTCGTTGGCGGGGAAGCCCAGCACCTCGAAGCCCTGCGGCCCGTACTTTTCCTGCAGCGCCTGCAGGCCGGAATACTGCGGCGTCAGGCCGCACTGGCTGGCGGTGTTGACCACCAGCAGCACCCTGCCGCGATGCGCGCCAAGGCTGTCGGGCGTGCCGTCGTTGCGGGTGAGGGCGATATCGGGAAGCGGCTGGGACACGGCACTTGCTCCTGTCGGGAATCGGGTTGGGGCCGGAGCATGCTTTGCCTGCGCGGATTGGGCAATGGTCGTGCTTGCCCCCCTGCGCGCGCAGGCCTATCGCGCCCCCAGCACAAGGAACCGATCATGGCGCTCTTCTCCAACCCGAAATTCCGCTGGATCGTCCATTGCGGGTGGAAAGGCTTGTGCCCCCGCTGCGGCAAGGGCGCCATGTTCGATGGCTGGCTGAAGCTCAACAAGACCTGCCCGGAATGCGGGCTGGACTACAGCTTCGCCAATGCCGACGATGGCCCCGCGTTCTTCGCGCTGTGCATCACCGCCTTCCCGTTGACCTTCATCGCCGTTTGGCTGGAAGTGAAATACAGCCCGCCGTGGTGGGTTCACGTGCTCACCTCGGTGCCGATCCTCGGCTTCGGCTGCCTCGCCACGCTGCGCCCGTTCAAGGGCTGGCTGGTCGCCTCGCAATACGTGAACAACGCGGTGGAGGCCGGAACCGAAAACCTGTGGGCCAAGCTGAACGAGCGCGAGAAGCGCGGGGAGTGAATCAGCTGCGGCGGTAGTCGGCGATGATCTCGCCGGCTTCGGCCAGCTCCGCTTCGTGGCTTTCCTCGCGCCAGGTTTCGGCCAGCGCTTCCTCTTCCCACTGGCGCATGGCGGGGTGGGCCAGCACGTGGTCGACCCAGGCCTGCCCCTTGCCCACGTCCAGCCCATAGGTGCGGATGCGGAAGGCGACCGGGGCATAGAACGCATCCAGCGCGGTGAATGCGGAGCCGGCCAGCCATGGCCCACGGAACCGCGCCAGCCCTTCCTCGAAAATCTCGCGAATGCGGGCCACGTCCTTCACCAGCGCCGGGCGCATCGGGCGCGGCTCCACCCGCACGCCCACGTTCATGGTGCAATCGTTGCGCAGGGCGGAGAAACCGCCGTGCATTTCGGCGGCGGCGCACAGGGCGAAGGCGCGGGCGGCCTCATCCTGCGGCCAGACGCCGGGGTGCCGCTCGGCCAGATAGAGCGCGATGCCCAGCGAATCCCAAACGGTGCGGTCCTCGTCAATCAGCACCGGCACCTGGCCCGTGGGGGAAAAGGCGCGGAACTCCTCGTAGTTCACCGGCTTGGTGAACGGCTCGAGCCGGTCGGCAAAGGGGATGCCCAGCGCCTTCATCAGCACCCAGGGCCGCAGCGACCAGCTCGAATAGTTCCGGTTGGCGGTGATCAGGGTGTATGGCATGCGCGGCTCCTTCCGGACCCGCGCCGCCCGGTCAATCCACGTAATGCGCGGTGGTCTTCGCCCGCACTTCCTCGACCGTCACCCCCGGCACCAGCTCCACGAGGCGGAATGGCGAGGAGTGGTCCGGCCGCTGGAACACGGCGAGGTCGGTCACGATCATGTCCACCACGTTGCGGCCCGTCAACGGCAGGGTGCAGGCGGGGATGAACTTGGGGCTGCCGTCCTTGGCGCAGTGCTCCATCACCACGATGATCTTCTTCACGCCGGCGACGAGGTCCATAGCGCCGCCCATGCCCTTGATCATCTTGCCGGGCACCATCCAGTTGGCGATGTCGCCGTTCTCGGCCACTTCCATTGCGCCCAGCACGGTCAGGTCGATATGGCCGCCGCGGATCATCGCGAAGCTCTGCGCGCTGTCGAAATAGGCCGACTGCGGCAGTTCGCTGATCGTCTGCTTGCCGGCGTTGATCAGGTCGGCGTCCTCCTCGCCCTCCAGCGGGAAGGGGCCGATGCCCAGCATCCCGTTCTCGCTTTGCAATGTCACCGTCATCCCCTGCGGAATGTGGTTCGCCACCAGCGTGGGGATGCCGATGCCGAGGTTCACATAGAACCCGTCCTGCAGCTCGCGCGCCGCGCGGGCGGCCATCTCGTCACGACTCCAGCCCATCACGCGGTCTCCTTCTGCCGCACGGTGCGGAACTCGATCTTCTTGTCATAGGGCGCGCCCACGATCATGCGCTGGACATAGACGCCCGGCAGGTGGATCGCATCGGGGTCGAGGCTGCCGGTGGGGACGATTTCCTCCACCTCCACCACGCACACCTTGCCGCAGGTGGCCGCCGGCACGTTGAAGTTGCGTGCGGTCTTGCGGAACACCACGTTGCCCGTCTCGTCCGCCTTCCACGCCTTCACCAGCGCCAGGTCGGCAAAGATGCCCTGCTCCAGGATATATTCCTGGTCGCCGAAGACCTTGGTTTCCTTGCCCTCGGCCACCAGCGTGCCCACGCCGGTCTTGGTATAGAAGCCGGGAATTCCCGCGCCGCCCGCGCGCATGCGCTCGGCCAGCGTGCCCTGGGGGGAGAATTCCACCTCCAGCTCGCCCGAAAGATACTGCCGCTCGAATTCCTTGTTCTCGCCCACGTAGGACGAGATCATCTTCTTCACCTGCCGCGTGCGCAGCAGCTTGCCGATGCCTTCATTGTCGATGCCGGCGTTGTTGCTGGCGAAGGTCAGGTCCTTCACCCCGCTGTCACGCACCGCATCAAGCAGGCGTTCGGGAATGCCGCAAAGGCCGAAGCCCCCGCATGCGATCAGCAGCCCGTCGCGCAGCAGCCCGTCAAGGGCGGCGGCGGCGTCGGGATAGAGCTTGTTGGCCATGGAACTCTCCCAGTGAGTGCCAAGCTTCTACTCCACCGGAACAATCGAAAACAGCGATACTTTTTGATCGATAATGATAAACAAAGGCTATGAAACGGCTGGCCATCTATCACCTTGAAACGCTGCTGTGGATCGCGCGGCTGGGCACCTTCCGCGCCGCGGCGGAGCGGCTCAACACCACGCAGCCCGCCATTTCCGCGCGGGTGAAGGAGATGGAGGACCAGCTCGGCGTCGCACTGTTCCGGCGTGAAGGGCGCGGCATGGTGCTCACCGCCAAGGGGCGCGATCTGGTCAAGGACTTCGAGCCGCTGTGGGCCGGGTTCGAACGCGCGCTGTTCAAGGCCAGCGACTTCGCCGGCGCCACCGGCGTGGTGCGCATCGGCGCGGGCGAGATCGCGGCGGCCAGCTGCCTGCCCGGCTTCGTGGCGCAGGTGGAGCAGGACCTGCCCGGCGTGACGCTCGAGCTTGAGCTGGACCTCACCGCGCGCATGCTGCAGCAGCTGCTCGGCGGCACCAGCGACATCGTGTTCCTGGCCGGCCCCGTGGCCAGCCCCGGCATACGCACCGCCGCCATCGGATCGGTACGGCTGGTGTGGGTGGCAAGCCGCGCCACGGCGCAGGCGGGCGGCTTCGCCAATCCGCTGCCGGTCTGGTCCATTCCCAGCCATTCGCCGCTGCACGGCGTGATGCGCGAATCGCTCGCCCAGCACGGCATCGCCCCGCCCACGATCGCCACCTGCAACAACGTGCGGACGCTGGTGGAGATCGTGCTGGCCGGGCGCGGCGCGGCGGTGCTGCCCGAAACCATGATCCGCGCCGAACTCGCCAGCGGCGCGCTGGTGGAAGTGCTGCCCCGCCCCAAGCGCCAGGTCCGCTTCGAAGCCGCGATTCGCAGTACCGAAAGTGACCCCCTGATCCTCGAACTCTTCCGCCGGGCGTCTGCCCTGCGCATCGATCCTTAGGAAGAGCGTTTCGCGCAGAGAAGAGAAGAGGATTTTCTCGCGAAGACGCAAAGACGCGAAGAGGTTGCGCGTGCGGCGGAGCCGCCATTTGACCCGTCTGCTTGAAGCGGAAAGCATGCGGCGCGGCCGATCCTCTTCGCGTCTTTGCGCGAACCAGACTCCCTTCTTCTCCGCGTCCCCTGCGCGCTCTGCGCGAACCAAAAACCTAAAGCGCCACCCCCAGCACTGCCGACAGATCCGCCAAGGCCTGCTCCCCGCTCGTCACCTTGATCGCGTGCATCCCCAGCATCGCCGCCGGCTTGCAGTTGATGCCCAGGTCGTCGAGGTACACGCAGCATGCCGGCTCCAGCGCCAGCGCTTCGCACATCATCTGGTAGATTCGCGGGTCGGGCTTTCTCACCCCTGCCTTGCTGCTTTCGATCACGTGTTCGAACCGTGCGAAGATGCGCTCCATTTCATCCGCCGCATCGCCGCTGCGCGCCATGCCCGCGCCGTGGCCGGTGGGCACGTTGTTGGTGATGCAGCCCAACCGGTACCCCTGCGCCTTCAGCACATCCAGCGCGCGCACCATCGCCGGCCGCACTGCACCCGCCAGCACGGCCAGCACCGCGCCGCCTTCCAGATCGTGCCCCAGCGCCCGCGCCTCCTCGGCAAACATCCGGTCAAACGTCGCCGCATCGATCTCCGCCCGCTCGAACAGCGCCCAGGCGTTGCCGTCGGGGTTCAGCCGGTTGACGCTGCGAACGAAGTCCTGCGGCAGTCCGCGCTCCGCCTCCAGCCGGTTGAACGCCTCGAACGGACTGGCGGTGATCACCCCGCCGAAATCGAAAATCACTGCGTCAAACGCCATGCGCCTCTCCTGTCGCGCCCTGCTTACCGCGCGGCGATAACGGAGCAAGCTGGATCGACGGCAGGGGAATTGACGCAGGTCATGGCAAAACGTTGAGAGCGCGCGCAAATCCGGTGCAGACCAAAAGAAGGAGGATCCCCATGCGCTCCATTCTCTGCCCGGCCGACAGCGCCGATTCGCTCAACGATCGTGTCGAAACCGCACTCGCGCTGGCCCGTGCCACCAACGGCCACGTCACCTTCCAGATCGCCACTCCGTTTGCCCAGATGGCGATGTGGGAGCCATTTGGCGGCGCCGCGCTCAGTGCCGAAGCGATCAACCAGGTGCGCGTTGCGGATGAAAAGCTCGCCGCCGATCTCGATGCCCGCCTGGCGCGGCAGGATGTCGCCTTCGATGTCGAGATCGTTGACGAAGGCCGCATCGAAGGGATCGCCGCCGCCGCGCGCTTCGTCGATGTGATCGTCGCCAGCCTCGATGATCCGGGGCTTGAGGAAGTCGGCCTTGGCGTGCGCTGCCCGGTCCTCGCCGTGCCGCGCGGTGCGCCGCTGCTCGCCTTCGATGCGCCGGTCATGGTGGCGTGGGACGGCGGCCACGAATCCGCCGCCGCCCTGCGCGCCTCGCTGCCGCTGCTGCGCATGGCCAGCGCGGTCCATCTCGTCACCGTGCGGGAAAAGTCGTCGGATTTCCCCGCCAGCGACGCTGCCTGCTATCTCTCGCGCCACGATATCCATGCCGAATGCCATGAAGTGGAGCGCAACCACTCCATCGCCTTCACGCTGGAAGACATGGCGCGAAAGCTTGATGCCGGGCTGATCGTCATGGGCCTCTACGGCAAGAGCCGCCTGCGCGAACTGCTGCTTGGCGGCGTTTCACGCGATCTGCTCGATCGCTCCACCGTGCCCCTGCTGCTCGCGCATTAAGGAACTGGTCGTCCCGCCGGTAACTCGCTAGACCGTCCCGCGATCGGGGGCGGTCAGGAGTTCCGGCGTGAAGGTCCAGTGGCTGCTACCCATGCTGGCGCTGCCCCTGTTGACGGTGGCCGCGTGCCACCCCGCCGCGCCGCCGCCGCCGGTGGACGATACCGCCAGGGACGCCGCTCCCCAGCCCGATCCCGCTCCTTCGCCAAAGGCCGCCGCCAAGCCTGCCATCCCTGCAAAGCTGCACGCCACGGGTACCGAGCCGTTCTGGGGCGCGATCGTCGATGGCGCCGTGCTCACCTACAGCACGCCCGAATTCCCCAACGGCATCCGCATCACCGTGTCACGGGCGGAAAAGCCGGGCAGCGCGGTGTTCACCGGCGCGCTCGATGGCAAGCCGCTGACTCTCACCGTCGCGCCCGGCACCTGCAGCGACGGGATGAGCGACAAGGTCTACAGCTTCACCGCCCTGCGTGAGATCGGCCCCGATTCCGCGCGCGGCTGTGCCGATCCGCAATGATTCATCACCTCACAGGGGAGATTTCGCGATGAAGAGGACCTTTGCCTTCACCCTTCTGGCCGCCGCCGCGCTGGCGCTGCCGGGGGCCGCATCTGCCAAGCCGATGAAGGCCGATCCGGTCGTTGCCGCCCTGGCGGACAAGACCCGCCCCGAAGCGGACAAGGCGCTGGATGCTGGCCGCAATCCCGCCGCCGTTCTCGCGCTCGCGGGGATCAAGCCGGGGATGACCGTGGTCGATTGGGGCGCGGGCGGCGGTTACTACACCCGCCTGTTCAGCGATATCGTCGGGCCCAAGGGCCGCGTCTATGCCACCGGCCACCCCAAGTATTCCAAACCCGCCGTTTGGGAAGCCATCGTCAAGCAGCATCCCAACGTGCTGCCGCAGATCGCCCTGCCCGAAGCGCAATGGCTTGCTCCGAACTCGGTCGACGCCATCTTCGCGCACCTGGAGTTCCACGATCTCTACCTGCCGGCGCAGGATGGCGGCAATGTCCCCGCGCTCGATGTGCCCGCGCGCCTGCGCAACTGGCTGGCCGCGCTCAAGCCCGGCGGCACCGTCACCATCGTCGATCACGTCGGCCTGCCGGGTGAACCCGCCGTGGTGGCCGATACGCTCCACCGCATCGATCCCGCGCGCGTGCGGGCAGACATGGAAGCGGCCGGCTTCGTCCTCGATGGATCGATCGACACGCTGCAGAACCCCGCCGATCCGCACACCGGGCTGGTGTTCGATCCTGCCATCCGTGGCAAGACCGATCGCTTTGCCATGAAGTTCCGCAAACCGGCCTGATCCGTCCTTGAATTGCAAAAACCGCAATTGCGTTTGTCTCTTTCGCACTTGCACAAAAATAGGTTGCTAGGCATACAGACCATGCCTTTCAGGCATCCTCTCCCAAGACTTAAACGGCCTGGCTGGCAACAGCCGGGCCTTTTTTTGTCCCTGATTCCAGCGCTCTTGGCCAAGCTGCGCCGGGCCACCGCAACCAATCCGCGCCAGCCGTGTTTGAAAACCCGCTTGCCGCTTCCTAGTTCAGGTTCCGGCACTTCACCACGGACGGAGCGGGCACATGGCAGACGCGGCAACCCTCGATCAGGACAGGATCGTGCGGCTTCAGGTCGCCGGATCGCGGCAGGAGGAATCCGGCCATGGCATCGCCCGCATAAGCCGCGCGGTGATGGGCCGCCTCGGCGTGACCGAGGGCGACGTGATCGAGATCATCGGCAAGCGCAGCACCGCGGCGCGCGCCGTACTGCCCTACCCTGAGGACGATGGGCTCGAGCTCATCCGGCTCGATGGCCTGCAGCGTGCCAATGCCGATGTCGGCTCGGGCGAGCACGTGGAAGTGCGCAAGGCGGAAAGCCGCCCGGCGCAGCGCGTGGTCTTCGCCCCGGCGCAGCGTGACCTGCGCCTGCAGGGGCCTGCCGCCGCGCTGAAGCGCAACTTCGCCGGGCGCCCGCTGGTGACGGGCGATCTCGTCGCCACCGCCGGGCAGCAGCAGGTCAACCGTGGCGACATGCCGCCAGCCTTGCGCCAGATGCTCAATGCGCCGGCCTTCGCGCTCACCCAGATCCGCCTCACCGTCGTCTCCACCGTACCCAAGGGGGTGGTCCACATTGACGAGAACACCGAGGTGGAGCTGCGCGCCGAATACGAGGAGCCGCGGAGCAGCCGTGCCGACGTCAACTATGACGACGTCGGCGGCATGGGTGACACCATCCGCCAGCTGCGCGAGATGGTGGAACTGCCGCTGCGCTACCCCGAACTCTTCACCCGCCTTGGCGTCGATCCGCCCAAGGGCGTGCTGCTGCACGGCCCGCCGGGCACCGGCAAGACGCGCCTCGCCCGCGCCGTCGCCAATGAAAGCGACGCCTCGTTCTTCACCATCAACGGGCCCGAGATCATGGGCTCCGCCTATGGCGAGAGCGAGAAGCACCTGCGCGAGGTGTTCGAGGAGGCGACCAAGAACGCGCCCTCGATCATCTTCATCGACGAGATCGATTCGATCGCGCCAAAGCGCAGCGAAGTGCATGGCGAGGCGGAAAAGCGCCTTGTCGCGCAGCTGCTGACGTTGATGGACGGGCTGCATACCCGCTCAAACCTCGTCGTCATCGCCGCCACCAACCGGCCCGACGCGATTGATGAGGCGCTGCGCCGTCCCGGCCGCTTCGACCGCGAGATCGTGGTCGGCGTTCCCGACGAATCCGGCCGGCGCGAGATCCTGGGCATCCACATGCGCGGTATGCCGCTGTCCGATGATGTGGATCTCAAGGAACTGGCGCGCACGACCCACGGCTTCGTGGGGGCGGACCTTGCCGCCCTGGCGCGTGAGGCGGCGATCGAGGCGGTGCGGCGGATCATGCCCCGGCTGGACTTCGAACAGCAGACCATCCCGCAGGACGTGCTCGACAGCCTGCGGGTGGAGCGCGACGACTTCCTGGAAGCGCTGAAGCGCGTGCAGCCTTCGGCGATGCGCGAGGTCATGGTGCAGGCTCCCACGGTTGGCTGGGACGATGTTGGCGGGCTCGACACGGCGCAGGAAAAGCTGCGCGAAGGTGTTGAACTGCCGCTGAAAAATCCCGAGGCCTTCCACCGCCTCGGCATCCGGCCGGCCAAGGGCTTCCTGCTCTATGGTCCGCCCGGCACCGGCAAGACCCTGCTGGCCAAGGCCGTGGCCAAGGAGGCAGAGGCGAACTTCATCGCGATCAAGTCGTCAGACCTGCTCAGCAAGTGGTATGGCGAGAGCGAGCAGCAGATCGCGCGCCTCTTCGCCCGTGCCAGGCAGGTGGCCCCATGCGTTGTTTTCATTGATGAAATTGACAGCCTGGTGCCCGCGCGCGGCACCGGGGTGGGCGAACCGCAGGTGACGGCGCGGGTGGTCAACACCATCCTGGCCGAAATGGACGGGCTGGAGGAACTGCAGTCCGTGGTGGTGATCGGCGCGACCAACCGCCCGAACCTGGTCGATCCGGCGCTGCTGCGCCCCGGCCGGTTTGACGAGCTGGTCTATGTCGGCACCCCCAGCCGCGAAGGACGGGAGCGAATCCTGCGCATCCACACGGCCGCCATGCCGCTTGCCGACGATGTTGATCTGCTTGAAATCGCGCGGGAAACCGAACGGTTCACGGGTGCCGACCTGGAAGACGTGGTGCGCCGCGCCGGCCTCAACGCCATTCGCCGCGCCGGCGGTGCGGTGCAGCAGGTGACCGGGGCAGACTTCACCGCGGCGCTGGCCGACAGCCGGGCGACGGTGACGGCGGAGATGGAAGAGGACTATGCGAAAATGAAGGGCGAGCTGAAGAAGCGCGCGATGGAGCCCTCGCCGATCGGCTTCCTTGCCCCCGGCATGGTCCAGCCGACGCGGGAATCGAAGCACAAATGACGTAAGTTGAGAACGACTGAGACGGGGTTGAGATGGACTGAGAGCGACTGAGAGGTGGTTGAGCGATGCTGAACTACCCCTCGGTCACCTCGTCCGCAGCCATCGGAAAGGCGATCTCGACGACGATGCCGTGGCTCTCGAACGAGCGGGCGATCTTGCCCCCCAATTGCCGTTCGGAACTGCGGATCAGCATCGAACCGAACCCCTCGCGCCCCGTCTTGCCACCGGGGGGCGGGGTGATCGGGCTGGCGGCTTCCTCGCGCCAGTTCAGCTGCACGGTCCCGCCGCTTTCCCGCCATTCCACATGCACCAGCCCGCCCGGCTGGGACCATGCGCCGTATTTCACCGCGTTGGTCACCAGTTCGTGCAGCACCAGTCCCAGCGGGACGGCGTGGCGACCGGGGATCACCAGTTCGCCGCCCGCCATCTCGCAGCGTTCGCTGCTGGAGCGATAGGGGGCGATGACCTTGCCCACCAGTTCCGCGATGTCGACATGGGTGTCGCCGTGCGAGCCCTGCGTCACGTCGTGCGCGGTCACCAGCGCGTGGATGCGCTTGGCGATGCGGTCCACCGCGGGGGCGGCGGCGGTGTCTCCGCGGGCGGACATCTTCACGATGGCGAGGATCACCGCGAACAGGTTTTTTACTCGGTGATTCAGTTCCTTGGCCAGAATGTCGGCCCGATCGTGGGCGATCGCCAGCGCCTCGGCATTGGCGGCGGCGGATTCGGCCCGCGCGGTGCGGATCGCCTGCCACAGGCCAAGGCCCAGCGCGACCACGATCACCGCGAACAGAAGCGCGAGCAGGGGCACGACGCGGTGTTCGGCAACGGCAGCCGCGCCGGTCGCCTCTTCCAGCCGGGCGCGCTCGATCGCTTCCAGTCTGCCCACGCTGCGGCGCAGGGCCTGCATGGCGAGCTGGCCTTCGTCGCTGAGGATGCGGGTGTGCGCATCGACCACGCGGCCCCGCTCCACCATGGCGACGGTGCCCGCCATCTCAGACCACTTGGCGTCGCCCAGCCGGTCGATCTCGTCCACCAGCGCGGCCTGGTCCTCGCTCAGGGTGTCGCCCATGCGCTGGCGCAGCGCTTCCTGCTCCGCCTCGTAGGCCCTGCGCCCGGTGTAGTAGGGCGCAAGATAGCGGCGGTCGGTGGTGATGAAGTAGCCGCGCTGCGCCGATTCACCATTCAGGGTGGCGGAAACGATGCCATTGAGCGCGGAAATGACCGAGGCGGTGCGCCGGGCCTGTTCGCGCTGCACCCGTTCGGCCTCAACCGTGGCGAAGATCAGGGAAAAGCTGCCGAGCAGGGCCAGCGCGACCACCGCGAGCAGTGCAAGCGCGGGCACACGCGGGGTCTTGCGCCACCAGCCCCGCGCGGTGGGGCGCGGGTTGTCAGGATCGTTATTGGCGGCCATTGGGGCGGTGCCTAACGAAAGAAGCGTTGGGCGGCAAGCATATGCGGGTTCCCGCGAAACGGGCCGGGCACCGCACAGCTTGACGGGAAGGCGGCCTTCGACTACGGCCCGGCCCCTGATTCCGGACCTGCCCGAAACGGCGGGGTTCCGCCATTCCGATTCGAAAAGAAGAGCCAGACCAATGAAGCGCACCTTCCAGCCCAGCAACCTTGTCCGCGCCCGCCGCCACGGCTTCCGCGCCCGCACGGCCACTGTAGGCGGCCGCAAGGTGCTGCGCGCGCGCCGCGCCCGCGGCCGCAAGAACCTGTCGGCCTGATCGCCGCTGGTCTGCAAGTGACGGCGGATGCGCCCGCGGCGCCTTCCGCCCCCAAGCTTGCGGTTATTCAGAAGAGGGCGGACTTTCTGGCCGCCAATCGCGGGATCCGGGTCGCAAGGCCCGGATTCGTGCTGTTGGTCAACCCGCTTGCGCGCGCCGACGGGCTGCAGCGCTTTGGCGTGACGGTGACCAAGAAGATCGGCAACGCGGTTGTCCGCAACCGCATGAAGCGCCGTTTCCGCGCCCTGCTGCGCGAGATCCTGCCGGTGCAGGGCATCGCCGGGGCGGACCATGTCCTGATCGGCCGCGAAGGCGGGATCGAACGGGACTTTGCCGCGATGCGCGCTGAACTGGAACAGGCCCTAGGCCGGGCCAGGGACGGCAAGAGCGATGCCCCAAGATCGCGCGGCAGGGGCAAGCCGCATGGGCGGGGGAAGTGATGGTTGGCGCCATGCCCACCCCGCTGCGACTAAATCTGCTGCGCAGGCCAAGTCTCGCGCCCCTCCCGCAGGCGGGAGGGGGAAGGCACGCCCCTGCTCCCCTCCCGCTTGCGGGCGGGGTTGGGGGTGGACTGTTATGAAGCGCCTGATGATCCTTGTCGCCCGGGGCTGGCAGCTGGGACCGTCGCGAATCCTGCCGCCTTCCTGCCGGTTCATGCCTTCGTGCTCGCAATATGCGATCGAGGCGCTGGAAAAGCACGGTGCGATTAAGGGTGGCTGGCTGGCGTTGAAGCGGCTATTGCGCTGCCACCCGTGGGGCGGCTGCGGTCATGATCCAGTGCCCTGAAGCCGCCCTGCACAGGGCGGCAAATCCTTTCACGATGACGACAACAGAACGCGAGGCAGTGTGGAAAATCAGCGCAACCTGATCTGGGCCGTGGTGCTCATGGGCCTGCTGCTGATCGGCTGGGACCAGGGCGTGCGGTACTTCTATCCGCAGGCCAACAAGCCCAAGCCGGTGGCTTCTGCCCCTGCCAACGCAGATGCTGCGCCCGCCAAGCCAACCCGCGAAGGCGGGCTGCAGGCGCCGGCCGATGTCGCGCTGGAAGCGCAGGACCTGAAGGCCGCGCTCGCCTCGCCGCAGCGCGTGGCCATCGATGCGCCGGGCCTGAAGGGGTCGATCAACCTGGTTGGCGGCGTGATCGACGACCTGACGCTGGTCCGCCACCGCGAGGCGCTGGACAAGAGCAGTGCGCCGGTGCGCATCTTCAGCCCTGCCGGCACCCCGGCGCAGCACTTTGCGCAGCTGGGCTGGCTGGGCGAGAACGGCCTTGCCGCGCCCAACGGCCAGACCGTGTTCACGGCGCAGGGCGGCAAGCTGACCCCGGCGACGCCGGTGACGCTGAGCTGGACCAACCCGACCGGCCAGACATTTTCGATCCGCTATGCGATCGACCAGAACTACCTGATCACCGCGACGCAGAGCGTGGCCAATGCGGGCGGCGCGCCGGTGACGGTGAAGCCCTTTGCCTTCGTCAACCGCACCGACAAGACCGCCAGCCTCGATACCTGGCAGGTGCATTCCGGCCCGATCGGCGCGTTCGATGGTTCGGTGAACTTTGCCACCAACTACAAGGACGTGGCGGCAACCGGGCAGGTGACGCCGGCGGGCACGCCCAACTGGATCGGCTTTACCGACATCTACTGGCTGAGCACGCTGGTGCCTGCCGAAGGCAGCAAGGCGAAGGCCGATTTCCGCGCGCTGGGCAACGGCGTGTTCCGCGCCGACCTCGTCTGGCCGCAGACGCAGGTTGCGCCGGGGCAGACGCAGAGCCAGCAGGTGCGCCTGTTTGCCGGAGCCAAGGAGAACTCGGTTCTCGAATCTTACGAAAAGCAGGGCGTCACCAACCTTTCGCTGTCGATCGACTGGGGCTGGTTCCGCTGGTTTGAAAAGCCGATCTTCTGGCTGCTCGATTCGCTGTTCCGCGCGGTGAAGAACTTTGGCGTGGCGATCATCCTGCTGACGCTGATCGTGCGCGGCATCATGTTCCCGGTGGCGCAGCGCCAGTTCGCCAGCATGGCGGCGATGAAGGCGATCCAGCCGAAGATGAAGGCGATCCAGGAACGCTACAAGGACGACAAGCAGAAGCAGCAGCAGGAAGTGATGGCGCTGTACAAGCAGGAAGGCGTCAACCCGCTGGCCGGGTGCCTGCCGATCTTCCTGCAGATCCCGGTGTTCTTCGCGCTGTACAAGGTGCTGGTGCTGACCATCGAGATGCGTCACCAGCCGTTCGGCCTGTGGATCCATGACCTTTCGTCGCCCGATCCGCTGCACGTGCTGAACCTGTTCGGTCTGCTGCCGTTCACCCCGCCGAGCTTCCTTGCCATCGGCCCGCTGGCGATCCTGCTGGGCATCACCATGTGGGCGCAGTTCAAGCTGCAGCCTTCGGCGATGGACCCGGCACAGCAGCAGGTGATGAGCATCATGCCGTGGATGATGATGTTCGTGATGGCGCCGTTTGCGGCCGGGCTGCTGATCTACTGGATCACCAGCAACCTGCTGACCATCGGGCAGCAGCGCTATCTCTATGCCCGCCACCCGCAGTTGAAGGCGCAGGCGGACAAGGACCAGCAGAACATCGACCGCAGCGTGGCGCGCGACAAGAAGGCGGTGCCGCCGCCGGCGAACAAGCCCAAGCGGCGATAACAGGCCGGGGCTGGCTTCGTCGTGCTGGCGGAGGGCCCCCACTCCAACCCTTCCCCCTGACGGGAAGGGGCTTTTGAAGGCAGTTTGAACGTGAGCAGCAAGACCGGACCCGACGAGGAAGGCCTGCGCCTGATGGCGCTGGAGGAGCGGGCGCGGGTGCTGTTCTCTGGCCGGGTGGAGTTCCTGAAGAGCGCGCCGTCGCTGAAATTCCTGCCCGATCCGGCAGAGCCCGAGATCGCCTTTGCCGGACGATCCAACGTGGGCAAATCATCGCTGATCAACGCGATCACGGGGCGAAAGTCGATTGCGCGCACATCGGTGACGCCGGGGCGCACGCAGGAGCTGAACTGGTTCGAAGTGGGCGAGCCCACCGTTCTGCGGCTTGTGGACATGCCCGGCTATGGCTTTGCCAAGGCCCCGCCCAAGGTGGTGGAGGCGTGGCGCCGGCTGGTGCGCGATTTCCTGCGCGGGCGTGTGGTGTTGAAGCGCACGCTGTTGCTGATCGACAGCCGCCACGGGGTGAAGCCGGTGGATGCCGAGATGATGCAGATGCTGGACGAGGCGGCAGTCGGCTATCGCATCGTGCTGACCAAGGCGGACAAGATCAAGGCGAGCGAGCTGGCCGAGGTGATCGCCGCGACCGAGGCGGCTGCGCGCAAGCGCACGGCGGCCTATCCCAAGGTGCACGTGACCTCTTCGGAAAAGGGAATGGGCATTGCCGAACTGCGCGCGGCGGTGCTGGAAGACAGCGAGATCTAGGAAGGATTTTGGTCTGTTTCAGTTTCACTGAAGCAGGTTGGGCACCGGCCCACTCCCCCGCCCGGCCACCCACGAGAGTACCCTGAATGGGTGGCCGGGCGGGGGAGTGGGCCGGTGCCGCCTCCGCGTTAGCCGCCAAATCAGGCGGCGCTGGCTTCGTTCAAAGGCAACTGTGCTTCCAAGATTTCGTCCAACGGGGCGGGGCGCGCAATGTAATACCCTTGCGCATAATGGAAGCCGGCCAGCGTAGCCTCCATCAACTGCATCTCGGTCTCGATCCCTTCGAACACGCATTCAAGGCTGAGCGAGCGGGCGAGGTTGCGGATCGCGCCGACGAGGCGGCGGCCCACGGAATCGTCCAACCGCACGGCAAAGCTGCGGTCTATCTTGACGATGTCGATCGGCAGCATGTGCAGCGAGCTGAGGCTGGAATAGCCGGTGCCGAAATCGTCGAGCGCGATCTGCGCCCCGCTGGCGCGCAGGCGGCCCAATGCTTCTCGCGCGGAATCGAAATCGGCGATCAGGCTGCTTTCGGTGATCTCGAACACCAGGCGGCGCGCGCGCACGCCGGTACGCTCGATCCGGTCAAGCAGGGCCGTGACGGTATCGGGATCGGCGATGTCGGGCGCGGCGAGATTGAACGAGACACGCATCGTCGAGGGCAGTCGATCGAAATCTGCCAGCACGCGATCGAACAGGGACAGCGTGACCGCGCGGGCCATGCCCAGGCGTTCCGCCGTGGCGAAGAGCATTTCTGCTGGAACCGGACCCATCAGGGGCGAGACCCAGCGCGCCAGCGCCTCAACGCCCGCAGGGGCCATAGAGCGGGTGGCGACGATGGGCTGGTAGGCGAGCGTGAGTTCCTTCGACAGGTCCGCCACCTGCAGCGCGGATTCGAGCGCCTGTTCGGAGCGGATCATCTGCTCCAGCTCTGCCGAGAAGCGCACCATCGTGCCACGCCGCGCCTTCTTGGCATGATAGAGCGCGAAGTCCGCACGATCGAACAGGGCGTGGGCGGTGGTGCCCGCATCCGGCCAGGCTGCAAGGCCGCCCGAGCAGCCGACCGATACCGTGACATCGCCGATCTGCACGGGCAGCTGAACCAGCTCGCACAGCGACTGGCCGATCGATTCGGCAAGGTCCAGCGGGCCTTCGACGATCAGGCCGAACTCGTCACCACCCAGGCGGGCGATGGTCACTTCCGGCCCGCAGGCGCCGCGCAGCCGGTCTCCGATGGCCTGCAGCAGACGATCGCCCTGGGCATGGCCGTGGGTGTCGTTGATCGGCTTGAACCGGTCGAGATCGAGCACGCCGATAGAGAAGGGCGCGCGATCCCGGTCCCGGGCCAGCATGCTGTCGAGCCGCGAGAAGAAGTAGCGCCGGTTGGGCAGGTGGGTGAGCGGATCGGAATGGGCGAGGCGGGCGTTGTCTTCACTGAGCCGTTGCGCCTGCGCGCGTTCCGCCTCAAGCGCGCCGCGCGATTCTTCCAGCCCTACGAACGAGGCATAGGAATCGCGCAGCACCTTCAGCACCACCAGCCCGACCAGCGCGATATTGGCGCCCATGGCCATGATCGCCGGCTGGCCGCTGGCCATGCAATAGATCAGGAAGGTGCCGAGCACGATGATGAACACCGCATAGGCCGCGCGGGGCAGATAGGTGAGGCAGAAGATGCAGCCCATCACCGTGACCGCGACGAACACCCCGATATGGCCGTGTTCATAGGCGCCGCCATAGCCATCGAGCATGAGCGCCCAGGTTACGAAGCCGACCGACATGAGGCTGGCGAAGAATTCGGTGCGGCGCAGCATGCGGCTGGCGTGCTCGGCGCTGATCTCCTCTCGCAGCGGGCGCAGCCATGCGACCAGGCGGATCAGCGCCAGGGTGATCAACACCACCGGAATGTAGACGCACAGCCACGCCGGGGCATAGGCAAAGTGGGTGAAGGCCAGAAGAGCCGCGCTGGTGGCGAGCAGAAAGTACATCGGCGGCAGTTGGCGCCGCAGGTTCATGAACTGCGCAACCGCAAGCGGTCTTTGCCCGGCGATGCGGGCAACAGGCTGCAGAGGTGGCGGATCTGGCGAGTCCATCCTGCCGGGCCTAGGCCGCAGTGGTTTCCCAAACGTTTAGCATATGGCTCCGCAAGACTGCGCAGGGAGCCGTTCGCAAAGGCGGCGTTCAGCCTCGACACCGTGGGGATGAATGGGTAGGCGAAGGGCCATGAAGCTCGTGATCGGCAACAAGAACTATTCCAGCTGGTCGCTGCGCGGCTGGCTGGCGGCGAAGCAATCGGGCCTGGCCTTCGAGGAGATCACCGTCCCCCTGTATGGCGAGGACTGGGACGAGGCGAAGAAGACCGACGAGCTGGCGCCGTCATCGGGCAAGGTGCCGATCCTGTGGGATGGTGATGCGGTGATCTGGGACAGCCTGGCGATCATCGAATACCTGGCCGACAAGGTGGGGCGCGACCGCTTCTGGCCCAAGGACGACGCGGCGCGCGGCATGGCGCGATCGATGGTGGCGGAAATGCATTCCAGCTACCTGCCGCTGCGCCGCCAGCTGCCGATGAACATCCGCAAGCGGATTGAAGGCGTGGCGGTGACGGCGGACGTGCGGGCGGACATCGTGCGCATCCTGACGCTGTGGGCAGAGGCGCGGGCCCGGTTCGGGCAGGGCGGGCCGTTCCTGTTCGGCACGTTCTGCGCGGCCGACATCATCTATGCGCCGGTGGTCTCGCGCTTCACCTCCTACGGCATTCCGGTGCCGGGCTTTGCGCAGGTCTATATGCAGGCGGTGTGGGAACACCCGTGGATGCAGGCGTGGGTCTCTGCCGCCGAAGAGGAGGAATGGACCATCGAACAGTTCGACACGCCGGGGGTGGCCTGACCATGACCGAACTCGACCCTGTCCTCCTGGCCGAGCGGCTGATCGATTGCCCCAGCGTGACCCCGGCCACCGGCGCGGTGTTCGATTGCTTGGCAGAGATGCTGGAGCCGCTGGGCTTTGCGGTGCATCGCTTCATCGCCGGCGAACCGCCGGAAGGGCCGGTGGAGAACCTCTATGCCCTGCGCAAGGGGCCCGAGGGCAGCCGCCACTTCGCCTTTGCCGGGCATCTCGATGTGGTGCCGCCGGGCGAGGGCTGGTCAAGCGCGCCGTTCACCTCGGAGCGGCGGGGTGAGCTGCTTTACGGGCGCGGCGCGGTGGACATGAAAGGCTCGATCGCCTCGATGGTGAGCGCCGTGGCGCAGATTCCCGCTCAGGCCGGTTCGATCAGCTTCATCATCACCGGTGACGAGGAAGGCCCGGCCAGATACGGCACGGTGCCGCTGATCGAGCATATCCGCGCCATCGGCGAAGAGCCGGACCTGTGCCTGGTGGGCGAGCCGACCAGCGTGAACCGGCTGGGCGACATGGCCAAGATCGGCCGGCGCGGATCGGTGAACATCTGGCTGACGGTGAAGGGCGCGCAGGGGCACGTCGCCTATCCGCATCTGGCCGACAATCCGATCCCGCGCCTGATCGCGATGCTGGCCGAACTCGATGCGCTGGTGCTGGACGAAGGCAGCGAGTGGTTCCAGCCGAGCAACCTGGAGATCACCGACCTTGAGGTGGGCAACCCCGCCACCAACGTGATCCCCGCCGAAGCGCGGGCGCGCCTGTCGATCCGCTTCAACGACCTGCACACCGGGCAGGGGCTGGTGGACCGCGTGACCGCAATCGCCCAGCGCCACGGTGGCGAGGCGCGCGCGGTGATATCTGGCGAAAGCTTCGTCACCCTGCCCGGCGCGTTCTCCACGCTGGTGGCGCAGGCGGTGGAGGCGGAGACCGGCCTCTCGCCCGAACTTTCCACCACCGGCGGCACCAGCGATGCGCGCTTCCTGCGCGCGGTGTGCCCCGTGATCGAATTCGGCCTGTGCAACGCGACCATGCACAAGAAGGACGAGGCCGTGGCGATGGAGGACCTGCGCGTGCTGGCGCGGATTTATAAGCGGATTGCGGAAGCGGCGCTGGGGGGGTGATGCAAAGGCGAAGCGTGGGGCCGGGCAGGTACGAAGAATTGACTCGGTCGTCAGCGGACAAGTCCGGTGGCATCCCACTTCAATCGGGCTAGCCGAACAACCTCGTTGACCAACGGCATCAGCTTTGCCGGTCGGTTGCAGCTTAGATTGACCGAAGAGTAGCGGTAACCGGTTGTCGCTGCGCGCTCCATTTCAAGCAGCTGGCAGTGGACGTAGAGATCGTCGCCGTCCCACGACCCATAGTCGAAGTCCCAAGTTCCCGACTCGGTTGCCAGTCTTTCCAGTTCAGCCACCTCAGCGGAGGACAGATTGCGCCTTCGGGACCAGCTTTCTGGCTCAGAGCCACGCTTGCGATCTTGAGCGAGCAAGAGCAGCTTGGCGGTACCATTGCTGCTTTGCGTGACGGTAACGGCTCGGAAGAATGAATCGTGACCTTCCGTGAACGTGAACCGCAAAACCGCAGTGTCCTCGTTCGACTCCCGCTTCCACAATGCCTTGGCTCCCATGTCGCGAAGCTCGCATCCATTCCAGCCGCCGCCGCGCTCAAGCACATCCTTGGGATACATCCCGCATGACCGGTCATCGGTCGTGCGTCCAGCCGATGGAACAACGAAAAGCGCGAGAGTAATCGTGAGGACGGACAAGCGCATCCACATTCGTGCCTCCCCATGCCTAGCTTGAAGCTGCCCACACAGTAGAAACTCAAACACCACTCGTCATCCCGGACTTGATCCGGGATCCCGCTTTCCTTTCTCCGACCTTGCGCGTGTACGGATCGTTGCGGAAGGCAGCGGGATCCCGGGTCAAGCCCGGGATGACCGGAGTTTGGATCACTGCCGGTGCGCTTTAGCGCGCCTTCCTGAGCACGATGTAGACCGCGCCTGATCCGCCGTGCTTTGGCTGGGCGGGGCGGACGGCGGCGATGCGGCTGGCGTGGGGGCTGTGGGCCAGCCAGTCGAGCAGCTTGGCGCGGATGGCGCCGCGCTTTTCGCCGCGCAGGTCATGGTCGCCGTGCGGGCGCGGCTTGCCGGCGATGAGCAGGATCACGCGGTAGCCCATGGCTAGGGCCTGGCCGATGCCGCCCACGAGGCGGCCGTGCGCCTGATCGAGGTTCATGCCGTGGAGGTCGATCGTCACATCGGGTTCGATGCCGCCGCGCGCCAGCTTGCGGTCCCAGCTGGCATCGAGGCCGTGCTGGGTGATGGGCCGGGTTGGAGGTGGCGGTTGGGCCGCAACCGGACGGGGTGGGGGGACGCGGCCTTTCTGCGGCTTTGGTGGAGGCGGGAGTTCCACAACAGGCCCTCCCCCGGCCCCTCCCGCAGGCGGGAGGGGAGCAACTGCCTTTGCCGGGTGGAGCGGGGTGACGGTTTCGGCCACCTTGCGCCACAGCGCGGCTTCTTCGGCGCTGAGGCCGCGGGGGACCTGTCTCATTTGCCCAACCGGGCCAGCGTGCCCTTGGGCAGCAGGATCAGCGCCTGCCCCTTGGCGCTCATGCCGCCGGCAACGGTGCGCGCGTCCTGCCCTGCACCCCAGAAGCTGTCGAAGCGGTTGGCGCCCTTGATCGCGCCGCCGGTGTCCTGCGCCACCCACAGGCCGCCCACCTCGGGCCGGTCAGTCTGCAGCCACACCGGCGCGCCCAGCGGCACGAAGGCCGGATCGGCGGCGAGCGTGGTGCGCGGGGTGACCGGGATGTTCAGTGCGCCCACCGGCCCGGCGGTTGGCGCAGCACCGGTGGTATCGCGGAAGAACACATAGCTGCGGTTCATCCGCATCAGCGCATCGCCATCGGCAGGGTGTTCGTGGATATAGCGCAGGATGCCCTGCATCGATCCGGGGTACTGGCCCGGCCCGGTGCCGATCAGCCCGCGATCGCGCATCACGCTGCCGATGCCGGTGTAGGGAAAGCCGTTCTCTCCCGCATAGCCGACGCGCATCACCGTGCCATCGGGCGCGCGCAGGCGGCCTGAACCCTGCACCTGCAGGAAGAACAGTTCGGCCTGGTCCGCCACCCAGGCAATTTCCAGCCCTTGCCCCGCAAGCGCGCCGTCCTCGATCTGGCCGCGATCCCAAAAAGGTACGAAGCGCGCGTTCTGGTCATAGCGGCCGAGCGGCTGCTTTCCGTCAGGGTTGGGCGGGGCATCCCCCACGCGCGCGCGGACGAGATCGGGCGGCAGGCGATAGACCGGGATATCGAAGCCCGGCTGGCGCGTGCGCACGCCGGCGATTTCGGGTTCATAGTACCCGGTGACGTAGGCGCCACCATCGGCGACACGGGCGGTTTCAAAATAGGTGGCGAAGAAGCGGCTGGCATCTGCAGCAGGCCAGCCGACCGCAGCCGCGCAGGCGGGCGCCCAGTCCCCGGGCTGGGTCAGCCCGCTGGTGTCGGTGCGTTTCGTAAGGCGCGGGCAGGATGTGACGAATGCGGCCAAGGCGGCGCGGGCGTTGCTGTCGGCAAAGCCGAGGCCCGCAGCAACCGGCCCCCTGCTGACGCCGACCAGCGCGGCTGTTGTGGCTGAAGGCGGAGGCGGCATCGGCCCGGTGGGCCTGCCTTCGGGAATGATGCGGGTGCAGGCAGACAGCAGGGCCAGCACTATCAGCAGCCCTGCCGCGCGCACCTTCATATCGGAAAACGTCCTGCCGTAAGCCTTCAGGCTTCGTCGGTTTCGTCGAGCAGCCAGTCAGGATCGCGCGAGGTGAGATCGCGCGAGAACGTCCACAGGTCGCGGCTTTCCAGCGCGTCGTGAAGCGAACCGGCGATAACGTTGCCCTCGGCATCACGGGTGACCGATGCGACGTCGGCCACGAAGCGCACGGCGATGCGGGCAACGGGCGCGGTATAGTCGGCCGAGACGATCTTGGCTTCCTCGATGCGGATCAGCTTGGCGTCGAGCTTTTCGCCCGCGGCATCGCGCGCGTCGATCGCTTCGGCGAAGCCTTCATAGACATCGCGGTCGCACAACTGGGCCAGCGCGTCCTTGTCACCGCGCCAGAAGGCGTCAAGCACCATGCCATAGGCACCCTTTGCGCCCACCAGGAACAGGCCGACGTCAAAGCGACGGTCCGCAGCGATGATCGCACGGATGCCCGCTTCGGCGCTGCTTTCGAAGCTAGAGGCTTCGGGGGCAAGGGCGACCGGGCGCGGTGCGCCGGCAACCTTTTCCGGAAGCTTCGGCGTAGCGGCGCGAGGGGCAGCCGAAGGATCGGGCTGCTCCACGCGGCGACGCATGGGTTCTTCGTTCTGTTCGGGGCGGCGGCCGAGCACGGCATAGAGCCGCAGGCCCAGGAAGGCCGCGATCATCGCCAGGATTACAATCTCAACAATCACACGCACTCGTCCCGCATGGGTGCCGCAACCGCAGGAACATCCGCCGTTTGGTGACGGACTCGTTGCAAGCACCGTGTTACCCTGCCTCAAATAGGTACGTTTTACAAATGAACAACGCGTGGACGGCGTGTGGTTGCCTTTCCGGGGGGAATAAAGGTGTGCCCTTTGGGGCACGATCGGGCGTGGAGACCTGTCCAAGCCCGATTGCCCGGCTTTCGCGCAGGTGCTAGGCGCGCCGGCAACCAGACGACAATTCTTGCAGGAAAGCGCGTTCCATGGCCGACGAAGGCAACATCATCAGCGACCTGAACCTCGACCAGCCGGTTCCCAATGGCGAGGATACCGCGCCTGCGATCGGCCTGATCTCGCAGTACATCAAGGACCTGTCGGTCGAGAATCCGAACGCACCAGAATCCTATCAGTGGACCGAAGCACCGGAAATGCATGTCGATTTCAACATCGGCGCGCGCACCATTGCGCCCGAGGTCCACGAGATCGAGCTGAAGATCAACGTGACGTCCAAGGGCGCGCAGGGCACCGCCTTCATCGTCGAGCTGGCCTATGGCGCGCTCGTCGGCATGCGCAACGTGACCGACGACCAGGCCCACCCGTTCCTGTTCGCGGAATGCCCGCGGCTGGTGTTCCCGTTCGCCCGTCGCATCATTGCCGACGCCGTGCGCGATGCCGGCTATCCGCCGCTGATGCTGGAACCCATCGATTTCAACGGGCTGTACTACGCCCAGATGCAGCAGCAGGCTGATCTGGCGGCCGGGGCTCCGGCGGGCGAAGCCTGATCGCTTCGGGCCTCAGGGCCGTGCAGCCATGAATCTCGCCAAGGCACTCGGCACGGTCGGCGGGCTCACGCTCGCCAGCCGGGTGCTGGGCCTTGTGCGCGACAGCCTGTTCGCGCGCTTCATCGGCGCCAGCTTTGCGTCGGACGCGTTCCTGATCGCGTTCCGCCTGCCCAACATGTTCCGCGCGCTGTTTGCCGAGGGCGCCTTTGCCAGCGCCTTCATCCCCATGTTCAACAAGAAGGTGGGTGATCCCGAAGGGCGCGGGCTGGCCGACGGGATGGCGTTTGCGGAACAGGCGCTGGCCGTGCTGTTCCCGGCATTGCTGGCGATGACGGTGGTGCTGGAAGTCTTCGCCTGGCCGGTCACGCTGCTGCTGTCGGGCAAGTTCAACGGGGCGAGCGCCGACCAGTTCGCCTTCGCGGTCATGCTGTCGCGAATCACCATTCCCTATCTGATGCTGATCAGCCTGGTGTCGCTGTTCGGCGGCATCCTCAATTCGCTGCACAAGTTCTGGGTCAACGCGGCCGCGCCGATCCTGCTGAACGTGACGCTGATCGCGGCGCTGCTGCTGTTCCACCATGCCGATCCGCTGGTGACGGCGCGCAACCAGGCGATTGCCGTTTCGGTTTCGGGCGCTCTGCAGCTGGGGTGGCTGGTGTGGGCGTGCCGGGCGAACGGGGTGAGCCTGAAGCTGCGCCGGCCGCGCATGAACCCCGAGGTCAAGCAGCTGCTCAAGCTGATCTGGCCAGCGGCCGCAGGGGCGGGTGCGGTGCAGATCAACCTTGTCATCTCCACAGCGCTGGCCGCGTCGCTGCTGGCGCATGGATCGGTCACCTACATCTATATGGCCGACCGGCTGAACCAGCTGCCGCTGGGCCTGATCGGCATCGGCCTTGGCACCGTGCTGCTGCCCACGATCAGCCGCCACCTTGGCGCCGGGGAAGAGGCCGAGGCGATGGAGACGCAGAACCGCGGCATGGAGCTGGCGCTGCTGCTGACCCTGCCGGCCACTGTGGCGCTGGTGGTGGCGGGCGAACCGATCGCCGCCGCGCTGTTCGGCTATGGCAAGTATACGCCGCAGGACACGCATTTTACCGCGCAGGCGCTGGCGGCGTTCTCCATCGGCCTGCCGAGCTACATCCTGGTCAAGGTGCTGACGCCCGGCTTCTATGCCCGGCACGATACGAAGACGCCGGTGCGCTTCGCCACGATGTCGATGGTGGTGAACCTGATCGGCAACCTTCTGCTGATCGTGCCGCTGCAGCACATGGGCCCGCCGCTGGCCACGGCCATCGCCTCTACCGTCAACACCTGGATGCTGTGGTCCACGCTGAAGAAGCGCGGGCACTTCGTGGCCGATGCGCAGCTGCGCCGCCGCGCCCCGCGGCTGCTGCTGGCGGCGCTGGCCATGGGGGTGGTGCTGTGGGCCGCGCAGGGGCTGCTGATGCCCTATGTCCACGGGACATGGCCGGTGCGGTTCGGCGCGCTGGCGGTGCTGGTCTCGGCGGGCATGGTCGTCTATGGGCTCGCCACCGTTCTTTCCGGGGCATTCTCGAAGGACGACCTGCAACTCCTCCTGCGGCGCAGGCGCAAGACGACAGAGTAACGACCAATGCGCATCGTTTCCGGCATCCAGCCCACCGGCAATCTCCACCTCGGGAATTACCTCGGCGCGATCCGGAACTGGGTGCGCATGCAGGACGAATGGTCGGCGCAAGGGGGCGAGTGCCTCTATTTCCTGGCCGACCTGCACGCGATTTCGATGCCGCACGTGCCCGCCGAACTCGCGGCGAACACGCGCGAGATGGTGGCTGCGCTGGTTTCCTGCGGGATCGATCCTGACAGGTCGATCCTGTTCAACCAGGCGCAGGTACCCCAGCATGCGGAACTGCAGTGGCTGCTGAACGGCACCGCGCGCATGGGCTGGCTGAACCGCATGACGCAATGGAAGGACAAGGCGGGCAAGAACCGCGAAGGCGCCAGCGTGGCGCTGTACACCTATCCGGTGCTGCAGGCGGCCGACGTGCTGCTTTATCAGGCGACGCACGTGCCGGTGGGCGAGGACCAGAAGCAGCACCTGGAGCTGGCTCGGGACATCGCGCAGAAGTTCAACAACGACTTCGCTTCGGAAGAGAAGCCCGTCTTCACCCTGCCCGATCCGATCATCCCGCCCGAAGCGGCGCGCATCATGAGCCTGCGCGACGGCACCGCCAAGATGAGCAAGTCCGACCCTTCGGACATGAGCCGCATCAACCTGACCGACGATGCCGACGCGATCATGGCCAAGGTGAAGAAGGCCAAGACCGACCCCGAACCCCTGCCGAGCGAGAAGGCGGGGCTGGAAGGCCGGCCCGAAGCCGCCAACCTCGTCGGCATCTATGCCGCGATGGCGGGCACGAGCGCCGAAGCGGTGCTGGCCGATTTCGGGGGCAAGGGCTTCGGCGCGTTCAAGCCCGCGCTTGGCGAACTGCTGGTGGAACGGCTGGCGCCGATGGCTGCGCGCTATCGCGAACTGCGCGCCGATGGCGAGGCGCTGGACGCGATCCTGGCCAAGGGCGCGCTGAAAGCGCGGGCGCTGGCGGTGCCGACGCTGAACGCGACCTATGCCGCGCTGGGTCTGGTGCGCGGGTAGCCACTTGAATCGAGGCTGAACACCATGGGGCTTGCAACAAAAGTTGCAGGCCCCATTCAACGCGCATTCAGCACTTTCCGCCTATGGAAAGGGCGTGCTACCATCGCTGCACGCCCAGCCTGCCGGGGACGAAGGACGGGCCACTTGAGGAGTCGCGTTCACATGACCAATCGCCCCATGCGCGCCCGGATGGCCGCCATTGCACTTCCCCTGCTGCTTTCACTTTCCGCCTGCGCCACGTCGTTCGACGCCAAGGTCTCGCGCTTCCAGCGCGAATTGCCCGCACCCGCGGGCCAGACATTCGCCATCGTGGCGGAAGACCCGCGCGATCAGGGCGGGCTCGAATTCTCGCAATACGCCAGCGTGGTCGCGGCGCAGCTGCAGAAAATCGGCTATGTGCCGGGTGACCCGCAGACCTCCGACCTTGTGGTGCGCTTTGACTATGGCGTGGACCAGGGGCGCGACAAGATCCGCTCGACCGGTTTCGGCGATCCCTTTTGGGGTGGCTGGTATGGGCCGGGCTGGGGTGGTTGGGGTGGCTGGGGCCGTCCCGGCTTCTATGGCCGCCGCGGCTGGGGCTTTGGCTTCTACGATCCGTGGTTCTATGGCCCGGGCTATGGCGGCGTGGACGTGACCACCGTCTATACCAGCGGCATCGAATTGAAGATCGACCGTCGCGCCGATGGCCGCCGCCTGTTCGAAGGAAAGGCGGAAGCGGCCTCCACCTCGAACCGGCTGAATTACCTGGTGCCCAACCTGGTCGAGGCGATGTTTACGAACTTCCCTGGCAACAACGGTGAAACGGTGCGCATCTCGGTGCCGCCCGAGAAGGTGAAGAAGAACTGAGGCGCGGATTGCGCCGCTGACAGCAAGAACCCCGCTTCGGAAGAAGCGGGGTTTTTTGTCGGATAAGTGCTGCTGGGCAAGCCGTTTTGAACAAGGGGACGGAGCAAATTGGTGGATGTTGCAATTGACTTCGATTTTGGAGCGCTGAACCAATGCGCATTGCAACCCCTTCTGCTCCCGCTTTAGCAGACAGGGAGAGCGACCAGGGCAATCTACAGATTGCCTTGGCTGGCATGATTAAATGGAGACGGCCGATGGTTGCAAAGTGGGTTGCTAAAATTGCCTTTCTTGGCGGCTGTTTTGTGACCCTAACTGCCGCGAAGCTTGGCCTCTATGAGTTGCCGGACAGCATTGTACCTGACGAAAAACTAGTTCTTGGCGAACCCTTGGTCGCGAAACTGGGCCAACCGCTTGTTTCGGCGAGATTGGTCCATACCGTCGACATGGTGTTGGATCAGCCGATCAACGCCAAGATGGGCAAGTTCTCGAGGGATTTTGCTGTTGGTGATCGGCTTACCCCGATGATCGTCTCTGACGAGAGCAAGAGTCTGGTTGGAGAGAATTCCGAGATATTTTGTGGCAAGGAGATTGAGTCTCGCTCCAAAGTCGCAAACGCGATTTGGGGAAATTTCCTATCAAAGTACGATAAAACAGTAAAATTCTGTTTTGCGGATACAAACGGAGACATGAAGATTGATCGTATGCTTCTTGCCGGATCTTTTGAAAAAAGCCTTCAAGAGGGTATCACGATCGAGCCTCTCGGATATCACTTGGAATCGCTCAAGCCGGAGCGTGATGACGACATAATATATATCAATTATGAAAAGAATAGAAATGGAAAATTGATATTATGGGTATTCTATAGGAAATCAGGAATTCACTATTCTCCAAATGGATACAGCACGCCAGAGCGATTTGGTAAGAATTCTTATGGATTTTTTAGAGAAATCGATACCCGAGGTGCAAAATTTCCAATTTTGGTCGATGATGTGTTGGGAGCTTCTCTTCAGGTCGATGGTGTGGATCCGGATGGAAGCATCATCTATAGATTGACAAAGAATTTCAGTAAAACACTCGTAAAGCCTTTGTTTACTCAACAGTATACGCTTTACGTTTATTATTGAGATTTTAGTCGATTTTTATGGCAGTGGTCCTGTGGTCGGCGTGCATTTCAGCCCTTGAGCGCGGCCAGTCCACCCGTCGAGCCGAAGCCGCCTTCGCCGCGGGCGGTTTCGTCGAGTTCGCTCACCTCCACCCAGCCGGCGCGGGTCACGGGGGCGAGGACGAGCTGGGCGACGCGGTCGCCGCGGCGGATGGCGAAGGGTTCTGTGCCGAGGTTGATCAGGATGGCCTTCACTTCGCCGCGATAGTCGCTGTCAATCGTGCCGGGCGCATTGGCGACGGTGACGCCGTGCTTGAGCGCGAGGCCCGAGCGCGGGCGGACCTGGACTTCGTAACCCGCCGGAATTGCTATGGCGAGGCCGGTGGCGACGGCATGGCGCGCGCCGGGAGCCAGTTCCACGTCCTCGGCGCTGACCACGTCCATGCCCGCAGCGCCATCGGTGGCATAGGCGGGCAGGGGCAGGTCCTCGTTGCCCGGCAGGCGCTTGACCAGAACGGGCACGGATTCAGGCGAGTGCATGGGCAACCTTTTCAATCAGGGCGGCGGCGGCCGCGTCCTTGGGCAGTTCGGGCAGGCTTTCGACCCCCGCTGCGCTGACAATGTGCAGGCGGTTGATATTGCCGCCCATGGCATGGGTGGCAACATCGTTGGCCACGATCCAGTCCGCGCCCTTTCGCGCCAGCTTGGCCGTGGCGTGGTCGATCACGTCGTTGGTTTCGGCAGCGAAGCCGATCACCAGTGGCGGGCGGCGATCCGACCGGCACAGCGTGGCCAGGATATCGGGGTTCTCCACCAACTGGAGCGGGGGCACGCTGCCCGATCCATCCTTCTTGATCTTCCGCGCAGCTTCACCCGCGCTGCGCCAGTCCGCCACGGCGGCGACCATGATGGCGACGTCTGCCGGCAGCGCGGCCTCTACCGCCGTGGCCATCTGGCGTGCGGTTTCCACATCCACGCGGGTGACGCCGGGCGGGGTGGGCAGGGCCACCGGGCCGGATACGAGCGTAACTTTTGCCCCGGCGCGCGCGGCGGCGGCGGCAATGGCATAGCCCTGCTTTCCGCTCGACCGGTTGGCGATGTAGCGCACGGGATCGATCGGTTCGTGCGTGGGGCCGGCGGTGATCAGGATGTGCTTCCCGGTGAGGTTGCTCCGGCATCCTTCGACAGGCTCAGGATGAGCTAGGTCTGTCTTGCCACTCTGCTCAACCGTTCGTGCCGAGCTTGTCGAAGCACCGGTCGCCGTCATCTCGACAATGCGGTTCCAGACCGCTTCCGGTTCGGGCAATCGGCCGGGTCCATATTCGCCGCAGGCCATCATGCCTTCGTCCGGCTCCATCACCGTCACGCCGTCACCGCGCAGGGTGGCGACGTTGCGCACGGTGGCGGGGTGTTGCCACATGCGCACGTTCATCGCTGGCACGGCCAGCACCGGCTTGTCGGTGGCGAGCAGGAGTGTGGTGGCAAGGCTGTCGGCAATACCGCCAGCCATCTTGGCCATGAGGTCTGCCGTGGCGGGGCAGACGACGACAAGATCGGCCGCGCGGCTGAGCTGGATATGGCCCATCTCCGCCTCGTCCTTCAGGTCCCACAGCGTGGTATGGACGGCGTTTTCGCTCAGCGCGGCCAGCGTCATCGCGGTGACGAAGTGCGATCCGCCTTCGGTCAGCACGCAGGTGACGCTGCCGCCCCCCTTGCGGATAAGGCGCACCAGCTCGCACGCCTTGTAGGCGGCGATGCCGCCGCCGACGATGAGGAGGATTTTCGGACCGGTCATAGGGCGCGCTTGTGCATGGGCGGCAGGCGGTGCGCAATCCTTTTGCATGGCGCGTCCCTTTGCTGCACCTTGCGCAATGACAAGACAAGGAGGGGCGGGCCATGGGCTTCGTGTTGATCGTGCTGATTTTCCTGGCGGGGATGTTCGATCTCTACATGGCGGGATCGTTCCTGTTCACGCCGCTGGATGCCGGGGCCGGGCTGGGCGTGACGGCGATCGGCCTGATGGGCGGGATGCAGGGCGCGGCGGCGGGCATCTCCACCATCCGCGCCGATTTCACCGCGTTCTTCGGCATTGCCGCGCTGTGCATGATGTGGGGCGCGTGGCGACGCAACGGTGATCTGCTTCTGGTGCCGGGGCTGTTGTTCGGCGCCTCGTTCCTTGGCCGTGCGGTGAACGTGGCCGTGATCGGGCCCTATCCGGCATGGTGGTTCCCGATGCTGATCGAGGCATTCCATTTCGCGCTGCTGGTGGCGGCGTGGCGCATCCTGCCGCATCACCGCCTGCAGGAACTGGCGGATTAGGCGGGCGCGGTTTTCGTCGGCATGATCCGCTGGGCAAGGCGGAACACCGCGCGCTGTGCCGGGCGTTCGATCCAGCGGTTGGAAGCGAAGCCGACGAGGATCGACAGGCCGACGAAGAACAGCATGAATTCGGGGTGGCGGGCAATGCTGCGCGTGCCGACCGTGGCATCGACCAGCAGCACCAGCGCCAGCTGCAGCGGGAAGTGCCACAGGTAGATGCCATAGGACGCATCGCCCAGTGGCCGGCCGATGCGGAAGCGGTCCGCCCGGTCACGCAGGTCTGCCGCGAGCACAAGCGCAAGCACGCCGAAAGTGGCGGCCAGCGTCACCGCATCCTGGGGGCGGCGCATGTGGTGGCCCAGCCACCATGCCAGCACGAGCATGGCTGCGCCCAGCGCAACCAGCGATGGCAGGCGCAGCCAGCCCCTGAGCATGGCGCCATAGACCGAGGCGCCGCCGAAGAAATAGCCGATGCAGGTCAGCACCGGCTTGTCCGGCGCGCCCTTGAAGAAAGCCGTCAGGGTGACCGTGCCGACCACGGCCGCCAGCGCCAGCGGTGCCTTGCGCAGCGCGGGCAGCAGCAGCCAGAACGCGGCGTAGGCGAGGATTTCGGTGGAGAGCGACCACGAGGGGCCGTTGAACGACTGGTTGTCCTGCCAGCCCCAGTATTGCGCCAACGGCAGGCTGAGCAGGAAGTGCTTCATGTCCTGCTCGTGATAGATGAAGTCCGTGCCGTTGATTCCGGAATAGGCCGCCTGCAGCACCGCCACGATCACCAGCGTCAACAGATGCAGCGGCCATAGACGCGCCACCCGGGCCAGCCAGAACCGTCCACGCGCGTTGCTGTCGGCAAGGTAGACGTGGGCGAAGACGAAGCCCGAGACAGCCCAGAAATACTGCACGGCGGCGTGGCCATAGTCATAAAGCCAGGCAAGCTGGTGGTAGAGCGGCGAGACCACCGAGCGGCGGACATGGTAGCCATAATCGACCGGCGGCACGAAGAAGTGCTGGTAATGCCAGAACAGCACCCCGCACGCCGCCAGCAGGCGCGACAGGTCGAGCAGGTTGAAGTGCCGCTTTTCGAGCCTGAGGCCGGGGAGAAGGGCGGCTGAACCGCTCACAGCCAGCCCGAGACGAAGCCTAGCGCGACCACGGCGGCGCCGGCCAGCGCGGAGAACACATAGCCGCTCCAGCGCGGCGCGCGGCGGCGGTCCCACATCAGTTCGATGGGCGGCAGTGGTGGCGCTTCGGGCGCGCCGCCCTTGGGCGGGAAGCGTTCCTCGATCCGGCGGACAAGGTCCGGGATGCGCAGCAGCGTTTCGGTGTCGGTGCGGATGCGCTCGGCAATCGCGGCCTCCGGCCCCAGCTCGTCGCGAATCCAGTTGCGCACGAAGGGGGCGGATACGTCCCACATGTTGATTTCGGGATCGAGCTGGGTGGCGATGCCTTCGACCATCACCATCGTCTTCTGCAGCAGCAGCAGGTGTGGCTGGGTCTGCATGTCGAAATCGCGGGTGATGGCGAAGAGGCCGTCGAGCATCTGGCCCACGGACAGTTCGCTCACCGGCTTGCCGCGCATCGGTTCGCCCACCGCGCGCAGCGCCGTGGCGAACTCGTCGACCAAGTGATAGCTTGGCACGTATTGCGCCTCGAAATGGATCTCGGCCACGCGGCGGTAATTCCCGGTGGTCAGGCCATAGAGGATTTCCGCCAGCCACTGCCTTGCCTGGCGGTCGATCCGGCCCATGATGCCGAAGTCGATCGCGGCGATGGTCCCGTCCGGTTCCACGAACAGGTTGCCCTGGTGCATGTCGGCATGGAAGTAGCCGCCGCTGATCGCCTGGGTCAGGAAGGCGAGGACGAGGCGGCCGGCCAGCGACTTGCGATCATGCCCGGCGGCATCCAGTGCGGCAGTATCGCTGATCTTGATCCCGTCGATCCAGTCGAGCGTCATCACCCGGCCGTTGGTGCGGTCCCAGTCGATGGTGGGCACACGGTAGCCGGCATAGGCCTTCATCAGCTCGGCCAGTTCCGAGGCGGACGCCGCTTCGCGCCGCAGGTCCAGCTCGCGCACTGTCCAGCGCTTGAAGTTGGCGATGACCAGCCTTGGGCGCAGGCGCGATGCTTCGCCGCCCAGCGCCTCGAGATGGGCGGCGGCCCATTCGTAGGTATCGATGTCGCGCGCGAACTTTTCCTTCACGCCGGGGCGCAGCACCTTCACCGCCACCTTGCGCCCGTCGGTGGTGACGGCGCGGTGGACCTGCGCGATGGATGCGGCGCCGACCGGTTCGGGATCGAAGCTGGCGAACAGCGCCTCCAGCGGGCGTTCGAAGGTGCGCTCGATCTCCGCCCTGATCAGCGCGAAGTCCACCGGCGGCAGGTTGTCCTGCAGCGCCAGCAGGTTGTTGGCTGCCTCCTCTCCCACCAGGTCGGGCCGGGTGGCCAGCGTCTGGCCCAGCTTGATCGCTGCCGGGCCGATCGCGCGAAAGGCGCCGGCATAATCGGGCGTGCCCGGCTGGCGCGCGCCGAAGCGCGCCACACGGCACAGCGTGCGCACGGGGGATGGCGTGTTCGGGTCGTTCTCGATCCCGCGCAGCGCCCCGTGCCGGGCGAGCGTACGCCCCCAGCCGAGCAGGCGACGGATATGCGTGGCGGGCAGCGTCATGGAGCCGCGCCTCAGGCCTTCCAGCCGGAATGGATGGCGACGAGGCCGCCCATGATCGGTTCGACGCGCGTGTGGCGGAACCCGGCGGCAGCGATCATCCCCTCGAATTCGCGCATCTTGGGAAAGCGGCGAATCGATTCGATCAGGTACCGATATGAATCGGCATCGCCGGCAATCGCCTGCCCGATCTGCGGCACCAGCTTGTGCGAATAGAGGTCATAGGCCTGGGCGAAGCCGGGCCATTCGGTGGTGGAGAATTCGAGGCAGAAGAACCGCCCGCCCGTCTTGAGCACGCGGTAGGCTTCGGCCAGCGCGCGGTCGATGTGGGTCACGTTGCGGATGCCGAAGGCGATGGTGTAGGCATCGAAGGCCTTGTCACCAAACGACAGCTCCTCGGCGTTCTGCCGCGACCATTCGAGCCCGTGGATGCCGCGTTTTTCCGCGCGTTCCATGCCCACGTCGAGCATGTCCTGGTTGATGTCCGACACGGTGATCGCTGCGCCCGAGGGCGCCATGCGAAAGGCGATGTCGCCCGTGCCGCCCGCCATGTCGAGAATCGCCTCGCCACTGCGGGGCTTTACCCGGCGGACGAAGCGATCCTTCCATAGCCGGTGCATGCCGCCCGACATCGCATCGTTCATGATGTCGTACTTGCGCGCGACGCTGGAAAAAACGGCGCCCACGCGCGCCTGCTTCTCCTCGGCGGGGATGTCCTCGTAACCGAAGGTTGCGGTTTCGCCGGCGGTGTTTGGATCGGTCATGGTCATGGGCCTTTAGTGGGGAATTGCCGCCACCGCAAAGGATGATAGGGGTGGGGGCAAGATGCCTGAACTCCCAGAAGTAGAAACCACCGTCCGCGGCCTTGCCACCGTCCTCGAAGGGCAGGTCGTCTCGCGGCTGGCGGTCCACCGGGCGGACCTGCGCCGCCCCTTTCCGGTCGATCTGGCGCAGGCGATGACCGGGGCGCGGATAACCGGCCTCAGCCGGCGCGCCAAATACGGCCTGATCCACACCGACCGTGACCGCACGATGGTGTTCCATCTCGGCATGTCGGGCCGCTGGCGGATCGATCCGGGCGAGATCGGCAAGCACGACCATCTGGTGATGGAAACGGGCAACGGCCATGTCCTCGCCCTCAACGACGCACGCCGCTTCGGCTCGGTGGATCTGGTCGATACGGCAGGCCTTGAGGACTGGCCGCCCTTCGCCGCGCTGGGGCCGGAACCGCTTGGGCCGGGCCTTGCACCCGCCCACCTGGCGACCGCGTTCAAGGACCGCATTGCGGCGGTGAAGCTGCTGCTGCTGGACCAGCGAATCGTGGCTGGGCTGGGCAACATCTATGTCTGCGAGGCGCTGAACCGCGCGCGCATCCATCCCGAGCGCGAAGGGGGCATGGTCACCCGCCCGATGCTGAACCGACTGGTGCCCGAAATCCGCGCCGTGCTGGAGGAATCCATCGCCGCAGGCGGCTCCACGCTGCGGGATTATGCCCGGCCCGATGGCGAACTGGGCTATTTTGCCAAGGACTGGCGGGTTTACGGACGAGAGGGCGCCCCCTGCGTCTGCGGCGGCACGGTGGAGCGCATCGTGCAGGGCGGTCGGTCGACATTCTTCTGCCCGCGCTGCCAGAAATGAAGCCCTGAGGCGTTACTTCGGCGCCAGCCAGCCGGCCTTGCGCGCCTGCGCCTCTTCCTGCGGACCCAGCGCATCGCCTGCGGCCATGTCCTGCGCCTGCTGCATGATCTCCTGCGCGCTGCCAGCCTGGCGGTATTCGCCACTGCCTGCGCCCGGCGCACCCGCCCCCTCCAGCTTCCAGCCCTGACCGTCCCTGCAGGCGATCCCTGCGCTGGCGCCATCGGCAAAGGCGCGGCAGAACGCGCCGCTGCGGGCCCTGAAGCTCAACAGGATGCGGCGGGCGCCGCCCGGTTGCTGGTCAGCCACCAGCTGGTTGTCGAGCATTGCCGCCAGTTGCGACCCGGCATAGCCGGCAGGCGGCGGCGAAGGCCGCAGCACCACCGCCAGCGCGACCGAAGCCGCCAGTGCGGGCCCGGCCAGCCAGACCCAGCGCGGCCGTGCGCGGCGAACCGGCAATGCGGTGACATTGTCCGCGCCGGTCAGGGTCTTCAGATGATCAAGGTTGGGCGGTTGCCGCATCAACGGGGCAAAGTGGGCGGCCAGCCGGTCGCGCAGCGCCTTGTGCGCGGCCACTTCGGCCTGCAGCGCTGGCGAAGCGCGCACCGCAGCTTCCACCGCCAGCGCCTCTGCGCCTTCCAGCTGACCATCGGCCCAGGCGGCGACCTGTTCGGGCGTCGGCGTCATGCGGCTTCTCCCAGTTTCGCCAGCAAGGCATCGCGCCCGCGCACCAGCCGCGAATTGAGCGTGCCCACCGGACAGCCCACGATCTCCGCCGCCTCCTTGTAGGAATAGCCTTCCACCATCACCAGGATCACGGCCTCGCGCTGTTCCTCGGGCAGGGTGGCCAGCGCGCGATCGATATCGCCGAGCGTGGCACCCGCTTCCTGCCCACCGTCCGCGCCAATGGCCACGCCCATTTCCTCTTCCATGAAGGTCTGTCCGCGCCGGTTGCGGGCGCGCACCTCGTCAATCCAGATATTGCGCATCATCTTGTAGATCCAGCTGTCGAGCCGGGTTCCGTCCTGCCATTTGTCCCGGTTGCGCAGCGCGCGTTCCAGCGTCGTCTGGCACAGGTCATCCGCCTCCACCCGATCGCGCGACAGGCCGCAGGCGAACCGCCGCAGCCGTGGCAGCAGGCCGAGCAGGGCCGATGAAAACGAATCCAGGGCAATTGGGTCGGACAGGAAAACCGCCTTTCTGCCGGATGCAACGGACGGGCTCGCCCGTTTCATCCATCAGCAATGCGGTTTATGGAAAATGGCGATGATGTACAGACACTTGGCTCTTGCAGGACTTGCCGTCGCGCTGGCCGCCGTCCCATCATCGGCGCAAGTCGGGGTGCCGGCGGTGCGCGATGCGCTGGGATCGACAACCGGCGCGGTGCGCGGCGTACTCAATCCTGCGCTGGACGACCTGGCCCAGTTGCCTGACCGGGCACAGGACCTTGCCCGCCAGCGGATCGAACGGATCGACCGCCTTGTGCGCCGGCAGCGTGAAGCCATCGAGCTCGATCCCGAAGGCCAGCCTGCACGCAAGGGTGTCCTGCTGGTCATGGACCCTGCGCCCGATCTCGCGCAGCGCCTGGCCGGAACCGGCTTTCGCGTGGCTGCAACCGAGAGCCTTGGCGAACTCGGCCTGTCCGTGGCGCAGGTGGAAGTGCCGGAAGGCCTTTCGCTGGACACGGCCCGGAAACGGCTGGTGCAGCAAGTGCCCGGTGCGCAGGTGACGGCGGACAATATCCTGTTTCCGCAAGGGACGACCCTTTCCGGGCGAAATGCCACCAGCGGCAGTGCGCGCACCCCCTTTGTGGCCGCGCCCGTCGGCGTCATCGATAGCGGGGCAGCCGGCACGCTGGAGGAGCAGAAAGGCTTTGCCCGGGGCGGACCTTTTCCCGCCAACCATGGCAGCGCCATCGTCTCGTTGCTGCGTGGTGCGGGCGTGCGCCGCGTGCTTGTCGCCGATGTCTATGGCACTGACCCGGCGGGCGGCAATGCGCTGGCCATCGCGCGCGCGTTCGATTGGCTGGTGGGCCGCAAGGTGCGCGTTATCGGCATCAGCCTTGTCGGCCCGCCCAATCCGGTGCTGCAACGCGCCGTGGCGGGGGCGCAGAAACAAGGCGTCACCATCATCGCGCCCGTGGGCAACGATGGTCCGGCCGCGCCACCCGCCTATCCCGCTTCGTTCAACGGCGTTCTCGCTGTCACCGGCGTTGATGCGCGCAATCGGGTGCTGATCGAGGCCGGCAGGGCGCTGCATCTCGATTATGCGGCGCCGGGCGCAGACATCTTGGCCAGTGATGCAAAGGGCCAACGGCGGCGGCTGCGCGGCACATCCTTCGCCGTGCCGCTGGTCGCGGCGAGGGCGGCCGCTGCACAGGGCAGCGTCGTATCTGCGCTGGATCGCGAAGCGGTGGACCTCGGCCCGAAGGGGCCGGATTCCCGCTATGGCAGGGGCCTGATCTGTGCAGTCTGCCTCACTCCGTGAAAGTTTCTGCGGTTTCGATGCATTAAACCCGAAAGCCGGTCCGTTCCCCAATTCGAAGGACGCGAAGACGTGAAGCGTCTGTCTGACGATGAAAGGAACCTTGCGATGCGCACTCTCCTGATTGCTTCGGCTGCCATGCTGTTCACCACCATGCCCGCCCATGCCCAGCTGCTTGGCGGCGGAGGATTGGGCGGCAGTCTGGGCGGTACGCTAGGCGGCACCCTGGGCGGCACGCTGAATGGTGGGCCGCTCGGCTCGACCATGGACTCGGTTGAAGGCACTGCCACGGGCAGCGTGCGCGGCTCCGGCTCGGCCAGCGCGCACAAGTCGGTCGACCGCAAGAGCGGCAAGGTCCACGCCGATGGTGCGGGCCGCGGCTCGCTCACTGGCAACGCCACTGGCAACCTGACCTCCGCCACCGCCCCGCTGACTGGCGACGCTTCGGGCATGGCGACCGGCCGCGCGAAGGGGCAGGGTTCAGCCAGCGTCGACGGCCAGCTGATCGGCACTGACGCGGTGCGCAACTCGGCCGCTTCGGCCAAGGGCATGGCCATGGGCGCATCCGATACGGCGCTCACGGCAACCGGGTCGGCTGTGGGCACCTTGTCCGGCACGGCCAGCGCGACCGGCAGCATGGCAGGTTCTGCAGCGGCGAACGGAAGCGGCGCGGCGCAGGGGGCTGCCAGCAACCTGGCCCTGGCCGGAAGCCTCGCCTCGTCTGCCGACGGCGCATTTTCGGTGTCGAAGGGCATGCCGGTCAACGCGCCCGATGGCAGCCGGATTGGCACCGTGCGCAAGGTGATCAATGATGCGCGTGGCAACGTGCAGTCGCTGGTGGTGAAGGCAAAGGGCGAGACCGCGACCCTCCCGGCCGGAAACTTCACCGCCAGCGGCAATGCGCTGATCTCGGCCGCTGGCACAGGTGAACTGGACAAGCAAGCCAAGGCTCCGGCTGGTTCCGGCGCGGCCAAGTCGGCCAAGGAAAGCGCAAAGTCCGCAAAGGCTGGCAGCAAAGATGCCCGCTGATCTCTGAGCCTGCCGCAGCTGCGGGATCAGCACATCGAGGAGCCGTGGCCCAAAGGCCATGGCTCCCTGCGTGTTCAGGATCAGGGCCTGTTGAATGGCGAGACAGGCAAGCAGTCAAGCCGAGCTGGCCTGATCCGTCTTTCATCGGGGCCAAGCGTGGGCGAAAGTGCACGGATGGCAACCAGCCTGTTCAACCGAAGGCTCCATCCAAAGGTGTCGGGCGCACCGGGGATGCCGGGCAATTCAGTCTCTCGCCAAGTTCCCGACAAGGGTTGCCAGGCTGCCTATCGCCAGCCTCACCAGATCGGTTTGCCGGGACACGCCGATCTTCGCGAGGATTCGCTTGGTCTGGGTTCGAACGGTGTGCTCGCTGAGATCGAGCGCCTGCGCAACTTCCGCAATCGCCCCTCCCGCGGCCAGGCCTGAGAGCACCCTGGCCTCTGCCGGTGTGAGGTCGAACAGTGTCGCCAGAAACTCGGGCGGCGGTGCCGGGGAGGCTGCACGATCATGGAGATAGGCCACAAGTGCGGGCGCGCTCACGAGACCGAAGTCGTGTCCGGGATCAATATTGATCAGCAGAACTTCGACCACACGTTCCGGCGTGTTGGGGTCGATGGTGCACAACAAGCGCGGCTCAGGAGCAGTGCCGTTAGCCAGGCTTTGCCGGAGCATGGCTTGGTGTTCAGGGCGAGCAAAGCGCAGTTGAGCGTCTTCTGAAATCCTGATCTGGCCCGACGTTCCAACGATCTGTCTGGCGGCCGCATTGCTATAGAGCACTCCCGCCTCGCGGTTGAGTATCATCATTCCCAGCGCCATCCGGTCCAACACCTGCGCCTGGAGTCCGGCGACGAACTGGCTCAAGCGCAGGTGACCAAAAACCCGGACGGCGCGCGTGAAGGCCGGGGTGTGCGCCTCCCACCAGCGCAGTTGTTCCGGGGACAGGTCTCCCAGTTCAGCTTTGCGGACCAGATGGATCACCGCGTGGAATTCGCCCGCTGAAATGCAGAAGCCATACGCGTTGCCAACCCCGGAGGGGGTCAGATAATCGGTCCAGAAAGGGTGATCCTCGCCGACAAAGTCGCGGATCGAATAGACCTTTCCCTGCTCCATCTGCTCGAACGGCATCGGATTGATGTGCTGGTAGCGCTGCCCGTAATCGCGCCGCATGGAAGAGACGTCGGCGTCTGCGGCTGCTATCCCTATCCCGACGGCACCTTCCTGCACCGGTCGGAAGGACATGTAGACCAGGCGTGCGTCCAGTGCTGCGCGAAAGCTGGCCAGCGCGGCTTTCCACGGTCGCTCTTCCAGCGGCGCATCATAGATCGCCTCGCGCAGGTCAGGCAGGTCAGGCATGGCTCCCCATCGGTTCTCGCGCGAACGATACACCAAATGGTGGATGGCAGCCCGCAGCGTCTCCCCTAGCACACTCTCAAAGCACGACGACGAGAGGACGTCCATGACAGATGCACTGCCCGGGGCCCGATTTGACCCGATGAGCGAAGAGGCCAAGGCCGACGCCGGCAAATTCTATTCCGAACTGCGCCGCGAATGTCCGTTCTACCATCGGCAGGGTGAAAAGTACGACTTCTGGATGCTGAGCGAATATGCCCAGATCAAGAACGAGATCCTCAGCGACAAGACCGTCGGCGACTGGACATTCAAGTACGGAAACTCGTTGCGCACCTATGCGCACAACACCGGCATCGTCACCGATCCGCCAGAGCACGACAAGTGGCGCGCCTTCCTGCTCCCGGCCGTGGTCCAGCCCACGCTGAAATCGCTCGACCCGGTGATCAAGGAACTGGCCGACGAGATCATCGACGCCATGCTCGCCAAGGGCGGCGAAGCCGAACTGCACGATGACTTTGCCCTGCCGCTGACCGGCCAGGTGATGTGCATCATGCTGGGTGCCCCGCGCGAGAACTACAAGCTCTACAAGCATTGGGGCGACGAGCTGATGATGGGGATCTACGACGATCCCGAGAGCGGCCGCGACCGGGCCGTGTACCCCGAATTCGCCGCGCACTTCGGCGAACTCATCACCCAGCGGCGCGCAGTGGCGGCAGCCGCCGGCATCACCGAACCGACGGACGATCACGTCGGCACCGTGCTGTCGGATGACTTCCTGTCGCGCATGCTTGCGGCGCGGATCGATGGCCGCTCGCTGACCGACCCTGAAATCGCCAACATGTGCGCCACCTTCCTGACCGCGGGGCAGGAGACCTCCACCTCGCTGATCATGAACTGCGTCTGGCGGCTGCAGCAGGAACGCGAAACCCGGTGGGAGCGCGTCGTGGCCGATCCCGAACTGGTCAAGCTGGCGATCGAGGAAAGCCTCCGGTTCGATCCGCCGGTGCTGGGCCAATGCCGCGCCGCCGCGCGCGAGGTGGAGATCAACGGCGCGACGCTCCAGCCCAAGGACCGCCTGTTCTTCTCGATTGCCGGGGCGAACCGCGATCCGGCGGTGTTCAGCGATCCTGACAGCTTCAGCCTGGACCGCCCGATGGGCGAGGCGATGAAGCACCTCTCCTTCGGCTGGGGTTCGCACCTGTGCATCGGCGCGCCGCTGGCCCGGCTCGATGCGCGGATCGGCATTGCCGCGCTCGTGCGCCGGGTGCCAACCTTGCGCATGACCGGCGAAACCCGCCGCATCCACCCGTGGATGAACTGGGGACGGAACTACCTGCCCGTCACCTGGTGACGGGCCAGCCGGCAGCACAAGAATAAAAGGCATTGGGAGAATTTGGACATGGCCGAAACGGCGGCACCGGCATTCGAAGAGGTGCAGATCAGGCTTGGTGACACGGCGCAGACGGTGCGACGCCCGGTCGTCCCCGAAGGCGCGGACTTTTCCGAAGCCGCCATCGTCGCGGCGGCGCGCAAGCAGACCGGCCTGCACTTCTTCGGGGACGATCCGTTCCGCGCCAACCTGCGCGTCCTGATCCGCTCGATGGAGGACGAGGCGAAGCTCAACGCCTTTGGCCGGGTCATGGCGCGGCAATTCCTGATCGCCCGGCTGGCCGACCGCCTGCGCGCGCAGGACCTGTTTGATCGACACCCCGAAATCCTCGAGACCAAGCTGGGGCCGATGACCTTCATCGTCGGCGCGGCGCGATCCGGCACGACCCGCGCCCACCGGCTTCTGTCCAACGATCCGCGCTTCCTTTACCTGCGCGACTGGGAGATCAACTTCCCGGTGCCCGTCGCCGCCAGCTTCGGCGAGGGGCCGGACCCGCGCATCACCCGCGCCCGCAAGGCTCATGCGGCATTCCTGGCGATGAACCCGGAGAACGCCAACATCCACACCCTGGAAGCCGAAGCGCCCGAGGAGGAGATCGGCCTCCTCAACATGAGCTTCGCCACCCAGATGATCGAGGCGCAGCGCTTCGTGCCGACATACGGCCGCTACTGCATGGAGACCAACCAGCAGGCCGCCTATGCCTACATGAAGAAGCTGATCCAGCTGATCGCCTGGTTCCGCAAGGACGATCCGCAGCGCCCATGGGTGTTCAAGTCGCCCCAGCACATGCAGGATCTCGACGCGCTGATGCAGGTGTTCCCGGAGGCGAAGATCGTGTTCATGCACCGCGATCCGCGCAAGACGGTGGCATCGACCTGCTCGATGTTCTGGAACATCTCGATCCTCGGCTCGGACGAGAACGATCCCGAGGCGCTTGGCGCCTACATCGCCGAAAAGGTCCAGCGCCAGGTCGAGAAGGTCGAGGAAGAGCGCGCGACGCTTGTGCCGCCCGGCCAGCAGCTCGATGTCCGCTATGCCGATATCAACGCCGACTGGGAGCGGGAGATGCAGCGCATCTATGACTTCATCGGGCTTGATTTCAGCGCCGAGGCCCATGCGGCCCTGAACGCCGCTTCGGGCGACAAGGAAGCCCGTCACGGCGGCCATCGCTACAGCCTTGAACAGTTCGGCCTGTCGGCTGACGATATCGACCAGCGTTTTGCCGGCTACATCGGCAAATACGGCATTCCGCAGGAGGGCAAATGATAGACCTTACCGACAAGATCGTCGTCGTGGCCGGGGCGAGCAAGAGCACCGGACGGATCATCGCCCTCGCCGCGGCAGACGCTGGCGCCAATGTCGTCGTTGCGGCAAGGTCCGCCGCCGGGGTTGAAAGCGTTGCCGCCGAGATCGTTGCCAAGGACCGTGAGGCGCTGGCGGTGACGGCGGATTTCGCCTCGGTCGAGGAATCGCGCGCCGTGATTGCCCAGGCCGTCGAACGTTTCGGCCGGGTCGATGCGCTGATCTACAACGCCGCCTATCTGGTGCGCCGCTCGATCTTCAAGATCGACGAGGCGCACTGGGACCAGATGCTCGACACCAACCTGAAGGGCTATTTCTTCATGGCCCAGGCTGCGGCCAAGGCGATGGTCGATGGCGGGGTGCGCGGGGCGATCGTCGGGATCAGTTCGACGGCAGGTTCGGTGGGCTATCCCGGCATTGCCGACTATGCGGCATCGAAGGGTGGTATGAACGCGCTCACCAAATCGCTGGCGCTGGATCTTGGGCGCTGGGGCATTCGCGCCAACTGCGTTGCTTCGGGCTTCATCAACGGTGAATCGGTGGCCGAAGGCGAAGCTGCCGGTGGCGGAGCCGTGCTGAACGCCTTGCGTCAGTTCATTCCAAGCCGGCGCTTTGCCGAGCAATCGGAAGTCGCCTCGGCAGCCTTGTTCATGGCAAGCGACCTTGCCGGATATTGCAACGGATCGATCCTGATGGTGGACGGCGGGCTGACCCTGGGCAACCTGCCCGCGGTCGGCTGATGGGGGAGACCCGCACAGCCCACTCCTTCTGCCGCATCTGCTCGGGCAGTTGCGGCGTGGTTCTCGACGTGGCTGATGACCGGATCGTCGGCATCCGGGGCGACAAGGCGCACCCGCTGACCCGTGGCTACGCCTGCATCAAGGGGCTGCAGGCGGCGGACATGCTGCACGGCCCCGACCGGCTGAGCCAGCCCTTGCGCCGCGGGCCTGATGGCCGCCACGTCCCGATCCTGCTCGACGAGGCGCTCGACGAGATTGCCGAGCGCCTCGGCACCATCATCGACCGGTTCGGCCCGCGCGCCGTGGCCGGGTGGCGTGGCACCAATCCCTGGTTCCAGACGCTCAGCCATTATGCCCTGCCCGGCTGGCTGGCCTCGCTCGGCAGCGACCAGTTCTATTCGAGCATGACGATCGACCAGTCGGCAAAATGGGTGGCGATGGAGCGGATCGGGGTCTGGGCAGCCGGACGCCAGTTCGTGACCGAATCCGATGTCTGGATGCTCGTCGGCAACAATCCGCTGGTCTCGGTCTCGGCGGGCGCCCTCTCGTTCAACCCGCAGAAGACGTTGAGGGACCTCAAGGCCAGGGGCCTCAAGCTGATCGTGATCGACCCACGGCGGACCCAGACCGCCGAAATGGCCGACCTGCATCTGGCTGTCCGCCCCGGCGAGGATGTCACCCTCGCTGCCGGATTGCTGCACGCCGTGCTGGCAGAGGGGCTGGAGGACCGGGAGTTCTGCGACACGTTCGTGGCGGGCCTTGATGCGCTGCGCGCTGCCGTCGCGCCCTTCACGCCGGCTGCCGTGGCCGAACGGGCCGACGTTCCGCAAGAGGATATCCTGGCCGCAGCCCGCCTGTTCGCGGCAGGGCCGAAGGGCTGCGTCCAGACCGGCACCGGGCCTGACATGGGGCCACGTTCGAACCTTGCCGAACATCTCTATGAATGCCTCAACGTGATTTGCGGACGCTTTCCCCGCGCCGGAGATCGGGTGGGCAATCCCGGCGTGATGAGCCGGCCCTTTCCCCGCCGCGCCCAGGTTGCTCCCCCGCGTCGGCGCTGGCAGCAGGGCCGCCCCAGCCGGGTGCGCGGCATCGGTCCGCTCCAGGGCGAAATGATGGCCGGCACGCTGGCCGAAGAGATCATGGCTCCGGACGAGGACCGCGTGCGGGCGCTGTTCGTCGTCGGCGGCAATCCCGCAAGCTCGATGCCCGACCAGCAGCGCATGGTCGAGGCGCTGCGCGAGCTGGACCTGCTGGTGCTGATCGACCCGGCCTGGAACGAGACGGCCCGCCTGGCCGATTTCGTCCTTCCCGGCCGCCTTCTCTACGAGGTTCCCGCAGTCCCGCTGCTCAACGTCGAGCCCTATTTCTTCCCGATCCCGTTTGCCCAGTATACTCCGGCGGTGGTGCCTGCCCCGCCCGAAACGCGCGATGACTGGCGCTATCTGTGGGAGCTGAGCCGGCGGATCGGCCGTCCCTACAGCTTCAACGGCATCGCTCTCGACATGGAAGCGCCGCCCACATCCGAAGCGCTGCTCGCCCGCCTGCTCGAAGGGGCGCAGGTCCCGCTCGAGGAGATCGCCCGCCATCCATCGGGAGGCGTGTTCGAGGTGCCCGAGCAATTCGTCGAACCGTCCACGCGCGAAACCCGGTTCGAGGTGATGCCCGCCGATGTCGCCGCCGAACTGGGCACAGTGGCGCAGGAAGGCTGGGCGCGGACAAGCGCCGTTGACGCGGCATGGCCCTTCCGCCTGATCGTCCACCGCGTGCGCGAGACCTACAACGGGCAGTACCGCGACCTGCCGGCCATCCGCAAGCGCCTGCAGACCAACCGCGCGTGGTGCCACCCGGACGATCTTGCCGCTGCCGGTTTCGCGCCGGACGACCTAGTGGACATTGTCTCCGCATTCGGCCGCATCCCGGCCGTGCTCGGCGAAGATGCCTCCGTTCGGCGCGGAGCCATTGCCATGACCCACGGCTTTGGCGGGCTGCCCGACGACCCGCAGGATGCGCAGGCGCGCGGCGCCAACCCCAACCGCCTGATCGACGCTGCGCGAGACTGCGAGCCGATCAACGCCATGCCGCGGATGAGCGCAATTCCCATCCGCATCGAACCGAAAGGACAAGCCCGTTGACCGAGACACTCACGCCCGAGGCCGCCCGCGCCATTGCCGAGGAAGCCTTCGTCTATGCCTATCCGATCGTGCACGGCTACCGCGCGATCCACTGGCTGGGCGTGCGCAAGGGCGGGTTCAACCGGTTGGACCACTACCGCCACATCATCGACCCGGCGGACGACCTCAACAAGGAAGTCCAGATCAACCTCGACACGCTCTACACACTGGTCCCGTTCGACATGCGGCGCGAACCGCTGGTGCTGACCGTACCGGCCTTTCCGGACCGCTATTTCAGCGTGCAGTTCTCCGACTTCTACATGCACAACTATGCCTGGCTCGGCACCCGCACGACCGGACAGGGCGGCGGCCGCTACCTGCTGGCCGGGCCCGGCTGGAACGGGGAAAAGCCTGAGGGTATCGACGCGATGATCCCCTGCGACACCGAGATTTCCTACTTCATCATCCGCATCCTGTGCCGCGGCAAGGCCGACGAGCCTGCCGTCAACGCCATCCAGGACGGGTTCCGGCTCGAGCCGCTGTCCACCTTCCTCGGCACCACGCCGCCGGCCGAAGCACCGGACCCGGAATGGATGTGGCCGTCAAAGACCATGTTCAACAGCACCGACATCTATTCCTATTTTAATTACCTGCTGCGCTTCCTGGAACCGCGCGAGGATGAGCGGGAGCTTTTCGCCGAGTTCGCCCGGATCAATCTCGGCTGGGGCAAGCACTTTGCTCTCGAAGACTTTGCACCGGACATCCAGCAGGCGATCCGCGAAGGCGCCACCGCCGCGTTCGAGCGGATCTGCGCCGCCGCCGCCAGCCCGGGCAAGATGGTCGACGGCTGGTATCTCGTCCCCCGCATCCGCGGAAACCGCGAACTGCTGTCAGGCACGGCGGAAAAGCGCTTTACCCGTGCGGTCCAGGCACGGGTCGGGATCTACGGCACCGATCTGGAGGAATGCGTCTACATCCCGTCGGAACACGAAGCCGATGGCAGCCGCGTGGACCCTTCGACCGGGGACTATATCCTTACCCTCAAGCCGCCGGTTCCGGCCACGGGGTTCTGGTCGATCACGGCCTATGCCGCCGACACCCAGTTCCTCGTGCCCAACGAACTTGGCCGCTATGCCCTGGGGGATCGCGATCCGCTGATCATCGATCCGGACGGGCTGATCCGCATCCACCTCCAGCAAACCGCACCCAAGGCAGAGCGGATGGCCAACTGGCTGCCGGTTCCCGGCTGTCCGCTGCTCATCGTGCTGCGTCTTTACATCCCCTCGGCCGAGGTGGTGGCGGGCAACTACGTCCCGCCGCCCATCGTGAAAGCGGCCGCATGACTGTGCCGGCTGACAAACCGATCATCATCGTGACGGGCGCCGGTAGTGGTATGGGCCGGGCAATTGCACAAGTCCTGCTTGCTCAAGGCTTGCCGATCCTGCTGGCCGGACGGCGGCGCGAACGGCTGGATGAAACTGTGGCCGGTGCGGCAAATCAGGATCTTGCACGCGTGGCGGTTGGCGATCTCGGTTCGCCCGCGGGTGCCGATGCCCTGCTTGACGCAGTATGCGGCTGCAGGGTTTCTGCATTGGTCGCATCAGCCGGCGGTCAAGGCGATTTCATCAGGCCCGGCGCCGGTGCGGCCGCCGCAGAGACCGCCTGGCTTGCGGCCTTGCGCATGAATCTGTTCACCGCAGTCCTGCCGATCGAGGCAGTGCTGAGCCGGATCATTGACGGCGGCCGTATCATACTGATCGGATCGACCGCCGGGATTGATGGCCAAGGTGGTCCCTATGCTACGGCCAAGGCGGCGCTGGCCGGCTATGGTCGCGATCTGGCCCGGCGCGTGGGTGGGCGTGGCATCACGGTGAACACGCTGGCCCCGGGTTTCATTTCCGATACAGATTTCTTCGAGGCTGGTGGATTTGGTCCGGTTAATTCGCTGATCGACGCCGCTGCTCGCCAGACCCTGCTCGGCCAGGTCGGTCGGTGCGACGATGTGGTTGCAGCCGTCGATTGGCTGCTCGGTCCAGGTGGGCGCTGGGTGACTGGCCAGACGATTTCCGTCAACGGGGGCACCATAATGGTCCAGTGACCAGCCGCACCTCGCTTTGAGGTGCGGCCTGTCTTGCGGGCCATCAGGCGGCGGGCGAGTTGTTCAGGCCTAGCCCATGACTGCCGATTCCCGTCAGTGATCGAATCGCCCATGTCAACGATCACCCGCAGAGCGTTGTTGGCAAGAACGCTTATGGCCAAGAACACGGGTCGGGCGCCGCGCGAAATATAGCTCACCCATGGCTTCGCCATCTCTGCCCAGGTGTCGAGACGTCGACCGTGTAGGCTCGACGCGGTGCCTGGAACGCCATCTTGGTGTCGTTCGCCGCCTGGTTCCGCGCGCTCAACCGGACAGGCCTAGGCATAGCAATGGACGATGGCCTCGGCCCTGGACAACATCGATTCGATCGGATCGGTCACGTTGTGTGACGTGTCGATCATTTGGCAGGGATTGAAGCCGTCACTCCTGTTGCCCCTGGGGCAGCACCGCCTCGGTCGGATCCGTCGAACCGAGCTGGCGGCCGATCTCGATGCATTCGATGTTGTGCTCGATTGCCTGACGACGGGCGCCGGCATCCTGGGAGGACAGCGAACCGTTGGCGTAGCTGTGGGCTTGCGTCGGCTGGTCCTGGAAAGTGCTTGCGTTGACTTGCAGCATGGCTGCCAGCCGTCGGTCGATCTCTTCATCTTCGAGCTTCGAGTCGAGATGGTCGATCCGCAGATGGTAACCTCGCTCGAGGCAAGAGCGGTACGCGCCTCTCTGCACTTTGATGGTGTAGTTGGGACCGGGGTTGTCGATCAGCAGCCCGATGATGAAGGCGTGTGCACCGGCTAGCGATCGCGCTGCGACATCGGCACATAAGACAAGCCGCCATGACCTTATCGCGCATCTTCTGCGAGACGTGGGGTTCTCCATTGACCACGCGCGACACACTCTTGATCGAGACACCCGCCGCCCGCGCGACATCTTCGATCGTCGCACGTGCCGCGCCGCTCCACTCCAGTTTCCATTGTCACGCCATTGTTGCGGCTGCGATGGTCCTTATGCCACGATCGTGCCGAGAAACGCCCGTGCCCTGATGACCGATTGCATCCGGCTGTTCGCGAACGGTGGATCCTGCTCGATATAGTAGTGCGAGACGCCGGCTGCTTCGGCAGCACGCAACAGTCTGGGCCAGTTCTGCATGCCCGTGCCGACATCCGCCGGGGCCTGCTGCATGGCGAAGTTGGGCTGGTTGCTGGCCATGATGTCCTTGACGTGGATCGCCTGCACGCGCCCGCGCAGCCTGAGCAACTCGTCCGCCGGATCGATGCCGGCCGCCGCGACCCACCCCACATCCAGTTCGACCCGGACCAGGGCGGGATCGGCTTCTTCGAGCAAGATATCCCACCCCCGGACCGTTCCTTCCAGCGGTTGGAACTCAACGTTGTGGTTGTGATATGCGAGGGAAATTCCATAAGGGCGCAGCGCCATTGCGCGCTCATTGAGCAGCTTCGCGCCTTTCTTCCAGTACGCTACGCCACCTGCGTTGGTGGCAGCAGCAATGGCCAGGCCGATGTTGCGCTCCTTGGGAATCTGAAAGCCCTTCGGCGTTGGAAGGGAAGGCATGACCACGTGACGAACGCCGAGCACATTCAACGCATCGGCAATTTCCTGCGCTGGATTGAGTATGGTCAGCGCATCGGGATAGAATGGACTGGGCGCGAACAGGTGGATCGAGCTGAAGCGAACCCCGGCGCGATCTGCTGCTGCCCTCAGTTGCTGTGGAGAGCGCCCTAAAAAGCCCGGCAGTTCAAGATCGGTGATGCCGAGCTTCGCCACGGCTGCCAAAGTGCCGTCGAGGTCCTGCTCGACATTCTCACCCACCGTGTAGAGCTGCAGCCCGATGGGCTTGCCGATGCGCTCGAAAAAGGGGCGACGGCGGGCGGCGAGCAGGGGTTCGTTCGTCATTGCGGCCAATCCCGTGGCACCCAGGGCGAACATGGCCGAGCGACGGCTGAGCTGCATTGTCCGATCTCCCGTAGCTGCAGCATCCCGTTCGCCCAGCCGTTGCAGGCCAAGATGTCGATATGATTGGCAGTGCTGTCAACGTCCGATACCGCAAGGCCTTGCTGGCACACTCATCCCCGGGCTGCGGTTCGGAAATGTTCGTTCACGTGTTCGCATTTCGCTGGAATGATAACGTCAACGCCGAAGACAGGCTTCGGGCCCGAGAGGCCATCAGTTGGCCAAGTCGGTCCCATACGCGCTCACCGGTGTCATGGTACTCGTGGTTGAGGAGGCGTTTGCCTCGTATGAGAAGCATCCTCGTCATGCCAGATTGCTGGATTGGCTGGTGCCGTTCGATCTCTAGGGATCAGCAGGCTTGGTCGATCAGAGATTCAATCCGGGCGTGCGGTAACGCGGCATTCGATGTCCTGCGCGCAGCAGGGATTGCGAACTGCATGGTCGCGGCAACCAAGCTTGCCCACCCCCACCGTCGCCGCTCGAGCTTTGTCGGACACCGGTTGGATAAAATTGTTATGCCATATACCAAATGGGTGATGCCGATCCTGCCGTGATGTATACGATGTTCCCAAAGGCAAGCATTCTTAGGTCGCGCCGCAGGGAGATGGTTCGTATGACATTTGCAATTCGTCTGGTCGTTGGTGCGTTGGCCGCCATGCTGCCCGCGCAAGTGCCGGTCCTGGCCCAGCAGCAACTACCTGCGCAATTGCAATCGGGGGCCAGCTCGGATGTGCCCGTTGCCACGCAGGTGATGCGTTGGCACATGAACGATGCCGACGTGAACAGCTTTGCCTTCCGCAACATGGACCAGCTGTTTACGACGCGAACCGTGGCGCATTCCGGATCAACCTGGACCTTTCCCAAGGTCGAGCGGCCGATGGACTTTTCCTATGCGTTCGATGGCAAGACGTTCACCGCCCAGCAGGCGCTGGAGCGGACCTATACCAATGCCCTGCTGATCATGAAGGACGGGCGGATTGTCACCGAGATCTATCGCAACGGTTCGAACGAGCGCACGCGCTTCATGGGCTGGTCGATGACAAAGTCGATCACCTCGACGTTGGTCGGCGCAGCGTTGGCTGATGGGCTGATCGGCTCGCTCGACGATCAGATCGTGAAGTATCTGCCCGAACTGAAGGGCAGCGGCTATGATGGCGTGACCATCCGCCAGATCCTGCAGATGCGTTCGGGCGTCGATTATGAAGAACGCTATGACTTCGCCAATCCCGGCATCGCGGCAAGCAATCACATCAATGCGCTGGTCAAGAACGTCGTGCGATTTGCCGATGCAGCCCGCACGATCAAGCGCAAGTCGAAGCCGGGTGAGGTTTTCGCCTACAAGACCATAGACACTGCCGTGCTGGGCTGGCTGATCGAGCGTGTCAGCGGGGGATCGGTTGCCGCCTATACCGCCCGCAAGCTGTGGGAGCCGCTCGGCACCGAGGCTGACGGGTTCTACATCATGGACGGCCAGCCTGGCACGGGCCGCGAATTCAGCGGCGCAGGCTACAACGCCACCCTGCGCGATTGGGCGCGTTTTGGCCAGATGATGCTCAATGGCGGCATGGCCAACGGAAAGCGCGTGGTTAGCGAGGAGTGGGTAACGGCGGCGCAGGCGCCCGCTGGACAGGAGACTGGTCCCGAAGGCGGCTATGGCTATCAGTGGTGGACCATGGGCAATTCGCCAGCCTATTCGGCCATCGGCCTCCAAGGCCAATACGTATACATCGATCCGGCAAGCAAGACGGTTGTAGTCAAGCTCAGCTATTTCCCGCCCCAAGACGATGTCGTTTCTCAGGAAACGCTGGCGTTTCTTGCCGCAGCTTCGGCGTGGAAGCCGGCACCGTAATAGACAAATACAGGGAGGACATAATGAAGACTCAGTTTACGCTGGGCTGCGCCATGGCGCTGGCCCTCGCCACGCAGGCCGGCAGTGCTCTTGCGCAATCTGCGCAGGAGACGGTGACTGCACCCGAGGTTGCCGAGGAAGGCGTTGGCGAAATCATTGTCACCGCGCAGCGCCGCAAGGAAAAACTGCAGGACGTGGCGGTATCGGCCACTGCATTTGATGCTGGCGCGCTGGCCGACAAGGCGGTGACCAACCTTGCCGATCTGCAGAACGCCAGCCCTGCGCTGTCGATCTCGGATGGCGGCATCACCCAGTCCATCAACATCCGCGGTATCGGCCTTGCCAGCAACTCGCCTAGCGTGACTGCGGGTGTCGCAACCTACGTCGACGGCCTGTTCCAGCCGCCGATCGTCCAGGCCAACAGCTTCTACGATCTCGCCAGCGTCGAAGTGCTGCGCGGGCCGCAAGGTACGCTCGTTGGTTCGAACTCCACCGGGGGCGCTATCTTCATCAACACGCAAAACCCGCAGCTAGACGCAGGTCTTGGGGGTTATGCGATGTTTGGCGGCGGCAACTACGGTTCTGTCCAGTCCGAGGCGGCAATCAACCTGCCAGTCTCCGACACCTTCGGCTTCCGTGCTGCGGGTTTTTACCGCAACCGCGACAGTTTCTACAAGAGCGTCGGGCCCGTCTTCAATAATGCGGGCAGGCTGCGCGAAGGCGGCGGGCGCTTCACCGCGATGTGGAAGCCGGGGTCGTTCCAGGCCGTGGCGAAGGTCTCCTTCAACGATCGTGATACAGGCGGCTACGCCTATCGTCCGATCCTCGGAACACCCTACGATGTGTTCCGCGAAGGCGACATCCGCACGATCAGCTTCGACACGCCGGTCGCGAACCGCGAACGCGCGTTCCAGGCCAGCCTAGAACTGCGGCAGGAGCTGGCGAACGGCATCACCCTGCGCTCGGTGACGGGTTACCAGCACAAGCGCATTAACGCCCTGAACGACATTGACGCTTCCGCCGGTCCGGGCGGTATTGCTGAGGACTACTTCGCCGGCGAAAAGGTCTACACGCAGGAAGTGAACATTATCTCGCCCACCGAAGGCCGGTTTGACTGGATCCTCGGCGGCTATTTCCAGCGCAATGACATCTCGATCCGTATCCTGCAGGATCAGCAGGGTTTCCCGACTGACATCATCGGTGGCAACCAGCGCACGACCACCGGCGTGTTCGCGCAGGGCAACTACGAGATCATCCCGGGTCTCGAAGCGCAACTCGGTGTGCGCTATTCGACCTACAAGGCAACCGGCTATGGCGATGTGACGATCGGCAACGGCATTCCGGGCTTTCCGCCTGGTGGTCTGGCTGTTGCTTCCTTGGCGGGGAGCCACAAGGACTCTCTGGCCACCGGCAAGTTCGCGCTCAACTGGAAGATCGATCCGGACAACTTGCTCTATGCGCTCGTCGCACGCGGGTACAAGCCAGGCGGCTTCAATTCGCCCACCTCGAACTTCGATCCGGAGCGCGTGATCAGCTATGAAGCGGGCTGGAAGTCTGCCTTCCTGCGCAATCGCATCCGCACCCAGCTCAGCGCGTTCTACAACAAGTACGCGAACTTTCAATTCAACGTGGTCGAGCCGAGCACCGGCTTTGCCGGCGTCGAAAACATCTCGACGGTCGAGATCAAGGGCGTGGAAGCGCAGGTGCAGGGGCGCTTCGGCGGCTTCGGCTTCGATGCCAACGTGGCTTATGTGGACTCGGACCTGGCCAGCGTCACTTTCGTCAACACCCGGACGTTCGGCGGGGCCAACCTTGGCCCGCAGTGCCCGACCGGTACGCCGTCATCGCCGCCGTTCTGCTTCGACTATACGCCGTTCATCCAGACCACTGGCGGCGGCCCGAACCTCTATGCTCCCCGCTGGACCTGGGGCGGTGGCGTCGAATACGAGATCCCGCTGGGTGGCGAAATGTCCCTCACCCCGCGCGTCAACTATGCCTACGTCGGCGAGCAGTTCACCTACATCGGCTATTCGCGACTGTCGGACCGGCTCAATCCGCGCGGCCTGCTTTCGGCAATCGTCACGCTCAGGATCAACGACAAGCTGAAGCTCGAGGCCTGGGGTACCAACCTCACCAACAAGGAATACATCACCGGCCAGCTCAACTCGAACGAGTTCTACGGCGCCCCGCGTGAGTATGGCATCAAGCTGAACGTGACGTTCTGATACGAAAAGGTCCGGGACGGTGACCCGTTCCGGACCCTACAACCGTGCGAGGGACTGGCACACCTGCCGCACGAGATCGGCCTGCCGCCTGACGCCAGCCTTGCCGAGCGCGCTCTTGAGCTGCATCCGCGCCGTGCCCTCGGCGATGCCACGATGCGCGGCATAGTCCTTGACTGTCATCCCGCTGACGAGATGGGCAGTCAGCGTCGCTTCGGCCATGGTCAGGCCAAACAGATCGGCTACTTCGGCTGCATCGATGTAGGGCAATGTCCCTGGCGAACACAACGCCAGCAGTACCAGATTGCGACCCCAGCGGCGCTTGTCCGCGGCATCGCGGCGCAAGACGCGCAGGTGCAGCACGTCAGCCGGCTCGTCTCCCGGCACGCGACATACATCGCCCGACTCGCCAATCAGTGCTGCCTCGACCAAAGCTGCGCTTTCGCACGTGCGAAAGCGCAGGGTATCACTGACCAGTGCGACCTGCGGCAGCTGGTCAATCAGCCGTTCGGCCGCAGCGTTCATCCAGTGTACGCCAAAGCTGAGATCGCAGGCGAGAAGCGCAAAGCTGGTCGAATCCATGAAGGCTTCGGCCACCGACAAGCGCGCCCGCTGCTCGGCAAAGTCCTTCAGCAGCTGTGAGACTTGACGGAAATGGGGCATTAGCTGGTGCAGGAATTCCTCGTCGGCCTGCGTGATGTCGCGTGTATCGTCGACATGGCGATGAAGGATGATGGTCGTGTGTTCGCCGGCTCCGGTCCTGCAATCGAGCCAGAATCCCGGCCCCAGCCCGCAATTGGCAAGCCCGTTCCGCAACTCTTCGCGGTCTTGTGCGGTCAAGGCAAGGCTGCGTTGATCGCTCTCGATCCCATATGGGCCGTGCGGTACATTGTGGCTCCGAAAGCGTGGGTTGAGCGGCGAGTTGGCCCAGGCATCGTGCCGTGCGGCCTCCTGCGTCGACCAGCTGTCTCGCATGCTGAACATCGGAACCAACTCATCGCGGTCCACCACCAGGCGCTGGAACACCGCGCTCGCCACACCCAGACGCAGCTTGATTGCGTTGAGCACGCCGGTCCAGCGAGATTCCTCGCCGACTGCGCCGTACATCGCGGCGAACAGGTCGTTGTCGTTCACCGCCTGCCTGCGCTCCTGTCCCGCAATTCACGCTGCTGCATAGCATGATTTGCAGTGGCCATAGCCGATGCCGAGCACCAGGGCGATATCTGATCAGACACGCCGCATGATGTCCTGGTTCCGCGAGCAGCTCCGGCGTCCCGCACGGTCGTCCGCTAAAACTGCATAGCCGGTGGAAAAGACGGTGACCGGCTGATTGACGTCATCTACCCCGCATTTGGCCAGCTGACGTTCCCCGTAAGGCGAACTTCGCGCATCGCCTCGCCGCATCCCGGCCTCAACTTGTCGTCAACATTTCCTGCCTGACCCAGTCAGGTACCTTCATCGCTGCGGGTATCGAATTGTACACTTGCCGATTTCACCGATCGTACCCCACCGCCATGTGGCTGCGTGCTGATGCAACTCTTGCACTCGCTCTCTTGATTCGAAACAGGTGGCCTGTTCATTAGCTCCTTGGTCGGGTTGGAGCGGGATGCTGTCAAAGCCGCTTTTGTGGAGTTCATTGCCGGGCAGAACCTGAACGCAATCCAGATAGAGCATATCACCCTGATCATCGATCACCGGACCGAACGTGGTGTGATGGCCCTCCGTCGCCTCTACGAAAGTCCGTTTACCGACATGGACGACCAAGGCGTAGCGGCCTGTTCCCGCAAGCCAACGTCACGAAGATCGTTGCCGTGCTGAAGGCAGTGGCGCCGAGAGCCTTGGGACTTGCGGCATGAAGGAGGCGGTCAGGCTGGTGCGGTGTTGTCATATGGAGTGTGAACGATCTGTCTGGCTGGGAAGCCGATCCCATTGAAGCCATTGATATCGCCGGCGGGCTTTGGGACATTGCTGCCTTTCCAACGCCCTTGCCTGAAGGGCTTGATCCGCCAGTAACAGACACCAGGACGTAGTCCGAGATCTACCAAAGCTGCGCAAATTGCGAGAATGATCAGGCTGTGGCAGGATGCCTCGAAGAAACTTGTAAAAGCTTAGCTAGCAGGATGATTTGGTTCACATTCGCTGATGCAAGGACGAGTACAGCGACGTGCATCATAGATCGCCCTGAATTTTTCAAAAATGAACTTCTGGTCCGGTCGAAGAATGAACGAGTACCTTATGGCAATGTGCACCAGTGTAACTTGTCAAAGTGAACTAGTTTAGTAACATTATTGGATGGATATGATGCTGGCTGTACTGGAGGTTTCACATGCCACCGTCGAAATGCCGCCATCGCTTCGGGGAAGGAATCCATCACCCAGCTTGTTCGCTATCGGCGTTAAGGCACTAGCTTCGCAGAGTTGAGTTCCACACGACTTAGATCGGCAGGTCGAAATGTCACACAGCAGGCCCAAACCGAAGCTTTCGGACATTGCGGCTGTTGCGGGTGTCTCGGTCGCAACGGTATCGCGTGTGCTCAGCGATCATCCGGCAATTCTTCCAGCGACCAAGGCTCACGTGCGGGCGCTTGCACAGGAACTGGGATACCCATTGCCCGATCCCGCCAGCCCACGCCAGAAGGCGCGCGCGCGGCGCCCGAAAAAGCCGGGAACGATCTGTGCAGTGATGCCGGTTGCACTACCGAGCGGAAGCCGGTTGGCCAATGCCTTCGAGATGGACCTGCTTGGCGGCGTAGGCGCCGCGATGCGCGACCACCGTCTCGACTTTTCGGTGTCGGCAAAGGCACCCTACGACAATTCGTCACTGACAAGGTTCATGGAGCAGCACCCTTATGATGGTGTGATCTTCTTCGGCCAATCCCAGTTTCATGAAGGCCTGAATGCTCTCGCCGATGGTCCTCGCCCATTCGTGGTCTGGGGCGTCGAGACGCAAGACCAACGCTATTGCTCGGTCGGCAGTGACAACTTCGCGTGCGGGCACCGCGCGACCCAGCATTTGGTTTCACTGGGACGAAAGCGGATTGCCTTTGTCGGACAGTCCGCTCCGATCACGACGGCGCAGACCAGCCAATCGCAACTGTCCGAGCGGCTGGCAGGCTTCCGCAGCGCGCTTGCCGCAGCCGGATTGCCCACAGACATCACCGCCATGCGGCCGGCCGGCTCCGGCCTGGAAGCGGGCGAGCAGGGCCTGCGGGCCTTGCTGGACAAAGGCATCGCCTTCGATGCCGTGGTGGCTTCTTCCGACCTCGTTGCGCTGGGGGCGATCCGCGTGCTCCGCAGCGAAGGGCTGCGGGTACCTGAAGACGTCGCGGTAGTGGGTTATGACGATAGCGCATTCGCGCGCCTGATGCAGCCGCAATTGACCACGATGCGGCAGGATCCGATCCTTGCCGGGCATCTTCTCGTCACGAAGCTGCTGCGCGCAATGGCGGGTTACGAAGTCAAGTCCGAACGGCTTCCAACCGAACTGGTTATTCGGGAATCATGCGGCAGCCATCGCGACCTGCCCGCTATCCATAAGGCGAAACCGATGATCGCGACATAGGCGCAAGCCGGAACCGCAAAAGCAAAGGCAATGCCGACCCGGTCGGCGAAATAGCCTGCGGTCATCGACATGACTGCTCCGCCTGCGACCGCCGTAGACAGCAGACCTGAGATCGCTGCAGGAGGGGCGTCGGCATGGTCGAGCGTCAAGGCAAAGATTACCGGGAACATGAGAGCGTTGCAGAATCCGATCGAAATCAGGGCCCAGCCGGGCAGTGGGCCTGATCCGACGATCGCGCCAAGCGAGCCGGCAAACGCGAGCGTAGCAACGGTGGCAAGAACGGCGGTCGGAGGCAGCCGTTTGAGCACGACGTATCCGGCAGCACGGCCGATCAGTGCGCTCCCCCAATAGCCCCAGGCGACGTATTGGCCGGCGCTCGCCAGGTCGAGGTTCATGATCGAGGGCTGATGGAGATAGGGAATGAGAAGGCTGCCAATAGTCCCCTCTGCGCCGACGTACAGCGCGATGGTCACCGCCCCGATCCACGCGCCGGGCGAGCGCAGCGCCTCGCCGAGCGGCGTTCCCGGATCGTCCTGGGCAGAATACTGCCACGATGCGCGGGGCACGAAGAGGGCAACAGCAATCACGGCGGCAGTGACGATTCCGGTGATGGCATAGGCAATGCCGGCCCCCAGCCGGCCGCTTCCCAGTGCCAACGTGGCGCCGAGACAGACGCCCGCCAGCACGCCCAGGGAATTGAAGGCCTGCGCCGCCGCCAGACGCGCTGCGGACGTAGCGGCAGGTCCGGCACTCACTGCGCAAAGATTCGCCACGACCTGCAGCGCTGTTATGCCCAGCGCAACTACAGCGAGAGCGGCGACCAGCAGAGCAAATGGCAGTGGCGGGCTAATGGCCATTCCGACTAGCGCGCAGCCCCCTGCGACCACGCAAAGGCCGCCGAGCATCATGCTCCTCGGCCCTGACCACTGCAGCTGCCTTGCCAGCAGCAACGAGGCCCCACCGCTGACCACGAGCGCGATCCACTGTACGGTCATGGCAGCCGTAAGCCCGACATCGAACAGACTTGGCACCAGCGGGACGAGCGTGGTTGCCATCGCCCCGGCAACGCCCATGACGAAAAATGCCCCGAAGGCGCAGACCAGCATGGCGCGCGACTCAGCGGTTCCGGCATTGGCGGGAGGCTTTGGGCTCATGGCTTGCTTATGCCTTTGCGCTCCCGCTCCGAACAGGGGCGCGAGATTTGCATATGCAAACGGATCGACAGTTTATTGCAATCGATTGCCCAGGGGTTACTCCGGCAAGGGAGAAGGTCAGACCTGCAATTGCAGGAGCGCTGAACCTCACAGGGAGAGGACAGGTCACATGAAAGTACGCAACAGTCTTGTTTTGTCGACCGCGCTCGTCGCGCTGCTGTTCAGCGGCGCTGCAGTCGCGCAGGAGGCGGCATCGGCAACGTCAGGCGATGCGGTGTCGGGAAGCGACGAGCCTACGCCCGATGACGCGATCGTCGTTACTGGCCTGCGGGCCAGTCTCGAGCGTGCGCAGGCGGTCAAGCAGAACAGCACCTCTGTCGTCGAAGCGCTTGCTGCCGAAGACATCGGCAAGCTGCCCCAGTCCAGCGTCGCGGATTCGCTGGGTCGTCTTGCCGGTCTTGCCGGTGAACGGCGCGCCGGTCGCCTGAGCGGCATTTCCGTTCGCGGCTTCCGCGAAGACTTCGTGGGCACCACGCTCAACGGGCGCGAGCTTATCGGGATCGGCGACAATCGCGGCGTTGAGTATGATCTCTATCCTTCGGAAATCATTGACAGCGCCGTCGTCTTCAAAACTCCCAGTTCCGACCTTATCGCGCAAGGTGTGGGCGGCACTGTCGACCTGCGCACGACCCGCCCGCTTGAGCACAAGCGCACACTGGTGGTGAACGGGTCGTTCGAAAAGAATGGCATGAAGTCGAAGAATCCGGACTTCAAGGATACAGGTTATCGCGCTGCCCTGTCGTTCAGCGACAAGTTTGCCGACGATACCATCGGCATCGCACTGACTGCCGCGACCACCTCGTCCCCGATGCAGGACAACTTCTTCAGCGTGTGGGGATACGACAAGGGCGCGATCACTTCAGGTCCCGACGCTGGCAAGTTCGTCCCCGCCGGCATCGACATCTCGTCGCGCTCACGCGTGCTCAAGCGCGATACGATTGCAGGCGTCCTCGAATTCAAGCCATCCGACCAGTTGTCGATTGCGGTCGATGCACTCTACATCAAGTTCTCCGACAGGGGCATCTCGCGCGGGTTCATTGAAGCCCTTCCCGTGGCCTCGAATGGCAGCACGGTGATCTCGTCGGCGAACACTTACGTGACATCTGCCCGCACTACAGGCTTCAATTCGGTTCTGCGCACCGATCCGCTCGACAAGCGCGGCGAACTCAAGACGTTCGGCGGCAATCTCAAGTACGAGCCGGCATCGGATTTCCACATCGCGCTCGATGTCTCGCATGCCCAGAGCAACAAGCAGGACACGCGCGGCGAGAGCTATTCGGGGCTTGGCCGTGCCGGCCTGACCACGCAAGGGCCGGACAATCGCCGCACCTACACGTATACGCCCAACGGGCTGGTGTTCTCCAACAACTCTCAAGCCTACAGCGACTACAACATCGTCCGCCTGGCCGGTCCGCAGTCATGGGGCGGTGGTCTTGCTCCTATCACGGAACTGAACCAGACAGCGGTCATCGGATCTAGCGGCCAGCCCATTGGCTTTGCCCAAGCGCAGGACGGGTTCGTCAACACCGGCATCTTCGACGAGAAGCTTGATGCCCTGCGCTTCGAAATCCAGAAGGACTTTGACGGCTCGTTCATCAAGCACATCAACCTTGGCGTGCGCTATTCGAACCACAAGAAATCAAAGGTAAACCAAGGCTTCTTCCTGACCGCCAAGACTTATCCGCTCGATGGTCCGATCCCCGATGATGCCCGCCGCGGCGTCGCCGATCTTAACTGGATCGGCCTGGGCGACGTGGTTGCGTATGACGCGCTCAGCCTGATCAACAGCGATTTCTACAAGCGCTACGATGCAGGAGCGCTGGAGCCCGATCGTCTCGGCGACACCTATTCGATCCGGGAAAAGGTCTGGCAGCCGTTCGCGAAGGCCGACTTCGAGGCCGAGTTCGACGGCATTCGCATGTTCGGCAACGTCGGCGTGCAGGGCGTGTTCACCAAGCAGCGCGGCCAGGGCTTCAACTCGGTCATCGGCGCACAATTGCGCACGATTGCAACCCCGGTCAGCGACGGGGCCAATTACTCGAAGATCCTGCCGAGCCTGAACCTGAACTTCGACCTCGGGAGTGGTCACACGCTGCGTCTTGCGGCATCAAAGGTAATAAGCCGTCCGCGCATTGACTATCTCAATCCAGGCTCATCGGTAAAGTTCCGCAACAACGTGGCCAACGTCACCAATACCGATCCGGGTCTTGGGCCGTGGGTTTCGACCAGTGGCAATGCGCAACTGCGGCCATATGAAGCCAACCAGTTCGATGCGTCATACGAATACTATTTTGCTCCCGACGGCTTCATTTCGATATCGGGGTTCTACAAGGACCTCGTCAACTGGAACGTCGCTGCGACAACCATCCGGGATTACACGCAGTTCTACATTCCCGGCTACCATCAGGCCGTCAGCAGCGATGGTGCGACGATTTACACGCCTGCCACGTTCAAGGGCCTCAACACCACCTTTACCGGCGGTCTCAAGGGTTCGGTCAAGGGCGTGGAACTTCAGGCAAGCGTCCCGTTCGGTCGTCTGACTTCGGCGCTCGACGGCTTCGGCCTGATCGGGGCGGTGGCGTTCACAGACGGCAAGCTCGACAACGGGTCGGACGTTCCTGGCCTGTCGAAGGAAGTCTACAAGCTGACCGGGTACTTCGAAAAGTGGGGTTTCTCGGTCCGTGGATCGATGAACAAGCGTTCGGCCTACCTGTCGGAAGATCGTGGTGGTTCCAACACCATTTCGCCGGTGAACCGTGCGGGCGAAACGCTGGTCGATGCGCAGATCGGGTATGACTTCAAGTACAGCGGCCTGAAGTACCTCGAAGGCCTGCGCGTCTCGCTGCAGGGCCAGAACCTGACCAACCAGAAGGACATCTACACCGATACCGGCAGCGGGCTCGTATCTCGTGCGGAAACCTTCGGGCGCAACTTCATGCTGAACCTCACCTACTCGTTCTTCTAGGAAGACGGCTTCACCAAGGTTCCCTGTCGGTCGCAAGGCCGACGGGGCACCGGAAAGCATGTTCGTCAGGGGAAGAGAATGAGCAATCTCATTCGCAAGGTCGTTATTCTTGGCGGTGGCACCGCCGGATGGATGACTGCGGCGTTGTTGTCGAAGGTGCTGGGCGAGCAGATCACCATAGAACTCGTCGAGTCCGAAGACATCGGCATAATCGGTGTAGGCGAGGCAACGATCCCGCCAATCCAGCTTGTCAACTCGGTCCTAGGGATCGAAGAAGCCGATTTCCTGCGCGAGACGAAGGCCACGATCAAGCTGGCCATCCGGTTCGAAAACTGGAGAGCGATCGGGGATTCCTATTACCACACCTTCGGCACGGCAGGCCGCAATCTCGCGTTCGCCTCGTTTCACCATTTCTGGAACCGGGCGCGCAAGCTTGGCAGCACGACGGATTACTGGGATTTCGATCTCAACTATCTCGCCGCCCGGGAGGGCAAGTTTGCACCGACGCGCGGCAACGACCCGGTCTGGGACATGCCGTACGCGTATCACTTCGATTCCGCGCTCTATGGCCAGTTTCTGCGCCGCTATTCCGAGGCACGCGGTGTCACCCGGACCGAAGGACTGGTCGCCGACGTCACCCGGGCTGCAGGCGTTGGTGACATCATGGCGCTGGTGCTGCGTGATGGGCGAACGGTTGCGGGCGACCTGTTCATCGATTGCTCGGGAGCGCGCGGAGTTCTGATCCAGCAGCAGCTTGGCACGGGTTACGAAGACTGGAGCCACTGGCTGCCATGCGATCGCGCCATGGCGGTGCCATCCGAGCGGTTCGAAAAGACGTTGCCGTTCACCCGTGCCATCGCTCACAGCGCGGGTTGGCAATGGCGCATTCCCCTGCAGCATCGCAACGGTAATGGCCTTGTATACTCCAGCCGCCACTACAGCGACGACGAGGCGGCGAGCATACTCCTTGGCAATCTCGATTCCCCGGCGCTGGACGACCCGCGGATCATTTCCTTCCGCACCGGCCGTGCGCGGCGTCAGTGGAACCGCAACGTGGTGGCCGTCGGGCTATCGAGCGGCTTCCTTGAACCGCTGGAATCGACGAGCATCTATCTCATCCAGTCGGCTATAACGCGATTGCTGCATCTCTTCCCGCACGCCGGGATCACGCCGGATCTGGTGAACGAGTATAACCGGCAGTCGCAGATCGAGATCGAACTGATCCGTGACTTCATCATCCTCCACTATCACGCCAACGCGCGCCGGGATTCGGCGTTCTGGCGCACGATGCGCATGCTCGAGGTGCCCGATCGCCTCGCCCGCAAGATCGCGTTGTTCCACGGCAACGGCACGCTTGTGCAGGATCAGTACGACATTTTCATGGAGCCCTCATGGGTGCAGGTGATGATGGGACAGGGCATCATGCCTGAAGATCATCATCCTCTTGCCGATGGTCCCAGCGAAGCCGAGTTGCGCGAGCAGCTCGCCCATCTGGCCGAATTGAAAGCGCGCCCCTTGGCCAAGCTTCCGAGCCATGATGCGTACCTTTCGCAAATGATCGCGAGCGGGCGGTGAAATCGCCCCCGCGCATCGCCATCGCCGGAGGCGGCAGTGCAGGCTGGATGACGGCATGCCTGCTTGCCAACCGCTGGAAAGCGCTCGGCATCCACGTCACCCTGGTCGAAGCGCCCGAGATCCCGACCATCGGCGTGGGCGAAGGTTCGACGCCGTCGCTGAAGAAGTTCTTCGAATTGCTCGGCATCGCCGAAGCGGACTGGATGCCCGCCTGTGATGCCACCTACAAGGCCAGCATACGCTTTGTCGGCTGGAGCCCCGCCTCCGGATGCGACGACTACAGCCACCCGTTCACGACCCAGATAGACCTCCATACCGAGCCAGCCTTCATCAACAACTGCAACAACCGGCGTCTGGGCCATGACGTGCCCACCCGTCCGGACCTGTTCCTGCTGAACGGTGTGCTGGCAAAGGCAAACCTGGCCCCCCTGGCCCCTGCAAATTTCCCGTTCCGGATGGAGTATGGCTATCACTTCGATTCTGCAAAGCTGGGTGCCTTCCTCCGCGAACATGCCGTCTCGCTGGGGGTCGCGCACCTGTCACGCCGCGTGGTCCGGTGCGAGCACGCGGAGAATGGAGATCTGACTGCACTTGTCACCGACCGGGACGAGCGCGTTGCGGCCGATTGGTTCATCGATTGCAGCGGCTTTTCGGCCATGCTGTTGCGAGGCGCACTGGGGGTGCCGTTTGCGAGCTTCACGGACAACCTGTTCAACGATGCCGCCGTCGTCCTGCCGACGGCGATGGGGAATGTCATTCCGGTCGAGACAGTTTCGACGGCGCTTTCCAGTGGCTGGGCCTGGTCGATCCCGCTGACGACGCGGTCTGGCAACGGATATGTCTATAGCCGCGACCATCTGTCACCTCACGGCGCCGAGGCCGAACTGCGCAACCATCTGCGGCTGACCGACGAAACGGTGGAGGCACGCCACCTGACTTTCGTGCCCGGCCAACTGGTGCGGCACTGGGAGCGCAACTGCCTCGCCGTCGGCCTCGCGCAGGGCTTCGTCGAACCGCTCGAGGCGACTGCGCTGCATCTGGTGCTGAACAGTGTCGACCTGTTCATTGACCATCTCGAGCGCGGCGATTTCACGGCCCGTTATCGTGATGCCTTCAACGCTGTGATCACCAACCGAGTCGAGCGCGTACGGGATTACATCGTCGCGCACTACAAGCTCAACACCCGCGACGACAGCGAGTTCTGGCGAGCCAATCGCGCCAACCAGACGCTGTCGGCGCCGCTTCTGCAAATTCTCGACGTCTGGTTCCGGCGGGGCGATCTGGCGCGAACCCTCGCCGAGATGGACGGCCTCAGCCACTTCCAAAGCCTGTCGTGGCACTGCCTGCTGGCAGGCTACGGGGCATTTCCGCCGCTCACTGCGCAGCCGCGCGACGACGTTGATTTCTATCGTGACCACGACGTCGCGCGGTTCCTGACCGGCTGCGCAACGAACTTTCCCGCGCATCGCGCAGCGCTGAAGCACGGGACACCAGCATGACCAGAGGAGAGAGCATGACCATCGCCAACCGAGCCGCCAAAAAAGCTTGGCGCGTAACGGCCGCCCTGCTTCCGGCGCTGCTGGTATTTGCACCGATCGCAGCCTCCGCTGCTCCCCAAGCGGAACAGCAACCGTGGTGGGCCACTGCGGTGATCTATGAGATCTATCCGCGCAGCTTCCAGGATACGAACGGAGACGGCATCGGCGATCTCAAGGGCGTGACGCAACGGCTGGATTATCTCGAGAAGCTTGGTGTCGACGCGATCTGGCTCACGCCGTTCTTTCCCTCGCCCAACAAGGACTTCGGCTACGACGTAGCCGACTACACCAACGTTTCCCCCGAGTATGGCACGATGGCAGACTGGGACGAGCTGACCCGCGAGGCCAGGAAACGTGGCATTCGCGTCATGGTGGATTTCGTCCTGAACCACTCTTCGGATCAGCACGCGTGGTTCAAGGAGAGCCGCTCTTCACGCAACAATCCCAAGCGCGACTGGTACGTCTGGAAGGACCCGGCTCCCGATGGTGGGCCACCCACAAATTGGGAATCGATCTTCGGTGGTTCGACCTGGGAGTATGACAAGGCCACCGGGCAGTACTACTACCATGTCTTCTACAAGGAACAGCCGGACCTCAACTGGGCGAACCCGGAACTGCGCAAGGCGATGCACGATGTCGTGCGTTTCTGGCTCGATCACGGCGCCAGCGGCTTTCGCCTGGATGCCACGCCTTACCTGTTCGAAGATCCGAACTGGCCAGACGACCCAGACGTCAAGGGTGGGCCATTGCCTGGCCTCAAACCCTATAACAGCAACCTTCCCGCTACCCGCGCAGCGCTCAGGGATTTGCGGAAGCTGACTGACAGCTACCCTGGGCAGCGCGTGCTACTGGGAGAGAACGCGATTTCGAGCATCGAGGACTTGCGTCGGATCTACGGCGCCAATGCCGACGAAATCAATCTGCCGATGGATTTCCTCTACACAGGCGTGAAGTCGCTGGATGCGGCTACGTTCAAGGCAAGGATCGACGAGGCGCACCTGCAACTGGATGGGCTGCCGCCAGTCTTCCATTTCAGCAATCACGATACCTCCCGGCAGTGGACACGTTTTGGCGATGGCCAGAACGATGACCGCATTGCGCGCCTCACCGCCGCCATGACGCTCACCCTGCGGGGCACTGCACTGATGTATTATGGCGAGGAACTCGGCATGGCCGACTTGCCGGCCGACTTGCTCAAGGACTTTCCGCTCGGTCCCAAGCGGACCGTTGCGGACAAGCGCGATCCCGAACGCTCACCGATGCAATGGACCGGGGGGGACGCTGCCGGCTTTACCACGGGATCGCCGTGGCTTCCGGTTCATCCCAACCGGAGCACGGTGAATGCCGAGCGCCAGCAAGCCGACAGCGGCTCGATGTTCCATTGGTATGCGCGATTGCTCCAATTGCGCAAGAACCACCCGGCCTTGCGGGATGGGGCCTATGTGCCACTTCAATCGGGTAATCGCGATGTCGTCGCCTACGCGCGTCGCACGCCTTCGGGCGCCGGCGTGCTCGTACTGCTGAACATGAGCGGGCAGCGGCAGCAGCTCAAGATCACCGGCTGGACAGGCTCAGCACCAAAAGCCGGCGAGATCATCATGCAGAGCGCTCCTGCGGGCGCGGCGAACCTCTACGATCCGGTGCTCGCCCCCTTCGCGACCCAGATCCTGAGCATTGTTCCTGAAAATCATGAGTGACACCATGTCTCTTGCCACGACCGCGTCCGAATGCCTTGCCGATGCCGAAGAGGTCGGTCAGGTCTTGATCCATGGAAAGTGCTGGGCCGCGTCCGATTTGGCCTACCTTGATCCTTCGCAGGTATCGCATTTTCCGGTTTTATGTGCCGAAGAGGTTGGAAGGGTCCTTCCCGATCTCGATGTCTGGGATGCCTGGCCGCTCGCCGATTGCGCTGGACGCCCAATCGAATGGCGTGGTGGAGAGCTGTGGTTCGCGCTTGCCGCCCCGGCTTTTGCAGATCCCGAAGAGCGGCACGGGCACGCGCGTATCCATCATTTTCACCGGCTAGGCAGCAAGTTCCGCCATCTCGGCGTGACCATGCCTGAAGGCCTGTCGCCGGGCAGCCGCGAATGGTCCGGCGCAGCGCGGCTCGAAGGCTCAGAGGTTGCTCTGTACTTCACCGCAGCCGGTATGCGCGGGGAACTCAGGCACACTTACCGACAGCGGCTGTTCGTTACGCGGTCGCGCCTGCCGACCGCCGGTTCGGTATCCTTTCCCGAATGGTCGCATCCGTGCGAGTTGCTGGCAGCAGGCGGCCCGTATCAGCCGGCAGACCAGAGCGAGGGGGCAATCGGAGAAATCAAGGCGTTCCGCGATCCCTTCCCCTGGCGCGATGACGAAGGCCGTGACTACTTGCTCTTCACGGCTTCGTCAGCCGCTGCTCCGCGAGCGTTCAACGGGCTCGTGGGGCTCGCTGCATGGTGCTCGGAAACTGGCAAATTTCGTCACCTGCCGCCGCTGATCGACGCAACCGACGTTAACAATGAACTGGAACGGCCGCATATCGTCTTTCACAACGGGCGCCTCTACCTGTTCTGGTCGACACAGGGTAAAGTCTTTGCACCGGGCCTTTGTGCGCCGACCGGGCTGTACGGGGCGACCGCCGCTTCCATCGAAGGGCCTTGGGAGTTGCTCAACGGCCATGGGCTGGTGGCGGCGAACCCTGAAAACGAGCCGTACCAGGCTTACAGTTGGTGGGTCCTGCCCGATCTTACCGTCGCAGCCTTTGTCGATTACTGGGGCGTGGACGATCCCATGGCCGCAGCAAAGCCGAACGGCCGGGACCACTTCGGCGGCACCTTTGCGCCATTCTTCTCGCTCTGGCTCGAAGGCACCAACGCCGGGCTGGCTACAACGCGCCAGAGGTAGAGAAGCGCGGCTGGATTAGGTCTGATTCTGGGTGGTTAGTTGCCGTTCCGGTTCCCTCTTCCGTAAAATTTGCCGGGCTGCCGGCGATCCTTGCCAAGCCAGCGGAATACCCGAACGTTGAGGCTTGTCAGCGGATGAAGAGATTGAGTTCTATCAATCAAATTGCACAATCGAAGCAGGCGGTCAGCGCTTAGTGGTTCAGGCGCAATAGCAGCCACTGTCCACTGCAACGGGCGGATTCGCGCAGGAACAGTAACTTCGAACCCGTGCAGCCGAAGGACACGTGCAATGCTTCCCACCTCTTTCAGCGAGGCCCGGAACCGAAACCTGTTGGGTCGCTCATCTCGCCGTGGCTTCTTCAGCCTAATCCATTTTCGCGCTTCATAGGTCCAAGGCTTGTCGGTCATTTTAAGAGGGTGAGGCTTTTTCGGAACGTCTTCAAGTGGGCGAAAGCTGACGTTAGAATTAGTCCACGCCCCCTAACGTTCTTGGATCGAGATTGAGTTCCCGTCGCGGGGCAAGCTTCCGAGGATATCTAGCAGAGTCCGTCGACGCACGGCCGAACGCTGGGGCAGCTTTCAATTTATGCAGCGCTGAGTGGTCGGAATCACCCGTCCGTTCAGCGCTTGACCCGATGACAACTGGCTAGCGTCTCATTGGCTGATCTTGGCAGGGCAAGTGCTAAAGCCGACAACCAAGTGAGGCGACCAGTCCCATCTCGAAAGGATCAGGCATTGGGAGTGCTTGCCGGGATCGCACTTTCGGCATGGAGATAGTTCAGACGGTCGGCATGGTGCCGCCGTCGATCACGTATTCAGCGCCCGTGATCGTGCCCGCACGATCGGATGCGAGAAAGGCAATCAGGCTCGCGATCTCCGACGGCTGCGACGGCCGGCCGATCGGCACCCCGCCGAGCGATTGCATGATCATCTGCCGGCCCATCTCCACTGTAACGCCATGCTCTGCTGCCAGGCGGCGTGCCAGATCAACCGAGGATTCGGTTTCGATCCAGCCGGGCGATACCCGCACCACGCGCACACCTTGCGGTGCCACTTCCTTCGACAGGCTCTTGCTGTAGGTCGACAGGGCGGCCTTGGCAGCCGCATAGGCCGTGGTCGCGTCGGGCAGGGGCAATTCGCGCTGGATCGATGTCACGTGGATGACCACACCGGAGCCGCGCGCCGTCATGGCGGGGACGAGCGCGCGATCGAGCCGAACCGCGGGCATCAAGTTGAGATCAAGCTCACTTTGCCATTGGGCCTCGCCCAGCGCTTGATAACCGCCCGCCGGTGAGGAAGAGCCGCCCAGCATGTGGACAATGATGTCGACCCCGCCGAGCCGCTCCAGCACCGTTTCAGCCACTGCGGCGCATCCTGCGGTTGTCGTCAGGTCGGCGGCAATGAATTGCTCGTCTGGCATGTCGGCCGGCTTGCTGCGCGCGGTGGTGAGGACGTGCGCGCCAAGCTCTTCGAACAGCGCAACCGTGGCGGCCCCTGCGCCCCGGGTTCCGGACGTGACGAGGGCGCGTTTGCCATCCAGCGTCAGGAACGGGCTCATGCGACGATCTCCAGCCTGGCGATCCGGTCGCCCTCGATGATGAACCGATAGCGCAGGTCTACCGGGCTGCCGGGGAAATTGCCCGCCAGGTGGCTTGTGACGACAATCCGGTCATCGTGATGCGCAAGAGCGAACGGTTCGACGGTGTAGGTGTATTGGGTGGAGGCATTCGTCATCCACTGCCGGATCGCATCGAGTCCGGCATAGGTGTTTCCCTCGTCAATCACGATTGCATCAGGGGAGAAGCAAGTGGCCAGTGATGCGGCACTCCCACGCCTGTCAGCAGCGAAATAGCGGGCGATCGGATCAGGCAGATCGATGCTCATGATCATTCTCCGGTTGGGTCAGTTGGTGCCCGACACCTGGATAGGGCTTTGACGCCGTCCGCATAAGCAGGATAAAACGAGATGAGCTATTGCGGATTACAGGACAATGCGAAGCTACAGTCTCGGTGATTTCGACGCGGTCCTGGCTATTGGGCGAAGGGGCTCGTTCCGCGCTGCCGCGCTTGATCTCGGTTTGTCGACGAGTGCGCTCAGCAACATGATCGCCAAGCTGGAAAGCCAGTTGGGAGTGCGCCTGTTCAACCGCACCACGCGCAGTGTTGCGCTGACGGATGCGGGGCGCCGCTTCATCGAACAGGTTTCGCCCGCGCTAACGGACATCCATCAGGCGCTCGACACAGTTCGCTCGCAGCAGGATACCCCCGCCGGTACCTTGCGCATCAACACCTTTGCCACCGCCGGGCGCGAGGTGCTCGGCCCCTTGGTGCTCGAATGCCTGAAGCGTTTCCCACAGGTCCGCATTGATCTGGTGACTGAGGGTAATCTCGTGGACATTGTCGCCCATGGTTTCGATTTCGGGATCCGCAGCCAGAACCTCGTGCCCAGCGACATGATCGCCATTCCGCTCGGACCGCCGCGCAAACATGCCGTGGTCGCCTCGCCCGCCTATCTGGCGGAGCGCGGCCAGCCGCGTGTGCCCGCGGACCTCGCCGGGCACGCCTGCATCCGTACGCGGCTGCCCAATGGCGCTCTTTTCCGCTGGCAATTCGAAGCTGATGGTCAACCTTTGCAGGTGGATGTCGATGGCCCGCTCACGCTCGACGAGGCCAGTCTGGCGCGGATCGCGGTGCTCGCTTCGGTCGGGATCGGTTTCTTCATGGAATCCGATGTGCGCGAAGATATCGCGGCCGGAAGGCTGGTGCGGCTGCTCGAGGAGTGGACGCCGCCGCTTGCTCCGATTTGCCTCTACTACCCCAGCCGCCGCAATCCGCCGGCTGCCTTCAGGGTCTTTGTCGAGCTCGCGCGTGAGCTGGCGCGAGCAAGAGCTGCATGAATTGCCACGGCCCGGTCAGTCGTGCGGCTGACCGGGCCGTGGCTTGCCATGGCATTATGCCTCGGTGACCACCTCAAGGCGGACCTCGATGTTCCCACGCACCGCATGGGAATAAGGGCAGATCGTATCGGCTTCGGCGACGAGGGCTTCTGCCTCGGCAGTGCCAAGCCCGGGCAGCGTGATGGCGAGCGTCACAGCGAGGCCAAAGCCCTTGTCCGCGCGCGGGCCGATGCCGACAGTGGCGCTGACACTGGCATCGGCTGGCACCTTTGCGAACGTGCCCTGCGTGCCAACGAACTTCATCGCACTGAGGAAGCACGCGGCATAGCCGGCGGCAAACAGCTGTTCAGGATTGTTGCCCTGGCCATTGCCGCCGAGTTCCTTCGGCGTCGCCAGTGCTACCTCGAAACTCCCGTCATCGGTGCGGGCGCGGCCATCGCGGCCCCCTGTGGCAGTGGCGCGGGTGGTGTACAGGATCTTGGTCATTCTAACGGTCCTTGTTGTTTGGCGTATCAGGGAAGTCAGTTGCCGAAAGCGCCGCGCAGGCGTGCGGCACCAAGGGAAATGGCGGCGCGGGCCGGTTCACTCCGGGCCAGCGGGTTGAGCATCACGAAATCGTGGATCGTGCCACCGAAGCGGGTCGTTGCAACCGGCACCCCGGCGTCGATCAGGCGGCGGCCATAGGCCTCGCCCTCGTCGCGCAGCAGGTCGTTTTCCGCCACGATGATCGTGGCCTCAGGTAGACCGGACAGCTGACTGGTCGTGGCGCGTAGCGGGAACGCGAGCACGTCCTTCCGGTTTTCAGCCGGGTAGTTGGCCTCGAGGAAGTAATCCATCGCCTTGCGGGTCAGGAACGGGCCATTGCCGAACTCGCGGTACGAGGCATCGTCCGAGACATCATCGGTCACCGGATAGAACAACAGCTGGTGGCTGATGCGCGGCCCGGCGCGATCCTTGGCCATCATGGTCACGGCAATCGCCATGTTGCCGCCGGCGCTGTCACCGGCCACCGCCAGCCGCGTGCCGTCGATACCGAGCGGCGAACCATGGGTCGCGACATATTCGAGTGCGGCATAGGCCTGCTCGTTGTTCACGGGGTAGCGGACTTCGGGCGCATTATCGTACTCGACGAAAACCACCGCTGCGCGGGTCTGCACCGCCAGTTCGCGGATCAGGTGATCATGGGTGTGGCGGTCGCCCATCACCCAGCCGCCACCATGATAATAGAGGACCGCAGGCAGATTGCCCTGCGCGTCTGCCGGACGGACGATGCGGATGCGCACCGCGCCGGTGGGCCCGATTTTCCAGACCAGATCCTGCGTGGTGGTGGGGGCAGAGGCTGCCACCTTGTCCTGCTGCACTCCGGCCAGCACGGCGCGGGCATCGATATAGGACCGTTCGTAGATCGGCTTGCCAGCGGCGGCGGCCTTGGCAAATCCGGCCGCGGAGGGTTCAAGCGTCTGGGCAAGCGCGAGCGCGGGGGACAAGGCCAGCAAGGCGCTGGAGGCAAGGGCAGAGAGCAGGATGGACTTGGTCATGGCGTGGACTCCTTTAATATCGATGGCGATTAAATCGTGTGCGATCTAAATAGCTGGATCATTCGCCTTGTCAACCATTGCGATTTAATCGCGTACGATTTATATCGCCTGACATGACCGAAACCCCTGCCCCTGCCGGCAATCCGCTCGATCAGTTCCTGTGCTTTTCCGTCTATGCGGCGGGACTGGCGTTCAACCGCGTCTACAAGCCACTGCTCGATCCCTTCGGCATCACCTATCCGCAGTACCTCGCGCTGGTGGCGCTGAGCAGCAGGGACGGCCAGACTGTCAGCGAGCTGGGCGAGCGGCTCCATCTGGAATCCAACACGCTCACCCCGCTGATCAAGCGGCTGGAAGCGGCCGGGCTGGTAACCCGCACGCGCGACAAGCAGGACGAACGGGTTGTCCGCCTTGGCCTGACATCGGCCGGCAGCGACCTTGCCAAGACAGCTCTGGGCTGTGTCCCGGGCGAGGTTCTCAAGGCAACCGGGATGGACCAGGCTGCGCTGGAAAGGCTGAACAACAGTCTAGCTGCGCTCGGTGCCGCGCTACGCGATCCTGCTGCGCGATAGGCACTCATCGGCCAGTCTTATAGGCCATTCAGACGGTTTGACGTTCCTGATCGCCACGCCAGTAAGTGTCATTGGACGTGAACCTTTTCCGGCCTGACCCGGTCAGGTACCGCCAGTGGTGGGGGTATCGAATCGGCCATTGGCGGATACCCCCCGATTATACACCCATCGCGATGTGGCTGCACGCGGACGCGTCTCCACATTGCGGGCCTCTTGTTGGCAGAATGGCGTGGGTGAAGGGCGCGTATCCAGATGCGATGGATGGATGGATCTGGATGGTAACGTGGAGCGGTAGCGGGAACCACAAAGACCCTCAAAAATGACGAATTTTCGAGTTTTTCCGCCTACGTGTTTTTCAGGTGGCCCCCAATATGGCCCCCAAATGCATTTGATGGCGATAGCTAGTGAACTCGAGACGCAAGGACCAGAGTCGCAGTTGGCTGCTTAGAACTAGGGCATGGCCTCCAGCGCGTTAGGCATCGCCCCGGATCGCTCTTGAGTTCAGTCTCGCGCCGACAAGGGACTCAACGATCTTTTGCTCAATGATTTCGATATTGTCTTCTTTAATGAGGTGCACGTCATAAATCCGGCCCAAATCAGCCAATTCCTTCCGCGAAAGGTACGCGTCCTCAAGGATTTTTGCAGCTTGGGTACGATCGGTCGCTTCGAGAAGGCGTTGGGACAGGGCGTTTAGATCGACCCGAACCTTCGATTTGGCTTTACTGCTTGACGCAGGCTGGCGGGACTTAGCCGTCTTTGATGGCTTCATAGCCTCGGTTAGTTCCGCAATTTCCAACGGGCTATTGCGTTCAATGACATCGGCAATGGCCCGCAGGAGAGAGGCAATTTCAGGGGTGCTCATGTTCATAGCCCAATCATAGATTCGAACTCGGTCGTTACTGCTTCGAGGCCATCGACCACACTTTGAAGGCTATAGTTGTTGTGCGTTGTCAGAACTACTGGAACTCCATATTGTGGGGCTCCCGCAAATAACGTATCATTTCGCTTAATATATGAACTAAAAACTGGAAGTCCGGCTTCACGCCGCACGCGAGAAATGTAGCTTCGTTGGGCAGCTATAGGTTGATTATCGTATTCCTGAATCATTGTAAATACGACCCCCACCATAGCTGGTTGAACGGGTTCATCTTTCGATGAATTATCGACCTTGATGTAGTCGTTGTAGTCAGAAATAAGGCCACGTATACTTCGCATTAGATAATCGATGCCAAGTGTAGAAAGTTCATCAGGGCGAGTCGGCACGAGAATGTAGTCACTAGCAATAATAGCAGTTTTAGTTACAATGTTAAAATTCGGCGGGCAATCGATTAAAACGATGTCATATTCATCTTGTTCAGCTAATTCCTGCAGAACTACGGAAAGTCGATTGTGAACGCTAATAAAATTCTTTTTTGCTTGAACGAGATTGGCCCCGCCAAGCTTCGTTGCTAACTCAAGATCAACATTAATTAGGCCCAAGTGACTGAATATGATCTCTAGCTTACCTCTCCCTTGTAGCCTTTGAGTAACACGGGATGGGGATGCGATCAGAGTCTCTAGCCCGATGGGCGTGCCTCCATCATGCGCGTCAAACCAAGCCTTTATAGTCCCGGCAGGCTCGTACAGCGTGCTCCATTCGTCTGGAGTAATGAACGAAAACGTGAGGCTTGCTTGCGCATCTAGGTCGATCAAAAGGACACGCTTGCCGCGCCATGCGAGTTCTGCGCCAAGGTTGGCAGTAAGAGACGTTTTGCCGACGCCGCCCTTGTAGTTGATGATCGAAACAACGTGCATCATCTTCTCCCGTGGATTCGGCAATCATAGCGCCTGTAGTGCGCCCGCGCGAGCCGATCTGCGCATGCAGTCCGGCCAGCCATAGTTCGATGTTGTCATCCTAACTCTGGTGATGGCATCGGCGCGTTTCGAAAGCTAGGGTACACACCCTACAACTGGCGCCAAAAAGTCATGTAAACCAGCTTTTTGCGCAAAACGTCGCTTCTCAGGTAGACTACCGTATCCGGGCTGCGGGCAAGTCACTTTACATTGCATTGGCATGAAAAGCGCGGATTTCCGCCATTTCGATCCGCCCGCGCACCCGTCTGAAGGCCCTTTCCAGCAAGTCACTTCAATAGGCGGGCCAGGTCTCGCAGATATCGCGCCGTGGCCTTCGTTTTGGCCGAATACCCGCCATGCTTGTGGGCGTTCCGATTGCCACTAGGTGCGCCGGGGTTAGTTCCGCCGTGCATCCTGCAACGCTGTCTCCCTTTGACCGCTGGCGATTGGCACTCCGATCCCGTGCGGGTCCGGGCTAGGCAGCGAGGGGCCTTGGCCAGCCGTTCCGGTTGCATGGGATTGTTCATCGAAATTTCCATTTTTTTCCTGACCCCCATGATGGTGGAACTCATCGGCAATGACGGCCTGCCCGCCTTCGTTCACATGCACATGCCGCACGGTCTGTTCACGCGGCTGGTGCAGCTTCGCCAAGGCTTCCAGACTGGCGCGACAGTTGCCCTGTGCTTTAAAGGCCAGCCGGGCATAGCGTTCCGCCATCAGGGGATAGTCGCCAAGGTTCATGGTCGCGCGGCGCGCCAGTTCGGTGAACAGCATGTCCAGTGACAACGCCTGTGCCGCCAGTATCTCGCTGGCCAAGGTCATTTCACCTTTGGAGGCTAGGTCCGCCTTCGCCTTGATGTCCTTTGCAAAGTCTTCGAATTTCGGCTCGCCGGGCAGCTTGCCCGCCATCTTTTCGATGATGCCGTTGGCGACAATACCATGCCGCAGATACGGCCCCACCATTACGCGGGCCATGGTTGCAGCCTCACATTCATCCCGTTTCGCATCAACCGTGATGGCCTTCGCCGGGCTGCCAGCGGGCTTTTGCTTCATTGTCATGCCGCCATGCTCCGATGATTGCTGGTCAGCACCGCCGCGAAGGTCAGGGCTGCCAGTTGGGGGGTGAAATCGGGCTGCCACCAGCCGATCAGATTGCGGCGCGCACCACTACCCATGGTAGTAGCTATATGTGTGGCGGAATCCTGAATGCTCGACTTTGGCTGAAAACTGCCATTCTGCATATTGGGCGTATCGGAATCCAATACCGCACCGGGTGCCAGATCGGGGTCAAAATGCCCTATCGTATCGCAATCCAATACCGGCAATTTGCTTCCATCGCGGGCCTTGCGATAGGCCTTCAAGGCGCGCTGGCCACGCTCCATGCGCTTGCGCGCCGGGGTTTGTGGCTCAGGTTCCCGCTCCAGAAATTGCGAAGATGGGGCTGTGCGACCGGGACCGACAAGCCAGGTCAAACGCCAGCACCGCGCGCGCGATGTCTCCGACGCCTTCACCTTGAAATGCGCCTCCTGCGCCAGTTCGATAAAGCCCATCGCCACAAGGTCATCAAACGCCCGGCTGGCGGCTGTCAGATCAGCAACACCCATGCGGTGCGCACCATCGCGCACGCTAAGATAGAGGCTGCCATTGTTCTCGCCATTATAGAGCATCACCAGTTCCACCAGCAGCGAGCGTCCGTTGGGGCTAAGGCTGCGATAGGCGTTGCTGCCAAGTATGCGGTAGTCCAGCCGGACAAAGCGGCTCGTATCGCTTCGCCCGGTCGCATTTGGCTTTCTGCGGTTGCGCGGGCGGGCCATCGGTTCACGCCTGTCCGCCGATCAGCGCCCGCAACGATGCGGCTGGGATCAGCGTGCGCTTGCCGATCTTGCGCACTTCCAGCCGCCCTTCGCCGATCAATTGGTAAAGGCGCGTGCGGCCCAGCGAGGAAACGCGGCAGGCTTCGTTGATTGAATAGGCCAGCGGCTCGATAATCATGTTGGCAGTGTTCATTGGAAAACCCCTGTTCGGTTGTGAACGGGGCCAACCTGCGCTGGATGCTGGCGGCTGGTCCGCCGCTTACCTGCAAAAACCTTCTAAAACTGGGTTTTTGTCATTCGTGTTCCCAAGCCTCAAAGGCTTCGAAAATGCGCTTGGCATGGATGCGGATAACCGAATCAGACGGGTGCAAATCCTGATTGCCAAGCCATGAGGCCAGTTCGCGTCCAACGTCAGCGATGTTCTTTGGCTTGAAGTCGCCGCGATAGTAGTGACCCGCAATTTCTAGTGCAGCCAATTCCCAATCGGCGGCGGGCGGTCTCCCGCCCTTGGCTTTAGTGATGGCTGGTTCGGTAGGTTCTGTCTCGGGTTCCGGATGATCCTCGCGCACGAATAATGGCCATATTGAGATATCCCAAGCTGAAAACCATTCTTCATAATAACCGCTGTCCCACGCCGATTTGTCAGGCGGACACAGCGCAGTAGAAAACTGGTTTTGGCCGGGCTGCCAATCATACGGCTCCGTCTCTCTTATCTCCAGTTTCTCCAGAGTGATTTGACTATCGGGCCACTCATCATTCGAAAGGAACAGCCATTCATCGGCAATGAGCTTTTGCAGCGTTTGCCATCGGTTTGCGCGAATAAGAGCGGCCCCCTCTTCAAGATAATAGAACTCACCCCCTTGATACTTCCGCCATCTGAATGAGCCTTCCGCCAGCAGATCGCCGCGACTTAGTAGGGCCAAGATTGCGGACTTCGGACTAGCTGCACCGTCCATGGCGAGCCTGTTAAGCGCTTCGCTTAGGTCCATTTTGCCAGCAAAGGGCCTTTCTGGATTGGACGGCCACCACCATTGCCGCATGATATTCAATGCTGCATCGGCTGGTGAGACTTGCTGCTCCATGATGCCAGGCCCTTAGTCCAACGCCAGATCGATCGTGCCCATGATGCGGTCTGTCTCGGTCAGAATCTTGATGATCTTCTGGTAGTGGCGAATGTCATCCCAGCTAAGGGCGCGGCCCTTGCGGTCTTTCAGCCATTTTTGCGCGGGTTGGTAGCCGCCAACGGGGAACTCCCATGCCGCGGCTGGCACGTTGTCGAAATACTGGCTTGCGTTGATCCAGACGCGGCCCTCGCCGTAGCTGGGCTTCTCCACCACGCTCTCGCCCTCACCGTGGAAGGGATAGGGCGTTTCGCCGATGGCAGCATCTTCCATCAGGTGCAGGCGGCGCAGTGCCTCGCCCTTGGTGCTGACATCGGCAAACACTTCGGGCGATGCGGGGAAGGGGACGCGGGGGAAGTCGATTTTCAGGAACGCGGCATAAGTCTCCCGATAGGCAGGGCAATGCAAAACGCCGTAGATGTAGTCGAACACCTTGACCTCATCGGGGCGGGCATCGCCGGTGGCCTTGCGGAAGGCGTCGGTGCCATCGGGCGCGACTTGCGGGCCAGTCAGGCCAGCCGCTTCGCGGATGCGCCCGTAGAGCTTGGGATCGAAATTGACCCGGATGGTTTGGTCTAGGGTGCCTTCCTCGGGGTAGAGGTAGAGGGGCATTCCGTAGCCTCGCTCCCGTGAGAGGTTTGATACACAACTATCGTCCACAATATTTGCGACAGCCATCACATGATGCCAATTCGCTTGGATGGTCTGACGACAGATCATTGCTGTGAGATTAGGGCCTGCCAAAAAGTGTTGCATCACTTCGCTACGCGGCCTGCATTGAAAGCCGCGTGAAGTGCCGGTGTAATATGTCCAGCGTGTATCGAGAGGGCGATACGCAATGCGTACGAGCCGCGACGGCGACAGATTGGCGATAATGTCGGCTTTAGCGCGTGCCACGCTCCAGTCTTGAACATCCTTCCCCAAAGCATAGCGAATTCGCAGAACTTCGGGTTCGGTATGGGTAAAATCCTGCACCCGTGCCCAAAGTGCGTCGCGGTCCATATCAATGGTCAGATCATCGCGGGCAGTTACAACACCCACCGAGTTAGTGGGCATGAGTTCCGCAATCGAAAAGCCCTTAGCGTATTCCAGTTCCACATCATAATCACGGGCGACAAAGGGATAGGCCGGTGCCTTATGGGGCAAAAGGCTGGTTGACAGCGCTGGCAAACTTCCTCCCCAAAGCGCCTCCCCTTTGGCATCCCGGCTGCCCCAAAGTTCGCCATGGCGGACCTCGGCCAGAGGCTTGGCCTCTTTGCCATCCCGCCGATGCTTGACCGCCACAATGATCGCCACGCCCTGCATGATGTCGAACACATTCTTGTCGGGCGAACCGTCGGGGCAGACTTCCTTCTTTTTGGAATTGCCGTGCAGGTCCAGCACATGAATGCGGTCAAAGCTGTGCATCAATTGCCAGCGCATCCCGCGAAAGGTGGGGTTGTCCAAATAGCCGTGATTGGTGATGAAGCCCAGTACGCCCTCGCCGCGCCCGTCGCGGTCAATCATGTGTTCGGCAAGGCGGATGAACTTCACATAGTCGTCGTTGATCCACTTGGGATTGCGCTCCTGCAACTTCTGGGCGCCACCCGGCTCCTTTTTGTAGGCTTCCATCAGGCCCATGATCCAAGCGCCCTTGTTTGCGCTCTCGCCCGAATAGGGCGGGTTCCCGATCACGCACATGATGGGCGTCTGGCGCTTGATGTCGCTGGCCGCCTTGGCTTCCTCGGCAATGGCGCGGGAAAGGCCGAACAGGGTCTGTTCCACCCGCTCGCCTTCCTCCAGCGAATTGGTGAGGTAGACGCCAAGGCGCGGCGGGCTGGCCGATGGCTTGTAGCCCAGCCCGGTCAGGATCATGTCCAGCTTCATGTGGCACATGGCGTAGCTGGCCATCAGCAACTCGAAGCCATGCAGGCGCGGGATCAGATCATTCTCGACATAGCTGGACCATTGCCCCGGCGCGATGCCATTCACCCGTGCCGCCACCAGCTTCACGACTTCGGCCAGAAAAGTGCCGGTGCCCGTTGCCGGATCGAGAATCTGGACGCGGTGAACCTCCTTGCGGATGGTGGCAGGCTTGCCGTCCTTGCCGTTCTGCCCCGTATCCCAATCAATCGTGATGCGGCTGGTATCGGCCAGTCCGTCCGCCAGCCCGAACTCGGTTTTCAGCACTTCGTCCACCGCGCGGACGATGAAATTCACCACGGGTTCGGGCGTGTACCACACGCCCCGCGCCTTGCGCTTGTCCGGGTTGTATTCGGCCAGGAACACTTCGTAGAAATGCAGGAACGGGTCTTGCCGGGCCGTGATCTTGCCGAAGTGCTTCAGCACCTCGCCCATGTTCACCGCAAGGAACACATTGCACAGTTCATCGATCACCCTGCGCAGGCGTTCGTCCAGATTCGGCCCAGCGATGTAGAGAAACAGTTCGCGCAAGAATGGGTTGGACTTGGGCAGTAGGTCCAGCGCTTCACCCCGTGTGAAGGTATCCGGCGTTTCATCGTGCAGGCGCGCCGCAAACAGGCCGTAGGCGATGGTTTCGGCGTAGATGTCGGCAAAGTCCGCCACGGTGATATCGTGGATTAGGTTGGCCTTGAAAGCCTCATACTGGCCGATCAGGTCGCTGGCCGGGCCACCGCCCTCCCGCGCCTTCACGTCCGCCACCAGCGCGCGGCCCATGATGTCCTTGATGATCGCTGCCTTGCCTGCCATCATTTCGGCCAGCCGCTTGGATGACGTGATCGTGAGCGGGGTGGCGCTGGCAAAATCGCGCAGCCGATTTTCGAGCAATGGGAAATTGGCAGGGCGCGCGGTCAGGGTGGGGATCAGATCAGCGATGGTGATGAAATCCACCGCCTCGCCTTCGCGGATGAACTCGAAGTCCAGCCCATTCGTGTAGATCAGGTTTGGCAGGCCTTTGCGGTATCGGTCCTTTTGCGCCTTGCTGTAGTCGTTTGCGGCGAACTTGCGGACATCCTTGCCGATGTCCTTCGCCTCGCATCAGCCGATGGCGACCGCGCCGCGATTGAACACAAAGTCAGGCGCGCCAACTTCGGTCAGGTGTTTGGGTTCGTTGATAACCGTGATGTCTGGCGCAATCGATCCAAACAGGCGGGCCAGCGCTGGGCGGAAACTATGTTCGGTGGATTGCCCGCTGGCATGGAGAGCGCGGATTTCAGTAAGATAACCTTGAATATCCATCGGCGCGCTTGCCCCCTCGCTTACTGCAAAGGACTTACGGCCAGCCGAGCAATTCGCCAAGCCGCGATAGTTCAAACTGCCCCGCGATTCGAGAATGGCACAATGTCCGCCCCTTTCCGTAGCTGGTCGAGATAGTCGGACCACCATTGCGCCATTTCAAGCCGCTCCTGCCAATGCGCGCCGCGATGATAGGCTGCTCGCACCTTGTCGCTGTCACCATGCGCCAGCGCCCGTTCTATGGCGTCAGGATGCCATTTGCCGCTTTCGTTCAGCAGCGTGGAAGCCATGGCCCGGAAACCGTGCGCCGTCATTTCGTCGCTTGCATAGCCCAGCCGCCGCAATCCGGCGTTGATGGTGTTTTCGCTCATGGGGCGGGTGCGGGTGCGGATCGATGGGAACACATAACCGGCTGGCCCGGTGACGGTCTGCACTTCCCGGAACAGCGAGACAGCTTGGCGCGAAAGCGGAACATGGTGCGGCCTTCGCATTTTCATCTTTTCCGCTGGGATAATCCAAAGCGCGCCGTCCAGATCGATCTCGCTCCAGTCGGCATGGCGCAGTTCGCCGGGCCGGACAAACACATGCGGGGCAATTTGCAGTGCCAGCTTGGTGAAGCCTTGCCCCTCATAGCCATCAATGGCGCGCAGCAGTTCACCAACGCGGCTGGCATCGGTAACAGCGCCGTAGTGAGTGACGGTCGGGGCAGTGAGCGCGCCGCGCAGATCGCGGGTAGGGTCGGATGCCAGCCGCGCCGTCGCCACCGCATAGCGAAGCACCGCGCTGGCCAGTTGCAGGGTCCGCCGCGCGCTTTCCAGATTGCCCTTGCCTTCAATCTTGCGAATGGCCCCCAGAACGTCCGCCGGTTCAATCTCGCCTATCGGCATGGCCCCCAATGCGGGGATCAGCAACGACAAGAGATATTCGCTGCGAACCGCCGTTGCTGGTGCCCATGCCTTCGCCCCATCGCGCCGCCGCTTCTTGCAGTATTCGGCGGAAATGGCAGCAAAGGTATTATCCGCCTCCAGCTTCGCGCGCACCTTGCTGCGCTGTTTTTCCCGCGAAGGGTCTTTGCCTGCTGCCATCATTTCGCGCGCATCATCGCGCCGTCTGCGTGCTTCGCTCAGGCTGACTTCGGGATAGGTGCCGATGCCCAGCTTTTTCTCTTTGCCGTCCACGCGGTATTTCACCCGCCACAATTTGCCGCCGGTCGGCTGGACCAGCAGGAATAGTCCAAGAGCATCGCCCAGCTTGTACGGCTTTGCACGGGGCTTGGCATTTCGGATGGCTATGTCTGTGAGAGCCATTTTCCGCCACTTTCCTAGCAAGTGGCCCCCACTTTGTGGCCATTTCATCTGGCCTCGAACGAGTGGCCCCCATGATGGCCCCCAACGATCGGCGGCTTTCAGTGAATGGAACCGGACGCAGTTGGCCTGCTAAGTGCTAGAATATGGCGGGTTTTAGGGGTTTGTCCAGATAGATACGGACGTGTCCGGACAGGAAAATGGAGCGGGTAGCGGGAATCGAACCCGCATAACTAGCTTGGAAGGCTAGGGCTTTACCACTAAGCTATACCCGCTCGTGCCTGCCATAGCAGGAAGAGCGCCCTGCCACGGATGCTCTGTCTTCGTCAACCATGTGCGTGGCCGCAGGGGCAAATGAATCGCGCTTTACCTCCTTGGCGCGATTGTTATATAGTATAGCGGAATTTGGAGGATGCCATGACCGACCAGCACACCATCGCGCCCGCCGCGCTCGACCGTTTCCTGCGCCCGCGCTCGGTGGCCGTGGTCGGTGCCTCGGACAAGCCGGGGGCACTTGGCTGCACGTTGATCACCAACCTCGATCGCAATGGCTACGATGGCACCATCTACCCCATCAACCCGAAGCGCGAGGCGATCGGCGAGCGCAAGTGCTATCCTTCGGTGGAGGCACTGCCGGAAGGCGTCGACGTGGCCGTGCTGGCGATCCCGCGCGTCGGTGTGCTCGATGCGGTGAAGGGCCTGGCGGCGCGCAAGTGTGGCGGCGTGGTGATCTTTTCCGCCGGGTTTGCCGAGGGCGGTGAGGAGGGCCTTGCCGAACAGCGCGAGATCGCGCGCATCGCCCGCGAAAGCGGCATGGTGGTCGAAGGGCCGAACTGCCTTGGCCTCGTCAACTATGTCGATTCTATCCCGCTGACTTTCGTGGAAACGCTGGCCACGCCGCCCACTGGCAAGCGCGCCATCGGCATCGTGTCGCAATCGGGTGCGATGGCCGCCGTGCTCGGCACCATCCTGCTCGCCCGCGATGCCGGCGTCTCCTACTCGGTCTCCACCGGCAACGAGGCGGCGAGCGGCGTGGAGGACTATGTCGACTGGTTGATCGACCAGCCCGATACCCACGTGATCGCCATGATCGTCGAACAGTTCCGCAAGCCGCAGCGCTTCCTAGCTGCGGCGCGGCGGGCAGCGGCGGCTGGCAAGCCGATCGTGCTGCTGCATCCGGGCAAGTCCAGCGCGGCGCGCGAATCCGCCGCCACGCACACCGGCGCGATGGCTGGCGATTACAAGCTGATGCGCGCGATGGTCGGCCGCGCCGGGGTCATCTTCGCCGAAACGCTGCAGGAACTGGGCGACATTGCCGAGATCGCCCTGCGCTGCCCCTCGTTGCCTGCCGGCGCCACCGCCGTGCTGGGTGAATCCGGCGCGTTCAAGGCGCTGACGCTGGATCTGGCAGAGGAGCTGGAACTGCCGCTGGCGCCGTTGCACGATGATGACTCGCCGTTGCTGCGCGCCGCATTGCCGCCGTTCGTGCCCGTGTCCAATCCGCTCGACATCACGGCACAGGGCCTGTCCGAACCGGCAATCTATACCCGCTGTGTCGAAGCGCTGCTGCAGGATGATCGCGTCGGTACGGTGCTGGCCGGGATCATCCAGGCCGAACCGATCACCTGCGCAATCAAGTACCCGCCGATCCTGGCCGCCGTGGAGGGCAAGGCCCTGTCCAAGCCGCTGGTCTTTGCCGGGCTGGACGAAGGGGCCGAGGTTCCCGCCGAGCGCATTGCCGCGCTGCGCGCCGCGGGCATCCCCTGGTTCCCCACCACGGAGCGCGCGCTGACCGCGATCGCCCGGCTCACCCACTGGTCCGCTCGCGACGTTTCGGCAACCGACAAGCCGGCGCTGCCGGTGGCGGGGCTCGCGGCCGAACATGGCGTGATCCCCGAGTATCGCGCGAAGCAGCTGCTTGGCCCCGCAGGCATCTCGTTCCCCAAGGGCCGGTTCGCCGCCAGTGCGGACGAGGCGGTCGCTGCCGCGGATGCCGTCGGCTATCCCGTGGCGATGAAGGCGCAGGCGGCGGCGCTGGGGCACAAGAGCGATGCCGGCGGCGTCCTGCTCAACCTCGCTGATGGCGCGGCGGTGCACGAAGCGTGGACACGCATTCACGCCAATGTCGCTGCCTACAGCGACAGCATCCGGCTCGACGGTGTGCTGATCGAGGCGATGGGCAAGCGTGGCATGGAGATGATTGTCGGCGCGAAGAACGATCCTGACTGGGGCCCGGTCGTCCTGGCCGGCTTTGGCGGTGTGACGGCAGAGATCCTGCAGGACGTGCGCCTGTTGACGGCCGACATGACCGAGGAAGCGGTGGTGACCGAGCTGATGAAGCTGAAGAGCGCCGCCCTGCTGGCCGGGTATCGCGGTTCTCCCGCGCTTGACGTGCCCGCTCTGGCCGCGCTGATCGTCAAGGTCGGGCAGGTGCTGCGTGCGGAACCCTCGATCCGCGAGATCGACCTCAACCCGGTTATCCTGCATCCGTCGGGCGAGGGCGTGGTCGCGCTCGACGCGCTCATGCTGGTGGACTGATGGCTGCTCCCGGGCCTCAGTGCCCCGGGAACTGCATCAGCGCATCCACGGTAAGGCCGGCCGCGCGCAGGCGGTCGGCGCCACCCAGGTCGGGCAGGTCGATCACGAAGAAGGCGTGCGTCACCACCGCGCCTGCTTGCCGCAGCAGGTCTGCCGCGGCAAGCGCGGTGCCACCCGTGGCGATCAGGTCGTCCACGATGGCGATGCGTTGGCCCGCCAGCACCGCCGTGGGGTCGATCTCCAGCCGGTCCTGTCCATATTCCAGCGCATAATCGACGCCGATGGTCGGCACCGGCAGCTTGCCCGGTTTGCGCACGGGCAGGAAGCCCAGGCCTGCCCGTGCCGCCGCTCCCGCGCCGAAGATGAAGCCGCGCGCCTCCATTCCCGCAAGCGCCTCCGCGCCCGCCGCGGCGGTTCGTTCGGCCAGGTGGCCGATGCAGGCGGCAAAGCCGGCGCCATGCCCGATCAGCGTGGTCACGTCGCGAAACAGGATGCCGGGTGCGGGGAAGTCAGGCACCGTACGCACCAGCGTCTTCAGGTCATCGGGGCTCATGCAGGCTCAACCCAGTACGAAAGGGGAGTGATACGAAAAAGGGCCACCGTTGCCGGTGACCCCTTTCGAGCTGGCGCTGGCCAAGCGAACGATCAGTGCTTGTTGGCCCAGACGTTCTTCTTGGCAAGGTAGGCAAGGATCGTCGCCGCCAGAAGGAAGCCGAGCACGGCGAGGCCGGTCTGCTTGCGCTTCTCCAGCTTGGGTTCTGCGGTCCAGGTCAGGAACGCGGCCACGTCTTCCGCCTCCTGCTTCACGGTGGCCTTGGTGCCATCGGCATAGGTCACCTGGCCGTCCATCAGCGGTGCGGGCATCGAGATGTTCAGGTTGGCGAAGTAGGGGTTGTAGTAGAGGCCGTCGGGCGTCTTGGCGTCCGGGAACTTCTTGATCAGCTCGGCGGGCTGGTCCTGATAGCCCTGCAGCAGCGAGGCGACATACTCAGGGCCTTCATGACGAGCCTTGGTGATCAGCGAGAGGTCCGGCGGGCTGCCCGAACCGGCATAATACACCGGGGGGAAGTGGTCGGCCGGGGTGTTGTCGCGCTCGCCGGTTTCGCCGGTCTTGGGGTCAAAGGTCTTGGCCTTCGTGCCCCACTGCTTGGCGATCGCCTTCACTTCGGCTTCCGAATAGCCGAGGTCGGTCAGGTTGCGGAACGCCACCTGCTTCAGCGAGTGGCAGTTCGCGCAGACTTCCTTGTAGACCTGGAAGCCGCGCTGCAGCTGGGCGCGGTCGAACTTGCCGAAAACGCCGTTGAAGGAGAACTCCACTTCCTTGGGGTGAAGGTGGAATTCGTGCACCGCGGTGGCTGGCTCGGGTTCGCGGATCGCCTGGAGAGCGCCCACGCCGAACGACCAGAGCAGCGCGACGGCGAAGAAGAGGCCGACCAGGGGGCCAAAAAGACGGACCATGGGGTTATCTTTCTCTAACGCTTCGGCTGGCTCAGGCAGCAGCGGGGTTGGAGGTCAGCACGGCGCCTTCGTCCTTGCCCAGCACCGCTTCGGTGATCGAGAACGGCAGCGGAGCCGGCTTCTCGATCGACGACACGATCGGCAGGATGACGAGGAAGTGCAGGAAGTAGTAAGTTGCGGCGATCTGCGAGATCATCACGTAGGGTTCCGCCGCAGGCGCACCGCCGCAGTAGCCCAGCACCAGCACGTCGACCAGCAGCACGTAGAAGAACTTGCGGAACAGCGGACGATAGTGGCCCGAACGCACCGGCGAGGTATCCAGCCAGGGCAGGAAGAACCAGCACAGGATCGCCGAGAACATCGCCAGCACGCCCATCAGCTTCGCCGGGATGATGAAGAAGTCCGCGGTGAAGGCGCGCAGGATCGCGTAGAACGGCCAGAAGTACCATTCGGGGACGATGTGCGCAGGCGTCGAAAGCGGGTTGGCCGCGATGTAGTTGTCCGGGTGGCCCAGCATGTTCGGCGCGAAGAACAGCACCGCGCAGTAGCCCAGCAGGAACACGCCCAGGCCGAAGCCGTCCTTGGCGGTGTAGTAGGGGTGGAACGGCACGGTGTCCGATTCCGTCTTCACTTCCACGCCGGTCGGGTTCGACGATCCGGGAATGTGCAGCGCCCAGATGTGCAGGATCACCACGCCCAGGATCACGAAGGGCAGCAGGAAGTGCAGCGAGAAGAAGCGGTTCAGCGCGGCGTTGTCGGGCGCGAAGCCGCCCAGCAGCCACTGCTGCAGCGGTTCACCCACCAGCGGGATCGCACCGAACAGGCCGGTGATGACCTTGGCGCCCCAGAAGCTCATCTGGCCCCAGGGAAGCACATAGCCCATGAACGCGGTCGCCATCATCAGCAGGAAGATGGTCACGCCCAGCAGCCAGATCATCTCGCGCGGGGCCTTGTACGAGCTGTAGAAGAAGCCGCGGAAGATGTGGATGTAAACGACCACGAAGAACGCGCTGGCGCCGTTGGCGTGCGCATAGCGCAGCATCCAGCCCCAGTTCACGTCACGCATGATGTGTTCAACGCTGTCGAAGGCCACGCCCGCGTTCGCGGCATAGTGCATCGCCAGGACCACGCCGGTCACGATCTGGATCATCAGGCAGACCCCGGCAAGGATGCCGAAGTTCCACATGTAGTTCAGGTTGCGCGGCACCGGGTATCCGGCGCCCACCGCGTTGTAGACGAAGCGCGGCAGCGGCAGCTTCTCGTCCAGCCACTGCATCAGCGGGTGGCTTGGCTTGTACTCGTTCGCCCAGGGAAAGCTCATCGGGTCTGTCCTCAGCCGATCTTCACGACAGTGTCGGAAGTGAATTCATAGGGGGGCACCTCGAGGTTCTTCGGTGCCGGGCCTTTGCGGATGCGCGCCGCGGTGTCGTAGGACGAACCGTGGCAGGGGCAGAAGTAACCGCCGAACTCGCCCTTCACCTCGCCTTCGCCGGCGCCCAGCGGCACACAGCCGAGGTGGGTGCAGACGCCCATGGTGATCAGCCAGTTGGTCTTGCCTTCCTTGGTGCGCTCTTCCAGCGTCTGCGGATCGCGCAGCGAACCGGGGTCAACCTTGCCCGCCTCGGCGATTTCCGCCGGGGTCAGGTTGCGCACGAACACCGGCTGCTTGCGGAACACGGCCTTGATCGCCTGTCCCGGCTGGATCGCCGAAATGTCGAGCTCGGTGGAGCTTTCCGCCAGCACGTCGGCCGACGCGCTCATCTGGGAGATCAGCGGAACCAGCGCGGCCAGACCGCCCACGCCCGCAAAACTTACCGCCGCGATATTGATGAAATCGCGCCGCCGCACACCTTCGCCGGTGTCGTGCGCCGGATCGATGCTCGCCTCATCAGCCATTGAAATTCCCTGCCTGCTGCCGCCGCGTCCGCGGACCGGGCGCGGTCCAACTTGCCCCTCGTGATGCGCGATGGAAGTGCCCGTTCGGGAACCTCCCTCGCACAAGGACCGCGCGCAACGCAAATGCACTTCGCCCGACCCAACTTGGCGCGCCTGATAGACGCAATTCCCCGCGTTTGCCAACAGGCATTTTAGGGAAGGGAAAGGCACGGATTCACAAGGGTTAGCGGCCCTGTCCCGGCCTCTTTTGCGATGGGTTCGCAACCGGGGGGCACAGGCCCCGCCCGTGGCGGATTCGCTCAGAAGCCGGCCCCGTCGGGCCAGCCCGGTGCGGCCAGCCCCATGACCTTGAACAGCGCACCCATCTGGCCCTCGCCGGTCAGCCGCTCCAGCGCGGTGGCGATCGCCGGCTCGTGCTCTGGCGCGGCGGCGGCCAGGGCCTGCGCCCGCGCCTCGATCCCCAGCGCGCGCAGGAAGCGGCCCTGCTCGGTCGTGCCCAGGTGCCGCACCTCGCGCGCGGCGGCGATTGCGGCCAGGGCGCTGAAATCGACATGCGCGGTCAGGTCGGCCGCGCCAGGCGTGGCGAAGGGATCGACCTTGCGATGTGCGCGCACCGCCTGCAGCGAACTGCCCAACAATGGTGCGGCATGGCCATAATCGATCAGCAGTGCTGCACCGCCCTGCGCCGCCAGCCGGCCGCACACTTCATACATCACCGCGGCCGACGCCGGACTGGTCTCGAGGATCGCGCCTTCGGGCGCATCGGCCAGATGGGCGGGGACGGCCGCATCCATCGGCCGGTCTCCCACCACCGGCAGCAGTCGCGCCGCCTCGCCCTGTCCTTCCACGCCCACCATCCGCTCGCGCCAGCCGCTTGCGGTGCGCACCAGCTGGCGCACGGGAAGGGCGTCAAGGAACTCGTTGCCCACGATCAGCACCGGCCCGTCGTGCGGCACGGTGGAAAGGTCGGCATGCCACTGCGCGCGCGGCAGGCGCTCCGCCTGCACCACCTTCAGCGCGGTGCTCGCTTCCACCAGGTGGATGCGCGGCTCCAGGCCATAGCGGCGCGCGGCGCGCAGCGCATCATGCGCCAGCGTGCCTCGGCCCGGACCCAACTCGACATAGTGGACCGGGGCAGGGCGGCCTGCGCGGATCCAGATGTCGGCCAGCCACAGGCCGATCAGTTCGCCGAACATCTGGCTGATCTCTGGCGCAGTGATGAAATCGCCCGCGCCGCCCAGCGGATCACGCGTGTTGTAGTAATGCGCGTTCGATTCCGCCATGAACTGGGCGATCGAGATCGGCCCGGTCGCCGCGATCAGCCGCGCGAAGGTGGCGCGCAGGTCCTTTTCCTCCATCGCCCCGGTCCGGTCCATTGCCTCAGGCGGGCATCGCCTTGACCGATACGGACTCGGGCGGCCGGGTCAGCGCGCGGATGATCAGGCCCAGTCCGATCGCCATCATCGGCAGGGTCAGCCACTGGCCCATCGACAGGCCTGAGCGGTGGGCAAAGTCCTGCAGCTGCGCATCGGGCTCGCGGAAGAATTCCACCGTGAAGCGCGAGATCGCATAGCCCAGCGTGAACACGCCGACGATCAGGCCTGTGCGCCACCGGGCCCTCGTCTTCCAGAACAGCAGCAGCAGCACCGTGCCCAGCACGATCCCTTCCAGCACCGCTTCATAGAGCTGGCTGGGGTGGCGCGGCATCGGGCCTGCGCCGGGAAACACCATCGCCCACGGCACGCCGGAATCGGTCACCCGGCCCCACAGCTCCCCGTTCACGAAGTTGGCGCAACGGCCGAAGAACAGGCCGAAGGGAACGCACGGTGCGATGTAGTCGCACACGCGCAGGAACTTCAGGCGGCCCTGCCACGATACCCAGGCGATGGCGATCACCGTGCCGATCAGCCCGCCGTGGAAGCTCATGCCCCCTTCCCACAGCTTCACCAGGTTCTGCGGGTGGGTCAGCAGTTCGGGCGCATAGAACACCGCATAGCCCAGTCGCCCCCCCAGGATGATGCCCAGCGTGGCATAGAAGAACAGGTCGTCGGCATGGCGTTGCGCCATCGGCGCGCCTGGCTGCTTCAGCATCTTGGTCAGGTGCCAGTATCCCAGCAGGATTCCGGCGAGATAGGCCAGCGAGTACCACTTGATGGTGAAGAAGCCGAGGTCGAGAGCGATCGGCGAGAGGTGGAGATCGGTCCAGCTAAGCGGTTGATGGATCGCCGCGGAAGCCGTAGCCAAGAGGGACAACAAAGTGCCGAACTCCCTGAAAGTTGCGGGATGATCTGATTTGACGCTACCGTGGCGGGGCGGCGTCATTGCGGGCCTTCTGGCACAGGGCGCACGTGCAAAGAAGCCCCAAAAGGGGCATGATGGAGAGAGACGCCACGATGCAGACCCAGCTCGACCGGGACCTAGCGCGGATCATGGATGGCCTCACCGGCCCGGACGGCATGTTCGCGCTGTCCAGCCAGCGCCGCTACGATCGCGACCTGCCGGTTATCGCCGCCGCACCGCCCAGCCTGCCCGCCTATTTCGCGCATTTCTGCGAACAGCACGGAGATCGCGAATTCGTCGTCGATGGCGCCTGCCGCCTCACCTTCCGCGATGCCTACCGGCAGGCGCGGATGGTCGCGGGCGGGCTTGTCGAAGGCCATGGCCTGCAGAAGGGGGAACGCGTCGGCATCGCGGCCCGCAATTCCGCCAGCTGGGTCATCGCCTACATGGCCGTGCTCATGGCCGGCGGCTGCGCCGTGCTGCTCAACGGCTTCTGGTCTGGCGAGGAACTGGTCCATGGCATCGACCTTGTCGGCTGCCGCTATGTGCTGGCGGACCGGGCCCGGGCCGATCGCATCGCCGGCCATCCGCATGGCGCGCAGATCCTGCCGCTGCTCCACGATTGCCCCCCGCTCGAAGGGCTGGCCTCGCTCCTTGCCAACGGCGGCGGCGCGGATACGCCACTGCCCGACATCGCGGGTGACGACATCGCTAACGTGCTGTTCACTTCGGGCTCCACCGGCGTGTCCAAGGGGGCATGGTCCGATCACCGCGCCGTGGTGCAGGGCACCTTCAACTATCTCGCGCAGAGCGTCATGGTGCTCACCCTGCTGACCATGCGGGGTGAAGGCCCGGCGGAAGGCTCGCAGCCGATCGCCCTCGTCAATGTGCCCCTGTTCCACGTCACGGGCGAGATTCCGGTCCTGCTCCAGTCCTTCGCTCTGGGGCGCAGGCTGGTGATCATGGGCAAATGGGACGCTGTCGAGGCGATGAGGCTCATCGAGCGCGAGAAGGTGACCTACTTCGTCGGCGTCCCGCTGATGAGCTTCGAGATCGCCACGCATCCCGATCGCGACAAGTTTGACCTGTCCAGCTGCGTCACTTTCGCCGCGGGCGGCGCGCCCCGTCCGGTGGAACATGTCGACCGCATCCGCAAGGCGCTGCCCCATGCCTTCCCCGTGCTCGGCTATGGGCTGACCGAAACGAATGCCGTCGGCTGCGGCAACTTCAATGAAAACTACCTTGCCAAGCCAGGCAGCACCGGCGCGCCTTCGCGCCCGCTGGTGGACATGGCCATTCTCGATGACGCCGGAAACCCGCTGCCCCAGGGGCAGGTGGGTGAAGTGGCGATCCGCTCTATCGCCAATTTCCAGGGATACTGGGACAATCCCGAAGCCACCGCCGCCGCGGTCACCCCGGATGGCTACTTCCGCACTGGTGATCTCGGCTATCTCGATCCCGAGAACTACCTGTTCATCGTCGATCGCAAGAAGGACATCATCATCCGCGGCGGCGAGAACATCTCGTGCATCGAGGTGGAGGACGCGATCTACACCCACCCCTGCGTGGCCGAGGCCAGCGTCTTCGGCCTGCCGCACGAACTCTATGGCGAAGTGCCCGTGGCGGTCTATCTCGCCAAGCCCGGCTGCAGCGCCACCGAGGACGAACTGCGCGCCTTTCTCAAGGAGCACATTGCCGCCTTCAAGGTGCCGGTGAAGCTGTGGGAAGTTGCCGATCCGCTGCCCCGCCTCGGCACCGAGAAGGTGGACAAGCGCAGTTTGCGCGAACGCTACGGCAAGCAGTGGCCGGCTGCGACCTGACAGCAAGCAGATAAACGCAGACGTTTGGAAACTGACGCGCAGGATTTCGTGTTGTAAGGGCCGCATCATGACTCTGCCCCGCATCACAAATCAGCGCGCCATCGTCGACCGTCGCGCCCTGTCAGACGCCATCGCCGCCGCCCATGCCGCGGGCGGCGAAAAGTCGCGCCCGCAGGTGGTTGAACTGCTGCGCGCCGCGCTGGCGCAGGGGCGGGCGGAGATCGCCCGGCGTCTGTCGGAAAAGCCGTCGCACGGCACCGATTGCGCGCAGGCGCAGTCTTTCCTGGTCGATCAGCTGGTCCGCGTGATCCACGATCACGTCGTCGGCCACGTCTATCGCGCCAGCAACCGCTCCACGGGCGAACGCATCGCCATCCTTGCCGTCGGCGGCTACGGCCGGGGTGAGATGGCCCCGCATTCCGACGTGGACATCGCCTTCGTCACCCCCACGCGCCCCACCTCCTGGTGCGAACAGGTGATCGAATCGATGCTCTATTTCCTGTGGGACCTGGGGCTGAAGGTCGGCCACTCCAGCCGCTCGCTCGATGATCTCGTGCGCATGGCCAAAAGCGACCTCACCATCCGCACCGCCCTGCTCGAAGGGCGCTTCGTCTGGGGTGACCAGCCGCTTTACGAGGAAGGCTCCCGCCGTTTCTGGGCCGAAGTCGCGGCCGGCACCGAACGCCAGTTCGTCGCCGAAAAGCTGGCCGAGCGCAACGAACGGCACAAGCGGCTGGGTGACAGCCGCTATGTCGTCGAACCCAATGTGAAGGAGGGCAAGGGCGGCCTGCGCGATCTGCACACCCTCTACTGGATCGGCAAGTATATCCACAAGGTGCGCGATGCCAGCGAACTGGTCGATGTCGGCCTGCTAACAGCCGCAGAATACCGCGCGTTCCGCCGCGCCGAAAACTTCTTCTGGGCGGTGCGCTGCCATCTCCACGCGCTGACCAACCGCGCCGAGGACCGCCTCACCTTCGACATGCAGCGCGAAGTCGCCATGCGCATGAACTTCGCCGATCGCCCGGGCAAGAGCGCGGTCGAACGCTTCATGCAGTTCTTCTTCCTCCAGGCGAAGCAGGTCGGCTCGCTCACCGGCGTGTTCCTTGCCCAGCTCGATGAACAGTTCGCCCGGCAGAAGACCGGCTTCTTCGCCAAGCTCAAGGCCCGGCGCAAGCGCCGCATCGGCGGCTTCCCCATCGTGGCGGAAAAGATCGGCGTGGATGGAGATGATTTCTTCACCGCCGATCCGGTGCGTCTGGTGGAAATCTTCACGCTGGCCGATCGCGAAGGACTGGAAATCCATCCTGACGCGCTGCGCCTCGCCCGCCGCGATTCCGGCCTTATCGATGCCGCCGTGCGCAAGGACCCGCGCGCCAACGCCCTGTTCATGGATCTGCTCACCAGCCGCCACGATCCCGAAACCGCGCTGCGCTGGATGGGCGAGGCCGGCGTCTTCGGCCGCTTCGTTCCCGATTTCGGCCGTGTCGTGGCGCAGATGCAGTTCGACATGTACCATCACTACACGGTGGACGAACACACCATCCGCGCCATCGGCCTGCTCGCGCGGATCGAGCGTGGCGAGGAGCGTGACCAGCACCCGCTGTCGAGCGATGTCTTCTCCAAGATCGCCTCGCGCCGCGTGCTCTATGTCGCCACCATGCTCCACGATATCGCCAAGGGGCGGCGAGGCGATCATTCGGTGCTCGGCGCGGAAGTGGCGATGAAGCTGTGCCCCCGTCTTGGCATGTCCGCGGCCGAGACCGAAGCCGTTGCCTGGCTGGTGCGCTGGCACCTCTTGATGAGCGACACCGCCTTCAAGCGCGACCTTGCCGATTACAAGACCATCGCCGATTTCGCCGCCAAGGTGCAGAGCGTCGAGCGCCTGCGCCTGCTGCTGATCCTCACCATCGTCGATATCCGCGCCGTCGGCCCCGGCATCTGGAACTCGTGGAAGCGCCAGCTGCTGGGCGATCTCTACCTCGCCACCGAAGAGGTGCTGCGTCTTGGCCACAAGCAGCATGGCCGCGCTGAACGCATCGCCGCCAAGAAGAAGGCGGTGGCGGAGATCCTGCGCGAACGCGACAGCCTGATCGGCACCGTCGGCCGCCAGCTTGGCGATGCCTACTGGATCGCCGAACCGGAAGACATCATCGCCCTCAACCTGCAGCAGATGGACAGCGCGTTGGGTGAACCGCTGGCGGTCGAGGCGCATTACTATCCCGCGCGCGGCGCCACGCTCCTCACCGTGCTCGCGGCAGACCATCCGGGGCTGTTCTACCGCATCGCCGGCGGCATCCACCTGGCCGGCGGCAACATCATCGACGCGCGCATCCACACCGCGCGCAATGGCACCGCGGTCGACAATTTCCTGGTGCAGGATCCATTGGGCCGCCCGCTGAATGAAGAAGCGCAGATTGCCCGGCTCAAGAACGCCATCGCCGATGCGCTGGCCAACCGGGTCAAGCTGCTGCCCCAGCTCGTCGCCCGTCCGCTTTCGCGCCCGCGCGCCGATGCGTTCGAAGTGCAGCCCGTGGTGATCTTCGACAACAAGGCCTCGAACCGCTTCACCGTGATCGAGGTGGGCGCGCGCGATCGCCCGGCGCTGCTCAACCGGCTGGCGCGCGCGCTGTTCGAAGCGCGGCTGATCGTCCATTCCGCCCACATCGCCACTTATGGCGAACGCGCGGTCGATACCTTCTACGTCACCGATCCGCTGGGTGAGAAGATCACCTCTGAAACCCGCATGCGCAGCATCGAGAAACGGCTGGTCGAAGCCTCGGAGGAAATGGCCGCGCCCGTCGCCGCCTGATGGTCCTCGCCTGACGGACCATGCCTGATGAACGGTGAACGGCCCCCAAGGGCAAAGCCGCTGCTTTCCCCGGCGCGCGCAAGCGCGTAGGCTGCATGGAATGACCGAAGCGCAATACCTCTCGGGCCGCCTGCTCCTTGCCATGCCGGGCATGGGGGATGATCGTTTCGACCATGCCGTCATCGCCATGTGCGTGCATGATGAACATGGCGCGCTCGGCATCGGCATCGGCGCCGTGCGTGAAGGCATCACCTTCCACGGCCTGCTGCAGGATGTCGGCATCGATCCCGGCGTCGCGCCCGATGTGCCCGTCCTGTCCGGCGGTCCGGTGGAAACGTCGCGTGGCTTCGTGCTCCATTCCACCGATTGGGGTGGCACCGGCACGCTGCAGGTCACCGGCCTCTGCGCGCTCTCCGCCTCGATGGACGTGCTGCGCGCCATTGCCGACGGGAAGGGCCCGTCGAAGTGGCTGATCGCGCTTGGCTATGCCGGGTGGGGTGCCGGCCAGTTGGAAGGTGAGATGCGCCGCCACGGCTGGTTCGCCGCGCAGGGGAGCCCGGCCATCCTCTTCGAAACCCCCGTGACCGCCCGCTGGGCTGCCACCTGGCGCGGCGAAGGCATCGATCCCTCGCACCTCGTCGCCCAGACCGGCAGCGCCTGACGTGACCTAAGCTCAGGTCCCTGCCACCGTTCGTGTCGAGCGAAGTCGAGACTCCGCGCGCCGATCAACGCATTCCATCGAGTCCCAGCCGCCGCACCGCCTCATCCTTGGCGATCAACGGCAGCAAGGCCTTCATGTCCGGCCCATGGTCCATGCCGGTCAGCGCCTGGCGCAGCGGCAGGAACAGCGCCTTGCCCTTGCGCCCGGTCGCATCCTTCAGTGCCGCCGTCAGCGCGCCCCAGGGGTCGGTGGTCCAATCAAGCAATGCCGCAACCGTGGCGGCCTGATCCAGATACTCCCGCGTCTCCGCATCGAACTCTGGCCCGGCAACCGGTCCGGTCACCACCTGCCACCACTGCGCTGCTTCGCCCACATGGTTCAGGTTGGGCCTGATCGCTTCCCATGCCGCTTCGCCCATCCCGCCGGGCAGGCGGTCTGCCACCTCGGCAAAGGGCAGGGCGTGCACTACCGCAGCGTTCACCCGCTCCAGTTCCGCCTCGTCGAACCGCGCCGGCGCCCGGCCAAAGCGCGACAGGTCGAAGCTTGCAGCCAGCGCCGCCGCATCCAGCGAGGCGTCCACCGGGTCTGCCGTGCCCAGCCGCGCCAGCAGCGCCACCAGCGCCTGCGGCTCGATCCCGCTATCGCGCAGGTCCGCCACGCCCAGCGAACCCAGCCGCTTGCTCAGCTTGCCCTCGGTCCCGGTCAGCAGCGCCTCGTGCGCAAAGCGCGGGGCCTGCGCGCCCAGTGCTGCGAACATCTGCACCTGCGTGGCGGTGTTGGAAACGTGGTCCTCCCCGCGCAGCACATCGGTCACGCCCATGTCCACGTCGTCGATCGCCGAGGGCAGCATATACAGCCACGATCCGTCCGCCCGCCGCACCACCGGGTCCGACATCTGCTTCGGGTCGAAGTGCTGTGGCCCGCGAATGCCATCCACCCATTCGATTGGCGTGTCGTGGTCCAGCAGGAAGCGCCAGTGCGGCTGCTCCCCCGCCGCTGCCTTCGCCGCGTGGTCCTCGTCGGTCAGCTTCAACGCGCTGCGGTCATAGATCGGCGGCAGTCCCCGGCCCAGCAGCACCTTGCGCTTCAGCTCCAGCTCCTGCGCGGTTTCATAGCAGCGATAGAGCCTGCCGGCCGCCACCAGCCGTTCGAACGCCGCTTCATATATGGCAAAGCGCGCCGATTGCCGTTCCTCGCGTTCAGGCGTCAGGCCCAGCCATTGCAGGTCCGCGCGGATCGCCTCGACATGCTCCTCGCGGCTGCGCGCGGCGTCGGTATCGTCGATCCGCAGCAGGAACCGCCCTCCGCTGCGCCTGGCCAGCAGCCAGTTGTGCAGCGCCGTGCGGATATTGCCGACATGCAGGCGGCCGGTGGGCGAGGGCGCAAAGCGGGTAACAACCGTCATGCAGGCCCTATAGCGCGCCCGGTATGTCCGGCAAGCGGGGGTTGATGTGGACCATTCAATGGTCCATATCTGGCATTGGAGGTTCTCCGATGCAGATATCCCTCACTGAGGCAAAAGCGCAACTGACTGAACTTGTCCGCCGCGCCATGGCGGGTGACGAAGTCGTGTTGACCCGGCACGGACATGCTACCGTGCGCCTCGTGCCGGTACGGCAACCCGTCAGCGCAGATTCGCGCGCTGCGCTGATTGCAAGTGTGCGAGCCAGTGCCGCAGCGAAGGCTTCGGAAGGGCCGGATGCAGCCCGGAGCCAGGACTTTCTCTACGATGACGCGGACGGCCTGCCCAAGTGACCGTCGTCGATACATCGGCATTGATGGCGATACTTTTGGGTGAGGCAGCTGCGGATGCATGTGCCGCCGCAATCGAGGCGGATGAAGATCTGCTCATATCTGCCGCCACAGTTGCCGAAGCTTCGATCGTGGCGCGCAGACGCGGGCTTGGCGAACAAATGGGGTGCCTTCTCGATGGCCTTGGCATGGAAGTCGCGCCCGTGACCCCGGCTGATGCCCACGCCGTCGCCAGTGCCTACGAACGTTGGGGCAAAGGCATCCACCCAGCGGGTTTGAACTTTGGCGATTGCTTTGCCTATGCGCTGGCAAAGCGGGAAGGTGCACCGCTTCTGTTCGTAGGCGACGATTTTGCGCGCACGGATATCGTACCCCGCCTGGCTGGTTGACGTGCCACTAACCGAGCAAGGCCACCGCATGCACGCAGGCGTTCCACAGCGCCTCGTGCCGGTCCGCGCGGACGAAGCCCTGCAGCACCGCGCCAAAGCCCTTGCGGTCTCGCCCGCGCGCGGTGCGCACCATTGCCGCCAGCGTCGCCTCGTCCGGGGTCAGCCGCAGGCAGCAGGCGCGGCCCACCATGAACGGTTCGGGCCAGGTCCGCGTCACCGTGCGCACCATGTCCTGCAGCGCAAAGGCGGCTTCCAGGTTGCGGTGCCGCCGCGCCAGCTCGGGCACCGCGTCAATCCCGTCGCGCCCCGCCACCGCGCACAGCCGGATTGCGGATACCACCTGCACCCCCGCCAATGACAGCGATCGCAGGTCGCGCAGCTCGGCCAGCGCGGCAATCACGGCTTCGGCATTCGATGTGGTGGCAGGCATCGCAGGCGCTCCTTTAATTGCGAACGATTCGCAACTTACCCAAACACACGCCGCCGTCAATGCGAATGGTTCGCAATAAGATCGCTCAGGTCACGCCGTCCGGAATCCGTGCGTAATCGGATACCGCCGATCGCGGCCAAAGTTCCGCATGCCCAGCTTCACCCCCGGCGGGGCCTGCCGCCGCTTGTATTCGGCCAGGTGCAACAGCCGCTCGACCCGTTCCACGGTGGCCCGGTCATGCCCCTCGGCCACCACCTGGTTTACGCTCTTCTCGTTCTCGACCAGGCCCGTCAGGATCGCGTCGAGCACCGGATAGTCGGGCAGGCTGTCCGAATCCTTCTGGTCCGGGCGCAGTTCCGCGCTAGGCGGCTTGGTGATGATCCGCTGCGGCATCACCGGCCCCTGCGGCCCCAGCCCGATCTTGGGCCGCGCCCCATTGCGCCATTCGGAAATCGCGAAGACCGTGGTCTTGTAAGCATCCTTCAGCGGATTGTACCCGCCGTTCATGTCACCATAGATCGTGGCATAGCCAACGCTCATCTCGCTCTTGTTGCCCGTGGTCACCAGCATCGGGCCAAACTTGTTGGACAGCGCCATCAGCGTCGTGCCGCGGATGCGCGATTGCAGGTTCTCTTCGGTCAGGTCCGGCTCGCGCCCGGTAAAGGCGGGGGCCAGCATCTCGGCAAAGGCATCCACCGCCGGCGCGATGGGAATCGTGTCCAGCCGTACCCCCAGCATCCGCGCGCAGCCCTCTGCATCCTCAAGGCTCTCGTTGCTGGTATAGCGGCTGGGCATCATCACGCACCACACCCGCTCCGCGCCCAGCGCATCCACCGCGATCGCGGCGCAGATCGCGCTGTCGATCCCGCCCGAAAGGCCCAGCATCACGCCGGGAAAGCGGTTCTTGTTCACATAATCGCGCAGGGCGAGCACCATCGCGCAATATATGTCCTCGGGGTGCTCGGCCAGGTCCGCCACGTCGCCCGCGTCGCAGCGCCAGCGGTGCCCGGTGCCCGAAGCCACGCGGTTCCACGTGGTGTGGACCACTGCCTCTTCCCAGTCCGGCATCTGCACCCACAGTGCGCCTTCGGGGCCAACGACGAAGCTCGCCCCGTCGAACACCACCTCGTCCTGCCCGCCCACGCGGTTGACATAGGCCAGCGGGATGCCCGTATCGATCGCCCGGCGCTTTGCCACGCCGTCGATGCGCAGCACGTCCTTGTCGATCTCATAGGGGCTGCCGTTCACGCAGATGAAGATCTCCGCGCCCAGCTCGGCCAGATGGCGGCACACGTCCGGGTGCCAGATGTCCTCGCAGATCGGCAGGCCCAGCATCGCGCCCTTGAACAGCACCGGTTCGGGCAGGGGGCCGGGCAGGAAATAGCGTTTCTCGTCGAAGGTGCCATAGTTCGGCAGCTCGTACTTGAAGCGCACCGCCGCGATCTTGCCCCCTTCCAGCAGCGCCACCCCGTTGTGCAGCGCTCCGTCACGCACGAACACGCTGCCCACCAGCATCGCCGGCCCACCGTCGCGCGTCTTCGCCGCCAGCTTCTCCAGCTCCACCGCCGCCCGCTCGATCAGCGCGGGCTTCTGGATCAGGTCCTCGGGTGGATACCCGATCAGCTGCATTTCCGGGAAAACGATCAGGTCGCTCTGCGGCGATTGGGCGCGCACCGCCAGCATCGCCTCCACGTTCGCGGCAAGATCGCCCACCTTCTGGTTAAGCTGGGCGAGGGTGATGATCAGTGTGTCTGCCATATCCTCTCCCTAGGGGCCAACTCTCCCCGCGCGCAAGAGTTGCGGATAGCCACCGTAGAATCGTTGCAATAGTGTCATCATGGGCTAAGGGCGCGCCAAGGGATAAGAGCAGAGGGACTCGCCATCCGATGAAGATCATGTCCGGCAACGGCAATCTGCCGCTCGCGCGCGCGATTGCCGCCTACCTCGAACTGCCGCTGACTGACGCCAGCGTGCGCCGTTTCGCGGACGAGGAAGTCTTCGTCGAAATTCACGAGAACGTGCGTGGCGAGGACGTCTTCCTCGTCCAGTCTACCAGCTACCCGGCGAACGACAACCTGATGGAACTGCTGATCTGCATCGATGCGCTGCGCCGCGCCTCGGCCAAGCGGATCACCGCGGTGGTGCCCTATTTCGGCTATGCCCGGCAGGATCGCAAGCCTGGCCCGCGCACGCCGATCTCGGCAAAGCTGGTGGCGAACCTGATCACCCAGGCCGGGGCTGACCGTGTGCTCTCGGTCGATCTCCACGCCGGGCAGATCCAGGGCTTCTTCGATATCCCCACCGACAACCTCTTCGCTGCGCCGGTCATGGCGGCAGACATCCAGACGCGCTACGGCGGGCAGTCGCTGATGGTCGTTTCGCCCGACGTGGGCGGCGTGGTCCGCGCCCGTGCGCTGGCCAAGCGGCTCGACAACGCCCCGCTCGCCATCGTGGACAAGCGGCGTGACAAGCCCGGCCAGTCCGAAGTGATGAACATCATCGGTGACGTGAAGGGCCGCATGTGCATCCTGATCGACGATATCATCGATTCCGGTGGCACCCTGTGCAACGCGGCGCAGGCGCTGATGGATGCCGGCGCTTCCGGCGTCGCCGCCTACATCACCCACGGCGTGCTCTCGGGCGGCGCGGTCGCCCGCGTCGGCAATTCGGCGCTCAAGGAGCTGGTGATCACCGACACCATCCTGCCGACCGACGCCACCAAGGAATGCAACCGCATCCGCGTCCTCACCATCGCGCCGCTGATCGGTGAGGCGGTGCGCCGCATCGCCGATGAAAGTTCGGTCAGCTCGCTGTTCGACTGAACCCTCGCGCTGCGGTTTTCCGCAGGGTGCGATGGTTACCCTGCCGTTACCTTTCGCGGGCCTAGGCAAAGGCCCGTGGCTGCGGCTTAACGCCAAATTGCTCCCGGTTGCGGCTCATGAGGCCGCAGCCTCACGGAGCAATCGATGTTCGCCGCGTTCTTCGGGTCCTTCTTCCCGTCCCCCGAATCCCGCCTGTCCGATCGCTGGGTCGCGCCGGTCGTCGCTTCCCAGCCCGATCCCGATGATCTCGATCATGATGGCCGCCCTGACGATATCCTCGTCGGCACCTCGGCCTCGGATGTCTGGCACGCCGGCCTCGGCAACGATCAGCTGCGCGGGCGTGATGGCAATGACAGGATCTTTGGCGATGACGGCAATGATGTGATCGCCGGCGACGAAGGCAATGATCAGCTCGAAGGCGGCGCCGGGAACGATACCGTGCTTGGCGGCAGCGGCAACGATATCGTGCGCGGCGATGATGGCACCGATCGCCTCTCGGGCGAATCCGGCAACGACATCGTCGATGGCGGCGCGGGCAACGATCGCATCAGCGGCGGATCGGGCAACGACATCATCACCGGCGGCGCGGGGCGCGATGTCGTCTCTGGCGAGGCCGGGGCCGACATCTTCGTCTTCAATGAAGGCGATTTCGCCTCCGCCAGCCCCGACCGGGCCGATTGCATCACCGATTTCAACCACGGCCAGGCCGATACCATCGATCTCACCGATATCGACGCCAACACGCGCGCTGCGGGCGAACAGTGGTTCACCTTCCTCGGTGACAAGGCCTTTACCGGCCGCCCCGGCCAGCTCCGCTATGAAGCGTTCGGCAACGGCGTGGTCGTGCTGGCTGACACGAATGGCGACCGCCTGGCCGATTTCGCCATCCGGCTCGACAACGTCACCAAGCTCGTGGAAACCGACTTCATCCTCTGATCGCAGGAAGCTGCGACTCGCTCGGCCGGGCGCGCTCACGCAGCGTGCAATGCCCGCAGCTGCGCACGGCTTGAGGTGACTGCCGTAAATTGCCTTTCCGGCCACCACATTGCGGCAATCAAGGCGGTACAACAGCCACGCTGGTTAACAGCTTGGTGATCCCGCGCCGTATAGGTGCGTTTTCACCTTCGCCTTAACCCGTCCTTCACTCCCTGCCTCCTTGCTTTTCCGGGGACTAGCAAAAGGCAGGGTCATGACGCTTCATCACACATTCCACGCGATCGATTCGAATGATCAGGGTCAGGATACCGACGGTGACGACCTGATCTCCGGCGGCATTGGCGACGATATCGAAAACGGCGGCCTCGGCAACGACGACATCAGCGGCGGTGACGGCAACGACGATCTCAACGGCGACGATGGCGACGACAATCTCGACGGCGGCACCGGTGACGACACGCTCGATGGCGGCAAGGGCAGCGACACCATGTTCGGTGGCATCGGGCACGATACTCTCCACGGCGGCGGCGGCATCGATCACCTTCACGGCGATGATGGTGACGATGACCTCAACGGCGGCGGCAACGACGACGATCTTGACGGCGGCACCGGCAACGACCACCTCGCCGGTGGTGGCGGGCATGATGTCCTCCACGGCGATGGCGGTGACGACAATCTTGCCGGTGGCAGCGGCGATGACGACCTGAACGGCGATGACGGCACCGACAAGCTTTCGGGTGGCACTGGCGACGACGATCTCAACGGCGGCGCCGGCAACGATGTGGTCAGGGGCGGCGATGGCGCCGACACTGTCGATGGCGGCACCGGCAAGGACAAGCTGGCCGGTGGTCTCGGTGCCGATACATTCGTCTTCGTCGATGGCGATTTTTCGGGGGCGACCCGTGGCGGCGCGGATCGCATCCAGGATTTCAGCCACGCCGATGGTGACAGGATCGATCTCACCGGCGTCGATGCCGACACCCTCACCGACGGGCACCAAGGCTTCACCTTCATCGGTGCAGATGCCTTCGGCAACCATGCGGGCGAACTGCGCTTCGAAGTGATCAAGGGAGATGGCGTGGTCTTTGGCGACACCGATGGCGATGGCGTGGCCGACTTCGCCATCCGCCTCGATGACGTCACCACGCTGGATGCGACCGACTTCATCCTCTGATCGACCAGTGCCCTGATCGCGCGCCTCGCGCTTTGGCTGGTTGACGGCCGGAGCCCAGGCGCGGACCTTGCCGTCCTTTCGCGGCAAGGGAGAGGCTGGCGATGCACTATCTGACGGTTGCCGAGGCGCAGGCCCTGCCGGGTCTGCGCCTCGTGCTCACGGCCGGCGTGCCTGGTCCCTGGGGCGAGGCGGCCAAGGCCGTGCTGGCCTTTCGCAAAGTCCCTTTCACGCCCGTGGCGCAGCAGGCCATGGCCCCGAACGAAGACCTGCTGGCCTGGACCGGCCACCGCAACGCCCCGATCGTGTGCCTCGATGATGAACCGCCGCTCACCGGCTGGCACGATATCCTGCTTCTGGCCGAACGGCTGGGGCAGGGGCCTTCGCTGCTCCCGGCCGATCCCGTGCAGCGCGCGCTCTGCCTCGGCCTCTGCCTTGAGATCGCCGGGCGCGACGGGCTGGGCTGGAACCGCCGGCATCAGATCATGGCCGCCTCCCTTTCGGCCGGCCCCGATCCCGCGCTCGATGCATTGGCTCGCACCTACCATGTCACGCCCGCCACCATCGCCGCCGCGCCCGCGCGCCTTGCGCAGATCCTCTCGGGCCTCGCTGCACAGTTGCGGCAACAGGCGGATCGGGGGTCCGGCTATCTCGTCGGCGATATGGTCAGCGCGGCAGACCTTTTCTGGGCCTGCTTCTCGATGATGCTCGCGCCCCTGCCGCAGGATGTGAACCCGATGCCGGACTGGCTGCGCGGGCCCTATGCCGATTGCGATCCGGTCACCATGGCCGCGCTCGATCCGCTGCTGATCGCGCACCGCGATCGCATCTATGCCCGCCACATCGGCCTGCCACTGGATTACTGATGATCGACTTCCACTTCTTCCCGTCGCCCAACACCTGGAAGGTGGCGATCATGCTGGAGGAATGCGGCCTCCCCTATCGCCTCGTGCCCGTGGACATCACCGCCGATGCCCAGTTCGCGCCCGAATTCCTGCGCATCAGCCCCAACAACCGCGTCCCCGCCATCGTCGATCACACTGCGCCGGATGGTTCGCAGCCGGTCTTCGAATCCGGCGCCATCCTGCTCTACCTTGCCGAAAAGACCGGGCGTTTCCTCAGTCCCTCCGGCCCGGCGCGCGTCGCCGCGCAGGAATGGCTGATGTGGCAGATGGGCGGGTTGGGGCCAATGGCCGGGCAGGCGCACCATTTCCGCCGCTATGCCCCGGCGGGCAACGATTACGCCGTCGATCGCTACACGCGGGAATGCGCGCGGCTCTATCGCGTGCTTGATGCGCGACTCGCCGGGCGAAGCTGGATCGCGGATGATTATTCCGTTGCCGACATGGCCTGCTGGGGCTGGGTCTGGTTCCACCGCCTCCACGGGCAGGACCTCGGCGATTTCCCCCAGATCGGCCGCTGGTTCACCGCGATGTCCGCCCGCCCCGCGGTGCAGCGCGCGCAGGCCCTCGGCCACGATCTCGTCAGCCCCGCCTTCGCCCGCGTGCTGCAGCAGCCCGCCTATGATGAAGACCCCCTGTTTGCGGCGGACACGACAAGGGTGAAATGACCCGCGGCCACGCGGCAATCCGGCACCATCCCTTGCCAGCAGCCCTGTGCGCGTTAGACCGTTGCCAGAGTCACTCGAACCCGGAAGATCCGCCGATGCCGTCAGCACCTCCACCCCGCGGCAAATGGCGCCCCTTCACCGGCACCCCGCGTTCGCGCCAACAGGACCGCGCCGCCACCAGCCTGCCCGGCCTGCTGCTCTTCGTGCTGATCATCGGCCTCGGCCTCAGCGCCCTCTTCACAGCCTTCACCCATGCGCGTGCCGTCCACGCCTTCACCGGCGCAGACCGCCCCCTGGCCCTGGCCGGCGCGGCGATGGTCCTGATCGGCCTGCTCCAGGCCCGCAAGCTGATCCGGGGGTAGCTCAGCACTGCCTGATTTCGCCTGGCGAATTTGAATGGAGCTATCCGTTGCCGGCTTGGCCCGACAGCGGGCAATTGCCCGGAATCGTTGGCAAATGGCTGCCCCTCATGGATGCCTTGCCTCGTGAAGGGGCGGGGCGCTTACCCCGTCACAGCACGAAGTCCGCCGCCTGCAGCACCGCGTCGGCACGTACCGAGATCACCATGTCGGCCAGCTTGTCGCCATCGGCGTCGATCTGCACGATCTGCCCGCCGGCCGCGCCGGTAACGCGCACCTCGCCCGCCGTGCCGGCAAACGCCGTGCTGCCGATGAAGCTCAGCGCATTGTCCACGCCGCCGGGCACGGGATCGAAGGCGGAAAGGTCGATGCGGTCGCCCTGCGCATGGCGGAAATCCAGCACGCGGTCGGCGGTGGCGGCGCTGGCGCCGCTCTCTCCGGCGGCGAACACAAAGGTGTCGGCCCCGGCGCCGCCGCTCAGCTTGTCGATACCCGCGCCGCCGGAAACGACATCGTTGCCGCCGTTGCCCACCAGCGTATTGTCCAGCGCGTTGCCGATCAGCACGTTATCCAGCGCATTGCCCTTGCCCGCCTTGGCCGCGCCCACCAGGATCAGGTTCTCGAGGTTCGCGCCCAGCACGTAGTTGATGCTGCTGACCACCGTATCCGTGCCCTGGTCGGCCTTCTCCACCACCACGTCGGCCAGGTTGTCCACGCCAAAGGCGTCGTCGCCCGATCCGCCTTCCATGCGGTCTGCGCCCTTGCCCCCGTCGATCAGGTCCTTGCCCGCGCCGCCAAGCAGCACGTCGTCGCCCGCGCCGCCGTCAAGGCTGTCGTCGTCGTTGCCGCCGTCCATCGTGTCATTGCCGATGCCGCCTTCCAGCAGATCGCGCCCTGCCCCGCCGGCCAGGCTGTCGTTGCCGCCCAGCCCGCGCAGGGTGTCGTCGCCGCGCCCGCCGTCCAGCGCGTTGGCGGCCTCGTTGCCGATCAGCAGGTTGGCCCCATCGTTACCATTGCCGCCGATCGCCGCATTGCCGCCGATCTGCAGGATCTCCACGTTCGCGGCCAAGGTATAGCCCTTCAGCGTGGAGATCACCTTGTCCACCCCGCTGGTGGCGATTTCGATGATCACATCTCCGGCGTTGTCGATGGTATAGGTGTCGTCGCCATAGCCGCCGGTCATGCGGTCGGCCCCGGTCCCACCGTCCAGCCTGTCGTCATACAGGCTGCCGGTCAGGCTGTCGTCGCCGCCCTTGCCCAGCAGGGTCCAGTTGGCCGTGGTCGGCGCGGTCAGGGTGTTGGCCGTGGCATTGCCGGCCAGCTGGTGCACCGTGTTGTCGATCGAGACGACGGCGGAATAGACGCCCCACGAATTGCCGTCGGCGCCGCTCACGTCGCTCCACGTCACGATGAAGCCGCCATCGGTCGCCGGCACCACGGTCGCCGCCCCGGCGCTCTGGCCTTGCGGGCTCAGCGTCATCATCCCGCCGAACTTCGTGCCATCGGGGTTGAACACCTGGGCCACAACCCGGTTCGATCCGTCCTGCGCCACGATCACGAACTTGCCCGATTTCAGCAGGGCGATGGAGGGTTCGTAATAGTTGTCGTACTTGTCGTTGTACTGAATGTCGGGCGTCACAGCTTCGCCGTTCTTGTCGAAGATGCGCACCTGGATGCCGCGCACCGGGGTGTCGCGCGCTTCATAGGCCGCCACGAAGCCGCCGCCCGGCAGGCCCAGCACATCCGCCTGCCCGCCGCTGGCGATATGCTCGGCAATGTCGATCGGCAGGGCAAAGGCCTTGGTCCCGTCGCTCGATATGATCTGCGCCCCGGTGCCCGCACCGTCTCGACTGTTGACCCAGGTCACCAGCACGCGCCCGTCGCTCAGCGCGGTGATTTCCGGCTGCTCGTCGGCCGAACGGTCCGGGTGGTCATACACCGCGATGTCGGCGCTCGTCGGCTTGCCCTTCGCATCGAAGAACTGCACGTGCAGGCGCGGATAGAAGACCCCCTTGAACTCCGCATTGCTCAGCCACACCGCCGCAAAGCCGCCGTTGGACAACGCCGTCAGCTGTGACTGGTACTGGTTGTATTCGGGCGCGGTGTTCAGCGTCAGCTCGGCCCGGATCGCCTCGCCCGCGGCGTTGAACATCTGCGCGCGCACTTCCACCGCCGGGCTGGTCTTGGCACCGCCCGCGTCGGTCCACGAGATCACGAACTCGCCCGATTTCAGCACCGCGATCGCCGGCTGCACCTGGTCGCCCGCCAGCGAGGTGTTGACCTGGATCTCGCCGCCCACTTTCGCGCCCTTGGCATCGAACACCTGCGCCATGATGCCGGCGCCGCTGTTGTCGCCATTCAGGCCGCTGGCGTCCACCCACGCCACCACATAGCCGCCATCGGCAAGCCGTCCGATCGCCGATTGGAACTGCTTGCCCGTCGTGGTGGTGTTCACCAGAACCGGGTCTTTCGCCACAAACGCCGTCATGTCTGCTCCTGCCTTTGGTGCGGGCAGGTTAAGGCACTGATGTGAAACGGTTCAACTGGGCATCGCCCCGTCTTTCCGTGATTGAATCCGTTTCCGCACTGTCCCGATCATCAGCAGCAATAATGGATCGTGATCGGAGGCAGTTGCGGAGCGCGCTTCGCCTCAATTGGCTTGCCAAACCTGCTTGCTTTGCTTTGCCCGCCACCGGATTTCTGAAGAACATTACTTTGCCTGCATGCCTCCGGCATCCAGCGCTGTTCTTGTTCTGCCAGCAGCGGAAGAACAGCGGAAGAACAGCCTGCTTCTCAGCAGGGCGGGGCCATTCGGCGGCACACGCCTGCGCCTGAATCCAACACAATAAATAACATACGCGTCTGTTATTATAATTATCCCTTTCCTACATGTCGAAAGGGACGTAAATTCGGCCACGATGGCTCCCTGAAATCGTCAACGCTTCCGCCAAGTGCCGGGTATCGCGGCGTTTTTCCGCCTCGCCACGGGACTCGCTCCGAGCGCCAAAGGGCCGGCGCGGCGCGAATTTGGATTCACCCCATTGGACAGTGTCAACTGTGTCAACCTCGCGCCCAGTGAGCCTGCGTCGCCACCGGCAACTTGGCGGGCCGGATCACTCCCAGGGGCGGATCTCGCCCGGGGCTATGCGGGCCATCATTTCCAGCCGGCGGGCCTGCCGCGTTTCCAGCGCTAGCGTCATCAGCGGCTGTGGCGTTTCCACGAACTGGCGCGGGCTCATCCCGAACAGTTCGGAGAACTCGCGGATCAGGTGGCTCTGGTCGTAATACCGCAGCGCCAGCGCCTCGGCCTCGTCCTTGTCGGCCACGCCGCGCAGGTGGCTGGCCATGTCGAGCGCGCGGGCGCGGCGCAGCACCTGCTTGGGCGGCATGCCGAAGTCGCGCCGGATGATCCGCTCCAGCCGCCGCTGCTCGATCGCGGCGCGTTCGGCAAACTGCTTGATGCTGATCGTCGGGTCGGCAAAAGCCGCGGCTTCGAACCGGGTGGTCGCCGGATCAGGCTCCGGCGCATCCAGAACGGCAATCCGTGTGCGCAGCCGGTCCTCCATCGCCAGGCACCAGGCTTCGGGCTCGGCATCGGGCGCGAACAGGCTGAACCATTCGTCCGGGTTGCCGCCGGCGTCCGCCATCGGCACGATCCAGTCCACGATCTCGGGCACTTTCGGCCCTTTCAGCACGTGGCACGCGCCGGGGCGCAGCATCGCTCCCACGCTGATGAAGCTGCCGGTCACGCTGATCGGCATGCGCCGAGATTGCGGGCCGAAGAACAGCGCGGACTTGCCCATTTCCATGCGCCCGTCCGCGGTATCGGCCGTCCATTGCCCGCGCAGCTGGATGCGGATGCAGGCGGCATCGTTGAACAGCCCGCAGTTCAGGCGGTATTCCGCCGGCATGTCCACCTTCGTTACATAAAGCCGGGCGATCCACGGGGCGAGGTCGTCGGCAGGCGCGCGGTTATAGCTGATCGGCTGGCCGTCGCGGGTCACCCCCCCGCCCGATGCGATCGACCTGTCCACCGCCGGTCGCTGCTTGCGCGTCACGTCATGCCCCCGTTGCCACACCTTGCCATGCCGCTCCCCTTAGCGGCCACCTTGCGGCGCGGCTGTGCCATATGTCACGCCCCATACAGCTTTGTGACGAACACGGCCAATACCCTGTATGCGGTAGACCCAACCCTTCTTGACCCGGGGTGGCGCATCGGGCCAAGGCTGCGGGCATGACCAGCACCGCACAGCTCGATGCCGATATCGCCCTTGCCCTGCGCCTTGCCGATGCGGCGGGCGAGGCGATCCGCCCCCATTTCCGCACCGTGACCGCCGAGCGCAAGGGCGATTCGACGCCCGTCACCCTGGCCGATACCGCGGCCGAAGAAGCCATGCGGGCCATCCTGCGGGCAGAGGTTCCGGCCGACACCATCATCGGCGAGGAGTTCGGCTCCACCGCAGGCACTTCCCGCCGCAGCTGGGTGCTCGATCCCATCGACGGCACTGCCGGTTTCCTTGCCGGGCGGCCGCTGTTCGGCACGCTGATCGCGCTGGTGGTGGAAGGCTTTCCGGTGCTGGGCGTGATCGACCAGCCGATCCTGGGCGAACGCTGGATCGGCGCGATCGGGCGGCCAACCACGCTGAACGGCCAGCCGGTGCGCACCCGCCCTTGCCGCGAACTGGCCAATGCCACCATCGCCACCACCGGTCCGCACTATTTCGACGATCACGAAGGCGCCCACTTCATGGCCCTGGCCGCCAAGACCGACCACAAGCGCATGGTCATGGGTGGAGACTGCTACAACTACGCCATGCTGGCCACGGGGCAGCTCGACATCGTGTGCGAGGCGAACCTGAAGCTGCATGACTGGGCCGCGCTGGTCCCGGTGGTGGAAGGCGCGGGCGGCACCATGGCGGACTGGAACGGTGAGCCGCTCCACGCCGGGTCCGATGGCCACGTGCTGGCGCTGGGTGATCCGGCGCGGCTGGATGACGTGGTGGAAGCGCTGGCCTGCGGGCACTGATCTTGCATCGCCCCGGCCCGCGTTCTACCATCTAACAAATGGTAGAATGGAGAGGCGGGCATGAAAGTGGCAGTTTTGGGCGCCAGCGGTCGCGCCGGGTCGGAAATCACACGGGAAGTGGCGGCGCGCGGGCATGAGGTGATCGCCATCGCGCGCAAGCCGGAGGCGATCCCGGCCGCACCGGGGGTCAGCGCCGTGGCGGGCGACGCCACCGATCCGCAGGCGCTGGCCGGGCTGATCCGGGGCGCAGACGCGGTGATCAGCGCGCTGCACTTTGACGTGAAGGCCGAGACGCTGCTGTCCGCGCTCAAGGCGGCGGGCGTGCCGCGCCTGCTGGTGACGGGCGGCGCGGCCAGCCTGGAAGTGGCGCCGGGCAAGAAGCTGTGGGACGTGATGGGCGCGACCCTGCCCGAGGAATGGAAGCCCGCGATCCTGGGCGGCATGGCGTTCCTGGACGACATTCGCAAGGAGCAGGAGATCGACTGGACGTTCTTCAGCCCCGCCGCCTTCATCGAGGTGGGCCCGCGCACCGGCACGTTCCGGCTGGGCACCGACCAGCTGGTGACCGACGAGAAGGGCGAGAGCCGGATCAGCTTTGCCGACTATGCCATCGCCATGGTCGATGAACTGGAACAGCACCGCCACCCACGGGCGCGGTTCACGGCTGCCTATTGACGAGGGCGCAAAGCCAGGCCGGGGCCACGGCCCCGGCGCCCTTACCGGTCAGCCCTCGGCCGCCTCGCTGTTCAGCTGCACGTAGTTCTGCAGGCCCATGCGCGCGATCATGTCGAACTGCTTTTCGATCACGTCGACATGCTCCTCCTCGCTTTCGAGGATCTCGGCGAAGAGATCGCGGCTGACGTAGTCACGCACGGATTCGCAGTGGGCGATGGCGTCCTTGAGCAGGGGGATCGCGTCCATCTCCAGCTCGAGATCGGCCTTGAGGATTTCCTCCACCGATTCGCCGATGCGCAGGCGGCCCAGCGCCTGGAAATTGGGCAGGCCATCCAGGAACAGGATGCGGTCGGCCAGCTTGTCGGCGTGTTTCATCTCGTCGATGGATTCGTGCCGTTCGTATTCGGCCAGCTTCTTCACGCCCCAGTTGGCCAGCAGGCGATAATGCAGCCAGTACTGGTTGATGGCGGTCAGTTCGTTGAACAGGGCCTTGTTCAGGAACTCGATGACCTTGGCGTCACCCTTCATGGCGCGTCTCCTGCTGGGGTTCTGGCGCAAGGATGCGCTGAGGCCGCGTCGCTGGCAAGCGGCCCGGAAAGGAAATGTCGGGGAAGATCAGGCGGGCTGGCAGGCGCGTTCGTCGGCCACGATCTCGTCGGCGTCTTCCAGGCACTGGCCGCACTGCGGCTTGAACCCCAGCCTGCCATAGAGTGCTTCGGCATCGCTGCGCGGGCAGCTGCGCGCCGCGCCACGCAGGTCCTTTTCACGAATGGCATTGCAGATGCAGACGTACATCGGCGCAGGCTCCCGTCGAGTCCTTCGCATTTGTAATGCGAGGCATTCGCAATAGCAAGTCCCCTTCGTCCAGGGTTCTTGCGCGATTGCATGCTGGGGCAGGAGGATCGCCCCGCATTGCAATTGCCGCATCGCGCGGCTACATGCCTTGATCAGCATCAAGAGTTGGGGAAGTCGCCCCGACGCCAACCTGCCTCTCCCGGCAAGGTGGCGCCTCCTGCACGGAGGGATGTGGCCGGTCCGGCAACGAAGCGGAGCCAAGCCCCATCTCGTAAAGCGCCTGTCCCCGCCCATGCCGAGGGAATTGAAGACGTGCCGATCCGCATTGCCGACAACCTGCCCGCCCGCCGCACGCTGGAAGCCGAAGGCGTGATCGTGATGGCCGAGACCGAGGCCGCGCGGCAGGACATCCGGCCCATGCGCATCGCGCTGCTGAACCTGATGCCCGACAAGATCACCACCGAGACGCAGATCGCCCGCGTGCTGGGCGCAACGCCGCTGCAGGTGGAGCTGGAACTGCTGCGCATTTCCGACCACGTGAGCAAGAACACCTCGGCCGGGCACATCTCGGAGTTCTACCGCCCCTGGGCCGACGTGGCGCAGGAGAAGTATGACGGCCTGATCGTGACCGGCGCGCCGGTGGAGACGATGCCGTTCGAGGACGTGACATACTGGGACGAGCTGCGCCGCATCTTCGACTGGAGCCAGACCAACGTGCACCGCACGCTGAGCGTGTGCTGGGGCGCGATGGCGGCGCTGCACCATTTCCACGGTGTGGAAAAGCATGTGCTGGAAGAGAAGGCATCGGGCGTGTTCCCGCACTTCAACCGCCAGCCGGCCAGCGTGTGGATGCGCGGGCTGCCCGATGTCTTCGACGTGCCGGTGAGCCGATGGAGCGAGGTGCGGCGCGAGGACCTGCCCGAAGGGCGCGGCCTGACCGTGCTGGCGGAAAGCGACGCCACCGGCCTGTGCCTGATCGACGACCCGGCCCACGCCGCGCTGCACATGTTCAACCACCTGGAGTACGACACGCTGACCCTGGCGGGCGAATACGCGCGGGATGAAGGCAAGTACCTGCCGCGCAACTACTTCCCCGGCGACGACCCGCACGCGCACCCGGTCAATTCATGGCGCGGCCATGGGCACCTGCTCTATGGCAACTGGATCAACGAGACATACCAGACGACGCCGTATGAGCTGGGGGATATCGGGCGGGGGTGAGGACGACCCAACGTGGAGTGACATGGGCCGTTTGGTCGGCGCTAACCCACAGCAGGAAGTGCCGGCACGCTTCTGCTTCTGTTTCGAAACGCTTGAAACCATTCTCATGGCCTCGTTCCGAATAGAAGGTTACCCAGTAGTCCGGGTTGCCGATCCGGCCAGCGCGCCTTCTGCGAAGGACGTATACTTCTGTTGCGTCAAGCGGGGCGTCAGCGACGGGCGAAATGCTGTATGCATCGGGGCGTACGCCGACCTCGACCAATTCTGCGTTAAGTGAAGACAGATTCATCAGGCTTTGCCGATTGCGGCTTCCAGAGTTTGGCGGATGAAGCGTTGGTAGGACATGCCTTGCGCGGCTGCCTTGGCCTTCACGGCATCGAGCAGAGCTTCTGGGAAGCGCATGTTCACTTGGCGGGACTTCGGCGCGAATTCGAAGCTGTGCGCCTTGAATGCGGAAAGGTCGAACTGCGAAAGATCGGCCTCCTCAACGAAACGCTCGGCGTCCTCGTCAGTGGTCAGATGGGGGAGCGGCTTGTTCATAGTGCTCGATTTCCTTGCGATGCATGTAACGGGCGCTGATCGGCCGTATGTGGGTTGCGCCGTCGACTTGGCGCAGAGTGAACGCCAGGAAGACCGGGCGTGGCCCGCCGCCTGATCCGACGGCGAGAAAGCGGGTTTCCGCATCGGAGTGCGCCGTGTCTGGCATGATCCGGTGCGGATGGCGGAACACCGCCTCGATCTCCGCAAGGGTAACGCCATGCTTCTGGCACTTCGTGCGGTTGCCTTCGTCCCAGTCAAATCCGGCAATCTGGCTTCGCTGCATTGAGTTGTATATAAGGTTGTATATACGTTTGAGCAAGGGCATGAGCCATCGACCACCCACTCCATGTGCGATCCCCCTCCCGTTTGTGCCTGCGGCAAAAACAGGGAGGATCTTGGGAAGTCCCCGTCTCCGCTTGCCTTTCGCGCCCGCTTCCCCTAACGGCGCCGCTTCCGTTTGCGCGGATTCGCTGACTCGCCTGGCTAACTAGGGCTGCCATGGCGGGTTTTCCGCGCACAAGTCGAGGAGACGAAAATGCCCAAGATGAAGACCAAGAGCGGCGTCAAGAAGCGCTTCAAGCTCACCGCCACGGGCAAGGTCAAGCACGGCGTGGCCGGCAAGCGCCACCGCCTGATCAGCCACAACGCCAAGTACATCCGCCAGAACCGCGGCATGGACGTGATCTCCGACGCCGATGCGAAGGTGATCAAGAAGTGGGCGCCCTACGGGCTGAACTGAGGAGCGCTGACTTATGAGCCGTATCAAGCGTGGTGTTACCACCCGTGCCAAGCACAAGCGGATTCTGGATCAGGCGAAGGGCTATCGCGGCCGTCGCAAGAATACCATCCGCGTCGCCCGCCAGGCCGTCGAAAAGGCCGGCCAGTATGCCTATCGCGACCGCAAGGTTAAGAAGCGCACCTTCCGCGCCCTGTGGATCCAGCGCATCAACGCCGCCGTGCGCGCCGAAGGCCTCAGCTATTCGCAGTTCATCCACGGCGTGAAGCTCGCCGGGATCGAACTGGACCGCAAGGCCATGGCCGACCTCGCCATGAACGAAGGTGGCGTGTTCACCGCCGTCATCGCGCAGGCGAAAGCCGCGCTGCCGGCGTAAGCCAAGGCAAGCGAACCCAACAAAAGGGCGTCCGTCGCAAGACGGGCGCCTTTTTTGTTGCCTTGCGAAAGGCAAAGTCTCCCCGAAATCCAATACTTGCAAGAAACGCAATCTGCGTTATGCAACGGCCAAGGGTATAAAACGGGGCGCACATGTTGGCCGGGGATTGCACAGTCCGGGTCCGATTCCATTTGCCGCCTGCGGCATTGCAGCCCTATTTCACCACCTTCTACGTGCTGGAAATGGACGTGCCGGGGGGCGGGACCGTGACCGACTGGCTCCACCCGGAATGGGCCAACCTGCGCCTGTTCCAGGGCGGGCTGCCGGATTCGGACCTGGGCGGGCGCGATCATGTTTCGGGCGTGCCGGCGACGTTTACCGGGCCGAGCAGCCGCGCGGTGCGCTTCACCATCGGGTCCACGCGGATGTGGGGCATCGGCCTGCTGCCGCTGGGCTGGGCGCGCTTTGCCGGGCTGCCGGCCAGCGAGATGGCCGACCGCCTGCTCAACCCGCTGCCCGCGCCGGCGCTGGCGCCGTTCATCCCGCTGATCCAAAGCGTGTTCCGCGATGGCGAGGCGGACGAGGCGGCGGAGCTGGCGCGGATCGTGGCCTATTTCACCGCGCGCGACGTGGGCGAGGTGCCCGACCGCGCCCGCATCCAGGCGGTGCATGCGGCGCTGCTGGAGCCGGATGTGGGCAGCGTGGCCGAAATGGCCGAGCTGGCGCGCCTGCCCGCGCACACGGTGGAGCGCATCTGCAGCCGCCACTTCGGCTTTACGCCGCGCCTGCTGCTGCGGCGGCAGCGCTTCATGCGCAGCCTTTCGCAATACATGCTCGACCCCTCGCTGAAATGGATCGGCGCGATCGACGGGCACTATCATGACCAGGCGCAGTTCGTGCGCGATTTCCACCGCTTCATGGGCATGAGCCCGCGCGCCTATGCTGCGCAGCCGCACCCGGTGCTGGCGGCGGTGATGCAGGCGCGGCAGGCGGCGGCGGGCGCGGCGGTGCAGGCGCTGCATAATCCCCTGAAAGCCGGCCGATCAAGCGCCGCTGTCTGAACGCGTCGCGCCGCTTGGATTCCGCGCCGATTCCCGCTAGCGGCACCGGCGATGGAACAGCTTGAACAGACCCTGGCGGCGATTGCCGCGGCCGATACCGCCGATGCGGTGGAGGCGATCCGCGTGTCCGCGCTTGGCAAGCAGGGGTGGGTTTCCGCCCTGCTCAAGACGCTGGGCGCGATGAGCCCGGAACAGCGCCAGAGCGAAGGCCCGAAGATCCACGCCGCGCGCGAGGCGGTGACCGCGGCGCTGGGCGAGCGCAAGGGCGCGCTGGAAAGCGCGGCGCTGGAAGCACGGCTGGCGGCCGAGACGGTGGACCTGTCGTTGCCCGCGCCGGAAACCCCGCGCGGCTCGGTGCACCCCGTATCACAGGTGATGGACGAGCTGGCCGAGATCTTTGCCGACATGGGCTTTGCCGTGGCCAGCGGGCCGGAGATCGAGGACGACTGGCACAACTTCACCGCGCTCAACATGCCCGAAACGCACCCGGCGCGGGCGATGCACGATACCTTCTACTTCCCGGACAAGGATGCCGAAGGCCGTTCGATGCTGCTGCGCACGCATACCAGCCCGGTGCAGATCCGCACCATGCTGGCGCAGGGGGCACCCTTGCGCATCATCGCACCGGGCCGCGTCTATCGCAGCGACAGCGACGCCACGCACACCCCGATGTTCCACCAGATCGAAGGCCTGGTGATCGACAAGGGCATCCACCTCGGCCACCTGAAGTGGACGCTGGAAACGTTCCTCAAGGCGTTCTTCGAGCGCGACGACATCGTGCTGCGCCTGCGTCCCAGCTATTTCCCGTTCACCGAGCCTTCGGTGGAAGTGGACGTGGGCTACACCGTGATCAACGGCAAGCGCGTGGTCGGCGGCGGCGGCGATGTGGAGAACGGCGGCTGGATGGAAGTGCTGGGCAGTGGCATGGTCAACCGCAAGGTCATCGAATTCGGCGGGCTGGACCCCGATGAATGGCAGGGCTTCGCCTTTGGCACAGGCGTGGATCGGCTTGCCATGCTGAAATACGGGATGGATGACCTGCGCGCCTTCTTCGATGGCGATGCGCGGTGGCTGGGCCACTATGGCTTCGGGGCGCTCGACGTGCCGACCCTTTCCGGCGGTGTGGGAGTGCGGCCATGAAGTTTTCGCTGTCCTGGCTGAAGACCTTCCTCGACACCAAGGCCGATGCCGCCACCATCGCGCGCACGCTGACCGCGCTGGGGCTGGAGATCGAAGGGGTGGAGGATGCCTCTGCCGCGCTGACCCGGTTCCGCGTGGCGCGCGTGCTGACCGCGGACAAGCATCCGCAGGCGGACAAGCTGCAGGTGCTGTCGGTGGATCTGGGAGATGGCAACCCGCTGCAGGTCGTCTGCGGTGCGCCCAATGCGCGCGCAGGGCTGGTTGGCGTGCTGGGCCTGCCCGGTGCGGTGGTGCCCGCCAACGGCATGGAACTGCGCAAGAGCGCGATCCGCGGCGTGGAATCCAATGGCATGATGTGCTCCACGCGCGAACTGGGGCTGGGCGAGGAGCACGACGGCATCATCGAACTGCCGGCGGATGCGCCGCTGGGCACCAGCTTTGCCGATTACCTGGGCAGCGACCCGGTGTTCGACGTTTCGATCACGCCCAACCGGCCGGACTGCATGGGCGTTTATGGCATTGCGCGGGATCTGGCGGCGGCCGGCATCGGCACGCTGCAGCCGATCGAGGTGGCGCACGTGCCCGGCGCCTATCCCTGCCCGGTGGAGATCCGCACCGACGATCCCGAGGGCTGCCCCGCGTTCCACGGCCGGGTGATCCGCGGCGTGAAGAACGGGCCGAGCCCGCAGTGGCTGCAGGATGCGCTGAAGAGCGCCGGGCAGCGGCCGATCTCGGCGCTGGTGGACATCACCAACTATGTGATGCTGGGCTATGGCCGCCCGGCGCACGCCTATGACCTCGCCAAGCTGACCGGCGCGGTGGTCGCCCGCCGCGCGGTGGACGGAGAGGGCGTGACCGCGCTGAACGGCAAGCACTATATCCTCGACCACGAGATGACCGTGATCGCCGACGATGCCGGCGTGCACGACGTGGCCGGGATCATGGGTGGCGAACATTCCGGCTGCAGCGAGACTACCACCGACGTGCTGCTGGAAGTGGCCTACTTCAATCCGCAGCGCATCGCCCGCACCGGGCAGGCGCTGGCGCTGACGTCTGACGCGCGCGGCCGGTTCGAACGCGGGGTGGACCCGGCGTTCCTCGATACCGGGCTGGACCTGCTGACCGACCTGATCGTGAAGATCTGCGGCGGCGAGGCGAGCGAGGTGGTGCGCGCGGGCGCGGCGCCTTCCGGCCAGAAGACCGTGGCCTATGATCCGGCGCTGGCCGGGCAGCTGGGCGGCGTGACCATGAGCGCCAGCGAACAGCAGCGCATCCTGGCCGCGCTCGGCTTTGGCGTGGTGGAAACGGGCGAGCACTGGGCGGTTTCGGTGCCCACATGGCGCCCCGACGTGGATGGCGCGCCCGACATCGTGGAAGAAGTGATCCGCGTGCACGGGCTGGATGCGGTGCCTTCAACCCCGCTGCCGCGGGCTGATGGTGTGGCCAAGCCGACCGCGACGCCGGTGCAGGCGCTGGAACGCCGCGTGCGCCGCGCGGCGGCTGCGCGCGGGCTGCACGAGGCGGTGACCTGGTCATTCCTGCCCGAAGCTGAGGCGACGGCCTTTGCCGATGGGCAGTTCGCGTGGACGCTGGCCAACCCGATTTCGGAAGACCTGAAGGCGATGCGGCCTTCGCTGCTGCCGGGTCTGCTCGGCGCGGCCAAGCGCAACCTTGATCGCGGCGCATCGTCGGTGCGTCTGTTCGAGATCGGCCGCCGTTACCTGCGCGCCGAGAACGGATCGAGCGACGAGAAGCTGAGCCTTGCGGTGGTGCTGGCGGGCGAGCGCACCCAGCGCGGCTGGGCGACGGGCAAGGCGGTGGCGTTCGACGCGTTCGACGCCAAGGCCGAGGCGCTGGCGCTGCTGGCCGAAGCGGGCGCGCCGGTGGAGAACCTGCAGGTGATGGGTGAGGCGGGGGCGCAGTTCCACCCCGGCCAGTCCGCCACGCTGCGGCTGGGGCCCAAGCAGGTGCTGGCGCGCTTCGGCATGCTGCACCCCGCCACGGCCAAGGCCTTTGACCTGGATGGCCCGGTGGCGGCGGTCGAGCTGTTCCTCGACCGCATCCCCGCGAAGAAGGCGGCCAGCGGCTTTGCCCGCACCCACTTCGCCCCGCCCGCGCTGCAGGCGGTGACGCGCGATTTCGCCTTCCTCGCGCCGTTGGGCGTGCCGGCGGGTGATCTGCTTCGTGCGGTGAAGGGGGCTGACAAGCAGGCGATCGTTGCCGCGCGGGTGTTCGACGATTTCCGTGGCGCGGGCGTGCCCGAAGGGCACAAGAGCATCGCCATCGAGGTGACGCTGCAGCCGGTGGACAAGAGCTTCGACGAAGCCGCGCTGAAGGCGATTGCCGACAAGGTGGTGGCCGCCGCCGCCAAGCAGGGCGGCGTGCTGCGCGGTTGACGCCGCGCATCGCCGATAGGATCTCACCCCTCTCTGGCAGGGAGGGGCAGCGAGACTTCCCCCGCGAAAGCGGGGGTTGGTCGCAGCGGGGTGGGCTACAACGCCAGCGCAGACGCCTGGCCTTGCGGGCGCTTTCCCCACCCCAACCCCTCCCCGCAGGGGAGGGCTTATCTGCATTCCAGCTATTGCATCTGGCATTTGCAGGGGGCGCTTATTCGTCCGATCCGTCCATCGGCTCCCCGTATTTGGTGTCAGGCCCGCTTTCGCCGCCCGAGCCCCAGCCGTGGGCATCGGCTTCATAGGCGCGCTGGATATTGGCGCGGTCCTGCTTCTGCGCTTCGCTGGCGGCCTTCATCGCCTGCTGCTGGATCTGCGGCATCGTGACCAGTGCGGCGCTCATCATCGCCGGGGTAATGCTGGCCATGTTGAAATCGCGCTGGTTCAGCACGGCATTCACCTGCTCATTGGCGATGGTGCGATAAAGCCCGGCAATCTGGGGATTGGCGGCAATGCCCTTTTCCGCGCGGGCCTTGTTCGGTCCTTCGGGCGGCAGCACGTCGGTGACGATGCGGCTGCCTTCGCCATCGGGCTGGACCTGTGCGGACAGGCGCAGCAGTTCGTTGTCGTCCATGTCCAGCACGCGCCAGACCACGGTATCGCCACGGCGGATCACGGCCTCGGTGCCACCTGCCTGGCTGCCGAACAGCATCACCGGGATTTCAGACGCCAACAGCGCGCTGCGCGCCTCGCTGGGCGGAACGGGATAATAGGTGCCCTTGCCGCATGCCGAAAGCAGCAGCGCAGCAACCAGGGCAAGAACGGAACGCATCATCAATCTCCCATCGCCTTGTCCATGGGCGCGGCATAGTCTTCAGGTGTTGAGGCACGGTTCGCAGCGGCGCGGTCTCGCGCGGTTTCGGCGCTGTCCTTGCCGGGATCGTCATTGACAGAGAAGTGGAAGGCGCCGCTTTCCAATCCGCCACGCTGGATCGAACAGACACGGTCGGTATTGTTCAGCCCTTCGCCATTGAACGTGCGCCCTTCCATCGCGGCGTTGACCAGTTCCTCCACGGCCGGGCGCAATGGTTGTTTGAGCGCGGGGCGGGGGTAGAACTTGTCGCCATCGTAGATCTCCCCGCCGTGCGGGTCTGCCGGGATGTCGATGATCGCGCGGGTGCCGTCGCCCTGCGGCTCCAGCCGCACGGCAAAGCGGGCCACGATCTGTCCGCTGCTGGTCACGATCCAGCGGATCGCCTTGCCTGGTGTCTTCACCGGCGAGAAGTAGATCAGGATGCCGCATTGGCGCGACATGCGGAAACCGGCGATATCGGCGTGCTCAAGCCGGGCATAGGCTTCTTCGGGGGATAGGCTCCAGGTCAGGGGAGGCCTTGAACATCCTGCCAGAAAAAGGCAGGCCGCGACCGCTGCAATCCTGATACGCATCGGTGGCCCCCGCCGTTTCCGTTACGGAATGCGCACGCTGTGCCACGGCTGGCCCAACAAATGGTAAATGATCGAAGGGAATCGTGTGAGACCGCTGGAGGATGACGACGCGCCGGGCCTTGTCCGCATCGCCAGCGAAGGGCTGACCGTCGCGATCAACCCGTTCGGGGCAGAGCTGTGGTCGCTCACGGATGCCGAAGGTCGGGAATACATGACCGACGCCGACCCGGCGTTCTGGTCCGGCCGCGCACCGGTGCTGTTTCCGATCGTCGGCGCGCTGGCTGAGGACCGGTTGCGGCTGGACGGGAAGGACTACACGCTGCCCAAGCACGGCTTCGCCCGCCGCAGCGCCTTCGCGCCAGTTGAGGTGGCCGCGGCCCATGCGCGTTTCCGCCTCACGGATTCGCCCGATACGCGCGCGGCCTATCCCTTCGGCTTCGTGCTGGACCTGCTGTTCCGGGTGGAGGGGATGACGCTGTGCATGGAAGCCAGCGTGTTCAACCCGAACCCGGTGGACCTGCCTTTCAGCTTCGGCTTCCATCCCGCCTTCGCCTGGCCGCTGCCCGGCGGGGCTGACAAGGCGGCGCACCGGCTGGTGTTCGACCGGCCCGAGCCGCAGCCGATCCGCCGCATCGACAAGGCGAGTGGCCTGCTCCTGCCCGATGGCGCGCCCACGCCGGTGCAGGGGCGCGATGTGGCCTTGGATGCCGACCTGTTCCGCGCCGATGCGGTGATCTGGACCGACCTCGCCAGCCGCGCCGCATCCTATGGCGCGGACGGCGGCGCCTGGCTCGACGTGGCGTTTCCGGACATGCACATGTTCGGCCTGTGGCAGGTGCCCGGCGCGCGCTACATCTGCCTGGAACCGTGGGCGGGCCATTCCGATCCGCTGGGCTTCGACGGCGACTTCCGCGAAAAGCCCGGCGTGGTCCTGCTCCCGCCGGGCGAGACGGCACGGTTCCGCATGGATGTGACGGTGCGCCCGGCATGAGCGAGACGGTTGCCGCCCCCCCGCCGCGATGGGCAGCGATTACGTGGGCGCTGCTCATTCTTGCGCTGATCGGACTGCTGGCCTTTGCCGCAGACTACAGCAACAGGAAGGCGGCACGCGAACTTCGGCACCTCCTCTTCGCCAATTCGGCGTTGCCCGCAAATGGCCTTGCGCATTGCATGGCTGATCGGTTTCCGCTGACGCGGAGATGGAGCGCCGTGAACGGCAATGAGAAACACATCCGTGGTTGGAACAGCGCACGTGGCGTTATGATCGACATATTCGATTATCCGCGCGGACGAAGGTTAGAGATTTCTACGCCGGGCGGTCGCCCGCTGCGCGACCAGGAAGCCGAAGCCCTGCGGACCTGCCTCTCGGGACGCTGATGCGTGGCTGATGCGTGACAGGGCCGCGCCCCTCGGCTAGGGGCGCTCCCCATGTCCAATCGCCGCACCTTCGCCATCATTTCCCACCCCGACGCTGGTAAGACGACCCTTACCGAAAAGCTGCTGCTGCAAGGCGGCGCGATCCACCTTGCCGGTGAGGTGAAGGCGCGCGGCGCGGCGCGGCGCGCGCGGTCCGACTGGATGAAGATCGAGCAGCAGCGCGGGATTTCCGTGACCAGCTCGGTGATGACGTTCCAGAAGGACGGCATCGTCTTCAACCTGCTGGATACGCCGGGGCACGAGGACTTTTCCGAGGACACCTATCGCACGCTGACCGCGGTCGATTCGGCGATCATGGTGATCGACGCGGCCAAGGGCATCGAGCCGCAGACGCGCAAGCTGTTCGAGGTCTGCCGCATGCGGTCGGTGCCGATCATCACCTTCGTCAACAAGGTGGATCGCGAAGGGCGCAGCGTGTTCGAGACGCTGGACGAAGTGGCCGATGCGCTGGCGCTCGACGTGGTGCCGATGTCATGGCCGATCGGCATGGGCGGGGTGTTCCAGGGCGTACTCGATTTCGCCAGCAACACAATCGCCCGGCCCGAGGGCGACAGCCGCGAGTTCCTGGGCCGTCGTGATGCGCCGGGCGAGGGCGCGCCGGTCCCCGACGACATCGCCGAGGAGATCGAGCTGGCGCAGGCGGGCTACCCGGAATTCGACCTGACCGCCTATCGCCACGGCGACATGACCCCGGTCTATTTCGGATCGGCGCTGAAGAATTTCGGCGTGGCAGAGCTGATCGACGCGATCGCCCGCTTCGCCCCGCCGCCGCGGCCGCAGTCATCCGAACAGGGCACGATCGATCCCGAGCGGGCGGACGTGACCGGCTTCATCTTCAAGGTGCAGGCCAACATGGACCCGCAGCACCGGGACCGGATCGCCTTCATGCGCATGGTTTCGGGCACGTTCAAGCGCGGCATGAAGCTGACGCCATCTGGCCTTGGCAAGCCGATCGCGGTGCATTCTCCCATCCTGTTCTTCGCGCAGGACCGCGAGATCGCCGATACGGCCGAGGCGGGCGACATCATCGGCATTCCCAACCACGGCACGCTGCGCGTGGGCGATACCCTGTCGGAACGCAACGACGTGCGTTTCACCGGTCTGCCCAACTTTGCGCCGGAAATCCTGCGCCGGGTGGCGTTGAAGGACCCGACCAAGACCAAGCAGCTGCGCAAGGCGCTGGACGATCTTTCGGAAGAAGGCGTGATCCAGGTGTTCTACCCTGAGATCGGCAGCCAGTGGATCGTCGGCGTGGTGGGGCAACTGCAGCTCGACGTGCTGATCTCGCGGCTCGAGGCGGAGTACAAGGTGGAGGCGGTGCTGGAACCTTCGCCCTTCGACACCGCGCGCTGGCTGAAGGGTACCGACGCCGCGCTGCGCGATTTTGCCGATTTCAACAAGAGCAACCTTGCCAAGGACCGCGACGGCGACCCGGTGTTCATGGCACGGTCGTCCTGGGACGTGGGCTACCAGCAGGAGCGCAACCCCGAGCTTACCTTCAGCGCGACGAAGGAAAGGTAGTCGCCCCTAGCAGGCGAAGGGGTTGAAAGCGGATCGCAACAAGGGCACCTAGCGGCCCATGAACCTGCTTGGCCCCACTTCGAACACCTTCATCTCGCAACGCCTGCGCCTGCATTATGTGGACTGGGGCAACGCGGACAAGCCGCCGCTGCTGCTGGTCCACGGCGGGCGTGACCACTGCCGCAGCTGGGACTGGACGGCCGAGGCGCTGCGCGAGGACTGGCACGTCATCGCCATGGATCACCGCGGCCATGGCGACAGCGAATGGGCCAGCGACGGCAACTATCGCATCATGGACATGGTCTATGACGTGGCGCAGCTGGTGCATCAGCTGAACCTTGCCCCCGTCACCATCGTCTCGCATTCGATGGGGGCCAATGTCTCGCTCCGCTATGCCGGGCTGTTTCCCGAAGACGTGCGCAAGCTGGTGGCGATCGAGGGCATCTTTCCCAACGCGGAATGGGAAATGCGGATGAAGGACGTGCCCTTCAGCCGCCGCATCCGGGATTACATCGCAGAAAAGCGCAAGGCCGCCGGCCGCCTGCCACGCCGCTATCCCACGCTGGCCGATGCCTATTCGCGCATGAAGACGGAGAACCCGTACCTGACCGACGAGCAGGCGCGGCACCTGACGATCCACGGGATCAACCGCAACGAGGACGGGACCTTCACCTGGAAGTTCGATCCCTATGTCCACATCGACCACCCCTATGACATCTCCAGCGAGCGCAAGCACGAGCTGTGGGAGGCGATCAGCTGCCCCACGCTGCTGCTCAACGGGGCGGATTCGTGGGCGGGCAATCCGGAAACCGATGGACAGATCAAGCATTTCCGCAATGCCAAGGTCGTCGAGTTCGAAAACGCCGGGCACTGGCTGCACCATGACCAGTTCGACCGCTTTGTTTCCACGCTGAAGGATTTCCTCTGAGTTCCGGCCTGCGCCTGACCTTCGCCAGCTACAACATCCACAAGGGCGTGGGGCTGGACCGGCGGCGCGACCCGGACCGCATCCTGGCCGTGCTGCGTGAAATCGATGCCGACGTCATCGCGCTGCAGGAGGCGGACCGCCGCTTTGGCGCGCGGGCGGCGGTGATCCCGCGCCAGACGCTGGATGATCACAGTCCGTGGAAGCCGGTGGCACCCGGCCTGCGCCCCGCCAGCATCGGCTGGCACGGCAATGTCCTGCTGGTGCGGCGCGAGATCGAGGTGGTGGACGTCAACCCCGTTCGCCTGCCCACGCTGGAACCGCGCGGCGCGGTGTGCGCCTCCCTGCGCAAGGACGATCGCTGCTTCCGCGTGATCGGCATGCATCTCGACCTGTCGGGCCTGCGCCGCCGGCAGCAGGTGCAGGCTGTCTGCGCGCATCTGGATCAGTGCGGCGATCCGGCCCCGGCGGTGCTGATGGGCGATCTCAACGAATGGTCGGTGCAGGGCGGGGCGCTGGCGGCGTTTCCGGGTGGGTTCCGCGTGCTGGCGCCGGGGCGCAGCTTTCCGGCGCGGCGGCCACTGGCGCAGCTGGATCGCATCGTCGTGACGGAAGAATGGCAGGCCGAACGGCTCGGCGTGCATCACAGTCCACTGGCCGCAGTGGCATCGGACCACCTGCCCGTTTTTGCGCACCTCATGCTGTGACTGCTGCCTAAAAATTGTGCACTGCAAGATTCCTGCCCAAGATTCGGGCGCGGTGCCCCGGCAGATGAAGTTCCCCCTGCAGCGTTAACCAAGGAATCCGTGGATTCACGGATTTGGCACGCCCTTTGCAAAGTATCCCGAGCCGGCGGGTCGCCCGGTGAAGGATTGGCCGAGAAAAGGGGGCATGAATGAAATTCATCATTGCCATCATCAAGCCGTTCAAGCTCGACGAGGTGCGTGAAGCACTTTCGGGCCTGGGCGTTGCCGGGATGACGGTGTCGGAAGTGAAGGGTTTCGGGCGGCAGAAAGGCCAGACCGAAATCTATCGCGGCGCCGAATATTCGACCAACATGCTGCCCAAGGTGAAGATCGAGATCGCCGCCAGCGACGACCTGGCTCCGCAGATCATCGAGACGATCCAGCAGACCGCTTCGACCGAAGCGATCGGTGACGGCAAGATCTTCGTCCTCGACCTCGCCTCCGCCACGCGCATCCGTACCGGTGAAACCGGCGATACGGCGCTCTGAACCGACATGAGGGGTAACCATATGATCCGCAAGATGATCAGTGGCGCAGCGGGGCTGGGGCTTTCGCTCGCCGTCTCCACCGCCGCTTTCGCGCAGGCCGCCGGGCCGATCAAGGCGCCGACGCCTGAACAGATGGCCACCATGGTCAACAAGGGCGACACCACCTGGATGTTGCTCTCCTCCACCCTCGTGCTGCTGATGAGCATTCCTGCGCTGGCGCTGTTCTACGGCGGCCTGGTGCGCACCAAGAACATGCTGTCGGTGCTGATGCAGGTCTTCATGATCGTGTCGGTTGCCGCGCTGTGCTGGGTCAGCTGGGGCTATTCGATGGCCTTCACCGGCGGTTCGCCCTACTTTGGCGGCCTGTCGAAGGCTTTCCTGCAGGGCGTGAGCGCCACCACCTACGCCGCCACGTTCTCCAACAACGTCTACATTCCCGAATACGCCTACGTCATCTTCCAGATGACCTTCGCCTGCATCACGCCGGCGCTGATCGTCGGCGCTTTCGCGGAACGCGTGAAGTTCACCCCGCTGATGATCTTCACCGTGCTGTGGCTGACGCTGGTCTATTTCCCGATGGCCCACATGGTGTGGTACTTCGCCGGTCCTGACTTCCTGTCGGACAACACCGCCGATGCCGGCCTGCTCTATGGCTGGGGCGCGCTGGACTTCGCCGGCGGCACCGTGGTGCACATCAACGCCGGTATCGCCGGCCTGGTCGGCTGCCTCGTGATCGGCAAGCGTGTCGGCTTCGGCAAGGAAAACACCCCGCCGCACTCGCTGACCATGACCATGATCGGCGCCTCGCTGCTGTGGGTGGGCTGGTTCGGCTTCAACGCCGGTTCCAACCTTGAAGCCAATGGCCTTGCTGCCCTGGCGTTCATCAACACCTTCGTCGCCACCGCTGCCGCCGCCGTCTCCTGGGCGATCGTCGAGCAGATCAAGCACGGCAAGCCGTCGATGCTCGGTGCCGCTTCGGGTGCCGTCGCCGGCCTCGTCGCGATCACTCCTGCTTCGGGCTACGCCTCGCCGATGACCTCGATCGTCCTTGGCCTGATCGTCTCGCCGATCTGCTTCTTCTTCGTCTCCACGGTGAAGAACAAGCTGAAGTACGACGATACGCTCGACGTCTTCGGCGTCCACTGCATCGGCGGTATCGTCGGCGCGCTGGGCACCGCGATCTGCGCCGATCCGGCTCTCGGCGGCCAGGGCTGGGTGGACTACACCGTGTTCCCCGCCACTGCCGGCGCCTATGACATGGCTGGCCAGTTCGTCACGCAGCTCAAGGCGGTGATCCTCACCCTCGTCCTCTCGGGCGGCGTCTCGGCCATCCTGTTCTTCGTCCTCGACAAGACCATCGGCCTGCGTCCGACCGAAGAAGCCGAACGTGAAGGTCTCGACCTCACCGAGCACGGCGAACGCGCCTACAACTACTGATCCTACCGAATTGGCGGGGTGGGGGGCCAGATCCTCTCCCTCTCTCCCCCACTCCGCCAGACCATGTTCCTCCTGCGAACAGACTAAGGCCGGAAGCGCTAGCCCGCTTCCGGCCCTTTTTTATGTTTGAAATCAGTGTGATATCGGATTCTTGCGGTTTGGGTGCTGTCGTTAACCGTCCGGGAAGACGCACTACGTAGAACGTTCGAGAAGGACAGCGGCTGGTGGAGTGACGCAGGCGTGCTTGCAAAAGGGCGTTCGATACTGGGCATGGGGCGCGCTGGAGGCGATCGTGCCGCCGTGCTCGATACGTCCGAAGCCGCCGCGCTTGCCCGCGCCTATGAAGCGATCGGCCTTGGCTGCTTCTGGACTACTGACGCGGATGGCCGCGTCACCTACATGTCGCCTTCGGCCCAGGCTGCGCTCGGCGGTGATGACGGTGCCGTCGGCCGCCCGCTGCTCGACCTGTTCCTGCGGCCGGATGGGGAGGGCGAGCGCACCCTGCCGTTCGTGATGGCGCGCAAGGGCCGGTTCGAACGCGTGCTGGTCCGCTCCGAGCGCGACGGCAAGACGCGCTGGTGGTCGCTCGCCGGCGAACCGCGCCAGGCCGGCCGCGGCTTCACCGGCTTCCTCGGCCATTGCGAGGACGTGACCGAGGAGCGCCTCTCCGCCGAGGAAAGCAGCCACCAGGCGCTGCACGATCCGCTCACCGGCCTGCTCAACCGCCGGCACATGAGCCAGCTGCTCGACAAGACGCTGACCGGCTTTGCCGTGCAGCAGCGCTCCTGCGCGATCATGCTGATCGACCTCGATCGCTTCAAGCAGGTTAACGACACCATGGGCCATGCGGCGGGCGACGCCCTGCTCAAGCAGGTGGCCGATCGCATGGTCCGCGTGATCGGCGACAAGGAGCGGGTCAGCCGCCTGGGTGGCGACGAGTTCCAGATCATCCTGCCGGACGAGGACGATCGCGGCGTGCTGGGCGATATCGCCACCGCGCTGATCACCTCGATCTCGCAGCCCTATACCATCGAAGGCAGCCGCTGCATGATCGGCGCCTCGGTCGGCGTCGCCATCTCGCCCTATGATGGCGATGACAAGGACTCGCTCGTCCGCAACGCCGATCTGGCGCTCTATGCAGCCAAGGGCGGCGGGCGCGGTCGCTTCCGCTTCTTCGCGCCTGATCTGCTCAAGGCGGCCGAGGATCGCCGCCTGCTGGAGGAAGACCTCCACGATGCGCTCGAAAAGGGCGAGATCGAGGTGCATTACCAGCCGGTGGTGAAGGCGCAGACCAACGTGGTCACCGGGGTGGAGGCGCTGGTGCGCTGGAACCACCCCGAACACGGCATGATCAGCCCGGCCCGGTTCATTCCGATTGCCGAGGAATCGAACCTGATCAAGGTTATCGGCGAATGGGTGCTGCGCCAGGCCTGTGCCGATGCCGCCGCCTGGCCGGGCAACCTACGGGTGGCGGTCAACGTCTCGCCCGTGCAGTTCGCGGATGAAAGCTTCCCCGCCATCGTCGCCAGCGCGCTCGCCTCAACCGGGCTTGATCCCGATCGGCTTGAGCTTGAGATCACCGAGGGTGTGTTCCTGCAGGAAGGCTGCACCACCGATGCCCGCTTCAACGCGCTGAAAGGGCTGGGCGTGCGGCTGGCGCTTGATGATTTCGGCACCGGCTATTCCTCGCTCGCCTATCTGAAGACGGCGCCGTTCGACAAGATCAAGATCGACCAGTCCTTTGTCCGCGGCGCCACCGGGGCGGATTCGCGCAACCGGGCGATCATCGCCGCCATCGTGGCGCTGGCCGATGCGCTGGGCATGGACACCACGGCGGAGGGCATCGAAAGCTTCGACCAGTTCGAGCTGATGAAGCAGTTGAAGGTCACGCTGGTCCAGGGCTTCATCTACAGCCGCCCGATTCCCAACGCGGCCTTCGTCGACAACATCGCCAACGGCGAATGGGTGATCGAACCGGCCGGCCCCGCGCGCCAGCGGCACGAACGCTTTGCCATGTTCCGCCGTGTCGGCGTGGTGCACGACAATCACTACTATCCCGTGGTGCTGCGCAACCTTTCCGCCACCGGCGCGCTGATCGAAGGGCTGGTGGATGTGCCCGTCGGCACCGACTTCGTGCTTGATCTGGGCGATGGCCAGCTCTGCGTGTGCAAGGTGCGCCGCAGCCGCAAGAGCCAGCAGGGGCTGGAGTTCGAGACGATGCTGGTGTCCGATGGCAACGGCGGCCTGTGCACCCGCGCCCGCGTCTCGCCCTATCAGCTTGCCGCCGCCGGCGTGCCGCAGAGCGTGCGCGGCGATGGCCCGCACCTGATCGGCCGCAGCGAGGACGGCAAGGTCTCCATGCCGATGTTCGGCATGTCGAGCGACTGGAAGAGCCGGCTGGACGCGGCCTAGCGTGCTTCCGCAAGGCTGAGCCATCGGCGGCCGGTGCCGCCAGCCTTCCACGCAGCCTGAACGCGCACGCCAAGGTGGTTTCCTTGGCGCACCAACCCGGCTAAGGGCCGCCGATCATGGCCAGCGCAACAGACACTCCCGCCCGCCCGACCCCCAAGGACTGGATCCTGGGCATCCATGCCTATGTCCCGGGCAAGTCGACCGGTGCCGACGGGCAGGTGCTGACCAAGCTTTCCGCCAACGAAAACCCGCTTGGCACCAGCCCGCTGGCGCTGGCCGCGCGCGGAGAGGCGGCGGGTGATCCCTCGCGCTACCCGGATCCAGACAGCACCGCGCTGCGCCAGGCGCTCGGTCGCCTGCATGGCCTGCCCGCCGATCGCATCGTCATGGGCACGGGCTCCGACGAACTGCTGAACCTCGCGGCGCAGGCCTTCGCCGGGCCGGGGGATGAAGTGCTTTATGTGCGCTTCGGCTTTTCGGTCTATGACATCGCCGCCCGCCGCTGTGGCGCCACGCCGGTGGTCGCGCCCGATCGCGATTACGGCACCGATGTCGATGCCCTGCTCGCCCATGTCACCGATCGTACGCGGGTCGTGTTCCTCGCCAACCCGAACAACCCCACTGGCAGCTACATCGGCCGCAGCGAAGTGGCGCGCCTGCACGCGGGCCTGCGCCCCGATATCCTGCTGGTGATCGACCAGGCCTATGGCGAATACGTGGAAGCGGGCGAGGATGACGGCGCCTTCGAACTTGCCGCCACCACGCACAACGTGCTGGTCACGCGCACCTTCTCCAAGATCTATGGCCTTGCCGGTGAACGCATCGGCTGGGCCACCGGCGATGCCGCGCTGGTCGACATGCTCAACCGCATCCGCGGGCCGTTCAACATCGCGCTCACCGGGCAGGCCACCGCGCTTGCCGCGCTGGAGGACCAGGCCTTCGTTTCCGCCAGCCGCGAACACAACCTGGCCGAACGCGCCCGTTTTGAAGCGGCGGTCAACGCGCTGGGCAATCACGGGCTGCGCCCGCTGCCCAGCAAGGCCAACTTCGTGCTGATCGAATTCACCGGCGCGTTGACGGCAGAGGCTGCCTACAACGGGCTGATGCAGCACGGCTATATCACGCGCTGGCTGCCGGGGCAGGGCCTGCCGCAGTGCCTGCGCATCACCATCGGCACGGCCGCGCAGATGGACGATATCGCCGCCGCGCTGCGCCAGATGGCGGAAGCCGCACGGTGACCGCGCCGTTCCGGCATGTCGCCGTGATCGGCCTCGGCCTGCTCGGCGGTTCGGTGCTGCATGCGGTGCGCGCCAACCTGCCCGGTACGGCCACCAGCGGGTATGACGCCGATCCCGTGGTCCGCGCCCGCGCCCGTGAACTGGGGCTTGCCGATACGATCGCCGACAGCGCGGCACAGGCGGCGCAGGGCGCCGATCTGGTGGTGCTGTGCGTGCCCGTGGGCGCGATGGAGGCCGCCGCGCGCGAACTCGCCCCCGGCCTTGCCCCCGATTGCATCGTCACCGATGTCGGATCGAGCAAGGCCAGCGTCGCCCGTGCGCTGGCAGAGGCGCTGCCCGGCGCCTGCGTGATCCCCTCGCACCCCGTTGCCGGCACCGAACAGAGCGGGCCGGACGCCGGTTTCGCCACGCTGTTCCGCAACCGCTGGTGCATCGTCACCCCGCCGGCCGATGCCGATGCCGCCGCGGTGGCCCGCGTCGTTTCGCTGTGGGAAGCCTTCGGCGCGATGGTGGAGATGATGGATGCCGAACACCATGACATGGTGCTCGCCGTCACCAGCCACCTGCCGCACCTGATCGCCTACACCATCGTCGGCACCGCCTCGGACCTTGAAAAGGTGACCGAGAGCGAGGTGATCAAGTTCTCCGCCGGCGGTTTCCGCGATTTCACCCGCATCGCCGCGTCCGATCCCACGATGTGGCGTGACGTGTTCCTGAACAACCGTGATGCCGTGCTGCAGATGCTGCAGCGCTTCACCGAGGACCTGACCGAGCTGCAGAAGGCGATCCGCAAGGGCGATGGGCAGTTCCTGTTCGATCACTTCGCCCGCACCCGCGCCATCCGCCGCGGCATCATCGAAATGGGCCAGGACGATGCCCGGCCGGATTTCGGCCGCAGCGATCATAATGGGGCGAAGGGGTAGGGGGCGGTTGCTGCGTTGGGCAGGAAGCCGGTCGCACCCTCTCAATCAGGACCCCCGGCACCTACCCCGCTCACCCGGAGTTCATCCTGAGCCTGCCGAAGGACGAAGGGTACTCGCGCTGGCGGTGGGGTGGCACTGCGGTGGTTCGACAAGCTCACCACGAGCGGGTTTGCGGAATATTCCAGCGAACAAACCACCCGTCATCCCGGGCTCGACCCGGGATCCCGCTTCTTCTGGCGCGTGTTATGCTGGCGCGGCCAGAGCGACCCCGGGGTTAAGCCCGGGCGACGTCGGATTCTGGGTGGGGAGGGGAAAGTCGGCTATTCAGTGCGAGATGGAAAGAGCAGACGCTTCAACTCTATTCCGAAGCGGGAATTTCTCCCTGCCAATCCCAGAAGCGCTTGGTAGGCGTGCTGCCAAGAAAATTTTCACTTTTTCGCAGAGATTTCGGAGTCATAGAATAACTGCTCGGTTTCCCGGCTTGATCATATGAAATGCTGAAGGTTCTCTCGCTGCGAAAAATCGCAAGTATCTCGTCAATGGCAGCGCGAACAATCGCAATTGGAATGTGATCATCAGATGGATTTTGTATCCTCACCTCGTAGCAATGCTGATCAATGTGCTTGTGAAAAACATTTGAAGACAGCATGATCTCGTGATCGAGGATTATTGCGTGAAGACTTCCTATAGCCTTGCAGGGACTCCCCAGCTATATGATATCGTGCCTGTAACACTGCGATTTGCTACAGCAGTTTCCATCGGCAGAATTGACGCTGCCTCTGATGCAAAAGCTTGCTCCAAACAAAAAGCAGATAACATAACTTCATCGAGTCCATGGTGGTGCCAATGCCTTTATCATGGCCGAACCTTACATGTTCGCTAACAGGCGCCTCTTCGAGCCGCTCAAACGTCAGCAATTGGGCGCTATCCGTCATTCAACCCAGCCCCCGCTAAACCACCAGATACATCACCGCCACCGCCGTCATCACCGCCGTTGACAGCCAGCCCCCGATGGCCAGTCCGCGTGAGATCGTCAGGTGGCCCATCACACGCGGGTTCTGGGCGATCAGCATGGTCACCACCATCAGCGGCGGGGCCAGCAGGCCGTTGACCACGGCGGCCCAATAGAGCGCCTGCATCGGGCTGATCGGCAGGAAGTTGATGCCCAGCCCGCACAGCGTGGCGAGCGCGATCGCGGCATAGAAGGCCTTGGCCTCGCGCGGGCGGCGGTCCAGCCCCTCGGTCCAGTGGAACGCCTCGCTCAGCGCATAGGCGGCGCTGCCGGCCAGCACGGGCACCGCCAGCAGGCCCGTGCCGATGATGCCCAGCGCGAACAGCGCGAAGGCGAGGTCGCCCGCCAGCGGGCGCAGCGCGCTCGCCGCCTCGTCGGCGCTGGTGATCTGGGTCAGCCCGGCGGCGTGCAGCGTGGCGGCGGTGGCGATCACGATGGCCTGTGCCGTCAGGTTGGAAAAGCCCATGCCCACCAGCGTATCGGTGCGGATGCGGCGCAGTTCCGGCCCGGCATCGCGCGGGGCCACGTGCAGCGGCTTGGTGTGGCGGCGGTGCTGCTCTTCCACTTCCTGCCCCGCCTGCCAGAAGAACAGGTAGGGGCTGATCGTGGTGCCGAACAGCGCGACCAGGCCCATCGCATGGTCGCTGTCGAAGCGGAACTGCGGCACCAGCACGCCGTGCGCCACCTCGCCCCACGGCACCTTGGCCACGAACAGCACCGCGATATAGGAAAACAGCGAAAGCGTGGTCCATTTGAGCACGCTGGCATAGCGGTTGTAGGGCAGGAACACCTCGGCCACGATGCTCAGCACCGCGAACCCCACGGTGAACAGCGGGATCGGGCCAGGCACCAGCAGGTTCAGCGCCGCCGCCATCGCGCCCAGATCCGCCCCCAGGTTGATCACGTTGGCGGTCAGCAGCAGCACCACCACGCCACGCAGCAGCCACGGGTTGTAATGGCGGCGCAGGTTGTGCGCGATGCCGCGCCCGGTGGTGGCGCCGATGCGCGCGCAGATCGCCTGGATCGAGGCGAGCAGGGGGAAGCCGAACAGCATCGCCCACGCCATCGAATAGCCGAACTGCGCGCCGACCTGGCTGTAGGTGCCGATGCCGCTGGGATCGTCGTCGGCGGCTCCGGTAACAAGGCCCGGGCCCAGCACTTCAAGGGGCCCTCTGCGGGCCTCAACCCCCTCTCTGTCGGTTTCAACCATGGTTCAGCGCGTTTATGTGCGCTGCAACACGGGCCTCGATTTCCTCACGCGGAAGGCCGGCGGGAATCTCCTCGCCAAAGACATAGTGGACCGTGCCCGAACGCTTCCAGCGGCGGTGGTAAAGCCGCCCGCTGTCCACCGCGACGGGGATGACCGGCAGGTTCAACAGCTTGTAAATGCCCGCAAATCCTGCCTGCAGCGGGCCCGGCTGGCCATGCGGCACGCGCGTTCCTTCTGGAAAGATCACCAGCGGCCGACCGTCGGCCACCAGCGCGCGAGCCTGCTTGATCATCGTGCGCAGGGTCTTCGCCCCCGCCTCGCGGTCCACCCCGATCAGGCCGTACCGCTGCCCGGCGCGGCCCCACAGCGGGATCCGCATCAGCTCCTGCTTGGCGAAAACCACCGGCAGGCGATACTGCTGCGTCAGGTCTATCGCCTCGAAAAAGGCTTCGTGGCGAATGGCATAGAGCACGCCGCCGCGCGGCTCATACCCTTGCGCTTCCACCCGGATGCCCAGCAGCACGGCGCAGCACCAGCGGTGGTATCCGCTCCACACATGCACCAGCTTCACCAGCACTCCCGGCTGCGGCAGCAGCAGCGACAGCGCAGCGAGCACCACGATCGGCACGCTGCCGCCATAGAACGCCACGTAGAACGCCAGGCTGCGCAGCACTTCGCCCGGCGTGGCGGCGCGATCATTCCCGGATTGCTGCAATGTCAAAGTCCCACGGCCCATGCCACCATGCGCGCCAGCAGCTTGTTGTATTCGATGAACAGCGTCTTCAGGCTGGGGCGCGATCGCACCGCATCCTCCACGATCACCAGCCCATTCGGGCCGGCCAGCCACAGGTCGAACACCGCGCGGCGCATGTGCCAGTCGGTGGTGACCAGCCGCACCGACTGGATGCGCTGCGCGGCGATCCAGCGCGCGGTTTCCTGCGCATTGCTGCGCGTGTCCACGGATTCATAGCCCAGCGTGACGCAGCACGAGAGCAGGTCCGGCCCCACGCCGTATTCCGCGGCAAATTCGCCGGGGCGCACTTCGCTGTCCACGCCCGCCACCAGCATCTTCCGCGCCTGCCCGGCGCGCAGCACCTCTATCGCGCGGGGAATGCGCCCGCCGGCCCCGGTCAGCGCCACCACCCCGTCGGTGCGGGTGCTGCCGGCCGGCTGCGGCAGGGTGAGCGCGAACCACAGGAAACCCAGCACCCACGCCAGCAGCAGGAACGATGCGATGCGGCGCATCAAGCCCGGCGGTTTGCGAAGGGAGCGCACCATCACAGCATTCGCCTCAACGCCGCCAGAACGGTCAGCCGCGCGGTCACCACCGCCAGCAGCACGCCTGCGACCGGGATCGCCACGATCGTCAGCCAGTCCAGCCAGCCAAGGCCTGCCTGCCCCACCATGCCCGAACCCAGCCCGGCAAACTGCCGCGCCAGCACGAGCAGGATGGTGGATCCCGCCAGCAGCCCGGCAATGCCGCCCGCCGCCGCGTCGATCGCCATGGTGCGCTGGAACACGCGGGCGATCTGCTGGTCGGTGCCGCCCAGCATGTGCACGATCTCGATCGTTTCGCGATGGTTGCCCAGCGCATTGCGCGATGCCAGCAGCACAGCCGCCACCGTGGCAAAGGCCAGCAGCGCGATCAGGCCCCCGGCCAGCCATTGCAGCGTATCGATGGCGCGGAACACGGGTGTCAGCCACGCCGCCTGCGCATCCACCCGCGCAGCCGGGGCCACCGGCACGACGCGCGCGCGCAGCGCGGCGATGCGGTCTGGCGTGGCAGAGCCCGACAGGCGCACGTCGATCAGCGCCGGAATGGGCAGCGCCTCCACGTCGTCGCCCGGCCGGGTGCCCAGCCACGGTTCGACCAGCGTGTTCAGGTCATCCTGCGCCACGCGCTGCGCGCTCGCCACGCCGGGCGCGCCGGCCAGCGCCTTCAGCGCGGCGTCGGCCTGCGCGTTGCGCTGCCTGGGCGCTGCGGACACGATCTGCACCGTCACCCCGCCTTCCAGATCTGCGCTGGCCGCATGGGCGGCATTGCGCAGGGCCAGGCCACTGGCCGCCGCCACCACCGTCAACGCGATCATGATCGCGATCACCCAGGGCATCGGGCCGGAAAGCTCGCCCTCGGGCAGCAGGCGCGCTTCGCCCGTGCCCTCACGGTCGCGCCAGCGCGCCAGCAGGATGGCCAGTGGGTTCAAAGCGATGCCGGCGCTTCTATGGGTGCAGAACGGCGCGGCGGATAGCGCAGCGCGCCGGTGGGGTCGCTCAGCCGCCCCTTGTCCAGCCGCATGATCAGCGAATCCGGCACTTTCTGGATCAGGTGCAGATCGTGCGTTGCCACCACCACCGTGGTGCCCAGCCGGTTCAGGCTTTCGAACAGGCGCATCAGCTTCAGCGCCATTTCCGGGTCAACGTTGCCGGTCGGTTCGTCCGCCACCAGCATGTCGGGCCGGGCGATCACCGCGCGGGCGATGGCCACGCGCTGCTGCTCCCCGCCGGAAAGCGTGGCCGGGCGCGCGTGCATCCGGTCACCCAGGCCCACCCATTCCAGCATGTCGGCCACGGGGCGGGTCACTTCCTTCTCGCTCACCCCGCCCACGCGAAGCGGCAGGGCCACGTTGTCGAAGGCGGACATGTGCGAAACCAGGCGGAAATCCTGGAACACTACGCCGATCCGGCGGCGCAGCGCCGGCAGCCGTTCCCGCGGCAGGGTGATCGCGTCGGTCCCGAACATGCGGATCAGCCCGCGTGAGGGGCGCTGCGAAAGATAGAGCAGTTTCAGCAGGCTGGTCTTGCCCGCACCCGATGCCCCGGTGAGGAAATAGAAGCACCCTGGATAGAGCGTGAAGCTCACATCGCTCAGCACCTCCTTGCCGGTGCCGTAACGCAGCCCGACATTGTCGAACTGCACGATTTCGGCGTCAGGCTGGCTCATGGAAGGTGAGGGCGTCCCGTTCGGTTGGTGGCGCATGCATGCACCCAAGGGGCTATACGCGTCTATGCATGTGGAAAAAAGGGTCGTGGATGCACTTCTCCCCGCCTGCGCCTATTGTTTCGATCATGAACGGCGTGCTTAACCGCAGGGCATGATCATCGCCTGTCCAGCCTGTGCGACGCGCTACGTGGTTCCCGATAGTGCGATCGGTGTGGACGGGCGTACCGTCCGTTGCGCCAAGTGCCGCCACAGCTGGTTCCAGCACGGGCCCGAACTGCCCGCGCGCGCCGAGCCCGCGCCGCAGCCTGCGCCTGCCCCCGCGCCAGTCGCCCCGCCAGTCGCCGCACCGGCACAACCCGTTGCCGCGCCGCAGACCCCTGCGACCGAAGCGCCCGTTGCCGCGCCGGTTGACGCACCCGTCGCCACGCCCGAACCGCGTCCCGTTCCTGCCCCGGCCGCTGCCGCAGCGGATGACGAGGACCTGCCCGCAGCCCCCCGCATCCCGCGCGGCGTGAACCGACCGGCGGACGACGATTTCGCCTCGATGCCCTCCAGCTTCGAGCACGAGCCGCCGTTCCGCCCGCGTCGCAACCCGTTGAAGCTGTGGACCGCCGCCGCCGCGATCTTTGCGCTGCTGGTGGCCGGGCTGATTGCCGCGGTGTCCTATTTCGGCCTGCCCGACTGGCTGCCCGTGGCGCATCCCACTTTCGGCCCCACCCGGCCTGACCTGCAGCTGTCGTTCCCGCCCGAACGGCAGGACCGGCGCACCCTGCCCAACGGCACCGAATACTTCGGCGCCAGCGGCACGGTGACCAATGTGGGCAAGGACGTGCGCGACGTGCCGCCGATCCTGATCGTGCTGCGCGATGCCCAGAACCGCGTGGTCTATACCTGGGATGTCGCCCCCCCGAAGGATTCGCTCAAGCCCGGTGAAAGCGTTTCGGTGAACGAAGCCGTCACCGACGTGCCCAAGAGCGCGAAGTTCGCGGAAATCGGCTGGAAGCCTGAGTAGGCGAAAATTCCTGCGATCCTTGTTGCGCCCCGTGGAGTCGTTTGCTAGGGGCGCCCTCCTACCCCGACGGGGCGCTGCCGAAAGGCCGCATTCCCGGAGCGATATGCGGTCGTGGCGGAATTGGTAGACGCGCAACGTTGAGGTCGTTGTGGGCGAAAGCCCGTGGAAGTTCGAGTCTTCTCGACCGCACCAGACATCCAGACAATCGAAATGGATTTTGCCTTCGGGCACCTCGGCGGCAGGCCAGGCTCCTGCTTTCGCGCGCGGCATCCTGTCCGACGCCTTGTCTCGGGTGGCTCCCGTTTCCCGGTTTCGGCCTTTGGTGCCAAGCCCGCTTTTCCCGCGAATCGATAGGAACCCGGTTCAGCGCCCTGCGTTAACCTACCATTGACGAGCGCATGACGTGAACCTCCTGAGGGCGCTGCCGGATACCGGCGGCGCCCTCTTTCTTGTGCGCGCCAAAAAAGGGGGGCGGATCACTCCACCCCCCCCTTTGTCGGGTCTGCAATATGGTGGGCCGGGAAGGCAGCCGGATTACAGAAGCTTCCAGGTGATCGGTACGGTCACCGAGGTGGCGCCGCCCGGAGGGGCGGGCAGCGTGCCGGCGCGGGTCGGCAGGGCCAGTGCTTCCTTGTCCAGCGTGGCCGATCCCGACGGGCCGACCAGTTCGGTGCGTTCCACCGCGCCGCTGGCGGAGATATAGACCTTCACCTTCGCGGTGCCTTCCTCGCCGCGCATCTGCGCCGTGCGGGGATAGGTCTGCTTGGCGGCGATCGCGCGGGCGACCGACTTCACCCAATCGGCCGACTGCGCCATGGCGGGCGTGGCGGAAAGGGCCAGCGCGGCAAGGCCGACGCCGATGGAACCGAAAAGCTTGGTGGGGGACTTGCTCATTGTCTTTTCCCTGTTGTTATCTGGAAGACCGGGCGGGGCCGCGCTGGCTCCGGTCCTGTCTTGCCGGGGTTGGGTTTAGAGTATTGAAAAATAATGATAAGTATCTGATACGGACTTAAAATTCAGACCAATCGTCGTCTTGCAGGGCCACTGCCGCATTGCCGTGGAACACGGGCGCCGGGGCCACGGCGTGAACCGGCGGTGGCAACGGCGCAGGCTCCGATGTGCGGGCAGCGGGGGCTGCGGCGGGGCGGGGCGTTGCCACGGGTGCTGGTGCGGCCACGGTGCGCGCCGGGGCCGATCCAAGGCCACCCGCCGTCCGGCCCAGCCTGAAGCGTGAAAGCTGGTCGACCAGGCTTTCGGTTTCGACCGAGAGATTGCGGGTGCCGGCCGATGTCTCTTCCACCATCGCCGCGTTCTGCTGGGTGAACTGGTCCATCGACGCGACCATCCCGGAAATCTCGGAAATGCCGGTGGCCTGCTTTTCCGCTGCTTCGGCGATTTCCTCCACCAGTCCGGACACGGCGCTCACTTCGCCCACGATCTGGCGCAGCGCCTCACCGCTCGATTCCACCAGGCTCACGCCGCCGCCGACCTGCTCGGTGCTGGTCGAGATCAGCGCCTTGATGTCCTTGGCCGCATCGGCACTGCGCTGTGCCAGCGCGCGCACCTCGTTGGCCACCACGGCAAAGCCCTTGCCGGATTCACCCGCGCGGGCGGCCTCGACACCGGCGTTCAGCGCCAGCAGGTTGGTCTGGAAGGCGATACCGTCGATCACGTTGACGATGTCGGCCATCTCGCGCGATGATCCTTCGATCGATCGCATGGCCTCCACCGCACGACGGGCGATGTCTTCCACCTTGTCGGCGGTTTCGCGCGCCACGCTCAGGCGGCCACTGGTCTGGCGGGCGTTGTCGGCGGTGATCTTCACCGATCCGGTGAACTCGGCCAGGGTGCGCGCGGTTTCAGCCAGCGAGCTGGCCTGCTGTTCGCTGCGTTCCGAAAGGTCGGATGCAGCGGCGGCAATCTCGTGTGTGCCCAGCTTGATGGTGGTGCAGCCGTCGACGATCTTGGCCAGGACGTTGGAGAGCTCGCTGACGGCGGCGTTGTAGTCCACGTGCAGCTTGCCCAGTTCGCCGCTGCCGTTTTCGGGCACGCGATGGGTCAGGTTGCCTTCGGCCAGCGCGGCCAGGCCGCCGCCGATGGCCTCGATCGTCACCAGCGTGTCCTGCGCGCGGCGCTTTTCCGCCTCGGCGCGCTGGTGGTCTTCGGCAAACAGGTCGCGGAACCGTTCCAGCGCGCGGGCCAGCGAGCCGATTTCGTCGCTGCGGCCGGTGCCGGGCACCATCACGTCATGCTCCCCGCTGACCAGCCGCTTCACCGTCTCGCTCATGCGGTTCAGCGGGCGGGCAACGGTATGCATCAGCACCACCAGCAGCATCACCGCCACCAGCAGGCCGGCAATCGCCGCGCCGATCAGGAAGTTGCGTGCATCGAGATAGATCTTGGCGCTTTGCGACGAAACGGCGTTTGCGGCCTTGCCGTCATTGTCGATCATCGTCAGCACGGTGTCTTCGATATTGTAGAAGCCGTCCAGCGCCTCGCCCTCGAAGGCTTCCTTCGCGGCCGGATCGTTGGCCAGGGCCTGCCCTTCGATGCGCTTTGCCAGATCGACATAGGCGGTCCACTGCTGGCGCAGCTGATCCAGCGAAGCCTTCTGCTCCTTCGACTGGGCAACCTTGGCATAATCGTCGATCAGGCCGTCGATCACCGCCTGGGCATTGCGCTCCAGCTTGGCCGTGCGTTCGCTCGGCATGGCGACATGGTCACCCTGCTTGATGCGGAACTGAGACAGATAGGCATGGATATCGCCCAGTGATTGCGCCGCCGGCAGCCAGCGGCTGCGCAGCTGGGCGGACAGGTCGTTGACCTCGCCGATCTTGACCACGGCAAACAGGCTCATCGCCGCCATCACCGCCAGCAGCAGCGAAAAGGCGGTGACAAATTTCGCCGAGATATTGAACCTCACCATGCTTTCTCCCGCGTGCCCTCAGAAGACAGATTGCGAGAGTGGGATAGCGGGAGGCTCTGGCGGAAGGGTAAGCCCCCCCCTTGGTATGTGCCCTAGTGATTCATTAACCCGGCAAGCTTTTGCCGTTTACCGACCTTGCGCAATAATGACCGATTTTCCGTAAACCGCTGGATATCCAAGGCTCTGCGGTCAGAACCAGGTGGCAAGGCCGATCACTGCCGCACCCTCTGCGCGCGGCTCGCCCGCTGCCGTGGCATAGCGCCCGGTACGGCCGGTCTTGTGGGTCCAGCTCCACCCCACATAGGGCATCAGCTCGGGCCGGATCAGGGCATGCAGCCGCAGGCCCAGCCCCACTTCGGTCACGCCCGGGCCGGTCCGCAGATCGGGCATGTCCTGCGCCGAAAGCGCCAGCTCCACGCGCGGACGCAGGATCAGCCGGTTGGTCAGCCGCTGGTCCACTGTCGCTTCGATCCGCCCGGTCAGTTCACCCCTGGTGGAAAGATAGGCCTGCGCCCGCACGTCCCACATATAGCGGGCCAGCCCTTCGATCGCGACCGCCGCATGGGTCCGGCGCGGCCCCGGCTGCAGGTCCTGCCTGACCCCGGCCTCGAGATTCCACCACGCATCCAGCGCCCGGCGATACAGTACCTGCACTTCGGCATGTTCGATGCCGCCGCCGTACCGGCCTTCGCCTTCGCTGCGCAGGGCAAGGCGGTCCACGTCGCCACCGATCCACGCCAGACCTTCCCAGCGATATCCCTCGCGGCCCTGTCTCACCTGCACTTCGGCCAGATCGAAGCGCACTTGCGAATAGGTGCCGCCGCCATGCCCTTCCATCATCGCCTGGTGCGCGCGCGCCATGGCATCTGCGCCAAAATATCGTGCGGCGGCAATATCATGCGTCACTGGCGGCGCTTCGGCGCTGCCCGGCGGCTGATCGGTGCCGCGCGGTTCCTCGCCCGCTTCGCTCCGCGTTGCCGCCGATCCATCCGGGGCAGGGGGGCTGGCCGTGGCGGTTGGCGCAGCGGCTGGCATATGCATGCCGTGCATCGAATGGTCCTGCGCCATGGCAGGTGAAGCACCGGCCATCAGCAGGGCGAATGCGGCATGGCGGATCATGCCGGGCGCACCTGCACCACCCGCATCATGCCCATCGCCATGTGCAGGAACATATGGCAGTGGAACGCCCAGTCGCCGGCCTCGGCCGTGGTGTCGAAGCTCACCTTGCCGCCGGGCAGCACCGAAACCGTGTGCTTGCGCGGGGATCGCTCGCCATGGCCGGTCACCAGTTCGAAGTAGTGCCCGTGCAGGTGGATCGGGTGGGCCATCATCGTGTCGTTCACCAGCGTGAAGCGTACCCGTTCGCCATTGCGCAGCGGGATCGGTTCGTGCGCCTCGGACATCGTCTTCCCGTCCATTGACCACATGTAGCGGTCCATGCTGCCGGTCAGGTGCACTTCGATCTCGCGCTCGGCCGGGCGCACGTCCGGGTTCGGCACTGGGCTCACCAGATCGCGATAGGTCAGCACGCGGTGCCCGGCGGGCACGTATCGCGCGTCCAGCCCCAGCCCCGGATCGCCAGTGCGGTCAACCGGCATCGGCGCGATCATCTCCACGCCCGGTCCAAGCCTGACCTGCGGCGCATTGTTTCCGTCGCGCATGGCCATGGAATGGCCCATGGCCGCCATGTCCATGCCGCCGCCGTGGCTCATGCCCGTTCCACCCATATCCATCCCCATGTCGCGCATGGTCAGGATTGGCCGCTGACGCAGCGCGGGCACTGGCGCGCGCAGGCCTTCGCGCGGGGCGATCATCCCCACCGCCATGCCCGATCGGTCCACGCTTTCGCACACCAGCGCGTGGGCGCCATCGCCGGGGCGGATCACCACGTCGCAGGTTTCGCCGGGGGACAGTTGCAGCTCGTCCACGTCCACCGGCACCACCGGCTGGCCGTCCATTGCCACCACCTGCAGCGGCAGGCCGGGGATGCGCACGTTGAAGATGGTCATCGCGCCCGCGTTGATCAGCCGCAGCGTCACCGCTTCGCCCGGCGTGTACAGGCCGGTCCATGGCGCATCGGGATCGCGCCCGTTGACCAGGTAGGTCAGTACCCGCCCGGTCACATCAGCGATGTCGGTGGGGTCCATGCGCATCCGCGCCCATTCCAGACGGTCGGCCGCCGGCTGGTCCTTGCCCGCCAGCAGGCCGCCCAGCGTCTGCCGGTTGCGGTTGTAGTAGCCCGGGTCCAGCTTCAGGTTGCGCAGGATCCGGGCCGGGGCAACGAAGCTGTGGTCCGAAAGCACCACCACATGTTCGCGCCCCTGCGCGGCCCCCCCTGCCGGCTCGATCACCAGCGGGCCATACATGCCGGAAAACTCCTGCAGGCCCGAATGGCTGTGGTACCAGTACGTGCCCGATTGGCGCGGGACGAAGTCATAGGTGAAGCTTTCGCCCGGCCCGATCCCCGGGAAGGACAGCCCCGGCACCCCGTCCATCTGGAACGGCACCAGCAACCCGTGCCAGTGGATCGACGTCGGCTCGTCCAGCGTGTTGCGCACGGTGATCCGCACCCTTCGGCCTTCGCGCAGGCGCAGCAGCGGGCCGGGCACGGTGCCGTTGATCGTCACCGCCTGCGCCCGCCCGCCCTTCATCGCCACGGTGCCGCGCGCGATGGTCAGCACGATCTCTTCGCCGCCCAGTTCGCCATAGGTCACATTCGCGGCCCGCGCGGGCAGGGCGGAAACCAGTGCCACCACCCCTGCGCCCGCCAGCAGCTCGCGCCGGCGAAGCCCCGCCATTTTGGCACTGTTCATCGCAGCGACACTATCCATGGGCTTCAACATGCACTGCCATATGGGCAGGGCCTTGTCCCACCGCAATTGCCCAAGGAGCTGTTTGATGAAGACGCTGCATCGCCTTCTGCCCGTTTTCGTGGTCCTGGCGGCCACGCCGGCGCTGGCCGCGGTCTCGCTCACCGGCTCCACCCCTGCCGCCGGGGCCAAGGCTGCGGGCGTGCGCACGGTCACCGTGTCGTTCAGCGAGCCGGTCCAGCCCGCTCTGTCTGGCATGGAGGTGGTGATGACCGAGATGCCCGGCATGGAGGGCATGCACCACGAAATGAAGATCCCCGGCGTCTCGGTAAAGGTTGCGCCCGATGGCCGCGCGCTGGTGGCCACGATGGCGCGCCCGCTGCCTGCGGGGGGCTATACCGTGAACTGGCGCACCGCCGGCGCCGATGGCCAGCGCATGACCGGAAAGGTGACCTTTGCGGTGACGAAATAGGCGCGATGCGGCACCATCCCCGCATGAACCGCCGATTCGTCCTCGCCGCCGCGCTGCCCGCGCTCCTTGCGCTCACGCAGGCTTTCCCGGCCACCGCCGCACCCCGCAAGCCTCCCATGCCTGCGCCAAAGCCCATCCCGCTGGCCGATACCGTGCGCGTCACCATGACCACCGAACTCGGCACCATCGAGCTGGAGCTGGATGGCAAGCACGCGCCGATCACCACCGCCAATTTTCTGCGCTATGTCGATGCCCGCCGGTTTGACGGGATCACGTTCTATCGCTCGATGCACCTCGATTGGGGCACCCCGCCCAACGGCCTGATCCAGGGCGGGCAGCGCGATCCGCGCAAGCTCTTCCCGCCGATCGCGCATGAACCCACCAGCCAGACCGGCGTGCTGCACAAGGCCGGCGCCATATCCATGGCGCGCAACGCACCTGGCACCGCCGCCGCCGATTTCTCGATAATGCTGTCCGATATGCAGGGGCTGGACGCGATGCCCGATTCGTCCAACCCTGATGTCCAGGCGGGCTTCGCGGCCTTCGGGCATGTCGTCTCGGGCATGGACGTGGTCCGCGCCATCTGGGACGCCCCCCGCTCTGAAACGCTGGGCGAAGGCGCGATGAAGGGACAGATGATCGCAAAGCCGGTGAAGGTGCTCACCGTGCGGCGCAGCGTGATTCCCTGATTGGTGCGCCTTCCGCCTCCGCGGAAGGCTGGCGGCACCTGCCCAATCCCCCGCCCGGCCACCCAACGGAATTGTCCGCTTTGGGTGGCCGGGCGGGAGGAATGGACCGGTACCGCCCTGCTTCAACCCCGCTGAAACACTATTTGAAGCACGTCACCGCCGTGCTCGCCCCGCGGCGGAACAGCACCGCGCGATAGACGAAGGCGTCGCCGCCCGATGTCAGGTTGGGGCCCGCCACGATGTCCAGCTTGTCCCCCGCCATCAGGTCCACCGGCAGCGGTCCCGGCGTCAGGCTTGTGGTCAGGATGCCGGTCCACAGCGGCTTGCCGTTCTTCATCACGCTCAGGTCCACGCCGTCGCCGTTCAGCGTCTTGTTGAAGCAGGCGCGCAGGTCCAGCGATTGGGCTTCGGGCGCGGTGTAGCGCCACATCGCCTTGGTCGGGCTGGTGCCGTTCCCCGCTACCGCCGCCGTTGTGCCGTTGATCCGCAGCGGGCGATACCAGCGATCGCCGAAGTACCCGGTAAAGGCATCGTCGAACATCGGCAGCGCGTTTTCCTTCAGCGTCGTCGTGCCGGTCCGCGCGAAGTAGCGCCACTGCGCGCTGCCCCAACCCATCAGCGTGTCAGCCACCCAGGCGGACTGGCCCACGCTGATCGCGGTCGTGCCGGTGATCACCAGCGGCCGCTCGTCCAGCGTCGTCCCGGCCGAAGGCAGCCCGATGGCATCGCGCACCGTCCCGCCGCTCACGCTCAGGCTGCGCGGGGCGCCCCAGATCACCGTGGTGTCCGCGCCAAAGCGATAGGCGAAGACCAGCGGGTCCCCCATGTCGATGCGCTGCGGCTGGCCCTGCGCCAGCACCTGCTGCATCATCGTGGCGGCCTTGGCCTGCTCCTTGGGCAGGCCGTTGTTGTAAAGGCCCATGTTGGGGAAATACTTCTGGTCGACCAGGGCATACCACGATGCCGCAGCCACGCCGGACGCGGCCATCAGCGTCGTTTCCTTCACCAGCTCGTTCGCGGCAAAGGCGCGGTCGGGTGTGTCGATGCTGAATTCCGTCGCCCAGATCGGCACCCGTCTGCCAAACTTGTCCATCACCGCATTGAGCCGGTCGATTTCCAGATCGATGCCCTCTGCGCGCAGGCGATAGGGGTGCACGGTCAGCCCGTCGACCGTCTGCAGCAGCCCGGCCGCGAAGAACGGGGTGAGGAAGCCGGTGCCCACCTGGTTGGTGGACCCTGCCAGCACCGTAAACCGGCCGCCCACCTTGGCCTTCACCACCTGCGCCATCTTGACATAGGTCGCCGCGGCATTGGTCCCCGCCGGATAGGCCAGCACCTTGTTGCCATTGATCTCGTTGCCCATTTCCACCGCCGTCAGGCAGGTGCCGAACCTGTCGGCCAGCGCGGAAAGATAGGCGGCATAGGCGGCGCGCCCTTCGTCCGACCAGACGAAGAGGCCGCTGTCATAGGCGGGGTTGCGAGGCACGATCGTCAGGATCAGCTTCTTGCCCTGCGCGCAGGCCAGAGACAGCGCCTGGGCAGTCGTGCCATTCAGGGTATAGACGCCCTTGGTCGCCTCGCCGGTTGACCAGGCCAGGCTGTCGCGCAGCAGCGTCACCCCCGCCTGATCGGCCAGCGGCAGCACCGATGTTGGCCATCCCTGGCTGAAATGGGTCTGTGCGCCCAGCAGCATCGGCGCACCGGTGCCCGACATCGCCGTGGTCTTGCGCAGCATTCCCGCCGTGGTCGCCGCCGGCGCCGGCGCGCCGCCTGCCGGTGGCAGGGTGGCATTGGCCATGCCCAGCGTGACCATCGGCATACCGGCAACGCCTTCCGACCCGTCGCCGCACCCGTTCAGCAGCGCCAGCATCGCCAGCAACATCGGACCCATTGCAGCCCTCGACTTCATTTTCAGCGGTCCCTCACGTTCTATCACGATCGGGACAGTGCTGCCGAAGGATTTAACACCCTCCGGACCGAATGGTTTAACGCGCCATTTTTCTGTGTTGAGCGAACATGATCGCGGAATAAGAGCTGGTACTTATCCAAGCGCGCCAATGTCGTGACGGCACCTTTTGCAGCAAGTTCTCCTCCAGCCCCGGTTCAATCGGCGCCCATCCGCAGGCTTCCGGCTGATTGGGCAATGTGCTGCCGACGATCTGAAGATGCCCTTCCTCTTAACGCGTTTGCAACAATTGCTGCTATTCTCGCAATTGCAATTGCAATGATGGCACGGGTAAGGCTTTCTGGCGTTACGCACAAATTGCGTAAGGGGCCTGGCGTCCCGATGGGGATTTTTTGATCTAGATGTCAGTAGTTTCGCCTAAGGTCTCACCGCGTGTTGAATGGATGAAGGCGCGGGCGCGGGGTGATTCTGGCACGGCCGAAGCGTTTGCTACGCGGATTCTTGCCAAGGTTCCGGATGATCTTGTGCTGCGGCGCAGCCTCGCGCGCATCCTAGATCTGCAGGGGAGGACTGCCGAGGCGCAGGATCACTGGCTGTATCTGCGCAATGCGGATGAAGGCGATTTTGAAGCGGCGTTCCAGGTTTTCATGCGGCTGGTTGCAGCTGGCCAAAATCCCGTCGCCGCCGTGATCGATGCAGCGCCCGGTGGAACGCCTGCATTCCGCGATTCCCTTGTTGCCGCGCTGGCCGAACCGGCCCCCATGCTTGAAGGCGAATTCCTCCACATCGCCATTTGCGGCACCGCCTATTGTGGCAGCACCCTGCTCGATCGCTTGTTGGGCGGGTTGCCCGGGGTGCGCAGCATTGGCGAATCGCACTGGCTCACCAAGGTACGGCACGATAACCGCTATTGCGATGCGATCATGAGCGCGCCGCTCGACGGCGTCCGCTGGGTTCCCTGCACGGTCTGCGGCCAGAAGTGCGAGGTGCTCACGCCTGATTGGCGCCGTTCGCTCGTGGCGGACCAGACGCATTGGTATCGCAAGGTTGCCCATCGGCTCGGCACCTCCATGCTGGTCTCGGCAGACAAGAACCTGCCCAAGCTGGTGGAAAAGGATCCCCTGCTTGAAATGGGCGCCCTGGTAGTCTTCAAATCGCCAGCTCAGGCCTGGTGCTCGCATCTGGACAAGCTGGCCAAGGACCGCGACGCCGAATGGTACCTTGCGGAATGCTCGCGCTATCTCGACAACTGGGCGCGCAGCTATCGCGGGTTTGTCGATAATTTCCGGCCGCAAGGTCCGGTCGTCTTCCTCAGTTTCGAAGCTTTCACGCAAGATCCTGCTTCGCTCCTGCCTGCGGTCTGCTCCCGGCTTGGCCTGCCTTACGATGCCGGTGTGCTCGCGCGCACGCTTCCCGGTCATGCCATCGGTGGCAACGCGGGTTCGATGCGGCGCCTTCGCGAACTTGATTATGGCGTTTCCGTCCGCCCGTTGCCCGATCCCTCGCTCGATGCCGCTCAGTCAGCGGCTGTCGCCTCGCACGCAGAGGCACAGCGCACCTGGACCGACATGATGGCTGCCCATCACACCCTCACCTCCCCGATAGCGGCATGACTGATGCCCAGCAGGAATTGCCGATTATGATCCGCTACCGTGTCGAACCCAAGCCATTGCCGAAGGTCAAGGCAGAGCATCTTCCGGGCGTATTCGGTGAATTCTTGGATGTCGTCGATTCTTCCATCGCCCGGTTCGAAGCCTCGCGTAACCGCTTCGATCAGGAAAAGGCGCGCTTTTATCGCTATCTGCGCGAACGGGTCGATCCGGTCCGGTTCGGCGAGATGCAGGAGGCACAGCTTGCGGACGCAAAGCTGCGGCCGAACTCGGATATCGTCAAGTACATCGATCCGACGCTGTGGTTCGAAAGCAAGCTCAAATCGGCCCGGCAGTTGAATCTGGCTGATCGCGCGACAACGGAAATCCTCGATATCGGCACCGGTCCTGCGCATTTTCCTGTGGTCGCGGAATTCTATGGCCACACGGTAATCGGCTCCGATGTGCCCTATCGCACCACCGGCCAGCTTGAGCGCGGGCACCTCTACGATGCGCTCGCGGAGATCTACAAGGTTCGCCGCATTCCCCTGAAGGTTGAACAGTTCGTGCCGCTGCCGGCGTTCGAAAAGCGCTTTGGCCTCGTCACCGCGTTCCTCGCCGCGTTCAACATGGATGCCGATCGCAAGCCCTGGACAATTGAGGCGTGGAACTTCTTCCTGAACGATCTGCGAGACAACGTATTGACCCAAAATGGTGAGGTTTACATGAGCCTTGCCGACGACAAGCTTACACCGGAAGTATGGACCTATCTCTCTGAACGCGCGGACTTCGCGACACATGTTTCGAAGAACATCCACATCACCGATTTCTCGCGTTTCGGATGATCCGTGCATTCATCGTGACGGATTAAGCTTTTGCCACTCACGCCCAAACGTTAGATTGCAGCGGTCAAACGTCGGTCCGATCCAGTCCGGTCTCCAGCAAGGTGAAGGTTTTTGAGCAAGATTTCGATTACTCCGGTCGGCACCTGTCGCATCAACACGCCCCTTCGCCGCGGTGCGACCCGCTATCCCGTCCAGCTCGATCTCGCACGTATCTACGGCTTCATCCACACCAGCCGCGAAGCGGTGCAGCAGTTGCAGTTCCGGGCGGGCGAATTGGAATTTCCGGCTGATGTCGCGCCCATCCTGCTGCGTCCGGGCTATGATCCGGCAACTGAACCGCCGCAGGGCAACGCCGACATCACGATTGTCGAGATCAGCACGCACAAGTCGTACACGATCGACGGGATCGCGGTTCAGTCGAACTATCTGTCGCGTCATTTTTCCGATTTCCTCGCTTCGCCCCAGCGCGCGCGCGCCTTCTGGAACCTGGCCATGCGTGGCGACCGGATGGAGATAGAGGCCTATCTGAACCAGCCCAACATTGCCCGGTTCGTAAGTGCAGCAGACCGTTCGCTGTTGGAGCGGATGAGCTACCGCCTGCAGACGGCCGACGAAGTGACGGCGGACATGGCCACGATCACCGACATGCTCGGCAAGGACAAGGTCCTGTTCGTCACCCATATCAACGCACGCACCGCTGATGGTGATCTGATCGCCTCGCGTGACAAGGTGATCCGCTGGGTCAAGAAGGCGGCGCAGCACATCGGCGTGGAATGCTTTGATCCCACCGACCTGATGCTCGAATTCGGGCAGGAACGTGCGCTCGAACGTGAAGGCGCCGATCTGATGCACGGCACCAACCCGTTCTATGACCGCTGGTATTCGCACGTGCAGCGCACCTACCTGCTGCCGCAGTTCGATCTCGATGCGGGCGCAGACGCAGGTGGCCAGTCGCTCCACAGCGCCCACCTTACCGAAACGATTTCTGCCGCGATGGAATTCGACGATTTCTTCGGCGGCACGCGCCAACTCTTCTCCGCGCTGCGCGCCTATCCGGACTATGTCCCGCTCAAGCTGCTGCACGGCCGCGTGCTCGAGCAAATCGGTGATTATGATGGTGCGCGGGCCGTGCTGGGCCCCCTCTCCGATTCCGAGGAAATGACCGCCGAAGTGCGCCAGTCTCTGATGCGGGCCCTGCTCGAAACCGGCGACAATGCGGGCGCGTTGGCTCTTGCGCGGCAGATGCTGGCCGATGAATACGAGAACGAGCACATCTACGAAGCCGCAGGCCGGGCGGCCGAGGGGCTGGGTGAGCTGGACGAGGCGATCCGCTACCGCAAGCTGGCCTTCCGCCTTGATCCCACCAACCACGCCGCCGGCCTCGCCGTGCTGAACGCATACCGCACACGGGCAAACCTCGAAAACTTCCAGCCCTGGCTCGAAGAACTCATAACCCTCACCGAAGCCGCCGGAAACGCGGCGTCCGCCAAGGCTCTGGCGGAGTGGGCGCTGGGGCAGCGGGAAAGGGATGTGCTGGGGCGTGCGCTGCTGGTGCTGGCGCGCAAGGACATGGCGTACCTGCCCTCGCTGATCGAGGACATTGTGGCTTCGGGCATGGAGGAGGCGATGGTCTCCACCGCCGCGGCGATCGGCGCGCTGCCGAACCTGACCGACAAGACGAGCAAGACGCTGGGCCAGCTGGCGGTCGTCTGGGCGGAGAAGGCGGTGGCGCACCTTGCCGAAGAGCGGTTCCTGGATGCACACACCTTTTCTTCGGCCTGCCTATCGATGCAGCCGCGCAACACCACCGCGATCAAGGTGCAACGTGCGGTTGTGAACGAACTGCGGACGCAGGTGCGCGCGGCGCGCGGTGACGGGGCGAAGATCCTGGCGCTGGTGGAGGACGCGGGAGAACTGGTGTTGCAGCACAAGTCGCTGGCCATGCCCTTTGCGGCTGCGCTGGTGGACCAGCAGCGCCTGGCCGAAGCCGAGGACGTCTACCTGCGCTTGCTGCGCAATGCGCCCGACGATCACGAGATCGCCACGAGCTATGCGCAGACCGCCAGCCTGAACGGCAATTACCACATCGCGCTGGAAACGTTCGGCCGCCTGTCTGAGCTGACCGAGGATCCGGGCCTGTGGGTGACCAAGCGGGTACAGCGGTTCATGGACATTGCCCGCACCAGGGGGCTGCGTCAGGTGAAGCTTCTGACGGGCGAGGAGCGCTTTGCCGAAGCGATCAAGGTCGCTCGCCTGCTGCAGAGGTATGCCGGCGCGGGGGAAAGGGCCGAGGAGGAACTGGGCCGCGTCCGCAAGACGTTGCGCGCATACCTGCGCCGGCTTGAGGACGACGGTCTGACGCCTGAAACTGCGTTGCGCGTGCTGGAAATGATGCTGTCGATCGAGCCGAACGACGCGTCTGCACTGCGGCGTGCCGCGCTGGAGGCGATGAAGGTGCAGGACTATGCCAAGGCGCTGGACTTCTGGGAGCGGCTCGACGTGCTGATGCCCGATAATGCCACTGTTCAGCAAAGCATCAAGCGCTGCCACATCTACCTGCACCGGCAGGGCAAGGGGGCCCGCAACGCAGCCGTTCTTGCTGCTTGACGTAAACACCAAGCTATTGAACTGAAAATCGAATAATCGTTGTTCCGGGGCGGGGCCGCATCCCGGAGCGGCGATCGGCCGGGGCGCAAGCTCCGGCCCGGTTGCTTGTAACAGTCATGCATCTGGCCTAGTCAACGCGGGCTGGCCGCTACGGAGGGAATCAGCTTGTCCGCCAATACTAGTCCTGACCAGGTGGCTGCCGGCCCGCTGCCCCGCCGCCGGCCGATTGCCCGGATTGTGCTGTCCTTGATGCCGGCGCTGGCGCTTGCCGCGTGCGCGCTGCCGCGCAGCGGCCCTTCCGCCGGCGAATTCCGCCAGGCGGGCGAAGCGAACGCCATCCAGCTGGTGACCCCGACGCTCGACCTCGCCAAGGCCACGCGCGAGGAAATGCCACGCAGCTTCGGCCCGGAATGGCAGGACGCGGCCCCTGCCGGGCCGATCACGATAGGCACGTCTGACGTGCTTTCGGTGACGATCTTCGAAAGAGACGGCCTGAACATGTTTCCCGCAGGGCCGAACGGCGGATCGATGATCGAGGGACTGTCTGTGGACGCCAATGGTGCGATCCAGCTGCCCTATATCGGTTCGGTGCGGGTCGCCGGAATGGTCCCGAACGAGGCGCGAGCAACGATTGTCGGCCGTCTGCGCCGCCTGTCACTGAGCCCGGACGTGCTGGTGGCCGTGACCGAGCATCGCAGCCAGATGGTGGCGGTGCAGGGCGACGTGATGCGTGCCGGGATGGTGCCGCTGTCACCGGGGACAAGCAGGCTTTCCGCCTTGCTGAGCACCGCCGCGCCGACACCGGCCAACCTGGAACTGGCGACGGTGACCGTGCGACGTGGGATTCAGAGCGCGACCGTACGGCTGGCCGACATCTTTGAAGAGCCGGCCGACGATATCCAGTTGCGCCGTGGCGACGTGGTGATCGTGCGATCGGCGCCGGGCACGGTGAATGTGCTGGGGGCGGCCGGGCTTCAGGGCCGCGTGAAGATCGCGCGCCGCAACTACAGCGTGTTGGACGCGGTCGCGGACGCGCGCGGGCTGAACGACAACCTTGCCAATCCGCGCGCGGTCTTCGTCATGCGATTGAGCGAGGTTGCCAGCGGTGTGCAGACGACGCCGCGAGTCTACAACTTCGACTTTTCCAACCCCGCGCAGATGGCGATCGCTTCGGTCTTCGCGCTGCGTGACGGTGATGCGATCATGATCTCGAACAACGGCTTTGCGCAGACCCACAAGGTGCTGAGCGCGTTCAGCGGCGTGATGTCGACCGCGCGCAGCGCCGAACTCGTGATCCCCTAAGCCGTGCGATGAGCCCGAACGACGATCGCATTGCGCGCTGGCGTGCGCGGCGGGAGGCCGAGAAGACCTCGCGCGAGGCGCACCCGGACCTGCCGACCGACCTTGCCGTCATCGCCTCGCGGGCCGAGGCGCTGGGGCGGGGCGGTGAGGAAGATGCCGGGCCGATCCTTGTCCTGATCACCGAGAGCCTGCGGCTGCTGCCGCGTGAATCGGTGGGCGACCGGCGCAAGATCTACGACGCGATCGCGCGTGGTATCGAAAAGGGCGTCGAGGAAGCAGGCGACCCGCAATCCGACTATGCCGAACTGCGGCGGCGCCAACTGCGCACGCTGATCCGCGTGGTGGAAGTGGATGCCCGGGCCGGCATGGACCCGGTGGCGGATGGATACCGGCCAAGCGGCTATGACGAGGCGCTGGGCGCGCTTGCCGAAAGCTATGCCAAGCGCAAGGCCCGGAGCGAAACACTGGCCCGCCGGTCGGCGATGGATGGCGGTGAAGCCTATGAGCTGACCGTGCCGGTGGAAGACGAGGGCGACCTGCTCTACTTGCGTGACCGGCTGGCGGTCATCGACGGTGCGCGCCGCTTTGCCGCCCATGACGCGCTGCTGCCGGGCCTGAGCGCGTGGCGCGCGCTGCTGCGCCTCCAGTTCGCATTCCTGCGCTCTGAAAGCCGGATCGCGCTGCTGTGGTCGTTCATCGGCCCCGCGATGCTGATCGCGATCCTTTCCGCCGGGTACTTCTTCCTGGGTGCGCGCAACATCCTGAACATGGACGTGCCAACCTTTGCGATGATTGGCGGCACCACCTGGTATATGCTGCGCAACGCGATGTTCCGCACCAGCGCCGCATTCCACAGCAAGCGCGCACTGCTCAACTTCCGCCAGCTGACGCCAGTGATGACCGGCCTTTCGGCAGGTTTGATCTACATGTTCTCTTATATCTTCGTATTCCCGGTGCTGATCATCGGAGGGTACCTGCTGCACTTCTTCACGTTGCCGCATGATGTGATAGGCGTGGCGTTCTGGGTTGCCATCACCGGGATAACCGGGTTGGCGATCGGGGCGAACTTCGGCGTGATTTCCACGATCTGGCCGTTCTTCCGCAACCTGGGGCCGGTGATCCAGCGATCGATGATGGCGGTTTCCGGCACCTTCCTGGTTTCAGAGCAGCTGCCAGTTGAACACCGCGATCTCATCCTGTGGTCGCCGCTGACGCACGCCGTGCAGCTTGTCCGCCAGTCCTATTTCGAAGGCTATGTGTCGGATGACGCGAACCCGGAATACCTGTTCACCTGCATCGGAGTGCTGTGCGTGACGGCGGCCATCGGGCAGCGGCTGGTGCGCCACCGCACCTTCCCAGCATAGGAGCCGGAGGATGATCGATTTCTTCGGCGTATCTGACGAAGCGGACGTCTTCGGACAGACCGTGCAGCTGCTGGACCAACAGGATTTTCATCTGCCACCGGGGCGCTATGCGCTGCTCTCGCCCGTGCCGGAGTACAAGCGGCTGGTGATCGATCTTCTGGCGGGGATCCGCCCGCCCAAGCATGGCCAGATCGCAATCACCGGATCGATCTCGTGGCCGCTGGGCCGGCCATCGGTGATGCGCGGCCAGGTGAGTGGCCTGGACCTGATCACGATGGTGGCCGATCTTTATGGCGTTGATGCGGACCAGGCAGGCGATTTCGTGTCCTTGCTGGTTTCACGCCCTGATTTGATGGACACGCCGGTCGATTCCTGGCCGCCCTATGTGCGGTCGGAGTTCAACTTCGCGCTCGGGCTGGTTCCCGATTTCGATATCTACATCATCGATGCACCCGTGCCGTTCGAGCAGACCCGCTTTACCCGCATGTGGAAGGTGCTGTTCGAAGACCGGCTGGTGGGCAAGACGTTGATCCTCTCGTCCTACCGACCTAAGAATCTGCTCGACTATTGCGACAAGGGCCTCGTCTATACCGATGGCCGCTTCATCATCGAAACCGACCTCGAAGAATGCATAGAGCGCTATCCGGCCCGGCAGGCGCGCGAAGAACTTGGATTTGCGAACAATGCAGACAGCAGCAAATACTCCGAACTCGACTTCTGAGGGCGGTGAGGCGACCGCAGCGGCGCCGGGCAACGGTGCACGCGGCGAAACCCCCGAGCAGGTGTCGGGCGCAGAACCCGAGCCGGCGACCGAGCGGGCAGAATCGCGCGCGCTGGTTCTTGCGCGCGATGTGCGGGAACGCACGCTGCGGCGCCAGCGGGTGCGGCGCGCGGTGTTCATCGGCGTGGTCTTCTCAACTCTGGCGGCTGTGCTGGCGTGGGGCCTGTGGCTGGCACCGCACCGCTATGCCGCGGAAACCCGTTTTTCGGTGCGTGGCACGGCGGTGACTGCGGTTTCGGGCGCGGCAAGCCTGCTGGGCGGCACCGGTGGCGGCCCGACCGCCGGATTTGTGGATGGGTTTGCAGTCAACGACTTCCTGAAATCGCGTGACTGCATGAAGATGCTGGCGGCGAAGGTGGACCTGGCGGCGCTGCTCGATGTGGACCCGCAGGCGGGCGGTGATGCGCTGTACAAGGCCTATCGCAGCGCGGTTTCGACCAAGTTCAACATGATAGAGCAGGAAAACGTGCTGGTTGTCAGCGCCTTTTCCCCGCAGGCTTCGGAAAAGATCGCCACCAACCTGGTCGCGATGTCGCAGGACTTCGTGAACCGCATGGACGCACAGGGCGTGCAGAACATGCTGGACGTGGACGCGGCGCAACTGCGCAAGGCGGAGGACGAAGCGGCCAAGGCGACCAATGCGGTGGCCAACTGGCGCGCATCCAACCGCAATCTGGACCCGGAGGCCGAAACCGCGCTGGTCATGACCATGATCGGGCAGATCGAGCAGGAGCTGAACACCGCCAAGATCAACTATGAAAAGATCAGGGCTTTCGGCAATCCGCAGCACCCGATGCTGGAAAGCGCGCAGATGCAGGTGGCGGCGCTGCAGCGCCAGCTGGACGCGGCGCGGGGACGGCTGACCAACGGCGTCAATTCGCAGGCCTCGCAGCTGCGCACCTATACCCAGCTGAAGGCGGCGGAGACGTTCGCCATGAACAACCTCACCGCCGCGCGCGAGGCCTATCAGCGGGCCTATCTGGAAACCTCGCGCTTGCGTCGGTACCTCTCGGTGATCTCGCGCCCGGTGGCGCAGGACGTGCCAAGCACGCCGGACCTGTGGCTGCTGTTGCTGGAAGGATCGCTGGGCGGAATTCTGCTGGCGTTGGTGGTGATGGCGCTGCTCGATTTCCGGCGGCCAGCTTCGGACTGATGCAGTAAAATCCTGGCGATGCGGTGTTAGTGTCACCGCCTTGCCGGGATGGAACCCGGGGCCTGAGCCACGCGGGCCCATCTGGAGTAAGCGATTTGGCAGCGGATTTTCAATCGACCACTTTGGTGTACGGCATCGGCGCGCCGCGCACGGGCACCAAGTGGATGTCGAAGTACTTCACGGATCACCCGCAGATCCTGATGTCGCCGATCCGCATCCTGCACTATTTCGATGCGAGGTACGAATGGCACCCGACGCTGGATTTCGACCAGCTTTACCGGGACCGGCTGGCGACGATGGAGGCTAAGGGCGCCGAGAACGAGATGGTCGACGCGATCCGCGATCGCGTGCGGATGATCGAGGATCCGGCTGCATACATCGAGTATTTCCGCAAGCGCTGGACCGGCGAGCGGGCGGTGGCCGATATCACCCCGCGATACTGCGACCTGCCGGCCGAGGCCTTTGCCGAGATGGTTGGCAAGCATCCACAGGTGCGCTTCCTGTTCGTGATGCGCAACCCGATCGACCGGATGTGGTCTGGCGCAAGACTGGCCTGGACGCGCGATCGCAGCTATGACCTGTTCGAGCGGTTCGACCGGCAGATTTCCCCGAACAAGCGGGTGAACTGGGCCGATACCAATTACATGCGGACGATCAACCGGCTGGAAGCGTCGGTGCCGCGCGAGCTGATACGGTACTTCTTCTTCGAGACACTGTTCACCGAAAGCTCAGTGCGCGGGCTGTGTGATTTCGTTGGCGTGGACTATGTGCCGGCCGAAGTGGACGTGCCGCAGAACCGCAGCGATCCGCACCCGTTGGGCGAGGAGCGTCGGGTGCGCGCGGCACAGTACTTCAAGCCGCTGTTCGAGATCATGGCTGAACGGTTCGGCGATGAATTCCCCAAGGCATGGGCCGAAGACCTGGCGCAGGCGGGCTGACCGGTGGTGGACGCGGGGGGCAGCGACGCCAGGGCCGAAGTGCGCGAAAGCGGCGTGCGTGACATGCCGTTCGGCTTTGCCAGTGCGATGTCGATCGTCAGCGACGTGGATGCCGCGAACCAGCCGCTCTACGCTGCCTATGTTGGCCAGATCGTGGGGCGATACGGGCTGGATTTCGGCGATTCGTGCTGGTTGCGCTGGCACGGGGTGGAAGCGCGCAGTGGCGCGGTGTTGGCGCACAGCCTGGCTTTCTTCACCGACAGCTTCACCGACGGCAGCGAACGGCCTGCGGCGGAATTCCGGCAAGTGCGCACGCTGAACCACAATGTGAACGAATACCTTTCAGGCAACCTGGAGCATTTCCACTCCTACCTGCCTTATGGCCCACGCGTGGTGTGGATGCGCGCGATCGAGCGCGACGGGGACCGGCTGCGCGCGCCCGCTGCGCAGTATGCCCGCCGGGGCGCGTACCACTGCCGCGATTTCCAGGTGATGGCCGCGTGCCTGCGCCCGGCGGAGGGGCAGGCGCTTGACGGCGCGCGGGTTACACTGGTGGCGCGGACGCGGCGGCTTGAGCTTGCCCCGGCCGAGGTCGTGGTGGCGCGGCAGGATGCCGAGCAGCGCTTCTACACCGTGCCCGAGCGCGAGCGGTTCGCGTTGTCGGAGCTGGAGGCGGTGGAGATCGAGGGGTGCCCGGCAGACGCGGTGGGCTCGATCATGCTGCTCGACGGATATAGCGACATCGTGCTCGATCGGCTGCACCGGCTACGGCGCGATTACGGGATCAGCCCGTCGCTGGTGACTGAGCATTCTGGCGTTCATTTCCGCAGCGACGCGCGCGCCCTGGTGCAGGATCAGGAGATGGCCCGCTATCTGGAAGCGGATACGGGGGCGACCACCGGTGCCTTGAACGGCAGGTATCGCGCGGCTGACGGGCGGCTGGTGTTTTCGACCGAGGCGGACGTGGATGGCTCGTTTGGTCGCACGTTGCCTGAGGTGGTGCGCGATCTGGACGTGCGGTTCATGGTGCCGGTGGCGGGCGGCAGGGGTGATGGCTGGCCGCGTGACGAGGTAGTGGGGCCGCTGACCGCGCGCAACGGGGCCACCGTCTACCAGGCACGACGGACGATGCCGGCGCTCGATCCGGTGCAGTATCCGCATCTGAACTCCGGCCGGACCTGGCAGGACAGCTTCGCTGTACGGCTTTCGCAGGCGCTGGACGGGGCGGAAAGCGCGCCGGGCGATTACTGGCCACTCTACACCCATCTGGGCGCGGTGCCGCAAGAGACACGGACCGCGTTGATGGCGGCGGAACCGGCCAACGTGCACGGCATTCCCTCACCCTATCTCGACGAGAGCGTGATCGGACGGCTTTCAGCCTCGGTGTTTGGAAAGGGCGAGGCCGGGGCGCGGATCTGGCTTGCTTCGGCGAGCATGGTCTATGACCACGCGTTGATCCGCCAGTCGATCGAACGGCACGTGACGCGCAGTGGTGCCAACCGGATCGACATCGCCAGCTGGGACGATCCTGTCCTCGGGCGGCGGCTGCCGGTAGCGCCGACGCAGCTTTATGGCCAGACGTTCTACGTGGACGATGCGGCAGTGGCGGAAGTGCGGCTGGATGGCGTGGTGCTGGACCAGATCGTGCGCAACCGGCCGGATGAAACGGGCAGGCCTTCGGTGACGGTGGCCGCCTGCGGGGTCGAGGTCGCGGTGTTCCACCGGCTCGATCCTTTCGCCCGATCGGCGGACGTGTGCGTGGATGGCGGGGCGTGGCGCTGGCTGGATGGTGATGAACCCATGGGCGAGCTGACCCTTGGCGCGGCTGGGCGCGCCGAGATGGTCATCCCGATGCATGGCTGGGCCCTGATGGGGGCCCAGTTGCTGCGCTACTCCCTGCTGCGCGATGCCGGGGTTCAGGCTGCGGTGGTACTGGAGACGCTGGACGGCGCACGTTTCCTGTTCGGTGACCTTGCTGTCGACGGGAGCCCAACCGCGTCGCGTGCGCTGACGCATCCGGCCGGCCTGCGCGAGATCGCGCCGTTCCATGACCTGGTGTGGCACGATGCAGCGAGCACCGCATTGCCCAGCCATCCGCTTCAATCCGTGCGGCTGATCGCAACGGGTGCGCCGGGTGCCGTGGTGCGCTTTGCCGATATGGCGCTGCTGCGGCCACAATCCCGAACCACCGTCGGGCGTGCGCCGGGCTGGGTGGTCGTGGGATCGCTGGGCGCGCGATGGAAGGATTGCGTGGTTCGCCTGCACCCTGTCGATGGTGCGGCGCAGGAAGCGTTGCCCGATCAGAACGGCTGGTTCTGCTTCACCGGCGTTCCCGATGGAATCTATCGCCTCTGCGCTGTCGGTCCCACCGGAGAACGGGTGGACCGCCGTGGCGCGTTGATCGAGGTAGGCCGCGATGTGTTCGATCTGCTCCTCGACCGCGAGGCCTGATCGGGATTCAGTGTTGGTTCAGCGCTCTTGGCGTGTCACTTGGCCGTTCGCGCTTCTGGGGACCGAATTTCTGGGGTGAATGGTCATGGTACTGCCGATCAAGTTGACAATGCTGTTCCTTGCCGCCCCTGCGCTGGTGTTCGGTTCGCAGGCGATCCTGAAGAATGAAAAGGCGGGTATCGGCCCGGTTGCGCCAACCGCCAACGCGACGCAGGGTGGTTCGTGGACGCCTGCGGCCGACACCCGCTGTTCGATCGCATCGGAACTTGTCACCCAGGGCGGCCTTGCGCATGGTTCGCCGCTGCTCGGGCGGATCGAGGGCTTCGCCAAGGTGGCGGGTGTGACCGGCGGGCTGGGCAAGCGCGTGATCGAGGTGACCAGCGCCGACGATTTTGCGGGGCGTGGCCAGAATGGCGGCACATTGCGCGCGGCGTTGGCGCGGGCTGAGGCCGAAGGCGGCGGCTGGATCATCTTCTCGCCCGCGCTCGGCGCTTCCCCCCGGATCGAGCTGGCCAAGAGCCTGATCGTGCCGTCCAACGTGACCATCGACGGCGGCTGTTCCGGGGTGACGATCAGCTCATCCCCGCCGTTCAGCGTGCTGAAAGTGATGGGCCCGACGCGCAACGTGATGATCGCGCGGCTGAACCTGACGCAGCGCGATGCCGCAGGCGTGCGCGAAGGCGGCGATTGCGTGACCGTGGCGCGTGGCGCGGATGCGGTGTGGGTGGGCTTCAATGCGATGAGCGCCTGTTCCGACGGCATGGTGGATATCACGCAAGGGCTGGAAGACAGCGGGCCGACCCGCGCAACCGTGGCGTTCAACCGCTTCTTCGATCACGACAAGGACATGCTGATCGGATCGAACGAGTGCATCGAGAACCACCCCGGGGTCTGCGATGCGCCGGCGTCCCAGCCGTTCCGCTTCGATCGCGGCGTGCAGGTGACGATCCAGGGCAACCTGTTCGACGGCACTGCGCAACGCCATCCGCGGATCAGCGGGCTGAGCTACGTCGATCTTTCAGGCAACGTGGTTTCGGCCAAGGGCAGGCTGCGCGACAACGGCAAGACCAGCGGCGTCTATGGCTCCTATGTCGGCGGTGGCGGACGCCTGCTGGCGCGCGACAACCTGTTCCTCGGGCTGGAAAGCGAGCGCCAGATGCGCGCCATCGTTTCGGCCGACATGGAAGAGCCGCGCGAGCGTGAGGATGGCAAGCGCAAGGGTGCGCTGGAAGGCAAGTCGATGATCGGCGTTGAGCGCAACGTGCTGGTCAACGCCGGGTTCGTCTTCAACAGCGCGGGCCAGCCCGAAGCGCCGCCCTATACGCTTTCGGCCGGTCCGCGCCTTACATCGGGCGATTGGAAGGGCTTTGCCGCGTGCATCGCCACGCGGGTTGGCCCCGGCGGATTGGCGGCGGTGAGCGCGAACCGCGCCTGCCCGTAGCTCAGGCGAAGTCGGCGCGGTTGAAGTTGCTGCTGAACGCGGCGGCCAGAGACCGGGCATCGAGCGAGGGCATCATCGGCAGGCGGCCAAGGCGGCGCACGTTGCCCATGGCGGCGATGGTCGCCTCGCTGTCTTCGTTGGCATCGCCCACGAATGCCACGCCATGGATGGAAACGCCCCGCGCGCGCAGCGCTTCGAACGTGAGCAGGCTGTGGTTGATCGTGCCCAGCGCGGTGCGCGCGACGACGATCACGGGCAGGCCCCACCACGCGAAGACATCGGCATAGGTCGTGCTGCGGGTGATCGGCACCAGAGCGCCACCTGCGCCTTCCACCACCAGCGGTCGCTGCGGCGGCAGGGCCAGGCGCGCAGGTTCGATGGTCACTCCATCGATCTCGGCCGCGCGATGGGGCGAACAGGGCGTGTTGAGGAAATAGGCTTCCGGCAGGCTCTTTTCCGGCGCGATGCCGGCCAGGCGGACAACCGCGTCGCGGTCAGCGCCGTCCTCGATTCCCGATTGCACCGGCTTCCAGTAGAATGCGTCCAGCGCGCCGGTAAGCGCGGCCGAAAACACCGTCTTGCCGATTCCCGTATCGGTGCCGGTCACGACGAAAGCGGTCATCCCATTACCTCCGCAAGCGTGGCGGCCAGTGCATCGACATCGGCGGCCGTGGCGTTGAGCGTCAAGGAGATGCGCAGCCGGCTGGTGCCCTGCGGCACGGTGGGCGGACGAATGCCACGCACGTCGAAGCCTTTGATCTGAAGCCCTGCGGCAACGGCCATGGTGCGCGCATCTTCGTGCAGAACCAGCGGCAGGATCTGCGATCCGGTGGCCTGCGCACCAAGCGGCGCAAGCACGCGTTCGGCATGATCGACCAGGCGATGCAGGTCATCGCGGCGCTGCGGCTCGTCTGCCAGCATGCGGATGGATTCCCGCACCGCCGCTGCCACCAGCGGGCTGGGCGCGGTGGAAAAGATGAACGGGCGGCCGCGGTTGACCAGGAAATCGCGCACGATGCGGGGTGCAATCACCAGTGCGCCTTCGCAGCCCAGCGCCTTGCCGCAGGTGCGCAGCACGATGGTGTCGGCGCGGCCATCGAGCGTGGCGGCAAGGCCCCGGCCCTGTGGCCCGAACACGCCGGTGGCATGGGCCTCGTCGATCAGCATGATCGCATCGTGGCGTTCGGCCACCTGCGCCATGGCGGCAACCGGCGCCATGTCTCCATCCATCGAATAGAGCGTTTCGAACGCCAGCCACACGCGGCCGGTGTTGCCCTTGGCCCGCCATTCGCGCGCGGCGTCGTCAAAGCTTTGCGGATCGTTGTGGTGCGCGCTGACCGAGGCGGCCCGGGTCAGCCGCAGGCCTTCGTGCATCGAAGCGTGGACGAGTTCGTCATAAACGATGAGGTCGCCCCGCTGCGGCAGGGTGGAAAGCAGGGCCACGTTGGCGGCATAGCCGGCAGAAAAGAACAGCGCGCTTTCGGCGCCGAAGAAGCGCGCGGCTTCCTCTTCCAGCAGTTCATGCTCGGGATCGTTGCCGCGCAGCAGGCGCGATCCGCCCGAGCCGAGCGGCACGCCGCGCGCGATCGCATCCTGCACCGCCGCTGCAAGGCGCGCGCTTGAGGACATGGCCAGGTAATCGTTCGAAGCGAAATCCGCGCCCCTGCGCGGGGCAAGCGCACGCATCCGCGCCTTTTCGCCCAGCGCGGCAAGATCGGCGGTGTGCGCCGACCACAGCGAGCCGCTGCGCGTGGTTGCGTCGGCCATCAGGCGGCGCAGCCCCCGCTGCAGCCCCCCACTGCCTTTTGCGCGCGCATCGGCTCTTCACCCTCCATTGGCTTCAGGCCGAGGCGGGCAAACATCGCGGCGTCGGCATCGTCGCCGGCGTTGGCAGCCGTCAGCAGCTTGTCGCCGGTGAAGATCGAGTTGGCGCCGGCCATGAAGCACAGCGCCTGCGTGGCCTCGCTCATGCTTTCGCGGCCTGCGGAAAGGCGGACCATCGACAGTGGCATGGTGATGCGCGCCACGGCGATGGTGCGCACGAATTCGATGTCGTCGATCTTGGCGAGCGGCGTATCGGCCAGCATGTTGCCCAGCACGGTGCCCTTGATCGGCACCAGCGCGTTCACCGGCACGCTTTCGGGATGCTGTTCCAGCGTGGCGAGGGCATGGACGAAGCCGACGCGATCGGCGCGGGTTTCACCCATGCCGACGATGCCGCCCGAACATACGTTGATCCCGGCGTTGCGCACGGCGTCCAGCGTCTGCAGCCTATCGGCGAAGGTGCGCGTGGTGATCACTTCCTCATATCGCTCGGGCGAGGTGTCGATGTTGTGGTTGTAGTAATCCAGCCCGGCTTCGGCCAGCTGCGCCGCCTGCGAAGGGGTGAGCATGCCCAGCGTCATGCAGGTTTCCATGCCCATTTCGCGCACGCCCTTCACCATGGCGATGATCGCGGGCATGTCGCGCTCCTTGGGATTGCGCCACGCGGCGCCCATGCAGAAACGCTTGGACCCGGCATCGCGGGCCTGGGCCGCGCTTTGCAGCACGGCCTGCACTTCCATCAGCTTGGTCGCCTCCACGCCGCTGTCGGCCTTGATTGATTGCGAGCAGTAGCCGCAGTCCTCGGGGCAGCCGCCGGTCTTGATGGAAAGCAGGGTGCACAACTGCACCTCGCCCGCGCGATGGTGCGCGCGGTGCAATTCGGCGGCGCGAAATACCAGTTCGGTGAAGGGCAGGTCGAACAGCGCGGCGATCTCCTCGCGCGTCCAGTCGGTGCGGATATCGGCGCGGAGTCCGGCGGTGTCACCGCGGACGGTGGCAGTCCGGTCCATCGTGGCAACGTCGTTCATTGTTCTGCTCCATTCCCGTGATGCTGCATTTGCGATGCAGCCGTTGCACTGCCCCATAGACCAGAGTCGCGGGACTTGGCTGCTGAAAAATTCCTTTGTTTCATCAAGCGATGTGTCTGTGCAGGGCTTCGATGGGGTGAGCGAGAAACGAAGATTCGCTCCGGCGATCGCACAAGCGAGGCACTCTGTCGCTGCTTTGCACAAACTTTGTTCAATGCAGGACAACCCCTATCGACCGATAATCGCGAATTGTTCATAGCCTTGCCGCATGAGGACGGACGGCGAAGCAATTCACCAGCATGGTGTGGTGACAGCAATGCCGAATGCAATTCCGGATTGGTCTTACGGGATGCCGGTTTTATCGAATTCCAAGCGGATTTCGATTGCGTTTGCGAGAGTTTCCGGCCGCACTCTTTCCGTTCGGATCTGGAGGGAACCGGCGTCCGGCAGCGGTGTTGGCTTGCGTGGCGTTACGTCACTATCTACTGATTTGGGCGCAGGTAGGGGTGTTCGCAGCGTGCGTTTCGTCACTCCGGAATTGTATTTGAACTGACATGGTCAGGTGTAACAGCGGGTTTTATGACAGCATTCGGTAAGATTGGGATTGTTGGGCTGGGTTATGTGGGCTTGCCTCTCGCAGTCGCGTTCGCGCGCAAGTTCGAGGTCGTGGGCTTCGATGTCAGCCAGTCGCGGGTGCAAACGCTGCGGCAGGGCGTGGACTTCACCAACGAGATTTCGACCGAGGACCTCACCGCCTCTACGCTGACGGTCACGTCGGATGCCGAGGACCTGCGTGGCTGCGAAATCATTATCGTCACCGTCCCTACGCCGGTGGACGATAGCCGCCGACCGGACTTCTCGCACCTTGTCGATGCCTGTGGCGTGATCGGCAGGGTTATCTCCCCCGGCACGATCGTGGTGTTCGAAAGCACCGTCTATCCCGGTGCGACCGAGGAAGTCTGCGCTCCTGCTCTTGAAAAGGCCTCCGGCCTGAAGAGCGGCGAGGGCTTCAAGCTGGGCTACAGTCCCGAGCGCATCAATCCGGGCGACAAGGCGCACCCGCTGGAGAAGATCGTCAAGGTCGTCTCCGGGCAGGACGAGGAATCGCTCGAAAGGCTGGCTGCGCTATATGGCTCGATCATCGAGGCTGGGGTGCACAAGGCGTCGTCGATCAAGGTGGCCGAGGCGGCCAAGGTGATCGAGAACACCCAGCGCGACATCAACATCGCGCTGATGAACGAAATCTCGAAGATCTGCGATCTCGTCGGCATCCGGTCGAGCGAGGTGCTGGAGGCGGCGGGGACCAAGTGGAACTTCCTGAAGTTCTATCCCGGCCTGGTCGGCGGGCACTGCATCGGCGTCGATCCCTACTACCTCACTGCCAAAGCAGAGCAACTCGGCTATCACCCGCAGGTAATCCTGGCGGGGCGGCGGATCAACGACGGCATGGGCAGCTATCTTGCCCAGCGCGCGGTGAAGATGATGGCCACGCAAGGCCGGTCGCTGGCCGGGGCGCGGGTTGGCATCCTGGGACTGACCTTCAAGGAAAACGTGCCCGATATCCGCAATTCCAAGGTCGAGGACATCTACCGCGAACTGGCCGAGTTCGGCATCGTGCCGCACGTCCACGATCCGCTGGCCGATGCTGGCGCCGCCCGTCATGAATTCGGCATAGAGCTGTGCGAGCTGGACCGGATGGCCGAGCTCGACGTGCTGGTCTATGCCGTCAGCCACTCGTTCTATTCGCAGCTTGGCGCGGACGCCATCCAGGCGATGGTTGCCCCGGGAGGTATCGTTATCGATGTCCGCTCGGCACTCAGCCCGGCCAGTCTGCGCCCTGACATTTCGTACTGGAGCCTTTGATCCTAAACATCTGATCGCAAACCATCACGATAGTTAACAGAGTATAGCCCATCCAGTAGGTGTTCGACCGATTGTCGTCATGTGCGGGGTGAGTGTAACAAATCTGGACTGGCACGTTGCCAACCACCCGGACCGCTTGTTGAGGGGGCTGCCGGATGGAGGCGGAAATGGATTGCAGCCGGTTCCGTCTCCTTTGCGACGATCTTCGCAAGGGGGATACCGCAGAAGGAAGTTCTGATGGCCTACAGGGGGATTAAAGATTCGCTCGCGCCCGTCGTCGTCGATGCGCCGCAGCCCCCTGTGAAGGGAAATGTGGTGTCAATCGCCGAGGTGGAGGCCCAAAGGCAGGAGCGCAAGGCGTTCAAGCTGGCGCCCGAGCCGGGGCTTTCGCCCGAGGAACGCGTGGCACTGGCGCTTCAGGAGATCGAAAACCGCAATATGCCGGCTGCCGTGGCGCTGCTGGATCCTGCTCTGCTGCCCGACGATGCCGCGCTTGTCACCAAGGTTGATTGGGCCGAGGCGCTGTCCCGCGCGCAGGAGCATGAGCTTTCGGACGCGCTGTTCGAAGACCTGATGCGCAAGTATCCGCGCAACGGCAAGGTTCACTTCAACTATGCCCGGCGCGTGAACATGCGCGGGCTGGCGATGAAGAGCCTGCGCCTGCTGCAGACGACCAAGACCTTTGCCGAAGGCACGAACCAGCACCAGTTCGTGATGAAGATGTGGCATTTGTGCGATCTGTTGGAAGCGCGCGAGGGCCGCACGATCCCGCTGGACGAGGACTGCCGCCTGCTGGCGATGAAACACGCCATCGGGGCCTATGCGAACCGAGTGCCGCGCGAGCTGCCAAAGGACCGGCTGGGCCGCCTGACCATGGTGACCGGCAGCCTCGGCCCCGGCGGTGCCGAACGCCAGCTGACCCGCGCCGCAGCACAGCTTGAACTGGCGCGCCGCGCGGTGGGCGAAGTGGGCGGCATTCCCATCGAACGACCCGTGGAAGTCCTGGTGCGCGCGCACGATTCCGGCCAGCAGCGTGACTTCTTCCTGGCAGACCTTCAGACAGCGCAGGTCGAACTGCACCAGATCAACCTGATGAAGCCGGAGCCGATCTCGTCCTATGGAATCGGGGACGAGGACCTTGAGGCGCTGCTCGACTACCTGCCGCTGAAGGTCAATTTCGGCATCCGTCGGCTGGTCCGGCATTTCCGGGAATCGCAGCCCGACGTGGTTTCGCTGTGGCAGGACGGTGCCTGCCTGTTTGCGGGTCTGGCGGCGCTGGTGGCGGGTGTTCCGCGCATCCAGCTGATGATCCGCGGGCTGCCGCCGGTGATCCGCCGGCACATGTTCCAGCCCGATTACGAAGTGATGTATCGTGCGCTTGCGGCTGTGCCCGGCGTAGAGTTCATCAGCAATTCGCGCGGTGCGGCGCAGGCCTATGCCGACTGGCTCGATCTGCCGATCGAACGCTTCGCGATCCTTTACAACGGCGTGCAGCAGATGGATTGCCAGCCGACCGAAGCGCTCGACACAGTGTGGCAGGACTTCGAGGAGCGGACAAAGGGCGCAACGCAGACCATCGGCGGAGTCTTCCGCTTCGATACCGACAAGCGGCCGATAACATGGGTGCGCTTTGCCGCGCGCTATGCCAAGCGCCACCCCGAGGCGCGCTTCGTGCTGGTGGGCCATGGCCGGCTGTTCGCCGATGCCGTGCGGGTGGCCACCGAACTGGGCGTGGCGGACAAGATCCTGTTCGTCGGGCGGTCGACCGAGGTCGGCTACTGGATGAAGAAGATGGACGTACTTGTGCTGATGTCCAGCTTTGAAGGGCTGCCCAACGTGCTGATCGAGGCCCAGTTCCTTGGCGTTCCGGTCGTTTCCACTCCCGCCGGCGGCGCGGCGGAATGCTTCATTGAAGGCGTGACCGGGCATATCCTGAACTGCGCGGACAAGACCGACCTTGATGAGGCATGCGAAAAGGTCCATGCCCTGCTCGGCCGGGCGCAGGATCCGGACATTTTCGGCCCGGCCACGCGCGATTTCCTGGAGCCGAACTTCGCGGTTCCGCGCATGCTGGAAAACTTCGTCCGCTTGTGCTGCCACGCTGACCCGGCGTAGGGTAACGGCGCCAGCCCGACTGACTGCTAACTTCCGGAGACCACTGTGGCAATCCTCGTAACCGGCAACGCCGGCTTTATCGGCTTTCACACCGCCAAGACCCTGCTCGAACGCGGCGACGACGTGGTCGGCATCGATGTGGTCAACGACTACTACGATCCGGCCGTCAAGGAAGCGCGACTGACGATCCTTGAGGAAACGGCGCGGCGCACCAACGCCAGCTACACGTTCGTGCGCGGCAACCTGGCTGACCGCGCCCTCGTGGAAAAGACGTTTGAGGACAACGACATTCGCCGGGTGATCAACCTCGCGGCGCAGGCCGGGGTGCGCTATTCGATCGAAAATCCGCACGCCTATGTCGAAAGCAACATCGTCGGCTTCACCAATATCCTCGAAGCCTGCCGCCACGGCGGGGTCGAGCACCTGGTCTATGCCTCGACCAGTTCGGTCTATGGCGCGAACAAGGCGATGCCGTTCAGCGAGCACGTGGGCGTTGACCACCCGCTGCAATTCTACGCCGCCACCAAGAAGGCGAACGAGCTGATGGCGCACAGCTACAGCCATCTCTATCGCCTGCCCACCACCGGCCTGCGCTTCTTCACCGTCTATGGCCCATGGGGCCGGCCCGACATGGCGCTGTTCCTGTTTGCCAGGAACATCATCGAGGGCAAGCCCATCGACGTGTTCAACTATGGCAACCACACGCGCGATTTCACCTATGTGACCGACATCGTGGAAGGCGTGATCCGCGCCTGTGACAAGCCGGCCGCGCCCAACCCGGCATGGGATGCGCGCAACCCCGATCCGGCCACCAGCGATGCGCCCTATCGCATCTTCAACATCGGCAACAACAACCCGGTGAAGCTGACCGAATATATCGAGGCGCTGGAAGAAGCGATCGGCCGCAAGGCAGAGCGCAACCTGCTGCCGCTGCAGCCGGGCGATGTGCCCGATACCTTTGCCGATGTTTCCGACCTTGAGCGGGAGCTTGGGTACAAGCCGCGCACCAGCGTCCGCGATGGCGTGGCCGCGTTCGTGAAGTGGTATCAGGAATACATGCAGGTCAGCCCTGCCTGACGGCGATGGAAAGGCGTGACGACATGGCGGCAGAAGCCCTACCGATCGACGAAGCTCCTGAAGCGGTAGACGCCCCTGCGCCATTTTCCGAAGCGATCGAAGCCATCCGCGCCGGTCGGTGGGCCGAAGGCCTGGAGAAGGCGGACGAAGGCATCGCCGCCTGCCACGAACAGCCGGCACACCTGCCGCTGTTGGTGGCCATTGCCCGGGTCCGTGCCGGGCAGGCAGGCGTTCAAACCATCGACGAAGGCGTGATCGAAGCCGCCGGGTCATCCATCGACCTGCGCAAGCTGCTGGTCAGCCCGCTGCTTCTGGAGCAGCGTTTCGACGAGGCGCTGGTCCTGCTTGACCGGATCGTTGCGAAGCTGCCCCCGGCCGATGTCGAGCAGCAGCAGCGTGCCCGCGTGTTGGGCAAGCTGCACCGCTGGGACGAGGCGATCGCCGCCGTCGATGCACTGCACGCGCGTGAGCCCGCTAACGAGGCCCTGCTGGCCCAGCGCATCCAGTATCGCATATCCGCGAGCAGGGTTGACGAGGCCTACGACATCGTCCGCGCGATCAGCGCCGCGCCTGAGACCGAGCGCCTTGCCAACCTGATGATGCTCACCCTAATGCGCAAGCAGGACTATGACGGCGCGGGCGCACTGGCTGAACGCATCCCGCGCGAAGGCATGAAGGACCCCGTCCTCGCCGGCAACATTGTGCAATCGCTGTTCCGCACCAGCCGCTATGACGCGGCGATCGAGGCGGGCGAGGAACTGATCGCCTCGGGCCTCGACGGCAGCACTTTGCGCAGCCATCTGGCGCAGGCGTGGTACCAGGGGGGCAAGGGCGAAGAGCGCTTCGCCAGGGCGATTGCCCATCTCGAAGCCGGGGTGGAATTCCAGCCCGACAACCTGCGCATGGTTTCCCTGCTGGGGCAGCTGCTGCTGCGCAATGGCAAGACGCAACGGGCCATTCCTTTCCTCAAGCAGGCGGTGGAAATGGAACCGCAGCTCAGCGAGATCCGGGCGCTTTATGCGCGCGCGCTGAAGCAGGTCGGTGATTATGAAGCCGCTGCTGACCAGTTTGCCACCATGCTTGAAAAGGGCCAGTCCACCGGCGGGCGCTGGCAGCGCTATGCTGCGGGTGCTTTGGCTCAGGCGGGCCGCCGTGATGAGGCGATGGAAATCTTCGACGCCTGGGTGGCCCAACGGGCGCAGAACCTGCCCGACAAGTTCGGCGCAGGGTTGGAAGCGCTGTGGAACAAGATCGACGAAGTCCGCATTCCCGATGCCCGGCTGAATTGGGCGTGGAGCCTGCGTTCGCCCGATTATCCCCATGATCGCGCCGAATTCGATCGGCGGGCCAAGTGGGGGCACCTGGCCGATCACTACCTGCTCGATTGGCTGGAGTGCCGCGACGACAAGGTGGAAGAGGCGATGTACCACTTCGCCGACGAGCTGGACAAGGTCGAGGAATTCTGCGCCGAAGCGCGCGCGCGGGCACCCGGCAAGGGCGTCGTCTTCGCCTCCGCGCACGTCGGCGCCATGTATTTCGGTCCGCTGGCGCTGGAACTGATCGGGGAGCGTTCGCGCTGGATCGCCTCGACGCCCAGCGTGGCGCGCACCTCCTATGCCGAAACCCTGATCTCCACCAGCGACCAGACCGATACCCAGGTCGCGCGCAGCTTCATGCAATCGCTGAAGCAGGACTATGTGGTCGTCGTCGTGGTCGATGGCGCGATCAACCTCGCCGCACCGCGCATCCCGTTCGAAGGGCAGGAGATCACTTACTCCGAATTCGCCTCGCGCACCGCGCACCGCATGGGTTCGTCCTCGGCCTTCGTCGCGCCGGTCTGGCTGGATGATGGCCACCTCGGCTTCGTGCTGGAACACCTGCCGATGCCGGAAGAAGGCGAAAGCGCAGATAATTATGCCGTGCGCTGGCGCGATGCCTACCTCGGCCACCTGCGTGCATTTCTCGCCACCAAGCCGGAGAACCTGCGCCTGTCGGGCGGGATCTGGCGGCACGTGCGCTGAGCACGGCCATTGCGCATCGCCCTGCTCACGCGGTCTTATCCGGCCGATGGTGACCTCTATAAGTACCCGTTCGTCCATCGGCGGGTGAAGGCCTATGTCGCCGCCGGGCACGATGTGCGGGTGTTGCGGCTGGGCGAGGTGCAAGGTTCGCACCTGTTCGACGGGATCGAGTGTCGTACCGTCAATGCGGCAAGGTTCGCGGGCGAAGTTGCGGCTTTCGCGCCTGATGTCATCGCGGCGCATGGGCCTGACGATGTGCAGTGGCCCGCGCTCATGGCCCTGCAGGGGCGCTGGCCCATCTGCGCGTGGCTGCACGGATCTGAGATACCGGGGATTCAACGGGTCAAGGCTTCACTGGTGACAGATCCGGAAGAGCGCGCCGTGGCGGAAGCGCTGACTGAGCGCCGGGCCGCGTTCTGGCGCGGGACGCTGGCAGACTGGCCTGCCGCGCTCTGGCTGGCCTTTCCTTCGCACAATGCCGCGTTGCTGATGCGGCAGGATATTGGCGCAGGCGTGGGGGAAGGGCGCATGGCCGTGCTGCCCAACCCCATCGACACAGACCTGTTCCGCACGCGGGATAAGCAGGCCGAAGACGCATTGCACGTGCTGTCGATCCGCCCGCACGATTCCTGGCTCTATGCCAATGATCTTGCGGTGCAGGCGGTGCTGCACCTGCAGGCACATCCCCGTTTTGCCGAGATGCGCTTCACCTTCATCGGTGATGGGCCGCTTTTTGACGAGACCTTCGCGCCCGTCCGGCACCTGCCCAACGTGAACGTCCGCCGCACCTTCCTGCGGCAGGAGGAGATTGCCCGCGAACATGCGCGGCATGGCGTGTTCCTCGTGCCTTCGCGGCTGGATACGCAGGGCGTCTCGCGCGATGAGGCGATGGCCTCGGGCCTCGCTCCGGTCACCACCCGGGTCTTCGCCGTGCCGGAATTCGTCGATGGGAACTGCGCCGGGTTGGTGGAGCCGGAAGACGCGGCGGGCCTGGCGTCAGAAATCGCCCGCATGGTTGATGATCCGACGCTGTTCCTCGCGCGCAGCCGGGCGGCGGCGGCGCGGGTGCGGGCGCAGTCGGCGCATGACCATGTCATCCCGCGCGAATTGGCGTGGATGCAGGGTGCGGTCGATGCTGCCCGCTGATCTTCCCCGTCCCGATTTCCACATCGCCGCCATGGGCCGCAGCGGCAGCACGATGATCGCCAACTGGCTCACCGTCCCGCCGGGGCAGGTGGTGCTGGTCGAACCCTTCCTGTTCGCGCTGCGCAATCCCGACATGGTGCGCGTTCAGCTTGAAGGGCTGGGGCTCGCGCCCAGCGATGCGGAATGGACCCACCCTGACGCCACCTGGCAGGACCGCTTCGCCCGCCTCTTCGCACCGCGCCTGGCGGGACGGCGTTGGGCGCTGAAGGAAGTGCTGGCGAGCGAACATGCCCGTGTGCTCGAAGCATTCGCCCCGCCGCGCGTGGTGGTGACGGTGCGGGATCTGCGAGACATTGCCGCCAGCTTCTTCGAAAAGCACCGCATCCAGGACAACCTGCACCGTTTCGACCACCAGTGGGTGCATGACTATTGCCTGCGCGAGGCGGCCGAGATGGTCGCGCTGTGTGACAGGCTGGAGCGCGAGGGCACGCCTTGGCGCGCCGTGCGCTATGAAGACTTCACCGCCTCTGCGGCCGAGCGGCAGGCGCTGGCGAACTTCGTCGGCTGGCAGGCCGGCGGCGACGTGACCCGCCATCTCGATCGTCTCAATCGCGGCTTCGAGGCCGAGCGCCATGGCTCCGGCATCAGTGCCACGCGCCGCGCCTGGGCGGATCGCGACCTCCTGCCCCAGGAACGTGCGCTGGCCGAGGCCATCGCCGCCGAAAGCCCCGCCTACCAATCCCGCTTCGGCTACTGACGCGGGCGTGCCGGTCTGATAGGGTTTTCCTTTCAGGAGGACCGGCAGGCCGATGCAACTGCGCCATCTGCGCTATTTCACCACGCTCGCCCGGGTGCGCCACTTCGCCAAGGCGGCGGCCGAGTGCGGCGTTTCGCAGCCCACGCTTTCGGCCGGGCTGCTGGCGCTGGAGCAGGAATTCGGCCGCCGTCTGGTGGAGCGCGACCGCCGCTTCGTCGGCCTGACCGAACAGGGTGAAGCGATGCTGCCCTGGGCGGAGCAGATCCTTGGCGCGGTGAACGGCATGGCCCACGCCGTGTCCGCCACCGCCGCCCCGGTCAGCGGCGAATTCGGCCTCGCCGCCATCCCTGCCGCGCTGCCGCTGGTCGGCCTGTTCGGAGAGGCGCTGCTGCAGCAATTCCCCGGTCTCACGCTCAATGTCCGCTCCGCCACCTCGCGCGAGATCGAGCGCTCGCTCCACGCCTTCGAATGCGATGCCGGGCTGACCTATCTCGATCACGAACCGCCTGCCAACGTCCTTTCCGTCCCGCTCTATGCCGAACGTTACCTGTTCGTGGCGCGGCGGGGCGAGGGCTTTGACGACCGCGCCAGCATCACTTGGGCCGAAGCCGCCGCCCAGCCGCTGTGCCTGTTGCACCAGGGCATGCAGTACCGTCGCATCCTCGATGCCCGGCTCAGCGCGCGCGGGCTCGCCATCGCGCCGCGCGTGGTGGCGGACAGCTATGTCGCACTGCTCGCCATGGTGCGCGCGGGCGGCTTCGCCACCGTCGTGCCCGATGGCTATGCCGCGCTGATGGCGGGCCTCGAATGGGCGCACTTCCTGCCCTTCGATGAAGCGGAGGAAACGCGCCGCATCGGGCTGGTCGTGGTCAACCGCGATCCCATGGGGCCACTCGCCAGCGCCGGCCTGGCAACCGCCCGCCTGCTGGAAAGTGCTGCTGTGATAGATAAACCCTATCAACCTTCATCCAAATCGATTTGACGCGCGCGTGCGAAAGGCCAAGGCAGGGACCATGATGGAGAGGCTGAACCAGATCATCGCCGCGCACGCCGGGCGCGAAGGCCCGCTGTTGCCGATCCTGCACGATGTGCAGGCGGAATTCGGCCACGTGTCCGAAGACGCGATCCGCCAGATCGCGCAGGGCCTGAACCTCAGCCGCGCCGAAGTGCACGGCGTGGTCAGCTTCTATCACGATTTCCACGATCATGCCGATCCGCGCCCGGTGCTGAAGCTGTGCCGCGCCGAAGCCTGCCAGGCTCGTGGGGTCGAAGCGCTGGCCGCCGCGCTCCCGGCGCAGGATCGGGTCAAGGTCGAGACGGTCTATTGCCTCGGCCTGTGCAGCGTCGGCCCCAGCGCGCTGGTGGATGGAAAGCCCCATGCCCGGCTGAACAGCGCGAAGCTGAACGCCCTGGTGGAGGCACTGGCATGACTGCCCAAGAAACTCTTGGCGTCCGCATCAGCGACGACGCCCTCGCCATCGCCTGTGGTGCCGACGATGTCGCCGCCGCCTTCGCCAGGGCCGGCTGCACCGTGGAGCGCGTGTCGAGCTGGGGCATGCACTGGCTGGAGCCCTTGGCCGAGATCGACGGCATGGGGTTCGGCCCGCTCGAACCAGACGATATCGCCGCCGTGCTGGCGGGCACGTCGCCCAAGGCGATCGGCCGGATCGAGGACCACCCCTTCATCGCCCGGCAGCAGCGTTTCACCTTCGCCCGCGCCGGCAAGACGCGTCCGCTCAGCCTTGATGACTATGCCGCCACCGGCGGCTGGCAGGGGCTGGAAAAGGCCCGCCTGCTTGGCCCCGAGGCGACCATTGCCGAAGTCACCCAGTCCGGCCTGCGCGGGCGCGGCGGCGCGGGCTTCCCCGCCGGGATCAAGTGGACCACCGTGGCCAGGGCCGGCGCCGCGCAGAAATACGTGGTCTGCAATGCCGATGAAGGTGACAGCGCCACCTTTGCCGATCGCATGGTGATGGAAGGCGATCCCTTCATGCTGATCGAAGGCATGGCCATCGCCGCGCTCGCGGTCGGTGCCACGCGCGGCTATGTCTACATCCGCAGCGAATATCCGCACGCCATTGCCAAGATGCAGGCCGCCATCCGCGCCAGCGCGCATCTGGTCCAGCCATTCGTGCTCGAAGTGCGCGTGGGCGCAGGGGCCTATGTCTGTGGCGAGGAGACCTCGCTGCTCAACAGCCTTGAGGGCAAGCGCGGCGAAGTGCGCGCCAAGCCGCCGCTGCCCGCGCTGGAAGGGCTGTTCGGCAAACCCACCGTGGTCAACAACGTGCTCACGCTGGCGGCGGTGCCGTGGATTCTCGCCAACGGGGCGCAGGCCTATGCCGATGTCGGCTTCGGCCGTTCGCGCGGCACCATGCCGGTCCAGCTGGCCGGCAATGTCCGGCACGGCGGCCTGTTCGAAGTCGGCTTCGGCATCACGCTGGGCGAGCTGGTCAACGAGATCGGGGGCGGCACCGCCTCCGGCCGTCCGGTCCGCGCGGTGCAGGTCGGCGGGCCGCTCGGCGCCTATCATCCGCCTGCCGATTTCCACCTGCCCTTCGATTACGAAGCCTTCGCCGCCGCCGATGGCCTGATCGGCCACGCCGGGCTCACCGTGTTTGACGACAGCGCCGACATGAGCGCGCAGGCGCGCTTCGCCATGTCGTTCTGCGCCGCCGAATCCTGCGGCAAGTGCACCCCCTGCCGCATCGGCAGCACGCGCGGTGTGGAACTGATTGATCGCATCCGCGCCCGCAGCGGTCGTGGGGCAGACCGGGTAGAAACGCTCCCCCAGATGCACAACGCGCGCAAGGGCCCGCGCAGCCTGGCCGAAGAGATCACCCTGCTCGAAGACCTGTGCGAAACGATGAAGTTCGGCTCGCTCTGCGCGCTGGGCGGCTTCACGCCCTATCCGGTTCTGTCCGCGCTGAAGCACTGGCCCCAGGATTTCGGCGCAGCCGGCCAGGCTCAGGAAGCGGCGGAGTGAGTGGTATGCAGCAGATCCTCCCCCTTTGGGGGAGGTGGCAGTCCGCAGGACTGACGGAGGGGGCTGTCTTGCAAAGCCCCCTCTGCCTGCGCTTCGCTCCGGCACCTCCCCCAGTGGGGGAGGATTGTCTGCCATGATCCTCGGCGCCGTCCTTGCCGGGGGCCAGTCCACCCGCTTTGGCAGTGACAAGGCGCTGGCCGAACTCGGCGGGCGCACCCTGCTGGCGCGCGCGGTGGAAATCTTGCAGGCGCAATGCGATGCGGTGGTCGTGGTCGGCCGTGATGATGCACCCGCACCCACGTTGGCCGATTGGCCCCGCCCCGGCATGGGCCCCTTGGGCGGGATCGCCGCCGCGCTCCACCATGCCGCGCTCACCGGTTGCGAAGCCGTGCTGACCTGCTCGGTCGACAGCATCGGCCTGTCCGAAGCAATCCTCGGCGAACTCGGCCCCGCACCGGCCTATTGCGAAAGCCAGCCCGTCATCGGCCTCTGGCCCGCCTCGGCCTCGGCCACGCTCGATGCCCTGCTCGCCAGCGATGATCGCCATTCGGTGAAGGCCTTTGCCGCACGCATCGGCGCGCGGCCAGTGGCGCTTTCCCGCAATCCTGCCAATATCAACACCCCGGCGGATCTCTTGGCCGCACAGGAGCAGCACCATGGGCTATGAACGCCAGATCGACCTCGGCACCCCTGAGGTCCGCAGCGACAGCACCGTCACCTGCACCATCGACGGTCGCGATGTCACCGTGCCCGCAGGCACCACGGTGATGCGTGCCGCCGCGCTGTCGGGCGGCTCGATCCCCAAGCTCTGCGCCACCGACAATCTCAAGCAGTTCGGCTCTTGCCGCCTCTGCCTTGTCGAGATCGACGGAATGCGCGGCACGCCGGCCAGCTGCACCACCCCGGTGGCCCAAGGGATGCAGGTCCACACCCATACGCCACGGCTGGAAAAGCTGCGTCGCGGGGTGATGGAGCTCTACATCTCCGATCACCCGCTCGATTGCCTGACCTGCAGCGCCAACAACGATTGCGAGCTGCAGGACCAGGCCGCCGCAGTCGGCCTGCGCGATGTGCGCTTCGGTTATGAGGGCGACAACCACCTCGGCGCTGCCACCGACACCTCGAACCCCTATTTCGATTTCGACCCCAGCAAATGCATCGTCTGCTCGCGCTGCGTGCGCGCTTGCGATGAAGTGCAGGGCACCTTTGCGCTGACCATCGACGGTCGCGGCTTCGCGTCAAAGGTTTCGGCGGGCCTGGGCGGCGACGATTACCTCTCGTCCGAATGCGTCTCGTGCGGCGCCTGCGTGCAGGCCTGCCCCACCGCCACGCTGCAGGAAAAGACCGTGAAGGCCATCGGCAAGCCAGAGCGCGCCGTGGTCACCACCTGTGCCTATTGCGGCGTCGGCTGCACCTTCCGCGCGGAAATGCGCGGGGAACAGATCGTGCGCATGGTGCCGTGGAAGGATGGCAAGGCCAACCATGGCCATTCCTGCGTAAAGGGCCGCTTCGCCTGGGGCTATGCCCAGCATCAGGAACGCATCCTCTCGCCGATGATCCGTGAAAGCATCGATCAGCCCTGGCGCGAAGTGAGCTGGGACGAGGCGCTGACTTACACCGCGGCGAAGCTCAACCAGATCCGCGACCGCCACGGTCGCAACGCGCTGGGCGGCATCACCTCCAGCCGCTGCACCAATGAAGAGACGTTCCTTGTCCAGAAGCTGGTCCGTGCCGGCTTCGGCACCAACAACGTCGATACCTGCGCCCGCGTGTGCCATTCACCCACCGGCTATGGCCTGAAGACCACCTTCGGCACTTCGGCCGGCACGCAGGACTTCGACAGCGTGGAGGACAGCGACGTCATCCTGGTGATCGGCGCCAATCCCACCGATGCGCACCCCGTGTTCGGCAGCCGGATGAAGCAGCGCCTGCGCAAGGGTGCGAAGCTGATCGTGATCGATCCGCGCAAGACCGATCTCGTGCGTTCGCCGCACATCACCGCCGATTTCCACCTGCCGCTGCGCCCCGGCACCAACGTGGCAGTGCTGACCGCGATGGCGCACGTGATCGTTACCGAAGGCCTCGCCAACGAAGCCTTTATCCGCGAACGCTGCGATTGGGACGAATACAGCCACTGGGCCGAATTCGTTTCGCAGGAGCGCAACAGTCCCGAATTTCTCTCGCCCGTCATCGGCGTCGACGCCTCGGCCATTCGCGGTGCTGCCCGGCTCTATGCCACCGGCGGTAACGGAGCCATTTACTATGGCCTCGGCGTGACCGAACATTCGCAGGGCTCGTCCACCGTGATGGCCATCGCCAACCTTGCCATGGCCACCGGCAACATCGGCCGCCGTGGCGTGGGCGTGAACCCCTTGCGCGGGCAGAACAACGTGCAGGGCGCGTGTGACATGGGCTCGTTTCCGCACGAACTTTCCGGTTACCGCCACGTGTCCGATGGCGCGGCGCGCGCGCTGTTCGAGGCGGAATGGGGCGTGAAGATCGATCCGGAACCGGGCATGCGCATTCCCAACATGCTCGATGCCGCGGTCGATGGCGCGTTCAAGGCGATCTACATCCAGGGCGAGGACATCCTGCAGTCCGACCCGGATACCAGGCACGTCGCCGCGGGCCTTGCCGCGATGGAATGCGTGATCGTGCATGACCTGTTCCTCAACGAAACCGCCAACTACGCGCATGTTTTCCTGCCGGGATCGACCTTCCTCGAAAAGAACGGCACCTTCACCAATGCCGAACGCCGCATCCAGCCGGTGCGCAAGGTGATGGAACCGCTCAATGGGTACGAGGACTGGCAGGTTACCCAGCGGCTGGCGCAGGCCATGGGACTCGATTGGAACTATACCCATCCGTCCGAGATCATGGACGAAATCGCACGGCTGACGCCTACCTTCTCCGGCGTGAACTATGCCCGGCTCGATGCTGAAGGCTCGCTGCAGTGGCCGGTGAATGACAAGGCGCCCGATGGTTCGCCGATCATGCACATCGATGGCTTCGTGCGCGGAAAGGGCAAGTTCGTGGTGACGGACTATGTGCCCACCGACGAACGCACCGGCCCGCGCTTCCCGCTGTTGCTCACCACCGGGCGCATCCTCAGCCAGTACAACGTCGGCGCGCAGACCCGGCGCACCGCCAACGTCGCGTGGCATGCCGAGGATCTGCTGGAAATCCACCCGACCGACGCGGAAAACCGGGGGCTCAAGTCGGGCGATTGGGTCCGCCTCGCCAGCCGTTCGGGTGAAACGACGCTGCGGGCGCAAGTGACCGACCGGGTTGCACCCGGCGTGGTCTACACCACGTTCCATCACCCTGAAACGCAAGCGAATGTGGTGACCACCGACTATTCCGACTGGGCCACCAACTGCCCGGAATACAAGGTGACGGCGGTGCAGGTGACCCCGTCAAACGGCCCCAGCGAATGGCAGGAAGACTATGCCGCGCAGGCCACGCAATCGCGCCGGATCGTGGCGGAGCCCGCCGAATGAGCGCGATGACGACCGACAAGCTGGTCTACATGGCCAACCAGATCGCGCGGAACATGGCGCTGGATGCCGATCCGGTGGCGGTGGTGGCAGACCACATCGCCGCGTTCTGGACGCCGCGGATGAAAGAACTAATCTTTGCCCACGGCAGCGATGGGCTCGATCCGATAGCGGCCAAGGCCTTGGCGCGATTGGAAAAAGGGCGCGAGCCTGCGCCGCAGACGCGCGCCACCGATCCCCACGCGCACGGCGCCGATGCCGGTTGAAGGCGCACAGCCGCACCCGTTCCGCGAAGTCCATGAAGATGGCCGCGCGCCCGCCGAGCGCACCCGGCCATTGGCGATCGAGACGCCGATTGCGTTGGAAATCAATGGCATAGGCTATGCCGTGATGATGGCCACGCCCATTGACCTGACCGACTATGCGCTGGGCTTCTGCATTTCCGAGCAGCTGATCGCATCGAAGCAGCAGTTTCTCTCGGCCGATGCGGTGGAAGTGCCCTCTGGCGGGTGGATGCTGCGCATCCAGCTTGAGGCTGCGGCGGGGGCACCGTTGATGGAGCGGGCGCGGCTGCGGCTGGCCGAAGGGAGCTGCGGTCTGTGCGGGATCGAAAGCCTTCAGCAGGTTCTCAAGCCGCTTCAGTCGATCTCAACCCCCTCTCAACCCGTCTCAACTCACGTCTTTTCGGCCCTGCGCGCCCTGCCTGAACACCAGCCGCTGGGCCGCGAGACGCGCGCCGTTCACGCCGCCGCGTTCTGCACGCCCGAAGGGGAGATCGTGTTGGCGCGCGAGGACGTGGGCCGACACAATGCCTTCGACAAGCTGATCGGCGCGCTGGCCCATGCCGGGATCGACCCATCCACCGGCTTCGCACTGCTGACGGCGCGGTGCAGTTTCGAACTGGTGCAGAAGGCGATCATCGCCGGAATGCCGGCGCTTGCCACGCTGTCGGCAGCCTCTACCATGGCGGTGGAGCAGGCGCGGCGGCATGGCCTGCACCTGATCACCTTGCTGCGCGACGACAGTTACCTGGAGAGCTAGGCCGCGGCCCGGCGCTGCATGGTGGAAAGCGCGGTCTTCAGCGCTTCCAGCGAGACCGGCTTGGTCAGCAACGGCGCTTCGGGCGCATCGTCGGCCGCTTCGAGCGAGGTGTGCCCGCTGAGGTAATAGAACGGCGTGCCTTCTTCGGCGAGGCGGCGGGCGATGGGCGCGGAATTGGCATCGTGCCCCAGTGAGAAATCGAGGAGCGCGGCATCGATCGGCGCTTCGTCGAGCAGGGCAAGCGCCTGTTCGACCGTAGCGGCTGTGCCCACGGCTTCATGGCCCAGATCGGCCAGGTTCTCTTCCAGCAGCATGGCCAGAAGCGGTTCGTCTTCGACGACCAGAATTCGCATATCATTTCCTTGCCCGGCTGATCGCCGGACTTGCACCTTAGCCAATGTGGCGTTCGTGCGTTACATCACTGTACACGATGTATGGCCCCCTGGAGTGTAGCTTGTCCCGCATGAGACACGATCTGGCGCTAATCCAGCCAAGTTTATGCCAGTTTTCTGCGGGCCGGCTCTGCATGGCGCAAACCGGGCGAGTGGCATGACCGAGCCGAGTCCGCACCGGTTCGTCGATTCCCCGGCGCTTGATCCGCGCCGCCGGATGGTGGCCATCGCGCTGGTGGTGCTGGTCCACATCGCCCTGGCGGTGGTGGTGGTGCGCGGGCTGGGCGGCGTGCAGGCGGCGCTGCGCGAGACCGGGCTGGACGCCATCCTGACGGCGGAAAACGTGCCGCTCGATCCGCCAAGCCCCACTCCGACGCCCAGCGCAACCGCCACCACGCGCGAGGCTGAAGGCGCGGAAGGCGCGGCCGGGCGCAAGGCGGAGGCGACGCAGATCGTGGCCCCGCCGGCGCGCATCCCGGTGAAGAGCGTCAACGCCGCGCCAGCCGCGTCGACCGGCAACGCCAGCCAATCGGGCGCAAGCGCATCCGGCAACGGCACGGGCGGCGGGACGGCCGGCAACGGCACCGGCAGCGGTGGCAGCGGCAATGGCGCGGGTGGCCGCTATGTGGCGCACAAGGCGGTGAAGATCGCCGGGGACATCACATCCGAGCGCGATTACCCCAAGGCGACGCGGCAGGCCCGGCTGGGCACCAGTGTGATCGTGGCGCTTACGGTCGGAACCGACGGGCGGGTGAAGGATTGCAGGGTTCACAAACCCAGTGGCGATCCACAGGCGGACGCCATCACCTGCAAGCTTGCGACCGATCGCTTCCGCTTCCGCCCCGCCTTGGACCAGACGGGCGAACCGGTGGAATCGGTGTTCGGCTGGCAGCAGCGCTTCTTTGCGCCCAATGCTGCAAATGCGAGTAATCCCTTATCTGCCGCAGGGCCTTGAAACGAGACGTTTTCGCGCCGAAATACCTGTCCGTGCATTAGGTATTGCTGCACTGCGGTGCAACCAATCGACCTGCTGCGCGTTGGTTCATCGTACGGACAGCTTCTTGAAACGCGGGAATTCCATCGATGTCGATCCAACCCCCTCATCGCCCGCTTGGCCGGGCACGGATTAGCCCCGGCGGCGCGCGAACCGGCGCGGTGCTGGACTTCTTCGGCAATGAAACCGGAGCCGACAGGCACCGCCCGATTCCGACAGCGGCGCGCCAGGTGCGCGTTGCGCTGATCGGCGGCTTCCGCCCACGCAAGTGCGGCATCGCCACGTTCACCACCGATCTGTTCGAACAGCTGGGTTGCCACAACCCCGAGGTGCAGGTGGACCTGCACGTGATCGACAGCCCCAATGAATCGCACGCCTATCCCGAGGCGCGCAGCGTGATCCGCGCCGATCAGGCCGAGGATTATCGCATCGCCGCCCGCCGCATCAATGAAGACGGCGTGGACGCGGTGTGGCTGCAGCACGAATACGGCATCTTCGGCGGGCCCGAGGGCGAGATGGTGCTCGACCTGGTGGACCGCGTGGCCGCGCCGCTGATCGTGACGCTGCACACCGTGCTGGCCGAGCCGGACGAGCGCCAGCGTGCGATCCTCCAGCATATCCTGCGCCGCGCCAGCCGGGTGATGGTGATGAGCCAGCATTCGCAGGGGCTGCTGGCCAGCCTGTATGGCGTGCCTGCAGAACGCGTGGCGGTGATCGCACATGGTGCGCCAGACCGCCCGTTTGGCCGCAGCGCCATGTTCAAGGCGGCCGCCGGGCACAGTGGCAAGAACGTGCTGATGACCTTCGGCCTGCTCGGCCCGGGCAAGGGGCTGGAGACGATGATCGAGGCCCTGCCCGCCATCGTGGCGCGCCATCCCGATACCATCTACCGCATCGTGGGGGCCACGCACCCGAACCTGGTGGCGCGCGAGGGCGAAGCCTATCGTGACAGCCTGATGGCGCGGGCGGCATCGCTGGGCGTTTCGGCCAACATCGAGTGGGACAATCGCTTCCTCGATACCGAGGAACTGCTCGACAGCCTGGAAGAGTGCGACATCTATGTCACACCCTATCCCAACCTGCAGCAGTCCACATCGGGCACGCTGAGCTATGCCGTGGCGACGGGCAAGGCGGTGGTCGCCACCCCCTATGTCCACGCGCGTGAGCTGCTGGCCGAAGACGTGGGCGTGCTGGTGCCGCCGCGTTCGGCTCAGGCGTTGGCCGATGCGATCGTCGGCCTGCTTGACGATCCCGAGGCGCTGGATGCAATGCAGCGCCGCGCCTATGCCAAGGGCCGTGAAACGATCTGGCCGCGCTTTGCCGCCGCCAGCGCGGACCTGGTGCAAAGCGCCGTGGCCAGCGCACCGCGCCAGCCGCCGCTGCTGGCAACGCCTGGCTTTGCCGGGGTGGTGGCGATGAGCGATTCGACCGGGATGCTGCAGCATTCGATCCTGACCGTGCCCGATCGCCGCCATGGCTATTGCCTGGACGACAACGTGCGCGCGCTGATGCTGATGGGCGTTGCCGATGCCGTGCCGCTGGCCGAACGGCAGCGCTGGGCCACGGTCTATGCCTCGTTCATCCAGTACGCATGGAACCCCGACGAGCGCCGCTTCCGCAACTTCATGGCCTTTGACCGTACCTGGTGCGAGGACGTGGGCAGCGAGGATTCGAACGGGCGCACGCTGTGGGCGCTGGGCCACGCCATGCGCCATGCGCCCGATGCGGGCCTGCGCCGCTGGGCGCGATTGTGGTTCGACATCGCGGTGGAGCCGCTGGCCGAGTGCCACTATCCGCGCGCCATGGCCTTTGCCATGCTGGGCGCGATGGAGGCCCTGCGCGTGGAGCCCGATCATGCCGCGGCGCGTGCGCTGGTGGTGCGGGGCGGTGACATGCTGCATCGCCTGCTTGAGGAAGAGCGGCGCCCGGACTGGGCCTGGTTCGAGGCGATGCTGGGGTACGACAACCCGCGCATGCCGCAGGCGCTGATCGAGGCGGCGGTGATGATGGGCCGCAACGATTGGCTGGACAGCGGCCTTGCCGCCATGCGCTTCATCTGTGGGCAGCAGGTTTCGTCCACGGGGCTGTTCCGGGCGATCGGTTCGGAAACCTTCCACCGCCGGTATGAGGCGCTGCCCTTTGACCAGCAGCCGCTGGAAGCCTGGGCCGCGATCGATGCTGCCGCAGCCGCCTTTGCCGCCAGCGGGGACCGGGCATGGCTTGATCATGCCGAGGCGGCCTATCGCTGGTTCCTGGGCGCCAATGATCGTGGCGTGGTGCTGGGCGATATCGCCAGCGGCCGCTGCCGCGACGGGGTGACCCCGCAGGGTGCGAACGAGAACTGCGGAGCGGAATCGATCCTTGCGTTCCAGCTTTCGCACTATGCGATGCAGGCGCTTGCGCGTGAGGCGGGCACAATTTTGCCGGCGGTCGAGGAACGACAGGTGGCCGGAGCGGTTGTGCGCACGAACCCGCTGACAGACCGAGACCAACAGGGCGCCCTTGCGAATACTTGACGAACGATTGCACGCCGATCCGTCGCGGGTGGTCCTGCGGCCCTTTCACCTGGGCTGGCAGGGACCATCCGCGCACGGATCGCGCGCTGCGCGCCTCGTGGCCGATGTCCTCGCGCTTCCGGAAACGGAAGCGGAAGAGGAATATGGCCGCGTCCTTTTCGACTTCCAGGAACGGCACTGGCAGACAGAGCAGCTGTTTGAGACCCGCTATCGCGAGGTGGAGACCATGCTGGGGCTGGACGGCAGCAGTTTGACCGATACGCGGCGCAAGCTGATCGGCGCCTATTTCTGCCATGAATACACCTATGCCGCGGCGGCGCTGATGAACCCCAGCATCGTGCCGCATCCCGATCAATCGGGCATGTCGGGCGGTGCGGTGCGCTTCGTGATGAGCCTGCGCGCGGTGGGCGAGGGGCACATCAGCTCCATCGTGTTCCGCGAAGGCATCGCCCATCCCGACGGCACGTTCCAGCTGTGGCCGCAAAGCGCCTTTGCCACGGCGATGGTGCCCGACGATTCGACCCTGATCGATGCCGATGCCGGGGTCACGGTGCATCGCCATGCCGAAAGCAGCCTGTCCAACTCGGTGATCTTCCCGATCACCGAACAGCAGCGTGGCGGGCTGGAAGACCTGCGGCTGGTGCGCTTCGACCACGGCGACGATGCCGGGTGCGATGGCCGCTATGAATGGGTCGGCACCTATACCGCCTATTCCGGCAGCTCGATCCGGTCGGAACTGATGCGCACCTGCGATTTCCGCCGGTTCGTGCTGGAACCGGTGGAGGGCGTGGCCGGACGCAACAAGGGCATGGCGCTGTTTCCTGAAAAGGTGAACGGCAGGTTCTGCATGGTCGGCCGGCAGGACGGCAAGAACCTGTTCCTGATGTATTCGGACCGCCTGAACCACTGGGACGACGATGGCGTGCTGCTGATGGAGCCCAAGTACCCGTGGGAATTCATCCAGATCGGCAATTGTGGCAGCCCCATCCTGACCGATGCGGGATGGCTTTTGCTGACGCATGGCGTTGGTGCAATGCGGAAATATGCGCTGGGATGCGCGCTGCTGGACCGCGACGATCCCTCCAAAGTGATTGCGCGGTGCAGCAAACCGCTGTTGACCGCACTTGATGCCGACCGTTACGGATATGTCCCGAACGTGGTCTATACGTGCGGTGCGATGAAAGTGGGGGGCAACCTGTTCGTCCCCTATGGCATCTCGGACTCCGCGGTAGGCTTCGCCACGACGTCGATCGAGGACATACTGGCCCTGATGGACTAGGTTTCGGCCGGGTCCGACACGAACTTGGAAGCTGACGGGATACCATGAGCGATATCATTCCGGTTGTTTTGTGCGGTGGCTCCGGCACCCGTCTTTGGCCCCGTTCGCGCAAGACGATGCCCAAGCCGTTCCTGCCCCTGGTGGGGGACAGCACGCTGTTCACCGCCACCGTGCTGCGCTGCGACAAGGGTGAGGGCTTTGGCGATCCGGTGATCGTGACCGGGGCGGCGCATCTGGACCACGTGGAGGCGCAGCTGCCCGACCGGGAGCACACGCAGATCATCGTGGAGCCCGAAGGCAAGAACACCGCTGCGGCCATTGCGCTGGCGGCGCTGCGCCTGCCCGAAGACGCGGTGATGCTGGTGTGCCCCAGCGACCACCACATCGGCGATTGCGCGGCCTTCCAGGCAGCGGCGCGTGCGGCGGCCTCGCTCGCCTCTCAGGGCTGGCTGGTCTCGTTCGGCATCGCGCCGACCGCGCCCGAAACCGGCTTCGGCTACCTCCGCCATGGCGAGGCGATCGAGGGCACGGGCGGCATGAAGGTGGCCCAGTTCGTGGAAAAGCCGAACCTGGAACGCGCCATCGAATTCCTGGCCAGCGGGGACTATTCGTGGAACGGGGGCATCTTCGCCTTCCGCGCCGGCACGTTCCTCGATGAGCTGAAGGCGCATCGCCCGGCGATTCACGACGCGGTGAAGGCTTCGGTGGACAAGGGTGCGGCCGATGGCATGCGCTTCCACCCCGATGCGGGGGCGTTCGCGCTGATCGAAAGCGAAAGCGTGGACTATGCGGTGATGGAAAACACCAGCCGCGCGGCGATGGTGCCGGCGGTGATGGCCTGGTCCGACATCGGCAACTGGCAGGCGCTGCACGATGCGCTGGACCGCGATGAGGATGGCAACGCGGTGATGGGCCGGGCCGAGCTGAAGGATTGCCGCAACGTGCTGGTCCACACCGATGGGCCGCGCGTGAACGTGGTTGGCGCATCGAACCTGATCGTGGTGGTGGACAAGGACGAAGTGCTGGTCTGCACCCCCGAAGGCGCGCAGCTGGTGGGCAAGCTTTCCGGCGCGGCCAATCAGTGACAGGGGGCCGGTAATGGGCAAGCTGCCGATCCGCACCGTGGAAAAGCCGTGGGGCAAGGCGGTGTTGCCTGCGCCGTTCACGGACACGCCGGGCGAACGGATCGGCGAGATCTGGTTCGAGCCACCGGCGGAACTGCCGACGATCCTGATCAAGTACATCTTCACCAGCGAAAAGCTCTCGGTGCAGGTCCACCCGTCCGACGCGCAGGCCGAAGCTTCGGGCGAGACGGCGCGCACCGGCTATGGCGGCAAGGAGGAATGCTGGCTGGTGATCGATGCCGAGCCGGGCGCCACGCTGGGCGTGGGCTTCCACGGGGATGTCGACGCCGAAACCATGCGCAAGGCCGCGCTCGATGGCAGCATCGAGGACATGCTGGTGTGGCACGCGGTGAAGCCGGGTGATTTCTTCTATATCGCGGCCAATACCGTCCATGCCATCGGCGCGGGGGTTTCGCTGATCGAGATCCAGCAGAACAGCGACATCACCTATCGCCTCTATGACTACGGCCGCCCGCGTGAACTGCACCTGGAACAGGGCATCGCGGTGTCAAAGGGCGCGCCGCTCGATCCGGCGGACCGGCGGCACATTCCCGATGCCGGCACCGTGGAACTGGCGCGCGGGCCCTATTTCACCGCGCACCGGCTCGATGGGCTGCCCGATGCCGCGCTGCTGGCAGAATATGCCGGGCCGCTGCTGGTGATCCCGCGGGTGGGCGAAGTGCTGCTGGATGGCGGGGCGCTGAAGGCCGGCGACTGCGCCAGCGCGCCTTCCATCGCGGCGCTGACCTTCCCGGCGGATGGGCAGTGCATCCTGGTGAAGCCGCCCGCCTGACGCCGCATTCGTATCCCGCTTGCGCCCCAGGCGCGCAGGCGCGAAGGATTGGCCATGATCGCGCAGACCATCCAACTCGCGCTGGCGCCGGTGTTCGTGCTGGTGGCCATCGGCAACATCATGAACATCCTCACGACGCGGCTCGGCCGCATAGTCGACCGGTCACGCACCCTGCAGGAACTGCACAGGCAGACCACTGGCGCCGCGCACGACGCCGTGGTGGTGGAGATCCGCTATGTCGACCGGCGCATCCAGCTGATCGGTAATGCGCTGCTGCTGCTGGTCTGTTCGGGCCTGCTCATCGGGGTGACCGTGGGCATGCTGTTCCTGGGCGAAATGGCCGGGACCGAGTTCCGCATCGCGACCGAAGTCAGCTTCTTCATCGCCATCGCGCTGCTGATGATCGCGCTGGTCTACCTGCTGCTGGAAACCCGGCTGGTGGCGCAGACGCTGCGCCTGCCGCGCGAGCTGCTGGAGCTGGAGCGGCGGGATCTGTGAGCGAGCAGCCCACCCCCAACTCCTCCCGCATGCGGGAGGGGAGCGAGACTTGCCTCACGTGGTGAGGCATAGTCGCAGCGGGGTGGGCAGGCCCAGCCTCAGGCCAGCAGCTTCGTGCCCTTTTCGGTGATCGCCTGTTCGATCATCTTGCGCGCGAAACCCAGCATGGCGGGCACTTCCACGTCGAACACGATCTGGCTGTCCTCGATGGCCAAGGCGGTCGGCACCTCGAAGCCCATGGCGGAAACGTCCATCTGCAGGTGATCGGCGTCGACCCAGCTGGTCTCCACCGTCACCATCGCGCCCAGCGTCTCGCTGGCCTTCTCGCCCACGCGGCCAACCTTCGTCTCGATCCGGCGGCGGACCTCGTCCTTGCCAAGGGTGTGGGGAATGGCAATGCGCATCAGGCGTCCTTCGGGGCTTCGATCAGGGGCGGCTCGTCAAGCCCGTTGCCATAGCGATAGTCAAGGTAGCGCCCGCGCACGGCCAGCGCATCAAGGTCGCCCGCGGCCAGCTGGCGGGTGATCGCGTCGATCTCGGCGCTGATCTTGCCAAGGCCGTCGGACAGCTGCTCGTCGGCATTGCGCCCGCCGCGCTCCTCGCGCCGCAGGTGCGGGGGAATCTTGCGCCAGCTCTCGACCATGCCGGGCAGGTGCTCGCCCACCAGCTTGCGCACTTCGGCCACGGCGGGCTCGCTCTGGTCGATCCCTTCCAGCTGCTGCCCCAGCCCATCAAGCTGCACGCCGATCTGGTCCACCAGCCGCACCGCCGGCGCGGGCAGCGCAGGGCGCTGCGCCTCAAGCCACAATTCGGTGCGGCCAACCATGGTGCGCACATCGCCACTGTTGAGCGAGGGCAGCGAGGGCACCTTCATCCGTGGGAACGTGGTGAAGAAGGCCAGCGCGGCCACCACCGCCAGCGCCATCACGAACAGGCCGGTGATGCCGATGCCGTTCAGGATCAGACCCGCCACCATCCCGCCCAGCAGGATCACCGCCACCGCCATCGCCGCACGGGTCAGCTTGCCCAGGTAATGCCGCCGCTTCATCTCGGCAGAACGCTGCCCGATCGAACGCCGCCGCCCACCCGCGCGCTGCACCTGCAGCGATTGCCGGGCAGAGGCGAGAATCCGCTCGCTCTCGTGCGCTTCCCCGGCCATCCTATGCCTCTGCCGTTGTCTGTGCAGGCGGGAGTCGAACCCCCGCCCCCAACCCCTCCCCATCGGGGAGGGGAGCGAGATTTGCTTTGCCAAAGGCGAAGCTAGTCGCAGCGGGGTGGGGGCTCGACCTTTCGGGAATCACAAACATCGTCCCGCTCAGCCCTCCAGGCTCAGCAGCGGCGAGGTCTCTGGTCCGGCCACCTTGCCCTGCGCCGCGCCTTCGGCCCGGGCGATATAGCCCTTGGACTTCTCCACCTCGCCCGAAAGCGTGTCCACCGTCTGCTTCATCGCATCCAGCGCCTTCAGCTTGAAGGTGTCGATGGTGTCCATCGTGTCATAGATGTTCTGGAACGCGCGCTGCAGCGTTTCCAGCGGGATGGTGCTCGATGCCGCCATCTCGTGGATCTTGCCGGTGTTCTCGCGCAGCAGCTTTCCGGTGGAATCGATGATGTTGGCGGTGGTGGTGTTCAGCTCGGTGATCTGCTGCAGCACCAGCCGCTGGTTGGTCATCGCCTGCGCCACGGTCACGGCGGTGCGCAGCGCCGCCACGGTGGTGGTGCTGGCGCGGTCCACGCCCTTCACCAGTTCGACGTTGTTCTTCTTGACGAGGTCCAGCGCGAGGTAGCCCTGCACCGACACCGCCATCTGCGTCAGCAGGTCCTGCGTGCGCTGGCGGGTATAGAACAGCGCGGATTCGCGGATCGCCTTGGCCTTTGCCGGGTCGGTATGGTCAAGGTCCGCCGCCGCATCCTCAAGCCGCTGGTCCAGCACCTTGGAGATGTGGATCATCTGCTCCAGCTTGCCCATCGCCTCCCACAGCTTGCCGCGCTCAACATCGATCGCGGCGTTGTCCATCAGCAGCTCGTCCTTGCCCGAGGCGAGCCGGTCGAGGATCGCCTTGATATGGCCCTGCGCCGATGTGTAGCCGTCGAAATAGCGCTTCACGCTGTTGCCGAAGGGGATGATGCCCAGGAACTTGCGCCCGCTTGAAAGCTTGCCCTGCCGGCCGGGATCAAGCTCTTCCACTGTGCGGCGCAGCTGGGCGAGGTCCGCGCCCACGCCGCTGTCCTTGTCCATCGCGCGGATCGGCCGGTCGAGAAAGCGGTTGGACATGCCCGCCGCCGACACGATCTCCTTGCGGCCCATGTTGGTCAGCTGGTCCACCCGCTTGCCGAATTCCGGGCTCTGCGCGTCCTGCGCCACAAGATCGGCGACAAACGCGTCGACCTTCGCTTCCAGCTTGCCCTTGGTGCCATCGTCAACCGGCACCAGCCCGGCGGCCTGCGTCGGCGCCACCACCGGCACCGGATCGGGCGGGGTGAGGGTGATCGCGGGTGCGGCTTGGGTAACGGGTGCTTCGCTGGCCATGTCGGTTCCTGCCTTGCGGGACTGACGGCGAAGATGGCGATGCACCTGCGCCGCTGCAAGCTGTATTGTCGACGCAATACAGCCGTTGGTCGATCAGCGTGTGCCGCCGGTCGGTGCCCGCAAGTGAGGCTTTGACATCGCCCGTCCCCCCGATAGCGTGCCGTTGATGGACCGCCGCCTGTTCCTCTCCGCCCTGGCGGCCACCGCCGCGACCACCGCCTTCGCGGCCTCGAAACCCCGCCGCTTTGCCGGCGAGATTGCGCTGCAGAAGCTTGAGGCCAAGGCCGGCGGGCGGCTGGGCGCGTGGGTGTTCGAGCCGGCTTCCGGGCGCGGTTATGGCTGGCGCGGTGGTGAACGCTTCGCCCACTGTTCCACCTTCAAACTGAGCCTCGCCGCCTTCGTCCTGCGCGAGGTTGACGCCGGTCGGCTGAATCCGGCCGAGGTGCTGCCCTATTCCGTGCTGGACCTGCTGCCCAATTCCCCGGTGGCAGAGGCGCACGCGGGGAAGGCGGACCTGACCGTGCTGGGCATGGCCGAAGGCGCGCAGGCGACCAGCGACAACCTCTGCGCCAACCTGCTAATGCGGCGGCTGGGCGGGCCGGCCGCGCTTACGCAGTTCTGGCGCGATCTGGGCGACGTCACCAGCCGGCTGGACCGCTATGAGACCGCGCTCAACCGGGTAGGGCCGGGCGAGCAGCAGGACACCACCACGCCCGAGGCGATGGCCCGCTGCACCGCGGCCTTCGTGCTCGGCCCGGTGCTCTCGCCCTCGGCGCGCGCAACCCTGCTCGGCTGGACCCGCGCGACGGCCACGGGGCTGAAGCGCATCCGCGCGGGCCTGCCGATGGGCTGGCAGGCGGGGGACAAGACCGGCACCGCCCTGTTCGACGATCTGCCGGCCAAGGTGAACGACGTGGCAGTGGCCTTTCCACCTGGCGGCAACCCGCTGGTGATCACCGCCTATTACGAAACGCCGGGCGCAGTTGCGACCATACGCGCCCAGGATGAGGCCGTTCTGGCGCAAGTCGGCCGCATCGCCGCCGATCCGAAGTCATGGAAGCTGCGGCGGTGATGCGCTGCGCGGTATTCGGGGCATCGGGCGGGATCGGCGCGGCGCTGGTGCAGGCGCTGGCCGCGCGGGGCGACGTGGCGGAAGTCCACGCCGGATCGCGATCGGGCACCGCGCCCGTCCATGTCAAGGTGCGCCCCTTCGCCTTCGACCTTGCCGACGAGGCCTCCATCGCAGCCGCCTGTGCTGCCATCGGCGCACCGCTGGACATGGTGCTGGTCGCCACCGGGCGTCTGACCCGCGCCGATGGCACCGGCCCGGAAAAATCGTATCGCGCGGTGACGGCAGAGGGGCTGGCCGAACTCTTCGCGATCAACGCCATCGGCCCCGCGCTGATCGCCAAGCATGCCCTGCCGCTGCTGCCGCGTGATCGGCGCGCGGTGTTCGCGGCGCTCTCCGCCCGCGTCGGCTCGATTTCCGACAACCGCCTCGGCGGCTGGCACGCCTACCGCGCCGCCAAGGCCGCGCTCAACATGCTGGTGCGCAACCTGGCGATCGAACTGTCGCGCAGCCACCCACAGGCGATAGCCGTGGCGCTGCACCCCGGCACGGTCGACACCGGCCTGTCCGCCCCGTTCCAGCGCGGCGTGGCGGAGGGCAAGCTGTTCACGCCGGACTATGCGGCAGGGCGGCTGCTGGCGGTGCTGGACGGGCTTTTCCCCGCGCAGAGCGGCAGGCTCTACGCGTGGGACGGAGCGGAAATTTCCTTCTGACCCGGTTTACGCCGCCAGCGCGTAAGGCTCGATCTCGCCCGCGAGGTACAGCTTCTTCGCCTTGGCGCGGCTCAGCTTGCCGCTGCTGGTGCGGGGCAGGGTGCGCGGGGGCACGAGTTCGACCACGCAGTTCATGCCGGTGATCGAGCGCACCTTGTCGCGGATCTGGTCGCGCAGCTTCACGCGCTCTTCGGGGTCTGACACGCGGCAGTGGACGAGCACGGCGGGGGTTTCCTCGCCGGTTTCGGTCTCTACCGAGAAGGCGGCGATATCACCCTGGTGGAAGCCGGGCAGCTGCTCCACCGCCCATTCGATATCCTGCGGCCAGTGGTTCTTGCCGTTGATGATGATCATGTCCTTGGCGCGGCCGACGATGAACAGGTAGCCCTGTTCGTTGACGTAGCCCATGTCGCCGGTGTCCAGCCAGCCATCGACCATGCAGGCTGCGGTCGATTCCGGATCGCGGAAGTAGGAGTGCATGACCGAGGAGCCGCGGCACCACACCTTGCCGATGTGGTGGTGGGCCAGTTCCTCGCCATTTTCGCCGCGCACGGCCACTTCCATGCCGCGGATCGGCACGCCGCAGTTGACGATGGCGCGATAGCGCGCGGGGCGCGAAAGGTCGCGGGGACTGCCGGAAAGGCGCTCTTCCTCCACCAGCTCCACGCGGATGCCCTCGCCCGGCGGCATCACGGTGACGGCCAGCGTCGCCTCGGCCAGGCCATAGCTCGGCAGGAAGGCGCTGGCCTTGAACCCGGCGTCGGCGAATGCGTTGACGAAGCCCTGCATCACATCGGGCCGGATCATGTCCGCGCCGTTGCCGGCGATGCGCCAGCGTGACAGGTCAAAGCGTTCGGCCACGTTGGTCTGGCTGGAAATGCGGCGGGCGCAGATGTCATAGCCGAAGGTGGGCGAATAGGAGAGCGAGGCGCCCTTGTTGCGGCTGATCAGATCGAGCCAGGCGAGCGGGCGGCGGGCGAAATCCTCGGTCCGCAGGTAATCCACCGACATCTGGTTGGCGATGGGCGAGAGGAAGCAGCCGACCAGCCCCATGTCGTGATACCACGGCAGCCAGCTGACGCAGCGATCGCCATCGACGAAGCCCATGCCGTGCGCGTGGCCGGCCAGGTTGGCCATCAGCGCGCGGTGCGTCACCGCCACGCCATGGGGGAAGCGGGTGGAGCCGCTGGAATACTGCAGGTAGCTGATCGCCTCGGGATCGGGCGCGGGCAGCGGCGCGTCCGAAGGCGCGACTTCGGCAAACTGGTCCCAGGTCAGGCCCTTGCAGCCCTGCCGCGCAGCCGCTTCGCCACACATCTCGGCCAGTTCCACCGGATAGGCGAGCATCACCGGGTCCGAGCTGGAGAGCTGCACCGCCAGCTGGTCGATATAGTTTTCCTTGCCGCCGAAGCTGGTCGGCAGCGGCAGCGGCACCGGCCAGGTACCGGCATACATCGCGCCGCAGAACAGCGCGGCGAAATCGGGGCCGGTCTCGGCGATCAGGGCCACACGGTCGCCCGGCTTCACGCCATGCGCGGCCAGGCGGCGCGCGGCGGCCAGCGCATCCACGCGCAGTTCGGCAAAGGGATAGACGCGGGTCAGTTGTCCGCGCGGATCGTGAAAGTTGAAGCCGCGCTCGCCCTGCGCGGCATAGTCCAGCGCATCGCAGAACGTGGCGAAATCCGAGAAACGGCGCGGCTGGGCGTCGTCGTTTGGCGTGGGCACAAGCACCGCCTTCTCCCGAACGGCATCCGAAATAGTCATGCGAAACCCCGAATTGCTTTTCTTTTCAAACGCGAACCGTCGCAGTTCCCTTTCGCGGCGCGCGGTTGAACGGCTCATGACTCATTTTTCAATGCCCGCAAGGGGGCACGAAATGCGGACGTTCTCATTTAGCGGCGACTGTGGCACGAATGTGGCGGCATGGATGATGTGTCCACAGATCGGCGCGCGCGCCGGGTTCCCAAACCGCTCGACGCCGCCCGGCTGGAAGAGATGGCGCTCGCCTATGTCGCCCGCTTCGCCACCAGCGCGGGCAAGCTTTCCGCCTATCTGAAGCGCAAGCTGCGCGAGCGGGGGTGGGAAGGGGATGCGCCGCATGATGTGCCGGCGCTGGTCGCCCGCTTCGTGGCCCGCGGCTATGTCGACGATGCAGGCTACGCGAAGGCGAAGGCGCAGGGGCTGCTGCGGCGCGGCTATGGCGCGCGGCGCATAGACCAGGCGCTGGGCGCAGCAGGCATTGCCGAGAACGTGCGCGAAGAGGCGCGGGGCACGCGGCGCGATGCCCGCGCCGCCGCGCTGGCCTTTGCGCGCAAGCGGCGGCTGGGCCCGTTCGGCCATGGTTCACACGAACATGGCGAGAGCGTCCGTCTCGATCCTGTCACACGCGAAAAGCAGGTGGCGGCAATGCTGCGCGCCGGGCATCCCCTTGCCAGCGCGCGCGCACTGGTGAATGCGGGCAGCATCACGCAAGCGGAAGAATGGGCCGATGAAGATGTGGACTAGGATTGCCAGACGTTCGGGCGCCATCGCCTGCGCCATCGGCCTCGTCGCCTGCTCGCCGGTTGCCGCCGATGCGGGCACGAAGGCTCCGGCAAAGGCGGCCGCTGCTGCCGTCCATCCGGTTTCCGGCCTCAAGGTCATCCCGCTCAGTGTGGCCACGGCTTCGGGCGTGCATCGCTTCAAGGTGGAAGTAGCCGCCACGTTTGAAGAGCAGGAAAAAGGCCTGATGTTCCGCACCGCAATGGGCGCGGACGAAGGCATGATCTTCCCGATGGACCCGCCGCGCCGCACCGCCTTCTGGATGCGCAACACGGTGATCGGGCTGGACATCATCTTCATCGGCGCGGACCACCGCGTGCTCAACGTGGCCGCCAATGCCGTACCTTATGATGAAACGCCGCTCCCTTCGGCGGGCAATGCCGCGGGGGTGCTGGAACTGAACGCGGGCCGCGCGGCGCAGATCGGGCTGAAGCCGGGGGATAAGGTGGAGTGGTGACCCAACAACAATTCTTGCCGACTCCCCCCTTCAGCGGCTAAGCGCCCGAACCATGAGCATCCTCGGCAAGATCTTCACCTGGTGGGACGGCGCCACCTTCGGCACCATGCTCGACAGCGCGCGCAATGGCGTGCAGGTCGGCACCGATGCGCAGGGCAACACATACTACCGCGCGAAGAAACCCTATCCCAAGGGCCATCCCTTTGCCGGGCGCGAACGCCGCTGGGTGATCTACAACGGCGCCAACGATGCCAGCCGCGTGCCGGCCGAATGGCACGGCTGGCTGCATGGCAATTTTGATGGCACGCCGGAAAGCAACCTGCCGCCGCCGCGCATCTGGGAAGTGGACTACACCCCCAACGCCACCGGCACCTCGGCCGCCTATCGTCCGCAGGGCGCGCTGGAGCGCGGGGGCAAGCGCGCCGCCGCCACCGGCGACTACGAAGCCTGGTCGCCCGAGGCCTGATGCCCCGCACCGCATCGCGGGCGCTGCTGCTGCTGGCCGCCACCGCGGCGCTGGCGGGATGCAAGCGCGATGCCGAAGCGCCTCCGCCGCCTGAAGCGACGGCCAGCGACGGCCCCGTCGCCATGGCCAGCGGCGTGATCGAAAGCGATTACGGCACCCCGGTGAAAGACCGCGTCGCCACACTGGGCTTCCTCAACAAGCGCAACAACATCACGCAGGACATCGTGCTGAAGACCGGCGAATCGCGCCGGATCGGCAACGCCATCGTGAAGCTGGCCACGTGCGAAAAGACCGCGCCGTGGGAAGATCCGCCCGAAACCGGCGCCTTCGTGCAGCTGTTCGTGGAAGAACGCGCCTCCACTCAGGAAAAGCTGGCCTGGCACAAGGTGTTCTCGGGCTGGCTGTTCCGCAATTCGCCGTCGCTCAACGTGGTGCAGCACCCGGTCTATGACGTGTGGGTCAAAGACTGCGCGATGAAGTTCCCGGGCGAGGAAGACAGCCCGGCTTCCTCCGCATCGGCCAGCAGCGCGGCAAAGCCGGCGGGCAAGCCGTCGCCTGCCCCGGCCCCGGCAGCCGCGGCCCCTGCGGAAGAACCGGCCCCGGCCGGAGAATCCCCGCCCCAGTAGGGCCGCCGCGAATCGGTCGCGCGGTCCAGCAGCCGCAGGTATTGCGCCTGCGGGATTTCCACCGCGCCCATCGAGGCGAGGTGCGGTGTGGTGAACTGGCAATCCAGCAGCTCCGCCCCGCCACGGCGCATCGCCGCCACCAGCCAGGCCAGCGCCACCTTGGACGCGTCGTTTTCCCGGCTGAACATCGATTCGCCGCAGAACACCCGGTCGAACCCCACGCCATAGAGCCCGCCGACCAGCCGCAGGCGACCGTTCTCGTCACTGGCCCACGTCTCGATCGAATGGGCGTGCCCATCGCGATGCAGCGCCCGATAGGATTCGCGGATTCGCGCGCTGATCCAGCTTTCCTCGGCCCCCGGACGCGGCGCGGCGCACGAATCGATCACCGCATCGAAGGCGGTATTGCACGTCACGTGGAAGCGCCCCCGGCGCAGCGTGCGCGCCAGCGATTTGGAAAGGTGGAAGCCGTCCAGCGGCAGGATCGCGCGCATCCGCGGCTCCACCCAATACACTTCCGGGTCGTCACGGCTGTCCGCCATGGGAAAAATCCCGGCGCGATAGGCCCGCAAAAGCAGGTCTGGCGGGATGGTCTGGGGGTCTTCGCGGGCCATGATTTGCAAAATGCAGTTTCGGTCGGTTGCATCCTCCGCGTCAACCCACTAAGGGCCCTTCCTCTGGCAGCGATGCCGGCTGCGGTCCAAGGCGGTAACGCCGGCTGCTGCAGGAGTGTAGCTCAGTTGGTAGAGCATCGGTCTCCAAAACCGAGGGCCGTGGGTTCGAGTCCCTCCACTCCTGCCATTTTCTCCCGGATTGATTTGACCCCTGGGGCGGGCGCGCCCATCATGGCGCGGGCTGGCATGGGGTGACGATGGACGCGGCGGGCGATTGGGCCGAACGGCTCGACCACATGGAGCAATGGTACCGCGATCTGCTGGCATCGGGCACGGCCGAGGCCTTTCTCCACAATGATTATGCCCCGCACCGGGCGTTTCTGTCCGGTCTGCATGGGCGGGTGATCGATGTTGGCGGCGGAGCAGGGGTCGCCGGGCGCTATCTGCCGCCGTCCTGCACGCATGTGGTGGTCGATCCGGCAGCCGTCTGGCAGGATCCGGCGTGGAAGCAGTTTTCGGCAAGCTTTGCCGCAGGCCGCTCGGCCGAGTTCGTCCAGGGCACGGGCGAGGCGCTGCCGTTCGCCACGGCCGAGTTCGATGCCGGGCTGGCGTTCTGGAGCCTGAACCATGCGGGAGATCCGGCCCGTTGCGTCGCCGAACTGGCGCGCGTGGTAAGGCCTGCTGGCAAGGTCCTGCTGGTGCTGGAAGACATGGAGCCGACTTGGGGTGATTGCATTTTGGCCGCCCTGCGACGAACGGGTTACCGCCTTGGCCTGCCGCGCAAGGACCATGGCGGGCTCGGCGCCTTGCCGCCCGTCATCCGGGAAAAGCTTTCGCGCAACCCTTGGCCCCTGCAGGATGATCATTGCCGGATCGACGAGCGTGACCTGATGCGTTGGGCAGCACCCGCCTTCCGCCTCACCCGCCGTGAATGGCTCGGCGGTTTTCTTGCGTTTGAATTCGTTCGCCGCTGAATCGGGCAGAACTTCAGCCGCAGAAAAGGGGCAGGCATCGCTGCCCGCCCCTTCCGGTGATGTCGTAAAAGGTCAGAGGCCGCCGGTAACCGCCCCGGTCGCCCCGCCCGCAACGCCAGCGGTCGCGCCCGAAACGGTGGAACCGACCGTGCCGGAAGCGCCTCCGGCGGCGCCGCCCATCGGGTCGGTCGCGGTGCGGCCCGTGGCCTCGCCCGATGCGCCCAGATCGCCGCCAGCCTTGGCCGCGCGGTCATGCCCCTTCAGCTTGGCATGGGCATTGGAATGTTCGGTGGCGGTGGCGCTGCCCTTGGCGGTCGAATCGGCTGCGGGGGGCGTTGTCGTGGTCGTCGTGCCGGTGCTGGCGGTTCCGTTCACGTCAGCGCCGGCTGGCGGAGTCGCGGTCTGGGCCGATGCACCCGCGCTGGTGCTGCCCGCAACCTGCGCTTCCACCGGTCCATCAATCGGGCGGGCCTGCGCGGCGCCGGCCATCAGCAGGGCGGCGGCGGGAATGATCAGATGCTTCACAGGTATTCTCCTTGGCTTGTTCTTGCCCCATCCCCTTGTTGCGCTGACCAATCCTTGCCCCTTGGTGCAGTTCCCCCGCCATGCGGCGAACGGAGCGCTGGACGGGCGGAGCCGCCCATCGCAGCGCCATCCCCTTGCCATCGGCGGCCCCTTCGCCTAAATGCGTGCAACTTCCGCACATGGAAAAATCGCCAGCCCCTCCCGGACCTGCTCCGGGGCGGCGATGTCCCCTAGGCGGAAGCGACGCAATTCTTGAGGCGAACGAGCGATGGCCAAGGTCACCCCCGGCGAATTCATCAACCAGGTCCGCGCCGAAGCGCGCAAGGTGGTGTGGCCCACCCGGCAGGAAACCACCACCACGGCCATCTTCGTGGCGGTGATGATGCTGCTGCTCTCGGTCTTCTTCCTCGGCATCGACACCGTGTTCGGTTTTGTCGTGCAGTGGCTGCTGAAGCTCGCCTGACCTTTTTCAGATTCAAGGAACGATCATGGCCCGCTGGTACATCATCCACGCCTATTCCGGCTTTGAGAACAAGGTGCGCGAATCCATCATCTCCGAAGCGGAGCGCATGGGTCTGTCGCAGCTGGTCGAAGCTGTCGAGGTGCCGACCGAGACCGTCACCGAGGTGAAGCGCGGCAAGAAGGTCGCCGTCGAGCGCAAGTTCATGCCGGGCTACGTGCTGGCCAAGCTGGCGATGAACGACGACATCTACCACCTCGTCAAGAACACGCCCAAGGTCACTGGCTTCCTCGGCCACAATGGCAAGCCGCAGCCGATTTCCGAAAAGGAAGCCGCGCGCTATTTCGGCGCGCGCGAACAGGCCGCTGCCGAGCCGCGCAAGCACGTGGCGGTGGATTACGAGATCGGCGATTCGGTCAAGGTCAACGCCGGCCCGTTCGCATCGTTCAACGGCACCGTGGAAGAGCTGGACTTCGAAAAGCAGCGCGTGAAGGTTGCCGTCTCGATCTTCGGCCGCGCCACGCCGGTCGAACTGGCGTTCGAAGAGGTCGAACTGGTCAAGTAAGGGGCAGCGGGGCCCATTGCGGGTCCCATGCTTGCCTTTGCGCCCCGCACCCGCTATCGGCGCGCCCTTCACGAACGGGATTCGTCCCGCTCGCGATTCCGTGCGGAAGAGGATTCGCCCCTCGTGGGCGTATCTTTGCCTGACCGCTCACTCTGCGGGGGGCCATCCCCCAACAGGAAGAAAGGAGGCCATCCGTGGCCAAGAAGATCGAAGGCTATATCAAGCTGCAGGTTTCTGCAGGCGAAGCCAAGCCCGCGCCGCCGATCGGCCCGGCGCTGGGTCAGCGCGGCGTCAACATCATGGAATTCTGCAAGCAGTTCAACGCTGCCACGCAGGAAATTGAAAAGGGCACGCCGCTCCCCACCGTGATCACGGTCTATGCCGACCGTTCGTTCACCTTCGTCACCAAGACGCCGCCCGCCACCTTCTTCATCAAGAAGGCCGTGGGCATCAAGTCGGGCTCGAAGACCCCCGGCAAGGCGTCGGCCGGCACCATCAAGCGCTCGCAGCTTGAAGAGATCGCCCAGGCCAAGATGAAGGACCTGAACGCGAACAGCATCGAACAGGCCGCCAAGATCATCGAAGGCTCTGCCCGTTCGATGGGCCTGCAGGTTGTGGAGGGCTGAACCGATGGCAAACCTGACCAAGAAGAAGAAGGCTCTCACCGAGAAGCTGGGCGACAACCAGAAGCTCTATGGCGTCGATGAAGCCATCCAGCTGCTGAAGGACCTGCAGTCGGCCAAGTTCGACCAGACCCTCGAAGTCGCGCTGAACCTGGGCGTCGATCCGCGCCACGCCGACCAGATGGTCCGTGGCATGGTCACCCTGCCTTCGGGCACGGGCAAGGACGTGAAGGTCGCCGTGTTCGCCCGTGGCGACAAGGCTGAGGCCGCTCTCGCCGCCGGTGCCGACAAGGTCGGTGCGGAAGACCTGCTGGAAGACATGCAGGCCGGCAACCTCGATTATGGCCGCGTGATCGCCACGCCGGACATGATGGGCATCGTCGGCCGTCTGGGCAAGGTGCTGGGTCCCAAGGGCCTGATGCCGAACCCGAAGCTGGGCACCGTCACCCCGAACGTGGCCGATGCGGTCAAGGCCGCCAAGAGCGGCCAGATCGAATTCCGCGTTGAAAAGGCCGGCATCATCCACGGCGGCATCGGCAAGCTCTCGTTCTCGAACGAAGCGCTGCGCGCCAACTTCGACGCCTTCGTCGACGCCATCGTCAAGGCGAAGCCGGCTGGCGCCAAGGGCAAGTACGTCCGCAAGGTCGGCCTGTCCTCGTCGATGGGCCCCGGCATCAAGATCGACGTGGCGCAGGTCCACGGCGGCTGATCCAGCCTGAAGGCAAATCAAAAAGGCCGGGAGGGTTCACGCCTTCCCGGCCTTTTTGCGTTGAAGCCAAAGCGTCGATAAGTCTCCCCTCCCGCTTGCGAGAGGGGCCGGGGGTGGGCAAAGCGCAGGGCCACGTGCCGAGGACCCGATGACCGACGAAGCCCATCCAGAAGACTTGGTCACCGAGGAAAGCCCTGTCCCGGTAAACCCGGTGACGGCGGCGCGCCTGCAGGTCGAAGCGCAGATCCCGCCCGAAAAGCGCGGCCCCGGCTGGGACCGTCACTGGCGCGAACTGGAGCACTATGCCGAAGCCGCGCTGGAATGGACTGCCCCGCCACCCGCGCCCCCGGCGAAGTCCAAGCGCCGTCGCAGGCGCTGAAGGGGCTCGCCTACCCGCGCAGGTTCGCCTGCGTATAGCATTCCACCACCAGGCTGATCGCGCGCCCGTCGGCCAGCTTCAGCACGGCCCTGTGCGACAGCACGGTGCCCGCCGGGCACTCCGCCGCCCGCCCGCGCCGCTGCTCCAGCCGCTCGCGATGGAAGCCCAGCGGCGCCACCACCTTGCCGAACGGCGTGTCGCTCGTTTCCAGTGTGGCGTTCATCGCCGTGGTCAGGCGGCCGGGCACGTACCAGTTCTTCGCATCCGAAAGCACCGTGTCGCCGCAGGTCAGCCGCACATGGCGAAAGGCGATTGGCTCATCGGCACCCACGCCCAACGCGCTCCGCACGGCCGCACTGGCGGGTTCCCCTGCCTGCCTGTCCGCCAGCGCCCGGATGACGGGCGGCTCGGCGATTTTGCGCGTCGAACACCATTCACCCAGCGCCTGCGTGGCGCTGTCACGCGCAGCCAGCGTTCGCTCGAAGCGCTCGAGCGCAGGAGAGCACCCCGCGCTTGCGAGCATCCCCGCCACCATCCCGGCCAGGGCGGCGTGTTTCACGATCCCGGCTTGGCAGTGGCAGGGCGTGGCGGCGGTGCAGGCGGAGGGGCATAGACAACCGGTGCAGGTGGCGCAGCGGCCTTGCCCGCGCTGGTCGAGACCGGCGGGGCCATGCAGGGATTGTCCGGCGCGGTCCAATCCGTGGCGTCGGTAAAGGGCAGGGGCTTGTCGGGCCAGCGGGCCGCACCCTTGAACAGCGCCTGCCGCCGCACGGCGAGGGGGTAAGCGTCGAAATCGGCCACTTGCGCGTTCGAGGCGATGGCATCGGCGGCGCTGATCTCCGGCGTCAGGAATCGCCTGCTGATTACGGACCGGGCAATGTCGCCGGTCAGGCCCGCGCGCCGCATCAATTCGGCCCCGCCAATCACCCGGCTGTATCCTTCGCCGAACAGCGACCAATAGGCGCTTGCGCCGCCGGGGGGCAGGCGCAGTGTGGTGGCCCAGCACTGGAACGAAGGATAGCCCGTCACCCACGGCAGGGTCTGGTCCTGCGATTTGGGCCTGCGCAGTCGCGCAGGCGTGGAAAGCGCCGATGACGGTATCCGTCCCCCCACGGCGGTGGCGGGGTAATCCGGATCGGCGATGGTCAGGTCGCCCTCGCCGGTCAGCGTCAGCGTCAGCACCCCCGCCGCCTGGTCCATCTTCCAGCTGGCCTGCTCGGCATCCACCCATGGCTCCTCGCCATGCCAGTAATCCTTGATCGCGCGCTGGGCCTGGTCCGCCGGCACGGACGAGAGCCAGGTGGCCAGCTGGATGGCGTCGTCGCCCCGCAGGATGCGCCGTGCAGTCACCCGCGTGGGTTCGGCAAGCCCGGCCCGCGCGTCGATATCCAGCACGTTGATGCCCTGCGGCCACGGCGGCACCGGCATCGCCAGCTTTTCGAGCTTGCCCCCCTGTGCCGTCAACGGCAGGCCAAAGCGCCACGGCGTTGGGGGCAATTGCGCCAGTGACCGGTCACCCAATCGCGTTCCATCCAGCAGCACCAACCTGCCGTTCACGCTGGCGCGGGCGACCACGTGATCGAACAGGCCCGGGTTGGGCAGGCGTTGATCCATGCCGTCACCACCGCGCGAATTGACCAGCAGCGGATCGGCGGTGATGCCCAACTCGCGCAGCAGGGCGATCAGCAGCACGGTCTTGCCCTTGCAGTCGCCGAACCGGCGCTGCCAGGTCTCGTCCGCGTCCGCAGGCGTCATGTTGCCGCCATCCATCCCGACGTAGACATAGCGGATGCGGTCTTCCACCAGTTGCAGCGCTGCTTCGGTGCGCTTGATCGGGTCGGTCGTCGATGCGGCAATCTTGGCGGCCTCGGCGCGCACCGGTGAATCCGGCTTGAGCTGTGCGGCTTTATCGTAAAGCGGCCGCACCCGGCGCGAAAGCTCGGCCCAGTCGGCGAAGTCACTGAATTCGATCAGGCGGGAAAGGCTGAACCGGCCCGGTGAGCCCATGGCCGCTTCGGGCGGCGCGCCCGGGTCGGTCATTTCAAAGCTCACGGTCTGCAGCTTGCCCACTTTGGCTGCCGCCGGGCGCATCACATCGGGCGTGGCCTGCCAGCGCAGTTTCGCGCCTTCGGGCCAGAGCAGGCGGGTGCGGAATGCGCCTGGCATCCCGCCCTGCGGCAACAGGGCGATGCCCGAACGGTGCTCGCGCAGGGTCGGGTCAAACGATGTCGCCGTCGCCGCCCATTCCAGCTCGTCGCCAACCTGCAGGTCGGGCACCTGGTAGAACGCGGTCAACCTGCCATCAAGCATGGCCAGTTCCAGCCCGCTTTCCCGGCGCACCACGGTGAACTTGGCGGTTCGTGTCAGGTCGATGGTCTTGCCCTGGCGGATCACGCGCAGCCAGTGCAGCGTCATGCCGCCCGCGCCGGGTGTCCATGACAGCGTCAGGTTGCCAAACTGCAGCGCTTCGGGTTTCAGCAACCGCACCCGGATGGCGGTGTAGGTTTCCAGTGAATTCGGTCCGGCAAGCGCCTGGTTGTCGCTATAGATGAAGCGTACTGATGCGTTCTCGGGGGCAGGGGTGCCGGTGTCTGCCGGTGGTGGGCGGGTCCAGTCGGGCGCAGGGGCAATCGGCACTTCAGCGATCTGTGCGGGCCCTGCTGCCGCTCCCGTTCCCGCACCTGGTGCGCCGTCGGCTTTCTGCGGGCTGTCTGCTCTGGCTTCGCCCTGTACTGGCGCAATCACGCTAAGGCCGATCGCCAGCGCAGCCCAGGAAGCCCACCCGTTCCGTTTGATCAATCGCGCCCCCCGTTTACGGCAATTGCGGCCGCGCTGCACATGGACGGGAGCCTAAGCGGCTGATCTGCCTTCGCCAAGCCGTTGCCGCACCCTTTCTCCAAACCGGGTGCAATTGGCGCGGCCGATCGCGCGCAGGATCAGATGCCGCCCGCCACCGGCTCGCGGCCCAGCGCGGCCAGGCCCTCGGACAGGGTCGTGGCGCATTCGGCCAGTTCGCTCTCGCTGGTGGATCGGATCACGAAGTTTGCGCCCACGCGTCCCTCGCGGAAGAACGGGTAGCTGCCGATCTGCACGCCGGCATAGGCCTTCTCGGTCTCGCGCAGCAGGTCGGCGATCTCGCTTTCGCCAACCCAGCAGCCGATCGTGGTGGATACCAGCGGCAGTCCGCCTTCCAGTGTTCCGGTCAGCGCATCGAGCATCTGCGCGGTGATGTGCGGCACCCCCGCCATCAGAAACACGTTCTCCACGTGGATGCCCGGTGCCCCGGAAATGCGGTTCTCGATCAGGCTGGCGCCATCGGGCACGCGCGCCATGCGCAGGCGCGCTTCGTTCACCCCGCCTCGCGTCGCGTAATAGTTCTCCAGGATCGCGCGTGCCGCCGGGTGGATCACCACGTCCACGCCCAGTGCCGCCGCCACCGCATCCACCGTGATGTCGTCATGCGTCGGGCCGATCCCGCCGGTGGTGAACAGGTAATCGTTGCGGGCGCGCAGCGTGTTCACCGCCTCCACGATCGCTTCCATCACGTCGGGCACCACCCGCACTTCGCGCAGGCGGATGCCCTGCACGCCCAGCCAGGTCGCCACCTGGGCGATGTTCTTGTCCTGCGTCCGGCCGGACAGGATTTCATCACCCACCACGATCAGCGCGGCAGTCCAGATGCGGGATTCGTCGGTCATGCCGGCAGCGATAGCGCAAAGCCGGGCATGCGCAAGCGCCTGCATGGGCGCTTGCGCATGCTTTGCCAGGCTGGGCCTATTCCGCCGCCTCGCGCTGTTCCACCCCGGGCGCGCGGTCGAACTTCAGCACGCCGTCCTCCACCGGGTCGCTGGCCATCCACGCCTTGTCGGCCAGGTAATCCTGGTTCAGCCGCCAGCGCATGTCGGTCGCGCTCTTTGGCAATTCGCTCATCGCGCGCTGGATGTAACCGCTGGAAAAGTCATAGATGTTGTCTTCCACCAGCTTGTGGTCCGCCGCCAGGACAGGCACCGCCACGTCCGCGCTCCGGGCCTGCATGGTGTTCAGCACCCTGCACACATATTCGGCGTCCATATCCGCGCGCAGGGTCCACGATGCGTTCAGGTACCCGAACACCACCGAAAGGTTGGGCACGTTCGAGAACATGCAGCCCTTGTAATAGAAGTGCTCGGCAAAGTTCACCGGCATCCCGTCAAGGCTCACCGCGATCTTGCCCGCCATCGCCATTTTCAGGCCGGTGGCGGTCACGATCACGTCGGCATCCAGATGCTGGCCCGATTGCAGCTGCACGCCCGTGGCGTCGATCCGCGCAATGCGGTCGGTCACCACGCTGGCCTTGCCCGCCTTGATCGCCTCGAACAGGTCGTCGTCGGGCACCAGGCACAGCCGCTGGTCCCACGGGTCATAGGGCGGGGTAAAGGCCTTGGCGTCGTACTTGTCGCCCAGGATCTTCTTCAGCCGCTTGGTCAGGTATGTCTTCACGCCTTCCGGCTTGTTGCGCGCGCGCTTGAACAGCAGGTTCTGCAGCCACACGTTCTTGAACCGGGTTACGGCATAGGCCGTGCGCTCGGGCAGGATCTTGCGCAGCAGGTTGGCAAGGCCGTCCTTGGCCGGGCGGGTGATGTACCAGGTGGGCGTGCGTTGCAGCATGGTCACGTGCGAGGCCCGGGCGGTCATGCTCGGCACCAGCGTCACCGCGGTCGCGCCCGATCCGATCACCACCACGCGCTTGCCGGTATAGTCATAGTCCTCCGGCCAGAACTGCGGATGGACCAGGTCGCCCGTGAAGTCCTCCTTGCCCTCGATCGGCGCTTCATAGGGGCTGTCATAGTCGTAATAGCCCGATCCCAGATAGAGCCAGCGCGCCGTGGTCACGCTGCGCCTGCCGCTGTCGTCGGCGGTGGTCAGGCGCCACATCCCCGTGGCGCTGTCCCAGTCCGCGCCCAGCACCTTGGTGCCAAAGCGGATGTGCGGGCGGATGCCGCGCTGGTCGGCAATGCGGTTCAGGTATTCCAGAATCGAGTCGCCGTCCGCGATCGCCTTTTCATGCACCCATGGTTCGAAGCTGAAGCCCAGCGTGTGCATGTCACTGTCCGAACGCACCCCCGGGTATCGGAACAGGTCCCATGTCCCGCCGATCCGCTCGCGGCGCTCGATGATCGTGTAGCTGCGGCCCGGACAGTGCATCGCCATGTGCGCCGCCATGCCGATGCCGCTGATCCCGGCTCCCACGATGGCCACGTCGACGTCGGGCACGCTGCTCGCCTTCGCCTCGATGCGCGATTCGGCTCCCATCGGCTCTCTCCCATGCTTCTTGCTGACATCCATGTTAACTGATCGGTTGAAATTTGCCAGCCCGATTGCGCGGACCGCGTCTTGCCCGCTAACACCCCGTGTCATGACCATCGTCGCCGCCCGCCGCTATGCCAATGGCAAGGTCCATGATCTCCCCATCGTGCTCGATGGCACACCGCATTCCGGGCCGGGAGGTCTGTTCTCGGGCAACGCGTTCGACTGGATCGGCCTGTGTGAACCCTCGGCGGCAGAGATGGACCTGATCCGCCGGCAATACGGGCTCCACCCGCTTGCGGTGGAGGACGCGCTCAATCCGCGCCAGCTGCCCAAGGTGGATGTCTATGGCAAGCAGCTCTTCGTCGTCGCCCGCACCGCCGCGCTGGGGCAGGGGGAAGAGATCGTCTATGGCCAGACCGCGTTCTTCCTCGGCAAGGACTTCATCATCTCGGTCCGCTTCGGCTCCAACCGCGCGCACACCGATCTGCGGCGCGATCTGGAAGCCGATGCCGAGCGCCTGTCCGAAGGGCCGGACTACGTGCTCCACGCCGTGCTCGATTTCATCGTCGATGGCTACCTGCCCATTGCCGACGCGCTGGAAGATGTTGCCCAGGCGATCGAGGAATCCGCGATCGATGCCTTTCCCGAACCGGACACCATCCGCCGCATCTTCCGCCTGCGCCGCCAGCTGCGCCGCTATGAACGGGTGATCGGGCCGATGGAGGAGATGGTCGAACGGCTGGCGCAGGCGGACCTGCCCACCATCGATCCCTCAGCCCGCATCTGGTTCCGCGATGTGCTCGATCATGTGCGCCGTGCCATGGCGCGCATGCGCGGCCTTAAGGAAACGCTGGCCGCCATCGTCGAAACCGCCAGCCTGCTGGAACAGCACCGCCAGGGCGAGATGACCCGCCAGCTTGCCGCCTGGGCCGCCATCCTTGCCGTGCCCACCGCCATCGCCGGCATCTATGGCATGAACTTCGATTACATCCCCGAGCTCAAGTGGCACTATGGCTACTTCTTCGTATGGATGCTGATCCTCGGCGTCTGCGGTGGCCTTTTCCTGCGCTTTCGCCGAATCGGCTGGTTGTGAAAAAGCGTTAACGCCATCTTCCCGGCTGCATGCGAAGCGCTCGTATTTCCTTCGTACAGTGGAATTAACGCCCTGCTGGCAATGGGTTACCTATGGATCGCCCGGGCTCGCCCGGTAAAAACAGAGGTTTAACCCATGGCTGTGCTCGCCAATGTCAGGATCAAGACGCTTTCCATCGCCGCCAATCTTCTCTTGGCGGCAGTAGCGGTCGGCGGATCCCTGACAGCCTACATCGGCGCCACCAACGTGGTGTCCAAGCTCGACATGGTGGCCAACAACACCGTGCCTTCGCTCGCCGATCTCTCCAATCTCGGCACCAGTGCGCTCGAAGCCCGGGTGCTGATGGCCAAGCAGATCCTTGCCACCGACCCGACCGAGGCGATGACCATCGACGACGAGCTTGCCGCCAAGGAGCAGGCGGTCGACAAGATGATCGCCGACTATCGCCCGCTGGTCTACAACGCGGAAGAGCAGAAGCTGCTCGATGCGATCGACGGTGCGTGGAAGGACTGGAAGGCCGGGGCCGAACCGATCCGCGCGCTCACCCTGCAGACCGAAACCGCCGCGGCGACCCAGGCCTTCAATACGGATCTCAACCCCAAGGGCGTGGCTCTGGCCGAATCGATCACCGCCATCCGCGATTTCAACGAAAAGCTGGGCAAGGAAGCGGGCAATGCCGGCCTCGCCAGCGGCAAGGCCGAACAGAAGACCGCGCTGATCATTGCCGGCCTGTCCGGGATCATCGCGCTGCTCGTCATCGCATTCACGTTCACCCGCGTCGCCCGCCCGCTCGCCGGCATGACCGCCGCGATGGAAGACATGGCCGCCGGAAACCTCGATCGCACCGTGCCCTATCTCGATAATGGCGACGAGATCGGCGGCATCGGCCGCGCGCTCCAGGCGATCAAGGAAGCCATCGCCCGCCGCTCGCGTGACGAGGCCGAAGCACGGCTGGAAGTGCAGCAGCGCATGGTCGGCGGTCTCGCCACCGGCCTGGCAGACCTCCGCGATGGCAAGCTCGACTGCCGCATCGAACATGCCTTCCCGCCCGAATACGAAGGCCTGCGCCATGATTTCAACCAGACGGTCGAGGCGCTTGCCGGCGTGATCGCCGAAGTGGTGCAGGGCGCGCAGAACGTGCGTACCGCGGCCAGCGAAATCGCCAGCGCGGCGTCCGACCTTTCCGGCCGCACCGAAAGCCAGGCCGCCGCGCTCGAGGAATCCGCCGCCGCCGTGCGCCAGCTCACCGAATCCGTGCGCGATACCGCCCGCACCGCTGGCGAAGCGCGCCTCGTTGCCGGCGATGCCAGCAAGGATGCGGGGCAGAGCGGCGAGATGATGATTCGCGCCGTTTCCGCGATCGAGGAGATCGCCCGGTCCAGCGCCCGCATGGGTGAAATCGTCTCGCTGATCGAAGGCATCGCCTTCCAGACCAACCTGCTCGCGCTCAACGCCGGGGTAGAGGCCGCCCGTGCCGGCGAATCCGGCAAGGGCTTCGCCGTCGTCGCCAATGAAGTGCGCGCGCTGGCGCAGCGCAGCGCCGATGCCGCGGCCGAAATCACCGGCATCATCAAGACCAGCGAACAGGAAGTGGCCGATGGCGTGCAGTTGATCGGCCAGACCCAGTCCGCGCTCCAGGGCATCGTGCAGCACACCGCCCGCCTGTCCGACATGATCGGCGCCATCGCCGCATCCACCGGCGAACAGTCCAGCGCGATCAACCAGGTCAACACCGTGGTGGGCGAAATGGACCGCATCACCCAGCAGAACGCCGCACTGGTGGAGGAATCGACCGCAGCTTCACAGCATCTGTCCGCCGCCGCGGTCAACCTGCTGCAGATGGTCCAGCGCTTCGATCTCGGCCGGGGCCAAGCCAGCAGCCAGGGCCAGCCGCCACGGCGCCTCGCCGCTTAAGGTCTCTTCCCGGAGCAGAAAGGGGCGTGCCACCCGGCGTGCCCCTTTCTCGCGTCTTGGGCCTCGATCGCGATAGCCAACCCCGGCTCTCATGCGTTACGCCCCAAACCAGCATTCGGGGGCAAGCGAAACCAATGGCCGGCGGTTCCACCAAAACGATTCTCATCGCGCTCGGCGCCAACGTCGGCATCGCCGCGGCCAAGTTCGTTGCCGCCGCCTTCACCGGCTCGTCGGCCATGCTCACCGAAGGCGTCCACAGTCTCGTCGATTCCACCAACCAGCTGCTGCTGCTCTATGGCCGCGCCCGCTCGAAAAAGCCGGCCGATGCCGCCCACCCCTTCGGCTATGGGCGTGAACTCTATTTCTGGTCCTTCATCGTTGCGATCCTCGTCTTCGCGCTGGGCGCGGGCGTCTCGGTCTATGAAGGCGTGCTGCACATGCTTGAGCCAGAGCCCGCCACCAGCCCGCTGATCGCCTTCACCGTGCTCGGCATCGCCTTTGCGCTCGAAGGCTGGTCCACGATCGCCGCGCTCAAGGATTTCAACGCTGCCCGCCGCGGCACCATCTGGCAGGAAATTCGCGGAACAAAGGATGCGGCCACGCTCGTCATCCTGCTGGAAAACTCGGGCGCGCTTGTGGGCCTCGTCGTCGCGGCACTCGGCCTCGCGCTCAGCCTGCTCACCGGCAACCCGCTGTGGGATGGGCTTGCCTCGGTGGTCATCGGCCTCGTCCTCGGCGTCCTCGCGGTCGTCCTGCTCTATGAAGCGAAAGGCCTGCTGATCGGTGAAAGCGCCGATCCCGCGCTGGTCACCGCCATCCAGGAATGCGCCGCCGCCCACACCGGCATCGTCCGCGTCCACGAAGTGCTCACCCTGCACAGCGCGCCGACGATGGTCACCGCCATCATCAGCGCCGATTTCGAAGACAGCATGTCCGCGCGCGACGTGGAACGCATCGTCCTCGCCATCGAACGCGACGTGGCAACCCGCTATCCCATCCTCTCCCGCGTCTACGTCCGCCCGCGTGACAGCAGCGCGAAGTAGCGCAGGGCGCTATTGCGCGGGCGGCCGGTTGGCTGGCCCGTTCAGGTTGAACACCCGCGCCACCAGCGATTCCAGCGCCTGGAACACGCCCTCCACGCCGAACCCGGCCACGAAGCACAGGGCCGATGTGCTCAGGAACACCCCCTGCAAAAGGCCGTCCGGCGCGCCGGGGCTGGCCGTGTCGTGCGAAACGAACAGGCCGATCACCGCCCCGGTCAGCGCACCCAGCACCAGCTGGATCAGCGCCATCCGCAGATGGCGGGGGCTCAGCAGGTAATCGCGCATCGCGGCGGCAAGGTTGCGCATCACCGCCGCGCCCGCGCCCAGCACGCCATAAAGGATCGGCAGGATGTTGTTGGCCATCACCGTCAGCAGCACGGTCGCCCATTGCACGTTGACCTTGCCGGGGTCGGATTGGGGCGGCGTGTTGCGCGGCCTTGGTCCGCTCTGTGTCGCGGCAATGTCGTTTTTCGGATTGCCCAGCCGCGCCAGGTTCTGCACCAGCCCATTCTGCAGCCACCAGTCCAGGTTCAGCCGCGCCACTGCCAGTTGGCGTGCATTGTCCGTCCATTTGGTCTGGAACGCCTGCATCTCGATCGATGGCGGTGCCGGTTCGGCCCCTTGCGCCTCTGTTGCGGTCCTCTGCTGGATGATCTCCTTGGCCCGCTGCTCTTCCATCCCCTTGCCGATGTCTGCCCGCTCCGCAGTCAGCGTGTCGATCCGCGTCAGCAGTGCCGCCCCCGTCGCTGCGCTCCATGAAAGGAACGTGGTGAAGGCCAGCACCGAAATCAGGAAGATCAGCAGCCAGTTGGTGAACAGGCGAAGCTGGCGGGCCGGGCGCACGAACGCCGGAAAGGCAAGGCCCGCCAGCTTGTCGCGTGAAAGGCGGTTGCGCAGGAACTGCTCCCACATCTGCCCATCCTCAACCTGCTCGTCCAGCAGCTGCGCCGTGCGGTTGAACATGCGCCGCAGGCCTGCGGGCACGATGCCGGGCAGCCATCCGGTCTCATCCCGCTCGGCATCGATGCGGTTCGATGTGCGCTGGTCCCCGGCATACAGCAGGCTGAAGGCAATCGTCGCGCTTGTCGCCGGCGCTGCCGCCAGGTTCAGCGCATCACGCACTCGGTACAGTTCGGCCGCCTGTTCCGCCAACGGGCGCTTCGGTCGGTCCTGCGGGGGATAATGGATCTCGCTGATACGCTGGATCCAGTCCTCATGGTCCTTGCCCTCAGGTGCGGCAAACACCGCCGCGTCGATCCGCTCGGGCAGCTTCTTTTCCTTGGTGGCCGATACGTTGTCCAGCAGCAGGTAGACCTCGGCCAGCTGATGGAAGAAGAACGAATCCCGGATCAGGTCGGCATCGCCCGGTTGCGATGAAGATACATCGGCGGCCCTCTGCGAAGCCGCCGGGTCGGGTGTCTGTGTCGTCTGCCCCTCAACCGTCTGCGTTCGGTCGGCGGAGGTATCCGCCTCAGCCGCCGTGGTGTCTGCGCCGGTTTCAACTTCACCCGCCATGGCCAACCTCCCGAATCCCGATTTCCCCGCAGTTACGTTACGTCATCCGTGCCATTTCCCAAGCGCAATTGTGGTCAAAACGGGCTGCCTTTCGGCTGCTTTGCAATTCGCTGCATCGGGTCCATGCTGTTCGCTCCATCCGTCCAAGGGAGTGCCCCCGAATGCGCGTCATGGTTTTCGTCAAGGCCACCGAACCCAGCGAGGCTGAAGTCATGCCCACGCAGGATGCGTTCGACGCGATGGGCCGCTTCAATGATGAACTCGAAGCCGCCGGGGTCTTCGTCATGGCCGATGGCCTGCGCCCCAGCCGCGATGGCGTGCGCGTTGGCTTCGATGGCGATGCCCGCACGGTTGAACCCGGCCCCTTCACCCCTGCGCATGAACTCGTCGCCGGCTTCTGGATCTGGGAAGTCGCCTCGATGGCCGAAGCGATCGAATGGGCCAAACGCTGCCCCAACCCCATGCCCGTCCCCAGCAAACTCGAAATCCGCCCGTTCTACGGACCGTTGGATATCGGGTGAGAGACAAGGGCGTGATCGAGACAGGACAGCCACCTTTTGCAGTGGTCACGCGCGTGCCAATTCGGCACGCGAAGGCCGATAGATAACAGACGCGTCTGTTATCTATAAATCGCTTTCCTACATGTCGCGAATATGCACAATGACGGGCAGATCGCGCTCTTTCTCATCCGTCAATCTCACAGCAAGTCATTGATATTACGTTGTGGTGGCGTCGCACCGCAGCCACCCTGCCCGGGCGCAGCCACGCCGCTCGCCTTCGGTTCGGGCAGTTCCGCATTTTACGCATTATACAGTGTCAACTGTGTCAACCTCGTGCGGGCCAGATCGGTTAACTCGCGATCACGCCGAACAGGTCGTGGGCGTCGGCTTCCTCGATCTCCACGTCCACGAAGTCACCCGGCTTAAGGCTTTCGGGTACGTTGCGCAGATATACCGCGCCGTCGATCTCGGGCGCGTCGGCCTGGCTGCGGCCGGTGGCGCCCACGTCGCCGTCCTCGTCGGGTTCGCCCACCTCGTCGATGATCACGCGGATCGTACGGCCGACCTTGGCCGCCAGTTTCGCCGCGCTGATCGCCTCGGTCTTTTCCATGATCCGGGCATAGCGCTCTTCCTTCACCGCCTCGGGCACCGGGTCGAGCAAGTCGTTTGCCGCCGCGCCCGCCACCGGCTCGAAGCGGAACGCGCCGACGCGGTCCAGCTGCGCCTCGTCCAGCCAGTCGAGCAGGTACTGGAAATCGGCCTCGGTCTCTCCCGGAAAGCCGACCACGAAGCTGGACCGGATGGCGAGGTCGGGGCAGATCTCCCGCCAGGCGCGGATGCGCTCCAGCACCTTGGCCTCGTTCGCCGGGCGCTTCATCGCACGCAGCACGTTGGGGCTGGCGTGCTGGAACGGGATGTCGAGATAGGGCGTCACCAGCCCCTCAGCCATCAGCGGGATCACGGCGTCAACATGGGGGTAGGGGTAGACATAGTGCAGCCGCACCCACGGCGTGTGCCCGTCCGGCGTCTTCAGCTGGCCCAGCTCGCGCGCCAGGTCGGTCATGTGGGTGCGCACCTCGCGCCCCTTCCAGGTCCGCGTCTCGTGGCGCACGTCGACGCCATAGGCCGATGTGTCCTGGCTGATCACCAGCAGCTCGCGCGTGCCTGCCGCCACCAGCTTTTCCGCCTCGCGCAGCACCGCATCGATCCGTCGGCTGGCCAGCTTGCCACGCAGCGAAGGGATGATGCAGAACGCGCAGGCGTGGTTGCAGCCTTCGGAAATCTTCAGGTAGCTGTAGTGCCGCGGGGTCAGCTTCACGTCGCCCGGCTCGGCCTGCGGGATCAGGTCGATGTAGGGGCCCATGCTCGGCGGCGCGGCTTCGTGCACCGCTTCCACCACCGCCTCATACTGGTGCGCGCCGGTCACCGCCAGCACCTGGGGGAAGCGGGCGCGGATCGCCTCGGCCTCGTTGCCCATGCACCCGGTCACGATCACGCGGCCGTTCTCGGCCATCGCCTCGCCGATCGCGGCCAGGCTCTCCTCCTTCGCGCTGTCAAGGAAGCCGCAGGTGTTGACCAGCACCACGTCCGCCCCGGCATAGTCCGCGCTCATGGCATAGCCATCGGCGCGCAGCCGGGTGAGAATGCGCTCGCTGTCGACCAGCGCCTTGGGGCAGCCCAGGCTGACCATGCCCACCTTGGGCGCTTCGGGAAGGGTGATCGGGGTATCGGTAGTTGCCATCTTGGCCGCGCCCCTACACGGATTCGGCGGAACAGTCACCCACGTGCGCCCTTGCCGCCATTTGCCATTCCGTGGCCGCAGGGGTAAGGCCGCGGCGGGGCACCACGGAAAGGTGATCGATGGGTCCTGTGAACTGGCTTGCAGTGGTGATGGCGGCGCTGGCCGCGCTGGTGGCGTCGGGCGTATGGTACGGCCCGCTGTTCGGCCGCGCGCGGCTTGCGGAAGTGGGGCCGGGCGGCCTGGGTGTGCGCAACGCGCCGGGGCGGACGATCCTGCTGTCGGTGGCGCTGCTGCTGATCACCGCATCGATGATGGGCCACATGTTCGCCCGCGTGGGGCAGGCGACGCTGGCGGTGAAGCCTTGGCTCTACTTCATGATGTCGGGCGGGCTTGCCATCGCCTTCGTCATCCCCTCGCTGTGGATCAGCTACACCCATCAGCGCATCTCCACCCGGCTGGCGCTGATCGACGCGGGATACTGGCTCTTTGCCTATCTCGCGATGGGCCTCACCTTCTGGTTCTTCAAAGCCTGACCGGCAGGTAGGGCGCGGGGTCGCGGGGCACGTTGCCCTTGCGCAGCTCGAAGTGCAGCAGCGGCCGACGCGCCTCGCCGCTCTGGCCGATGCGGGCGATGACCTGACGGGCCTTGACCAGTTGTCCCTCTGCCACCCCAACCTTGCCGAGATAGGCATAGGCGGTGACCCAGCCGCCACCATGATCGATCAGGATCAGCTGGCCGAAGCGTTCGGGTTCGTTGCCGGCATAGATCACGCGCCCGGCGGCGGCGGCCTGCACCGTCATGCCGGCGTGGGCGGCAAGATCGATGCCGTTGGCAGGCAGGCCGCGCACGGTGGCGCCGAAGCGGGTTACCACTGCGCCCGATGTCGGCCAGCCAAGGCTGGGTGCGCCGGGTTCACGGCGACGGCTGACGGGCGCTTCGGGCAGGGGGCGGGGCGGCGGGGCCGGTCGCACGATGGGAGCGGGACGGGGCGCGGCCCTGGCCTTTGTCGCTCCGGCGGGATCGGGGCGCTTGATCATCTGTCCGGCACGGACCGCGTAGGGCGCAGGAATGCCGTTGGCGGCGGCGAGGTCTTCAAGCCGCACCCCCATGCGCCGGGCGATGGCGGCAAGGGTATCGCCATCGGCCACCACATATTGCCACGCAATGATGGGCCCCGGCGGAGCGGCGAGCGCCGGGACCGGGGCGGCCATCAACAGGCCAACCGGCAGCAGAAGCGCCGCCAGCCGCCGCATCAGCCGAGCGGGACCAGCCGGGTCAGCCCGCCCATGTAGGGGTGCAGGACTTCCGGCACATCGACCGTGCCGTTTTCCTGCTGGTAGTTTTCCAGCACCGCCACCAGCGTGCGGCCCACGGCGAGGCCCGAGCCGTTGAGGGTGTGGACGAATTCAGTGCCTTTCCCGCCTTCGGGCCGATAGCGCGCGTTCATGCGCCGCGCCTGGAAATCGCCGCAGTTGGAGCAGGACGAGATCTCGCGGTAAGCCTGCTGGCCGGGCAGCCAGACCTCGAGGTCATAGGTCTTGCGCGCGGTGAAGCCCATGTCGCCAGCGCAAAGCAGCACCTTGCGATAGGGCAGGCCCAGCGCCTGCAGGATCGATTCGGCGGCGGCCGTCATGCGCTCGTGCTCGGCTTCGGAATCCTCTGGCCGCGCGATCGAGACCAGTTCCACCTTTTCAAACTGGTGCTGGCGGATGAAGCCGCGCGTATCGCGCCCGGCTGCGCCCGCTTCGCTGCGGAAGCAGGGGGTCAGCGCGGTCATGCGCAGGGGCAGGGCCGATTCGGACAGGATCTGGCCCTGCACCGCGTTGGTCAGGCTGACTTCGGCAGTGGGGATCATCCAGCGCCCGTCGGTGGTCCTGAACAGGTCTTCGGCAAACTTGGGCAGCTGGCCGGTGCCGAACACCGCCTCGTCCTTCACCAGCAGCGGCGGGATGCATTCCATGTAGCCGTTCTCGCCGGTCTGGCGATCGAGCATGAACTGCGCCAGCGCGCGGTGCAGGCGGGCCATGCCGCCTTTCAGGAAGGTGAAGCGCGCGCCGGAGATCAGCGCGCCGGTTTCGAAATCGAGGCCGAGCGCGGGGCCGAGATCGGCGTGCTCGCTGGGCGTGAAGGCGAAATTGCGCGGGGTGCCCCAGCGGCTGACTTCGACGTTCTGGCTCTCGTCCTCGCCATCAGGCACTTCGGCGTCGGGGGCATTGGGCCAGGCGGCGAGCGCGGCGTTGGCCTCTGCGGTCAGGCGCCGCTCTTCCTCTTCCAGCGCGGGAAGTTCGGTCTTGAGCGCGGCGACTTCAGCCTTGAGCGCCTCGGCGGTGTCCTTGTCGCCCTTGCCCATGGCGGCGCCAATGGCCTTGGACGCTTCGTTGCGGCGGGCCTGCACTTCCTGCATCCGCGTCGCTACGTCGCGCCGCGCGGTGTCGAGTGCAAGGATGGCGGCGGATTGCGGCGCCACGCCACGGCGGACAAGGGCGGCATCGAAGGCTTCCGGGTTCTCGCGGATCAGGCGGATATCGTGCATGGCTGCGCGCTATGCCGCCTGAACCGCACCGGGGCAAGCGTCAGGCGTGCGCTGCAGCCTTCGGCGCCATCGTGGTGCGGATGCCCAGCACCGAATAGAGCGGGCACAGGCCGACCACGCCGGTGACCAGCGGCACCACGCCGATCAGCCCCCAGGTCTGGTGATAGAGCAGCGCCAGCGCAAAGAGGATGGCCGCAGCCAGCACACGCACCACGGCATCACCGCCGCCGATATTCCGCTTGAACATTGGGATCGTCCTTTTCCGTCCTAACCCTGCTGACCAAGCACTGCGCGCAGTGCGCGGCATTGACCGGAATCAAAGGGGAGGGTGGACAGGGCAATCGGGCGAAGGCGGGGTGGCCCGGCTTATGGCGGTCAGAACAGGCCGTCGTCTTCGTCGTCGTCGTCCGTGGCGACGGCCACAGGGCTGGCGGTGGCGATGCCGGAGATCCCGGCGGGGAGCAGGCGGTTATGAAGTTCGCGCTCTTCGGCCATGGTATAGCTGCGGGCGATCTGGTCGAACACCGGCTGGAGCGCGGATGGCTCTGCCGGGCTGCCGCTGGCGGCGGCCTGCGCCAGGCCGGCGGCAAGGGTCATGATCTGCGGGCCCTGTCCCGATGCCTCATCAAGCGCGATCGAGGCGGTGGACAACGTGTGGTGCATTTCGCCCGCGCGCGTGTTGACGGTTTCCATCGCCGCATCGGTGCGGTTGCCGCATTCGCGGATCAGATCGATGAAATGGCCGAGCTGGCTTCCCGAAGCGCTTTGTGCGGCGGTGGATTGTTCCTTCATGCGCAGGCTGGGATCGACAAGTCCCTGCTTTGCCCCGAGAATCGCCTCGATCACGCCATCCAGCTTGTTGGAATGGGTGCGGATCTCGTTGGCGATGACCATGACCGGACGCCCGACGCGCTCCGCCGTGCGGCAACTGAGCCCGATGTTGATCGCCATGTGCTGCACGTCGAGCCGCAGGTCGGTGATCGCTTCGGCCTGGGCGGAAACCTCGTCAACGGTGCGCAGGATCAGGTCCAGCGTGGCCAGACCTTCGCTGTCGGTGCGATCAAGCTGGGCGATCATGCCGTGGGCTTCTGCCGCACCGCTTTCAAGACGGGACAGGAAGGCCTGGCCTTCGTCATTGCTGCCTTCGTTGCGCGTGCGCAGGCCGACCAACTGTTCTGCGTTGTCCTGCAAGCGGGCGAGGGCGATGATCACGGCATCGAGATCGCGCGCATATTCCCGCCCGGCTTCGTCCGCCAGGCCGGCGAGGAGGGCGTGGACAGGGGCCGCAGATGCCCCGAGGCCTTCGGCAAGGACAAGCCCGGCGGCAACATGTTCAAGCCGCTGGCGCACACGGTCACCCACCTGAATCGCTCCGATGGCGGCGAAGAGTTCGGTCTGGATCGACTGGGCGAGTGTGGAGACGGACTTGGCCAACCGGGCGAGCCCGGCATGGTGCGCGCGAAGTGCTTCGGCTTCCTCCACCAGCATGTTCGGCACTTGTGGCAGGACCTTGCGGCATTCGTTGAGCAGCAGCTGGTCACTTTCCCGCATCTGGCGCAGACCGGCATCGAGCATGGCGAGCTTTGCATCGAGCCCACGAACCTGATCATCGCCTTCGTGCAGCTTGGCCCGCATGCCGTCGGCAAAGTCCATGAAGTGGGGCAGGCCGGCGGCCGTGATCTTCACGTTCATGCCATAGACGTCGAGCACCTGGATACAGCGCATGACGTTCGAGGCGGCCTCGCGCAGCGCCTTGGTGGCCTGTTCGATGGTGGCAATCTCGGCAGAGCGCTGGTCGACATGATCGCGCACCGCGAGCAGCGCCGTGGCGGCGCGGGTCAGGTCGCTGACCGCCGATGCGCCGACGCCCCCTTCGAACACGCCCGCCGCTTCACCCAGCGCAGCGACGATGCCACCGATCGCGTCGACTGAGCTGGCAAGGGCGGTGCTGGCCTTGTCAAACTGCGTATCGATGGAGGACAGGACCGCGCCAAGCTCACCACGCAGGTCCGACAGGCCGGAAGCGGGGCCGAGGCCGCCGGGCGGGGCGGGGAGCGGGAGCGCAGCCATGGTCAGCGGGCCGTCGAGCGCAGGACTTCGCCGGCGATCGCGCCGAGCGGGATCACGCGGTCTGCCGCACCGCGGGCGATGGCTTCCTTGGGCATACCGAAGACCACCGAGGTCACCTCGTCCTGGGCAAAGGTGCGGGCGCCGGCCTCCTTCATCTCGAGAAGGCCCTTGGCGCCATCGTCGCCCATCCCGGTCATGATCACGCCGACCGCGTTCGATCCGGCGCAGCGCGCGGCGGAGCGGAACAGCACGTCGACCGAGGGGCGGTGGCGCGAAACCAGCGGGCCATCGCGGACCGAGACGAGATAGCGCGCGCCCTGCCGTTCAAGCAGGGTGTGCTTGCCGCCCGGTGCGATCAGCACGTGGCCGCGCATCACGGTGTCGCCGTCCTCGGCCTCCTTCACCGTGACTTCGCACAGCGAATCAAGCCGGGTGGCGAAGGCGCGGGTGAACCGTTCGGGCATGTGCTGCACCACCACGATGCCGGGCGAATTGGCGGGCAGCGCCTCAAGCACCTCGCGCAGGGCTTCGGTGCCGCCGGTAGAGGCGCCGATGCACACGACCATCTCGGTGGTGCGGCTCATGGCGCGGCCGCTGGGCGGCGGCAGCACGGCGTCTGCGGTCAGCTTCTGCTGCGGGGCGATGCTGCGGGGCGCGGCCTTGCGCGGCTGCACCCGCGCCCGGGCGGCGCCTTTCACCACTTCGCGGATGGTTTCACGCGCTTCCTTCAGGTGATCGGCCACGCCGAGGCGGGGCTTGAGGATCACGTCGACGGCGCCGGCCTCCAGCGCTTCCATCAGGGTCTGCGAGCCTTCCTCGGTGAGCGAGGAGCACATGACGACAGGGACCGGGCACTGGGCCATCAGCTTGCGCAGGAAGGTGATGCCGTCCATGCGCGGCATCTCGACATCAAGCGTGATGACATCGGGCACCTGGGTCTGGATGATGCGCGCGGCGGCAAAGGGATCGGCCGCGGTGCCTATGACCTCGATCGTCGGGTCTTCCTCCAGCACTTCCTTCATCGTCTGGCGCACGCTGGCGCTGTCATCGACGACGAGGACACGGGTGCGGGGGTGGCGATGCTGCATCTATAGCTTCCTGAACACGGTGCCGGCCACCTGGGTCAGGCTGTGGCGGAAGCCTGTGATCGATTCGGAATGGCCGAGGAACAGGTAGCCCCCCGGCATGAGCCGGTCGCAGAGGCGGCCGACCACTTGTTCCTGCGTTGCCTTGTCAAAATAGATCAACACGTTGCGGCACATGATGATGTGCATCTGCTCATCCAGTGCATAGCCGCTGTCCATCAGGTTCAGCCGTCCGAAGGCGACCTTGCGCCGCAGTTCTGGCGCGATGCGGACGTCGTGGCGCTTCGGGTCGCGCGCTTCGAGGACATACCTGCGGCGCAGCGCGGGCGGCACGGGATCAACCATCTCGCGCGGGTAGATGCCCTTGACCGCCGTGGCGAGCACCTCGGTATCGAGATCGGTGGCGAGGATGCGGTAATCGAACCCGCGATTGCGTGCGGCGAAATCATCGAGCAGCATGGCGAGGGTATAGGGCTCGGCCCCCGTGGAGCAGGCGGCGCTCCAGCAGCGGATCATGCGGCAATGATCGCTGGCGTATTCGGGCAGCACGGTATCGACCAGGTAGTCGAAATGCGCCGGTTCCCGGAAGAAGTCGGTCTTGTTGGTGGTGACCGCGTTGATCAGGTGCTCGATCTCGGCCGGATCAACCGAATGGCCCAGCACCATGTCGCAGTATTCGCGCACGCTGGACAGGCCGGCCGCGCGCGAGCGACGGCGCAGGCGGCCTTCCAGCATGGTCTGCTTGCTGGCCTTGATGTTGATCCCGGTTTCCGCCTGGATCAGCGCGGCCAGCGCCTTGAACTGGCCGGGCAGAATGCGGTCCTGCTCGTCCGGAAGGGCGAAGGCGGTGTGGCTGAGATCGTTCATGGTTTCACCCGGCGCTTCATGCCGCGCGGCCAAAGTCACCGTCTTCGGTGTCGGCGCCGCCGTTGGTCAGGTCCAGCGCGAAGCCGCTGAGCCGTTCCTGCTGGTGCGCGAGCGAATTGGGGCGCACCGTGGTGCGTGCGGGTTCCCTGCGCTTGGCCGGGCGCGGCGGCGCAGCACGCTGTGGCACTGCGGCGCGTGCTTCGTCGATCTGGAAGAACGCCAGCGAGCTTTGCAGCTCGTCAGCGCGCGAGGCGAGCGATTCCGACGTGGAGGAAATCTGTTCGGAAGCGTTGGCGTTCTGCTGCGTCACCTTGTCGAGCTGCTGGATCGCCTCATTGATCTGCGAGGCGCCGATATCCTGTTCACGGCAGGCGGCGCTGATTTCGGAAACGAGCTCTGCGGTGCGGCGGATATCGGGCACCAGCTTGCCCAGCATCTCGCCGGCATCGGTGGCGGCATGGACCGTGTCGGCGGAAACGGAAGCGATCTCCGCCGCGGCGGTCTGGCTGCGTTCGGCCAGCTTGCGCACTTCGGACGCGACGACGGCGAAGCCCTTGCCGTGTTCACCGGCACGGGCGGCCTCGACTGCGGCGTTGAGCGCGAGCAGGTCGGTCTGGCGGGCGATTTCCTGGACGATGCCGATCTTGTCGGCAATGGTGCGCATGGCGCTCACGGCCTTTTCGACCGCCTGGCCCGACGCCTCGGCGTCCTTGGACGACTGGCGGGCGATCTTCTCGGTCTGGGCGGCGTTGTCGGCGTTCTGTTTGATGTTGGCGGCCATCTGCTCCATCGAGGCGGAGGCTTCCTCGGCCGAGGCGGCCTGTTCGGTGGCGCCCTGCGACAGCTGCTGCGAGCTGCTGGCCAGCGTGTTGCTGCCGTCGGCAACTTCGGATGCGGCGACACCGACATTGCCGGCGAAAGCGCGCAGGTTGTCCACAAGGGTGTTGATCGAATCGCGCATCAGGCGGTGATCGCCCTTGCAGTCGATCTCCACGCGTTCGCGCAGGTCACCCCCGCTCAGCTTGCCCAGGATGCGATTGCCTTCCTCGATGGGCAGGAGCGTGGCGTCGAGCATGCCGTTTATGCCGCTGATCAGGCGCTCGAAATCGCCGACGAAGCGGCGCGCATCGCCGCGTTCGCCCAGCTTGCCATCGGTTGCCGCGACGATGAGCGCCTGGATCTCGGACACGATCGCGCGCAGGTTGGTGCGCAGCGTCTCGATGGTATCGTTGATGAAGGCCTTCTTGCCGGGGAATCGTTCGAGCGGGGCGTCGAAGTTGCCCTCGCCAAATTCCTTGACGCAGGCCATCGCCTTTTTCTTCACGGCGATGTGCCCGGCGACCATGTCGTTGATGCCGCGCGCCACGCAGGCGAAATCGCCCTGGAACTTGCGATCATCGATCATCACGTCGATCTCGCCGCGGTCATGCTCGGCAGACATGTGGTTCATCTCGGCGATCAGGCCGACGAGGTTCTGGCGCAGCGTTTCGATGGTATCGTTGATGAAGGCCTTCTTGCCCGGGAACTGTTCCAGCAGGGCCTTGAAGTTGCCTTCAGCCAATTCCTTGACGCAGGCCATCGCCTTCTTCTTCACGACAATGTGCGAGCCGACGAGATCGTTGATGTTGCGGGCCATGAGCGCAAGATCGCCACGGAAGCTTTCGGGCGGTACGACCACGTCGATCTCGCCGCGATCGTGTTCGGCGGTCATCGTGCGGATGGCCTGGCCCAGATCGGTCACCGGCTGCAGCGAACGGTCAAGCAGGCGATTGATGGCTTCCACCATCTCGCGCGTCTGCGGGTTTCCATCGGCGTGGAGCCGGTCGGCAAGGTTGCCGGCGGCGTGCGCGGATTCGACCCGGGCGATTTCCTGCAGCACGAGGCGAGAGGAAACTCCGGCAAAGGGATTGAGCGACATGTGGTTCCCGTCCTTCCTTCGATCGCCGGAGAGCTGGAGTGAGACCCGTCAGCTGCGGCGTGTTTTCCCGTTCAGGCGTTGACGAGCCGATCCTGCCCGCCAGCCATGACTGCATCTTCCGTGGTGAATATCCGCGCCGCATCGACGATCACGACAAAGCCGCTCTCGCGCCGCACGACGCCGGTGATGTATTGCGAATTCCAGCGCACCCCGATGTCGGGCGCCGCCTCGATCGTGGCCGTGTCATAGCTGCTGACGCTGAGGACCCGATCGATCACCACGCCAAGGGTGAGAACCCGGTCAGCCAGCGGCACATCGAGAATGAGGATGCGGGTGGCCAGCGTGGGTTCCGCCTGGGGGAGCCCGATGCGCTTGCGGAAATCGACCGTGGGCACGCCCTGCCCGCGCACATCGGTCAACCCGACAAAGTGCGCGGGACCATTGGGCACATAGGCCGGCGGCGCATAATCCAGAATCTCGCGGACCATCGCCACCGGGACGGCGAACACTTCGCTGCCCAGTCCGAATTCGACGACCTGGAGTTCGCCCGCGCCGGTCATGCCGCACGTCCGAAGTCGGCATCGTCGGCATCGGCGCCGCCGTCGGTGAGGTTCAGGGCGAAGCCGGCAAGGCGTTCCTTCTGGTCTGCCACGGAATTGCGCCGGGGGGCCCTGGCTGCCGGCTTTGCAGAGGGTTTCGGCGCAGCGGCGCGTGCTGGGGCAGGCGTGCGGCGGACGGGCGCGCTGGCGTGGCGTTCCTGGCCGATGCGGAAGAAGGAGATCGAGTGCTGCAGGTCTTCTGCCTGCGAGGCCAGTTCCTCGGAGGTGGATGAGATCTGGTCCGACGCAGCGGCGTTCATCTGGGTCACCTTGTCGAGCTGCTGGATCGCCTCGTTGATCTGCGATGCGCCGATGTCCTGTTCGCGGCAGGCAGCGCTGATTTCCGTGACCAGTTCGGCGGTGCGGCGGATGTCTGGGACCAGGCGGGCAAGCATTTCACCCGCGTCGGTCGCCACCTTGACCGTCTCGGACGAGACCGAGACAATCTCTGCCGCAGCGGTCTGGCTGCGTTCGGCCAGCTTGCGCACTTCCGAAGCGACGACGGCGAAGCCCTTGCCGTGTTCGCCAGCGCGAGCGGCCTCGACTGCCGCGTTCAGGGCCAGCAGGTCGGTCTGGCGGGCGATTTCCTGCACGATGCCGATCTTTTCGGCGATGGTGCGCATGGCGTTGACGGCTTTCTCGACCGCCTGGCCGGACGCCTCGGCATCGCGCGAGGACTGGCGGGCGATCTTCTCGGTCTGGGCGGCGTTGTCTGCGTTCTGTTTGATGTTCGCAGCCATCTGCTCCATCGAGGCGGAGGCTTCCTCGGCAGAGGCGGCCTGTTCGGTGGCACCCTGCGAGACCTGTTCGGAGCTGGCGGCAAGCTGACGACTGCCGGTGGACACGTTTTCTGCAGCAACAGACGTGCTGCCCACCACGGTGCGGAGGCGCTCGAGCATGGCGACCAGCGCCAGGCCGAGCTGGTCATCGGCGGAGAGGGCCTGATGCTGGACGGTAAGGTCCCCTTCCGCAATGCGGTCAGCCACGGCAGCAGTCAGCCGCAGGTTTTCCACCAGGCGGTTGATCGCGTCACGCATCTGCTGGTGATCGCCGTGGCAGTCGATGGTCACCAGTTCCTGCAGGTTGCCGCCGCTGACCACGTCGAGCACGCGGTTCCCTTCCTCGATGGGCAGGATGATGGCATCGAGCATGCCGTTGATGCCCGCGATCAGCCTGGCGAAATCGCCCACGAAGCGGTTCGCCTCGCCCCGTTCGTTAAGCCGGCCAGCAGTGGCGGCAACGATCAGGCGCTGGATCTCCGCGGTGATCTCGCGCAGGTTCATGCGCAGCGTTTCCACGGTATCGTTGATGAATGCCTTCTTGCCGGGGAACTGCTCCAGCGCGGCGTCGAAGTTGCCTTCGCCGAATTCGCGGATGCAGGCCATGGCCTTCTTCTTCACGGCGATGTGCCCGGCGACCATTTCGTTGATGCCGCGCGCCACGGCGGCGAAATCGCCCAGGAACTTGCCGTCGTCGATCATCACGTCGATCTCGCCGCGATCGTGCTCGGCAGACATGTGGTTCATCTCGGTGATCAGGCCGATCAGGTTCTGGCGCAGCGTCTCGACGGTCTGGTTGATGAAGGCCTTCTTGCCGGGGAACTGTTCCAGCGGAGCCTTGAAGTTGCCTTCAGCCAATTCCTTGACGCAGGCCATCGCCTTCTTCTTCACGTCGATATGCCCGGCGACCATGGAATTGATGCCACGTGCGACCAAGCCGAAGTCACCCTGGAACTTGCCGTCGTCGATCATCACGTCGATGTCGCCCCGGTCATGCTCGGCAGACATGTGGTTCATCTCGGCAATCAGGCCAGATAGGTTGCCGCGCAGGCCTTCGATGATTTCGTTGATGAAGGCCTTCTTGCCCGGAAGCTGCGGCATCGGCGCCTTGAAGTTGCCCAGCCCGAATTCGCGCACGCAGGCCATGGCCTGCTTCTTCACGCTGATGTGCGCATCGACGAGGTCATTGATGTCGCGCGCCATCGCGCCGAACTGGCCGGGCAGGCGGTTTGCATCGATCTTCACGTCAATGTCGCCCGCAGCGTGTTCGGCAATGACATGGCCAATCTGCGAGGAAAGCTGTTCGACCGGGGCAGCCATGCCATCAAGCAGGCGGTTGAAGGCTGCCAGCACGGCCTGGGTCCGGGCGTTGGCGGCTGGCGCTTCCAGACGCTGCGACAGGTCGCCCCGAGCCAACGCGCCTTCGACCCGCGCGATTTCCGCCAGGATCAGATCTGACGAGATTGGCGAGAAGATTGTCATGGGAGGCAGGCCTTTCTCTCTGTGGGAGCAGTGGAGGGCGTGGAACGGAGCAGGCGCATCAGGCGGCTTCTGCAAGGGTTGAAAAGATCGTCGGCAAGTTGGGGATAACGATCACATGCTGCGGGTTGCGCACCAGTTCGCGCACGAATTCGCGCCGCCAGCGCATGCCCAGCACCGGGGGCTCGCAGCTGTCTGCACGATCGAGGATCGCCACTTCGTGCACCTTGTCGGCGCGCAGGCCGATCTGCAGCGGTTCGCCGTCCAGTTCGGTCTCGATCACCACGATGCGGTGGTCGGTCTGGACGGCGGCGTCGCTGTCGGTGGGCATGCCGAAGGCGACGCGCAGGTCTGCGATCGGGATGATCTTGCCACGGAAGTTGACCACGCTGGCCACCAGGGGCGGCGCGCCTGGCACCCATGTTTCGGGCAGGAGATCAAGGATCTCGCGGATGTTCACCGCTTCGATGGCGAGCCGTTCGTCACCGATGTCGAAGGTCAGCACTTCAAGCTGGCCGTTTTCGTCCCATGGGGTTGTGCTGGCGTGCTGCATGCTGTCACCCGGCGGCGCGAAGCCGCTCCTCCTGCTGCTGGCCCAGCGCGACGAGCTGGACGACATCGAGAATCAGCGCCACGCCGCCATCGCCAAGGATGGTCGCGCCCGAGAAGCTGGGCACCGCGCGATGCAGGCTGGACATCGACTTGATCACCGTCTGGTGGCTGCCGATGATCTGATCGACCACCAGGCCTACGCGTTCGCCGCCCGTGGCGATGACCACGATCTTCTGGAAGGGATCGGGCCGGGTTCCGGTGGCGAAGACCTCGCGCAGGCGCAGGAACGGCACCAGCCGTTCGCGCAGCTGGATCATGCTGCGCCCCCGCGAACGGATATCGTCTTCCAGGCTGAGTTCGAGGCATTCCTCGACAGCGGCGAGCGGGATCACGTAGTTGCCGTTGCCCACGCGCACCAGCAGGCCTTCGATGATGGCAAGGGTCAGCGGGATGCGCAGGGTGATGACCGAGCCCTTGCCGGGCTCGCTCGCCATGTCGATATGGCCGCGCAGGCCCTCGATGGTGCGCTTGACCACGTCCATGCCCACGCCCCGGCCAGACAGGTTGGTGACCTGCGCTGCGGTGGAGAAGCCGGGCTGGAAGATCGCCTGCAGCAGTTCGCTGTCGCTCACCACCTGGCCCGGCTGGATCAGCCCGTTCGCCTCGGCCTTGGCGCGGATCCGCTCGCGGTTGAGGCCGCGGCCGTCGTCGTGGATGGTGATCAGCACTTCGCCGCCGGCCTGCTGCGCTGAAAGGCGGATGGTGCCGGTGGCGGGCTTGCCCGCGGCAATGCGCTCTTCCTCGGTCTCCAGCCCATGGTCGCAGGCGTTGCGGATCAGATGGACGATGGGATCGGCCAGCCGTTCCGACACGGTCTTGTCGATCTCGGTGCTCTCGCCATCGGTGACGAGATCGATGGACTTGCCGGTTTCGCGCGCCAGATCGTGGACCAGCCGGCGGAACCGGCCGAACAGGGTGGCGATGGGCACCATGCGCAGGACCATCATGGTGTCGCGCAGTTCGTTCGCCAGTCGCTCGACCTCTTCGGAGATCGAGCGCAGGGCCAGTTCGCCGGCCGGGCCGGAAACGCCATTGTTGGTCAACTGGGCAAGGCGGCTCTGCACGATGACCAGTTCGCCAACGCGGTCCATCAGCAGGTCTAGCCGCTCGGCCGGCACCCGCACGCTTTCGCTTGGCGGGCGGGCGGCGCGCTGGCCGGACGAATCCGTTCCGGCTTCGACGGCAGGCGCTTCATCGATGTCGCCCGCGTCCGCTGCCGTCGCCGCTGGCGCATCACCGGCCGGATCGGACGCGGCGGAGATCTCCTCGATCTCCAGCGTCATGTCATCCATCACGAAAAGGAAAACATCCTCGATATCCTCGCGGCTGATCGCGCCCTGCAGTTCAACCTCCCATCCGATCAGGCACTGGGCGGGGTCGAGCGACTTCAGGGGCGGAAGCGCATCGGTCAACGCGGTGACGCTGGCACTGCCAAGATCGCGCAGTTCGTCCAGCAGGATCAGCGGGTTGGTGCCATTGGCCATGGCTTCCGGGGGCAGGCGGAATCTCACGCGCCAATGGTGCGTGGCCTGTCCCGCAGGCTGTTCTGGCGCAGGCCCATTCTCTGCCAGTGCAATGGCGGCGTGCAGTTCCTGCAGGATCGCGGCACTTGCTGCGTCAAGACCCTCACCATCGCCGTGGAGCAGCGCGCGCATGTGGTCCATGGCGGAAAGGGTGACGGCGACAAGCTGCGCGGTCGCGGGGGCCAGGCCCTTGCGCACGCGATCGAAGGCCGTCTCGCAATGGTGGGTGAAGCCGGCCAGCGCATCGAAGCCGAACATCGCGCCCGAGCCCTTGAGCGTGTGCATGCCGCGGAACACGGCATCGACAAGCGGACGACTTTCAAGATCGTGGCTGAGATCGAGCAGCGCCTGCTCGGTGGTGTCGAGCAGTTCGCCCGCCTCCACGCGGAAGGCCTCGGCCGGATCCTGCGCGCTCACCGGCCAAGCACCTTGCGCGTGACCTTGAGCAGGTTGTCGGCCACGAACGGCTTGACCAGCCATCCGGTCGCCCCGGCCGCCTTGGCCTCCTGCTTCATGCCTTCATCGGATTCGGTGGTCAGGAAGATGATCGGCGTGCCGGCCTGGATCGGCAGCTTGCGGATCTCGCGGATCATCTCCAGCCCGTTCATGTTGGGCATGTTGAGATCGGTGATGATCATGTCGTACTTGGCGGTGCGCGCCTTGGCGAGACCTTCGGCGCCATCGGCGGCTTCGGCCACGATATGGCCCGCACCGGACAGCGCGATGCGGATGGCCATGCGCACGCTCATCGAATCATCGACGGTCAGGATGCTGGTCACCGGCCGACCTCCGCAACTGAGACGAGATCGTGCAGGCCAGCGCGCTCTGCGAGCGAAGCCAGCACGGGCGGAACGGGCGCAACGATCCGGACGGAACGGCCTTCGATTTCCGCCTGTTTGTGGGCCGATGCCAGGACCTGTACGAACGTCAGATCGGCGTCTTCCAATGCCGAAGCGTCAATCTCGACTTCGCTACCCGCATCGAATGCCTCGATGATCGCATCGCGGATGCTTTCGATGGTGCCAATACTGGCCAATTTGCCGACAACGACAGTCATGCCCATGTTCCCGATCGGGTTGCAGTTGTCCCGAATGGTACGGCACTTGTGTGACTTATCGCTTCGCCAAAACTAGCGGTTTCTACGGTTCAGATTGGAATAGGAAAAATAGTCATCATAGTGCCTGAGTTCAGACGATCTTTATGCAGGGAATGCAAAGTCACCGTAGGGTCAAGTGGAGGAAATTAACCAGGTTTCGGCCCGATCTTTACGGGCATCGAGTTTCGGCAGAAGACAGACAGATGAAATTGTTGCGTCTCGTCAGATTCTTACGGGCCGCTAGGCGGGCTGTCTTGTGACATGGCCAATTTGGAACAATAAATGCCTCTCGGGGCGCCGCACAGCAAACTCCGCCATTCTACCTGCCGCGGAGACGGGGCGCACTTGGTTAAGGAAAGATACGGTTTGAAAAGGCCGCAGCCCGATCCGCCAGATCGCTGCGTCGACGATGGCCGTATTCCACAAACACAAAGGCCCGCAGTTTCCCGCGGGCCTTGGTGGTGGGCGCGACAGGGATTGAACCTGTGACCCCACCCGTGTGAAGGGTGTGCTCTACCGCTGAGCTACGCGCCCGTCCATCAGGACGTCTGCCCGGCAGCACCGGGGCAGGGGCGCGCCTCTACGATGGCGCGGCGCGATTGACAAGTGGGGTCGGCAAGATATTTGCGTGGCCCATGACCGAACAAACCCCCGCACCCGAAACCGCCCCCACCACCTCGGGCGCGGATGTTCCGCCCGATCGCCTGGCGATCAACCCGCGCAGCCCCTTCTTCGATGCCGACAAGCTGCGTCGCGGCATCGGCATCCGCTTCAAAGGCACGGTGCGCACCAACGTGGAAGAATACTGCATCTCCGAAGGGTGGGTGCGCGTGCAGGCCGGAAAAACCATGGACCGCAAGGGCAACCCGCTGACGCTGAAGCTGAGCGGGCCGGTGGAAGCGTGGTACGAGGACCTGGGCGAAGGGGCGCCGGTCGCGTCCTTGTAAGGCAAGCAAAGCCCATCAGGGCTTTGTTTGGCGGTACCGTGCCGCAACCCTTGGGGGCTGATCCTGCGCTGATTCAGCGTGGCATCAGCCTGCCGCGTTCGCGGGCGACCAGTGCGGTCAGCCAGTCCTTGAAGGCGCGCACGCGGGCCAGGTTGTGCGTGTCCTTGTGCGTGACCAGCCAGAAACTGCGCACGATGCGCTTTTCCGGCAGCACGGGCACCAGCCACTTGTCCGCATCGCCGATGAAGCAGGGCAGCACGCCGATTCCCGCCCCCGCGCCGACGAGGCGGTGCTGGGCGATGATCGAGTTGGACCGGACGGTGGCGGTGAGGCCCGGCTCCCATTCATCGAGATAGCGCAGTTCGGGCGCATAGAGCAGATCGGGCACATAGCCGACCAGCCTGTGCCCCTGTGCAAGGTCTGCCGGAGCGGCAGGGTTGCCGTGGCGGGCGAGGTAGCCGCGCGTGGCGTAGAGCCGCAGGGCATAGTCGGAAAGCTTGCCCGCGATCACCGGACCGGCGCGGGGGCGTGACAGCATCACGGCAAGGTCCGCCTCGCGCTTCGACGGGCTGAGATAGCCCGACGAGGCCACCAGATCGACCACCAGACGGGGCTGCAGGTCGGAGAACGAGGGCAGGGCGGGCGCGACGATGGCGTTGCCGAGGCCCTCGGTCAGGCTCACGCGCAACTGCCCGGCAAGGCCGCTGCCGGCGGCGTGTTCGGCAATGCGGCTGGCGGCCTGCTCCATCGCCTCGACTTCGGCCAGCATCGCCTCGCCCGCCTCGGTCAGCACCTGTCCTTCACGCGTCTGTTCGAACAAGGTGGCGCCGACGCGCGCCTCCAGCCGGCGCAGGCGACGGCCGATGGTGGTGGCGTCCATGCCCATCGTGGCGGCGGCGCGCGCCATCTGCCCCGCGCGGGCGACGGCGAGAAAGGCCTGATAGTCGTTCCAGTCTGGCACCTGCATAATTGCAGGTGGCCATCGCATTTTCACCTGTTGCTTGCAATCGTTCAGGAGCGCAGGGAGCGGCATCGGTTTTTCACGAGAGGAAACATCCATGCGCCTCATCGACCATTTCATCGCCGGCGGCACCGGTGGCCTTGCCACCGATCGCAAGGGCGACGTTTTCGATCCCAACAATGGCGGCGTGCAGGCGCAGGTCGTGCTCGGCGATGCCGAGACGCTGGAGCGCGCCGTGCAGGCGGCGCTGAAGGCGCAGCCGGCCTGGGCCGCCACCAATCCGCAGCGCCGCGCCCGCGTCATGTTCCGCTTCAAGGAACTGGTAGAGGCGAACATGGAAGAGCTGGCGCGCATGCTGAGCGCCGAGCACGGCAAGGTGATTGCCGACGCCAAGGGCGACGTGCAGCGCGGTCTGGAAGTGGTCGAGTTCGCCTGCGGCCTGCCGCACGTGATCAAGGGTGAATACACGCAGGGCGCGGGCCCGGGGATCGACGTCTATTCGATGCGCCAGCCGATCGGCATCGGGGCGGGCATCACCCCGTTCAACTTCCCCGGCATGATCCCCCTGTGGATGAGCGCCATCGCCATTGCCACGGGCAACGCCTTCATCATCAAGCCTTCGGAACGCGATCCCTCGGTGCCGGTGCGGCTGGCCGAACTGTTCATCGAAGCCGGCCTGCCCGAAGGCATCTGCCAGGTTGTGCATGGTGACAAGGTGATGGTCGATGCGATCCTCGATCACCCGGCGATCGGGGCGATCAGCTTCGTCGGATCGTCCGACATCGCGCATTATGTCTACAACCGTGGCGTGGCCGCCGGAAAGCGCGTGCAGGCCATGGGCGGCGCGAAGAACCACGGCATCGTGATGCCCGACGCGGACCTCGACCAGGTGGTGAACGACCTGTGCGGCGCGGCCTTCGGTTCGGCGGGCGAACGTTGCATGGCGCTGCCGGTGGTGGTGCCGGTGGGCGAGGATACGGCCGAGAAGCTGCGCGCCAAGCTGATCCCCGCGATCAACGCGCTGCGCGTGGGCGTGTCCACCGATCCCGAGGCGCACTATGGCCCGGTGGTAACCCAGGCGCACAAGGAGAAGGTCGAAGGCTGGATCGGCAAGTGCGTGGAAGAAGGCGGCGAACTGGTGATCGATGGCCGCGGCTTCACGCTGCAGGGCCACGAGAACGGCTATTTCGTCGGCCCGACGCTGATCGACCATGTCACACCGGACATGGACAGCTATCACAACGAGATCTTCGGCCCGGTGCTGCAGATCGTGCGCGCCAAGTCCTTTGAAGAGGCGGTCGAGCTGCCGAGCAAGCACCAGTATGGCAACGGCGTGGCGATCTTCACCCGCAATGGCCATGCCGCGCGCGAATTTGCGGCGCGCGTGAACGTGGGCATGGTGGGCATCAACGTGCCGATCCCGGTTCCGGTGGCCTATCACACCTTCGGGGGGTGGAAGCGGTCCGCATTTGGTGACACCAACCAGCACGGCATGGAAGGCGTTAAGTTCTGGACCAAGGTGAAGACCGTGACCCAGCGCTGGCCCGACGGTTCGCCGGATGGCGGCAATGCCTTTGTCATCCCGACGATGGGGTGATGGGAGAACGGGCCGGGCGCTCAGGCTGCCCGGCCTTTTTCCCGTTTGGGTCGATAGGGACGAGGACATGAACGATCAGTTCGCACTAACCGAGGATCAGCTTGCCATCCAGGAGATGGCGCAGCGTTTCACCGCCGATGCGATCACGCCGTTTGCCGCGCAGTGGGACGAGGATCACGCCTTTCCCCGCGATACGGTGAAGGCCGCGGCCGAGCTGGGCTTTGGCGCGATCTATGTCAGCGAGGAATCGGGCGGCATCGGGCTAGGCCGGCTGGAAGCGGCGCTGATCATGGAAGCCATGGCCTATGGCTGCCCCACCACCAGCGCGTTCATTTCCATCCACAACATGGCCGCGTGGATGATCGACTGCTTCGGCGGCGATGATGTGAAGGGGCGCTACCTGCCCGATCTGGTGACCATGGACCGCATGGCCAGCTATTGCCTGACCGAGCCGGGCAGCGGGTCTGACGCGGCGGCGCTGAAGACCACGGCGCGCCGTGACGGCGATGATTACGTCGTGAACGGCACCAAGCAGTTCATCTCGGGCGGCGGGGTGAATGACGTTTACGTGGTGATGGTGCGCACCGGCGAAGACGGGCCGAAGGGCATCAGCTGCCTGGTGGTGGACAAGGACACCCCCGGCGTCAGCTTTGGCGCGCCGGAAAGGAAGCTTGGCTGGAACGCCAGCCCGACCGCGCAGGTGATCTTCGAAGACGCGCGCGTGCCGGTGGCCAACCGCGTGGGCGAGGAAGGCGACGGCTTCAGGTTCGCGATGGCCGGGCTGGACGGCGGGCGGCTCAACATCGGCGCCTGCTCGCTGGGCGGGGCGCAGCGTTGCCTGGACGAGGCGGTGCAGTATGTGAAGGATCGCAAGCAGTTCAACCGCGCGATTGCCGAGTTCCAGAACACCCAGTTCACGCTGGCCGACATGGCGACCGAGCTGGAGGCGGCGCGCCTGCTGCTCTACGCTGCTGCCGCCAAGGTCAGCGCTGGCGCGCCGGACAAGACCCGCTTTTCGGCGATGGCCAAGCGGCTCGCCACCGACACCGGATCGAGCGTGGTCGACCGGGCGCTCCAGATGTTCGGCGGCTATGGCTATCTGCGTGACTATCCGATCGAGCGGTTCTGGCGCGACCTGCGCGTGCATCGCATCCTGGAAGGCACCAACGAGATCATGCGCATGATCGTGGGAAGGGACCTGCTGAAGTGACTGAAGAGGTGATCTTGCGCACGTGGGGGCAGGTGGGGGTGATCTCGCTCAACCGGCCCAAGGCGATCCACGCCCTGACCCTGCCGATGGTGCAGGCGATGACAGAGGCGCTGCTGAGGTGGCGCGGGGACGATGCCGTGCAGGCGGTGCTGATCGACCATTCCGAGGGGCGCGGCTTCTGCGCAGGCGGCGACATCGCCTTCCTGCGGAATTCGGCGCTGAACGATGGCGGGGTTTCCGGTCGCCAGTTCTTCCACGACGAATACCAGCTGAACCACCTGATCATGACCTATGGCAAGCCTGTGGTCGCTTTCATGGATGGCATCACCATGGGCGGCGGCGTGGGCCTTGCCGGGCCTTCCACCTATCGCGTGGCGACAGAGAACACCCGGCTGGCCATGCCCGAAACCGGCATCGGCCTGTTTCCTGACGTGGGCGGCGGCTGGTTCCTTTCACGGCTGAAGGGGCGGCTGGGGCAATACCTCGCGCTCACGGGCGCGCGGCTCGACGGCGCGGAATGCGTCTGGGCCGGGCTCGCCACGCATTACCTGCCGTGCGAGGCGCTGGCCGAGGCCAAGGCACGCATCGCCGGCGACCCTGCATCGATCCCCACCATCCTGCGCGAACTCTCAGCCGTGCCGCCCGAGCCGAAGATCGCCGCCCATGCGGACGACATCGCCCGGCTCTTTGCGTCCGACCGCTATGAGGACATCCTCGACGCGCTGGCGGCCGACACGTCGGACTTCGCCAAGACCACGCTCACCACGCTCGGCACCAAGAGCCCGCAGACCTGCAAGGTGGCGCTGCGTCAGCTCGCCACCAGCCTGACCCTGCCGGACTTTGCCGCCAACATGGCGATGGAATACCGCATCGGCAGCCGGGTGCTCGTCCTTCCGGACTTTGCCGAGGGCGTGCGCGCCGTGATAGTTGACAAGGACAACGCGCCGAAGTGGGACCCGGCCACGCCGCAGGGCGTGACCGACGCGCTTCTCGACCAGATCTTCGCGCCGCTGGGCGCTGCCGATGAATGGAAACCGCTATGAGCCCCGAACACACTTACGAGACCATCCTCGTCGAACAGAAGGGTGCCGTCACCCTCATCACGATCAATCGCCCGCAGGCGCTGAACGCCCTGAATTCGCAGGTTCTGGCCGACCTGATCGACGCCTTCGCCGCGTTCGAAGCCGACGAAACGCAGGGCTGCGCCGTGCTGACCGGCGCGGGCGAGAAGGCCTTTGCCGCGGGCGCCGACATCAAGGAAATGGCGGACAAGCCGGCGTCCGACTTCTTCAATGAGGACTTTTTCTCGAAGTGGACCAGCCACGTGGTGAAGACCACGCGCAAGCCGTGGATCGCGGCGGTCAACGGCTTTGCGCTGGGCGGCGGGTGCGAACTGGCGATGATGGCGGACTTCATCATTGCGTCGGAAAACGCCAAGTTCGGCCAGCCCGAGATCAAGCTGGGCGTTGCCCCCGGCATGGGTGGTTCGCAGCGGCTGACCCGCGCGGTGGGCAAGGCCAAGGCGATGGATATGTGCCTGACCGGCCGCATGATGGACGCCGCCGAGGCGGAGCGTTCGGGCCTCGTTACCCGGGTGGTGCCGCTGGCCGATCTGCTCACCGACGCGTTGAAGACCGCCGAGACCATTGCCGCGATGCCGCCGATGGCCGCCAAGGTGAACAAGGAAATGGTCAACGCCGCCTACGAAACCACGCTGGACCAGGGCCTGCTTTTCGAACGCCGGGCATTCCAGATCCTGACCGCCAGCGATGACAAGGCCGAAGGCATGAAGGCCTTCATCGAAAAGCGCCCCGGCGTGTGGAAGGGTAAGTAAGGCTTCTTAGTCCCCCTCCCGCTTGCTGGAGGGGTTAGGGGTGGGTTGTTTCCGCCCAGCACATCGGGAGAAGGCCTACCCCCGGCCCCTCCCGCAAGCGGGAGGGGCGTTTGTTATGAAGATCGCATTTATCGGCCTTGGCAACATGGGCGGCGGCATGGCCGCGAACCTGGTGAAGGCCGGGCACGAGGTTCAAGCCTTCGACCTTTCGGCAGACGCGCTGGCCAGGGCGGGCGAGAATGGCTGCAAGACCTTCACCACCGTGCCCGAAGCGGTGGCGGGGGCCGATGCAGTCGTCACCATGCTGCCCAACGGCGCCATCGTGAAGAGAGTCTACACCGCCGACGTGATCGGCAAGGCGCCGAAGGGCGCGCTGTTCCTCGATTGCTCGACCATCGATGTCGCCACCGCGCGCGAGGTTGCCGCGCTGGCTGTGGCGGCGGGCCATGACATGGTCGATGCGCCGGTTTCGGGCGGCATCGCCGCGGCCAACGGCGGTACGCTCACGTTCATGGTCGGCGGTTCCGCCGCGACGTTCGAACGCGCCAAGGCGGTGCTGGAGCCGATGGCCAAGGCTGTGATCCACGCGGGCGAGATCGGCGCGGGGCAGGTTGCCAAGATGTGCAACAACATGCTGCTGGCGATCCACATGATCGGCACGTGCGAGGCGCTGGCGCTGGCCGAAAAGGCGGGGCTCGATCCGCAGAAGTTCTATGAGATCTCGTCGAAGTCGACCGGCTACTGCTGGTCCCTCAACGACTATACCCCGGCTCCGGGCGTGGGCGCCACCAGCCCGGCAGACAACGGCTATGCCGGCGGCTTCGCTGCGGCGCTGATGCTCAAGGACCTGAAGCTCGCCATGGAAGGCGCAGCCTCTGCAGGCGCGAACGTGCCGATGGGCGAGCACGCCAAGGCGATCTATGAAGCCTTTGTCGAGGCTGGCGGCGGCGGCAAGGATTTCGGCGCGATCTACGAGACACTGTGATTGGTGCGCCCTGGGCATCTGCCCAAGGATTGCGGCACCGGCCCGCTCCCCCGGCCCGGCCACCCAAATCCCACTCCGTAGGGATGCCCGGTCCGGGGGAGTGGGCCGGTGCCGCGGTCGGTCAGCGCATCCGGCTGGCGATGATGCGGCCGATGGGGTCGTTGCGGAAGGCACCGCCATTGGGTTCCTTCGTCACCCGCGCTGATTCATAGGCGATGTCCATGCGCGCCGCCTTGCGCGGCGTGCCCGCCTTCACCTCGGGCACGATGCCGTCAAGGAAGTCCGCGCCGATGCGCGATGGCGCAGGCTTTGCCGCCAGCTTCACTGCCGGCGGCGTTGCGGGCTTCTGGGCCGATGCCGGCACGCTCAGCCGCTCGTTGCGTTCGGCCGGGCGGTTGTAGATGAAGCCGTTGACCGGCCAGTGCGTGGTGCCAAGGCCGCCCAGCGGCGCATACCACACGCGCACTTCGCTCCAGTCGTTGGCGGGGGAAACATCCACCGCCCGCACGTCGTTCTCGATCTGCCCGCGCCGCCCGTCGATGGGTGACCAGTTGGCGTGGCGCAGCAGCACGGTGCGCGAATCGATCACCCGGCTCACTGCCGCCACATGCCCCAGTTCCATCCGGCCATAGGGGCGGAAGCTCATCACAGCGCCCACGCGCGGGCGGCTGCCACGGGCATAGCGGCCCTCGGCCTTGTCCCACCAGGTCAGCGCGTCACCATAAAGCTGGATGCCGCTCACCTGCCGGGCATAGGGCACGCATTGCAGGTAGGGCAGGCCGTCGTCGCCGGCCGAAATCCCCTGCGAGAGGTCCGCTGCGTCCAGAACTGTCGGCCGCGCCCAGCCGCCCGACGGGGCCAGCAGCCCCGTGGCGCACAGGCCCAGCCCGATAAGATTGAGGGTCCACCTCCGCATGCAGCGGACATGCCCGATGGATGGTTAAGGAGCGGGAATGCACCATAGTTAATAGCGCGTAATGGATTTGCCGGAGTTTGGGATTGGCAGCAAAGCTTGCGTTTCGGCCCGCAAAGCGCCACGGCTTCCGCCATGTCCGCCAATCTTCCGCAAGTGATCATCATCGGCCGCCCCAACGTGGGCAAATCCACCCTGTTCAACCGGCTGGTGGGAAAGAAGCTGGCGCTGGTGGACGATCAGCCCGGCGTCACGCGTGATCGCCGCTTTGGCGATGCCAGCCTGCTGGGGCTGGACTTCACCATCGTTGATACCGCCGGCTGGGAAGATCTTGATCCCGATACGCTGCCAGGCCGCATGCGCCAGCAGACCGAGGCATCGCTGATCGGCGCGGACGTGGCGCTGTTCGTGATCGATGCGCGCGCCGGGGTGACCCCGCTGGACGAGGAAATCGCCCGCTACCTGCGCCAGAGCCGCGTACCGATCGTGCTGATGGCCAACAAGGCCGAAGGGCGGCAGGGCGATCCCGGCATCTACGACGCCTTCGCGCTCGGCTTCGGCGAACCGGTCGCCTTCTCGGCCGAACACGGGCAGGGCTTGGCCGACCTGTTCGAGGCGCTGCGCCCGCACATCGAATCCGCGCAGGGCGAGGACGAGGACGAAGCCGAGCCCGCAGGTGACGAGGAAGAGTTCGATCCCGAATCGATCCTCAAGCTCGCCATCGTCGGCCGCCCCAACGCGGGCAAGTCCACCCTGATCAACAAGCTGCTGGGCGAAAACCGTCTGCTCACCGGGCCGGAGGCAGGCATCACCCGCGATTCCATCGCCATCGACTGGCAGTGGTTCGATCCGACCCGCGAAGGCTATCGTCCCGTGCGCCTGATCGACACGGCGGGCATGCGCAAGAAAGCGCAGGTGGTCGACAAGCTTGAGAAGCTCTCTGTCGCCGACGCCCGCCATGCCATCGATTTCGCAGAAGTCGTGGTGCTGGTGCTGGATGCCACGCGCGGGCTGGAGCACCAGGATCTCAAGATCGCGTCGATGGTGCTTGAGGAAGGCCGCGCCCTGATGATCGCGATCAACAAGTGGGATGTGGCCGAGGATCCCTCAGGCCTGTTTCAGGGCGTGCGCCGCGCGCTCGACGATGGACTGGCGCAGGTGCGCGGCGTGCCGCTGATCGCCATCTCGGGCCGCACCGGCAAGGGGCTGGACGATCTGCTGAAGGCCGCGTTCGAACTGCGTGAGGCGTGGAGCAAGCGCGTGCCCACCTCGGGCCTCAACCGCTGGTTCGATGATGCGCTGGCCGCCAACCCGCCGCCGGCGCCGGGCGGCAAGCGGATCAAGCTGCGCTACATCACCCAGGCGCGCAGCCGCCCGCCCACGTTCGTGCTGTTCGGCACGCGGCTTGAACTGCTGCCGGAAAGCTACCGCCGGTACCTGATCAACGGCATCCGTCGCGAACTGGGTTTCGATGCGGTGCCGATCCGCCTGAACCTGCGCAGCGCGAAGAACCCCTTCGCCAAGGATTGATCGAGGTACTTCCGGCCATGCCCGACAGCGCCATTCCCATCGCCCCCACCGCGCTGCCGCACTCGCTGGGCGCGGCATTGTGGCGCGGGGTGCGGGGGCAGTGCCCGCGCTGCGGCGGCACCCACCTGTTCGCGCGCTTTCTCAAGCCGGTGGAGCGCTGCCGGATGTGCGGCCAGAACTGGACACTGCACAGTGCCGACGATTTCCCGCCCTATGTCTCCATCCTGCTGACCGGCCACATCATGGCCCCGGTCATCATCGCGCTTGGCCTGCATGAAGCGCTGCCGATGTGGGCGATGATGCTGGTCGTGGCGGCAATGGCGCTGGTGCTGCTGATCGCGCTGCTGCAACCGGCCAAGGGCGCCATCATCGGCCTGCAATGGTGGCTGGGCCTCCACGGCTTTGCCGGCCATGCCGGGAAGAAGGAAGCGGGCGTTTCCTAAAGGAAGTTGTTCGGCCAGATCATCGTGCGCCACATGTGCGACGCAGGGCTGTCGTCAAAGCCCAGGCCCTCTTCCGGCTCGCGGAAATTGCGGGCGATCACGTCCTCGAACACCGCCGGGTCCACCTCGGGGAAATCATCGAAGAAATAGGTGTCGTACAGCGTCACCTGCCGCGCGGTCATGTACCACTTGTGCCCCCTGGCGTACTCCGCATCGCGCAGCAGGTAATCCGGCACCTGGTAATCCGGGCCGAAGAACTTGTGGTAGCTGTCGGGATAGGCATAGCCCACGCTTTCGTCCGCCACATAGCGCAGCGCCTGGTGGTACTTGATCGCGAAGGCCACTTCCTCGCTGACATAGGGCGCCACCAGCTGCGCACTCCAGTATCCGTGGTCGCAGCGCACCAGGCACCCGTTGGAAAGATCGTGCAGCAGGCAGGCCATGACCACCGCCTCCGGCAGGCCATCGTCCAGCGCGCGCTTGCCGCTCACCAGCAGGTGCCGCACGGTCAGATCGCCAAAGCGGCAGCGGAAGAAATCGAGCAGGCGCGGGCGTTCCGGCATCCGGGGCAGGGCGGGATTGTCGCCCATCATGAACACGGTTTTCGGGTTCAGCCGCGCCAGCAGTTCGTGCTCGTTGTCGACGAAGTCCGTCCCCTTCCACCCCACGGGTGAAGGATAGATCAGCCGCTCGCGCCCTTCCTGGGGAAAGGGGCGTTCATCGGTGCTCCGGCCAATCGTCTCGGTCATGCTCACCTTCTACCCCCCGCCGCTGCGCGAGGCCAGTCTCAAGCGCGGCGCGATTGTTACGGAGATGGGCAGGGACGTTAAACACCGTCGCGAAGCTGTCCCCTGCGTCGCGTAAGGCTCCGCCATCCGGCAGCCTGACCTAGGCCATTGGAGGGACCAGCCATGTTCACCCCGCAGATCTTCAAGTTTGACCTGACCACCAATCCCATCCGCATGTTCCTGGTGAAGGACGGCGAACAGGAAGAGCATATCCTGCTGAAGAACCAGACGCTGGGCTATGACGCCACCACGGGTGAAGTGGTGCTGACCACCACGTTCGCCAGCTATGTCAAGGAACGCGCCTTCCTGCCGACGGCAAGCACCAGCGACGATCCATCGTTCTACAACTTCGATCACGTCACTTTCACCACGCTGGACGGCAAGGTCATCAACGACCCCACCAGCGAAGGCAACGATGACGGCCCGGATGACCAGGACGGTGACGGCTCGCCCGATGACAGCATCTATGGCACCGGCGGCAAGGACGTGCTGAACGGCAGCGGCGGCGACGATCACCTGTCCGGCCTCGCCAGCGGTGACATTCTCCACGGAGGATCGGGCAGCGACAACCTGTTCGGTGGCGCGGGTGGCGACGTGCTGGACGGCGGCGCGGACGATGACGTGCTGGTCGGCGACGATGGTGACGATGTCCTCGATGGCGGCACCGGCGACGATATCCTTGATGGCGGCAACGGCGGAGACAAGCTGTTCGGCGGCGATGGCAACGACGATCTCAACGGCCTTGCCGGGGCGGACAAGCTCGATGGCGGCGCGGGCGACGACGTGCTCTATGGCGCGGCCGGATCGGACAAGATCAACGGCGGCGATGGTGCCGACGAACTGCATGGCGGGATTGACGGCGATGGCCTGTCCGGCGGCGCGGGCAATGACGACCTGTCCGGCGATGCCGGCAACGACACGCTCAAGGGCGAGGCCGGTGACGACAGCCTCGCCGGCGGTGACGGCAGCGACAAGCTCGCTGGTGGGGATGGCGTCGACACGCTGGACGGCGGCGCCGGTGGCGACAAGCTTGACGGCGGCGTCGGGAATGACACCCTGCTGGGCGGTGCAGGCAACGACGAGGTGAAGGGCGGCAAGGGCGATGACCTGCTGCTCGCCGGCCTCGATGGCGGCGACGACAAGCTCGGCGGGGGCGACGGCATCGACACGGTGGATTACTCCGCTGCTGCCGCGGGCCTGCGCATCGATCTCAAGGTCGGGCTTGCCTATGCCATCTCCGGCAATTCGGGCACGGGCGTGGACAAGATCGCCAATGTCGAGACCGTGATCGGCTCGGCCTTTGCCGACGAGATCTTCGGCGGTCCCAAGGCGCAGACCCTGATCGGCGGTGGCGGCAACGACGTGATCCGCGGCGGCGCGGGTGGCGATACGCTGACCGGCGGCGCCGGGGCTGATACGTTCCGCTACTTCAGCGAAAAGGCCTCGCAACCGGGCAAGGCCGATCACATCACCGACTTCACCATTGGCGAGGACAAGATCGACCTGTCGGGCATCGATCCCAGCAAGGCGCCGGGTGACAACGCCTTCACCTGGAGCGACAGCGCGCCTGCCGCCGGGGCCGGGCAAGGCGTGGTGTGGTTCGATGCCGCATCACACACCCTCTTCGCTAGCATCGATGCGGATGCCGATGCGGAATACGCTGTGGTGCTTGATGGCGTGAACGCGCTCGGCGCGGCTGATCTGGTCCTTTGACCGGGCGATGATCGGGAAGGGCTCCGGCGCAGATCACGCCGGAGCCCTATCTTTTCAGAACACCTCGAACAGCCCGGCCGCGCCCATGCCGCCGCCGACGCACATCGTCACCACCACATGCTTCGCCCCACGGCGCTTGCCTTCGATCAGGGCATGGGCGGTGCAGCGCGCGCCGGTCATGCCATAGGGGTGGCCGATCGAGATCGAGCCGCCGTTCACGTTGAGCAGGTCATTGGGGATACCCAGCCTGTCCCGGCAATAGAGCACCTGCACGGCAAAGGCCTCGTTCAGCTCCCACAGGCCGATGTCATCCATCTTCAGGCCAAAGCGCTGCAGCAGCTTGGGAATGGCGAAAACCGGGCCGATGCCCATCTCGTCGGGCTCGGTGCCGGCCACCGCCATGCCCACATAGCGGCCCAGCGGGGCCAGGCCCCGCTTGGCGGCAAGGCCCGCCTCCATCACCACCACCGCTGCCGATCCGTCGGAAAGCTGGCTGGCGTTGCCGGCGGTCACGATGCCACCTTCGATCACCGGCTTCAATGCCTGGAGGTTCTCGATGGTGGTCGAAGGGCGGTTGCCCTCGTCCTTGGCCAGGTGAACCTCCTGGAATGAAATCTCGCCGGTTTCCTTGTTCTGCACGCCCATCGTGGCGTCGCAGGGCACGATCTCGTCATCGAACTTGCCCGCGGCCTGCGCGGCGGCGGTGCGCTGCTGCGATTGCAGGGCATATTCGTCGCAGGCTTCGCGGCCGATGCCATAGCGCTGGCCGACGATCTCGGCCGTCTGCAGCATCGGCATGTAGATCGCCTGGTGCATCGCCATCAGGCTCTTGTCGGGCATCACCCGCATTTCTTTGGTCTGGACCAGGCTGATCGATTCCTGTCCCCCTGCGGCCACCACGTCCATGCGGTCGATGCTCACCTGCTTGGATGCGGTGGCGATGGTCATCAGGCCGGATGAACACTGCCGGTCCATGCTCATGCCCGATGTCGTCACCGGCAGGCCCGCGCGCAGCGCCACCTGCCGTGCGATGTTGCCCGCCTGTGCCCCCTGCTGCAACGCCGCGCCCCACAGCACGTCGTCCACTTCGCCAGGATCGATCCCGGCGCGCTCCACCGCCGTCTTCAACGACAGGGCGCCCAGCGTGGCGCCGGGCGTGGCATTGAATGCGCCCTTGTAGGCCCGCCCGATCGGGGTCCGGGCAACCGAAACGATTACGGCATCACGCATCTGCTCTCTCCTCGCCGGGTATTCCCCTGCGTCTGCTGCTTCAGTTGAAGGTCTCGCCCGCCTCGGCCTTGCGGCGCAGCAGCGGGGCCACGGGCAGCCCGTGCCGCTCCAGGCCTTCCACCACGGTGTTCAGCCCGATATGGTCGGCCCAGAACATCGGCCCGCCGGTCCATGCCGGCCAGCCATAGCCGTTCAGCCACACCGTATCGATATCACCCGCGCGCTGGGCGATCCCTTCGTCCAGGATCAGCGCGCCTTCGTTGATCATCGGATAGAGCAGCCGTTCGCGCAGCTCGTCCTTGGTGAAGCTGCGCTGCGGCTTGCCTTCCTGTGCCGCCCATTTGGCGATCAGCGCCTTGGTTTCCTCTGCCGGGGTCCGCTGGCGGTTCTCGTCATAATCGTAGAAGCCCTTCCTGGTCTTCTGCCCCCAGCGGCCCACCGCGCACAGATCGTCGCGCAGCGTCTCGATCCGTGCCGGATCGCGGTGCCAGCCGATGTCCACCCCGGCCAGGTCCGCCATCTGGAACGGCCCCATGGGAAAGCCGAACTCCAGCAGTGCCTCGTCCACTTCCCAGTAGTTCGCACCTTCCATGATCAGCGCGTTGGCCTGCACTTGGCGCGGGTTGAGCATGCGGTTTCCGATGAAGCCGAAGCACACGCCCGAAACCACCGGAACCTTGCCGATCTTGCCTGCCAGCGCCATCACCGTGGCCAGTTCGCTGGCCCCGGTGGCCTTGCCGCGCACCACTTCCAGCAGCTTCATCACGTTGGCCGGGCTGAAAAAGTGCGTGCCCAGCACCGCCTGCGGCCGCCCGGTCACGCTGGCGATCTCGTCCACGTCGAGATAGCTGGTGTTGCTGGCCAGGATCGCGCCCTGCTTCACGATGCCGTCCAGCCGGCGGAACACGTCCTTTTTCACGTCCATGCTCTCGTACACGGCCTCGATCACCATGTCGCAATCGGCCAGCGCGTTGAACTCCAGCGTCGGGTTCAGCCGCGCCATCGCCGCCTCGGCCAGCGCAGCATCCATCTTCCCGCGCTTGACCGTGTTCTCGTAATTCTTCGCGATCGTCGCCACGCCCCGGTCCAGCGCTTCCTGCGTCATCTCCACGATCGTCACCGGAATCCCTGCGGTCAGGAAGTTCATGGTGATGCCGCCGCCCATCGTGCCCGCGCCGATCGTGCCCACCTTGTTGATGGGGATCAGCGGGGCGTCTGCCGGAATGTCGTCGATCTTCGCGGCCAGCGCGCGCGCGGCGTCGATATGTTCCTTTGCGCCGGGAATGGGGTCGGACATCTCTCTCTCCTCTTGGTTCGTTATCGGCCGCGGCTCTCGGCCAGCGCGCCATAGACAAGCGTTTTCAGCAGGGGGCGGATCGGGAAGTTCAGCGATGGGAATGCCTGCGTCATGAACACCATGTGCAGGCCCTCCACCGGGTCCACCAGGAACTGGGTGGAAAAGATCCCGCTCCAGAAGAACTCGCCCCGGCTGCCCGGCACCAGCGTCTTCGCGGGATCGAGCGTGACGGCAAAGCCAAGGCCAAAGCCTGTGCCCGCATTCTCCGCATCGCCGAACAGCCCGCTCGATGCCTGCGTCAGGTCCGCCCCTCCGGGCAGGTGGTTGCTGGTCATCAGCCGCAGCGTCGCCGGGCTCACCAGCCGTACCCCGTCCACGCCGCCACCGCCCGCCAGCATGCGGCAGAAGCGGTGATAGTCCTCGATTGTGGACAGCAGCCCGCCGCCGCCACTCTCGAAGCGCGGGGCGCGCAGACTGCCCGATTTCGTCGCGTCGTCGAACAGTTTCAGCGTTCCGTCGGGCTGGAACATCCACGCATCGGCCAGCCGATCGGCCTTTTCGGGCGGGCACCAGAACCCGGTATCGACCATGCCCAGCGGCTCCCAGATCCGCGTGCGCAGCACGTCGGACAGCGGCATGCCGGCCAGGCGCGAAACCACCACGCCCAGCACGTCCACCCCCACCGAATAGTTGAACACCGACCCTGGTGAAAATTCCAGCGGCAGCTCCGCCAGCCCCGCGATGAAGGCGTCGTTCCCGTCCAGCGAAGGGTGCCCGTCCAGCCGCGCCTTGCGGTATGCGGCGTCAATCACGGTGCGGCCCTGTATGCCATATGTCAGGCCCGACATGTGGGTCAGCAGGTCCACCATCCGCATCGGCGCGCCCGCCGGCACCGTCTCGAACGGCGCATCCCCGCCGCCGCCGCCGGCATAGACGCCCAGGTTCGCGAACTCCGGGATCACTTTCGTCACCGGGTCCGACAGCGCGATCCGGCCTTCCTCCACCAGCATCATGAACGCCAGCGAGACCATCGGCTTGGTCATCGATGCGATGCGGCAGATCGTGTCGGTGGCAAAGGGCATGCCCCCCTCGCGCGCCTTGCCCGCTGCGCCCGTCCACACGGCTTGCCCGTCACGCGCCACCATCATGGCAAAGCCGGGTATGTGCCCGCTGGCCACATGCTCGCGCTCCAGCACGGCGGTGAGGCGGTCCAGCCGGTCAGCAACGAAGCCCAGGCTCAGGGGGTCGGAAAGGTGCAGAGTCATCCTCTCGCGCTCACCCGAACACTGCCACGGACTGCAGCCCCCGCATCATTTCAATGCCATCGGCGTTCCACAGGCGCAGCGTCTCGCTGCTGAAGCCGCCCGCCATCTGGTTCGATGACGTTTCCAGCAGCCACCAGCCATCCCGTGTCCCGGGTGCTTCGCCCAGGACGGTAAAAGCCCAGTTGATCGAACTGATCGGGCCCAGCCGTTCCATCGCCCGCATCGCGCCGGGCGGCAGCATGTCGCCCACGGCGACCAGTTCTGCCATCGGGTCCAGCCCGTCGCGTTCGCGCAGGCGCACCCAGCGGCGGATCGTGGCGGGCCGGCTCTCCTCGCGCGGGCCCGCATGCCGCACCTCGAAGCGCGCGGTGAACGCTGGCGTATGCGCGCCAAAGGCCACTTCGGCACATTCGTCCGGCGGGGTCAGCTCTTCGAAAGCGTCCGCCGGCACGATGCCATTGTCCGCCCGTCCTTCGCCAAACAGCCATATGGTGCGGTGGACCAGCTCTCCACCACAGGTCAGATCGGTCTCAACCTGGGTCACGCTGCGCCCGCGACGCAGCAGCCGGGCCTGCGCCTGCAGTGATTCGCCAACCGGGGCCACGAACGTCACCTGCGCCCCGCGCAACGGCGGCAGTCCGGGCAGCAGCGCGCGCGCCGCGCTATAGGCAAGGAAAGAGGACGCCCCGCCATACATCGTGCGCCCCTGCATCCACCCGCTGGCGCCAGCAAGTGCAAGGCCCCCGTCCGCGGGCTGGAGCGATTGCGCCAACGCAGCCAGGCTCCTCGCCTCCGCAGATGCCGTGTCGCCAGATGCTTCTGCCGAGTTCATTGCCTCTCCCACACAACACCCCGGATCGCCGGGCGCGAATCCTCACCGTTTCTTCGGACTGACCGTTTGGTGAAGCGCTCTGCGGCGGAGCGCAAGGCTCATTTCCCAAGCACTTGCTTGCCGTAGCGGCAACCTGTCAAACCATCACCGGGCCATATTGCATGTGCGTTGGAAGCAGGGGCTTCGCGCATGACCGGGCAGGCTGGGGACGGGCATTGGCGGCCAGTTCTCGAACCAATTCGGCCAATATGACGATTCCTGCCTAACCTCAATTTTAGTCCAAAACAGATTAATCATTGCCAAGGTGCCGCAACGTAACAGAATTGTCGGCGAAATGGCGGGGTTTTCTTGCCTGTTCTGGTTCTCGGAATGACCGCGGAAGCGCGTCGCAAAACGGGATTCGCACCTGCAAAAAGGGTGTTTCGCAATGGCGATATCAGGTTGTCTCCATTTCCGATCTATACTACGTAATAACCGTACGCCGTGCCTTGGAGATTAACCAATGAACTTCATCAAATCGCTCGCCGCCGGCGCTGCGGTACTTGCGCTGGGTCTTGCGACCACAGCCCAGGCTGCCCAGACCCGTTCCTCGCTTACCCTGCCGGTCAAGAAGGCCGCTGCGATCAAGGCTTCGGCCAAGGCTTCGCGCCTGTCGCGTTCGTCCGCCGCGCTTGAAGGTGAAACCAGCAGCCTCAGCCCGGCCGCGATCGCCGGTCTTGTCCTGGTCGGTGTCGGCACCACGGTTGTGATCGCCACCAGCGGTGATGACTCGCCGGGCAGCTGATCGGCTGACGCCAGCTATTATCGCCACGTCGAAGGCCCGCCATCCCCCGATGGCGGGCCTTTCCGTTTGGGGTTCGGATAGTCGCGGTTGTCGGCACGCAGGTGCTGGAAGAGGCGACGGTTCAGGGCGGCCAGCCCCCTCTCAACCGCGCTCAGTCGCTCTCAGTCGTTCTCAACCCCCTCTCAGTCGTTCTCAACTTACGGCTTCCAACGCTCCGGCCGTCATCGCCGGCGCCGCCGAGAGCGCCCGTCTGCACGCCCGCGCACGGTGACGCGCGGCGAAGTGGAACTGGCGCAAAATGCGCATCTTTCCTCAGCCCGGCACTGCGGTGGCGGTGATCCTGGCGCCTCAGCCTGGCGGGAGGCGGCCCTGGCCAGGAAAGGCCTTGCCCGGCCAGGGCTCAAGAGGGAGATCTGATTACTGATAGTAATCACTCGGGCTAAACTGCCATCTTTTTTGATATGCCGAACACTGCGAAATCCCTCTCAGCAAAAGAAAACTGGGGAGTGGACAATGCAGCATTTTCGCGTCGCCCTGATGGCGTCGGCCATCGGCACACTTTGCATGATCGCACCGGCCCATGCCCAGACGACGGCGGCCGAAACATCGGCCAGCACGGACAGCACGGGCATTGCCGATATCGTCGTCACCGCCGAGCGGCGCGAGCAGAGCACGCAGCGTTCGGCCCTGTCGATCCAGGTTGTCGGCGGTGAAGCGCTGGAGAAGGCCGGTGTCTCGGCCGCGGGTGACCTGACCAAGCTGACGACCGGCGTCGAGATCGGCGTAGCGGGGGCCAATTCGCAGATCTACGTCCGCGGCGTGGGCAGCTTTGCCTATATCCCGCTGCAATCGCCCGGCGTCGCCTTCAATGTCGATGGCGTCTATGTCGGCCGCCCGGACAGCGTTGCCGGCAATTTCTATGACATCGCGCGCATCGAGGTGCTGAAGGGGCCGCAGGGCACGCTCTATGGCCGCAATGCCAATGGCGGCTCTATCAACCTTGTCACCAACGATCCGCGCATCGGCGAAAGGAGCATGGATCTCAACCTCGAAGGCGGAAATTATTCGCTGGCCCATGCCTCGGGCGCGATCAACCTGCCGATAGGCGAGCATTCCGCGCTGCGCGCCGCGTTCAACGTGGTGCAGCGCGATGGCTATCTTTCGGACGGAACCTTTGACGACAAGCAGCAGGCCGCGCGCATCCGCTTCAAGACCGAGCCCAACGAAAACCTGACCATCGTGCTCAATGCAGACTATGCCCACACCGGCGGTCGGGGCGGGAACGCCACCTGGCGGCCCCGGCGCCCCGGTGCCGATCCGTATGAATCCATCACCGAACCCGCAGCCCAGGCCTACAAGCACAGCTTTCCGGGATCGGGGCTGGCACCGTTCACCAACACGGATCGCAACGACGGATACCAGGACAACCAGTATTACAACCTAAGCGCGCAGGTTGACCTGCGGCTGGGCTTTGCCACGCTGACGCTGCTGCCGGCCTATCGGCATTCCGATATCGACTACCTGACCTACGACCTTGGCGCGCGCTACCGGATGGACAAGTCGTCGAGCCAGACCTCGCTCGAGGCGCGCCTTGGCAACAAGACGGGCAACCTGACGTGGGTGATCGGCGGCTACTACTTCCATGAAACGCAGGACGGCTTCTACGACATCACCCCCGGCGACGTACCGGTGCCGTTCTTCGGCGGCGCGGTGCTGCTGAACCAGCGGATCGCGTTCAAGCCCAAGACCGATGCCTATGCCGCGTTCGGCCAGGCAACCCTTGGCCTTGCGCCGGGGTTCAGGCTGATCGCCGGTGCGCGCTACACCCATGAAAAGGCAAGCGTTTCCGGCACGATCAGCAACCTGACGCCGGCAGCACTGCTGTCCGCCTACTCTCCCACCGGCAGCTTCGACGGGACCACCTTCAAGGCCGGCTTCGAATACGATCTGGCCCCGCAGAGCATGCTTTATGCAACCTACAGCACCGGCTTCAAGGCGGGCGGCCTGAATCAGACGCCGACACCGGCGATTGCGACGTTCCGTCCGGAAAAGCTCAACTCCGCCGAGGTGGGCATCAAGAACCGCTTCCTCGACAACAAGCTGCAGATCAACGTTTCGGCCTATCACTGGAAGTACAAGAACCTGCAGGACGCGCGGGCCGCGTTCGACGCTTTCGGGGTGAACTTCATCACGTTCAATTCGGGCGACGCGACGATCTATGGCGCCACGCTCGACATCATCGCCAAGCCGTGGACCGGCGGAACCTTCAACTTCTCGGGCGAATATGCCCATTCGAAGTATGACCGGTTCCTTGTGAGCACGCCGACGCCGCTGTTCCTTGCCGGAAGCACCGGCTGCCCCACCACGTCGACCGGACCGGGCGGGCTTACCACCGCCGATTGCAGCGGCTTCCAGGTTGCCCGTGTGCCGAAGTGGACCTTTACCGCAGGCTACGATCACGAATTCCTGCTGGCCGATGGTGGCTCGGTCAACGCCGGGGCATCGGTGAAGTACAGCAGTGCGCGCTGGATCGGCATCGATTTCGTCGCGGCCCAGCGGGATGACGCCTACGCGGTGGTGGACGCGAACATTTCCTACACCACGCCCGACAGCAGGCTGACGGTGGGTCTGTTCGGGCGCAACCTGACAAAGTCGGTCTACTACACCGGCGGCGTCGCGACCACGTTCATCCCGGGCCTGTTCGCCGCCAACATCGGCGCGCCCCGGACCTATGGCGCGCGCCTCAGCGCGCACTTCTGATCGTTCTCAAGCCGAGGAATACCCCGAAATGCGTCTCATTTCCTTCCGGGCCAAGGGCGACGACCGGTTCGGTTGCCAGCGCGATGACGGCATCGTCGACCTGACCGGGCGGATGGGCGGTGCCCGCACGCTGCGGGAACTGCTGGCGGCCGATGGCGTGGCGGAGGCGCGCGCCTTCGCCGCCGGTGCCGCCGCCGACTTCGCGATCGGCGATTGCGAGCTTTTGCCCGTGATCCCGGATCCCGCCAAGATCATCTGCCTGGGCCTCAACTATCGCGGCCATGCCGAAGAGGTGGGCAAGCCGCTGCCGGCCAAGCCCGTGGTGTTCCACCGCCATGCGCAGACGCTGGTCGCCCATGGTGCGCCGATCCTGAAGCCGATCGTTTCCGACAAGTTCGATTACGAAGGCGAACTGGCGGTGGTGCTGGGCAAGCGCGGCGGACACATCCCGGCCGAGCGCGCGCTGGAGCATGTCGCCGGCTATTGCTGCTTCAATGAAGCGAGCGTGCGTGACTGGCAGAAGCACAGCCACCTTTATGGCATGGGCAAGAATTTCCGGGCGACCGGCGCCATCGGCCCATGGCTGGTGACGGCAGACGAAATTCCGGATCCGCAAGCGCTTGAATTGACCACCAGGCTCAATGGGGAAGAGGTCCAGCGCGTCGGGATCAGTGACTTGATTTTTTCGATACCCGAGCTGATCGCCTATGTTTCGCAGGCCATCGACTGGCTGCCGGGCGACATCCTGGTGACGGGCACGCCGTCCGGCGTCGGGCTGTTTCGTGATCCCCCGGTCTTCCTCAAGCAGGGTGACCGCGTCGACGTCGAGATCTCGCAGATCGGCGTCCTTTCCAATCCCGTTGTGAACGAAGCGGCCTGATCGGGCGCGCTGGCAGAGCCAGTCGATTCAGTCCGTCACTTCAGGCTGCCAAACCAGGAGGCATATCATGGCCCTACTTCCACCTTCGCGCCTCGAACACTTCGGCATCAACGTCGTCGATCTCGACGCGATGGAGCGGTTCTATGTCGATACCTTCGGCTTCACCGTCAGCGATCGCGGCACCCGGTTCAACGGCAACCGCATCGTCTTCCTGACCAAGTCTCCATCGGACCATCACCAGTTCGTGCTGACCGAAGGGCGCCGCGACGCCGCCGGCGAGAACCCGATCAACCAGATTTCGTTCAATGTCGGATCGCTCGACAACCTGCGGCTCTGCTTCGAGCGGCTTTCGGCAGAGGGGCATGACGATTTCATGCAGATCAACCATGGCAACGCCTGGTCGATCTATACCCATGATCCTGAAGGCAATCCGATCGAGCTGTTTGCGGATTCCGATTGGCACACGCCGCAGCCGTGCCGGGGCGACCTTGACCTGACCAAGCCGGTGCAGGTGATCCTGCAGGAAACTGAGGACCTGTGCAGCAGCCGCGCGGGCTCTTCCACGCGCAATGAGTGGATCGCGCGGATGCAGCAGGCGATCCCTGCCGGAGGGGATGCCTGACCGTGGCGAGGAGCGTCATCATCTCGTGCGCGGTCACCGGCGCGATCCACACGCCGACCATGTCACCGCACCTTCCGGTCACGCCCGAGGCCATCATCGAACAGGCGGTTGCAGCCGCAGACGCCGGTGCGGCGATCCTGCACCTGCACGCGCGCCATCCCGACGATGGCCGTCCATCGGCCGATCCTGCGCATTTCGAGATGATCGTACCGGCCATCCGCGAACGGACCGACGCGGTGATCAACATCACCAGCGGCGGCAGCACGAGCATGACGCTGGAGCAGCGGCTGGCGTTTCCGATGCAGTTCGGCCCGGAAATGGCCTCGCTCAACATGGGGTCGATGAACTTTTCGATCCATCCCGCCGCGCGCAAGATCAAGCAGTGGGTGCATCCGTGGGAGCAGCCCTATGTCGAAGGGACGGAGGACATCATCTTCCGCAACACCTTCCGCGACATCCGGCGCATCCTGATCGAGCTGGGCGAAGGGCGGGGCACGCGGTTCGAGTTCGAATGCTATGACCTGGGGCACCTCTACAATCTGGCCCACTTTCTTGACGAAGGGCTGATCAAGCCGCCGTTCTTTGTCCAGTCGATCTTCGGCATCCTGGGCGGGATGGGGCCGGACCCTGAAAACATGGCGGTCATCCGCAACACCGCCGACCGCCTGTTCGGGCGCGAGAGCTACGAATGGTCCATCCTTGGCGCGGGACGCCACCAGATGCCGCTGCTGACTATCGGCGCGGCGATGGGGGCGAACGTGCGGGTAGGGCTGGAGGACAATCTCTACCTCGGCCGCGGCGAACTGGCGAAGAGCAACGCCGATCAGGTCGCCAAGATGGCGCGCATCCTGGGCGAACTCTCGCTCGAGATCGCCACGCCTGCCGAGGCGCGGCAGCGGCTGGCCCTGAAGGGGGCACCATCCATCACGGAGTCACGCTAAATGGCCATTACTGCTTCGAAGGTTAAACCGAATGTCGCCCCGATCCGTCGCATCGTGACCGGGCATGATGACGCCGGGCGCGCGGTGATCCTGAGCGACGAGGCCTGCCCGCACGTCCATTCGATCAAGGACCGCACCGATTTCGGCTGGACCGAGCTTTGGACCACTGCGGTGCCGGCGGACAATTCCGGCCCTGAAGATACCGTGCCCAATCCGCCGGCGCTCCAGCCTGCGCCGGGCACGCTGACCTTCCGTGTCGTGGAATTTCCGCCCGACCGCCACCACAAGGACCCCACGGTCGACGATCGCTCGATGTTCCATCGCACCCGCTCGGTCGATTTCGCGATCGTGCTTTCGGGGGAAATCTGGGGCGTGGTGGACGAAGGCGAGGTGCTGATGAAGCCGGGCGACACGATGATCCAGCGCGGCACCAACCATGACTGGCAGAACCGGTCCGACGAACCCGCGCGCGTGGCCTTTGTCCTTATCGACGCCCAGCCGCTCGGGTAGCTTCCCGTCCAGACCGGAGAGAGGCCAGACAGGAGAGGGACAGTCGATGGATAACGTTCTGCGTAACACCTGGTACGTCGCGGCATGGGCCAGCGAGCTTGCGCAAGGCCAGCTGCTTGACCGCACGCTGCTGGGCGAACGGCTGGTTCTGTACCGTTCTCAGGATGGCGCGCCCGTGGCGCTGGCCAACCGCTGTCCGCACCGCTTTGTCCCGCTTTCGATGGGCAAGCTGTGCGATGGCGGCGCGGCGATCGAATGCGCCTATCACGGCCTGCGGTTCGACAGCCGGGGCCAGTGCGTGCAGAACCCGCAGGGTGAGGTTCCCAAGGGCGCGGGCGTGCGCTCGTTCCCCGCCACCGAACGGTTCAGCGCGATCTGGATCTGGTTCGGCGATCCGGCACTGGCCGATCCGGCGCTGGTCCCCGAGATCGCCTTCCTCGAGCCCGAGACCTGGGCGGTTGGCACCGGCGTGACCGAGGTCGCCTGCCACTACGAGCTCGAGAGCGACAACATCATGGACCTCAGCCACATCGAGTTCCTGCACCCGATGTTCTCGAGCGAGGCGGTGCGGGCTGGGGCGATCGAGTGCCGGCAGGATGGCGAGACGGTGTGGTCGCGCCGGATGATCTACAATGACGATCCGCCGGAGTTCATCCGCCAGGCCTTCAACATCCCGGCGGGCAAGCGGGTCGACCGCTGGCTCGATGCGCGGTGGAATGCGCCCGCCGTCATCGCGCTGTGGACCGGCGGCGTGGAAAGCGGCCGCCCGCGCGAGGACGGCATCGACTGGTGCTCGGCCCACCTGTTCACGCCGATCAGCGAAAACCGCACGATGTACTTCTGGGCGCTGGCCTTTCCGCGCAGCATGGAGAACGCCGAGGAGATGGCGCTTCAGGGGCGTGAAGCCCTGCGCTACCCGTTCGAGCACGAAGACGCGCCCATCATCGAGGCCGCCCACGCCAACATGGGCGGGGAAGACTTCTGGGCGCTGCGCCCGCTGATCCTTCCCGGCGATGGCGGTGCGGTGCGCGCCCGCAGGCTGCTCAAGTCCATGATCGCCCGCGAACAGGCCGGTGCCAGCGCCCGACAAACCCAGACCCCCTGATCCCTGGCCCAAGGAGCCTGCCCGAAATGAATTGCTTTGAAGTGAACTGCTTTGACGTTTGCATCGTGGGGTTTGGCCCGACCGGAGCCACGCTGGCCAACCTGCTGGCGCGATCGGGGCACAGCGTGGTGATCGTCGACCGGCTTGCCGGCGTGTACGACAAGCCCCGCGCCATCCATGTCGATCACGAAGTCATGCGGATCTTCCAGCAGATCGGCGTCGTGGAGCAGGTGCTGCCCCACGTCAGGCCCTATCCGGCATCGGAATACCTGGGCGTGGACGGAGAAGTGATCAAGCGGCTCGACACCGCGCCGCCGCCCTATCCGCACGGCTATGCCCCCAACCTTTCGCTGCTGCAGCCGCCGGTTGAGGAAATCCTGCGCAACCGGGCCGAAGCCGCTGCATCGACCACGCTGCGCCTGGGGCATGAAGTGGTCGCCATCGAGCAGGATGCCGATGGCGCGGTGGTCCGCACGGAAACGGAGGCCGGCCCCGAGGCCCTGCGCGCGCGCTTCGTTGTCGGGTGCGATGGCGCCAACAGCACCGTGCGCAGGCTGATGGGCATCAGGCTCGACGATCTCGGTTTTGACGAGCCGTGGCTGGTGGTGGACATTCTGGTCGATGACGAAGCCGCCATGGCCCGCCTGCCGGCAGTCAACGTGCAATATTGCGAGCCTGCGCGCCCCAGCACCCATGTCGTCGGCGTGGGGAACCACCGCCGCTGGGAGATCATGCTGCTGCCGGATGAAGACCCGGCCGAAGCTGCCAGCGAAGAAGGCGTGTGGCGGCACCTCGCCCGCTGGATCGATCCGTCGGAGGCGCGCCTGTGGCGCAGCGCGACCTATCGCTTCCATGCGCTGGTCGCCCACGAATGGCGCAAGGGGCACGTTCTCCTGGCCGGTGACAGCGCGCACCAGCAGCCCCCCTTCCTGGGGCAGGGCATGTGCCAGGGCGTTCGCGATGCGGCCAACCTCGCATGGAAGCTCGATCTGGTGCTGAAAGGTGCGGCCAGCGAGGCGCTGCTCGACAGCTATGGCGCCGAGCGCGCCGAGCATGTGCGGAAGCTGACCACGATCATCAAGGGGCTGGGCAAGTTCATCTGCGAGCGCGACGTTGGCGCGGCGCGCAAACGCGATGCGCTGCTCATCGCCGAAATGGGTGGCGCGGTGAAAACCGCCTATCGCGAGGACATGATGCCACGGCTCGACCGGGGCGCGGTGGCCGCTTCGGACAGCACGGTGGTGGGATCGCTCTTTCCCCAGCCGCGCCTGGCCGATGGCCGCCTGATGGACGAGGCGACCGGCACGGGCTTCCGCCTGATCGCCAGCCCTGCGGTTAGCGATGCCGCGCTGCATCGCCTCGACCGTCCCGTCGGCATGGCGGTCGTCAGGATCGGCAAGGGAACCGGGGGCGATGGTGGAGGGGTGCTGGACCTTGCCGAAGCGGACACCCTGATAGCCGACTGGTTCGCGCGGACGGGCGCGGTCGCCGCGATCGTGCGGCCCGATCACTATGTCTACGGCCTTGTCCGAAACGAAGCCGAACTGCCAGCACTGGTTCAGGGTCTGGCCGCGAAACTGTCGCTGCTGCAAACAGAAAGGCATCCGGCCTGAACAGGTGCCGGATGTGGGAGACGGATTATGAAAACGCTCATCCAGAACGCCTGGATCGTCACCAACGAGGACGATCTGGGAGACATTCGTGATGGGTCGATCCTGATCGAGGATGGCCGGATTACGGCTCTCGGCAAGGATCTTGAAGTCCCCGAAGGGGCCGAGATCATCGATGCGGACGGAATGATCGCAATTCCCGGCTTCGTCGATGCCCACAAGCACTTGTGGCAGGCGGCCCTGCGCGGCGTGTGCGGCGATCTCACGCTGCTCGGCTACTTTGCGCTGGTGCGCCAGAATTACATCGCCGCCTACCGGCCCCGCGACGTTGCAATCGGCAGCTATGCCTCGGCAATCGAGCTGATCGATGCGGGCACGACCAGTGTGCTCGACCATGCCCACTGCGTCGTTTCCCCCGATCACGCTGATGCAGCGCTGGATGGCGTGCGCGAGGCCGGCATTCGCGGCGTGTGGGCCTATGGATACTGTCCGGTCTATGAAAGCGAGGCTTTCACCCGCCATGAGGACCGGCTCAGCGATGCCCGCCGCATCCTGAAGTCCCAGTTCGGCAGCAACGACGGCCTGCTGCGCATGGGCGTTTCGACGACAGAGCAGGGCCTGCTGCCCGAAGAGCTGACCGAGCTGGAGATCCGCAGCGCGCTGGACCTTGACCTGAAGTGGACCGGCCATACCCACTGCGGCAACGGCAGGGCACCGATCACGCGCGGCATCTACAAGCTGCTGCGCAAGGGCCTGATCAACGATCTGGCGATCCTGTCGCATTGCAACGAATTCGGCTTCAACGACTTCGTGATGATGCAGGAGGTGGGCGCCCACTTCTCCAGCTCGCCCGATACCGAGCTGTACATGGGCATTCCGCGGCCGGTGAACTATATCGAGGCAGTTGCGGCAGGAGTGCCCGTCTCGCTGGGCACGGATACGGTCTCGTGCATGTCTGCCGACATGTTCGCGACCATGCGCCTCGCGATGGTGACCGCGCGCCAGCAGATCAACGCACCGCGCGCCGCAACCTATGACGCCGTTATCGACCAGACCCTGCCCGTGCGCGACGTCTTCCGCTGGGCCACGATCAACGGCGCCCGGGCGATGGGCATCGATCACCTCGTCGGCAGCCTGCGCCCCGGCAAGCGCGCCGATATCACGCTGATCAACGCGCGCGATCTCAACCTTGCGCCGGTCTATGATCCGATATCGGCGATCGTGCTGAACGGGCGGCCGAGCAACGTCGATACGGTGATGATCGACGGCGTGGTGCGCAAGCGGCACGGGAAGCTGGTCGGCATCGACATGGACCGGCTGGTGACCGAGATTGCGGCATCGCATGCCCACCTCAACAGCAAACGCCCTGCCGGCACCATCGACCGGGACCTGTCGCACGAAGTGGAACGCTGGAGCGAGCGCCTGTCAGCCGACACGTGAACAGCCGGGATCGGCTGCGTCGGTTGACCGGCAATTGCCGCTCCGCCACTACGGTCGCAGGAAACGTGATTTGAGGCGCAAGCGGCCGTGAAGCTGCATCACCTGAGGGATTTCATCACGATTGCCCGCGCCGGGGGCATCCGCGCGGCCGCGCGCGAACTGGGGCTTACCCAGCCAGCCCTGACCAAGAGTTTGCGCAGTCTTGAACAGGAGCTTGGATCGACGCTGTTCGATCGCAGCCGCAGGGGCGTGGCGATCAACAGCTTTGGCGAGGCCTTTCTGGTCCGGGCCGAAGCGGCGCTGCACCAGATCGAGCGGGGCCGGAATGAGGTTCTGCAGCTAAAGGGCAGTGCGGGCGGCAATGTGAGCATCGCAACATCGAGCGTTGTCGCGCTGATGTTTCTTTCGGCCGCCTTGGCCGACTTCCGCAAGTCCTATCCGGATGCCTCGGTCTCGGTGCAGGAGGGGACTTTCTCCAACATGCTGCGCGGGCTGCGCGATGGCGTGCTGGATTTCGCCATAGGACCCAAGCCGGCGGCGGACCTTGCCGAAGACTTCGCCACGGAAAAACTGTTCGACAACAGCCGGCGGGTGATCGGCCGGCGCGGACATCCGCTGGCGAACGCCACCTCGTTGGGCGAACTGCTCGACGCTCCCTGGGTGCTGACCGGAGCGGTTGGCCCGCGCTATCATGAATTCTACGAGATATTCCGGGATTACGGCTTCAAGCCGCCGCCCGCATTGATCCAATGTGAATCGCTGATCGCGCTGATGGCCCTGCTCGATGGGTCCGATGCCATCACGTTCCTGCCGCGCCAATGGGCAGAGGCGGCGATAACGCGCGGGCTTCTGGTCGAATTCCCGGTCAAGGAGACCATCGAAGGGCCTGCGACCTGCCTGATGTATCAGGTCGGCGCACCGCTGACCCCGGTTGCCGAAGCCCTTGCGGACTCCTTCCGGCGGCAGGTTGGGCACTATCTGGCGGGACGCCGGACCTAGAACAGGCTGACAACCGCAGTGTCGATCTAAATTCGCCATCAAAGCGTTTGCCGGGGAATGGCCCGGATCGGTTCGGGAACGGCAAAGGTTACAGGCCAATTTCGGATAGGCCCGGGTGGTCTTGGGGGCGCGGGCCCAAGGCCCAGCGGAACAGGCGCTCGCTTTCGGCGATCGGATGTTCATTGATGCTGGCGTAACGCCGCTCCATCAGGCCCGCTGCGTCGAACTCCCAGTTCTCGTTGCCGTGGGCGCGGAACCAGGTGCCACTGTCATCGTGATATTCGTAAACGAACCGCACGGCGATGCGGTTGCCGGCATGGGCCCAGACCTCCTTGATCAGGCGATAGTCCAGTTCGCGCATCCACTTGCGGCTGAGGAACGCCTCGATTTCCGGGCGGCCCGTGATGAATTCGGCTCTGTTGCGCCAGTGACTGCCGGGCGTGTAGGCGAGCGCGACGCGGGCTGGATCACGGCTGTTCCACGCATCTTCGGCGGCGCGGGCCTTTAGCGCGGCAGATTCGTCGGTGAAGGGCGGCAGGGGTGGGCGGCTCATGATTCAATCCTTTCGATCCGGCCTTTCGAACCGGGCGCGCAGTGCGGCGTTCTCTGCCTCCAGCGCGGCAATCCTTGCTTCCAGCGCGGCAGTGGCGGTGGCTACGTCGCCCGCATCGAGCTTGCGAGGGATGTGCTGCGGGCAGTTGATGTCCCACGCTATAACGGTGAACAGAATGGCCTGCTCGGGCCGGGCGGGATAGCCTGCCGGCATCAGCCGCTCGACCAGGGTGTCGTCAGTCACGACCTGCGCGCGGCCCCACAGCTTGATCCGGCGTCGGTGGGCATAGTCCATCAGAAACAGGAACGCCTTGTCATTCTCCGCAAGGTTGCCCGTGGTCAGGTACTGGCGATTGCCCGTGAAGTCGGCAAACCCGAGCGTATGGTCATCCAGCACCTGGATGAACCCGGGCGGGCCGCCGCGGTGCTGGGCATAGGGTTGCCCTTCCGCCGTGGCGGTTGCGAGGTAAGCCGTGTCGATCCCCGCGATGAATTCGGCCAGATCGGCGGTGATCGCGGTGCGGAATCCGCCGCGCTGTTCGATGCGGGCATAGCTTTCGCGCGACCCACGCGCGGACTGGAACGCCTTGACTGACGGGGTGAAGGCAATGTCGCTGGAAGGTTCCATGGCAACGGTCTTTCGAAGCGGTGAGGCGGACAACGGCGGACGCCGGGTGAGGGGTGGCGCCCGCCGCCCCTCCGATCAGGCAGCCTTGCGGGCGGTGACGATCGGAAAGTCGATCTCGGTCTGGAACACGTTGTTGAAGGTGTTGGTCCAGGTGTTGAGCGCCACGTGCTGGACGATCTCGACGATCTGGGCATCGGTATAGCCGGCGAGCTTTACCGCGGCGAAATCCGCATCGTCGACATGGCCGCGTGAGCGAGCCACGCTTGCCGCGAAGCGTACGGCGGCATCTGCCTTGAGATCGTTCGACGCACCATTGCGGTTGGCGGCAATCTCTGCATCGTCGAGCCTCGCGAGGTTCTTGCCGAGGTACGTGTGGGCCGACAGGCAGTAGTCGCAGCCGTTGATCTCGGCGATCGCAAGGGCAATGCGCTCGCGGGTCTGGGCCGGCAGTGCGCCCTTGGCGAGCGCACCCGACAGCGCGAGATAACCATCCAGAGCCTGCGGGCTGGTGGCGACGAGGCGGAACAGGTTGGGCGCCGAGCCGAGTTGCCTGACCACCGCTTCGAGCAGGGGCTGGGAGGCGGCAGGGGCTTCGGCGATGGAGGCTGGCTGGGTAATGCGGGGCATCGGTCAGGTCCTTGTATTGCCAGAGGCCGGGGATCGGCCGCTGAAGAAGTCCTAGAACCTTCCTGAATTTTGCAGTATCCAGCTTGCTGGCAACCCTTCCTTCCGGAAAATGGAAGTATCAATGGATCGGCTTGAGGCCATGCGGACGCTTGTCGCCGCGATCGACGGCGGCAGTCTCTCGGCCGCTTCGCGCAAGCTGGGCGTGCCGTTGCCGACTGTAAGCCGCCGTGTCTCCGAGCTTGAGGCGCACTTGCGGGTCCAGCTGGTGGTGCGGACCAGCCGCAAGCTGTTGCTGACGGACGCTGGACGTTCCTACGTCGCTTCATGCCGACACATCCTTGACGAACTTGACGATGCCGAACGCCTCGCCGCCGGCGAATACCGCACTCCGCGCGGCCAGCTGGCCATCACGGCGCCCGTCATGTTCGGGCAGATGCATGTGGAACCGGTCGTGCTGGCGTTCCTGCGGGCTTACCCCGAGATCGGCATCCGCCTGACGCTGGCCGACTATTTCATCGATATCGTCGAGAACCGGATCGATGTGGCGGTGCGGATCGGGACGCTATCCGATAGCGGGCTGATGGCAACGCGGCTGGGCTCGGTAGGCTGGATCACCTGCGCCAGCCCGGCGTACCTCGCCGCGCGCGGTGTACCGGACACGCCGGCAGACCTCGCTCGTCACGACTGCATCGGGTTCGAGCGGCTGCATGCGGACAGCAGATGGACCTTCGCCAGCGCGGATGGGCCCCAACAGGTTGCAATCTCCTCCCGCTTCTCGGTCAACACCGCCGGCGGCGCTCTTGACGCGGCAATTGCGGGCGCCGGCATTATCCGGGTCCTGTCTTACCAGGCTGCGTCCGCCATTTCCGAAGGCCTCCTGGTCAAGGTGCTCGAGCCTTTCGAGACGGCACGGCAGCCGGTGCAGATGATCCACAATGCCCAGCCAGTCATGCCGCTGAAGCTGCGTGCCTTCCTGGACTTCGCATCGCCAAGGCTGCGGGCGAGGATGGAGCAGTAAGAGACTGCCGATCAATGCACGGAACCGTTTCCAGGTTCAGGAGCGATAGACCGGCTGACGGCCAAGCAGATGGTTCCGGCCATATTGACCAGGAGCCATGGCCAGCCACCACGCGGCTGGCCTGTTACGAACGCGAACCGATTCCGGCCAGCTTGGCAATGCTGGTTACTGCAATGGGGCTGGACATGATGAGCGGCGGTTCAGCCCGCGGGGGCAAGCGAGAGTTCGGCGTAACGGCGAAGGTGAAAATCGCGCGAGCCGAACCGCGATTCGATGGCGGTGGCGCGCTTGAAGTAATGGCCGACCGCAAGTTCGTCGGTCATGCCCATGCCACCGTGCAGCTGCACCGCATTCTGCCCTACGAAACGCGCGGTTTCGGCGATGGTGGCCTTGGCTGCCGAGGCCGCCATGGCACGTTCGCGGGGCGGGGAATCCAGTTTGAGCGTGACAAGATAGACCGCCGACACGGCTCGTTCGATCGCCATGTACATGTCGACCATGCGGTGCTGCAGCACTTGGAACGAAGCCAGCGCCTGGCCGAACTGGCGCCGCTGCTTGGTGTAGGCGATGGTGTCCTGCAGCATCCGGCGCATGGCTCCGACGGCATCCGCGCAAAGGGCGGCGATCGCTTCGTCGCGCACCTGCTCCAGCAGGGGCAGGGCAGTGCCTTCGCCGCCGAGCAGCGCGTCGCTCTTCAGCCGCAAGCCCTTGATTTCGATATCCGCGGCCCCGCGGTCGTCGATCAGGCGATAGGCATGTTCGACGATTGCAGGATGGCCGCGTTCCACCACGAACAGCGAAATGCCGTCGTGGTCCTGGATGGAGCCGGCGGTGCGGGCGGTGATCAGCAGGTGGGTTGCCCCCGGCGCGCCCTCGACCACGGACTTTGCGCCGTCCAGGACCCAATCATCGCCATCTCGGCGTGCGGTTGTGGCGACATGGTTCAGGCTGTTGCGTGAGGTGGGTTCGCCCGTGGCCAATGCGAACCTGGCCGCTCCCGTCACCAGTTGTTCGAGCAGGTCGGCGGCGCGGCCGTCCAGGCGCTTGAGCAAGCCGCCGCCGATGACGGCAGTTTCGAGATAAGGTTCGGTGACGAGCGCTTCACCCATGGCTTCGGCAATGACCATGGTCTCTACCGCACCACCACCCAAACCACCGAGCGCCTCGGGAATCGCGGCGCCCAGGATGCCGAGATCGACAATCGCCTGCCAGATCGCCGGATGGGATGCCGCGTCTTGAATGAGCGTGCGCCGCTGTTCGAAGCTGTAATTCTCGCGCAGGAACCGCCGGATCGCGTCCTGCAACATGACCTGCTCTTCGCTGAGATTGAAATTCATCGGGCGCTCGTCCTTGCCTAGCTCGGCGCCTTATGGAGTTATATAATCGATTGAGCAAGAGCGATGGCCACTGGACAGGCGGGCCAAGATGCAATTTACTTCGTTCATCACGCAATTAATTCGGGCCAGGTGTTCTGTGATCAGCCTGTGTCCGGACCGTTGCGAGTCCGCCGCCGGCGCGGGTCAAATGGAGGTTGCCAATGAATTTCCAGCATAGCGAAAAGGTCAAGGACCTCCTCACAAGAGTGGCCTCCTTCATGAAGGAGCATGTCTATCCAAACGAGACGAGTTATTACCATTTCGTCCATCACCCGGACAACCTGTGGCAGGAATGGCCGGGGATGGAGGCGTTGAAGGAAAAGGCCCGCGAGGCCGGTCTCTGGAACCTGTTCCTGCCGCACGAATACGGTGCGTTCAGTCCGGGGCTGACGAACCTGGAGTATGCGCCGCTTGCCGAGCTGATGGGGCGCGTGCCGTGGTCGCCGCAGGTCTTCAACTGCTCTGCGCCCGACACCGGAAACATGGAAGTCCTCGCCAAATATGGCAGCCCCGAGCAGCAGGAGCGCTGGCTGAAGCCGCTGCTCGACGGAAAAATCCGCTCAGCCTATGTGATGACCGAACCCCAGGTGGCGTCTTCGGATGCAACCAATCTGGAAACCTCGATCCAGCTTGATGGCGATGGCTATGTGATCAACGGACGCAAATGGTGGATTTCCAATGCCGCGCATCCGGATTGCAAGGTCTACATAGTGATGGGCAAGACCCATTTCGACGCGCCCCGCCATGCCCAGCATTCGCAGATCATCGTGCCAGCCGATACGCCCGGCATAAGCAAGGTCCGGGCGATGCCGGTGTTCAGTTCGATGAACTCCCCGGGCGGCGAATGGGAACTGCGCTTCGACAACGTGCGCGTACCGAAGGAGAACCTGATTCTCGGCGAGGGACGGGGCTTCGAGATCGCGCAGGGCCGGCTGGGACCGGGCCGCATTCACCATGCAATGCGGTCGATCGGCCAGGCGCAGCGCGCGCTTGAGCACATGGCGCGCCGGGCCGAAAACCGCGTCGCATTTGGCAAGAAGCTGTCCGACCAGAGCAGTATCCGCCAGGATGTCGCGCGCAGTTTCTGCGAAGTGGAGATGGCGCGCTTGCTGACGCTGAAGGCTGCGGACAGCATGGACCGGTTTGGCAACAAGATTGCGCGCGACCTCATCGCGGCGATCAAGGTGGTCGCGCCGCAAATGGCCCAGACCGTAGCCGATCGCGCGATCCAGGTGCATGGCGCGAGCGGGGTCAGCGACGATTTTCCCATGGCCTATTACTTCACGCTCAATCGCTATCTGCGCATCGCGGACGGCCCGGACGAAGTCCATATGTCGCAGCTGGGCAAGCTGAAGATCGCCGAATATGTGGCGCAAGGCGACGACTGATCTCAGGCGTTGCGTTCTTGTAGCGATGGGCAAGGTTTCAGAGCTTGCCCATCGCCACCGGGCCAACACGCAAGGTGGGTCAGCCGCCCAGCGAGCGCCAGACAATGTTCTTCTGCACTTCCGTTGCGCCGCCGAAGATGGTTTCGGCACGCTGGAACAGATAGCTGGCCATGGAAACCGGGCCGAAGCGCGGGGTGAGTGGCATCGTTGCAGTCCAGCCCGGGGTTGTCCTGTCCGGGAAAGGCAGGCCCGCCGTTCCAGCAAGATCGACGAACAGCTCGTCAATCTGCTGCGCAGCTTCGGTCGCGACGATCTTGAGCGATGATACTTCTGCGGCGGGGACATCTTGGCCGGCCGTCAACGCGCGCATCACAGCAATGTCGAGCAGGTCGATGGTGATATCGCAATGCGCCATCCTTGCGGCAAAGTTCGGATCATCAGCCAACGTGCCCCAGCCGTCTGCCGGCGTATCGCGGGCCATGCGGTGCAGCAGCTTCATCGCTTCGCGCTTGCGGGCGACGTGGGCGTAGGACAGTCGTTCGCCCTGAAGCAGGAATGTCGCATAATGCCAGCCCTTGCCCTCTTCTCCGATGCGCTGGTCCACGGGGACCCGAACATTCTCGAAGTCGATCCGGTTCAGGTGATGAACGCCGTCGATCGAGATGATCGGGTGTATGGTGATGCCAGGGCTGTTCATTTCGGCGCACAGAAAACTGATGCCTGCCTGCTTCGCCTTTTCCCGTGAAGTGCGGACGAGGCAGAAAATCCAGTCGGCCCATTGGGCGTAGGATGTCCAGATCTTGCTGCCGTTGAGCACATAGTCATCGCCGTCGCGGACCGCTGACATGCTCAGGCTGGCCAGATCAGAGCCGCTTTCGGGTTCGGAATAGCCCTGTGCCCAGAGCGTGCGGGAGGCAAGGATATCAGGCAGCCAGCGGCGCTTCTGGGCGTCGGTCCCGAATGTGTAGATCACCGGCGCAACATAGATGATTGCCATCGGCATGATCGTGGGGATGCCGGCGCGGTCGGCCTCCTCCTCGAACACGTAGCGCCGGGCTGCATCCCAGCCGGGCCCGCCATGATCCCTGGGCCAGTTGGTCGCCAGCCAGCCGCGCGAAGCGAGCGCCTGCTGATTGCGCACATGGTCGTCGCGGTTCAGCAGAATGCCTTCACGGACCTTGGCGATCAGGTCGGCAGGATAGTCCGTTGCGAAAAACTCGCGAACCTCGTTCCGGAAATGCTCCAGCTCGGGCGGAAGCGATAAATCCAATGCCATCTCCTTCGCAAACTTGCACACGACCTTGCCATCCGCGCCGGAGTTGATCAATTGTTTGATTGAAGGCGCGTACGCGCCCGGACTCAGGAGATCCAGATGTCATTCGCGCTACCCAATGCTTCGCAAGACCTGGCCGGGCAGACGGCGTTGGTGACCGGCGCCACTTCGGGGCTGGGCCGCCGATTTGCCCATGTCCTCGCGAATGCGGGGGCGAAAGTGGCGATTGCCGGGCGGAGGCGTGATAAGCTGGACGAGGTGGCGCAGGAGATCCGCGCGACGGGCGGGACCGCGCATGCCGCGGTGATGGATGTCACGGATCTGGCTTCTCTGGCCGCGGCAGTTGTCGAGGTGGAAGCGGAACTGGGGACGATCACGATCCTGGTCAATAATGCAGGGATGCCGGATGCGCAGTTGGCAACCAAGATTCCGCTGGAGCTGATCGATCAGGTTTTCGATCTCAACGTCAAAGGGCCCTTCGTGCTGGCGCGAGAGGTTGCGGCCCGGCTGATGGCAAACGGGTTGCCGGGGCGGATCATCAACATCTCGTCCATGGCTGCATTCCAATATGCCGTGAAGGGCGCATCGATCTATTCGATCACGAAGGCTGCAATTGCGCGCATGACCGAGGTGCTGGCGGTGGAATGGGCAAGCCGCGGCATCAACGTGAACTGCATTGCGCCCGGATCGTTCGAATCGGAGATGATGAGCGGTATGATCAGCCGGATCGGCACCGACTTCATTGATGCGATGCCACGCAAACGGCTCGCCCACCCGGCGCAGCTGGACAGCACGCTGCTATACCTGGCCTCGCCGGCGTCAGACGCGGTGACGGGCGCCATCATCAAAGTTGATGACGGCCAATTGCCGCGGTGATTGGGTGCCCGCCGACCGGCGGGAACCCAATGGAGAGGGACGCTTCCCGACTATGCCTTGCGGCTGGAGAAGCGGGCGATCCGTTCGTGCATGTCGGGCCCGACACCCTTCGTGTTGTGCACTTCATGGGCAAGGGCCATCGTCATCGGCATGGCGTCGGTTTCGGCCATCAGCGCTTTGTACCCGGCAATGCTGAAGGCAGAGTTGGCAAGAATGCTGTTCGCGAAGGCCGCCACTTCATCAGCAAAGCGATCGTCGGCAAAGCAGGCATTGGCCAGGCCCATCGCTGCCGCTTCGGCGCCGGTGTAGGACTTGGCGGTGAACATCATCTCGCGTGCCTTCGCAAATCCGACACGGCGGGGCAGCCGCTGAGACATGCCCCAAACGGGTGTCAGGGCCCATTTCGCATGCGTATCCGCAATGCGGGCCGATTCGGAAACGAGGATGATGTCTCCGGCAAGCGCGAGCTCAAGCGCGCCGGTGTAGCAATGCCCGTGAATTGCGGTGATCACGGCTTGTGGCAGATTTGCCAACCGTTCGATCACGCGGGATTCGAAACCGAAGTCCTGTGCTTCGCCAGTCGCGATATCGCCCAGGTCATGGCCGGCCGAGAAGCATCGCCCCGCCCCGCGGAGCACGACGCAGCCGATCTCTGCGCCGGCACTGGCGATGGCACGAACGTGCCGGTCCAATGCAACGAACATTGCATTGTTGATGCTGTTGAGCTTGTCGGGACGATTGAGCGTCAGAGTGCACAAGGCACCGTCGTCGTGGCGGGTTACGAGGCCTTCGGCCATGATGGTTCCTTAGATTGTCGGCAACGAGCCTGGCTGATCGCGACCCCAATCCTGTACCGCGCGCCGGCGGTCTTCGACTGAGGACGGGCTGACCTGTGCGTTATGGGCTCGTGACCGAGCTTGTTCGAGTGCGGTCGCGTCGCCCAAGGCCAGCGCATAGCCCTCGTCGATCAGCTTGAGATAGGCGCGCAGAAATGACTGGTCGGCGCCCTGCATGTCCTGGCAGATCGCGCAGGCAAGAGGGATCAGGTCTTCGGCGGGGACGACCCGGTTGACCAGGCCCCACGCCAGCGCGGTTCTCGCATCAATGAAATTGCCAGTCAGCGACAATTCCTTGGCCCGGGACAGACCGATGGCGCGTGACAGCTTCTGCGAAAGGCCCCAGCCCGGCATGATGCCAACACGTGCGTGCGTATCGGCAAAGCGGGCATTGTCCGATGCGATCAGGATGTCGCAAGCCAGCGCCAGTTCAAAACCGCCGGTGATGGCTACGCCGTTGACTGCACCGATGACCGGCTTCGAGCAGGCCGTCACGGCCGCAACCGGATCCTCCGGCCTCTCGTTTCCATTGGCTTCGCCCAAGGCAGCGGGATCAGAGCCCAGTTCCTTCAAGTCCAGGCCAGCGGTGAAGGCGCGGGTCCCCGCGCCCGTCAGGACGATCGCGTCGACACCGTCATCGGCATCGAGTGCCTTGATCGCTGCTGACAAATCGCGGCGCAACGCCCGCGACAAGGCGTTCATTGCTTTGGGCCGGTTCATGGTGACGATGGCGCAGCGACCGGCGCGCTCCACCAAGACAAGCGCTTCAGTCATTGTATGATCACCAGTTCGCGCACGGTTCTCACTTCCAGCTGGCTTGGGGCCACCAAGGGAACCATTCCGGCATGCCGTCTGAAACCCGGTCGGTATAGACTGGCTCGCGCTTCTCCAGGAAACTGGTCACGCCTTCCTTTGCGTCGGCACTGCGGCCGCGGAAATAGACACCACGACTATCGATGACATGCGCTTCCATCGGCACCTGCATCGACAGGCCCTGCCACATCATCTTGCGGGCGAGGGCGACTGACACGGGGGCCGACGCAGCGATTTCGGCGGCGAGTGCGCGGGCCGCAGGCATCAGGTCAGCCGCTTCGTGGATCGAGCGGAAGAGCCCTGCGTCATGCCCCTCTTCGGCGGCGAATACCCGACCCGTCGCGCACCATTCCACCGCGCGGCTGATCCCGACGAGACGCGGCAGGAACCAACTGGACGCTGCTTCTGGCACGATGCCGCGGCGGGCGAACACGAAGCCGATCTTGGTCCCCCGTGCCACCATCCGGATGTCCATCGGCAGCGTAAGGGTGATGCCGATGCCGACAGCGGGCCCGTTAATGGCCCCGATCACGGGCTTTAGCGAATCGTAGATGCGCAACGAAGTAAGCCCACCGACATCACGCACACCTTGGTGGCTCCAGTCGATCGACCCGTCCGGCCGCACTGGGCCGTCGGTTGCGCCCTGCGCATAGTCAAAGGTTGCTGCCCCCAGCGACAGATCCGCGCCCGCGCAAAAAGCGCGTCCCTCGCCAGTGACAATGACCGCGCGCACGTCGTCGTCCGCGTCGGTCAGGTCGAACGCGGCGATGAGTTCATGCGACATCTGCTCCGTGAAGCTGTTGAGCTTGTCGGGCCGGTTCAGCGTGATCGTGGCGATGTTGTCTGCGACTTCATACCGGATGGCTTCAAACTGCATTTCGATCTCCGTTCAATGTTGCGGGCGCAGCTTCGGCGTGACTGTGGCAAGCAAAGCGGTCGCAGAGGATGGGGCGGGGCCGGCCGGGTTCATGGCTGAAGCACGATCTTGCCGATGATCTCTCGATTGCCCATGGCGGTGAATGCCTCGCGCCAGCGGGACAGCGGAAGAACGCGGTCAACTCGCGGCGAAAACCTGCCTTGCTCCGCGAGGCCGAGCAGGGACTCCCGGACTGCACGACCGCGCTCGGGGAAGCGGCGCGCATATTCGCCGGCGCGGACTCCGACGAGCGAAAACCCCTTGATCAGTGGAATGTTCGTGGCGACCGTGGGTATGCGCCCGGCGGCAAATCCGATGACCAGAAGCTTGCCTCCGAACGCCACACAGCGCGTGCTCTCGTCAAACACATCGCCACCGACGGGATCGAAAACAAGGTCTGCCAACTGGCCGTTTGTCAGCTCCGCAACCTGGTCACGGAAGCGGCCATCGGCGGGCAGCACGGCACGGGCCCAGCCGGTTGCTTCGAGGGCGGACATTTTTTCCTTGCTGCCAGACGTGAGGATGACGCGGGCGCCCAGTGCCTGGGCGACGTCGGCTGCGGCCATGCCCACGCCGCCGCTTGCGCCGTGAATCAATACCCACTGGTCCTGAAGCAGACCGCCGATCTCCACGAGCGCGGTCCACGCCGTGCCATAGGCGGCTCCAAACGCTGCTGCCGTGGCAAAATCCATACTTGCGGGGATCACCTGGGCTGCGGCGATGTCGAGGCAGGCATATTCAGCCATACCCCCGAAGCGCATCCCGCCAAATACCCGATCGCCGACACGAAATGGTGACCCCTCTGGCGCTTCGGCAACAAGTCCCGCCACCTCCATGCCCGGCACAAAAGGAAGCGCGGGTTTGAACTGATAAGCGCCGCGCGTCATCAGCAGGTCCGGAAAGTTGAGCGAGGTCGCCCTGACTTGCACCAGGAGCTGGTCAGCGGCAGGCCTTGGTGCCGGGACATCCGCCAAACGCACACCCGCAAGATCATCCGCGAGGGCTCTGATCTCAACCGCTTGCATCATCCCGTCCTCGAAAGATCAGGGAAAACGGTTAGCAGGTTTGACTCCTCTGCCAAGACATTTAATTGGGTAATTAGTTTGAAATGAGGGCGTCGCAATGATCATCCGGGGTTCCGAAAACGACCTGATCGCGATCGAGCAACGCGGCCATGTGCGGATCGTGCGCATCCAGAATCCCCCGGATGGCTGCATCGCTGCCAAGGGCGCCCGCCAGTTGCTGACCGTCTTGGCGGATGCGTTTGTCGACCACGATGTCCGCGCCATTGTTCTTGTCGGCGCGCAGCCAGACGTCTTCATCCGGCACGCCGAGGTTCGGGGCATAGGGCGGGCTGCAGCAGCTCTGGCTGAGGGCCGGATTGCCCCAGCCGATTTCGCGAACAACCCCTTCCTTGATCTGGTCGAGCGACTGGATCGGGCTGAGAAGCCGGTGATCGCCGCGATCAACGGAATTTGCATGGGTGGTGGGCTTGAGATAGCGCTTGCCTGCACCGCGCGCATCGCGGGGCGAAATGTCAAGGCCATCGGTCTGCCGGAGATACGGATCGACATCATCCCCGGGGCGGGGGGCATGGTGAGGCTGGCGCGACTGATCGGTATGCACCAGGCTCGACTGCACGTCCTGCGCGGTTCGGTACTCGATGCGGTCGAGGCCCATGCCCAAGGGATTGTAGATGAAGTGGCGGACGACCCATTCGCTGCTGCGCTCGATCTGGCAGATGCGATCGCTCATCGCCATCCCGCTGCCGTAACGGCCATCATGCGCAGTTTTCGCGACGGCCTATCGTCGCGGCAAAGTGGCCCCACCTTCGCGTCGGTAATCGCTGAGCCAGGTGTACTTGATAGACTTGAGCGCTTCATTTCCTGCGAGGAACGCCTCGATCAGGTGCCCTAGCGCCAGGTTCGCCTGGCAGGTTCAGTCCATGCGGACCCCGCCATCGACGTTGATCGTCTGTCCGGTGATGTAGCTTGCGTCATCGCTCAACAGGAAGCCAATCATCGCCGCCTGTTCCTCGACATGACCTTGGCGGCGCATGGGGATTCCCTTGGCCACTGCGCGCTTCACGTCGGCCGGAACCACCTTACCGCTTCGTTCCGCGGTCCGTTGGAACGTACCATCCATCATGTCGGTATCGACTGACCCCGGGCACACGCAATTGACCCTGATGCCGATCGCCACGAGTTCTTGGGCCAATTGTTGGGTAAATCCGATGACGGCGAATTTCGATGCGCAGTAGGCGCCATAATTCGCCATTCCCGTCCTGCCAGCCAGGGACGAGATATTGACGATAGCCCCCTTCGTGCCTGCCTGTCGCATGGCACGTGCAGCGTGCTTTGCAACGTGATACGTGCCATCCAGATTGATAGCGATCGTCCGGTGCCATAGCGCATCGTCCATGTCGATGATCGGTGTGGACCCTGCGCCTCCAGCCGTGCCCGCGTTGTTAACGATCGCGTCGGGCACACCAATTTCTGTGATCGCCCGCTCGAACATCGCTTCCACATCGGCCACGTCCGTAACGTCACAAGCGATAGCAGCTGCGCGACCCCCGGCAGCCGTGATCTCAGCGACTACTGACGCTGCGCCCTGCCAGCCCACTGCCCTCTCCTCTACCGGAAAGCTGGCGGGCGCGCGCCGGGACTCCGATACGACCACCGCGGCTCCAGCCCGGGCAAGGCGCAGCGCCGTTGCCCGGCCGATACCGCGCATACGGCCAGCACCCGTCACCAGTGCAACGCGTCCGGTCATATCCATCATCTGTCCTTCTGCCTTGTCAGCGCGGCTGGGCGGCAGCATCCGCCCCGTCCTGCTGCCAATACTTGTCTCGAATGAGGCGTTTATACAGCTTGCCCGTATCCAGTCGGGGTAGCTGTTGCATAAAGTCGATCTTGCGAGGAGTTTTCACATGGCTCAGGTTGTCGCGCACGAATTGCGTGAGTTCTGCGGCAAGTTCGTCGCCTGCCTCGGCCCAATTGCCAGGCTGCACGACAGCTACAACCTTCTCGCCCATCTCCGGATCGGGTGCGCCAATGACAGCAACGTCCATCACCTTCGGATGCGTGATCAACAGGTTCTCGATTTCCTGCGGATAGATGTTCACCCCACCGGAAATGATCATGAAGCTCTTGCGATCCGTCAAGTAAAGGTAGCCATCCTCATCGACCCAGCCAATGTCGCCCAAAGTGCTCCAGCCCTTTTCGTGCAGTGACTCGCGCGTCTTTGCGGCATCGTTGTGATATTCGAATGAGGGACCACCGGAGAAATAGATGATACCCTCGCTGCGCGGAGGCAGTTCATTGCCATTCTCATCGCAGATATGGACCTTCGTCGAAATAGGGCGGCCAACGGAACCTTTGTGCGCCAGCCATTCCTGTGGCGAGATGAAGGTGCTCCCATTGCCTTCCGAGCCGCTGTAGTATTCATGGATGATGGGGCCAAACCATTCCATCATGGCTTCCTTGACCGGCACCGGGCAGGGTGCGGCAGCGTGAACCACCGATTTCAGCGAGCCAATATCGTAACCTTCGCGAACTGACTGGGGCAGCTTTAGCATCCGGATGAAATGCGTGGGCACGAACTGGACCATGGTGACGCGATAGCGCTGGATGGCTGAAAGTGCTGATTCTGGATCGAATCTTTCCATGATGACCAAGGTCGCACCAATCCGCATCATCGCCATGCCATAGCGAAGCGGCGCCGCATGATAGAGTGGTGCAGGGCATAGATACACGGTATCCTCACCCGCCCCGTAGAGCTTCGTCGCGACCGTAACGACGAGATCTTCAAGCGTAATCGGCTGACCGCGCTTGAGAGTCGGGCGGATGCCTTTCGGCCGGCCGGTGGTGCCGGACGAATACAGCATTTCGATGCCTGCTTCCTCATCGGCGATCGGGGTTGCCGGGAGTGAACTGCATTCCTTCGAATAATCGCGAATGGCACCACGAGCACCATCGACCGAGAAGACGGCCAGCCCTCGGACCTGCTGTGCCACCTGATGCGCCAGGTCTGACACTGCTGCCGATGTGACGAAGGCCCCAGCGCTGCTATCCTCCAGAATGTAGCTGATCTCGGCAATCTGCAGCTTGGTTGACACCGATACGAAGAAGAGGCCGGACCTTTGCGCGGCCCAAACCACCTCGAAAAACTCGGGCCGGTTCTCCATGCAGATGGCAATGGTGTCGCCAGGCTTCAGGCCGAGCGAACGGAACAGGTGGGCACCTTGGTTCGAATGCCTTTCAACCTCTCCGTAAGTTCGCATCACTCCGCTTTCCGCCATGATCATCGCGGGCTTGTCCGGGTTGATTCTGGCGTGGATCGAGGGATGCATCGTGGTTCTCCGCAGCTTCGGCTGTCATGCTTATGGGGCCTCGCGGCGCACGAAACGCCGCAACCTCGCTTATCTGGGGGCCATGCGGATGGCTCCGTCCAGCCTGACGTCTTCGCCATTGAAGTAGGGGTTACGGATCATCTCGAGTGCGAGGCTGGCATATTCGTGAGGAATGCCGAGCCGTTTGGGGAAGGGGACCTGAGCGCCGAGGGCATCAAGGACGGATTGGGGGGCGGCTTCCATGAGCGGCGTGGCGAAGAGGCCGGGCAGGATCGTGTTGACGCGGATGCCTTCCGAGGAGAGATCACGGGCGATTGGCAGGGTCATGCCGACAACCCCGCCCTTGGAGGCGGAGTAAGCCGCCTGGCCGATCTGCCCATCCTCGGCGGCGGCGCTGGCGGTATTGACGATGGCACCACGCTCACCGGTGTCGAGCGGGTCGAGCGTCAGCATGCCAGCGGCTGACTTGGCAAGGCAGCGGAACGTGCCGACAAGGTTGATCTGGATGATCCGGTCGAAGTCCGCGAGCGGGAAGTGTCGCACTTCTCCGGTCTTGCGGTCGCGGCTGGCTGTCTTGATCGCGTTGCCGGTGCCGGCACAGTTGACCAGTATACGCTCTTGACCAATGGCTGCGCGAGCTTTGGCAAAGCCTGCATCCACGCTGGCTTCATCGGTCACATTGACCGCGCAGAACACACCGCCAATTTCGCTGGCCAAGGCTTCGCCCAAGTCAGCGTTCAGGTCGAACAGTGCGACCTTAACGCCCTCGGCCGCCAGTTTGCGCGCAGTGGCCGCTCCAAGCCCGCTTGCCCCGCCCGTCACCACAGCTGCCAATCCTGCCAGTTCCACTTGGATCACTCCTGCTATGTGCCTGCATCGGGCGCGCAACATGGCGCGGCCTACTGAAAAATGGGGTCAGAGTGCCTCGACGATGGTTACGTTGGCGATGCCGCCGCCTTCGCACATCGTCTGTAGGCCATAGCGCTTGCCCCGCGCGCGAAGGGCGTGGACCAGCGTAGTCATGAGCTTGGTGCCCGAAGCGCCCAGCGGATGGCCCAGCGCAATCGCTCCACCGTAGACGTTGAGCCGATCAGGATCGGCGCCGAGCACTTCGAGCCAAGCCAGCGGAACGGGCGCGAAGGCTTCGTTTACTTCGTAAAGGTCGATGTCGTCGATCTTCATGCCGGCCCGCTCAAGCGCGCGCTGGGTGGCGAAGACCGGTTCTTCCAACATGATGACTGGGTCGCCGGCTGTTACGGTCATGGCATGGATACGCGCCAGCGGGGTCAGGCCATGGGTCTTGAGCGCTCGCTCATTGACCACCATCACCCCTGAGGCACCATCGCAGACCTGGCTGGATGTCGCCGCGGTCAGCGTGCCTCCTTCGACCAGCAACTTGACGCCAGCGATCGATTCAGGCGTGGCGTCGAAGCGGATGCCCTCGTCGATGACATGCATCTCGCGCTTCCCCTCGGCGGTGACGATTTCGATGGGGGTGATCTCAGCCGCGAACGCGCCTGCCTTGGTTGCAGCGGCAGCGCGCTGCTGGCTGAGCAAACCGAACGCGTCGAGACGCTCTCGATTGAAGCCGTACTTCTGTGCGATCATTTCGGCGCCGCCGAACTGGCTGAACTCCCTGACACCGAAGCGCTCCTGAACCTTGTGGCTCCAGGGACCGACCTCGCTGCTTTCGGGCACGATCGCCAGACCCATGGGCACGCGGCTCATGCTCTCGACCCCGCAGGCGATGACCACGTCCTGTGCGCCCGACATCACCGCTTGTGCGGCAAAGTGCAGCGCCTGCTGCGATGATCCGCACTGTCGGTCGATTGTGACGGCCGGCACGCTCTGCGGCAGAGAGGAAGACAGCACCGCACTGCGGCCGATATGCAGGGACTGCTCTCCCGCCTGCGTGACGCAGCCAAGGATCACGTCCTCGACAGCCGCACCATCGATTCCTGCGCGTGCCACCAGTGAATCGAGCAGCGCCCCTGCCAGATCGGAAGGGTGCCAGCCGGACAGCCGCCCCCGCCGCCGCCCACCGGCGGTCCGCGTTGCCGCCACAATATATGCTTCCGATAGCGCCACGATCGTACCCCGCCATACCAATGTGCAGACTCGCCTAGATCACATCGTCAATATAATCAATCGAGCAATGAATTATGGATGTGGCAGGTCGTTCTGGGATGGAGTGAGTGAGATCGCGCGCCTGCAAGGCTTGAGAGAGCGCCTTCCGTAGCATCCTACCGTAGCATCCTAATGCTCATTGCAGCGGGCGAGTCTGATTGACAGCTCGTTTCAATTAACTAGTTAGGTTTTGAATTGCGCTTCACATCAGAGCTGCGTCAACGGAACACGGGGAGGCAGGCGGTTGTGACGCGGAAAAGCGCCGTGAACTGGCCTTGGATATCTGCACGCCATGACGACCCCGTTCGTCCAGCCCGTAAGGAGAATACTGAAATGACCACCCAATCCGCAGATATCATCAGGCCAGGGGCCTGTACCGGCCAGATCGTTTTTGTTGCCGGTGGGTCCGGCGGGATCAACCTCGGCATCGCACAGCGTTATGCCGAATTGGGCGCGAGCGTTGCCCTCATAAGTCGCAGCCAGGAACGGGTCGACGCGGCTGCAGCGGAGATCACAAGTCGCGGCGGCATTGCGATGGGTGTGGAAGCCGATGTCCGTGATAGCGCTGCCGTGCTGCAAGCGTTCGAAAAGGTCCATGCGGCCTATGGCGACATCGACGTTGTCATCTCAGGTGCCGCAGGGAACTTTCTTGCGCCGGTCATCGGCCTTTCGACCAATGCATTCCGCACAGTGATCGACATCGATCTGATCGGCACATTCAACGTGTTTCGCAGCTGCTATGACTTCATTGCCAAGCCCGGAGCATCGCTGATCGCCATTACCGCAGGTCAGGCCGTACGACCCACCATGTTTCAGGCCCATGCCTGCGCTGCCAAGGCCGGTGTTAATCTCTTGACCCAGACGCTGGCGATGGAATGGGGGCCTGCAGGCATCCGCGTCAACGGCATCGCCCCCGGGCCCATCGGCGATACCGAAGGCATGGCACGGCTGGCGCCAAACCCGGAAATCACCGAGCGGCTGAAGAGCCGCATCCCGCTTCGGGATTACGGCACCAAGTCCGACATAGCCGATCTCGCCGTCTTCCTGGGATCGGCGAATGCCAAGTATATCTCGGGCGCCATACTCGATTGCGATGGCGGCTCGATTCTGGGCGATGCGTCTGCAGACGCCCTGGCGCCGCCCAAACGGAACTGATCGACGTGAGCGAGGGCGTGAAGGGCGTGGTGCGCCGCAGTGGACGATTCCGCCAATGCCGGGGCCAAGGGTCTTCAGCGTGGCGATATCGTGTCTTGGCTGGCAACGCCAACGAGGTGGCCAATCCCTTCCGTCTCCGCAGAGCCAGCGTCGCAGCTTAAAGCACGCAGGCGTAGGTGGAATGCCAGGCAGGTGTCGCTGGCAGCGATCTGTCCGCCCTTGGCAATGGCAAGCTCGATACGTTGGGCCAGGCCGATCTCGCTGCCATGACATGAACCTGTACAGGGTAACGGCCTGGGCGGCGGGTTGGCTGTTCTGCTACCTACGCGAGGGAAGGCGAGGAGTTCGGAATGGGTGAAATACTCCGGGGCCGCGCGGCCCTTATCACCGGCGCCGGAAGCGGAATGGGGCGAGCCATGGCGCTGACATTCGCGCGTGAAGGTGCAAGGGTTGCGGTGATCGACAAGAATGGTGCCGCTGTCGCTGCGGTTGCCGCTGAAATTCGGGAGGCTGGTGGCGAGGCGCAAGACATCTGCGCCGATCTCAGCGATCGAAGCGCGATCCCCGAGATGGTCGCAGCAGCGGCCGCAGCGTTGGGCGGGCTGGATATCGTGGTCAACAATGCCGGCCTGGCCCAGCCAGTCGCGATTGATGATCCATCCTACTTGCAAGTCTGGGATCGCCTGATCAAGGTTATGCTCGATGCGCCAGCGATGATCGTCCATGCAGCGATTGCCCATTTGCGCAAGTCTGATGCGCCGCGCATTCTCAACATCGCATCCACAGAGGGGTTGGGGGCAACCGCCTTCGGATCACCCTATAGCGCGGCGAAAGCAGGGGTCATCGGGCTGACCCGGTCGCTCGCGGTCGAACTGGGCAAGGAGGGTATAACGGTCAACTGCATCTGCCCGGGACCAATCGATACCGGGATCGTGGCAGATGTCAGCATGGCGGACCGAGAGATATTCGCCCGTCGTCGGACCGCCTTGCGCCGATATGGCCGGCCTGAGGAGATTGCTGAGATCGCGCTCAGTTTTTGTAGCCCCGCGGCATCCTATCTGACAGGGGCGATAGTGCCCGTCGACGGCGGGCTTACGGCGCGCAATGCATGACGGGGCAGACGCCGGCTTTTCGCGATCTGGTCTACTATCCTGGTGGAAGAATGGGCCCGGCAGGGGCCTGGAAAGCCCTCCAATTCGAAAAGGTAGACTACTGGCCTGCGGTGCCCAGTAGGTCTTCGTCGGTTTTCATCGTGGGATGCAGTCGTTCGGACGTTCGTGTGCCGAAGCAAAGTATTGCCTGTGGACCCCGTTGCATTCTGGAAACGCCGGTTGTCCTTCGCCATCGTTCGGCCCGCAGCAATCAGCCAGAGCGTATTGCCGCGAAGTGCCTAAGGCAACATCTCGACCCGGCCATGCGATTCTAAACCAGACCGATCAGTTGGCGGCCCAGACCCGATCTGTATTGGCCTGTTGACCCGTCCAGCAAGGGTGGATGACGCATTGCGTTTGCGCTTCAAGATAATTATACGATTAAGTTGATGCGGGATTGTGGGTGCTGGGCAAAGGCAGCCGATCGCGCTTGGTATCAAGCAGGTTGATGGAGTTTGGGCATGAGCGAGGCTGGTTCGTACTGTGTGGAGGGCGAGATCGGCATCGTCACGATCGACAACCCACCGGTCAATTCATTGGGCCTAAGGACCCGCCGAGCCATCCAGGAGGGCTTCAACAGGTTTGCAGCAGACAGCTCGGTCAAAGCGATTGTCCTTATCTGCGGCGGGCGGACGTTTTTTGCCGGTGCGGATATCTCCGAGTTCGGCCAGCCGCCGGTTGCGCCCGACCTGCATGACATACTTCGTCTGATCGAGAATAGCGCAAAGCCGGTCGTCGCCGCGATTCACGGCACGGCCTTGGGCGGGGGGTACGAGCTTTCGTTGGTCTGCCACTATCGCATCGCAGTGCCGTCCGCGATGGTTGGTTTGCCGGAGGTTTCGCTCGGTCTTCTGCCCGGCGCCGGGGGCACGCAGCGCCTGCCCCGCATTGTCGGCGTTCCCGCAGCGCTTGACATCATCACTGGTGGCAAGCCGATCAAGGCAAAGAAGGCACTGGAACTGGGGATGATCGACTCCCTGGCAGACGAGGGCAAGCTGCGGGAGGATGCGATTTCCTTTGCTCGTCATATCCTCGCCGATGGCAAGCCGATGATGCGGGTGAGCGATCGCAATGAGAAGCTGATCGAGGCCAAAGCTTCGGCGGACATCTTTGAAGAGTACCTAAAGCGCAATGCGCGTGCGTTCCGCGGCTTTAAGGCGCCCGGTCACATCGTGCGGGCGATCCAGGCGGCGGTGGATACCGCGCCTGATTTCGATGCGGGCATGGCGCGTGAGATGGAACTGTTCTTGGAACTGGAAGCGAGCCCGGAATCACTTGCACAACGATATTATTTCTTCGCCGAACGCGAGACGGTGAAAGTGCCGGACATCGGCAAGGATGTTGGCACCCTGCCGGTCAAGTCAGTCGGCGTCATCGGTGCCGGGACAATGGGCGGTGGCATCACCATGAATTTCCTGAATGTTGGGATTCCTGTGGTGTTGGCCGAGATGAGCCAGGAAGCCCTGGATCGGGGCATCGGCATTGTCCGCCGCAATTACGAGAATAGTGCCAAAAAGGGCCGGATGACAGCGGAGCGGGTTGAGCAGCTCATGGCCCTGATCACGCCAGCGATTGGCTTGGAAGCATTGCGCGAAGTCGACCTGGTGATTGAAGCCGTGTTCGAGCAGATGAGCGTCAAGAAAGAGATTTTTTCCAAACTGGACGGAATCTGCAAGCCAGGCACGATCCTGGCATCCAACACCAGCTTCCTGGATCTTGACGAGATTGCGGCTGCGACTGGCCGGCCCGATCACGTCGTGGGCATGCATTTCTTCTCACCGGCCAATGTCATGCGCTTGCTTGAGGTCGTTCGTGGCGAGAAGACCTCGAAGGAGGTTATCAATACGGCGATGAAGCTGGGCAAGAGCATCGGCAAGGTGCCGGTTCTCAGTCGCGTGTGCTGGGGCTTCATTGCCAATCGCATTATGGCAGCCCGGGCCGTCCAGGCCAATGAGCTGATCCTTGAAGGACCGACCCCCCAGGACGTGGACAAGGCGATCTACGACTACGGCTTCGCCATGGGGCCATTTCAGATGAACGACCTTGTCGGCCTGGATGTTATCGGCCGGGACGACGTCGAACGGTCTGTCTCGGGCGATCTGGTCAAGCTTGATCGCCTAGGCCAAAAGAAGAATGGTGGTTATTACGACTATGACGAAAACCGCAAGGCCAGTCCCTCGCCAGTTGCGGCTCAGGTAATCGCCGACTTCGCACAGTACAAGGGTATTGAAAACAAGGGGCCACAGAGCGACGAAGCAATCGTGGCGAGGCTGCTTTACCCGGTTGTCAACGAAGGCGCCAAGCTGCTTGAAGAAGGCATCGCGATCCGGGCCTCGGACATAGATGTCGCTGCGATCCTTGGATATAACTGGCCCGTTTACACGGGCGGTCCGATGTTCTGGGCCGATACCATCGGTCTTCAAAAGGTCGTTGACGGACTGAACGCGCTCGGCATTCCTCCCGCTACCCTGCTGGTTGAAAAGGCGCAGAACGGTGACCGCTTTACGACCCCTTGATTGTCAGTGCCTGGAACCGGTGGGACGGGGATCCTGGTCTCGACGGGTTCCGGATGGCAAGGGGCGTCCCTTGCAAAGAAGCCTCGCTCAAGGCATATCGACTGCGCATTGAATTTTCATTGGAGCATTGATTAGTGGCCGTTCTTCCCGCGCGTGAAGATAAGGAATCTTCAAGAAATCTCTTCTTGCGGGCTGCCGGCGAGCTGATGACCGAACGCGGTTCGCTCGAGGTCTCGCTCAGTGATATAGCGCAGAAGGCGCAGCTTAACTCTGCTCTGGTGAAGTATTATTTTGGGAGCAAAGACGGCTTGTTGCTTGCGCTGACCGAGCATGTCCTGTCGACCGGGATTGCTCAGCTTCAGGGCTTGCTGGAAATGGATATTTCAGTCCTTGAAAAGCTGAAGATCCACATCAACGGCATCACGGCAACCTATCTGCGCTATCCGTTTGTGAACCGGCTTATTCACCTGATGATGGCCAAGCCGGAAACGGGAGCCTATGTGGCGAAGCACGTTTCGCGTCCATTGGCCGAGGCGCATCGCAGGCTGCTGGAAGAGGGCGTGGCCGCCGGCGTGCTTGTGCCCATCAATCCAATGATGTTTCACCTGATAGTCGTGGGTGCCTGCGATCAGCTGTTTTTCGGGCAGCATGTGCTCAAGCATGCCTTCGACGTAGATCGGATCGACGAGGATTTGCGTCGCGAGTACACGCGTACTTTGCTGGACCTCATTCTCAATGGCCTGCTGGTGCACAAATCCTGAGCCGGATTTGACGCCCGAGGTCATTGGGAGTTGGCCGGACCGGCGAATGCACACTGACATCGGTCCTTTAGACAGCGTTCCATCAAAGAAATCTTCGACCCGTTCCAGGTAGATAGCGCTTCTTGTGCCGCTGGCGGTGCAAATCGCACACCAGTTGTAACGGTCGCGGGAGAACTCCAGTGCGTCGACCACAGGGTCGATCAGGGATTTGTTCGGACGCGTCGATGGGTTTCCACAAGGACGATCGAGTCTCTAATGATATTGGCCTTCGGCTGATCGCGATGAGGCCTTGCTGGAGTCTCTCGGCGATGATCACGGGCCCCACGCTGATATCCCGCAGTGAGTAGCATCTGGCTTGCTGGGCGCCTTCGATCTTGCTGCCGAGGGCGGGGGCGATGATGGGGAACAATCCCAACGCTGATCTCCTGGCGTGATCCGATGGCACAGGTCCGGTTTCGAAGGCCGTCAGCCAGCACCTGCTGGTTCTGCGGAGCGGGATACTGTCAGTCGTTGGAGTCCTGTCGGCAGTCGATCTGGAAGGTGAGCGGCATCAGGAAGGCGATGGGTCACTCAGTTCCTCGCATTGGATTTCTCTTCCTGACGCGCGTTGACTTGATCATCAGATCGCAGCGAGTGAGCCAAGCAGGGCGAGGCATTTTCGCGACCACCGCGATGCATCCGTCAGAAGTGATTAATCGATTATGGAAACGACGCAAAGCGCTTGCGTGGTGTACACTGTTCATGTTTAGGAAGGTGAGTCGGATCGACCCGGCAACTGGATTCATCCGCGCGACTGGCGCGGTCCGCGCATCCCGAAAGGCTAGCAATGCTCGATATCTCAGCCCGAACCGCTTATAATCAGGATCACGACCTGTTCCGCGACACGGTCAGGCAAGTGTTCGACACTGCATTGGTGCCGCACCTCGACCGGTTTGAGGAAGAAGGCCTCGTCGATCGTGCGTTCTGGCGAGCGTGCGGTGAGGCGGGTATGTTGTGCCCTACGGTACCTGAAGAATTTGGCGGACTTGGCCTCGATTTCGGGTTCAACTGCGTCGTGGCCGAGGAACTGGCCTACGTTGGATCGTCGGCTGGCATAACGTTGCAGAGCGACATCACGGTCGGATATTTCGAGAACTATGGCAGCGACGCGCAAAAGCGCCACTATCTACCGCGCATGGTAAGCGGCGAATGCATCACAGCGATTGCCATGACCGAGCCGGGCACGGGATCGGATCTGCAAGCGATCAAGACGACCGCGCGGAAGGACGGCAATGAATACGTAATCAACGGGTCAAAAACCTACATCACCAACGGACAACTGGCCGATACCGTGATTGTCGTCGCCAAGACCGATCCGACTCTGGGCGGGAAGGGCATCTCGCTGATTCTGGTGGACGCAGCGACCGTCGGGTTCAAGCGTGGCCGCAATCTCGACAAGGTCGGGCAGCATAGCGCCGACACGTCTGAACTGTTCTTTGAAGACGTTCGCGTTCCGGCGACCAACCTACTCGGCGAAGAAGGTAGGGGCTTCGCCTATCTGATGAGCAAGCTTCCCCAAGAGCGTCTTTCGATTGCGGTGTCGGCGCAGGCTTCGGCTCAACGCGCTTTTGACGAGGCAGTGAAGTTCACGAAGGAACGCAAGGCCTTTGGCCAAACGGTATTTGAGTTTCAGAATACAAAGTTTACGCTCGCCGACTTGAAGAGCCAGCTCCAGGTTGGCTGGGCTCATCTCGACTGGGCCATTCGGCGACATGTCGCGGGCGAATTGACGACGGCAGAAGCTTCTGCGGCCAAACAGTGGCATACTGAAATGCAAGGTCGGGTATGTGACGCTGCCCTGCAACTCCATGGCGGCGCAGGATATATGAACGAATATCCGATTGCGCGCTTGTGGCGCGACGCGCGCGTAACGCGGATCTTCGGCGGAACCAACGAGATCATGAAGGAAGTAGTCAGCCGCTCCATCTGAGACCGGAATGGCGCTACCTGCCCCGGCTCGATACTGCGGCGGGTGGCCAAGATTGTACTGGTCGAACAGGGTGAATGGCTTGGCCCAGGGCCTCGTAGGATTGACGATGAAGCACGACGAACTGCCACTGGTTGACGAAACTTATCAGGCCAAGGACGGAAAGCCGCTTTGTGGTCTGCGCGTTATCGATTTGATGCCCGATGCGATGGCGGGGATCGCCCGCCATTTTGCTGAGCTCGGCGCTGACGTGGTCCGGATCGAGCCGGCAGCAGGCGGGCCCGATCGCCGAGCTGGGCGAATCGTGGCGGGCGTCAGCGTCGATTTCGTCGCGGCCAACCTCGGTAAACGCTCGGCCACGCCCGATCAAATCGCGCGGCTGGCCCGGGATGCCGACATCGTCGTGACTCCTCGCGGCGGAGTCGATCACGGGGCCCTGCGCGCCGAAAATCCGGCATTGGTGATTCTGACTGTGTCCGACTTTGGGGACACCGGCCAATTCGCGAACTGGATCGGAAGCGATGCGGTTTTTCATGCTCTGTCCGGCGAACTGTCACGATCGGGCGCGCCAAATCGCCAGCCACTGTTGCCGCCCGGCGAACTGGCGATAGCGGTAGCGGTGGTGCAGGCCGTATATGTGGCACTTCTCGCATACTGGAACAGGCTGCGCACCGGTTATGGCGATTGTCTGGACTTTTCGATTCTGGATGGCGCCACACAGGCTCTCGACCCAGGCTATGGCATTGGCGGGAGCGCGGCTGGCGGGGTGCTCGCGAGCAAGCTGCCGCGCGGCCGGCCCGACGTCAGCTTCATGTACCCCATCTATCCTTGCACTGATGGCTTCATCCGGCTCTGCGTCCTGGCGCCACGGCAATGGCAGAATATGTTTGAATGGATGGGCAGGCCGGAAGCCTTCGCCAGCCCGGAGTTCAACAAGATGCAGGTGCGCTTCGCGTCACCCACCTTGATGTCGGCAATGGCTGCTCATTTTGCGGGACGCAGCCTTTCTCAGGCGCTTGCTGAGGCGGCAGAGTATGGCGTGCCCGCCGCCGCCGTGCTGAGCCTTTCGGATGCGCTGAAATCAGAGCAAATTGTCGCTCGCAGATCGTTCCTGCCGGTACGCTTGGCCGATGGTGTGTCCGCGCTGTTCCCAGATGGGGTGATGGAAATCGACCGCAGGCGCATGGGTATCGCCGGCCCGCCGCCTGCCTTGCCGCAATCGGATATTGCATGGCGTGATCGTCCACAGATGGTGCAAGCGCCTGCCTTGGGCGACCGGCTGTTTTCGGGTCTGAAAGTCCTTGATTTCGGGGTAATTGTAGTTGGCGCGGAAACGGGGCGGTTACTCGCCGACCAGGGGGCCGATGTCATCAAGGTTGAAAGTTCTTCCTTTCCGGACGGCAGTCGCCAGAGCCGCTCAACCGGTCCGATCAGCCCCACTTTCGCCACTGGCCATCGGAATCGTCGCAGCATCGGGATCAACCTGCGCGATCCGCGCGGCAAGGATGTAATCTATCAGCTCATTCGCGAAACTGACGTTGTTCTGTCGAACTTCAAGGGGGGCACGCTCCAGTCACTTGGGCTCGATTATGCAACCCTGCGGGCAATCAATCCTGCGATCATTGTCGTCGACAGTTCTGCATTCGGCCCAACCGGTCCTTGGGCGCAGCGCATGGGATATGGCCCGCTCGTCCGTGCCTCGGCCGGTCTGACCATGCAGTGGCGCTACCCCGGTGAGCCAGAGAGCTTTGCCGACGCAATGACGGTCTATCCCGATCATGTTGCTGCGCGGATCGGCGCGATTGGCGTGATTTCGCTGTTGATCCGGCGTTTGAAGACGGGGGGCGGTGGCGAAGTCAGCGTCAGCCAGGCCGAGGTCATGTTGGGTCAGATGGCACCCATGGTCGCAACTGAGGCGCTGGAGCACGCCGGCCACCGTGTTTCGTCGAAACCTGGTCGGTCCGCAGTCTACGCAGCGGCGGGCGATGACGAATGGTGCGTCGTGTCGATCCGCGATGCCGCAGACGAGGCCAGGGTGGCTGCCGTAACAGGTGGACAGGATCTGGCCGTCTGGATTGGCGAGCGATCGCCACGGGAATGCATGGAGGTGCTGCAGGCTGCATGCGTTCCGGCGGCGGCTATGTTGCGAGTTTCTGAGCTGCCGGCGTTCGACTATTACACCCAACGCGGCTTCTTCCGGCAGTCCCGCCATCCGCACATTTCCGAGGTGCTGACAATGGAAGCTGATCCGGTGCGGGCGGAGCGCCTGCCATCGCCGCCTGACCTCCCTGCACCGCTTTTTGCCGAGCACACCAGTGCCGTGCTGCGTGAGCGCTTGAACCTGCCAGAATCGGAGATCGAGACTTTACTCGCATCCGGCGCAATTGAGGAAGTCAAGCCGCCCACGCCGGTTCAGGCTTAAGTATCGGTAGGAGCCTGCATCCATCGCCCGTCACCCATCGGCAGCATCGGATTCCAGCAGATGGGCCCGGATCTGTTCAAGCGAAGTCTGTGACAGACCCAGCCGCTCGCGCATGAATGCTGCGGTAGATCCGTATTTCTCCTCGACTTCTCTGAGCGCGGCCTCGAGATAGCGCTGATCCGAACGCTTCAGTACTTCCAGCGCAGCAGGCGTCAGGCGTTCGATCCAGCCGCCCGACACGCCCGCGCCTGCTACTGCGGTCTTTGCCAGCCGCGCCCAGTCCAGCAACCTTTCGGTTTCCTCATAATCGGCCATGATGTCGCTTTGATCGATGCCGAGGGCGTCTAGGAGAAGGGCCACCGCAATGCCCGTGCGATCCTTGCCAGCCGAGCAGTGGATCAATATCGGCGTCTCTCCATCGGCAATAGCAGCATAGATATCGGTCAACTGAGTGGAATGCTGTTCGGGGATTCTTCGATAGAGGTTAATCATGGTTGCGAAATGGTCTTCAATGGAGCAGTCGTGCCGACACAGTTCCGCCATCAGCACTTCCTGGTCGGGCACTTGAACATCCCAGGTCATAACACGGGTGCGGGCCAAAAGTGCCTCGTGCGTCGGGCTTGAGCTGCGCTCTGAAGCACGGCGGAGGTCTGCAATGGTGCGGATGCCCAGCGTGAAGATGGCGTCCACATCCTGGTTCGTCAATTCGTCGAGCTTGGCGGAACGCCAGAGCCGTCCGCGCTTAAGTCGCCGTCCGTCCGTTGTCCGAAAGCCGCCGATTTCGCGAAAGTTCTGCCCGCCCGCCAGCATGATGCGACTATTGGACCCGAGATACCGGTTACGCTGGGTGCCGCCCCCCTCGTTCTTTACCATCCAAGTATCCATGTGCTCTTTTTCTCAATGAGGGGACAGCATGCGAAGAAGCAGCGCTATCCGATGGCTTTGCTGACGAAACGCCTGATTTTCTCTCCATAGGGAGGGCGAAAGGTCTTCATGGGGCCAAGATCATTGCCAAGTTGGGTATAGACTGATTTGCGATGGCTGAACTCGCGAAAGCCATCCACTCCGTGATAGACACCCATGCCTGACGGTCCGATGCCACCGAAGGGAAGATTCTCCTGAGCACAATGCATAATGACGTCGTTGACGGTAACCCCACCCGACGTCGTTTCCTTGAGCAGGCGTTCACGTTCATCTCGGTCCGCGCCGAAATAGTAAAGCGCTAGAGGCCGGTCACCACCATTGATCTGGGCGATCACTGCGTCGAGGTTATCATAGCCGATCACTGGCAGTAACGGGCCAAAGATTTCGTCCTGCATCACTGCCATGTCTGGTGTCGCGCCAAGGATGAGTGTTGGCGGGATACGTCGATGGGGCTGCTGGGCGAAGTCTTCATGCGCGGGATTGATCTCGACGATAATGGCGCCTTTGGCCCGCGCATCTTCAACATAGCCACGGATACGGTCGAAGTGCCGATCGCTGATGATGGCGGTGTAGTCCGGATTGTCCTTCAGCGATGGAAACATTGCCGTCGTGGCGGCAGTGACGACAGAGACGAACTGGTCGATCTGGCCGGCCGGGACGAAAACATGGTCAGGTGCCAGGCAGATTTGCCCGGCATTCAGCGTCTTGCCAGCCATAACTCGAGCTGCGGCAGTCTCTAGGTTGACACCTTTGCCGATCACCACCGGACTTTTACCGCCCAGTTCGAGGGTTAGCGGAACAAGATTGTCCGCTGCCGCGCGCATTACATGCTTGGCGATTGATCCTGCACCGGTGAAGACGAGATGATCGAAAGGCAGTGCGGCAAATGCAGCCCCCACTTCTGCCCCACCCGACACAACCGCGATCTCATCGGGGGAAAAGCGTGACGCGATCAGTTCCTGCAACAAGTCGGAGGTTCGCGGCGTAAACTCGGACGGCTTGATGATCGCGCGGTTGCCAGCCGCCAAGACGCCGGCAAGGGGCGAGAAGACGAGCCCAACCGGAAAATTCCACGGCGCGATGATGCCGATGATTCCTTTTGGCTGCTGACGGATTTCGCATCGCGCGCCGAACAGGCCGAGCAGTCTTGGTTCGACAGTCCGACGTTCGGTCCGCATCCATTTGCGCAGATGTTTGCGCGCGTCTCGCAGCGCACCGATCGGGCTCATGACGTCGGTTATACCAGTCGCATGGACGGAGCGGTTGCCGAAATCGGCCGAGATCGTTGTTTCGATCCGGTCACGGTTCTCTTGCAGCAGGGCGATGCACCGGTCCAGCCGGTCTTCTCGCAGTGCAGCCGAAGGGGTGCCATCCCGCAACTGTGCGACACGCTGCAGGGCAAGCAGGCTCTTCAAACTCTGGGCCGTAGCTTGGTCTGCTGGCAACTGATCCATGGTAGGGTCCTCTTCCATCCTGCCCGCCCAACTATGAAAATGAGCCTTGGCTTTCCCGCGTTCACAATTGGTGATCTTGCCGGACGCGCATTTCGCCTCGGGGGGGGGGGGCTGATCACGGCAGCCAGACCGGTCAGGCGTCGCGATAATTCGGTGGCCGCTTGGCGAAGAATGCATCAACCGCCTCGGCGGCATCGTCCGTTTGCGAAATCAGGATCTGTTGTCGATCTTCCATGGCCATGGCGGCACCCATGCTGGGCGCATCAATCGCCCAGTTCAGGCCATCCTTGGTCAGGCGCAGGCCAAGTGGATTGGTGCTGAGCATTTCTTGAGCCAGCGAAAGACCAGCATTGAGCAACTCGGCTTCCTCGACCACGGCGCTGACCAAGCCAATCGCAAGGGCACGATCTGCGTGTATGAAGCGCCCGGTCAGCAGCAGTTCAGAGGCAATAGATGAACCGACCAGCCGGGGTAGCAAATAGCTGGAACCCATGTCACAGCCGCTAAGGCCGATGCGGATATAAGCTGCATTCATCTTGAGGCTGGGCGCTGCAAGGCGCACGTCGCTTGACAGCAGCAAGGAAAAGCCGCCGCCACACGCCGCACCTTGTCCCAAGGCAATGATGGGTTGAGGGCACGAGCGCATGAGTTGCATGATCCGGGCGATGCTCCGCTGGATCGCCAGGCCGCGATGCACCTTGCCCCCGGTGCCGGTGAAGGTCCAGTCGCTCAGTTCTGCGCCGGCGCAAAACGCCCTGCCCGCCGCGCGAAGAATCACGACGCGAACGTCGGTGCGCTGGTGCAGCGCCTCGAACAATCGCGTCAGCTCAAGGATCATGGTTTCGGTCAGCGTGTTCAGGGCGGCGGGACGATTGAGCGTCACGATAAGGATCGCTTCGTGCCATTCGAGTTGGATGGTTTCGAGTGATCCGAAGCCTGTTTGCTCAGTGCTCATAGCCTGCTCCATCGCACCTTCCTGTGCCATTTCGGCCTTGTGGCCCAGGAAGTAATTAATCATAGAAATATGGCGACCATACTCCCTGCCTGAATTCAGCGTTGCCCCCAGAACCTCTGTCATGTCAACTCCCTTGGCCGCGTTGACATCGCGGGTTTGGCGCGTATTAACCGATTATTGAATATGGCTGGCCCGCTCTAGCCGCCGCTTTGGGTGGATGGGGCGGCATTTGCCATGCATGCCGCGTGTGAGGGGAGCGGCAGGATTGTCGTGACGATCTGACCGGGTGACAACGGAGGATAAAGCAGCATGAATGATCGCATTCGTGTATCGGTCGCAGACCATGTCGCCGAAGTTCGCCTTGTACGCAGCGACAAGATGAACGCACTGGATGGTGCAATGTTCGACTCGTTGCTGGCTGCAGGCACCCAGTTGCGGGCGCGAGCCGACGTGCGAGCCATCGTGCTTTCGGGGGAGGGGCGTGCATTCTGCGCCGGACTCGATCTCAGCCAATTCGAAGCCATGGCCCAAAGAGGCGCTGACCTTTCGTTCATCGAACGAAAGCATGGATTTGCCAACATGGCCCAGCAGGTGGTTCTGCAATGGCGGCAAATGCCGGTTCCGGTCATCGCGGCAATCCACGGTGTTGCCTTTGGTGGCGGCTTGCAGCTTGCCTTGGGTGCAGACATTCGCGTTGTCCATCCGGCCGCCCGATTGTCAATCATGGAGGTCAGATGGGGCTTGGTGCCCGACATGGGTGGAATTTTGCTCCTGCGTGATTTGATCCGGCCTGACGTGGCGGCTGATCTGATTTATTCAGGACGCCAGTTCGATGGCCAAGAAGCGCTCGCTTTGGGACTTGCTACGCGGGTCAGTGAAGATCCGGGCTCTGCAGCGGTTGATCTGGCAAAATCCATCGCAGGCAACAGCCCCGACGCGATCCGTGCGGCCAAGCGATTGCTCTTAATCGATGATCCTGCGCTGACCCAGCGCATTCTGTCTGCTGAGGCGGACGAGCAACGCGCTCTGGTTTCACGGCCCAATCAGATTGAGGCTGTGCGGGCGGCGCAGGAGGGAAGGGTGGCGCAATTTGTCGATCCCGCGGCTGGCGACTTCGCATGAACAATAGAAAAAGGCCTTTGTGACATGGACTACAGCCGTATCATCTATGAGCGCGCGGATGATGTTGCGATCATTCGCCTGAACGCGCCCCAGGTCCTGAACGCGGTCGACATGCGCATGATTGAAGAGATCGATCATGCCGTCGGTGATGCGGAGCGAACCGCGCGAGCCCTGATGCTGGCCGGTGAGGGGCGAGCCTTCTGCGCTGGTGCTAACCTCAGCGGAGATTTGGGGGCGGTGGGGGAAGACGGCCTGCCCGATGCGGGGGCTGTTTTGGAAACCGCGATCAATCCCCTGATGCTAAAGCTGAGCAGCCTGGCAATCCCGCTAATCACCGCAGTGCGTGGTGCAGCAGCGGGGGTGGGATGTTCGTTCGCGTTGGTCGGGGATTTGGTCGTAGCAAGCGAGAGCGCTTACTTTCTTCAGGCTTTCGCGCGGATTGGACTGGTACCCGACGGCGGCTCGACCTGGCTATTGATGCGCGGCCTCAGCCGCACCCGGGCGTTGGAGTTGATGTTGCTGGGAGAGCGGTTGCCTGCCGCCAAGGCGCTGGAATGGGGACTGATCAATCGTCTGACAGCGGAGGACGATCTTGAGAATACGGCCCTGGCGCTTGCCACGGCATTGGCCCGGGGGCCGACCCGGTCCTTGGGCATGATCCGGGAAGCGGCATGGGCTGCCGCCGACGCCACCTTCACTGAGGCCATGGCGACTGAACGGAGGCTTCAGCGCGAGGCTGGCCTTACCCGTGATCATCAGGAGGGCGCTGCGGCGTTCATGGAAAAGCGCGCCGCCCGGTTTACTGGCGCATGAAGCGCATTGAGTGAGTACGATCATGAGTGGTTTCTCTTTCGATCTGTCGGACCGCACCGTGTTGGTGACAGGGGCGTCTTCGGGTTTGGGGGCGCGTTTCAGCAAGATACTCGCCACGAGCGGGGCAAGGGTCGTGCTCGCCGCACGTCGCACGACCCTGATCGATCAGTTGGCCGAGCGGATTCGCGCTGACGGCGGTCGGGCAGTCGCGGTTGCCATGGACGTGGCCGACGAGGAGTCGACAAAAGCTGCCTACGACGCCGCCGAGGCTGCATTCGGCACGGTCGACACCGTAATTGGCAATGCGGGTGTCAACATCGAGGCGCTGGCGGTGGATATTGAAGCAGACATGCTGGATGCGATCCATTCAGTCAACGTGCGTGGCCTTTTCCTGACCCTGCGCGAGGGTGCTCGTCGCCTGATCGCTGCCGGATCGAAAGACATGCAGAACGGCCGGATGGTAATCATCTCTTCCATCACCGCTCAGTCGATCTCGCCCGGCACCGCACCCTACAGCGCATCCAAGGCGGCGGCGCTGCAGTTGGGTCGTGTACTGTCACGCGATTGGGCCAATAAGGGTATCAATATCAATATGATCCTGCCAGGCTACATCCTGACTGACATCAACTCCGACTGGTTCGCAACGCCCGGTGGCGAGAAGCAGCGTCTCGGTTGGCCGCGTCGTCGACTTATGGACGAGGATGCCCTGGATGGCCTCCTGCTATACCTTTGTTCCGACGCGAGCCGCTTTGTAACTGGCGCAGCGTTCACCGTTGACGATGGGCAATCGCTATAGATCCGGAAACTGGCTGCGTCTCGTAACGATCGAAGACTGTTGTGCGTGTCTCATTATTCAATTAATGATAACGGAATGAAACTGAATGGTGCGATAAGGCATCGGCGCGGCGAGGGCATTGTGGCAAGATTTTTCGATGATTTTTCGATGACGATCGATGGCAAGGCGGCGGCGTCACCAACAACCCTTGATGTTTTGAACCCTGCGACCGAGGAGGTTGTGGCCAGTGTGCCCGATTGCACACGCGAGCAACTTGATGCCAGCGTCGCTGCGGCGCGCAAGGCGTTTCCGGGTTGGCGGGACACGCCCATTTCGGAGAGGCGTCGCGCACTCGTCAAGTTTGCCGAGGTTATCGCGGCTCACGCCGACGACTTCGCCCGACTCTTCACGCTGGAGCAGGGGCGTCCACTGGCCGGTGCGCGGATGGAGATTGATTTTGGCGCCTATTGGGCAGCCGAAATGGCCAAGATGGAAATCCCGGTGACGGTGACGGAAGATTCCCAGACCAGGTATTCCGAAACGCATCACACGCCGTTGGGCGTTGTCGCCGGGATAGTGCCGTGGAACTTTCCGTTCAATCTCGCCTTGTGGAAGATCGCGCCCGCGCTGCTTACGGGCAATACCCTAGTTCTCAAGCCATCGCCCTTCACCCCACTGACGATGCTGAAGTTGGCCGAGCTGATGCGCGAGCATCTTCCGGCGGGCGTGTTCAATGTCGTCTCGGGCGGCGATCGTTTGGGCCCGTGGCTGACTGCTCATCCAGATGTCGACAAGATCAGCTTTACCGGCTCAACCGCCACCGGCAAGAAGGTGATGGAAGCTGCATCCGCTGGCCTCAAACGCGTCACCTTGGAATTGGGCGGCAATGATGCAGCGATCGTTCTGCCTGACGTCAATGTCGACGAGATCGCTGATCAGCTGTTCTTCGCGGCATTCGGAAATAGCGGCCAGATCTGCATCGCTACCAAAAGAATGTATATTCACGAGGACGTCTACGACAGGGTGGCGGAGGCGTTGGCGATGCGCGCGCGGCATGCGGTGGTCGGCAACGGGCTGGATCAAGGATCGAATTTTGGTCCGATCCAGAATCGACCACAGTTCGAGCGCGTCAAGGACCTGATCGCCGACGCCAAGAAGAACGGCCTGAATTTCATCGCCGGCGGAGATCTGGTCGAGGGCAAGGGCTATTTCATTCCGATTTCCATCGTGGACAACCCGCCGGAGAGCAGCCGCGTAGTGCAGGAAGAGGCTTTTGGACCTGTCCTGCCCTTGCTCAAGTTCAAGGATGTTGACGAGGTTATCGCCAGGGTGAACGCCAGCGAGTATGGATTGGCTGGTTCGGTCTGGACGAAAGACATCGAACTGGCCAAGCAGATTGCTCGCCGGATCGAGACAGGAACCGTGTGGATCAACCATACGATGTACATCATGCCCTGGACGCCGTTTGCTGGTCGCAAGCAGTCCGGGCTCGGCGTGGAGAACGGGGTCGAGGGGCTCCTCGAGTTCACTGCGCCGCAGACGATCACGGTGGCAAGGCAGCCGCAGCCCGCTTAGTGCAGCTCGCGACGTCACATAGCCGATGGTGCGGGAAGTTGATCGCCCTATCGCGCCGATCCAGCATAAGCTCGGTTGCGAGGTGATCGAGCTTATGTCGGTGGCGAGCACTCATTTCCAGCAAATCCATTGACTTCCCAACTGGCGTCGGAAGGGATGATCGGCGCACTCGAATTTCGGCTGTGTCGCGCGATAAGAATGCGAAGGCACGGAAATTGGTCTGCAAACTTGTTGCGGAGTCAATGTTTCAGGAAATCGCGCGTTTCGCCTTGGTTCTTGAAGGCGAAATTGGTCCGATCGCGTGCTATGCGCCAGCAGCACACCGCGCCCTGTTTAGTGGATGTTGATGCGCTTGCCGGTGACGCGGAGCTATGTCGGGCCAAGCCAGATCCATCGCAACATCATCGCCTCGCGGGTGTCGGGAGACTGCGAGTTTTCAGGCAGAGACAAGGCGTTGACATATCAGGCCGATACGCATGGGAATGCTTTGATCCTGGCTCGACCCATCAAAAGGTTGAAGCTTGACGAAGTGCGTGGCCAGTTGACTTGAGGAGGGCCGTGGCGACCCATGCAACCGCCCTAAGCCTCCAGCGCCTGTCCCCCGTCAAGGCTGATGACCTGACCGACCATGTAGCGGCTGCAGGCGATCGCAACCGCAAGCGCGGCCATATCGTCCGCATCGCCAATCCGCCCGGCTGGAACGTTCGCGACGAATGCCTCAATCGCAGAAGGATCGGTTAGGAGCGGCTCCGTCAACCCAGAGAGGAAAGGGCCCGGTGCGATTGCATTAACATGGACGTGCATTGGCGCAAAATCGCGTCCCATCGAGCGGGTGATGTGCTGGAGCGCGGCCTTGCTTGGTCCATATGCGGCAATGGTGCCCACATGGGGCACGATCCCGGCGGATGAACTGATGTTGATGATCTGCGATGGGCGTACGGCGCTGGCACTGGCGCACAGCAGAGGCATCAGCAACTGAGACATGAAGAATGGAGCCGCAGTGTTAACCTCGAACACGCGGTGCCATTGCTCGGGCGTATAGTCCGAGAATGCTGCATATTCCGTGGTGCCCGCATTGTTTACCAGGATCGACAGGTCCGGAGCCAGCCGCAGGACGTCGTCTGCGAGGGATTCGCGCCCCGTGACGCTGCCAAGTTCTGCAGTGACGGGGATGCAATCACCGAACTGTCGCAGTTCGGACGCTGCCATCTCGACCTTTTCAGTTGTCCTCGCTGTAACGATGACTCTCGCGCCTGCCATCAGTAGTCCCCGCGCGATCATGCAGCCAATTCCGCTGCCTCCCCCGGTAACCAGTGCACTGCGCCCGGTAAGACTGAACAGATCGGTCAAAGCCATTTCCTCACCGTTTCACGGCAACACCAGTGATGGAACGCAGAACTCGCCAGGTTGCGATGGTCAAATCCGGGCCAGGGCCAAGGCCAGGATCAGGTCTAATCCCGCCCGCATCCCCTATCCAGACAGCGGCTATCAGCGCCTACTCTTCGAGAGCTTCAAACACGGCCCGCTGCTCTGGGGCCAGGGTACCGGCGAACTCGTGGACTCCAAAGCCGCTGATGCCATCACAATCGAAGGTTGAAATCGCATTGTCGTCGAATCGGCCGGGGCCCGATCCTGGTAAGTATTTGATTAGATGGATGAGCGTCGTCCCGGCAACTTCTAGGGGCTGTTTTCCGCCGATCCGGATACGGGTCCGCTCAAACGCCTCTAGGCCGCCTGCTGGCAGGAAGTCTACCTCGACATCAGTCGTCGAATAGCAGCCGGTTCTATCAGCGACCACACCTACGCCATGTGTCACGCCATTGAGAACCATGCCAGTTGCATTGAAAAACAGATCCGCGTCATCACTGACAGAAGCGGTCCAGAAGCCGTGCCCTGCAGCAGACATACCGGACTCATCCCTGATACCCCACGTGTGGTCGCGCACGAACAGCCCCTGGATTCCATACTGCTCGCCCCCGATAGTCAACGAGCCGTGACATTTGCCACCTTGCTCGTAATGCACTTGAGTATGCTCAAATGCTGGCTTGTTGCCGTTGGTTGAATTTGCCGTGCCACTCTGGACAAGTTTGTCGAAGGCCTCCGCAAAATTGACCGGCGGCAGATCACTGGTGAAACTGAGGTCGACCTTGACATCGGTCTCGCCGCCCTCCTGCCATGCAATGAATCCGAGCGGACCAAATCCTTCGACGCCACTAAAACTGCCCTTTAGGCTTAGCTCCTTATAAGGAGTGACGGGCACAAGTTCGAGACCGTCAACGATGAAGCGCCCTTCCGGAATGGACTGGGTAACCTTGCGCGAAACGACTTTGCCCTGGGCGCATGCGGCGATGCGTGAGACCAGTTGTCCGGTTGCCGGCCAGCGCTTGCAGTGGATGAGGAAACCGGTTCGCTTTGCCTTGTCCCAAGCCACGACAAAGAAATTCTCCTGCCAGCGCTCGGGCACAGGAGATGGTGTCTGGTGGGGAAATTCGTCCTGATCCGTCAATGCTGTCATCAACGCCTCGTTATGCAATTTGATCGGTTCGAATGCGAACCGCCATGGGCGGGTATTCTGGCTACCCCGTACCCACGGGCAGCAAAAAGAAATACAAGCCAATCCCAGCCTAGCCGATGCCAGCTCACGAATCAGTGAGGGGATCAGGGCGGGCCCGCCCTGATCCCCCGATTGCGTCAGAACCTTACGGTGAATTCGGTCCCATAGGTGCGCGGCGGCTGGAATGAGCCAAGCGCCCCACCAAAGCCAAGCGCCCCTGCCAACAAAGTTCTGTTCGTGAGATTCTTGCCAAAGAAGTTCAATGAGTAGCGACGATCGGCAAAATCGAAAGTCGCAAACGCATTCAGCATCACGTATCCGTCTTGGATCGTGTACGGCTTGTTGAACTCGCGAATATTATACTTGCTCGAATAGATAAACTCTCCGCGCAGCTTCAATCCCGTGTCTGAAGTTAGCCGTATCTTCTGCTCCAGTCCAACTGTCGTGGAGAACTTGGGGGCGTTGTTGAGTGCGACGCCGCGAAGAGACACGCCCGCTGCAACACCGAGAAGTGGATCTTGGTTGAGGAACTCATCGTACTTTGCATCAAGGTACGTGGCAGAGACATCGATCTTGGTCGTTGGTGAAACAGAAACGAGCGCCTGCATCTCCGCGCCGAATACGTGCGCGCGTGGTGCATTGACATAAGGAATGCCGGCAACGCTTGCCTGTTCAAGCTGAAGATTCTTGTATTTGTAATAGAATACTGCCGCATTCAACGTACCGAGGTTCCTGGGCAGGGCTGATTTGACCCCTCCCTCGACTGCATCGATCGTTTCGTTAACGTACAGGTTATCACATTTGGAGGACGAGAATCCGCCAGGCTTGTAACCGCGCGAATACTGACCATAGACCATTACATCGCTGGAAACGTCATATTGCGCGCCAACCCTGCCGGTTACCGCCGTATCCCTGTAGTTCTGCTCATTGGCGCCAGAACAGGAGAGGGCGGCCCCGGATTGAACCTGAAGATTCTGACGCAGCTTTTCGCGCAATACGCGAGCGCCGCCGTAAATCCGGACCTGGTCGGAAACATGGTAGGTCAGATCGGTAAAGGCCGAGTAGCTCGTCTTGCGCGCGCTCTGCAGGAGGCTGTTGTCAGGAAGCCCCAAGCTCGCCAAACCAGTCTTGGAATCCTGAGCGATCTTCTCGGTATAGAAATAGAGGCCGATTATCCAGTCAAGCGCATCCGTCTTTCCAGACAGATTCAGCTCCTGACTGATTGCTCTATTTGTCTGTTTGCGATCCAGCGGCACAGAAATCGCACTACCGATACCATCAAACACACCGGCGGCGCTGTAATCGGTCACACCAGTCGTCGAAACGAGGTTTGCTGACCCCAGATCCCACTGATTGCGCAGCGACACGACCGAAAGCTTCTTGGTGCTGTCATAGATCACATTCGACGCGACCTTGCGCGGATCATACTCACTGAGGGGTGCGGGTAGCACAGGAAAGTTGGGGTCATAGCTATCATAGACCGGGCCACCGAAATTCTCGACCGAGTGGGATGCCCGCAATTGGACGTTCCAGCCTTCGGTGAGATCGGCATCGATTGCGATGCGGCCCCCATAGGATTCCAGACCTTCCAACTTCTGACCCGTAATCGTATTACGCGTCCAGCCCTCGCGATCCTGATACTGACCGCTTACACGGATGCGAACCTTGTCCGAAAGAGCGCCGCTAATGTATCCTTGAGCCTGCTTGCGGTCGTAGTTTCCGTAAAGGAGGCCAACCTCGCCTTCCAGGGTGCTTGTCGGCATGGCAGAAATGAAGTTGATCACGCCGCCGGTGGAGTTGCGGCCATATAGAGTGCTCTGGGGGCCGCGCAGCACTTCAACACGGCCGATGTCGCTCTGAATCATTGTAAGTGCTTGGGTTTGCGCCAGATACACGCCGTCCACATGCACTGCTACGGAACCCTCACCAGTGCCTGAAACAATGGTGGTGCCGATACCGCGAATCGCGATGTTGCCCGAGCCTGAAAACTCTGCGAATTTGATGCCAGGCAAAGACGTGGTAAGGTCCGAGAGCGATTGAATGTCTCGCTCGGACAGTGCCTCGGCCTGAATCGCAGTTATGGAAATGGGAACGTCTTGGATGTTCTGTGACCGCTTCTGCGCCGTCACTATGATTTCGTCTGAGGTTCCCGCGCTATTGGTTGCCGTTTGAGCGCTTGCTTGCGTTGCCAGCATCACGGACATAGATATCACACTTGAACAGAGAATTTTCATAACATTCCTCCCCTAAGATTTTTGAATTTGACGGATTAAAGTCTAAATATAGGCCAATTTTGACCAAATCACTCGTCAGGTATATTGATTGGTGATCTTCTAGGGTTAGGTTCAGTGTGCCCCTGAACTGTTGATGCCCCTTTGAAAGGCGGTATAGTCGCCGGATGGTGAGAGGCCGGCGGTCCGACACACCTTTGACACATCCGACGCGCTGGGCATGAAATCGCCCTTTTGTGGTCGATTCGTGATGTCGAGCACGGTGAAGCCCGTGGAGCCGACGCTGACAATGTGGTGCGATGACAGCAACCAGTCCTCGGTCTCAAAGGTGGTGCCTTCGATCGATGGGCCGCTGACTTCGATCTCACTACCGTCGCGCAGCAATAGTTGCGTGCGCAGCCGTGAGACCGTCAGCCCATCCCAATCGAGTTCGGTGAGGACACGAATGTCATCGATGTCGGTGGTAACGCCATGTCGCGCGACAAAGCCGGCCTTGGCGACCATGCCATTGGCAAGGTGCATGATGTAAGTGGCCCAGGACAGTTCTGGGCCGATGGTCCCCGTAACCATGCGATGTTGATGGGCAAGCTTGTAGTCACGCCGCCCCCACGAGCGGTCACGGTGCGCCAAGGCATCGATCTCATGGGTTTCGCCACCGATAACGATGTGCCCCCTGATCCTGCCTGCAACTTCGAGGTGGCCACCCGTGTTCATGCTCCGCGAGACTTCGGCCGCACCGGCCTCATCTGCTTCATGCTTCATCCAGCTGCGCGGTTCGTAGAATGGTTCGCTGAAGGTTAGGTCAGCTGAGCAACCGTCCTCTGTCCAGCCAAATGACATGACGCCATTGCCCAAAGCTCGCGCCCAATGGTTGCCTACGCGCTGGGAATTTGCATCGCGCGCACAATTGGCCGCCACATCCTCGTGCGAATGTCGGAAACGCAAGCCTCCTTCGGCAAAAGCGAATGCCAGAACCTGGCCTGTGCCCCTATTGGGGAATTGGCCGATGCGCTGATAACCCCCAACACGCGCCTTGGAATCGAAAAACCAATAGCAATCGCTTTCCTGCCAGTTGTCGAAGGCATCGGGTTGATGAGGGCAATCCCAAGAATGTTCGTAGCTCATCCTCTCGCTCCACTCCGGCGGATCCAGCCCGCTAAGCCAATGCGCCCCAAATCTGCATGCAGTCTATTGCAGATGATTAAATGATTAATTGAGATACTGCAAGTGGTGGCAGGTCGTGAGGGAGGGATCGTTCATGCTGGGCGCAATTGCGCGCAGATGTTTGATTCCCGGCGCCACCATGCTCCGACCAGGTGGAGCATCTCTTGTTCAGTCTTTAATTCCGAAGGAGCGCTGGATGGCGGGTTGTTCCTGTTGGTCCGCCATCCAGTTTCGTTCCCATTCTTATTCTGCGGCTATGCGCAAGTCGGCAAGGCAGTCTCGATCAAACTGTGCCCCGCGAACGCCCAACATTGCACCCGGCGTCGCGCCTGTAATCTCGCCGTTGTGAAGGATCGGCTCGCCATTGACGATCACCCACTCGATGCCTTGTGCAGGGCAAACCCGACGCCAATCGCCTTCCGGAAGGATGTTGGCGGTAACGTATTGTTCGCGATCGTAACCGATCGTTGCAAAGTCATAGATGTAAAGATCCGCCGCATAGCCTTCCAACAAGGCGCCGCGATTGGCAAAGCTGTAAAGGCGGGCGGGGAGGTAGCTAAGGCTATAGTGCAAGTCTTCGAGCGAGATACGCTTTTCATCTCGAGCCAGCCACATGATGTTGTCGGTGGCGTATTGTCCGCCGCAGTGGAACTTGACGTGGGCACCGCCGTCTGACGTTCCCGAAACCACCCGCTTGTGCTGCAGTATCTCGCAAGCCTTGTCAGGATCTTCACTGGTGGCGAGCGTTGTACGAAAATCTGCGTAGCAGCCGGACTCAGCGATAATGGCGAAGAAGACCTCGATCGCGTGCTTGCCTTCAGCCGCCGCAATCTCGCCCAAGAGCTTACCATTATACTTCGAATATCCGACGGCGCCCTGCGCATCTACCAGCTTGAACGTCTCAATCGGGCCGCCCGCGCCAGACCACATGGCCGGATCATATTCCTCGACAGCACGCGCGACAAACGCCGGATCAGCCGCGATTGCTGCTTTCCCTTCCGCTGTCCGTGCCAGGTTGAACTCAAGAAACGAGGGGCTGGTACCTTGCCAAACGTCATATTCGATGGCGCGCAACTGATTCCACGAACGGTTCACAAACGCCTGCCCATAGACGTTCAGGCCCTTTGTCTCCATTTCGTCGAGCCAGTCGAGCAGGCTGCGATGATAGTCCGGCATGCCGTCGAGCGCGGTAATGATGTTGAGCAGGACCGGACGTCCCGAGATCCGTGCCATTTCCTCAACGGCAAACCGGTTTGATACCCTGCCCGGCGGCAATTCGCACAGGCACTGGATTACGCCTTCGCCACGCTCCCGAAGCACTTCGGCGAGATAATAGGCATCCTCAATCCGCATGCTGTCCGACGGCATGGGCGATCCGTCGATGTCCTTGTGGCTGTTCTGGTCATTCAGAAACGAGAAGCCAAAACCGATGGCGCCAGCGTCCATAGCCTCGTTGAGCAGCCGGCGCATCTCAAGCCTCTCTTCGTGAGTGGCTCCGCGCGACTTGGCTGCTTCGATCCCCATGACATAGATCATCAGTGAATTCAGGGGCATGTAGGCCGCGATGTTGACACCCTTGGCCAGACTGCGCAGTGTTGCCATCCATTCGGGGAAACTTTCCCAAGTCCAAGGCAGGGCCTGCTTCATGGCCGCCAGTGGTACCTGCTCGGTATTTTCCATCATGAGCATATACCGCTCACGATCCTCAGGCCGACACGGCATGAAGCCGAATCCGCAATTCCCGACGACGAAGGTGGTATTGCCGTGCCAACTTGAGTCCGCACAATAGGGGTCCCAGAATATCTGAGCATCATAATGGGTGTGCGGATCGATCACGCCAGGCGCAACGATGCGTCCGGTGGCGTCAATGGTCCGCGCGCCGCGCTTTGCGTCAATCTTGCCCCCGATCTCAGCAATCTTGCCGTCGCGAACTGCAACATCGCCGACGTAGCGCGGAAAACGCGTGCCATCGATGATGGTCCCGCCCGTGATGATTAGGTCGAATTCAGCCATGTCACTCTCCGGTAAGATGCGATCTGTCGCGCGCCGACCGCCTGCACCTATTACGCATAATTGCGATCCGAGAGTCAATGATTAAACTATGCGTACAACTAAATTTTGATGGCGTGAGGCTTCCGACGATCGCAGCCAAGTGACCAAAGAGGCGGGGCCGCCTGTCGCTCGAGTAAGCCTTGTCGCCTTCGGCACAGACATGCGGGCCGGTGCTTTCGCCGTGGGGAAGGTCCTCAGCGTCCGCTTTTCCGCCAGGTGCCGAACGCTTCTTCCAATCGTTCCCGCCCGCTGTCGAAGTAAGCGTTTTCCAGTTCGCTCTGGTCGTCGGAGAAGCGGGAAGTTATCAACATGGTGTAATTTGCCATGCGCCACGCGCTGAACAGTGCGCAGAATTCCCAGTTGCGCAGGCAACCGCGTTCTTGGGCATAAACATGCTTGATATCGTCGTGACTAGGGACACCCTCGGTGACCGCGCGGCCCATATGGTAGAAGTCGATCTGGCTAAGCACATAGGCAATATCGCTCTCGCCATACCCCAACTGCGCAACTTCCCAATCGAGCACAGCGGCGATTTCCGATCCGCGAAACATGTAGTTCACGAAGCCCGGGTCCGCATGGACTAACTCCAATGGGCGACCGACGGGGGCATTGGCCAGGAGCAAATTGGCCACTTCGTCAAGTCGCTGGCGATAAGAGACGTACTGCGACAGCCGGTCAGGCTTGAGCTGGGCCTGATCCAGGGCAATATCGATCTCTTTTTTACCCCATAGGATTTCGCCTTCCAGCGGATTCCTGCCCCCGCCGCGTGTATGGAGTGTCGGGATGTGCAAGCTGTTCAATGGGAGATTGTGCAGGCGGGCAAGCGTTCGGACGATGTTGAACACCAGCTTGCTGCGCTCGTCGGGCGCCAAGTCCATGATCGGCCCTTCCTCGAACGGCAGCACATGGGGGGGCGTTGCCTCGATCCGCGCCATGATCATTCCCGCGGTGCCGTAGATTCGCCCGTCGCGGTCGAGCCACATGGTTTCCGGGACCGGGTAGCCCAATTTGAACAGGGCCGACATAACCTCATACTGGGCAGCCATGTCATATTGACTGAAGAAGGTCGCTCCTGTGTCATAGCGGAAAACAAGGCGGTGCAGGTCTCGCTTGCCGTTTAGTTCGACCGTTATGTCGAACAGCTGCGTCCCGCTGGAGGCACCGGCCTTGCGCGGGGTGCGATCCATTTCGATTTCGAAAACCTTGCCATGAAAGTCGGGCTGAGCTTCGATGAATGCGACAAGCTGCTCTGGCTCAACGTCCCGTCCGGCCGTCCGGGTCATCATGCCTTGCGTGGCTTCGGAAAAATCCTTCGAAGAAACTGACATCTTCCTCTCCTTTAGATTTGACCGCGATCGGCACGTCGCGACGGCGGCAGGCATGGCTTGGAGAGATGGCAAGCCGAGAGGGTTCGCGCAATAATTAAATGATTGAGCAACACCCATTTTGCATGCAGGGTTCGAGCATGATCAAGCATGCGGGTCCAGATTCGCCCCAGTGGAAGGGAAGGTGCCCTTGGCATTGCCTGGTGACTGACGCGCAAGCGAGGCGCACAGGTGGTGATCGGTGTTCAGCAATCGCGCCGACGGGCTTTGATGCTTGCGCGGCGACAACTACGATGGCCGGTTGAGCGGCGACTATGATGGCCGGTAGGATCGGTTGTCTGGTCTGATCGTAGGGAGGGGCGCAGCCCCGACCGGAGAGCGGACCAGACAACCGGTGG
>NZ_JAROCY010000020.1 GCF_029436685.1 Novosphingobium cyanobacteriorum
AATTGTCGCTCGACGGTTGCTCCTCGCAACAGCAAATGGTAGCCAGAATTCACCAACCGGCGCGGCCACCTATCGGCCATCAAAATTGACGCCGACCGGACACCGTAATCGTCGCGCTACAGTTTGCAGGCGGCGGTGTCATTTTCGCCGGCAAGCACAGCGTGCAGGTGGATGGCGATACGCTGCATTCGAACTGGTGGATGCCGAACATTCCACCTCCCTCTGTTGCCATGGGCGTTTACCCGCCTGAATCGTGCGTAGATCACTGGCTGGAAATGCGCTGGAACGCGCCGGCCTCGATGCGATTGCATGTTGGCGTCGCGCCTCATGGACACCCTCGCGACACCGGTTTCGAGGTGCCCCAGGCGCACATCCTTACGCCGGCCGACGAACACACGACCCACTACTTCTGGTCGTCGACCCGTATGAACGATGTCGACAATCCCGAGGTTGATGCGATGCTGATCAAGCTGTTTGGCGAGGCATTCGACGTCGAGGACAAGCCGATGATCGAAGCGGCATATGCCAATGTGCGCGGCAAGGATTTCTGGAAGGAAAAGCCGGTTTCGCTCGGGATTGACCAAGGCGGAACCCGTGCACGCCGCCTACTGGAAGCAATGTTGGCGCGCGAGACGGCGACCTGACAGGTCGCATATGAATTCCCTGATGCTGCGGGAGCATCACACCGGCAGCATCAGGAGCTACTTTGGAAGGTTGTTGGACCGGTATTCCACTTCCAGAACCTGCATATCGGGCGCGTTAGGGCGGATCGGGCTCGCGCCTGCACGCGGATCGCACTGTTCTGACCGCGCCTCTTCCTGCAGACGCTCGACCACCCATCGCAGCGCGCTGTCGCCGTTGTTGGCGATGTTCCACTGGATCGCTTCACGGATCGGCGGAATATCCAAAGGCACTTCGCGCATGGCAAGCGGCAGGCTTTTGACAAGGCGCTCCGCCATCCGGCGGTGCACCGTTGCAATCCGATTGGTGCCAAGGACGAGCCCAGGTAGGGAAAGGAAAGTAGGCGCGACAACCTCGATCCGGCGCTGCTGCTTTTGCCGACGCATGAACCAGTCATCGAAGGCCGCTACCCTGCCCCTGCCGAAACGCGGTGTAACGTGACCGAGTTCGAAATAGGTCTGGCGCGTCACTTCACCAGCAAGAGCAGGATTGTTGCGGTCTCCGACCAATACATAGTCGTCTTCGAAAAGGATCAGACTGGGGTGATCAGGCGAGATCGCGTAGTCAATGATCAGCAGCAGATCGACATACCCGCGCTCGATCGCTTCGATTGGATTGTCATTCATCGGCTGGATTTCAAAGCGCATGCGCGGCGCAAATGCCTCCAGCCCGGCTAACACTCTGGCGAGAAGCACCTCCGTCGAATAGTCCGAGGCCATGATCCGGAAATGTCGGTCGGATGTTGCCGGATCGAACGGCGGTGAGACGGCGATGGTCGTGCGGATCTGCTCCAGCACCGCGCGAACCGGCTCGATCAGCTCTTCGGCGCGGGCAGTGAGAATCATATGTCGTCCTTTGACGACAAGCAGTTCGTCCTCGAAGTAATCGCGCAGCCGGCCCAGTGCGGACGATGTCGCTGATTGCGAAAGACACAGCCGGTCGGCCGCCAGGCTGACACTGCGTTCGGTTAGGAGCGCGTCGAGTGCAACCAGCAGATTGAGGTCGAGCCTGCCGAACCGCATGACCATCTCCCCGCCCCCTTATGTCAACGTGGTGAGGGGACTGGCGGCAAGATTAACAGCGTTTCCGTCATGCGCAAAACCCGCATTGTCAACGGCAGAGGTGGAAAACGGCGGCAGGGCGGCATAGGCTGCTTCGAGGGCTTGATCTGGTACATGCAAGACCAGTCCGGCCGAAACCTGTGCCATTCCTCGCGCTGCCGCCCCCCACTCGATGCGCAGGAGATCGGGGGCAAGTGGTTCCCTCTCGCGGCTCCGGCCTGGTACAGGTGGGGGCTTGGTACATGTGGGCGAGCCTGCATGAGGACGTGAAGAAGCTCGGCGGCCACATCGACGACATCGGCCATCACACGCTGTGCCACGCCTGCATCACCCGGCTCGGCGTGGACGGGATGGAGTCGCAACACCTTTCCATGTGGGCCGGGCCCAGCGATCTCTCAATCACGGCCATGCGGTACAACCACCTCAAGGCCGATGCCCTGCTCTATGGTACGGCTATGGTGCGGCCATGCTTTAGAAAACCGCACAGCCCGCTAACACGGCTCCCAACCCCGATGTTATCCCGTGTCACGAACGATCAGGATACTGGTGGCATCCGTGCCAACGCTGGCACACCCATGGTTCAAAAAATGGCAGATTGCTGGGGAATGGCTGGCGGAGAGGGTGGGATTCGAACCCACGGTACGGTTGCCCGTACACCGCATTTCGAGTGCGGCGCATTCGACCACTCTGCCACCTCTCCATGGTGCCAAGGGATGCCGCAAGGGCTGTTCCCGGTCGAGGAAGCGCGCCGTTAGCGCAGTGTTCGTTGCTTGCCAAGCGGAAAGGTGCAGCTTTCTCGCGAACAAATACACCCTATTGCGTCGGTTCGCTTGTTTCGCACCTGCGGCGGACCTATATCAGACACATGGAACGTGCGAGCATCTTCCTGCCCCAGGCTGGCAGGCACATCACTGTCCCCGATATCAGCGAGGCGCGCTTCGCCATCGGCGATGTGGTGAGGCACAAACTGTTCGATTTCCGTGGCGTGGTGTTCGACATCGACCCAGTCTTCGCCAACAGCGAGGAATGGTACGAATCGATACCGGCGGATATCCGTCCGCCGCGCGACCAGCCCTTCTACCACCTGCTCGCCGAGAACGACGAGAGCAGCTATGTTGCCTACGTCAGCCAGCAGAACCTGACGGCAGATGCAGAATCAGGTCCGGTCGATCACCCGTCGCTTGACGAGATGTTCGATGGCTTTCGCAACGGACGCTACCGTCTCCGCCGCGGGCTTTCGCACTGACTGGTGCTGAAGGCCGTGTTCAGGCCTTCAGCTTCCAGCCGCTCTGCAGGATGGCATAGGTGATCGCGCCCAGCGCAAGGTTCAGCACGCCAAGCCCGATTGCCCCATGCAGCACCGCCGTGTTCGTGCTTCCGATGTCGCTCTGGCCCAGAAAGCCGAAGCGGAAGCCGGAAATCACGTAGAAGAAAGGATTTACCCGGCTGATTGCCTGGAACGTGGGTGCCAGCTTGTCGATCGCATAGAACGTGCCTGAAAGCATCGCCATCGGCGTGATGATGAAGTTCGTGACCGCAGCGTTGTGATCGAACTTTTCCGCCCAGAGCGAAGTCAGCACGCCGATCAGGGCGAGCAGGATCGAACCCATCAACCCGAACCAGACGATCGCCCAGCCATGATGCACCGGCAGTTCCAGACCCGGCCACAGCATCATCGCGCCCCAGACCGCCAGCCCAACCAGCGCCGCGCGCGTCACCGCTGCCGCAACCAGCGCCAGCAGCAGCTCTCCGTTGGAAATGGGCGGCATCAGGTAATCGATCACGGTGCCCTGCACCTTGCCCACCAGCAATCCGAAGCTGGAATTGGCGAAGGCATTGTTGATCATGCCCATGGCGATGAGGCCTGGAGCGACGAAAGTGGCGAAGGGAAAACCCCACACGGTGCGGCCGCCCGCACCAAGGGCAAGGGTGAAGATGACCAGATAAAGCAGCGTGGTCACCGCCGGAGCCCAGATCGTCTGCGTCTGCACCTTGAAGAACCGGCGGACCTCCTTCATATAGAGGGTCCACAGGCCAAGTCGGTTGAACCCGCGGAAAAGCGGTTGTCCGGGCGCTGGAAAGGCTCCGGGCATGCGGCTTGCCGTTTCCGGCGGCGTACCGGCAATCGGTTTGGGCTTCGGTTGATCAAGCATGGCAGGTGCGGTATCGCGCCCCGACCGCGATGGCAAGGCATTGGCCCAACGGGATTCCCCGGCGCGGCATTGAAGGAAATGACGAAGGCATGAGCTGGACGGAAGAGCGGATCGAAAAGCTGACCAAGATGTGGGAGGGCGGGGCCACCGCCAGCCAGATCGCCGATGAGCTCGGCGGCGTCAGCCGCAATGCCGTGATCGGCAAGGCGCATCGTCTTGGCCTCAAGGCGCGCCCTTCTCCGGTGAAGCCGAACGAAAAAGCCGAGGCTGCACCTGCAGCGCCCAAGGCTGCGCGGCCGGCACCGCCACCTGCAGAACCGCGTGCTCCTGCGCCGCGCCCGGCGCCTCCTCCGGCAGCAGCGGCTCCTGCGCCTCGCCCTGCGCCAGCGCCGGCCGCACCGATGGCTGCGGCTGCCCCTGCCGCAGACACTCCACCCGCTGCGCCCCAGCCGCGCATCGTCTCGGTTGGCCCGGGTGGCTTCCTGCGCCAGGGGCCGGGTGATCAACAGGCGCCGATCCCGCCTGCGCCCCCTCGCCGCCTTGTGCCGGCTCGCCCCAGCCCTGAGATTGCCGACAAGACGAGCTTGTTGGACCTGAACGATCGCATCTGCCGCTGGCCGATGGGTCATCCGGGTGAGCCCGATTTCCACTTCTGTGGCGACAAGGTGAACCCAGGCTTCCCCTATTGCGTGGAACATTGCGGCCGAGCCTACCAGGCGCAGCTGCCACGTGGCCACCGCCGCCCGCCGCCGCCGATGCCATTCGGCGGCCCTCGCGTTCGCTGAGCGACACACGTTTCGAGAAGAGGGCGCAGGCGATTTCTCGTCGGCGCTCTTTTTTCATTTCGCAGCACATTTTCACCCTCCCGATGGTTAACCTCGTCGCTCCTGCGCCGTTCTGACGTGCATGACGCACCAGAATTCCAGCGACAGCGGGCGCCGCGGCGGTTGGCGACAGTGGTTCGGTCTCGTCCCCGAGGCTGAGGACGACGAAGGTCCGATCGAACAGCCCCAAGCGACGGCTGCGGCTGCGTCATCGCGCGATCCCACCGCACGCGAAGTGTGGCTGCCGGCGAAACGTCGCCTGCTCGGCAAGGTTGCCGATTTCCTGATCGATCACGATCTGGAGGTACTGCCTTACACGCTTGGTGTTGCCTATGATTGCGTCACCGGCGCCAGCCCCCGGCTTGCCCAGCTGATTCTGGAACGCACCGAAAAGGGCATGCCCATCACCATCCAGTGGCTGGAGGAAGTGGGCGGTGAGGTGAGCCGCGACAAGAACGCCGAAGCCATCGCCAACCTGATGGAGCGCCTGGAAGACAGTCTCGACGAGTTCGGGCAGGCGACCAGCGGCGCCCGCACGGCCACTAGCGAATACAACAGCGCCCTGCAGCGCCATGTTGACGATCTGCAGCAGGTGAGCAAGGCCGGCATGGTCATTTCCGAGCTGGCATCGCTCACCCGCGCGATGATGGAACGCACCCGCTCGATCGAAGGCGAACTCGCCCGCAGCGAAAAGCGCGCCCAGGAACTGCAGCGGTCATTGGAAGAAACCCGTCGACTGGCCGATCAGGACCACCTTACCGGCCTGCCCAACCGTCGCGCCTTTGAACACCTGCTGGAACGGGAACTGCGCGAAGCGAAGCTGGCGCATGAGCCGCTGAGCGTGGCATTCTGCGATATTGACCACTTCAAGCGCATCAACGACGCCCACGGCCATCCAGCGGGCGACCGCGTGCTGAAGGTTGTCGCCGATACGCTCAGCCGCATCTCCGATTCAAAATGTCACGTCGCCCGGCACGGCGGCGAGGAGTTTGCAGTCGTATTCCGCGGGCTGACCGTGGAGCAGGCGTGGCAGAAGCTGGACGATGCACGCGACGAGATTTCGCAACGTCGGCTGGTCAATCGCGCGAACGACATGCCGTTTGGCCGTGTCACGTTCTCTGGTGGCGTGGCCGATGTCTTTGCCTACGAGACCAAATCGGCAGCATTGAAAGCAGCGGACGTGGCGCTTTATGCAGCCAAGCAGGCAGGTCGCAACCAGATCCTCATTGCAGGCCAGGATCCCGAACCGATCCGCGAGGCGGCGTGAGCAGGAACACGACATAGCCGGTAAAGCGGGGATCGCGCGACAGCTCCGGCGGTTCGCGCCAACGCCCACCCTGCACCAGGGCCACGCGATGTGGCACCGGCACGCGGTCGATCCTGCGAAAATAGGCTTCGTACCCCGCGATGGTTCGTGTCCCCTGATAGGTCTGGATCACCACTTCATCGACCACGCCCTGCAGGCTGGCGAGCGCGGCCGGATCACCATTGGCGCTCCAGTCCATAAGCCCGGTGACCGACAGCCGCATACCCTGCGGTAGTTGCGCACGCAGGCCGCGCAGGAATTCGGCATAGCCATCCAGCTTTCCGGTCGCCGTGTCGAAATCCACCTGAAGGCCGGCCAGAGGATTGCCCGCCGCCCGCCACCGCACCAGATCCGCCATCACGGCATCGGTCGTCCGCGCATCCCAATCCAGCCGGTTGCTTCGCACCACCAGCCAGACCTCCCCCCGATGCAGCCGGGGTATCCCGCGCAGCGAGACATAGCGCGGCGGCCCACCGCGCCGCACTTCCCCGCCCAGGATGTAGAGCGTGCTCGCCTTGGCCAGATAGTCGGGTGGCGGCACGCCCGCCCAAAGATAGAAGGCATCATGCTGTGCCGGATCAACCGGCATCTCCTGCGCCGGAGCACAGGCGGATAGCGCAACCGCCAGTGCCAGCCCCGCGCGCTTCACCAGTAGTAACGCAGCTTCTTCGCCCAGGGGCTCTTCGGGAACTGCGCCTTCAGCTGGTTGAACCACGCCTTGCGCTGCGCCACCGACACTTCCGTGCCCCCGCAACCGTCATAGCCACTCGGCGCGTAGCACATGACCGAACGATAGAGCGCATAGGCCCGCTCTTCGCCCCCGGCCGACTTGCTGGCCAGAACGCGGGCATAGATTGCGCCCCGCGTCAGCGGTGCTCCGGCGAATTCCTGCACCGCCCCGCCCAGATCCGCCGCAGGCGGGTTGCGATCCTGCTCCTGTGGGCCGTCATATCCATTCAGCCGCCAGAACTCGCCCAGGCAAAGCAGCGCGCGGGGATCGGCTGCATTGCTTGCCAGGGTCCGCGCCGTGCTCCCCAGCGCGCCACAGGCAAACCCGTCACTCACCTTGCCCTTGCTGAACAGTGCCGCCTGTGCAGCCTCCGTCCCCTCACCCGCAGGCCACGGAGCATCGGTCGGTACCTTGGCCAAGTCGCCCAGGAAATCGCCATAAAGGCCGCGGCTCAACTGCTTGTAGAGCAGCAGGTAAAGCGCCCGATCGCGCTCCTTTGCAGAGGCTCCGCCGCCGGCCACCTGCCGCAGAAGCCCCGCCCCCGCCGAGTGAGTCAGCAGGATGTCGCGCAGTTCGAAGCGCGTCACGGGCGAACCGGCGGCGAACACCTCCGCCAGCCTCCCATGCCGTTCATAATTCAGCGTCAGCCCCAGCTCGACCATCGGTCTTTGCCACAGGCCTGTGGCGCCATTCAGCAGGTCACGCCAGAACCCTGCCTCGTTGCGATCGCCCAGCGCAGCCAGCGCCTGCCCGCGCAACACCTGCCGGCTGAAGGCAAGCGGTGTGTAGGACGGCCGGTGGGAATCGTCGGGCAATAGCGCCAGCACCCGCCGGTAATCCTTGGCCACATAGAAGGCGTGGTTCGCCTGCACGAAGGCGTAGAGATCTGGCCGTGTGGCGAACGCGAGCTGCTGGCTGGCCAGGTCCTCGGCAGTCAGGCTCGGCTTTTCGAAAACCTCGCCGCTCTCGTCGATCACCGTGCGCATCGCCACCAGATCGGCCGCCGCCAGCACCATCGGCCCACCGCCGTGCGGCTTCTCGATATCCGGGTTGAACAGGAACTTGTTGTCGATCTCCTGAACCAGTTCCAGCCCCTGCGCATCTTGCACCGGCCGCGCGGTCAGCATGCTTTCATACTGCCTGCCCAGAGCATCGAAATTGCCTGCCAGCCACAGGACACGCCGCTCGAACCCTGCCGCCGATGCGGCATAGCGGCCCTGCGGGTAGGCCTTGCGGTAATCGCCCAATGCCTGCGCCGCGCGCGCCACCGCGGCCTGGTCGATGCCTTTCAGACCGGTGTAGTAACCGTATTCGTCCAGCGCCTTGTTCTGCGAAGCGGCCATTTCGGTCCGCACCAGCATATAGGCGGCCGTTTCCGCCACCCACGGCTCCTTGGCTCCACGCAGCGCGGAAAAGCCGTTGCGCGCCTCGTCCCAGTTGTCCGCATAGAAGGCATCGCTGGCGCGCAGGTAACCAAGGAAGGCCCACCCCGCAGATGACTTGATCGCCGTTGGCCATTGCACGGGCACGGCGTCACTCTTGCATGATTGCCCGATGCTGCCGCGTGTCGCGATCAACGCCGCCTTTTCCTCGGCAGGCAGGCCCTTTGCCGCGCCCAGCGCCTCATTGAAAGCCACAGCCCCGGCATCGAGGTGATCGCAGCGTGACATCACGCCGCTGTACCCACGTTCCGCATCATCGGGCAGCGGCGCAATGGCGTTCTGCAGCATCTGCCAATCGAGGAAGACCTGGCCGAAGCCCTCCTCCTCCCACTCCGCCTTGGGATAGCTTGTCGCGGCAAGCCCCTGCCCCGCGCTGTCACTGGCCAGCAGGAACAGGTTGACCCGGCTGTCATTCCCAGGGCCAATCGCGATGCGATTGGCGCAGGAATAGCTGCCCGAAAACAGGTTCCAGCTCATCTCGCAGCCAATGTCGGAACATGCCAGCGCCACGCTTGAACTTGCCAGCAGACCGGCGCCCACCACCCATTTCCACCCAACGCGACGCATCGGCCAACTCCCTTCAATCCAGCCCGCATGTGCGCCCATGCAGGTCTGTCGAGCAAGCGCGAACGCTACAGCGTCGGTTGCGGATGCTCCACGTCAAAGTCTGCAAGGACTTTAGCCGCATCGACAATGCGCCATTCCGCACCCTGCAGATCTGCGGGCAACTGGTCGGGGCGCACCATGCGGATGGTCAGCTGCGCCTCCCGGCCGTCGTTGATGTCACCCGATGCGTACATGCCGACCTGGTGCAGCGTGCGCTGCATCTGGCGACGCAGTTCGATGATGAAGTGGCCATACCCCTTTGATTTGGTCAGCGCCGCCGCACTGGCGATCGCCTGCTCGTCGATGGATGCCGCAGTCGCCAGCGATCCGGTAAAGCGCACGGTCCAGCGGTCGGGCAGATCCATCTGCGTGCTGGAATAGCCGTTGTCCGACAGGAAATAGCCATCGCCCGCCTTATGGACCTTGGGCTGGTTGCCCGGTGTTTCGGGTCGCGGCAATGCGCCCAGCCATTCCGGAAAAGTCAGATTGGCCTGCTTGGTCAAATAGCTCAGCAGGTCCTTGTGCTGCGTATCGATGAAAGTCTGTCGCTGCGGCGCCTCACCGGGCTCAAGCTTTACGATCTGGCTGACGATATCGGCCAGGACGAGCGAGACTTCCTTCGACTTCAGGCGGGAAATCTCGGCGAAGAGTTGTTCCGAGGTCATCGCCGGGGCTTCCTGTCGCAATGTCATCGCCGCGCGCCAGCCCTTCAGCGCCCGCTCCCCTTTGCCGCCCTCGGCCAGGCGTTGGTTGTAATCCTCCTGTACCGACCGCTTCCACGATCTGCCGGGTTCGGGCGGCGGCGGCGGTTCGGTTGCCCGGGCCAGGGCCGCATCGGCTGCATCCAGCGTGGCGCCTGCTTCCTTGGCGTTGCCCGACGCCATCAGGCCATAGGCCAGCATTCCTGCAATCTGCGCGCGCAGGGCGATGTCCGCATTGTCCGAAGGGCCGTCTCCTTCCACCTTCCAGCTGCCGCGCATTTCCGGCATCGAAACTGTAAGTCCGCGCCCGAGCGAGACCACATCCGCCATCCGTCCAGACCCAAGGGCGACGAGCATGGCCTGCATCAGTCCGCCAGGCATCAGGGGCGCGTTGCGGCGGACATCGGCCAGATAGGTATCGATACCGGGATCGGCCTGCATGCGCAGTTGCGAGGCGAGAAGACGGTCAACCGCAGCATAGGGCCGCAATTCTTCCACCTGTTCGATCAGGGGAACAGCCTCCTTTGGTCGTCCAAGGTCGATCAACGCCTTGGCCCGCATCAGTCGCGAAGCGATGCCGAATCCCAGATCACGCAGCCGATTGGGCGCCGCTCCTGCCAAGGCCTGCTCCCCATCCAGCACCGCCAGCGCGTCCGCGGGCTTGTGCGCAGCCATCAGATGAACCGCCTTCGACAGCATCAGGTTGGAGCGGCGATAGGTGAATTCCGGCTTCAGACGCACGTCGGCCAGTGCCTCGTCACAGGCCGTCACAGCCTCTTCGCCCACCGCAATCGCCACCGGCCGATGCTCCTCGCCCTGGACCGCCAGGCCGAACAGCAGGCTGCCGGTAAGGAAGCCGTCGCTCTTTCCGGGTGCCTGATACCCATCGCACCGGGTAAAAACGTCCGACGTCACCGGCCCCTTGGTGCCGACCAGTGCGCCCAGCAGCCCGGCCGCGATAAGCAATTGCATGGAAATCCCCCTTGATCCTCAAGGGGAACGATAGGCAGCCCGGCCAGCCAAAGCCAGATCACAGGCTGCATTACCACCAAAGCGAAGCAAAAAGGGGCGGCGGATTGCTCCGCCGCCCCTCAATGGCTTGTTGCAGGCCAGAAGCCGATCAGTCGTCGGACTTCAGGAACGCCGGCATATGATCGGGCGCAGCGCCTTCGTCGCGGTCGCGACGCGGGCCACGGTCGCCGCCATCACGGCGGGGGCCGCGGTCACCCCGGCCACCGCGGTCACCCCCACGGTCGCCGCCGCGATCGCCACGGGGACCACGCCGGTCGCCACGGTCGCCACGATCACCGCGCGGCTCGCGGGGTTCGCGCGGCGGACGGGTGTCCTCCAGCTCGCCACCGGTTTCCTGGTCGACAACGCGCATCGACAGGCGAACCTTGCCGCGCTGGTCGATTTCGAGGACCTTGACGAAGACCTCCTGGCCTTCCTTCACCACGTCGGTCGGCTTTTCCACGCGCTCGTTCTTCATTTCGGACACGTGGACGAGGCCGTCCTTGCCACCCATGAAGTTCACGAAGGCGCCGAAGTCGACGATGTTGACGACCTTGCCCTTGTAGATCTTGCCGACCTCGGCTTCTTCGACAATGCCGAGGATCCACTGGCGGGCGGCTTCGATCTGGTTCAGGTCAGAAGACGAGATCTTGATCAGGCCTTCGTCGTCGATGTCCACCTTCGCGCCGGTGGTGGCCACGATTTCGCGGATCACCTTGCCGCCGGTGCCGATCACGTCGCGGATCTTCGACTTGTCGATCTGCAGCGTTTCGATGCGCGGAGCGTGGGCCGAAAGCTCGGTGCGCGATTCACCCAGCGCCTTGGTCATTTCACCCAGGATGTGCGCGCGGCCTTCCGAAGCCTGGCGCAGCGCCACTTCGAAGATTTCACGCGTGATGCCCGCAACCTTGATGTCCATCTGCATCGTGGTGATGCCTTCAGACGTGCCGGCCACCTTGAAGTCCATGTCGCCGAGGTGATCCTCGTCGCCAAGGATGTCCGAAAGGACGGCGAACTTGTCGCCTTCCAGGATCAGGCCCATGGCGATGCCCGAAACCGGACGCTTCACCGGAACGCCCGCGTCCATCATCGAAAGGCAGCCGCCGCACACGGTCGCCATGGAGGACGAACCGTTCGACTCGGTGATGTCCGACAGGATGCGGATGGTATAGGGGAACTCGTCCTTGCTCGGCAGCACCGGGTGCAGCGCGCGCCACGCCAGCTTGCCATGGCCCACTTCGCGACGGCCCGGAGCGCCGAAGCGGCCAACTTCACCGACCGAATAGGGCGGGAAGTTGTAGTGCAGCATGAAGCTTTCGTACCGCAGGCCTTCCAGCCCGTCGATCATCTGCTCGGCGTCCTTGGTGCCCAGCGTGGTGGTGCAGATCGCCTGCGTTTCACCGCGGGTGAACAGCGCCGAACCATGCGTGCGCGGCAGGAAGCCAACGATCGCCTCGATCGGGCGCACCTGCGTGGTGGTGCGGCCATCGATGCGCTGGCCATCCTTCAGGATCGCGCCACGGACGATGTCGGCTTCCACCTTCTTCATCGTCTTGATGGCGACCATCTGGGTCTGCGCGCCTTCGTCGGCAAACGCGGCCTTGGCCTTTGCGCGGGCCTCGTTCAGCGCGTTCGAGCGCGCCGACTTGTCGGTCAGCTTGTAGGCTGCGGCAACGTCCTTGCCGACCAGGTCCTTGAGCTTCTTCTTGATGTCGGCGGTGTTGTCCGACAGGTCGATGTCCCAGGGGTCCTTGGCGGCCTTCTCGGCCAGCTGGATGATCGCGCCGATGACCTTCTTGATCTCGTCATGCGCAAACATCACGGCGCCGAGCATTTCGTCTTCGCTCAGTTCCTTGGCTTCCGATTCCACCATCATCACGGCGGTATCGGTTGCGGCGACGACGAGGTCGAGGCGGCCGTCGGTCAGCGCCGCGTCCTGCTTCGGGTTCAGCACGTATTCGCCATCGATGAAGCCGACGCGCGCGGCGCCGATCGGGCCCATGAACGGCACGCCCGAAATGGTCAGCGCGGCCGAAGCGGCGATCATCGCCACGATATCGGGCTCGGTCTCGCCGTCATAGCTCAGAACCTGGGCGATAACATTGATTTCGTTGTAGAAACCTTCGGGGAACAGCGGGCGAACCGGGCGGTCGATCAGGCGGGAAACCAGCGTTTCCTTTTCCGTCGCGCCGCGCTCACGCTTGAAGAAGCCGCCGGGGATGCGGCCGGCTGCGGAATACTTTTCCTGGTAGTGGACGGTCAGCGGGAAGAAGTCCTGGCCTTCCTTCACCGACTTGGCGGCTGTGACCGCGCAGAGCACCACGGTTTCACCGTAGGTGGCGAGGACCGCGCCGTCAGCCTGACGGGCAATGCGGCCGGTTTCGAGGGTGAGGGTCTTTCCGCCCCACTCCAGCGATACGGTTTTGACGTCGAACATTTCGTTTCCTTCAGCCCGCGCGCCCTATTGCGAGCGGGGTTTGCTGCCGGGGAATGCCGTCCCGGTCCGGTGCGGGGCCATTGATCGTGCCCCAGAGGCGGCTCGCCGGATTGCGAGCTTGGCCCAAAGCAAAAGCGGCCCACTTGGGGCCGCTCCGCTTGGTTACTTGCGAAGACCGAGCTTCTGGATCAGCGCGTTGTAGCGCTCGACATCCTTCTTCTTCAGGTAGTCGAGCAGCGAGCGGCGCTTGTTCACCATCTGCAGCAGGCCACGGCGGGAATGGTTGTCCTTGTGGTGGGCCTTGAAGTGCTCGGTCAGCGTCAGGATACGGCTGGTGAGGATCGCCACCTGGACTTCCGGCGAACCGGTGTCATTCGCCGCGCGGGCGTTGCTCTGGATGACTTCCTGCTTCTTTTCAGCGGTAATCGACATATCATTCACTCCGCGACATCGGAAAGGTTGAACCCCCTCGAAACGGTCAGGCTTCCGCCCGAAAGCTCCACCAGTGCGACCGGAACAGTTCCATGTCGCGCCCAGTACAGCCCGTCCTCGAAGGGCAATCCCGTCAGAACGCGGCCCTGTCGGACCGCCCTTGCCTGCTCGGGATCGAGGGAGAGAGCCGGGATGTCGACCAGCCCTGCCTCCAGCGGCAAGAGTACGTGTTCAAGGGGCGCGCCTTTACCCACATCGTTCAGTTTGTCCAGCGAAATCGCCTGTTCCAGCGCGAATGGGCCCGCGCGCAGGCGGCGCAGCATGGTCACGTGGCCATATGTGCCCATCGCCCGGGCAATGTCGCGCGCCAGGCTGCGGATATAGGTGCCCTTGGAAACATGCGCGATCAGCGTGGCGCTTTCCAGCGCGTCTTCCGGCCCCTCGGTCGCCGCGATCTCCAGCGAATGGATCGTCACCGCCCGGGGCTTGATCTCCACGTCCTCTCCCGCGCGGGCCCGGTCATAGGCGCGCTGGCCATCGATCATGATGGCGGAATAGGCCGGCGGGACCTGCAAAATGGGTCCATTGAAGGGGGGTAGAGACGTCTTGAGGAGGGGGTGAGACGGACTGAGGCCACCCTGAAGCGTCTTGATACCCTCCAGATCGAGGGTGTCCGTCTCGCTTCCGAAGGCCACGGTGAAGGCATAGGCCTTGCTGGCATCAAGCATCCGCCCGCACAGCTTGGTCGCCTCGCCCAGCGCGATCGGCAGCACTCCGGTGGCCAGCGGATCAAGCGTGCCGCCGTGGCCCACCTTCACCTTGCCCAGCCCCGCCTGCCGCAGGTTGCGCTTCACCGCAGCCACCGCCTGCGTCGATCCCAGCCCGTGCGGCTTGTCGAGGATGATCCACCCGTTCACCATGCCCGCGCCCATAGGCGGGTCGGCAACGGCTGTCACGCCATCAGGCGGGGTCCGCGCCAGCGATCCATGATGCCAGCGCGACGAAGTGATCGAGCAGCCAGCCCACCGGCGGCAGGATGATCCGGTCCACGATGTGCAGGCCCGGAACCAGCCAGGGCAGGATCACGAAAACCGCGAAGAACAGCGGGATACCGATCGGCTCGATCCGGTCCAGCAGCCGCACGCCCCCCCTCGGCAGCACCCCGCGCAGGATGCGTGATCCATCGAACGGCGGCAGCGGCAGCAGGTTGAACAACGCGAGGAAGAGGTTCACGACGAGGAAATTCTGAAGGTTTTCGGCCAGGAACTGGATGCCCAAGCCAGGCGCGCCGGATTGATAGTCTACCGAGCGGACCAGCAGGCCGAGGGCAACCGCCGTCAACAATGCCAGCACGATGTTGCTGGCAGGGCCAGCCGCGGCGACCAGCGCCATGTCGCGCTTCGGAGTGCGCAGCCGGCCATAGTTCACCGGCACCGGCTTGGCCCACCCGAACACGGGCAGGCCCGAAAGCTTGAGAATGCCCGGCAGGATGATCGTGCCGAAGGGATCGATATGGCGCAGCGGATTGAGGCTGAGCCGTCCGCGCTCCTGCGCCGTTCCATCCCCCAGCGCCCGCGCGGCATAGCCGTGAGACACTTCATGGAACACGATCGCGAAGATCATCGGCAGGACCAGCGTGGCCGCCGTGTAAAGCGTATCGTTCACTTGGCGCGCCCTTCCCATTCGCTGCGCAGGATGGAGAAGCAGTGCGTATCACGCACGTGACCGGTCCAGGTCTGGCGTTCATGGCGCAGTACGCCTTCCTCCACCGCACCCAACTTGGCCACCGCGGCGCGGCTGCGCAGGTTGCGCGCGTCGACCTTGAAGCCCACGCGCTCCAGCCCGCAGGCGAAGGCATGGTCAAGCATCAGCCGCTTGACCCGCCCGTTGAATCCGGTGCCACGCAGCGAAGGCGCGATGAAACTGTTGCCGATCTCGATCGACCAGCCCGGCGCGCCGCTCTCGATCCACGCGGTCATGCCCACCACGGCTCCCTCGGCACAGATCGCGTAAGCGCGGCGACGCGCGCCACCGTTGAGAATGGCATCGAACTGCGGATCGAAATGCGCGCCGGCATAGCTGAAGGGATAGATCTCCCAGATCGCGTCATCCTCGGCACAGGCCGCGCGCAGGCCTTCGCGGTGGCGCTCCTGCAAGGGTTCGAGAGAAAGCTCCCCATCGGACAGGGTGACGTAAAGGGCGTCGTCGCTCATTACCGCTCGCGTGGAAAGGTGTGGTCAGATGCGGGCGCATCCGGCACAGGAAATAGGCCCTGCCGGGTCAAACACCAGTCCCTTGCCGAGAATAAAAGCCCCGCGCGTGCGTTGATGAACCGGAACCTGCCATGCATGAACGCACCCTGATCACCTTCGCCACAGCCCCTCTGCTGTTTCTTCTGACCGCAGCCGTGGAACCGCAGCACATCCGCTATGCGCTGGACAAATCGCACAGCAACGTTTCGGCACGCGTGGCGTTTCTGGGCCTTTCAACGAAGACGGCCCGCTTTCCGGACATGAACGGTACGTTCGCGGTATCCCCCGCCGATCCGTCTGCCGTGACGATGCAGGTGGATATCGATGCGCGGACGCTGACGACCGGGGATTCCCAGACCAAGACATTGCGCGGGAAGTCGTTCTTTGACGTGGGCCGCTATCCCACCCTGCGCTTCGTGGCGAGCCGGATGGACATGCACGGCGATCGCGCCGCCACCGTTGATGGCCAATTGACCGCAAAGGGCATCACCCGGCCGATCCGACTGGACGTGACCTTTTCCGCCCCACCCATGGAAACCGGCGGTACGCAGCCGATCGAACTGGTGGCCAATACCACCGTGGACCGCAACCGCTTTGGCATGACGGCCTGGCCGCTGGTGGTCGGCCGCATGGTGAAGGTGACGATCCGCGCCCGGATGGTGCCGCAGGGCTAAGCCTCGCCCTCCACATCGCGGCGCACGCGGGGATCGGCCAGCAGCATGTCGATGCGGGTGGCCTCGTCAAAGCTTTCGTCGGCGAGGAACTTGATCTTCGCCGCATACTTCAGCTTCAGCTTGCCCGCCACTTCCTTCTGGAAAAACGCCGTATTGGTGCGCAAGGCCTTGAGCACCTCGTCCTCGTCCTTGCCCAGCAGGGCCTTGATGAACACGGTGGCGTGGCGCAGATCGGGCGACATGCGCACTTCGGTGACCGACACGGTATGGCCGGTCAGCACATCGTCATGCACGATCTGGCGGGCCAGCAGCTCGGAGATCACATGGCGCACCTGCTCACCCACCTTGAGCAGGCGGACCGAGCGGGTTTCAGGCGTGGTATGCTTGGACAATTCTAACCCATCTTCGCAAGAATTCGGGCAATCGAGCGCACATTGCGCGCGGTGCCCCGGCAGCCGAGCCGCCGTTCGATAAAGGCGTTGGTCAGCCTGCTGCCCCCCACCCCGTCGACATAGTCGATATAGAGGCTGCGTTTTCCGATTGCGAGTTTTTCAGGCCCGCGCCCGGCATGGTCAGCCGCCAGCTTCTCGAACGCCGCCGGATCGGGCTCCCGCTCCAGGAACAGGGTGTGCACGAGATTGTCCGCGCCCAGCCCGGTGAACGGATTGCCCTCAACCGCCTCCGCCATCGCCGCGCGATCGCGCACGGCGGCAAAGGTGGCGATGTCGAAGCGATCCTGCAGGACGTGGGCAAACAGGTCTTCCAAACCGTCCAGGGGGCGCTCGTCATAGTCGAACAGCAGGTTGCCGCTGGCAACCACGGTTTCCAGCCCGGTAAGCCCTTCCCGCTCGAACGCCCAGCGCAGGTCCGCCATCGTCAGCCGATTGCCGCCAACGTTGATGGAACCGAACAGGGCGACGTAACGGGTCATCAGGTTCTCGCAATTAGCCGGACGACCGGCTGCGGCAGAACGAAGCAGCCAAGGCCAACGGCGGTCATTGCACCAAGGCAACCACAACCGACGCGGTCGATCAGCCCGTCGAGCAGAGCATTGCCGAGCCGCCCACTGAAAGTGGGGGGACGTTCACCGCTGGCCTTCGCCTTGGTGATTGGCTTGCGCCGCCGTCCCCTGCCCTTTGCCACGCCTTACAGCGTGCGTTCGCGCATCTCGACTTCGAACACTTCCAGCTGGTCGCCAGCCTTGATGTCGTTGGTGTCCTGCAGCAGCACGCCGCATTCCAGCCCCGCGCGGACTTCCGCCACGTCGTCCTTGAAGCGACGCAGCGACGCGATGGTCGTGCGGCTAACGATGACGTCGTTGCGCGTGAGACGGGCATGCAGCCCCTTGCGGATGACACCTTCGACCACAAGCAGACCGGCGGCCTTGTCCTTCTTGCCCGCGGGGAACACTTCCTTGACCTCGGCACGGCCGACAACGGTTTCGATCGCCTCCGGACCAAGCTCGCCCGCCATTTCCGAACGGATGTCGTCGGTGAGCTGATAGATCACGTCGAAGTACTTCATCCGCACCTTGTTGCGCTCGATCAGCTCGCGCGCCTTGGCGTTGGGACGGACATTGAAGCCCACGATCGGCGCACCGCTGGCCTGGGCCAGGTTCACGTCGCTTTCAGTGATCGCACCCACGCCCGAAGACAGGATGCGCACCTTGATCTCGTCGGTAGAGATCTTGTTCAGCGCGTTGACGATGGCCTCGGCAGAACCCTGCACGTCGGCACGGATAACCAGCGGATATTCGATGACGGCATTCTTCGCGGCGAGCGCGGAGAACATGTTCTCAAGGCTGGTGGGCGCCGTGGCGGTGCGCTTGGCAGTCGCCTGTTCATGACGATAGGAGGCGACCTCGCGGGCCCGCGCTTCGTTCTCCACAACCGTCAGAGTGTCACCGGCCATCGGCACGCCGCCGATGCCGAGCACCTCCACAGGCAGCGAAGGCGGCGCTTCCTTCAGCTGACGACCCTTGTCATCCAGCATGGCGCGCACGCGGCCCGACTGGGTGCCGACGACCAGGATGTCGCCCACCCTCAACGTGCCGCGGTTGACCAGCACGGTTGCCAACGGCCCCTTGCCCTTGTCCAGCTTCGCCTCGATCACGGTCGCTTCCGCCGCGCGATCGGGGTTTGCCTTCAATTCAAGCAGTTCGGCCTGCAGCAGGATCTTTTCGATCAGGTTGTCCAGGCCATCGCCGGTCCGCGCCGAAACTTCCACGTCCTGCACATCGCCCGACATCGCCTCGACGATGATCTCGTGCTCGAGCAGGCGCTCGCGGATCTTCTGCGGGTTGAACTCGGGCTTGTCCGACTTGGTGATCGCCACGATCATCGGCACGCCGGCCGCCTTGGTGTGGTTGATCGCCTCGATCGTCTGCGGCATCAGCCCGTCGTCACCCGCCACCACCAGGATGACGATGTCGGTGACGTTGGCGCCACGCATGCGCATTTCGGTGAAGGCTTCGTGGCCCGGCGTATCAAGGAAGGTGATGAAGTCACCCCCCTTGGTCTTGATCTGATACGCACCGATATGCTGCGTAATGCCGCCGGCTTCGCCGCGCACCACGTCGGTACCGCGCAGCGCGTCCAGCAGGCTGGTCTTGCCGTGGTCGACGTGACCCATGATCGTGACCACCGGTGGACGCGGCTTCAGCGTTTCCTCGGCATCGACGTCTGCCGCGGTATCGATATCGACGTCGCTTTCGCTCACGCGCTGGATGTTGTGGCCGAATTCGGTGACCAGCAGTTCGGCGGTGTCCTGGTCGATGGTCTGGTTGATGGTGACCATCATGCCCATCTTGAACAGCGCCTTGACCAGGTCCGCGGCCTTTTCAGCCATGCGGTTGGCCAGATCCTGCACGGTGATCGCCTCGGGCACGATCACGTCGCGCACCTGCTTTTCGCGCTGGTGCTGCTGCCCGGCGAAGTGGGCACGGCGTTCCTTTTCGCGCGCACGCTTCAGTGCGGCGAGCGAACGCGCGCGGGCGCCCTCGTCCTCGTTCAACGCGCGGGTGACGGTCAGCTTGCCACCACGGCGCTCATCACCGCCCTTGCGATCGCGCGGGGCCGGCTGCGGCTTCTTGGCAACCGGTTCGGGGCGCTTGATCGGCGCGACCGGGGTAAAACGGCGCGGCGCGGGCGCGGCAGGCGCTTCTTCCTTGGCTTCAGCAGGCGCTGCAACTTCGGCTGCGGGTGCCGGGGCGGGCTCAGCTTCGGCCTTCGGCGCTTCGGCCTTGGGCGCTTCGGCAACCGGAGCGGGCGCGGCCGGTGCAGGTGCAGCTTCGGGCTCGGCAACGGGCGCAGGTGCAGCGGCAGCAGCAGGCGTGTCCTCGGCCTTGCGGTTTTCCTCGGCGCGGCGGCGCTCTTCCTCGATCGCGCGCAGGCGTTCTTCCTGCTCGCGGCGGTTCGCGGCCTCCAGCGCGGCGAGGCGGGCTTCCTCGGCCTCACGCAGCAGGCGCGCCTGCAGTTCCTGGCGCGTCTCGCGTGAGGCGGCGGGCGGAGCCGGCGGCGGCGCGGGCGGAGTCGGGCGCGCGACCGGAGCCGCGGGCGCTGCGGGCGCAACGGGTTCGGCAACCGGCGCTGCGGTTTCGCCCGGACGGCCCATCAGCTTGCGCCGCTTGACCTCGACCACCACCTTGTTGGTGCGGCCGTGGCTGAAGGTCTGCTTGACCTCGCCAGCCTCGACCGAGGTCTTCAGGCCCAGTGGCCTGCGGCCCAGCGTCGGCTTCTTGTCATCGCTCATCGAACTCATTCGCCCTTCGTATCAAAATCGTCGTTGGCGGCCGGTCCTTGCGGTCCGGCAGCCTCATCGCTCTCGCGCCCGAGAAAATGCAGCAGGCGCGCCAAGACGCCCCCCACCCTTTCGGCCGCGGCGGCATCGGTCAGCGCCAGATGAACGACGTTGTCGCGGCCCAATGCCACAGACAGCGCCGCCCGGTCCAGCGGCAAGATTGCACCTTTCAGCCCGGTGCCTTCGGCCATCTCGCCCACGCGCCAGGCCTGGGCCAGCTTGTTCGGCCCGTCGCTGCCGGCATCGCTGGCGTGGGCGAGAAAAGTCACCGCACCGGCGCGCGCACCGGCAGCGATCTTTTCCGTACCCAGCAGCATGTTGCCGGCGCGCAGTTCGATGCCCAGGCGATCGGTCAGCGTGCGAACCAGCGCCTGTTCGATGCGCTGGCCAAGGTCTTCGGGAATGGAGAGCGGCGCACCCTTGAACGCGCGCGCCAAGGCCCCCTTAAGCTTGCCATTCGACAGTGCTTTTTCAAGGGCTTCGCGCGAAACGCCGATCCACGCGCCGCGCCCCGGCGCACGCGCCAGCACGTCGGGCAGCACCAGCCCGTCGGGCGAGATCGCCAGACGCACGAGCGAGTCACGCGATGCGTGCTCTCCGGAGAGGATGCACTTCCTCTCCGGCCCGTCAGCGGTGATGTCGGAGCTTACGCGCTCATTGTGAGGAATCCGCATCGGCGGCCTCCTCGTTGGGTTCGTCTTCGAACCAGTGCGCGCGGGCGGCCATGATGATCTCGTTGCCCTGTTCTTCGCTCAGGCCATATTCGCCCAGCACGCCACCCTTGTCCTGCTCGCGCTCGGTGCGCTCGCGGCGCTGCGGGCCATCGTTGTTGCGGCGGCGCTGTTCGGTGCCGCGCTTCTTGGCAATGAGTTCGTCGGTGGCGAGATCAGCCAGGTCGTCGAGCGTCTTGATGCCCGCCTTGCCCAGCGTGACGAGCATCGCTTCGGTCAGGTGCGGCAGCTCGGCCAGCGCATCTTCCACACCCAGGCCACGGCGCTCTTCACGCTGCGCTTCTTCGCGGCGTTCAAGCGCTTCGGCGGCGCGGCTCTGCAGTTCTTCGGCCAGCTCCTCGTCGAAGCCTTCGATCGCGGCGAGTTCGGCGATGTCGATGTAGGCCACTTCCTCCAGCTCGGTGAAGCCTTCGGCCACCAGCAGCTGCGACAGCGTCTCGTCGACGTCGAGCTCTTCCTCGAACATCTTGGAGCGCTCGGCGAACTCCTTCTGGCGCTTCTCGCTCGATTCCGCCTCGGTCATGATGTCGATGGCCGAACCGGTCAGCGACGAAGCCAGGCGCACGTTCTGCCCGCGGCGGCCAATGGCGAGCGAGAGCTGGTCATCGGGCACGACGACTTCGATGCGGCTCTCTTCCTCGTCGATCACCACGCGGCTGACGGTGGCGGGCTGCAGCGCGTTGACCACGAACGTCGCGGTGTCCTCGCTCCAGGGGATGATGTCGATCTTTTCGCCCTGCAGTTCCTGCACCACCGCCTGCACGCGGCTGCCCTTCATGCCGACACAGGCGCCGACCGGGTCGATGCTGGAATCGCGGCTGATCACCCCGATCTTGGCGCGGCTGCCCGGATCGCGGGCGGCGGCCTTGATCTCGATGATGCCGTCGTAGATTTCGGGCACTTCCTGCGCGAACAGGCGCTTCATGAAGTCCGGATGGGCGCGGCTCAGGAAGATCTGCGGACCGCGGTTCTGGCGCTCCACCTTCATGATCAGCGCGCGCACGCGCTCGCCCACGCGGGGCACTTCGCGCGGGATCTGCTGGTCGCGGCGGATCACGCCTTCGGCGCGGCCAAGGTTGACGATCACATGGCCGAACTCGACCGACTTGATCACGCCGGTGATCACTTCGCCGGCGCGGTCCTTGAATTCTTCGTACTGGCGATCGCGCTCGGCATCGCGGACCTTCTGGAAGATCACCTGCTTGGCGCTCTGCGCGTCGATGCGGCCCAGGTCCACCGGCGGCAGCGGATCGACGATGAAGTCACCCACCTTGGCGCCCGGCTGCAGCTTTTCCGCCGCCTTCAGGTCCACCTGCTTGAAGTAATCCTCGACCTCTTCCACTACCTCGACCACGCGCCACAGGCGCAGGTCACCGGTGCGCGGATCAAGCTTTGCGCGGATGTCGTTCTCGGCGCCATAGCGGTTGCGGGCCGACTTCTGGATCGCCTCTTCCATCGCCTCGATCACGATCGACTTGTCGATCATCTTCTCGGTGGCGACGGCGTTCGCAATCGCGAGCAGCTCGGCACGGTTGGCGGAAATCGCACTGGCCATGGCTTAGTCTTCCTGTTCCTCGACGATGTCATCCGCTCCGCTGGCATCCAGCGGCCGGGAGGCGGCAATCAGCTTGTCCGTAAGGATAAGCTTGGCATTGGCAACGAGGCTGAACGGCACGGCATATACCACACCATCGTCCTCGATAGAAATGATCTGCGCATCCGCGTCGAACCCGGTCAGGTCCCCGCGGAAGCGCTTGCGATTGTCGAGCAGCTCGGCCAGCTCGATCCGCGCCTCGTGCCCGATCCAGGCGGCAAAGTCCTTTGCCCGCGTCAACGGACGATCGATGCCGGGGCTGCTCACTTCAAGGCGATAGGCATCCTCGATCAGCACCTCACCCGCTTCTTCCAGCGCGTCGAACGCATCGGAAACGCGGTTGGACAGCGCAGCGCAGTCCGCGATCACCAGCTGGCCGGTTGCGGGCCGCTCGGCCATGATCTGGAGCGTATGCTCCTCGTCACCGATCTCGCCACCCTTGAAATAGCGTACGCGCACGAGATCGAAGCCGAGAGCCTTTGCCTCCACCTCCACAACCTCGGTAATACGCGCAATATCCGCCATTCGAACTCCGATACCTGCCCCGGTCCATGCAAACGCATCTTCATGCCGGTTCCTGCGGGAACCAGCCTGACTTTGCTTTCACAATGTCGGGATGAGTGGCCAGATAGGCGCGAAGTGCTCCGAAAGCAAGAACAAAAGGGGCTGCATGCCGATCCAGGGTTGGCATGCAGCCCCCAGTCGAAAACCGCCCTCTTGCTGAAAGAAGGAGACGGTCCGCGCACTGCACCCGCACGCTTTGGCCATCCGCCGCAAAGGGGAAAGCGGCCGGTCTTCAAGCCACCTTGCGGCGGCACGATTCCTTGTTGGCAAAATATCGGTGAATAGCGCCAATATTTGGCATTCATTTGCCGTTCACGCACTGATTTTCGCGAGGAAATGGCGGAAAACGGGGTTTGGCACGGCTTCTGCAGTGCATGGATCATCCTCCGGAGAGACCAATCTCCGAAGCAACCGATCCCAGGAAGGACCACGAAGATGACCACGTTCCGCCAGTTCAGCCAACCCCTCTTCGCCGGCGTCGCCGCTTTCGCCCTCTCGCTGGCGATGATCTCGGGCACGGTCTCGGTACCGCACCAGACCGCCTCTTCCGCCAACACCAGCATGGAGTACGCCGCATGAGCGACCTGCGTTTCGAAGACTCGACCGTCCGCCCCGTCGCCAGCCGCGGCTTCCGCCTCGGCCGCGATCGCAAGAAGGTGATGGGCGTGTGCGCGGGAATTTCCGATTACTTCGGCATCGATGTCACGCTGGTGCGCATCGCCTGGGTGGCGGGGATGCTGATCGGCTTTGGCTCGCTGATCCTGATCTACCTCGCCGTCGCGCTGATCGCCGACTGACCAGCCCCACATCCGGCCAGCCCCCGGAGAAGCCCCTGCCCCTCACGGCGGGGGCTTTTTTTCTGCTGGCTGTCACGCTGTGGTGGTTCGACAAGCTCACCACGAGCGGTTTTTTTGAAACTTCTACCTAGATCCGCTCATGCTGAGCTTGTCGAAGCATCGTGGTGAGCTTGTCGAACCCCAACAGCGCAGCATCTCGATTCAAACCGCATCCGTTTTGGCAAAGGGTGAGAAGTCGATGTCGGTGTCGAACACGTCAACGCCTTCCTTGCGCTTCAGGAAGCCGACCACGGCATAGGTTGCGGGCGTCAGGATCACTTCCCACGCCACCTTCATCGCCCAGTTGGTGATCATCACCGTCAGCACCGCCTGGTTGGTCCAGGTGCCGAGGAACGCGATGGGGTAGAACAGCGCGCTATCCACCGCCTGACCGAACACGGTCGAGCCGATCGTGCGGGTCCACAGGTGCCTGCCCCCGGTCAACACCTTCATCCGTGCCAGCACGAAAGAATTGACGAACTCGCCCGCCCAGAAGGCGATGATCGATGCGGCGACAATGCGCCAGGTGCTGCCGAATACCGATTCATAGGTGGTCTGGCAGATCGTGCCCGCCGATGTCTGCTTCACCAGATCCGCGAACAGCGGGTTGCCGCTGCTGGCGCAGCCCCAGCTGGCCGAAGGCGGCATGGCCACGACCACGAAGCTCATCACCGCCATGAACAACAGCGCAAAAAAGCCCATCCACACGCAGCGCCGCGCGTTTGCATAGCCATAGACCTCGGTCAGCACGTCCCCCAACACATAGCTGACTGGGAAAAACAGGATCCCTGCGCCAAAGGTGAAGCCGTCCACTTCCGCCAGCTTGGCCGCGCCGATCAGGTTCGACAGCAGCAGGATGCCCACGAAACTGGCCATCATGTAGTCGAAATAGCGGAAATGGCGGCGCGCACCGGCCGAACCGGCGATGCGATCGAGATGGTCTTGCTGCTGATCGTCCATGGCCGCTTGCTAACGGCATTTGCACGCGGCGCAAAGCCGCCTTATGGGCATGGCAGCGCGCGCCCGTAGCTCAGCTGGATAGAGCACGAGCCTTCTAAGCTTGGGGCCGCAGGTTCGAACCCTGCCGGGCGCGCCAATCCGCCACGGTGGCGTTGCGCCGACGCGGGCTTGATTATATCTACTAAATCAATAGACAATAAGCCGGATCCCAGTCCGCTCCCACTCAAGAGGATCGCCTAACGATGACCGAGACCCGCAAGCACCGCCCCGAAACCCTGGCCCTGCACGCCGGCTGGCGCGCCGATCCGACCACCGGGTCGGTCGCGGTGCCGATCCACCAGACCACGTCGTACCAGTTCCACAGCACCGAACACGCCGCGAACCTTTTCGCGTTGAAAGAGCTGGGCAACATCTACACGCGCCTGATGAACCCGACGACCGACGTGCTGGAACAGCGCGTTGCCGCGTTGGAAGGCGGCGTGGCGGCACTTGCGGTGGCTTCGGGCCAGGCGGCCTCGACCTATTCGGTGCTGAACCTCGCCCGCGCGGGCGACAACATCGTCAGTTCCACCGATCTCTACGGCGGCACCTGGAACCTCTTTGCCAACACGCTGCGCGATCTCGGCATCGAAGTGCGCTTCGTCGATCCGGCCGATCCCGAAGGCTTCCGCCGTGCAACAGATGACCGCACCCGCGCCTATTACGCAGAATCGCTGCCCAACCCGAAGCTGGCCCCCTTCCCCATTGCGGAAGTGGCCGCCATCGGCCGCGAATACGGCATCCCGCTGATCGTCGACAACACCGCCGCCCCCACCCTGATCCGCCCGCTGGACCATGGCGCGGCAATCGTGGTCTATTCCGCCACCAAGTATATCGGCGGGCATGGCACTTCCATCGGCGGCATCATCGTGGATGGCGGCAACTTCGACTGGGAAGCCAACCCGGCGCGCCAGCCCCTGCTCAACGAGCCTGATCGCAGCTATCACGGCGCCGTCTGGGCGCGGGACATCAAGCCGCTGGGCCCCATCGCCTACATCATCCGCGCCCGGGTGATCCTGCTGCGCGATACCGGCGCGGCGCTGAGCCCGTTCAACGCGTTCCAACTGATCCAAGGGCTTGAAACCATGCCGCTGCGCGTGGAACGCCACAGCCAGAATGCTGAAGCGGTGGCGCATTGGCTGGCCAAGCACCCCAAGGTGACCAAGGTAATCCACCCCGCACTGGCGCAGGGCCGCGAAAAGGCCTTGGCCGACAAGTACCTGCCCGGTGGCAAGGGCGGCCTGCTTGGCTTCGAGCTTGCCGGCGGCGCGGACGCGGGCAAGCGCTTCATCGATGCGCTGCAGCTGTTCTACCACGTGGCCAACATCGGCGATGCGCGCAGCCTGGCGATCCACCCGGCATCGACCACCCATTCGCAGCTTTCGGCCGAAGAGCAACTGGCGACCGGCGTCAGCCCCGGCTACGTGCGCCTGTCGATCGGCATAGAACACATCGAGGATATCCTCGCCGATCTCGAGAGCGCTCTGGCTGCGGCCTGATTTCCGAATCGAAACGGGCGGCCATTGCTGGCCGCCCGCAAAACCTTGGAACGATGCAGATGCTTCAATCGCGCGGCGAAGGCAGGCGATCGGCCTTCTCTTCAGCCGTCGCGGTATTCGGCTTGGCCGAAGCATAGGCTGAAGGCGCGGCGTTCAACGGCTTCACCCGCGCCGCCATCGCCGCCAGTGCATCCAGCGCGTTGCGCGCCACCGGGCGCGCGGCGATGTTGTTCTCGGGGAGGTATGAAGCGTTGCCGCGCACTTCGGACGGCGCGGAAGCAGCCGTCGGGAGCGAAGCTTCGGCAACCTTGGCGGGCGCGGAGACCGGCCTGGCGACCGGCAATGCCGGCTTCAGCAGAACGGCATTGACCGCCGGTTCTGCCGTGGCCGTCCGCACAGTGGGTGCGCTTGCCTTGCTTGCCGCGATCACGGGCTTCGGCGCGGCAACCGGCTTGGCCACCACCGGTTGCGCAGCGACGGGCTTTACCGCCTCCGCCCGCGCAACCTTCACGGGCGTGACGGCAGGCTTGGCAAACGTGACCACGGGTGCCGGCGCCGCAGGCTTCGGCCTGGCTTCCAAGCTGGCCACTTTGGCCGGAACGCGCATCACCGGTGTCACAACGCGCTTGGCAAGGCGTGCAGGCGCTGGCGAGACACTTGCCGGCGTTGCTGCCTTGGCGATTGCAGGCTTGACGATTGCGGGCTTGATCGTCTCGGTCTTCGTCACCTTCTCAGGAGTGGCCTTCGCGATCCTGACCACAGCAGGCTTGGCGACCACGACGGGTGGCGCAGTGCGCACAGCCGCAGGCGCTTGCGGGACCTTGGCGGAAACAGCGAGCTTCGCTGTCTGCACGCGCTTCACCGTCGGCAGCACAGCTTTCGACGCGGGAGCCGCCTTCGGCTCGACCATTGCGACCTTGGACTGGCGGGCCTGTTCGGCCGCCCGGACCGGCGCAGCCTTCTCCACCAAGGCCACAGCCACGGGCTTGGTGGCTTCAGGAGCGACCTTTGCGGCAGGCACGGGCTGGGCCTGGGCCAACTGGGGCGCTGCGGGCGCGGCAATCGCTGGCTGGGCCGGTGGCGGCACCAGATCGGCGACCGCGGCAGGTGGCTCGGCATAGGCCCAGGCGGAAGCTGGCTGCCGCACGATACGGCCTTGGTCGATCTGCTCTGCTGCCGGTTCGGCCGACGGCGGGATAGTGACAGGTCGGTCAGGCTTCGACGCAACCATGGCCAAAGCCGCCACAGGGTCTGTCTGAGCGGGTGCGGCAATGGTCGTGGTCTGGACGGAAGCAATTGCCGGCGCGGCTTCAATCGGAGCAGCCGGTTGGGAGACAGCCTCGGTTACACGCGCAAACTGTGCCGCAAACGCGGGCACGGCGCCATCGGGCACGGCACGAGCCGCGTGCGCATCCGCACCGATGATGGCCGCGTGCGTACCTTCCGCCCCCGGATCAAGCACCGACAGTGCGGCGGCGGCGGCATGGGCTTCGGCGCTCGGCTTGCCCTTGCCGAAGGCAGGCACGGGCAGCGCGAACTGCCGCAGTCGCGGCTGACCTTCGCTGTCGTCGTCGTCCAGCGTGTCGCGCGCGGTCAGCTGGTCGGCTGCTCCGGTGCGCAACAGCAACCCTGCCCCGACCAGTACCGAGGCAAAACGCAGCGCGTGAAGCGCCAACCGGCGAACCCGGCGGGTGCCATGGAACGGGCCATCCATCGTGGCGATAGCCGTGGCCGACTCATCCATTGCGCATGCCCCCAATGATCAACCGTTAACGTATAGGGCCAAACCGTTAACCCGCGCAATTGACGAGAGCATGTCAACTCGGTTCGAATCGGATTGTATCTGCAGGTAAATCAGCCCCCATGCGCCTTGCTGCGCACGAACGCGCGGAGGGCCGCAATGTCCATGGCGGGGTCAAGCTGATGCTGAACTGCGGCGCCCAATTCGAAGCAGCCCAATACGGTGGCCGCCACCTCCACGTTCTCGACCGGGCGGATCGTGCCGTCCACCACGCCTTCGCGGATGCAATCGATCAGCTTCTGCCGCACTTCCTCATGCCGTTTCAGGAAAAGATCGCGCTGGGGCAACAGGTTGGCGAGTGCGGCCGACAGCAGCACGTAATACGCCGATCCAATGCGATCACTCTCGATGCCGGACAGGAATACGTCCAAGTAATCGACCAGCTTGGCACGCCCGCTGCGCGCGGATTCCAACCGTGTGCGCCACGCCTTCTCCAGCCGCGCGCTGAGCCACGCGATGACGGCCTCCATCAGCCCGTCCTTCGATCCGAAGCGCTGCGTCACCAGCCCCTTGCTATAGCCTGCTCGCTCGCTGATGCGGTCAAAAGTTGCGGCATTGTAGCCCTGCTCCACCAGGATTTCCGCCGCCGCGATCAGCAGGCCGCGCTCGGACCGGGCGCGGCGTTCCGCCTGCGTTCGGCGCAGCGGCTTCAGCGATTGGGCCAGGTCATCCATCTGCGCAACCAGAGTGCCATTCAATCCTCTTCCCGCGGCAGCACACGCCAATTCATCTCCAAATGCAACGGATTTTGCGCCGAGCCGCCCCTTTCACTTGACGTTCGCGTAAACCCGCGCCACCCGCGCCTGCGCCACTGGGAGTTCATCACGTGCCTCACACCACCCTTCATGCCGATGCGCCGTTCAAAGGCCATCTTCAGCACATTGCCGAAGGGGAATGGGCCGATTGGTACACCTGGGGCAGCATCGATCCGTTTGAAGCCCTTGCGGGCCCGTTCTATTTGCGCAGGGACAGCGAGAAGGGCGGGATCCAGTGCGGCTTCAGACCTGCCGAGCAGAACCGCAACGGCCACGGCATGATCCACGGCGGCAGCCTGATGACCTTCGCGGATTTCTGCCTCTTTGCCATTGCCAGTTCGGCTGGCGAGGAAATCCATGGTGTCACCGTTACGATGAACAGCGAGTTCGTCGGCCCAGCGCAGGCGGGCCAGCTCCTGCTGGGGCATGGGGAAGTCGTGCGGAGCGGTGGCAGCCTTGTTTTCGTTCGCGGCACCATCACCGCCGATGGCAACCCCGTCCTGGCTTTTTCGGGTACGATCAAGCGCATTCGCCCGCGCGCCTGATCTTAAGCGCGGGCTTCGGAAGCTCAGCCTGTCCGCGATCCGGTCATGGGAAAGCTGCCGAACATCCCGGCCTTTACCGTGCCGGAAATGCTGTCACCTTCCACGGTCGCGGTGCATTCCAGCGTGATCGGCATCGGGCTGGTCATCATGCTGGTCCAGCTCAGGGTGTTGCCGCTTACCGCTCCATCGGTGATGTCCATCGATCCCATCGCGCCGGCATTGCTGCCGGTAAAGCGGTCGCCTTCCGCCACCACGGTCAGAGTTGAGGCCTGATCGCCCATCGGCGTTTTCGTCACGCATGTGTACTGGCCGGCTACCGACATCGCTCTTCTCCCAAACCTTGGCTGGGCATCCTTCCGGCTGCCGTCATCGCCGTCAATGGGTGTTGCGCCGGTTGACGGCGGGCTGGCAGCGGGAGAGAAAGGGCGCGTGAACCCGGAAGCCTCCCCATCCATCGTGCACGACGGCTTCCTGCTGCTCGGCTTCGCCCTCGCCTTCGTGCTCGTTTTCCGCAGGCTCGGCCTCGGCGCAACCTTGGGCTATCTGCTTGCCGGCGCCGTGGTCGGACCTCAAGCGCTGCATCTGGTGGGTGAGGCCGAACAGAAGATGGGCATCGGCGAACTGGGCATCACCCTGCTGCTGTTCCTGGTGGGGCTTGAGCTGGAGCCGAAACGGCTCTGGGCCATGCGCAAGGACATACTGGGCCTCGGCCTGGCGCAGGTGGTCCTGTGCGGCATCGCTGTCGCGGGTGCCATCCTGCTGACCACCGGTTTTTCGCCGGCCGCAGCCTTGGCCCTCGGCATGCCGCTGGCGCTGTCGTCCACGGCGCAGGTCCTGCCGATGCTGCAATCGTCGGGACGGATGAAGACGCGCTTTGGCGAGCGCGCCTTTTCCATCCTGCTGTTCCAGGACCTTTCGATCATCCCGATGATCACCATCGTCGCCGCGATGAGCCGCAATCCTGCGGATGCCAGCGGACCTCCCGGCTGGTTGCTGGCGGTTGAAACCTTTGCCGCAATCGCCGCGTTGGTCTTTGCCGGGCGCTTTGTCATCCGGCCGCTGTTCCGCCTGATCGGCAACCTGGGCGAACGTGAAATGTTCGTGGTGGCGGCGCTGTTCACCGTGCTGGCAGCCGCCGGGCTAATGGAATGGCTCGGCCTGTCGACTGCTCTGGGCGCCTTCATCGCCGGGGTGATGCTGGCGGATTCACCCTATCGGCATGAACTTGAAGCTGATGTCGAACCGTTCCGCTCGATCCTGCTCGGCCTGTTCTTCCTCACCGTGGGAATGATGCTGGATCTGGGCGCAATCGCCCGTGATCCGCTGTTCGTTGTCGGCATGGCGGCCATGCTGATCGTGGTGAAGACCGGGGTCATCTTCCTCGTTGCGCGGCTGTTCGGCATGGGCTGGCGTCCCGCGCTGGCGCTTGGCCTGCTGCTCAGCCAGGGCGGCGAATTCGGTTTCGTGCTGTTCGCGCAGGCGCAGCACGCCTTCCTGATCGCGCCCGAAGCCGCCAGCCTGTTTGGTGCGGTGGTCACCCTGTCCATGGCGACCACGCCGTTCCTGATGATGGCCACCCGTCGCTTCCGCGAGGCTCCCGCCACCGCAGCCCAAAGTCGGGAAGAGCCCGGCGGCGGTGATTGCGCCAACGCGCTGATCGTCGGCTACGGCCGTTTCGGGCAGGCCGTCGGTCAGGTCCTGCTCGCCGGCGGCATCCAGGTTACGCTGATCGATACCGATGTGGAAATGATCGATGTCGCCGCCAACTTCGGCGCGAAGGTCTACTTCGGAGACGGCACCCGGCTGGACATGCTGCGCCAGGCAGGCGGCGCGGAAGCGGAAATGATCCTGTTCTGCATCGATGGTGATCAGATCGAACCGCCATTGCTGGAAGCGGTTCACGAAGCCTTTCCGCAGGCGGCGATCTATGTCCGCGCGTTTGACCGCAGGGCCCTGCTCAGGCTGGAATCCGGCCCGGCCGCACTGGTGGTGCGCGAAACGATGGAATCCGCCATCGCCATGGCTCGCGCCGCGCTCGACGGCGCCGGCCTTGGCCAGGAAGCGATCAACCGCGCCGAAGACGTGTTCCGCAAGCGCGACCGCGAACGGCTCGATGCACAGATCGAAAGCGGTGACATCCGCACTGCGCGCGATCGCATCATCACCGAGGCAATGGCACCACCGGCATAGCGTCCTGCGGTCGGCCGGGCCGGGCCGCCTTCCCCATTGCCACAGATCAAGCATCTGAATTACTGATGCATTTCAGCTGCTAGCCAGGATGGATTCGACCCTCTGTTGCCAGCGGAGAAGCTGTGCCAAAGGAAGCCTCCCCGGGGCAGGATTCTCCGAATCTGCAGCGCGGCGGGACGTTCCTGATCCGCTTATCCATGCACTTGCATCGAAAATACATGCACCTGCATCGTCCGATCGATGCAGGTGCATCGGCTTTCATGCAGCTGCATCGATTTTGCATGCACCTGCATCGATCAGCCCTTGCGGTTTGGTTAACGCCCTCCCCTGCGCTCTGCCGGAATTGATGCAGGTGCATGGCTCGCGGTATCGCTTCGCGCCATGAACAAGCCCGCTGCCATAACCGTCCTTGCTTGGGATCGCCTGATGAACGCAGGCACCGCCGCGCTGCGCGCCGCCCGCGCCGAACTGAAGCGCGCCGGCATGCCACCGCTGGAATGGTACGATCTGCTGCTGGAAATCGAACGCCGCGGCCCCAGCCGCCCGCGTGATCTGCAGCGCTGGCTGGACATGGCGCAGTATACCCTTTCCCGTACGCTGGATCGCATGGAAAAGCGCGGATTGGTGCGGATTTCCGCCTGCCCTGGCGATGGCCGCGGTCAGGTGGTTGAACTGACCGAGCTTGGCGTTGCAGAGCGCGCGCGGATGTGGCCCGCCTATGCCAACGCCATCCACGGCGTGATCGAACAGCGACTCGATGATGGGGAACGTGTCGCCCTTGCCGGACTGCTCGCCCGTGTGGCTTGAACTCCTTCTGGCGCTTGCCCGGGCCTTATGGCCCCGGCGTGACATCCAGCGTGATCACGTCGCTATAGGTTCCGGCAAGCTTTCCGGTCGGCAGCCCTTCGGGCAGCGTCAGCATGAAGTTGATGTCACGCCCCTGCACGCCCGCGCGCTGGGTGGAAACGGTGCTGCCGCCGGGCACGATCCTGCGGTCCCAGAAGAACATGTTGAACGGGATCGTGGCGTAGGACGGCCACGGCTGTGGCGTGCCTTCGCGCACCATCCTGCCGCCGTTCTGGGTATTGGCCGAAACGTTCAGCGTGCTCGTGCTGCGCACGTTGATCATGATCGTCTGGCGTGTGGTGGTAAAGTTGCCAAAGTCGATCACCGAAGGCCGCGCGGTGACGATGGTCGCCATGCGCGGGATCGGCACGGTCAACGTCAGGTTTGCGGGAACCAGCAGATCCTGCGCGGTCACCGTGCCTTGCTGGTTAAGGCACTGGATCGAATACAGGAATGGCTGATTGAAAGTGCGCCCGCCGATGTAGTCCGCCACCGGGCCACTATTGCCGAAAAGGCGCACGCGGGCATTGATCGAGATCGACGTGGTGGGCGCGCCACTGATCGGGCGAACTGCGGCATTCGCTGCGCTGATCACGGTGTTGCGCGAAAAGGCGATCAGCGCCCCACTGGCGTTGTCGGCAATTTCATAGCGCATCGCCGGGGCAAGCGAGACCACGATCGGCGGTGCCGGCGTATCGATATCATGCAGGATCACCCGCACCCCGCGGGTCGAAGCGCTCACCCGCTGCACCGTCAGCGTCAGCGGCAGGTCCTGCGCCTGTCCGTCCAGCGGGCTCCACGAAGAGAAGAGCAGGGTGCCCGGCGAAGCGGTTACCGTGCCGCAGGCCGCAGCCGATGCCTGGGCCGGAGCGAACAGGACCGCGCCTGCTCCGGCCATAAGCGCCATGATCAGCTTCCTCGTCATTTGCTCTGCTCCCTGCTGGGCACGGGCCGCAGCGTGCCGACGCGGGCAATCCCGTCGGGGCTTTCGGCCAGGGTCATTTCGTATGTCGTCATGGGATCGGTCAGCGCTTCCACGCGCCAGCGCCCGGCGCGCAGGCCCTGCGCCCCAAAGCGGCCCGTGCGCGAAGTAAACAGCAGCACCGGCTCACGCCTGGGGTTGTCGAGGTCATAGGCCTTGGCCGAGACGAGCTTTACCGGCTCACCCTTGGCATCCAGCAGCGTGCCGACCGCCATGAGGTGATAGTCGGATCCGACCTCAACCTTGTATCCGCTGCGATAGCGGGCGCGCATCGTCACGTTGCCCGCGCCAAGATCATACCCCGCAGGCGCGTCCGGCACCTGATACACCAGCGTGCGGAAGGTGTGGGCTGATATCAGCCCGTCGAGCGCCGGGCCCAGCGCGCCGGACCGAGCAATCTCGCCATCACCCTGCGGATCGACGAAGATCTGCGCGCCCTTCAGCGACTTGTGGGGCTTCATGATCACGAAGGCTTCGCCCACCGGTCGCCCGATCGCCACAGCCCCGCCGGCAAAGGCGAGCGAGAAGCCGGCACGCAGCGTGGTGCGCGCGTCGGTCACCCCGCCACCACGATCGAAAGCCACGCTCTGCTGCGCGCCCAGTGCGAAGCGGTTCGTATCCAGCGCCCCGCTGGCGGTGAGGCTGGCGTCTTCTGGCCGCCGGTTGAAATTGGCCTGCGCATTCCATGCGCCAATGCCGCTGCCGCCGGAAGAGGAGACGTTCGCGCTGATTTCCCCGCGCGAGCTGATGTCGGACTGCGCCAGCCCGCGCTGGCCAAAGCGGACGCGCAGGCCGGTGCGAACCCAGCTTTCCCGCTGCGATCCGCGCTTCCAGCCCGCCTCGGCCAACAGGGTGAAGCGGTCTGACAGCGGCAGGCCGCCGCTCGCCTGCACGCCCCAGTTGCGCCCGGTCACCCCATCGCGATCAAACCGGCCATCCAGCGCGATGAAGCGATCGCGCGAAAACGATCGGATCATCCCCACGCTGGCATGCAGTTCGCTGCGCTGCGGCCCGAATGCCACCTGCGGCAGTTCGAACCGATTGCTGCGCACTTCCACCGCACCACGCAGCGCCGTGTTGTTCTCGCCCCCGCCGGTCAGCAGCCGTTCGTAGGTCAGCGCCGCGGCCACGCCCTGCCCGCCGCCCCGCCGCGTGCTGGCCGAAAGATCGAAGCCGATCAGGCCAAGCGGCCCGCCCCACAGCACCTGCACCCCGCCCTGCTGGACCTGCGCCGTCGCCTGGAAATTGGCGCCCAGCGTCAGCGTGTCGGACACGCCCCGCCGCACGAAGCCGGAGCCGACCCAGCGCCGGTCATAGCTGAAGCCTGTCCGCGTGGGGGAGGAGAACACGCCGCCGACCAGCGAAAACTCGGTCAATCCGCGCGCCAGCAGCGCCTGGTTGGCATAGGCGGAAAACTCGATCACCCGGACCGCACCGGTCGCGTCCTCGATGCGCAGCCGCACCTGGTTCGATCCCTCGGCCAGCGGAAAATCGCGCAGGGTATAGTTGCCCGGGCCGATGCTGCGCCGTTCGACGCTGCGGCCGTTGACGAAGGTTTCCACCGTGCTGGCGCCGGCAATGCTGAACTGCTGCGATCCGCTGGCGCGTACCTCGCGCTGCGGATCAAGCTCGGCATAGCGGCGCGAGATGCCAAGGCCGAGCACCGACGGACTGGCCTGGAACCGCTGCGCCTGCACAAAGGTATCGCCCAGCGTCAGCCGCACCTTGCGGGTCAGGTCTTCATAGACCAGCCGTGATCCGCTGCGCCTAAACGCCGGATCACCCGAACGCGCGGAGACATAGCCCTGGTTCTCCAGAACCAGCCCCTTCAGGTTGAAGCCGGATTCCAGCTCCGCCGTCGGCGCCATGACACCGGGCTGCACGCCATGCTCGACCACGTCCGTCGCCGCGCGCACCGTCAGAAATCCGCTGAACGCCGCAGGCCGGATCGATTCCCCCTGCACACCGCCCATGTTGCGCAGCCCCAGCGTCTGCCCTTCGCGCTTCTCCAGGCCGATCGCCAAAGCCAGAGACAGCTTTTCCGGATCATAGCTGAGCGTCACGCCCTCGGATGCGAGCAGCGCCGCCGAAAGCGGCTTTCCCGCCTGAACCTTGGCCGAAACCGCCCGAAAGGCGTCGGCTTTCAGCAGGGGCTGCAGCAGCTGCAGCATGCGGTCCGCCTGCACCGAAAGTTCATCCCGGGGCGAAACGGTCAGCTCCACCTCGCCCAGAAAGGTCTCCCCATCGGTAACGGGCACGATGAAATGCAGGTCCCGCTTGGTCGGGTTGATCCTGATTGCAGGGGCGGATGGCACCGCCGTTGCTGCGCTGCCGTCTGCCGATGCAGCATCGTCGGCAACCTCGTCACCAAGATTGCCGCCCGCGAAAACCATGTCGCCATCGCCCGCACGTGCAAAGGCGACTGGCGGGATCGCAGCTCCTACACAGCCGTGGTCTGGTCGGAACTGTCGGGGAAACGCCAGCAGCGACCCTTTCCGCGCAACGGCGGGGGGAGAACGCCAGTCATCGAGCGACTGGCATGCAGGCGCGGCGTCATTCGCCACGCTCTTCGACCAGCGTCGCCGTCAGCGTCCCGTCCTTCGTCGGCAGCTCGATCGGCAGGGTAAAGCTGCGCTGCTGGCCGGTGGCGACCAGGCCGAACCCGACGAGCTGGGCAAATTCATTGCCGCTGACAGTGCGGTTGAACACTTCCGTGCCCTTGGCGTCCTTTTCCACCAGGTGCAGCGCGTGCTGGCTGAGGTAGTCATAGGTCGTGCCGGTGTTGGACACGGTGACGACCGGCGCGGGCTTATCCTTGTTCTGGCCGATGCTGGCGGCGGAAACGGCCAGCTGGCCCTTGCCATTGGCAAGGCCGACGCTGACGAGAACCTTGAAATTATACAGGATCTGCAGTGCCGATTGCCCATCGGGCAGCTTCACCGGCAGCTCGTTGATCGAAACGTAATAATGCTTGCTCTCGGCAGGCGCCGGATCGCCCACCCACTGGACGCGGAACGCCTGGGTCTGGCCCGGCGGGATCAACGCGTTGGGCGGCATCACCAGCAGGTCTTCGGTCTCTTCGGTATTTTCGGCAAAGCCGTCGGCCGAAGCCGTGAGCACCTTGGTCACCGCCTCCACCGGCAGCGGCTTGGCCCCATCGTTCACGACCTGGATATTGGCCACGACCTTGCGCCCCGTGCTCTGCAGTTCGAGCGAAAGCGGGCTGACCGATGTGGCCAGCGCCGGACCGGTGAAACTGGCACAGGCAGCGGTTGCGAAGGCGATACGCGAAAGAAGGCGGTTCATCCCGGTTCCATCAGTTTGCTGAGTTCGACAGCGTGATTGTCGAACTGTAGAGCGTATTGTTGGCGAAGTTGGAACTCGCCGGGATGTTGCTGATACTTACCGTCACAGTGGCAGACGTGGATGCGCTGCTGCTCGAACCCGCCGTGGTATTGCCAGCGGTGTACGTGATCGCGCTGCCCCAGCCACTCACCGTGATCGTATAGCTCTGGCTCGTCTGGCCAGATGCGGTGAGCAGGCCGGAAATGACGCGCACGGTCCCGCCTGTCGGCGCATTGCAACGGGCGGTGGCTGTCGTGCTTGTTCCGTTTGCCCCCGCAACGGTTGTGGTCGTGTTGCTGCCGGTTCTGCGATGGGTGACTGTTATGGAGGTCGGCGCAATCGAGCATGCCTTGGTGACTTTGGCACTGACCGTTGTGCTGTTGGCCGCCTGCGCGCGTGCAGCTGTCGCCGGAAGGGCGGCCGCTGCAACGGCAAGCGGCAGGACCTTGCACAGGCGCCGCCGCATGGTGTCGGTTCTGTCTGCCAAGGTCCTGCTCCCTGTTCGCTCGATCAGGCGCCCGGAGTGAGCGTCACGGTCAGCGAGCCGGTGTAATCCCCAGCATAGGGACGCGCACCGCTCAGGCCGTTGATGCTGCTGGCGGTAACAACCAGGTTGCCGGCAACCGCGCCGATGGTGGTGGTGCCTTCGTTCAGGGTAGCGCCAGAACCGATCTTGGCGGTGGTGGTGAAGGTCAGCGTCTTGGTGAAGCCACCAGCGTCAGCGGTATAGGCCGAGTTGGTGATGGTGTTGCCGGTCGACAGCGTCAGCGTGGCAGCTGCGCCGTTGCAGTACACGGCGGTACCGGTCGAAGAAGCGCTCTGGCCCGAAGCAACGGTGCCGTCGCTGTTCAGGGTCAGCGTGCTGAACGAGATGGTGCCGTTCGAACCGGCGTTGCAGCTCTGCGGCACCGAGGCCGTGACGTCGTAGGTTGCCGACGGCGCTGCAGCGAGAGCCGGAGTAGAGATAACCGCGCCGAGCGAGGCGGCGGCGAGAAGCAGCTTCTTCATGTCCTGTCCTTTCATTGACGAACGATCCCGGTAAAGTGAAATCCGGCCCGGAAACCGGTCAGCAGGCCGCCGCGGGCGGTACACTGGCTGTTGCGGAGGACGGAGGCGGCACTCAAGGCTGCGCTCCGAGCGTTACGACGAGGCGATCGACATACCTGCCGCTGGTCATCAGCGGGGTGGCCGACGCGCCCCAGGTTATTGTCATTGCCATGTTCCGGTTCCACGCAGGGCTCGCACCGGTGGAAAGGCCGGCTCCAGCAGGCGAAAGCGCACAGCTGGACTGGCCACTGCGCAGCGAGGCTGAACTGCAGGTGGCGCTTACGCTCGATCCGCTGTCCAGCGGCAGCTGCACCGCAAGGTTATAGGGCAACACCGGCGTGGTGCCCTGCTGCGCGGGGGAAAGGTTCTGCAACTGCCCTCTCGTCGATTGCACACGAACGACAAAGGGTGTGTTGCAGTGGACAGTCGCCTGCGCGGAACCCGCACCGGGCGTTCCGATGTTGAGCGTGGGGAAGTTGCCGGAGTTGAATATGCGGCAAGCCGGAACCACCGTGCCGCGCGCCGGAATGGCGATCGTGTCGGCCAGGGCCGCTGAAGGCACGGATAAGGCGCCTGCCATTGGACAGATGAACAGAAGAACGGCGCGCAAGCCGGTTAACCGCCCCTCTGCCCCCATGTCCAATCCCCTAAGTCTATACCCTTAGGGGTTCATAACCATGATCAAGGCTGCCAAACAAACAAAATTCCGCAATCTGGCAGAAAACTTGGAAATTTTCTAAATTTCGAGAGGCCTCACCCTCCCCCAAAGTTAGTATCAAAATAAAACTATCTGAGGATTTGCAAACCGATATGGATAACAGCTGTGGTTAATCCGCCGACATGAAAATCTTATGATTCGTCACGTTATGCTGATCTCCCTGCTTATCCGCTGCGGCTGTCCATGATCGTTTCCATCGCCACGAAGGTGGATGTGCTGGCCACATGGGGCAGGCTCGAAATCTTCTCTCCCAGCACTTCGCGATAGCGACGGATGTTCGCCGTCCGCACCTTGAGCAGATAGTCGAAGGAACTTGCGATCATGTGGCATTCCTCCACCTCGGGGATGCGGCGGACGGCGGCATTGAATTCCTCCAGTGCGCGCTCTCGCGTGTCCGAAAGCTTCACTTCGGCAAAGGCAACGTGATCGAGCCCCAGTTTGCCAGCGTCGATCACTGCCCGGAAACCGCGGATGTAACCTTGGGTCATCAACCGCTTGAGCCGGGCCTGCGTGGGCGTTTTGGAAAGGCCGATACGGTCCGCCAGTTCAGTCACCGCAATCCGGCCATCCACCGCCAGGATATCCAGCATGGCCATGTCAAACCGGTCAAGTTGCCCAACTTCATCCATCTCACGCTCCATAATGCCTGTGAATCAGGCTGATAATGCAACAACTTGCCTTTCGCATTGTTAAATTTGGCAAGAATGCCTTCGCCCAACGGGTTATTCTGTGCGCATGAACGCAGCCTCCCCTTTCGCAGCATTTGCCGGCCCCGTCGGCGCACAAGGCGCGCTCCGCGCCGCCATCACGGATGCCTGTCGCCGTCCCGAACCGGACTGCGTCCCACCGCTGATCGCCGCGGCAACGGTGCCCGGACATCTGCACGCTGCGATCCGTGCCACTGCGATGGACCTGGTCGGCCGGTTGCGCAGCAGCCATCGGCCCGGTGCCGTGCAATCGCTGGTGCACGAATATGCGCTGTCCACGCCCGAAGGTGTCGCGCTGATGTGCCTCGCCGAAGCGCTGCTGCGCATTCCTGACACGGCGACGCGTGATGCGCTGATCCGTGACAAGATCGCCGGCGGAGACTGGCGTGGATACCTGGGGATGGATCGCCCGCTGTTCGTCAACGCGGCATCGTGGGGCCTGCTGCTCACCGGCAGGCTGGCGCAGGCAGAAGAGGCGGACAGTCTTGGCGGCACCCTCACCCGCCTGCTCGCCCGCGCTGGAGAGCCGGTGATCCGTCGCGCCATGGATGCGGCGATGCGCGCCATGGGCGAACAGTTCGTGTGCGGCGAAACCATTGAGGAAGCTCTGCACCGCGCCGCGCCGCGCGAAGCGCGCGGCTTTGCCTTTTCCTATGACATGCTGGGCGAAGCGGCACTGACCGCCGCCGACGCGGCGCGCTATCTGGCGGATTATGAAGCCGCGATCCACGCCATCGGCACCGCCTCGGCAGGCCGCGGACCGATTGCGGGGCCGGGCATCTCGATCAAGCTTTCGGCGCTGCATCCCCGCTATTCCCGCGCGCAATCAGCACGGGTCCGCTCGGAACTGCTGGTGCGGGTGGCGGACCTTTGCCGGCTGGCCAAGCGCTATGACATCGGCCTGAACATCGACGCGGAAGAGGCGGACAGGCTGGAGATTTCACTGGACCTGCTCGAGGCGCTGGCGCTCGATCCTTCGATGGCCGGGTGGAATGGCCTCGGCTTCGTGGTGCAGGCCTACCAGAAGCGTTGTCCCTTCGTGATCGACTGGATCATCGATCTTGCCCGGCGGAGCGGGCGGCGGATCATGGTGCGGCTGGTCAAGGGCGCTTACTGGGACGCGGAAATCAAGCGTGCGCAGGTCGACGGCCTGCCCGGCTATCCGGTCTATACCCGCAAGCCCTATACCGACGTGTCGTACATCGCCTGCGCGCGCAAACTGCTGGCGGCGCGTGACGTCGTATTCCCGCAGTTCGCCACGCACAATGCGCAGAGCGTGGCCAGCGTGCTCCATCTGGCGGGACCGGACTTCACACCCGGCGATTGGGAATTCCAGTGCCTGCACGGCATGGGCGAGGCACTGTATGACGAGGTTGTCGGCCCGGACAGGCTGGACCGCCCCTGCCGCGTCTATGCCCCGGTGGGCACGCACGAGACGCTGCTCGCTTATCTGGTGCGGCGGCTGCTGGAGAACGGGGCCAACTCCTCGTTCGTCAACCGCATCCACGATCCCGCCGTGCCGATCGAGGCGCTGGCCGCCGATCCCGCAGCGGAGTGCGAGCGGATCGAACCGACCGGCACGCCACATCCGCTAATCCCCCTGCCCACCGATCTCTATCCCGGTCGAGCCAACTCCACAGGGCTCGATCTGGCCAGCGAAACGGTGTTGTCAGACCTGGCTCAGTCGATCTCAACCGGCCTTCAGTCGATCTCAACCGGTTCTCAACCCCTCCTCAATCCGGCCAATCATGGCGATATCGTGGGCCATGTAACCCCGATGGGTGAGGCCGAGGCCCGCGAGGCGGCAAGCGCCGTGGCCGCAGCGTCGCCCCGCTGGGCGAGCCTTCCGGTTGAAAAACGTGCTGCAATTCTCGAACGCGCGGCAGACCTGATGCAGTCGCGGCTGCCGCACCTGATCGGCCCGATCATGCGCGAAGCGGGCAAGACGGCCGCCAACGCCATTGCCGAAGTGCGCGAAGCGATTGATTTTCTGCGCTATTATGCACAACAGGCGCGCGAGACTCTCACCGGAGCCACGCCGCTGGGCGTGGTCACCTGCATCAGCCCGTGGAACTTCCCGCTGGCGATCTTCACCGGCCAGGTCGCCGCGGCGCTGGCCACCGGCAATGCCGTGCTGGCCAAACCGGCCGAAGAAACCCCGCTGATCGCCCAGACTGCCGTCGCCATCCTCCACGAAGCCGGCGTACCCCACGATGTCCTGCGCCTGGTGATCGGTGACGGACGCATTGGCGCGGCGCTGGTGGCAGCGTGCGAGACATCGGCGGTGCTGTTCACCGGATCGACCGAGGTGGCGCGCGCGATCCAGCAATCGCTGGCGATGCGCACCGATGCGCAAGGGCGCCCCATCCCGCTGGTGGCCGAGACCGGCGGTCAGAACGTGATGATCGTGGACTCTTCGGCCCTGCCCGAACAGGTCGTGGCAGATGTGCTCGCCTCCGCCTTCGACAGCGCGGGTCAGCGCTGTTCCGCTCTCCGCGTGCTGTGCCTGCAGGAAGACATTGCCGAGCGCACGCTGGCCATGCTGCGCGGCGCGATGGCGGAACTGGTGGTGGGCAACCCTGACCGGCTTTCCACCGACATCGGCCCGGTGATCTCTGCCGAAGCGCAAGCGGGGATCGAGCAGCATGTTTCCGCGATGGCCGCAAGAGGCCATGCGGTGTGGCGCCTCCCCCTTTCGGAAGAAACGGCGCAGGGCACCTACGTCGCCCCCACGCTGATCGAGATCGACAGCCTGGCCGACCTTTCGCGCGAGGTGTTCGGCCCGGTGCTGCACGTGCTGCGCTATCGCGCGCGCGATCTCGACGCGCTGCTGAAGAGCGTGAACGATACCGGTTACGGCCTCACCTTCGGCCTGCACACGCGCCTGGACGAGACGGTGCGGCGGGTGTGCAGCGTGGTTGAGGCGGGCAACCACTACGTCAACCGCAACATGGTGGGCGCGGTGGTGGGCGTGCAGCCGTTCGGTGGGCGCGGACTTTCAGGCACCGGGCCCAAGGCGGGCGGTCCGCTTTACCTGACGCGCCTTGCCCACGGAGCGCGCTGGAACGGCCCTCAGGGACAAGCGCCCGACAACCTGCGCAAGTTCGCCCATTGGCTGAACGCGCAAGGCCTGGCCGCGCTGGCCGAAGAGGCGCTGGCCCTGCCGACGCGGCTGGGCATCGTGATGGACCTGCCGGGCCCGGTGGGCGAGACCAGCCGCTATTCGCTTCATCCGCGCGGCACGCTGGCCCTGCAGGCGCGGACAGCCGAGGGCCTGTGGCGACAGGTCGCCGCCACGCTCGCCACGGGCAACGCCGCGCTGGTCATGCCGGGCAGCCCGGTGAGCGCGCGGCCGGCCGGCCTGCCCGCCGATCTGCCAATCGAATGGTCTGACGAAGGCCTCGCCACCGCACCCGGCATCGCCGCGGCGCTGGTGGAAGGCGACGCCCTCGCCGCCGCACAGTCCCTGGCGGCACGTGATGGCGCAGTGGTGCCGCTCCATGCCGAAACCGGCGGGTGCTATCCGCTGGACCTGCTGGTGGAAGAGCGCAGCACTTCGATCAACACCACCGCCGCAGGCGGCAACGCCAGCCTGATGGCGATGGCTTAACCGGGCGTCAGTCGCCCAGCTGGCTGAAATCCGTCAATGCCGCATCGCGCAGGCCGCGCCACACGTGCAGGGCCTGCACGGTTTCAGGCACGTCATGCACCCGCACCACGTGGCAGCCCGTGTCAAAGGCGCGCAGGGCCACGGCGAGCGAGCCGCCGAGCCGCTGGTGCGCAGGCGCTTCGTTGCTGAGCGCGCCGATCATCCGTTTGCGGCTGGCGCCAAACAGGATCGGCTGGCCCAGCGCGTGGAGCAGCGGCAGCGCGTTGATCAGCGCGAGGTTCTCGGCCAGCGACTTGCCGAAGCCGATGCCCGGATCGAGCAGGATCTTTTCCCGCGCGATGCCGCCCGCGATCGCCGCATCGCGCCGTTCGCGCAGTGCGTCGAACACATCCAGCACCACATCGGCATAGTCGCCATCGGCATGCAGGTCACTGGCGTCGCCCGGCGCGTGCATCAGCACCACCGGCGCGCCCGAAGCGGCGACGATCTCCATGCTGCGCGGATCGTGGCGCAGGCCCGACACATCGTTGACGATGTGCGCACCCGCAGCCAGCGCCGCCTCGATCACGCTGGAACGGCGGCTGTCGATGGAAATTGCCGCCCCGCTGGCAGCCAGGCGCTCGATCACCGGCACCACGCGCTTCAGCTCGTCACCTTCCCACACTGCGGGGGCATTGGGACGGGTGGATTCCCCGCCTACATCGATGATCGCCGCGCCCGCTTCCAGCATGGCGTGGGCATGGGCCAGCGCCTCGTCAGGCTTGTCGAGGAACTTGCCGCCATCGGAAAAACTGTCGGGCGTCACGTTGAGGATGCCCATGACCTGCGGCTGATCAAGCCGCAGCGTGCGCGAACCAGCCTGCAGCGGGGGATGCGCGCGGCGCAGGTCCGCCCACTGTGCCTCGCCCTCGGCATGCAGGTTTCCCGGCAGGCAGGCCAGCGCCTCGGCCATGTTGGAAACGCTGGCCCGACGGCGGCTGATCACCCGGCCCCCTTCGCGCACGATCAGGGCAAAGCGGCTGGCATAGACCAGCCCGCCGGCCAGGCGGATAGCCTCACCCTCCTCGCTCTGCGGGCTTTCGGCAAGCGCGATGGGGCGAATGTAGAGCTGCTGGGTCATGGCGGGGTGATACCGGAGAATTGTGGGCTTGGCACGTGTGGAGAGGCTGCGCTGTTATGGTTCGACAAGCTCACCATGAGCGGTCTGCTTTTGGGATGCTATTTCCAACACCCGCTCATCCTGAGCCTGTCGAAGGATGCCTTCGCAACCTCGCCGACCAGCCTCAGTCCTCCACCGCCAGCAGGTAAAGCTGCCGCAGGGCGTCGATCGGCTTGACCTCGCCTTCATGCTCCACGTGCCAGAAAGTCCAGCCGTTGCACGAAGGTGCGCCCTGCAGCTTTGCGCCAAGCCCGTGGATCGAACCCGTTTCAGCCTCGGCCTGCAGCGAACCATCGGCCCGCACGGTGGCGGTGAAGCGGCGCTTCTTGTCGAACACCTTTGCACCCGGGGCCAGCCAGCCGGATTCCACCAGCGCGCCGAACGCCACCTTGGGCGCGCTGCGCTTTGATTGCATGGTGGCAAGTGCGGATTCATCAAGAGGCAGCGCCATCTCGATGCGCTCTTCCGCCACCTCGATATAGCTGTCCTCGCGCTCGCAGCCGATCCAGTCACGGCCAAGGCGCTTGGCCACCGCGCCGGTGGTGCCGGTGCCGAAGAACGGATCGAGCACCACGTCGCCCTTGTTGGTGGTGGCCAGCATCACGCGATAGAGCAGCGCCTCCGGCTTCTGCGTCGGGTGCGCCTTGGTGCCGTTGCGCTTCAGCCGTTCCTGCCCGTTGCAGATCGGCAGGACCCAGTCAGACCGCATCTGCAGTTCATCGTTCAGCGTCTTCATCGCGCGATAGTTGAAGGTGTACTTCGACTTCTCGCTCTTCGACGCCCAGATCAGCGTTTCATGCGCATTGGTGAAGCGGGTGCCCTTGAAGTTGGGCATCGGGTTCGCCTTGCGCCAGATGATGTCGTTGAGGATCCAGAAGCCCATGTCCTGCAGGATCGCGCCGACGCGGAAAATGTTGTGGTAGCTGCCGATCACCCAGATCGAACCATCGGTCTTCAGCAGCCGCCGCGCCTCGGCCAGCCATTCGCGGGTGAACGTGTCATAGGCGGCAAAGCTGGAGAACTTGTCCCAATCGTTGGTCACCGCATCCACATGGCTGCCATCGGGGCGCGCCAGATCGCCGCCCAGCTGCAGGTTGTAGGGCGGATCGGCGAAGATCATGTCGATCGAGGCATCGGGCAGGCTGCGCATCATCTCGATGCAGTCACCGCGCAGGATGCGGTTTACCGGCAGGACGCGCGCCTTCACCGCCTTGTCGGGCGCTGCCCTGAGTGCGCGAGCCTTTTCCTTTACCAAAGCGACCATGTCCGTCCTGCAAACCCTGTGGATAAAGACCACAAGTGAATCATCGCGGACTCGCCGTCAAGCCACGACTCGCGGACTTCTGCGGAGTCACGCAGGAGAACGGAACGAGTCCGGCACCACATGTTGAGTCCTTTGGCGCAATGCGGACTCAATATCTGGTGGGTGTATCCCGGCGGACTCAGGCGCGAATTTTTTGTCTGCACAGGTTGCCCACCCCGCTGCGACCAGCCTCGCCTGTGGCTCGGCAAGTCTCGCTCCCCTCCCGCTTGCGGGAGGGGTTGGGGGTTAGCATTGGGGGCGCAACACAGCCTCAGGCCACGAAATCGACCTGCGTCTTCGTGGACACCATCCCCGCCAGCCTGGCCGCGTCCCAGTTGGTCAGGCGAACGCAGCCGTGGCTCTCGGTATGGCCGATGCTGGCCGGCTCGGTGGTGCCATGGATGCCGTAATGCTCTTTCGACAGGTCTATCCAGACAACGCCCACCGGGCTGTTGGGGCCGGGCGGCAGCATCGCATCGGGCTTGGCGTCGGAAACGTCCCAGAACAGCTTGGGATTGTAATGAAACTTGGGGTTGCGATCGACGGCCAGGATCTTCCAACGGCCCAGCGGCAGCGGATCGCGCTCCGAGCCGGTGGTCACCGTGAACAGGCCGATCAGCTTGCCATCGGCGTCAAAGGCCTTGAGCGTGCCTTCTCCCTTGCTGACCACGATCCGGGCGGCGGGAGGTGCATTGGTGCCCACGCCCAAGCTGGCAAGCGTGGCCGCCCAGGCCGGATTTTCCGTGCGCGCGGGATCGATGAAGTCCGCGCCCACGTTGGGCACGCGGATGGTCTGGCCTGCAGAATAGGCGGCAGGCTGCTGTGTTGCGGGATCGGCCCCGGCATTCAGCGCGCGCAGCACTTCCGGCGTGGTGTGAAAGCGCTCGGCCAGCTTCTCCTCAAGGCTGGCATAGCCCAACGCCGGCAGCTTTGATTTGGCGACCGCATCCTGTGGCAGCGGGGCGAATGGCCCTGCGGCGAAATCGGCGGGGATGGTGACCAGCCGTGTGGCGGGCACTTCCTTCTGCACACCCACCAGCGCGCGACGGGTGGCATCATCGAAGTCACCCGTCTGCGGCAGGTTCATCGCCTGCTGAAAGCCCATCACGGCGTTGCGGGTGGGAAGGCTCATCCGGCCATCCACCACACCCGGCGAGAAGCCGGCCCGGTCCAGCATCACCTGCGCCTGCATCAACGGGCGCGGCTGGTCTTCGGGCGGCGCGGTGGCGTCGTCCTGGCTGGCCATGCTGTCGGCGCCGTCGTTGTCGGCCTCGGCACTGGCAGTGGGCTGGTCGGGGCTCTGGCCGGTGCCGTTGGAATTGCAGGCAGCAAGCGCAAGGCACAGCGCTGTGCCAATCAGGTGTTTTGTCATTGAGGCTCCGGGGGAGGATGGACCCGGAGATGAAAGCCCTGGCTGCTCAGTCGGTTCCAGCGGCCTCGGCATGCGCCCTGGCAATCGCGGCGGCGAAGGCGCTCACGGCCTCGGCCTCGTCGCCTCCCCACACGGCATTGCTCACGGCAAGGAAGTCAGCCCCTGCCGCCACGAGCGGACCGCAGTTTTCAGGGGTGATGCCGCCAATCGCAACGCAGGGCAGCTCAAACAGCGAAGACCACCATGTCAGCAATTCCGGCTCGGGCCGGTGCTTGGTCTCCTTGGTGTTGCTGGGGAAAAACGCGCCGAAGGCAACGTAGTCCGCCCCGCCCTCGCCCGCTTCCATGGCCAGATGGCGGCTGTCGTGGCAGGTCACGCCGATCTGTGCTTCGCGGCCAAGGCGCTGGCGTGCTTCGGCAACCGATCCGTCCTCCTGCCCCAGATGGACGCCATCGGCACCGATGCGCTTTGCCAGGCTGATGGAATCATTGACGATGAAGGCAACCTCGCGGTCCGCGCAGATCTTTTGCAGCGGCTCCGCCAGCTTGACCGCGGTGTGCTCGTCCACGTTCTTCACGCGGAACTGGAATGCGGCGACCGGGCCGGCATCGAGCGCGCGTTCGAGCCGCGCGGGGAAGTCGCCGGAAACGTCGAGAGGGGAGATCAGGTAGAGCTGGCAGGCGGGAGTGGTCATGGCCAAACGCCCTACTCCGCCCGTGGCGCGTCCGCAATCGGCGCGTTCTGGAACGGTTCAGTCGGCCATGCCATTGTGGGGGCATGAACAGGCTTTCGATCATCGCCGCCGCCAGCGCCTCGCTCCTGATCGCAGGGTGCGCCACTGTCCCGCCACCCGTGCGCAGCGATGGCTTCGCCATGCTGCATGAAGCCACGCGGGTCGGCCCGCTGACCGTAAGGCCCGAAGCCGTGCGCGAGGACAGCCGCTGCCCCATGAATGCGCGCTGCATCTGGGCCGGGCGCGTGGTGATCGACGCAAGCGTGAAGGAAGGCGATCGCTGGATCCCGCGCAGCCTGGTGTTGGGCGAACCGGCGCTCACCACCGATGGCGAGGTGATGCTGGACAGCGTGGAGCCGCCGACGCGGACCGACACGCCGATCCGCGCGCAGGACTATCGCTTCCACTTCAGCTGGAAAGGCCGCTAGAGCCTGATAACGAAGACGCCCCGCCCCCGGTTGCCGGGGTGCGGGGCGGCCTTTCTCCATCCTCACGCAACTGTTGCGATTCCCTTGGCGGGGAACCGGTTAAGGATTTACGCAGCGACCGCGGCGGTCTTCTGCGTGGAACCCTTGAAAATCTCGTCGATCGCAGCGCCGAGCGAAGCGTCGAACTCGGCGTCGGTCATCTGCGCGCGCAGGTCTTCCAGCAGGGCGCGGCTGAAGCTGGCGATGATGCCGGCGTTCTTGGCCAGTTCCACGCAGGCTTCGGGGCGCTTGAACCCGCCCGACAGTGCAACCACGCGCAGCACCTTGGGGTGCGAGACCAGCGGGTCGAACGTGCCCGCCACCACCGGCAGCGACAGCTTGAGCATGACCTTCTGCCCTTCCGGCAGGGCGTCGAGGTTCTTGAGAATTTCCGCGAGCAGGATCGTGTCGCACTCGGCGCGGGTCTCGCTCTTGATGTTCACTTCCGGCTCGATGATCGGCATCATGCCGTGGCCGAGCACCTGCGCGCCAACCTCGAACTGCTGCTTCACCACCGCAGCGATGCCTTCGGCATTGGCGGAGTTGATCACCGAGCGTTCCTTGGTGCCGAACACGCCCAGCGCCTTCGAACGGACCAGCAGCGCGTCGAGCGTGGGCATCGGCTTCATCAGCTGCACGCCGTTGGCCTCGTCTTCCAGGCCCTTGTCGATCTTGATGAACGGCACCACGCCCTTGGCGATGAGCGCGGCAGGAACCGCCGTGCCATCAACATCGCCATCCATGGTGCGTTCGAACAGGATCGCGCCGATCACCTTTTCACCGGTGAATGCGGGCGACTTGATGATCCGCGCGCGCATCGCGTGGATCAGGCCGAACATTTCCTCTTCGGTGCTCCATGCGCCTTCCGTCACGCCGTAGCCGGCCAATGCCTTGGGCGTCGATCCGCCGCTCTGGTCCAGCGCGGCGATGAACCCGTTACCCGCGGCCATCTTCTCGGTCATTTCGGCAAAGTTCATGGGGCTTCCTGTTCCTGTTGCGGCCCATCGCGATGGGGCCATGCATACCTATGCGCAAACGCTCCATAAACAGGCGCGGGTTGCAGTGCAACATCCGCGCCTGCCTTTGATGCGAAATTATTGCTCCAGAGCGGCGACGCCGGGCAATTCCTTGCCCTCCATCCATTCCAGGAACGCGCCACCGGCGGTGGAGATATAGGTGAAGTCACCCGCCACACCCGCGTGGTTCAGCGCGGCAACGGTATCCCCGCCGCCAGCGACCGAAACCAGAGAGCCTTCCTTGCTCAGCGCTGCCGCGGTGCGGGCCAGCGCCACGGTGGCGGCATCGAATGGCGCCATTTCGAACGCACCCATCGGCCCGTTCCACACCAGCGTCCTGCAGGTCTTCAGCACGTCGCCCAGCGCCTCGACCGCTGTCGGCCCCACGTCGAGGATCATCTCGTCAGCGGCGACTTCGTGCACGTTGCAGGTGCGAAGGGAGGCCGGGTTGGCGGCGAATTCCTTGGACACGACCACGTCATAGGGCAGGTGCACGGTACAGCCGGCCTTGTCCGCATGGTCGAGGATTTCCTCGGCGGTCGCCTTCAGGTCATGCTCGCACAGCGACTTGCCAACGTCCACGTCCCGCGCGGCGAGGAAGGTGTTGGCCATGCCGCCACCGATGATCAGGTGATCGACCTTGGACACGAGATGCTTGAGCACATCCAGCTTTGTCGAGACCTTGGCCCCGCCGACCACGGCCGCCACCGGCCGCTCCGGTGCGCCCAACGCCTTTTCCAGCGCCTTCAGCTCCGCTTCCATGGCCCGGCCGGCATAGGCCGGTAGCGCGCGGGCCAGCCCCTCGGTGGAGGCATGGGCACGATGCGCGGCCGAGAAGGCGTCGTTGACATAGAGATCGCCCAGCGCGGCAAAGCGTTCGATCACCGCCGGATCGTTCGTTTCCTCGCCGCCAAAGAAGCGGGTGTTCTCAAGCACGGCCACATCGCCCGGGGCCAGCTTGGCCACGGCCTCGGCCGCGCCTTCCCAGTCGATGTACTGCACCGGACGGCCCAGCACGCCGGCCAGCGGCTCGGCCAGCTTGTTGAGCGAGAATTCATCGGAAGGCTGCCCGTTGGGCCGGCCGAAGTGCGCCAGCACCAGCACCTTCGCACCCTTGTCCGCCAGCTCGGCCAGCGTGGGCACCGCGGCGCGCAGGCGGGTGTCGTCGGTCACCCTGCCATCGGCCATGGGCACGTTCAGGTCCTCGCGCACCAGCACGGCCTTGCCCGCCACGTCGCCAATGTCGTCCAGCGTCTTGAAGCTCATTGCTCGATCCTCACTTCGTCGCCGATGGCGATTTCGCCATCGCTGATGACCTTGCCGCACACGCCGCCGCGCCAGTCGGGCAGCAGCGCGGCCTTCAGGCCGGGGGCGATCTCGTCCATGCGGCTGCACGGGTCGCATTCGCAGTTCACGCGGATGCGCAGGGTTTCGCCGATGGCGATGATGGCGCCAGGTTCGCGCGGCAGGCGCAGGCCCGAAACCAGCAGGTTGGCGCGGCGCACATGCCAGGGCAGGTCGATGTTCAGGTCGGCAAGCGCAGCGGCCCAGCTCTCCGCCTCGATCAGCGTGATCTGGCGCTTGCCCTTCTTGCCAGGGCCGATGGCGCCACGCAGATCGCCGTGGACACCCTCACCTTCGGTCACGCGGACGCGCGGCACCGTCTCGATGGGACCGCGCGGCCGATCATGCCGCGCGATGCCCCCCAGAATGCCGACGCCGCGTGCCGCGCCCATCTTGGCTTAAAGGAACTTCGCCATCGCGCCCGCCGTGTCGAGCATGCGGTTGGAGAAGCCCCACTCGTTGTCGTACCACGAAAGCACGCGCACCAGCTTGCCTTCGAGAACCGCGGTTTCCAGGCTGTCGATGGTCGACGAGTGCGGATCGTGGTTGAAGTCGATCGAGACCAGCGGCTCTTCGGTATAGCCCAGCACGCCCTTCAGCGCGCCTTCGGCCGCAGCCTTGAGCAGGCCGTTCACTTCTTCAACCGTGGTGTCGCGCTTCGGCGTGAAGGTCAGGTCCACCACCGAAACGTTCGGCGTCGGCACGCGGATCGACGAACCGTCGAGCTTGCCCTTCAGGTCGGGCAGCACTTCGCCCACGGCCACGGCGGCGCCGGTGCTGGTGGGGATCATGTTCATCGCGGCGGCGCGGGCACGGCGCGGATCGCTGTGGATCTGGTCCAGGATCTTCTGGTCGTTGGTGTAGGAATGGATCGTGGTCATCAGGCCACGTTCGATGCCGATCGATTCATGCAGCACCTTGGCCAGCGGGGCCAGGCAGTTGGTGGTGCACGATGCGTTGGACACGATCTTGTGATCGGCGGTCAGCTTCTCATGATTCACGCCGAACACGACGGTGAGGTCCACGTTCTTGGCCGGAGCCGAAATCAGCACGCGCTTGGCGCCGGCGTCGAGGTGCTTCTGCCCGCCATCGCGATTGGTGAAGAAGCCGGTGCATTCCAGCGCGATGTCGATGCCATTGGCGGCGTGCGGCAGGTTGGCGGGATCGCGCTCGGCGGTCACCTGGATGCGCTTGCCGTTGACGATCAGGTCGTTGCCGTCAACCGACACTTCGCCCGAGAAAGCGCCGTGGACGCTGTCACGCTTGAACAGCAGGGCATTGGCCTTCGCATCGGCGAGGTCGTTGATCGAAACCAGCTCGAGCCCGGCTTCAGGCCGCTCGAGGATGGCGCGGGCGACATTGCGCCCGATGCGTCCGAAACCGTTGATCGCAACCTTGATCGCCATGTGAAGACTCCTTCTGAATTAGGAAAGGCGTGCCAGAACCTGCGGAACGATCTTGTCCGCGGTCAGCCCGAAATGATCGTAGAGAACGGGGGCCGGAGCCGAAGCGCCGAAGCTGTCGATGCCGATGGTCAGGCCATCGCCGACATACTTCTGCCAGCCCAGCGTGACGCCGGCCTCGATCGAGACCTTGAGCACGTCGGCGGGCAGCACGTCTGCGCGATAGGCGGCGTCCTGCGCGTCAAACAGTTCCCAGCAGGGGAACGAGACGACATCGGCGCCAACGCCCTTTTCCTCAAGCGCGGCCGCAGTGGCCATCGCGATCTCGACTTCCGAACCGCTGGCCAGCAGCACCACCTTGCGCGCGGCCTTGGCGGAAACAAGGCGATAGGCGCCCTTGGCGCTCTTCATCTCGGTATCGAAACGCACCGGCGGCAGGTTCTGGCGCGAGAGCGCGAGGACCGACGAGGCGTGCTTGTCGGCCAGCGCCAGCGCCCAGGCCTCGGCGGTTTCCAGCGCATCGGCCGGACGGAACACCTTGAGGCCGGGGATCATGCGCAGCGACATGACGTGCTCCACCGGCTGGTGGGTCGGTCCGTCTTCACCCAGGCCGATCGAATCGTGCGTCAGCACATAGACCACACGGGTGTGCTGCAGCGCCGACATGCGGATGGCGTTGCGGCAATAGTCGGAGAAGACGAGGAAGGTGCCGCCATAGGGAACGATGCCGCCGTGCAGCGCCATGCCGTTCATGGCCGCGGCCATGCCGAATTCGCGGATGCCGTAGTAGACATGCCGACCGGCATAATCGTGCGCACCGAACGGCGTGGTCGACTTGGTCTTCGTCAGGTTCGAACCGGTCAGGTCCGCCGATCCGCCAACCAGTTCGGGAACGGCAGCGGTGAAGGCTTCCAGCGCCATCTCGCTCGCCTTGCGGGTCGCGACCTTGGGCGGGTTGGCGATCAGAGACTGCACATAGGCGTCAAATCCGCTGTCGGCGGGCAGTTCGCCGGCCATGCGGCGGCTGAACTCGTCGGCCTTGTCGCTCTTGGCGGCGCGGGCCTGCCATTCGGCATGGGCCACCTTGCCCGCTTCACCGGTGGAGCGCCAGTTGGCAAGGATGTCTGCCGGCACTTCGAACGGAGCGGAGGTCCAGCCGAGATATTCGCGCGCGGCGGCGATTTCGTCCGCACCCAGCGGCGCGCCGTGAACGCTGTGGCCGCCCTGCTTGTTGGGCGCGCCCTTGCCGATCACGGTGCGGCAGGCGACCAGCGACGGGCGCGGATCGGCGGCGGCTTCGGCCAGCGCGCGGGCGATGTCGGCAAAGTCATGCCCGTCGCACGAAACGGTGTGCCACCCGGTGGCGGCATAGCGTGCAAGGATGTCCTCGCTGGTGGACAGCGAAGTGTCACCGTCGATGGTGATCTTGTTGTCGTCCCACAGCACGTTCAGGCGGCCAAGCTTGAGCGTGGCGGCAAGTCCGATCGCCTCGTGGTTCACGCCCTCCATCAGGCAGCCGTCGCCCGCGATCACCCAGGTCTTGTGATCGACCAGCTCGTCACCGAACTGCGCGTTCAGGTGCCGCTCGGCCATGGCCATGCCCACTGCCATGGCGATGCCCTGGCCCAGCGGGCCGGTGGTGCATTCCACGCCGGGAATCATGAAGTTCTCAGGGTGACCCGCGCAGACCGAGCCAAGCTGGCGGAAATTGCGGATGTCCTCCATCGTCGGGCTTTCATAGCCCGACAGGTGGAGCAGCGCGTAGATCAGCATCGAGCCATGGCCGGCCGACAGCACGAAGCGGTCACGGTCAGCCCACTTCGGCGCGGAAGGATCGAACTTCAGGAACTGCGACCACAGCACGGTGGCAACGTCGGCCATGCCCATGGGCATGCCGGGGTGGCCGGAGTTCGCAGCCTGAACGGCGTCCATGGCGAGCGCACGGATCGCATTGGCCATCGGCGCCAGCACAGCGGTGTCGCGAGTCATAACCTGAAAAAGCCCTTCCAAAGCGCCCTGATGCGCCATTGCCGGTGATTCGGAGCGCGGCCTCATTGGCCACCCCATACCCCACCGTCAAGGCTGGCGCCCCGCGCATTGCATTGCACGGCCTGCGATTCGGTGCATTCGTATGCACAGCCGGAGTTGCGCGGGCAAGCAAAACTGTGTGCAGTGCAACAGCGAAAGCTGGGGATGGAGGATCAACCCGGCTTGCAGAGCGGCAAGGCTGTGGTAGCGCAAGGCCATGGGAACCGATGGTCTGGACTCGGCGCTCGACCGGATCGAGCAGGCGCTGGTACGGCTGGAAGATGCCGTTTCCATGCGTGAGGCGCAGGCAGCCGAACTGGGCGATCTCAAGGCCCGGCATCGCAAGCTGAAGGAAACGGTGACGCAGGAACTGCGCCAGCTCGACCTCCTTCTCACCAACTTGCCGCAATAAGCCAGCACCGGAACCGCGATGAGCAACGTCACCCTGCAGATCGGCGGCCGCCCCTTCACCGTTTCGGCGGCTGAAGGCGAGGAAGCGCATATCGAGATGCTCGGCCGCATGATCGACGAGCGGGTAAAGCGGATGGGCGGCAACAGCCAGAGCGAGGCTCGGATGATGCTGTTCGCGGCGCTGATCCTGGCCGATGAACTGCACGAGGAGCACCGCAAGGCCCCTCCCCCACCGCCAGAACCCGTCGCCGCGCCTTCTGCCGAAGTGTCTGCCCAGGTGCTCTCCCGCATCGAGTCACTGGCCGAGCGCGTGGAAAAGCTGGCGCAAACCCTTGAGCATGCGACCTCGGCATCCTAGATGGGGTCGTGACGGGTACTGCCCGGCACGAGCCGCATGAACATCCCTGAGGCTATAAGCAATCCAAGGGGGCTGTCCCTGCCGGGACCCTGGTCCTGGATACATGGTCCCCACCTGACGTGAAGGCGTCAGAGGATTTTCCGAGCAAACGACCCATGGTGGTCCCGTCACCCACCTTCCTTCCCGCCTGGAGCAGCACGGTTTGCAGATGAAGGCCGAACTTCGCCGCAGGCTGCGCGCAGAGCGCAAGGCACATGTCGCCGCGCTGGATCCGCGCGTGGGCGCGCTGGTGATGATGCGCCCGCCCGCGCCGCTCCTGGCGCTGGTGCCGCCGGGCGCTGTCGTGGGCCTCTACTACAATTCGCCCGAAGAGACGCCCACCGGCGGCTATGCCCGCTTCCTTGTCGATGCAGGACACACAGTTGCCCTGCCGTGGTTTGCCGCACGCGATGAAGCAATGACATTCCGCACCTGGGCCTCGCCCCACGTCGACGAATTGCTGGGCATGGGGCCATACGGGCCTCAGCCATTGGCCGATGCGGCAGAGGTGACGCCCGACGTCCTGTTCGTGCCGCTGGTCGGCTTCGATGTCGAAGGCGGCCGGCTGGGCCAGGGCGGCGGCCACTATGACCGCTGGCTGGCGGCGCACCCGGATGTGCCGGCCATCGGCATGGCGTGGGATTGCCAGCTGGTCGATGCCTTGCCCCGCGAGGCGCATGACCGGCCCCTTGCCGCCGTGGTAACGCCGACGCGACTCTACGGGCCATTCTGAGGACTCATTCCGCCGTGAACGACGATTACAAGCCGACATGGCGCAAGCCGGTGGGAATCCTCGCGCTGATCACGGCGCTGATGGTCTATGCCGGAATCGTCGCGGCGCTGTCCGGCCCGCTTTCCGCGCTGCCGGTGCTGGTGCAGACACCGGTCTACCTGATCCTCGGCGTCGCCTGGCTGCTGCCGCTGCGCCGCTTCCTGATCTGGATGGAAACCGGCCGCTGGGGCTGATCTTCAAGGCTGTTGGCGATCCTGGGGGAATGGCTTAACCGTTTGCCGAAACGCGAACGGGAGAGACGCCATGCCAAGTCCAGTCGAAACGGTCGAAGCCTTCTGCGCGATGTGGGCGCAACCGGGCGGCTTTGCGCAATCGGTGCGCGACTATTTCACCGACGAGACCGACTACGAAAACGTGGGCCTATCGCACACCGTGGGCGTGGATCAGGCGCTGGCGATGATCGGGCAGTTCGAACAGGGCATGGGCCTTGCCACCATCGGCGTGGATATGCTGGAGATCGTGGCGCAGGGCGATACCGTACTGACCGAGCGGGTGGACCACATGATCAACGCCGCCGGCGAAACCTTCACCTCGATCCGCCTGATGGGCATCTTCAAGCTGCGGGACGGCAAGATCGTGCAGTGGCGTGACTACTTCGACGCATCGCCCTTCAAGGGCTGAAAAGCCGTACGTTGAGAACGACTGAGAGGGGGTTGAAGTCGACTGAGGGCGACTGAGGCGGGGTCAAGAACGCGAAAGGGCGCCCTGAGGCGCCCTTCCTGTCGCGTCTGACGTGGCGCGAGTGACGGGGCTCGAACCCGCGACCTCCGGCGTGACAGGCCGGCACTCTAACCAACTGAGCTACACCCGCGTAACGTCAAAAAAAGCGCCGTGAAGGCGCTTCCCCAAGCGGTGGCGCGAGTGACGGGGCTCGAACCCGCGACCTCCGGCGTGACAGGCCGGCACTCTAACCAACTGAGCTACACCCGCGTTTCCGCTTGGGAGCCGCGCCACTATGCCACAGTCGCGGGCCTGTCAACAATGGCCAGGACATTTTTTGCGCGGGCGTGGACAGGCCGCCCTCAGGGTATGGTTTCTGGGCCGTTTACCAAGTTTTAGCCGCCCCTGTGCGATCACGGGAACCAGAAGGCGCAAGGGGCGCTGACGGGGGCAGACGTGGCGATGGACAGGGCGATGGCCGTGTTGGCAGCAGGTGTGGCAGTGACAGCGCCCATGGCGGCGCAGGCGGCCGATGCGGTGCAGCTGGCCAGTGACGTGTTCGTGGAACGCTTCCATCCGGCGCCGGGTGGCCGCACCGCCCGCGTGCTGGAGCGCGCCGAGCGACTGCAGCCGGGCGACCGCGTGGTCTTCGTGGTCAACTGGACGGCCCGCCGCGGCAAGGACTTCACGGTGACCAACCCCCTGCCCCGCACCGTTTCCTTTCAGGGAACAGCCGGTGGCGACGAGGAAGTCTCGGTCGATGGCGGGCGCACCTGGGGCCTGCTGGACGACCTGGTGGTGCGCGAGGCCGATGGCCGGCTGCGGCACGCGGTGCCTGAGGACGTGACCCACCTGCGCTGGCGCGTGCCGGGCGCAATGGCGGCGCTGGGCAACGGGCGGATGACCTATCGCGGGATCGTGCGCTGAGCGCCGATCAGCATTTTTCGTACTTCCAGTTGCGCTTCAGCCCTTGGGCGATCCACTCGGTCGCCTGGGCAATCCGCCTGTCGCGGGTCGCATCGGTCTTCGCATCGGTGATCCATTCGAGATATTCGCGCTGCTGCGCAGGCGTGAACGCATCGAAATGAGCCTGCGCACCGGCGGCAGCGGATAGCGCCGCCGCGAAGGGTTGAGGCATGGCGATGGGAGCCTTTGGCGGCTTGCCCACCCGGGGCTTCGTTGGCGTAACTGCAGATTCCCGCAGGCGATCGACCAGCTCGGCGGGCGGCGGAAGGTCAGACAGCGCGGTGATCCGGTCAAACTGCCCCATGGCGTTGCCCTGCCGCCCCTGACCATGGATCACGAAGGCGCAATGCGCCTTGAACGCCGCCATCCCCGCCAGATTGCGCCCTTCAAGCACGAAGTGCGGCATGTTCCACTTGATCGCCTCGGCAATGCCGGGAAAGGCATCGTGAACAAGCGCGCGCAGGTGGCGCAGCACCGGCTGCGCGAACGGCGCGGCCTGATCGATATAGGCATCGACGCGGGGATCGGTTTGCGGTGCAGGCATCGTTCGCTCCCGTGAACGCGTCCCTGCCATAGCAGATCAATCGGCCAGCAGCAGCACCGGAGTTTCGATCAGCCTGCGCACCGCCTGGACAAAACTGGCGGCATCGTGGCCATCGACGACGCGGTGGTCGCAGCTGATCGAGATGTTCATCAGCTTGCGCTTTTCGATCCGCTCCCCACCCATGCCATCGGGCACGAACAAGGGCCGCTCGACGATGCGGTTGGGGCCGATGATGGCGACTTCGGGGCGGTTGATCACCGGGGTGGTGGCGATCCCGCCCAAGGGACCGAGCGAGGTGACGGTGAGCGTGGAGCCCGACAACTCGGTGGACTTGGCCGTGCCGTTGCGCGCGGCGTCGGCCAGCCGCACGATCTCGCGCGCCAGCTGCCACAGGTTCAGCGACTGGGCATCGCGGATCACCGGGACCATAAGGCCCGACGGCGTCTGCGCGGCCAGCCCCAAGTGGACCGCGCCGTAACGCGTGACGATGCCGGCTTCGTCATCGTAACGCGCGTTGATCATCGGATAGGCCGGCAGCGCACGGCAGATCGCGGTGATCAGCAGCGGCAGCATGGTGAGCTTGGGCTTGTCTCCCCGCGCATCGTTCAACTGCGCCCGCATGGCTTCGAGCGCGGTGACATCGCATTCCTCCACATAGGAGAAGTGCGGGATGTGGCGCTTGGACGCGGCCATGTTTTCGGCAATGCGGCGGCGCAGGCCGATGACCTTGATCTGCTCATCAGCGCGTGCCTTGCCGGCAGAGCCATAACCGCCCGCGCCGTTGTAGGCGAGGAACTGGTCCAGATCGGAGTGGCGGATGCGGCCTTCCTCGGACGGGCGGACCTGCGCAAGATCGATGCCGAGATCGCGGGCGCGCTGGCGCACGGCGGGGCTGGCGAGGACTTTGGCGTTGCTGACGGCTGCGCCCGGTGTCTCGACTTCGCTCGACACGAACGGGGGTCGGGGTTTGGGGTCTGGCGTTGCGCGCGGTGCTTCGACAGGCTCAGCACGAGCGGGTTCGGGTGTAGGTTCGGGTGCCGGGCTTGGTGTCTCGACTTCGCTCGAAACGAACGGTTGGGCGGGTTCGGCAGATTGAGCGGATTCCCCCTCTCCCAACCCTTTCCCCTGAGGAGGAGAGGGCTTTTCGTCCTCCCCGCCTTCGGTCTCGATAGTGACGAGGGCGCTGCCGATGGCGATCATGTCGCCCACCTCGCCGGCCACGGTCAGGATGCGGCCCGTGACCGGGCTTTCCATTTCGACCGTGGCCTTGTCGGTCATCATGTCGGCAATCGGGGCGTCTTCGCGGACCATGTCGCCCGGCTTGACGTGCCAGGCGACGATCTCGGCCTCGGCAATGCCTTCGCCGATATCGGGCAAGCGGAAAGTGTAGGTTCCCATCGGATCAGGCTTTCATCAGGCGGTCGATGGCCTCGCCAATGCGGACGGGCCCGGGGAAGTATGCCCATTCGAGGCTGTGCGGATAAGGCGTGTCGAAGCCAGTGACGCGTTCGATCGGCGCTTCGAGCGCATAGAAGCAGCGTTCCTGCACCAGCGCGGAAAGCTCGGCTCCGAAGCCGCCAGTGCGGGTGGCTTCGTGGACGATCAGGCACTTGCCGGTCTTGCGAACGGAGGCGTCGATCGTCTCGATATCCAGTGGCACCAGCGTGCGCAGGTCTATGATATCGGCATCCACGCCCTTTTCCGCGCAGACCGCCGAGGCGACATGGACCATGGTGCCATAGGCGAGCACGGTGAAATCGTTGCCCTTGCGCACGCGCCGCGCCTTGCCCAAGGGAATCGAATAGTAGCCTTCGGGCACGGCGCTGTCGGCATGCTTGGCCCAGGGTTGCACCGGGCGATCGTAATAGCCGTCGAACGGGCCGTTGTAGATGCGCTTGGGTTCGAAGAAGATCACCGGATCGTTGTCCTCGATCGCAGCGATCAGCAGGCCCTTGGCATCGTGCGGGGTGCTGGGCACCACGGTCTTGAGGCCCGCCACATGGGTGAACAGCGCCTCGGGGCTCTGGCTGTGGGTCTGCCCGCCGAAGATGCCGCCGCCAAAGGGCGAGCGCACCGTCATCGGCGCGATGAATTCCCCCGCCGAGCGATAGCGCAGCCGCGCCGCTTCGGACACCAGCTGATCAAGGCCGGGATAGATATAGTCGGCAAACTGGATTTCCGGCACGGGGCGCAGGCCATAGGCCCCCATCCCCACCGCCACGCCGATGATGCCGCATTCGCTGATCGGCGTATCGAACACGCGGGTCTTGCCATACTTCTTCTGCAGGCCGGCAGTGGCGCGGAACACGCCGCCGAAATAGCCGACATCCTCTCCCATCACGACCACGTTGGGATCGCGCTCCATCATGATGTCGAGCGCGTCGTTGATCGCCTCGATCATGTTGAGGTTGCGGGTCGGCGCGTCAGACAGGCTCACGGGGGCTTCTTCCAGCATCACGATGCCCTCCACGGTTCGTCTTCGGACCAGTCAGGCCATTTGATGCGGCGTTCGCGAATGGCCTGTTCGCTCTGTTCCTTGAGGTGCCAGGGCAGTTCCTCGAACACATCTTCGAACATGGTGTGGAAGGGGTGGTGCAGACCGTGGCCAAGCACGCCGTTCTTCTCCGCCTCCTTGGTGGCGGCCTTCACCTGTTCGACCAGTTCCGCATCCATCGCCTCGTGCGCCTCGTCCGACCATTCGCCCAGGGCGACGAGGTGGCGCTTCAGGCGGTTGATCGGATCGCCCAGCGGCCATTCGCTGCGTTCCTGCGCGGAGCGGTACTGGCCCGGATCGTCAGAGGTGGAATGCCCTTCGGCGCGATAGGTGAAGTGTTCGATCAGCGTGGGCCCGGCATTGGCGCGGGCGCGGTCTGCCGCCCAGCGCGACGCGGCATAGACCGCCAGCGGATCGTTGCCATCCACCCGTAGGCCCGCGACGCCATAGCCGATGGCGCGGGCGGCAAAGGTGGTGCGTTCCGCCCCGGCGAACCCCGAAAAGCTGGAGATGGCCCACTGGTTGTTGACCACGTTGAAGACCACCGGCGCATTATAGACCGTGGCGAAGGTGAGCGCGGAGTGGAAATCCCCCTCTGCCGAGGACCCTTCACCGATCCAGGCGGCGGCGATGCGGCTGTCCCCCTTGATCGCGCTGGCCATGGCCCAGCCCACGGCCTGGGGATACTGTGTGGCGAGGTTGCCCGAGATGGTGAAGAACGAGGCTTCACGCGCCGAATACATGATCGGCAGCTGGCGGCCCTTCAGCTTGTCCGCCCGGTTGGAGTAGATCTGGTTGATCATCTCAACCAGCGGGTAGCCGCGCGAGATCAGGATGCCCTGCTGGCGATAACTGGGAAAGACCATGTCATCGGGCGCGAGCGCCATGGCGGGGGCGACCGAGGTCGCCTCTTCCCCCGTGCACTTCATGTAGAAGCTGGTCTTGCCCTGGCGCTGGCCGCGATACATGCGATCGTCAAAGGCGCGGGTGAGCGCCATGGTGCGCAGCATGCGGCGCAGGGTTTCGGCATCGAGGCCGGGGTTCCACGGGCCGACGGCGCGATCGTCTTCGCCCAGCACCCGGATCAGGTCGAAGCACAGGGGCTGCGTTTCGGCAGCGGGGCAGCGTTCATCGGGCCGCGGCTGTGCGCCGGCGGGCGGGATGGCGATGTGGCTGTAATCCACCGCATCGCCCGGGCGGAAGCGCGGTTCGGGCACGTGGAGCGACAGCGGCGGCAGGTTGCTTCGGCCGGACGCGGTCATGCTAGAGCCTCTGGAAACGCCTTCATCTGACTCTCCCGCGCGCCGATCCGGAGAGAATCAGGCGACGCATTGTTTTAGACGAGAGAAATAATATTACTCTCGACTTTCCGAGTCAATCAAGGGCGTCAGACCGCCACGGGCGCCGCGATGTGCGCCTGCGGGGCATAGCCGGTCACCTCGAAATCCTCGATCCGGTAACCGAAGATACTATCGGGCCGGCGCGTGATGGCAAGGCGCGGAGAGCCCGCAGGTTCCCGCGAAAGTTGCGCCTCAACCAGATCGGCATGGTTGAGATAGAGATGGGTATCACCGCCCATCCACACCAGTTCGCCCGGTTCAAGATCGCACTGCTGGGCCAGCAGGCGGATGAACAGCGCCGCGCCCCACAGGTTGAACGGCAGGCCCAGAGCCACGTCGCAGCTGCGCTGGTACAGCACGCCCGACAGGCGGTTGCCGGCGACGTGGAACTGGTAGGTCTTGTGGCAGGGCGGCAGGGCCATGCCGTCAAGCTCGGCCACGTTCCAGCCTTCCACGATATGGCGGCGGCTGCCGGGGTTGGTGCGCAGCGAATGGACGAGATCGGCGACCTGGTTCACGCCCTGCGCACGGCGCGTGAACAGCCCCTCGCCCGCAGGTTCATAGACCGGCCAATCCACCCACTGCTTGCCATAGACCGGACCCAGATCACCCCACTGCGCGGCGAAGGCTTCATCGGCGACGATGCACCTGGAAAAGTCCTCGCGGCTGATCTGGTCGCCGGTTTCGCGCCGATAGCGGTCGAGCGGCCAGTCGGTCCAGATCTCCACGCCCTGTGCGCAGAGGTTGCGGATGTTGGTATCACCGGTGAGAAACCACAGGAATTCGCGCGTGGCGGTTTTCCAATAGACCCGCTTGGTGGTGAGCAGCGGCACCTGGCCATCGGACAGATCGAACCGCAGCGTGGCGCCGAAGACCGAGCGGGTGCCGATGCCGGTGCGGTCCACGCGCTCGTCACCCTGCGTCCAGATCTCGCGCATCAGGTTCAGGTATTGCTGCTCGTAATGCGGGGTGGCCATGGCCGGACTCTAGACAAGAACACATCGCGTCGCAAAGCCGGCCGGCCTGCGCGCCTTGTGCAAAACTTTTCAAAAGCCCGCTTGCCACCTGCACAACCCGACCGTATAGGGCGCCCCTGCCTTGCAGCCGGGTGACCGGCAGCGGATCGGTCGGGGAATAGCTCAGCCTGGTAGAGCACTGTCTTCGGGAGGCAGGGGCCGGAGGTTCGAATCCTCTTTCCCCGACCATTTCCACGCAAGCGCATGAAAAGGCGACCTTCGGGTCGCCTTTTTGCGTTGGGCCGCGTGGAACCTGCGGCGCGGACAGGCCGTTTCCCACCAAACGGCAATTCGCCGTGACAGGAGACCGTCCCATGCCGAACCGAGGCCAGACACCAAGCCATACCGACGCCATCGCCCTGCTGAAGGCCGACCATCGCAAGGTGGAAGAATTGTTCGCCAAGTTCGAAAGCGCCAGCGATGCCAAGAAGGGGGACATCGCCCGCCAGATCTGCGACGAGCTGAAGATCCACACGATGATCGAGGAAGAGATCTTCTACCCCGCGCTGAAGGGCAAGATCGAGGAAGAGACCTGGACCGAAGCCTTCGTGGAACATGACGGGGCCAAGGTGCTGGTGAACGACATCATGGCCAGCAGCCCCGAGGACGATTTCTTCGACGCCAAGGTGAAGGTGCTTTCGGAAGAGATCAAGCACCACGTGCATGAGGAAGAGGCGCGCGGGGATGGCATGTTCTCGCAGGCGCGCGAGGCGGGCGTGGACCTGGTGGCGCTGCGCGACCAGATGCTGGCGCGCAAGCAGGAGCTGATGGGTATGGCCAAGGACGGCGCCCTGCCCCCTGCGCAAGTCAGCGTGGTGACGCTGGCGGCCTAAAGCGCCAGCAGGCCGGTTGCGATCGTGAGGCCACCCAGGCCGAGCGAGAGCGACCGGCGCAGCGCCCGCCAGCCGCTGGGCGGCCCACGCCACAGTGCGCGGTCAACCAAGTGCGACAGGGCGATGCACAGCCCCAGCACCACGAGTTGCGGCCCCGGCCAGGTCCAGCCGACCATCCACGGAAACCACAGGCCCAACGCGATCAGGCTGGGCATCACGGCCGCGAACAGCGCCCAGCGTGGTGTTTCCGGCCGGGCAATGGCGATGCCCCACCATATGCCGCCAAGGAAGCTGAAGATCAGCGCAGCATAGGCATAGGCGAGTGCCAGCGCGGTCCAGCCGGCGGGGCCGCCCTTGAGCACCGCCAGCAGGAAAGCCGCTTGCGGAAGGAGCCCGGCGTAACCGAGCGGGCGGGCGTCGAGAGCGAGCTTGTGCATCAGGCCAGTTAACCCCCGGCGCGCGGAAAAGCGCCCTGCCCGCGCGGGCAATCAGCCACCGCGCAGCAGCTGCACGCCCCAATCGCGTTCGAACAAGTAAAGCAGCACCCGCGCCGCTTCTCCGCGTGGCGAGGAGAGGCCGCCATCGCGCTCCATCAGCAGGCGGGCATCGTCATGGGCCAGTGGCAGCAGCTTGGCGATCTGTTCGAAGCTGGCGACGCGGAACGGCGTATCGCCCGACTGGCGCGTGCCGAGCAGTTCGCCACCGCCCCGCAGCCGCAAGTCTTCCTCGGCAAGGCGGAAGCCGTCCTGCGTCTCGCGCATCAGGGCCAGCCGTTCGCGCCCGACTTCGGACAGGGCATCGCCGCGCAGCAGCAGGCAGGTGGAAGCCTGCGAGCCGCGCCCGACGCGCCCGCGCAGTTGGTGCAGCTGGGCCAAGCCGAACCGTTCGGCCTGTTCGATCACCATCAGCGTGGCATTGGGCACGTCCACGCCGACCTCGATCACCGTGGTGGCAACCAGCACCTTGGCGTCGCCGTTAGCGAACCGCTCCATCGCCGCGTCCTTCGCCTCAGGCCGCAGCTGGCCGTGGACGAGCACGACATCGTCACCGAAGCGCGCCTTGAGCGTTTCGTAGCGCATCTCGGCGGCGGCAAGGTCCTCGGTCTCGTGCTCGCGCACCATCGGGCAGACCCAATAGGCCTGCGCCCCCTTGGCAACGTGCCGGGCGAGACCCTCCACCACGTCCGCCAGCCGCTCCTGCGCGATCACGCGGGTGTCGATCGCCTGGCGTCCCGGCGGCATCTCGTCGAGCCGCGACACGTCCATCTCGCCATACTGCGCCAGCGTGAGCGTGCGCGGGATCGGCGTGGCCGTCATGGCCAGGCAGTGTGGCGTCCGCCGAGCCTTCTGCGTGAGCATCAAGCGCTGGCCCACGCCGAAGCGGTGCTGTTCATCGATCACCACGAGGCCGAGATTGCGATAGGACACGCTGTCCTGAAAGATCGCGTGGGTGCCTACGCAGATCTGGATAGAGCCGTCCATCAACCCCATCAGGATCGATTCGCGCGCCCTGCCCTTATCCCGCCCGGTGAGAAGCTGGACGTTCACGCCCGTGCCCGCGACCATGCGGGTCAGCGTTTCGGCATGCTGGCGGGCAAGAATTTCGGTCGGTGCCAGAAGCGCCGCCTGCGCGCCCGCCTCAACCGCAACCAGCATGGCGTTGAGCGCCACCGCCGTCTTGCCCGAGCCGACATCGCCCTGGAGCAGCCGCAGCATCGGCGCGCCCTGCTGCAGATCGCCTTCGATCTCTGCAATGGCGCGTTGCTGGGCTCCGGTGAGCGCGAACGGCAGGTTCAGTTTGGCGCGGAGGCGTCCATCGCCCAGCAGCGGGGTGCCGGTGCGGCTGCGATTGCTGGCGCGCACCAGCATCAGCGCCAGCGCATTGGCGAGCAGTTCGTCATAGGCCAGGCGATCGCGTGCGGCCTCGTGCGTGCCCTTGTGCGCCTCGACCAGCGCCTCGCTCCAGCTGGGCCAGCCCATGCGGTCGAGCAGGCCCGGCTCGATCCATTCGGGCATGCGGGGCAGATGCGCGAGCGCCTGATGCACCAGCGCCTGGATGCGCCCCTGCGTCAGCCCTTCGGACAGCGGATAGACCGGCTCGTTCAGCGTAGCGAGCAGGCCGGCGCTGTCTTCGCTGACGTGTTCGGGATGGACGATCTGCAGCCCCTGCCCGAACTGGTCGATACGCCCGGCGACCCAGCGTTTCTCGCCCGTGGGCAGCAGCTTCTTCGCGCTGTAGGAAGCGCGGCCGAAATAGACGAGCGCGATCACGTTGCCGATGGCGTCTTCCGCCAGCACGCGGAACGGCCCGCGCCCGCTGGAAGAGCGGTGTTCACGAATGGTGAGCGCGACGACGACGTTCTCGCCCACGCTGGCTTCGTCGAGGTTCGCAACTGCCCTGCGCGTGACGAAGCGATCGGGCAGGTGATAGGCGAGATCGCGCAGGCGGGTGAGGCCGAGCTTTTCCAGCGGCCGCGCCAGCCCCGGCCCCACGCCCTTCAGGCCTGCGGTTTCGGCAAACAGAGGGTTGAGCAGGTCCGGCCTCATGGTGCGGCTTCATAGCCACGGCCGGCGCAATTCGCCACTGCCCCCTGCCCGTTTTGACACAGCGCATGGAAGCGCGCGGCAAAGGCGCTTCAATCGGTTCTCAAGAGCAAGAAGGAGAACACAATGCTGCTTCCCCATGGAACGGTGGTTGCCGTTGTCGACGGCAAGACCTGGGATCTCTGGCGCAATGCCGGCAACGAGGCCGCGCCCGAGCTGGCCCGCATCGAGACGCCCGCGCTGGTGGAGCACAATCACAGCTCAGGCGGCAGCCATGCCTCTCCGCACCAGCAGGACGAGACCGCGCATGCCACGGCGGTGGCCGATTGGCTGGGCCGGCAGGTGGGCGGACACAAGATCGAACAGCTGGTGGTGATTGCACCACCCAAGACGCTGGGCGAGCTGCGCCACCACTGGTCAAAGCCGGTGCAGAACGCGCTGTCGGCCGAGATCGCCAAGGACATGGTGGGCCGCCAGCCTGCCGACGTTCTGGCGGCGCTTCGGGGCAGGTGAAGCGCCGCGCGCATCCCGGCGGCGGGGGGAAGGACGACCGCCGGGATGCGAATGGCCTATCGGTGCAGTGCCCTTGAGTCGCGGGCCGCAATCGCCTAACCGCGCGCAGATGATCGAGCCCGCCCGTCTTGCCCGCCTGAAGTTCCGCGCCTGGCACAGGGGCACGCGCGAGGCCGACTACATGATCGGCTGCTTCTTCGACCGGTTTCACAAGGACTGGAGCGAGGAGCAGGTCAGCTGGTTCGAACGGCTGATCGACGAGGAAGACGTGGACATCATGGGTTGGGCGCTGGGCACGCTGTCCATTCCGCCCGAATATGCCGGGCCGATGATGGACGCCATGCGCAAGCTGGACTACGTCGAAATTCCGCGCTGAGGCGTGGAACGACGCTAGCACCCGCTTCATTCCCCAGCCATGGCCGACATCTCCCGCATCCTTTCCGCCACTTCGCCGCTGACCCTGTCCTCCGTGGCGCGCGGAGCGCAGCCACTGGTGCTGGCAGACCTTGCCCGCGCCGCTGCCACGAAGACGGGCACGCCGCGCACGGTGTTCATCGCCGCCGACGACACGGCAATGCGTGCGGTGACCGAGAGCGCGGCGTTCTTTGCCCCCGAGCTGGAAGTGATCGAGTTTCCGGCGTGGGACTGCCTTCCGTTCGACCGTGCTTCGCCCGCGCTCAGCGCCAGCTCGCGGCGGCTCAGCGCGCTGCAGCGGCTGCAGTGGAAGCGTGAGGGGCCGCAGCTTTTCGTCACGACGATCAATGCTGTTCTGCAGCGGGCGCTGACCCCGTTCCGCATCCGCGAATCCACCCGCCTGCTGAAGCCCGGCATGGAGATCGGACGCGAAAGCCTGATCGCGCTGTTGCAGCGGCAGGGCTATGCGCGGACCGACACCGTGGTCGATTCCGGCGAATACGCGGTGCGCGGATCGGTGTTCGACATCTATCCAAGCGGGCTGGACCACGGGCTGAGGCTGGATTTCTTCGGTGACGAGCTGGAGACGCTGCGCCTGTTCGACCCGAACACGCAGCGCAGCGTGCAGCCGGTGGAAACGCACCTGCTGCTGCCGGCTAGCGAGGCGCTGCTTGATGAGGACAGCATCAAGCGCTTTCGCAGCCGCTATCGCGAGATGTTCGGCGCGAATGCCACCGGCGATCCGCTGTACCAGGCAGTGAGCGACGGGCGGCGGCTGGCAGGCATGGAACACTGGCTGCCGTTGTTCGAGGACCGGCTGGTCACGCTGTTCGACCACTTGGCCGAAGGCGATCTGGTGGTGCTGGATTCGGCAGCGGCGAAGGCTGCGGAATCGCGCCTTTCCGACATTGCCGATTACCATCAGGCGCGTGTGGAAAGTGCATCGCGCTCACCCGGCAGCTATCGCCCGCTGAGCGAGACGGCGCTGTACCTGGGCAAGGACGAATTCGAGCAGGCGCTGGCCGGCTGGCCGGTGCACCGCATGTCCATATTCGCAGAGCCGGAATCGGGCCGCGCGGTGGACTTCGGCTTTACCGGCAGCCACGACTTTGCGCCTGACCGCGCGCAGGGCAACAATGTCTATGAAGCGGCAGCCAAGCATCTGGCGGCGTTGGGCACGCGCGGGCTGAAACCGATCGTGGCGGCCTACACCGCCGGTTCGCGCGCGCGATTGGCCAGCCTGCTGGGTGAAGCGGGCAAGAGTGCGCCGGCGCTGGCGGATACATGGCAGGAGGCACTGGGCCTTGCCGCAAAGGGCAAGCCGGTGGCGGTGGTGCTGCCGCTGGAAAGCGGCTTTGCCAACGAAGAACTGGAGCTGCTGACCGAGCAGGACATCCTGGGTGACCGGCTGGTCCGCCGCAAGAAGAAGCGCAAGGATGCGGACGCGTTCCTGGCCGAGCTTTCCGCGCTCAATCCCGGCGATCTGGTGGTCCACATGGAGCACGGCATCGGGCGCTATATCGGGCTGGAAGCCGTGGCGGTGGGTGACAGCCCGCACGATTGCGTGCAGCTGGAATATGCCGGTGGCGACAAGCTCTACATCCCGGTCGAAAATCTCGACGTCCTTTCACGCTATGGCAACGAAAACGACGCCGTCGCGCTCGACAGGCTGGGTGGCGAGGCGTGGCAGCGGCGCAAGGCCCGCATGCGCGAGCGCATCCTGGAGATGGCCGGACAGCTGATGGCGACGGCGGCACTGCGCGCATTGCGGCAGGCCGACGTGATGGCGGTCGATCCCGCCAGCTACGGCCCCTTCGTCGACCGCTTCCCCTGGGACGAGACCGAGGACCAGGAACGCGCCATCGACGACGTTCTGGGCGACATGGTCGATGGCAAGCCGATGGACCGGCTGGTCTGCGGCGATGTGGGCTTCGGCAAGACCGAGGTGGCGCTGCGCGCCGCGTTCGTGGCCGCAATGGCGGGCAAGCAGGTGGCCGTGATCGCGCCGACGACGCTGCTGGCGCGCCAGCACTATGCCGCGTTCCGTGATCGCTTCGCCGGTTTTCCCATTGAGATCGGCCGGCTGAGCCGGCTGGTGCCGGGCAAGGAAGCGACAGAGACCAAGGCGGGCCTTGCCGACGGCACGGTGGACATCGTGATCGGCACGCACGCGCTGCTTTCCAAGTCCGTCGCCTTCAAGCGGCTGGGACTGGTGATCGTGGACGAGGAACAGCGCTTTGGCGTCTCCCACAAGGAAAAGCTGAAGGAACTGAAGGCCGACGTCCATGTGTTGACGCTCACGGCCACGCCGATCCCGCGCACGCTGCAGATGGCGATGAGCGGCCTGCGCGAGCTGTCCACCATCCAGACCCCGCCGGTCGATCGCCTTGCCGTGCGCACTTATGTGATGCCGTGGGACGACATGGTGATGCGCGAGGCGCTGCTGCGCGAGCACCAGCGCGGAGGGCAGAGCTTCATCGTGGTGCCGCGCATTGCCGACATGCCCGAGCTGGAAGAATGGCTGCGGCTTAACGTGCCGGAGATCCGCGCCGTTTCCGCCCATGGCCAGATGAGCCCGACCGAGGTCGAGGACCGCATGGGCGCGTTCTACGAGAAGAAGTACGAGGTGCTGCTGTCCACCACCATCGTGGAAAGTGGCATCGACATTCCGTCGGCCAACACCATGATCCTGCACCGCGCGGACCGCTTCGGCCTTGCCCAGCTGTACCAGCTGCGCGGGCGCGTGGGGCGTGGCAAGCTGCGTGCCTATGCCTACCTCACCTATCCCGAGGACCAGGCCCTATCCGAGATTGCGGAAAAGCGGCTGAAGGTATTGGGCGACCTGGATTCGCTGGGTGCCGGCTTCCAGCTGGCCAGCCATGACCTGGATCTGCGCGGTGCTGGCAACCTGCTGGGCGACGAACAATCGGGCCACATCAAGGAAGTGGGCTTCGAACTCTACCAGTCGATGCTGGAGGACGCGATCCTCGCGGCCAAGGCGGGCGACATGGCCATGTTCAAGGAACGTGACAGCCTGAGCCCGCAGATCACGGTGGATGCGCCAATCCTCATCCCCGAGGACTATGTGCCCGACCTGGCCGTGCGCATGGCGCTCTATCGCCGCATGAACGACGCCGAAGGGCCCGATGCGGTGGAAGCGCTGGCCGCGGAAATGATCGACCGCTTCGGCCCCCTGCCCGGCCCGACGCAGAACCTGCTGCGCCTGATCGAGATCAAGCGACAGGCGATCGAGGCACGCATCGCCAAGATCGACGTGGGCGCAAAGGGTGCGCTGGTATCCTTCCACAACGACGACTTCCCCGATCCGATGGGCCTGATCGGCTATGTCGAGCGGCTGAACGGCGTGGCCAAGCTGCGGCCCGACAACAAGCTGGTGATCCAGCGCGCCTGGGGTTCGGCCGAGGCGCGGCTCAACGGGCTGGTGCAGCTGACCAAGGGTCTTTCCGCCATCGCGCGGCGGGCGGTGAAGAAGGCCGCCTAGGCCGTCAGGCCGAGGAACTCGCCCGGGGTGATCGGGCCGGAGCGGAGGAAGCCCTGGAAGATGTCTGCGCCTTCTTCGCGCAGGACAGCCAGCTGCGCCTCGTCCTCCACGCCTTCGGCAATGACCTTGAGGTCCAGCGCGCGCGACATCGCGATCATCGCGCGCAGGATCACCCGATCGCGCGGATCGTGGGCGATGTCCTTCACCAGCGAACGATCGAGCTTCAGTGCATCGAGCGGCAGTGCCTTCAAGGCACGGAAGTTGGAGAAGCCGGTGCCGAAATCGTCGAGCGCGACATGGACGCCATCGGCCGCCAGTTCGCGCAGTGCGGCGGCGCAGGCCTCGAAGTCCGAAATCAGCGTCTGCTCGGTAATCTCCAGGGTCAGCGCGGTCGGTGGAAAGCCGGTATCCGCCACCACGCGCTGGATCGTGCCTGCGAAATCCCCCACTGCAAAATCCTCGGCAGTCACGTTAAGGGAAAGCCGCAGGTTGGCTGGCCAAGCCGATCCCATCGCCAACGCCCGACGCGCGATGTGGCGCGAAAGCTGCGAGACATGGTCCCCCCTGTCGGCCACGGCGAAAAGGGTCTCCGCTCCGATCAGGCCGTACGACGGGTGATCCCACCGCGCCAGCGCCTCTCCGCCCGCCAGTTCCCCGGTCGCGACATCGAATTGCGGCTGGAAGAGGATGGCGATCTCGTCACGATGCAGCGCGCCGAGCAGGTCACCCTCCAGCTTGGCCGCGCTGCGCCCGCGCGCGGAATGGCTGCCGTCGGCCCACAGGACGCGCCGCCCCCTGCCCCGCTGCAGCGCCTCTGCCGCCTGATCGAGCCTGTCCAGCAGGGCCGCGCCCGGCTCACCCGGCAGACCGCGCAGCAAGGCGGTGCGCGGGGCGAGCGTCAACCGTTCGCCATCCACCGCCAGCGGCCTTGCCACGGTGCGGCCCAGCGCCTCGGCCAGGAACTGCCAGCGTTCGCGGCTCAGCGCCTGTCGGGACGCGACGAGGAATTCGCCGCCCGCCGTGCGCGCCACCACCGATTGCGGCCCCAGCTGGCCTTCCACGAAATCGCTGATGCGCCGCGCCACCTCAACCAGCACGCGATCGCCGCCAGCCTTGCCATAGGCGAGGTTCACCGCCTGCAGCCGCTGCAGGCTGACCAGCATGGCCTGCACGAAACCGGATGTGCCCGCAGCATCGAGCCATGCACGCGCCGTGGCGATCCCGCCCAGCCCGGTCAGGACATCACGATCCTCGGCGGTGAATACGACGCCTTCCCTCATCACCCCAGCGCATAATCCAGATACGCGGCGAATGCATCATGCCGGATAAGGATCATCCCCGTCCTTTTCCCGTTGCACCGCAATGGGGCGGTCCATACACCCTGCACCGTCATCGTGGTAGCAACGGCAAGAGGACGCGAATTTCCATGACAACCTACAAGCGTCTGGCGCTGGTCGCGTCCACGGCAGAGCGCGCGCAGGAAGCCGAAAGCCAGCTGCGCGCATCGCGCGAATGGGTGCCGCTGGAAGAGGCCGACGCAGTCGTCGCCCTGGGTGGCGACGGGCTGATGCTGCAGGTGCTGCACCAGATGCTGGACAGCAGCCGTATTCTTCCGGTGTTCGGGCTGAACCGTGGTACGGTCGGCTTCCTGATGAACAAGTTCAAATCCAGCCGCAGCCTGGAAGAACGCATGGAGAAAGCGCGCAAGGTGGCCGTTTCCCCCCTTCACATGGAGGCGGTGACGAATACCGGCGAGACCGAGACGTGCTTTGCCATCAATGAAGTCTCGCTGCTGCGCGAGACGCGCCAGAGTGCCAAGCTGGAAGTTTCGGTTAATGACAAGGTGCGCCTGCAGGAGATGATCTGCGACGGCGTGCTGGTGGCCACGCCCGCCGGATCGACCGCCTACAACCTTTCCGCCAATGGCCCGATCCTGCCCATGGGATCGAAGATGCTGGCGCTTACTCCGATCTCGCCTTTCCGCCCGCGTCGCTGGCGTGGCGCGATCCTGCCCGAAAGCGCGCAGATCACCTTCCGCGCCCGCGAATCCGTGAAGCGCCCGGTGCTGGTGGTGGCTGACCAGAAGGAAGTGCGCGATGTGAAGGAGGTGCGGGTGAAGGCCTGGCCCGAGCATCAGCTGACCTTGCTGTTCGATCGCGGCCAGAGCCTCGACGAACGCATCTTTGCCGAACAGTTCGCGGTATAGGCACACAGTCCGCGATAATGGCAGGCTGTGGAAAAAACAGCGCTTGCCAATCCGGATTCGCCTGTTATTAGCGCGCTCCTGCCCCGGGAGACCGGGGCTGCTCCCTGATAGCTCAGCGGTAGAGCACTCGACTGTTAATCGAGCGGCCGTAGGTTCGAATCCTACTCAGGGAGCCAATTCCTTCATATTTAGCGCGGAAAATCGGCCACTTAGGCTAGAGCTGCACAAATCTTCCCCACACAATTCCCCACATCACACTTTGGTTGCCTGTGTTTTTGGGTGGCCCGTGATGCACAGTGGTCTAACCCCGCGTCTAGCCGGGGCCAGGCGTCGGGGCATCGAAATGCGCCCACGCCAAGAGAGCGAGTAGACCAAGAGCTATCCAGTCTAACTCGCTATTGACCGGGTGGACCCACATGGCTGCCACCTGAAGCGGGACGGCTGACACGAGACCGAATGTTTGGAACATGTGCCGACTGTAGGCTTCGCCCCGCTTGCTCATTCCCACCCCAATCTTTGCGGATTCGGCAGATGTTATGGCCTTTCTCTCGCATCGGGAACGTCAATTCGCAGCCGCCGCATGAGGGGCGGTCAACCTAACGCCAATGAGGCCCAGGCGGGACAATCTCGCGCGCGCGCGCGATGTGTTCGGATTGTCCGGCCTCCCGACCACGTTGGCAAATCGGCAAACCACCCTTTTCCTGTGTATGGCCTCCAGTTGGGTGCGAAACATGGCGAAGCCAAAAAGCGACCTGAACTCGTCAGGTCGTGAAGCTATAATAGCGATTCCGCTCGAGTAAGACCCTACTCGCCGCGTTGAGGTAATCACCCTCAAAGCTGTGCGCAGGCAGGATGCAGTAAGAGACGCTACCGGTCATGTAAGCCTCATTGCTGTGAATATCGCGATAAAGCACTGCAATCGCGATCACAGTCCGCTCGACAAGCGGCGCGGCGATCTCCTCACCGGTGTCAAAGCGCACGAATGGCCCGCTAAAGTGTTGCCCACCGGATAGCCTGCGCTCTTCACCCGGAAAGACCGGAGCTTCTGAACTGATGTCCGGATTGCCTTTCCTGCGCAGGATTTGCTCTATGACCTTTGGATCAAATCCCTGTCGGCTCGTCCCGATCACTACTGCAATGTTGGCATTGATTGCCGGGCGCTCCCCATAATTTTTGACCGATATATTGAAGGTGAACGAACGGTGTTGTGGTCCGCCGTCGTGCTGCCCGGGATGCACCATTGCTTCGTGGCCCAACTCCAGACTTAGCCAAGGTCGCTGAGAGGTCAATGCAATCCGGTTGGCCTCTTCTACGCGGTAGATTGCGAGGCGGCTTTGCATGATCGTCACGATCAGCCCCACCACCCCAAAGCAGGTGGGCCAAAAAGCCAGCATGGCCCAGAACGCGCTGTCCTCGGCCGCATTAGCAGCTCGCCACTGTGCGCACAGATCGCTTTCGCCTTGGCCTTTGGGGTCCTCGCATGGACGGCGAAACTCTACCTCGGCTGCAAAGTTTTGCGTTTTCCCAGACGGCTCCAGCTTAACCGGCTTGTCTGCAGCATATCGATAAGCCTCATACCGTTGTGCTCTTGGCAGGTGGCAGAAATACCAACCAGCAAAGAACGACCATCCTGCAAGCGCCGCAAGGCAAGCCAGCACGATAACGCTTCGATTACCTGTCTGCATTGAGCCCCGCTGCGCCCCCGCTTTCTCTCTGGCGGTTGTCGCTGAAGGCCTGCCTCATGTCCATCACCACCCGTCGGCGCAAAGTCCGCTCACGGGTTCACCACCCTGTCACTCTGCGCCACGGCCATACGTCGGTTCAATGCGCCATGGATATCGCGGGCAATTCCCCGGGCGTCGGTGGCCTTCGTGTTCACCACGATATTGCCGTTAAGCGTCAAACCCGATCGCGGCGCGCTATGCCGAGCGAAGGCGCGGTGCATGTCCTTCAAGTCGGAGTGATTGCGCCGGCCTCCGGTGAATCCTTCATGCACTGACATCGCGCGAGCAAGGTCCGCCAGCTGGTCGGGTCGGACGCGCTGGTTTGCTCCGATGCCGGTAAGCTTCGACACGTGGGAGACATAAGCCCCGACGTCGTTCTCGCTCGGCGGTGCCCAGGTGGAAATGATGCTCCACAGCGTGTCCTTCCCCTTACGCAGGTAGCCCCCGAGAAGGGCCTGCATAGCCGCATAGCCATGATCCGGGGACGCAAAACGGGCAAACCCCCGGTCACCGCGGCCAACATAGCCCGGCTGGCGACGAGCAAAGTCGCCATCTCGGATGTTGCCGGGGTTGTTGTTTCGATCGGCCAGCGACTTGCCAGAGCCAGGCTTAGATGGCGGGTCTAACATCCCGCCGTTGTCGCGGTGCCAGCCGATGATGCCAAAGGGGTCAAGGAAAGACGGCCCGCCCGGTTTCGCCTTTACCGGGGCATCGCCATGCGACCCGCCAAGCCAGCTATCGAGCCAGTTCGCGATGCGCTCAAGTGCAGGTGTTAGCCGCTTCACCAGCAGGTCCTGTAGCTTGACCATCGACTGCTGAAACTTCTCGGTTTCCTCGGCGAGCTTTTTCTGCCCCTCCGTGTCCTTCTCGAAACGGCGGATCAGATCGTCAATCTGGGACTGCCCTTTCTGGAGAAGGAAAACGGCCGACTGGGGAAGGCCAATTTGCTGGAGCAGCCCGGCATACATCGTCGGGTCCATCTTTCCAGAGGCCCCCGCGAGCTTGGAAAGAATGGAGCCAGGATCAGCACTGCGGAGGTCACCGCCCGTGATGCCCAGCCGACCATACACTGCCATCTGATCCGGGCTCATCTGCCCCATGCGGAAAGCATTCTTGGCGCTCTGGATCGATTGCAGCGCAGAATCGGCCGCCTGCGCACCGCCCGCAGGATCCACCTCACGCATGGCCATACGCCAGGCGTAAATTTTCTGCTGCGTCATCCCGAGCACGCTTCCCAGCCGGTCGGCAGCCAGTGCGGTGGTCATGAGGTTTCCCGCGAACCCGAGCACAGAGCGGGCGCCCATGAACGCCAGGCCGAGCCCGATGACCTCCCGGCTTACCCCCTTGAGCGTCTCGCCTGCGCGCTTGCCGGCGCGCTCAATGTCGTCGAATGCGCGCTTTGAATCCTCCCGCACGCGCCTGTTGCCTGCCTCGATGCGCTTCTGGGCCTCGTCATAGCCCTTCGTGTCGATGCCAAAAGTGACGACGAATGCGTCGATGATGTGAGCGCCCATGCAAACCTCCAAGGTGTAACCTCAGGGTAGCAGGCGAGCCGACCGGCTGGCGCATTGTGTCTCAACAGGAAAACTGAACCAATGCGCCATTGCCGACTGAGCCTGCTCGACACGCTCCCCTTGGCAGGTCATCATCAGCTTAACCGAAGGGGGATTCATGGCCGAGCATTGTCTGAACTGCAGCGAAAAGATCACCGATGGAGGGATGTTCGGCGCGGCAAATCATGCGCTGGCTGAGTCGACAGTGAAGGCTGTTAATTTGGTGCACGGAACGGAGTTCGAGGCGCTCTGCAACAAGTGTGGGAATGATCTGAAGGTTGAGACAGTCCACCAGTTGAAGCTCCAGCTAGCGGCGCTGAACCGCGGACTGGAGCATGCGCTCGCCTCGTTCCCCTTGCTCACCGTAAGCGTATTGCCTGGAGACAACCGCTATCGCGCCCTAGGAATGGTGACCGGGAATGTCACAGTCGGAACGGGTCTGTTCAACGAGTTCAGCCAAGGCCTTTCCGACATGTTTGGAGTGGTCAACCAGCAGTCCGGCATGGCCTTGAAAGTGAACAAGGGAGAGGCCGCGGCCCGGGCGATCATCGTGCAAAAAGCGATCGCGATGGGCGCGAACTGCATCATCGGCGTCGACATTGACTACGGCACCACCACCAACAACGCGGCGACCGTCAATATGCAAGGCACTGCGATCGTTATACCCGACCTTGCTGCCGTGTTTGACGCTCAAGCCCAGGCAATGGCCGAATGGGTGTCGTTTGCCATGGAGCGTGGGCGGATCTTGAAACGATGGCTCGACGGCGACATTCGTCCCGGGGACGAACTCGGCGAGGCGGTGCCTCTGCCGGGCGAGGATTGAGAGGGTCTTAAGGCAGCGCTGCGGGCCAATCCGGCTGGCTGCTCTCGCCCACTTGCAGATATTGCGCGCTCGCGGCAGCATGCATGGCTATGAGGCTCAACTCCATCATCGCGAACCGCCATATCTTTGATGGTCAAATGAACGGAAAGCCGTTGCAGCTGCAGCTCGCGTTCGATCGGGGCAGGGCTGTGCGCCTCAAAGTTGCCAGTGACGGCGAGCGAATGATTGTGGACGATGGCCCGCTCGATGCACCGTGTAACATGGAGGAATGCGGCCAAGTGGACATCGCCGATGTCACGGAAGCTTTGTTTCCAACGCTGCGCGATGTTGAAGTGACCGGCTTAGAAGCGCTGGCATGGAACGGGTGCAGTGTCGGCGTGAAGCTCACTCTAGCTGGCCGCGACTCGTTCCATTTTTGGGTCGATGGTGATGAGCTTCATTGGGGCGACGGTGCGGCGCTCTTAGGCCATGAATGGCTCGACAGTATAGCGCCGAAGCCATCAGAGCGCATCGCGCTCTAACGTCCGCTCCCCACCCAATGTCAGACGCTAAATGCAGCCCGACATCCGCCAAATTGGGTCGAACCTTCTGGTTGATCGGCCCCACTTTCATCGCAGGTTACTCGCAAGCGACGCCGTCCCCATCCCGGTCCAAGCCCGCACGGTAACCAGGTGCACCTGCTCGCAAAGGTGCCGCTCCAGCCGCTCGTGCAGAGGCACAATTCGGATAGTAGGCGGCAACCCCAGGCGAGCTTCGAAATGGCTGAGCGGGTGCTCGCGGCATCGGCATTGGAAGAGGCGCGCCTACTGCACGGTGACAGTGGTAGTCGCCAGTCTTCCGGTTGAAATGGCAGCCCTCGGCATTCAACCCGCCCGGGTGCGCGAATGCCACGACGGGCGCTAATAGTGCGCAGAATGCCAGAGTGACTCGGCCCATCGCCTCTCCTTCTCGCAACTGATGATACGCGAGCGAGGTGCGGCGACAAGTTGTCCCACCAAATCGGATGCAGCTTACCGCCGGCTGGTGGGCGCTGGATGGCCCTGACGGTTTCGGCCCGCGGCTCCCACTCAAATCCCCGCCAGCCGATCAGCAACACGCTCAAGCCATGTCCGCTCTTCATGGAATAACGCCATGTCGCAGCCGCAGAACCGGCAGGCGAGCGCCTCGCGTTTGATCGCTTCCGCGCACCTCGGACATTTCCGCAGAGTGCCGTTGCGCAAGCTGCGCCGGGTCAGCTCTTCTTGGTCAGGGCTGGCCAGCGCCGCCACGATCAAACCCAGCGGCCCAAGGATGAAGGCGAGAAACGCAAAGCCACAGCTGCTTCTCCCCTTGGCCGATGCGATCAGGGCGGCCGCAAACGCGCAAACCAGCCAGACCACTAGAGCTTCGAGAATCATGGCACCCCCGTTTGCCAGCCATGCCGCCACGATACGCCGAAGTTAGGATTTGTCAGGTCCTCGTGGGGTTTGCACGAAGCGCATCGGGGGTGAACTTTTATCAACCTCTCATGGGCTTTGCTCGGACCGCAATGAGCCTCCCCGTGAACACCCCGCCCGGCCGTTTGCTACTCTTTGCTACTTTTGCAAAGCCACGGCGCTAACTCGCGGTCAGCGGACTTGAATTTAATCATCGAGAATCAAACGGCGGCGCATTCCGTTACGCGCCACCTTCGCTTTGCCCTCCTTGCTGGTCGGCCCGGTGCTCATGCCACCATGCAATTTGCAGCGGCCCGAGATGTAGAGGTCGCGGCGCTTGCATGGAGTGCCTGCCCTCGTCCGGGCGCCGCACGTGAGGCTTTGAAGCTCGGCTGGCAGCGTCGGGAATGGTGAGAAGCGCGGTTCGCGCCAGCCGACACGGGGATTTACAAGCCACGCCTGCCAGATTGCGCTTCGCGCCTCGTTGCACCTCTCGCGATATGCGGCCCGCGCTCTCCAGTATCGCCGGTACGCGGCGCGCAGATCGGCTTGGTCATCTGCGGGCATCAGCTGCGCCACTAATCCCGGAACTTTCCCGGCAAGTGATGATCGGCAGACCCCGGCGAGCATCCGGTCGCTGCAGCGCCGACAAGACGAGCTCATAGCGGCCCGGCTGGGTCGCGCGGGGACCGTCAACCTCGAGCCCGTGCACCTCGCCCCGATAGGTCCCGTCGCCCATTGCGCAGATCAGCCAGGCACGTTGCCAGCGGGTCGGGAATGGGATGATTTGCGCGATCGGCCGGGCGTCCATCAGCATGCCATTTCCCCCAGCCGGACGCATCGCGCGCGCGTGCGCGAAGCGTCCCTTAACCCCCACTTGTCCCGCACCTTGAAATACTCCCCACCTTCCATGAACCGCACCACCACTCCGCACTCCCCATAAAGGGGAGGTGCGGAAGTGCGGGTAGGGTTCCAGCGGGTCACGCGACCGCACTTTCCGCACCTTCCGCACCTTTGCTTTCAAGGTGCGGACTGCCACATTCGGACGGGTCGACTACCTTGCCGATCGCGATGCAGGGGCGGGTGTCGCCGTTGTCGTCTGTGCGATGATCTACGACCAATGCGCCGGTGCGCTTCCACTCCTTCACGATCGCCTTGATGCGTCCGATGTCCTTGCTCTTCTTGGAAGCGTCGAGGCCGGTCACCTCCGCCACCAGCTTTCCGATCCAGTCCTTCGCCTGCACACTGTCGCGCCAGTCACGCTCCTCAAGGCGCTGTTGCACCCGGTAGAGGTGCCAAGTGGTCATCCCGTCGAACACGTCCGGCTTGTCGAACAGCGTCGCGACGCCCACGAAGTCTGGCGGCTCCAGGTCGTCGCCATTGCCGAGGGATTGCCCCTCCAGCTTTAGCCAGGTCGTCGTTTCGTCCGGAGCTCGGCTGGCCTTGCCCATGTCGACCTTGACGAGCGAGCGGTAGATCTTGGGATCGGTGAGGCCGAGCGATTCTGCTTCGGACGCCGATACCTTGTTCAGGACCAGCACGACGCGCGCGGCATCGCGCAGTGCCACAGCCCCGCGGCCATCCTCGGCGGTGGCCTCTCGCCCCATCAGCTTGCGTGTGTGGTGCACCAGGATCACGGCGCAGCCAGTCTCGTGCGCCAGCCGTTTCCACCGCTTGGCGATCGCGTCGATTGCCTCGTTGCTTGCCTCGGTCACGCGATGGCTGGAAACGAGAGGATCGATCACTACCACGCCGATGCCTTCGCGCAGGATCGTGGTCTTAAGCTGGACGAACGCAGCCTCGTTGATCGTCGGCCCGCCTTCTTCCTCGCTAGCGGTGCACAGAGGCATCGTGATGCCGGAATTGACGAAGAGCCGGCCATCGCATTCCTCGCGATCGACACCGTGCAAGAGAAGGGTCGCGGCAATCTGGCGGTCGAGCTCCTCGGGCGCGTCCTCGAGGTTGTAGATCCATGCTCCGACCTGTCCCTTGGGCGGCTGGTTCAGGAGGTCGCGACCACTCGCAAGAGAGATGGCGATCGCGGTCGAGAGGGTAGACTTGCCCACCCCGCCAGGCGCGAAAATCGCGGTCACCTCGCCCCGGAGAAGCCATCGGCCGAGCAGCCACTGCCGCCGGGGGATCGATGCCGGATCAGGCCAGCTATAGGGCGCAGCCTTGATCAGCGGAGCATCGTCTTGACCTGAGCATTCCTCGGCATCGCCAAAGAACTGGGCAATCTGCGCATCAGCCAGATCGGCAAAGTCGCGGCCCGAATAGGCGGTGGAAGTCATTGGCTTGCTTCTTTCGGATAAACGATTGTCGCGGCGGAGAGCGCGGCTGCCTTGCGGGCATACTCGTGCCCAGCGGGGTCATCGTCCGCAGCGATGGTTATATGTGCGCGCGGCAGTCTCTCCCGGGCCTTTGCGGCTACTGCAGGCAGGTTGCTGGCGGTCATTGCGGCAATGACAGGCAGACCAGTCGCGCGGCGAACAGCAGCCACTGTGGCGACGCCCTCGCCGATCACCAGCCGATCCGTTGCCTTGCCTGCCCACCAGAACAGGCCTTTGGTCCGCGCACCGCGCACATAGAGCTTTGCCTTGTCGCGGCTGGGCACGATCGACTGCACGTTCCACACGCGGCCTGCATCGTCCTGCATCGGGATCAGCAAGGCATCGGCGCAGCCATAGGCATCCATGCCCTGCCAGAGTCGCTCAGGTGCGATTCGCTTGCTTGCGAGGTATGGGTGAGCGGGATCGGCCGGTTGCGCTCCAGCGAGGCTGCGGCGGGCGTTCTCAGCCGCATGGGCCTGTGCCAGCGCCTTTTCCCGTTCCCGCTCGGCCACCGCGCGCCTGATCGCCTCTCGCTCGGCTTGGGTCAATTCCCGCTTATGTCCATCCCAGCCGGGCAGGATGCCTGCATTGCGCAGCGCATCCTTCACTTGCGCAACCTCGTGCCAGCCACCGTTGTAGCAGGCGACGAGCAGACCATCGGGTGCACCCGGCGCCAGCCGGACGGCAGTCCCGCGGTCATGCTTTGAATGGCCAGGCGTTGGGGCCAGCACTTCGCGGCCACAGATCTGGCCACCTAGCGCCTGGGCGATGCTTTGCAGGGTCAGCATGGCACGTCCCCTCCATCAATCGGCACTGCCTCAAGGCACCAGTCATCCGGGCGAACGAGCGGCCAAGTCAGATCGCAGTCGGGATCGGCAGGCAGGACGGGAGCGCGCCGCCGGCACTCGCCCCATTCCGAATGATCGCGGCGCGTGACGGCGCGGAAGGCGGCGCATTTGCGGCATACAGCGGGAGCGCGGCTCATTGGGCGCCACCTTGCCGGAGATGATCAGGCACGATCCATACGATTGCCTGCCGTCCGCTCGGGTTCGTGCGCGTTCTCCCGGAATCAATGACGCTCTTGGCGGATACGAGTTCGGAGATGCGTGGCTGAATCCCCCAGCGCTCACGCTCGGAGGCTGCGACAACTTCCAGCGCAGTCATGCCGCGCGCCCCGGCGTCGTGGATCAGGCGGTAGGCCAGAGCGCGAAGATTGTCCCTTTCGCTACCCATTGAGGCGAGCGCAGCCCGACTGGTTCTGGCGCTCCTACGCATAGCGGTGCCCTCCGAACTTGGGGACGGGGTCAATGCAGCGCATCGCCTTCACCCCTTTCGAATGCTTCGATCACGACCGTTCGCAGACCGGTTAGCGCCAGAAAGTCGCCGCGCGCCGCACGATAGTTTTCGAGCATGGCACGCATTTCCGACCGGCTGGGCTCGCGCGGCCACCACTCGCAAGACAGCACGCCGCCAGCGACCTCGAATGAAATGATGAACCCTTGAGGCAGCAGGTAAAGCTGCGAGCGAAAGCCGCCCGGGATCGGATACAGGTTCACTGGTCCTGCCCTCCTGCTTGGAACTCGTCACGCTCGGCGACGGTCAAGATCCAATATGGCTTGCCGTCAGGAACGATCTCGAAGTGGAGGCGCCCGCCCGCTTCAGCCGCTTTGCGCGCATAGTGCAGAGCCACGAAAGGGGTTAGAACTTCACCCGGCTTCGGCCAATGGAGGCCACGCCAGGCATCGGTCGCCAGTACGCGGAAGCCGGCGGGGTCCGGTGCAACTGCAATGATCGGGCCACGCTTCATGCCGAACCCCCAAACGCAAGGGCTGCAATCATCCCGGCCAATTCAGGTCGGACATGATGGGCCGCGATCAGGGTTTGCGCGCGATAGGCATCAACGGTAGAGAGGAAGCGCGAGCCGCCTGCCAGCTTTTCGCGCGTTGCCCCGGCCTTACCCGCCGGGGCTCGCTTTATGTGTAGACCGGCGTGCAAAATTGACCCCGTTTGAGGGGTAATCGGCGTCTAAAATTGACCCCACCCTTGGGCATGTTTGAGGCTGTCCGTTTGTGCATACGAACGGCGAGGGCGGGGATGTTGG
>NZ_JAROCY010000021.1 GCF_029436685.1 Novosphingobium cyanobacteriorum
CCACCGGTTGTCTGGTCCGCTCTCCGGTCGGGGCTGCGCCCCTCCCTACGATCAGACCAGACAACCGATCCTACCGGCCATCATAGTCGCCGCTCAACCGGCCATCGTAGTTGTCGCCGCGCATTCCGGCATGCAGCGGTCTAGGACAGCTTGGAACTGACCAACGCCTGCTCCAAAGCAAGCAGGTCTATGAACATGGGGGCGGTGTTGTGGCGCTTTTGCTGTGGGCGCTGAGGCGCGCGCAAGGTTAAGGCCGGACCCACAGCGCGAGCAGCTTACGTATGGAGTCTGTGACCAGCAAAGGCTGGAGGTAAGCCACGGAAAACGGCTTCGGCGCCATGCATAGCTGGTGTTGGGAGAGGCCAGGAAGAGAGGTGCGGTAACTGCGGGGAAGTGACGAGGTCCCATCGCCTTTACTGCTTCCCCAAGCCACAACCATTCGCACTGATGCTAATGAGAATAATTCGCATTGACGACCACTGACAGCCCTTGTAGCCGGTGGGGGATGAAGGCCGGAACGATCAGGTGGTGGGAGTGGGCCCACAGGTGGAGCAGCCTCGTCTGCACGCTCTTCCTGTTCGTGCTCTGCCTCACGGGCCTGCCACTGATTTTCCATGACGAGATCGATGCGCTGTCCGGTCATCCGATTCCGGTCGGCGTGGCGTCCGCGCGCGGGGGCGAGCCGCTGGATAAGATCGTCTCGAAGGCCCTGTCCGACTATCGCACGGGCGGAGGCAGGAGCGGTGTCCCGCTGTTCGTCGGGTTCAGCGCCGATGATCCGCAGATCACGGTGACGGTGGGGCCTCGGGCCGATGCAGCGGCGGCGGAAATGCGGTTGTTCTCCTATGATCGCTCGACCGGCCACGCTTTGGGTGAGGTGCGCGGCGACGGGATCATGACGTTGCTGCTGAAGGTGCACACCGATCTGCTGCTTGGCCTGCCGGGCATGCTCTTCCTCGGCGTAATGGGCCTGCTGTTCATGGTTTCACTGGTATCGGGCGTGGTGCTCTATGCACCGTTCATGCGCCGACTGCCGTTCGGGACGCTGCGGCAGGGGCGTTCGCGCCGGCTCGGGCTGCTCGACGAACACAACCTGCTGGGGATCGTCACTCTGGGCTGGGCGCTGGCGATCGGCCTTACCGGCGCGATCAATGCCTTCGCCGATCCGCTGACCGCCGCTTGGCGACAGCGTGAGCTTGCATCGATGGTGGTCGGCCGTGCAGCAGAGCAGCCGCTCGATCCGGCAGGCTATGGCTCGGTCGACAAGGCGGTGGCCGCGGCGCAAGCGGCGCAGGGCGGACTGACACCGCAGTTCATCGGTTTTCCCGGTGGCGCCTGGAGCAGCCCGCATCACTACGCCATCTTCTTCCAGGGCGACACGCCGCTGACCAGCCACTTGCTGACCCCGGCACTCGTCGATGCCGACACCGGCACGCTTACAGACATCCGGCCCATGCCGCTGTCCATGCAGGCGCTGATGTTGTCGCGGCCGCTGCACTTCGGGGACTACGGCGGGCTGGCGCTCAAGATCGTGTGGGGACTGCTTGACCTCGCAACGATCCGGGTCCTCTGGTCAGGCCTGGTGCTGTGGTGGGGCAAGCGACCGCGCCGCGCGGTGGGAGCGCCTGCATGAACCGGCATGCAGCGCGCGTTCCAGCGACCGTCCTCTCCATGCCTTTGGCGTTGGCACTCCTTTCCATCGGCGGGCTGGTGATCGGACTGACCGGTGATGGCTGGCGCGATGCACTTTGCTCCGGCGCGCTGGCCCTGCCGCTGGCCCTTTTCCTGTTTCACTTCCTGCGCCGGGGCACGCCCCCCAGCCGTTCCAACCAGAAAGACAGACCTTGAAGCTTTCGCCCCTTCTTTTTGCCACCACGATGCTCGCCCTGCCGGTTGCCGCTCAGGCACAGGACGCGCCAGATCAGATCGTGGTCTCTGCCCAGCGGACCAACGCCACTGCGGTGACTGGCCAAGGCGATCTCGGCGCACTCGGCAACAAGATGGCCGAAGACGTTCCCTTCACGGTGCGCAGCTATAACGAGGCGCTGATCCTCAACCAGCAGCCGCAGACGCTGGGCCAGGTGCTGGATAACGATCCGACCTTGCGCACCAGCTATGGCTTCGGCAATGCATCCGAACAGTTCGTGATCCGTGGATTCGCGCTCTATGGCGACGATGTGGGGCTGAACGGGCTTTATGGCATCGCGCCGCGTCAGTTGATCGCGCCCGAACTGTTCGAAAGCGTGCAGGTGCTGAATGGCGCCTCCGCCTTTCTCAATGGCGCCGCGCCCGGTGGCTCGTCGATCGGCGGCAGCGTGAACCTGCAGCTCAAGCGTGCGCACGATGCGCCGCTCAACCGCGTGACTGCGGGCTATACGTCCGACAGTCACTTCGGCGGGAGCGTGGACCTTTCGCGCCGCTTCGGCGCTGACGGTGAGTTTGGCGTGCGCGTCAACGGTGCGTTCCGCAGTGGCGATGTTGCGGTCGATGGCGAGTTCCGCCGCACGATGACGCTTGGCGCCGCCCTTGACTGGCATGACGACAACACCCGCCTGTTCCTGGATCTCGGCTACCAGAAGGTGGAAGTGAAGGGGCTGCGGCCCAAGGTGACCATCAGCACGCCGACCATCCCCGCGGTGCCCTCCGCCAGCGCCAACCATGCGCAGCCCTGGACCTACACCACCTTGCGCGACCTGTTCGGCGCTGTCCGGTTCGAACAGGACCTTGGCGCCGATGCCATGCTCTATGTGACCGGCGGCGCGCGCGATGGGAGCGAACAAGGCATCTATGGCGGCATCACGGTGCTGGACGCTGCCTCCGGCGCGGCCAACGGCAATGCGCTCTACGTGCCGCGCACCGACAATAACGAGGCGCTGCAGGCAGGCCTGAGGGTCAAGCTGGGCAAGGCGGTGACGCAGGAGTTCAACTTTGGCGGCAGCGCGGTTTGGCAGGTCAACCGCAACGCCTTCGATTTCCTCTATGGCCCGGGCTTCGCCGGCTTTGCGACGAACATCTATGACGCGCCGGTCGTTGACATTCTCGCTTCGGCCTTCGTGGGCGGCGATCTCGCCCACCCGTTCCCAGTCAGCCGCACGCGCCTGCTTTCGGCTTTCGCGTCGGACACGGTGGGTTTGTGGGAGGATCGAATCCTCATCACCGGCGGCCTGCGACTGCAGGACATCCGGGTGAAGAGCTACAACTACTACAACGGCGGCCAGCTTGACGGCGTCTACAAAAAGTCTGCCCTGACCCCAGTGGTCGGGTTGGTGGTCAAGCCGGTTGCCGGCGTTTCCCTTTTTGCCAACCGGATCGAGGCGCTGCAGCAGGGGCCGACCGCACCGATCGACGCGACGGTCATCAATTCGGGCCAGGTCTTCGGCCCGATCAAGTCCACCCAATACGAGGTGGGTGGTAAGCTGCGCGCCGGTGGCTTCGACATCGGTCTCTCGCTGTTCCGCATCGATCTGCCGGTCGGCTATTCGGTGGATGCAGGCAACGGCCTCAAGCGCTTCGGCCTGTTTGGCGAGCAGCGCAACAAAGGCATAGAGTTCACCGTGAATGGCGAGCCGGTGAAAGGCCTGCGCCTGATCGGCGGTGCTTCGGTGGTCGATGCAAAGCTGCGCAAGACCAGCGGCGGGGTAAATCAGGGCAACCGGGCCGTTGGCGTGCCCGAATGGACCGCCAATGCGGGTGCCGAATGGGATGTCGCAACCACTGGCCTGACGCTGACCGGCCGCATCGTCCATACGGGCAAGCAGGCCGTGAACGTCGCCAACACGCTGGAACTGCCGAAGTGGACACGCTTTGACCTCGGCGCACGCTATGTGCTGGTTGCGGCAGACAAGCCTGTCACCCTTCGCTTCGGCGTCGATAACGTCGCCAACAAGCGGTATTGGGCATCGGCATTCGACGTGTTCTCGGCCGCCTTGCTGCAGGGCCAGCCTCGCACCTTCAAGGCCAGCGCCTCGATCGCCTTTTGACCAAGGCAGGGGGCACTTGGTCTGACATCGGTCCTCGGCCCCCACGTGGCACCAATTGCGAGCGCGTTCGAGCGCATATTCTGCAGGTGACGACTTGTTGGCAGGGTAGGCCCGCTAGCTGGAAAGAAGTGAGGGCTCGCAGCACAGTCTGTTGCCAGAACCAACGATGACACTTCAAACCCGGTAGCGACGACCGAGGGCGGGTGCCCAGCACCCGCGCAGGATAAGCTTCAGCCTTGGAACTCCACGAAAGGGTGATGTGCCACAAGCCATCGCCGCCCAAGTCGCCGACGCTCTCCAAGCCCCTCGCCCTCTCTTCGCCAAGGGTGATCTTGGGGTCGGTGCCGCCTATCCGCCGAGGTGGAAAATCATCGGGTTGCCTGACGATCTACGGCTTGGTCTAGCAGTCGCTCAACCACTTTTTCTCGCAGCACCACCGCCCGCAGGTTCCTCGCTATTACGGCGAGCCCTGCCGCTGCATCGGCGTCTTTCCCGCAGACGAACAGGTCGACTGCGGCCACGCCTGTCTCGGGCCAAGTGTGGATCGAGATGTGGGATTCGGCCAGCAGGGCGACACCCGTCACACCCATGCCGGCCCCGAAGGGATGAACGTGGACGCTGAGGACGTGCGCGCCCGCTGCCTCTGCTGCCTCCCACAAGGTGGCCTCCACCAATGCTACATTGCTGAGGCCTTTGCCTTCGCCAAGGTCGGCAAGGAGATGGATGCTGGTTCCCGGCAGGTGCGCCATGTCAGATCAGGCTTTCGAACGAATGGCCGAGGTGAGCAAGGGCGGTCTCCGCCGCAACCACGCCGCGGTAGTGCGCTTCTTCAAACAGCGAAAGGCCCGAAAGGTCAGAATGCGCAAAGAGCACAGGTGGCCGGGCCTCGATTGCGGCCGTGCGGACCGGGTCGGTCAGGAAACCGGGTGTCGGGCTGATCATGGCATGGCCCCAGCGCCAGACGTCGATCCGATCGATTGCGCCTGCCAGATCCGGGTTCATTGTCAGCAGGTCGTCCTCGATGATCCTCTGCCACGCGGCGAGCGTGCGCGTCATCATCAGCTTGCGCGCTTCTGGCGGTGACGCTTTTGACAGGGGTAGATACCAGGTAAGGACCGTGGGGCCATCGCCGCCGCTGGCTGACTGGTGGGTGGCCACCACATAACCCAGGCTGTCGCTGCCCGTCGAAACGTTGTCCCATGCAAGGCCGACGCCGCGCCCCTTCGGGTGCCGGTTTACCGTGACATTCGCAACGACCCAGGGGGCATATCGAAACCGGCCCTTGCCGGTGTGCGCAGGGGCCACGCGCGCGGCAACGAAGTGCGGCATGGCGACGATGACGCAGGAGGCATGCCAGCGGGTGCTTGACCCTGCCTTGTGGTCGAAGGAATCGACCACAGCCTCATCCCCCTGCTGCGCGATGGCGAACACGCTGTGGGCAGGCCGAACGTGATCAGCGGTCTGTTCCAGCAGGAGCGACACCAGGCGCCCGTTCCCTTCGGGCCAGGTCAGTTCGCGGTCACCATCGCCCCGAGCGGCCCAGCCCCTGCGCGCGGCGAAATAGTGCAGCCCGGCCCAGGCCGATACATCGTCCGGTTCGGTGCCGTAGTCATCGCGGCAGCAATAACGGAGATAGGCCCGCAAAACGGGCGAGCTGTAACCGTGATCATCCAGCCATGCCGCAAACGAGACTTTGTCGAGCGCGGTATAGGCCGGATCTGCACTCGAATAGACGCGCGGGATCGCAAATGCCGGGCGTCCATCCGCGCCAACTGCATTGCGCAACTGCGCCATTGCCTGGGTGAAGCGATCGCGCTGGATCTCGTCCTCGCGGCTCAGTCCGCTGGCTGGATACAGCCCCTCCTGCCAGCCACCGCGCCACAACAGGCGCTCTTCGAGATCGGCGCAGAGCTGGTAGGGATCGAAGATTGGTGCGCCGCCCTCTTCGCCCACGATCATGCCGAACTCCTGCAGCATGCGTCGCAGCGCCACCGCCTCCTTGTTGGGGACGGGCAGATAGTGCGCACCCAGCGGATAGGCACTCACCGGGTTGCGGCCGGACCGCGCATTGCCACCAACCCTGTCCTCAAGTTCCAGCACCACGAAGTCGTCGAAGCCCGCAGCCTTCATCCGCCAGGCCGCCGCCAGACCGGCCACGCCACCGCCGGCGATCAGGATGCCGACACGCGGCTCGGCGCCGTTCGGTGCAGGAAACTTGCCGTCACGGATCATGTGGCCTCGCCGCCAGTCTGCCCCATCAAGCGTTCCGGCCATTGCCGGCTTGGCACAGCTGCCCAGCGCGAGCGCGCCTGCTCCGACGGCGCCGGCCTTGAGGGCATCGCGCCGGGTGGGCTCAGCCATCGTAGTGGCCCCATTCCTCGGCAAAGCTGCGCACCAGCGCCTGGTTGTCCAGCCGGTTCACCGGCGTGGGGCGGCGCGCCATGTCCGGCGGAAAATCGAACATCGCCCGCTCGCTCGCCTGCGTCAGGAAGCGAAGCCCTGCGGGAAGGATGACGGTATCGCCGGGTGGCGCGTGGGCTGCCATGGTGAAGCCCCATTCCCCGAAGCTGGGGACATAGGCGTGATAGCCCCGCGCGGAGAGCCCGGCGGCTTCGAGCGTGCTCGCCACCGTCCAATAGGAGCGCGGCGCGATGAGAGGCGAAGTGCTCTGGACCGTCATAACGCCTGCAGGGGCAAGCAGGCGTGCCACTTCGCGGTAGAAGCTTTCCGTATAGAGCTTGCCCAGCGAGAACTCCGTCGGATCGGGAAAGTCGATCAGGATCGCATCGTAGGGGCCGCTCGCCTCCCTCACCCAGCGAAAGGCATCGCCATTGATCACCTGCATCCTTGGTGAAGACAGCGAATGGCGGTTCAACTGCGCCAGTTGCGGCACATCGCGAAACAGGTGCGTCATCTCGGGATCGAGATCCACCAGCGTCACCTTCGACACGCGGGGATCACGCAGCACTTCGCGCGCGGCAAGGCCATCGCCGCCCCCCAGGATCAGCACCTGCTTCGGGTTGGCAATGCGGCCCAGCACCGGCCAGACCAGCGCTTCGTGATAGCGGTATTCGTCGCGCGTCGAGAACTGGAGGTTGCCGTTGAGGTAGAGGCGCAGGTCCTCGCCCCGCCGCGTGATCACGATGCGCTGGTAGGGCGTCGAGCGGGCATAGACGACGGGTTCGGCATAGAAGGCGACTTCAGACCAGCGCTGGATGCGGTCTGCGGCAAGGAGGCCTGCGATCAGCGACGCCAGCACGATCAGCGCCGCCGCAAGATCGCGGCCAACGCTCTGGCGTCCGCGCAGGGCGAGCAGCAGCGCAACCGCAACACCGACGTTGGCCAGGCCAAACACAAAGCCCGTGCGGATCATGCCCAGCCACGGCACCAGCACCAGCGGGAACAGCAATGAAGCTATAAGCGCCCCGATGTAATCATAGGTCAGGACGTTCGAAACAAGGTCGCGAAAGGCAAACCGATGGCGCAGTATGCGGATCAGCAGCGGGATTTCGAGCCCCACCAGGATGCCGATCGCCAGCACCAGCGCATAGAGCGCCACCCGGAAATCCTCGACGATCGGGAACAGCAGGAACAGCCCCGCCGCCGACCATCCGCCCAGCGCGGCGATCAGGATCTCGACGCGCACGAACACGCCGATCTCGTTGTGCCGGACATGGCGAGACAGATAACTGCCAATGCCCATGGCGAAGAGGTAGCTGCCGATCACGGTGGAAAACTGCGTGACGCTGTCACCCAGCAGGTAGCTGGCCAACGTTCCGGCAAGCAATTCGTAGATCAGGCCGCAGGTGGCGACCACCAGCACCGAAACCAGCAGGATAACGGCAAGGGATGCAGGTGCGCCCGGTTCAGCCCCGTCTTCATCCCCCCGAACAGGATCACCCATGCACGGCTGCGGCGATGATGTTGGAGATCCCTATGGCGACTGCCCCGGCCAGCAGCGCCACCGCCATGTTCTTGCGCTCGATGATTTCACGCCAGAGTTCGCCGGGCGTCAACTTGTCGACCAGCACGAAGCTGACGATGAAGATCACGATGCCGAGGCCCGCGTAGAGCACCGTGGCGAGAAAGATGTCGAGGGTCAGCATGGGCACAACTCCATCGTGCGAAAGGGGATCATTTGTGGGTGGGACCGCGAAAGGCGGACGATGTCGGGCGTTCGTCATCGGCAAAAGGTGACCAGGCATACCATGTCGCGATGCCGGAGATCGCGATCAGGAAAAGGGACCAGAGGGAGAACAGGATCAGGCGCTTGCTCATCTCAGTCCTGGTGCCTCCACCACAGGATCAGGCAGGGCACGCCGAACAGCAGGACCGCAAAGGTCCAGAACATGCCCCAGGAGTAGCCCCCGGTGCAGGCGGCCAGCCAGACGGATACGGTCGAAGGTGCGCTCCACGGGTTCTTGGGGTCCAGCGTGTCTGGTCGTGGATCACTCGGCCAACCGTGTGATCCGGCATCGACATAGACATCGTAGCTGCCGCGCGGCACCCTTGCGAACAGCGTCTCGCCATGATGGCTGCCCTCGGTCCACGGGCCGTCGCTGTCGGTGCCGGCGTAGTATTCCACGATGCCATAGGCATCGATCGACTGCTGCGTGCGGCGATCGACAAGGCTGTAGTCCAGATCCACCCAGCGGTTGTCGAACTTGTCTGTGTCCGCCTTGATGGTGACGAATTGCCATGGTCGCTTCACGTCGATCGTGCCGATCTTGTGGGTCGTATCAGCCGCGCCGACCACCACATCGAAGCGGTTGCTCACGCACTGGCTCGGGCCACTCAGCAGGTTCTGGAGAATCCCGATGATGAACAGCGCCCCCAACGCCACCAGGAACATCATCGGCAGGTCGTTCTCGTCCATGCCGGGGGCTGTTGAGTAGCCCTCCCTTATCGCCCGCAGGTCCGGCCGCGGCTTGTAGCGCTGGCGGACCACGAATGGCCCTTCCACGTCGCGCCGGTCGATCGGAACCAGTTGGGTCCAGGTCACTTCGGTTCCGCTGGCCTCGCTGGAAAGGTAGCTGCTGCCGCGCGCGAAGGTCTTGCATTGCACGCTGTCGCCGCGGGCCACCCGCCAGTAGAATTCGCCAAGGACGATCGTGGTCTCGATCTCTGAACTGTCGTCGAGCGTGTAGGTCTGCCCGCGCCATTTGACCGAAGACAGGCTGCCCTCCGGCCGATCGAGCAGCAGCGTGCCGAACTGCCATTCGCCATCGGCCAGCACCAGCCAGCGGTATCCGGCGTAAGGGTTGAACAGCAGGTATTCCTGCCAGATCGCGCCGGGGCTGCGACGCTCCAGCGCGCCGATCGCTTCCCACTCGATGTCCAACAGGGTGCCTCGGCTGCCAAGCTCGATGGCGAAGTTTGCGCTCGCACGCTTGTAGGCCGTGATCAGCCGGACGTCTTCATGCGCCACGTCGAGCACGGACCCGCAATGGCGGCAGGCAAGGGTGACGGTATAGCCAGCCGCCCGAATCTCGATCGATCCGCCGCACGATGGGCAGGTGACCGCCCGGGCCACCGTCACGCCAGCTCTCCCGGCACGGTCCAGCCTTCTATGCGGCGCAGGTTCCTTGGCTGCAGCGCGGCCAGGTCGCTCCAATGGCCGAGCCAAACAGTCGTGCCGTCATCGTCCCGCTGAACCGAAAGGGCATCGCCATCGGCGTTGCGGAAATCGGCGTTGGTCATCGTTCTGCCGGCAAAGGTCGGAAATGGCAGGTCGCCCTCGCTGCCAAGGCATGCCGCTTCCTTGACATCAACGGCATGGAACCATTTGCCCCCTGCCTTCACGGTGGCGGCCACAGCCATCGGGTTGCCTCCCGCAAAGTTCCTGATGGCGGGCACTTCAAGCGCGGCGGGATACTCGCTGGTCAGCATGTACATCCCCATTGCTTCGCCCAGCCAATAGTGGCGGCCATCGTCGACGCGCAGGAACCATTCGTTCCACGAACCGTCCGACCAGCCCCAGCGCACCCGGCCGACCGCGATAGCGCTGCTCCCCTCGATCGTGAACATCGTGCCGATCTGGATCGGGGAGACGTCCAGCGGCAGGCTCGCCACCGTTCCCACGGCTTCGGCCGTGCCGTTGCTGCGCCGGATCAGGCTCTGGCAGTAACCGCAGGTCGAATAGGGCAATCCCGGATCACGCAGGGCAAGCAGGGCCCCGCACGAGGGACAATTCACGCTCTCCATACCCCCGCCCCGGTTATGCTCAGCGGATCCGGCTGAGCAGTTCGGCCTTCTTGGCTTCGAACTCCTGCTGGCTCAAGGCTCCGATGGTCACCAGCCGATGCAGCTTCTCGATCGTCGCCAGCGGGTCTTCTGCCGGGGCGCCGGGCTGGGCCGCCGGGGTTATGCCAAGACCCTGGGCCATGGCGCCGCCCAGCGCGGTTGCAGCGGCCATGCCCGCGCCGATGCCGGCAATTCCGGCGTCATTGCCCGCCGCCTGCTCGATCGCTTCGGCCGCCTGAAAGCGCGTGTAACTGCCAAGATCGCCCAGCACGCGCATCGAACTGCCTTTGTCGAGGTGGGCCTGCACCTCGTCTGGCAGCGAGACGCTTTCGACGTAGAACGACAGGCAGGTGAGGCCCCACTGCGCAAATGCCTTGTCCACCTCCACCTTGATCCTGTCGGACAAGGCCTGCTGGTTGGCCGCCAGGTCGAGGAAGGCAATGCCGCTTCCCCCAAGCGCGGTGGCGATGGCAGTCTGGATCGCCGCGCGCAGTTGCGGTTCCAGCGATACCACGGTCACGCCCGCCATGGTGCCCAGCACACGCGATACGAACGGCGCCACTTCGTGCAGGCGGAAGGAATAGGAACCGAAGGCGCGCAACCGCAGCGCGCCGAACTCGGCATCGCGAACGGTGATGGGCTGCGCGGTGCCCCATTTCAGCCCCTGCTGCTCTTTCAGCGATAGGAACACGACGTCGGACTTGAAGGGCGAACGAAAGCCCTTGTCCCAGTTCATCAGGTCGGAAAGCAGCGGCAGGTTCGCCGTTTCCAGCGTGTGCAGGCCCGGGCCGAAGTAGTCCGCGATCCGGCCTTCATTCACGAAAACGGCAATCTGCCCCTCACGCACAGTCAGTTGCGCGCCATGCTGGATCTCCTGATCCGCGAAGGGCACGCGCCACGCCAGCTGGCCGGGTTCCTCCTGCCACTCGATGATGTCGACGAACTGCTTCTTCAGGAAATCGAACATGGTCACCTGCCGCTCGGCTGCCCCGGCATCCTACAGCAAAGCGTGCCACCGGCAACGCCCCTGCGGCGGCAGACGTCTGCAGTATGGGGCTTGTCGAATTGGTCCATCCTCCCGCTTTTCATCGGGCAACCGCCTCAAAATCGAGGCCGAACCTGGCAAGATACTTGCGCAGCCGGTCCGCATCGTTGCTCGATGCCTTCCTCGCACGTGAGGCGGCGAACAGCGTCCGGCCCGCCTGCGAAAGCGACGCGCTCTGTCGGCAGGTCGTCACCACGAAGGAAAGCTGCACCCGGTCGAACGGGTCGATCGCCGCGAGCACATCCGGCGCCAGCACGGTTGCCAGCCCGTCGTCGCCTTCGCTCGCGCCCGACCACAGCCGACGCAGCCGTTCGATCTCCGCCGATACAGTGGCTGCATCGATCCGGCCCTTGGGCGCGAAAGTCGCCATGCGGGTTACGCTGGCCGCCAGATCGCGGAAGTTGCCGCTCCATCGCGCCTCACCCGACGTGGCAAAAGCGATGTAGCATTCGCGCGCCTCCCTGTTGAAGGTCACGCGTTCACCTTCCCGCTCGGCGTGGCGGTCCAGTTCGTAGTCGAGGTTGGGCTCGATGTCCTCGCGCCGTTCTGCAAGGCCTGGCAGAGTGAAAGTCCACAGGTTGAGCCGGGCATAGAGGTCATCGCGAAAGGTGCCTTCGCGCACTGCGTGCCCGAGGTCGCGATTGGTCCCGGCGATCAATTGGAAGTCGCTGGCTACTTCCTTGTCAGACCCCACCGGAAGAAAGCGCTTGTCCTCCACCGCGCGCAGGATCATCGCCTGCTCATCGAGGCCCAGTTCGCCGATCTCGTCGAGGAACAGCGCGCCGCCGTCGGCGCTGCGCAACAAACCGGGCCGATCTGCCGCCGCCCCGGTGAAGGCGCCCTTGCGGTGGCCAAACAGCGCCGACATGGCGCTGTCGCCCCGCAGGGTTGCGCAGTTCACCTCCACGAAGGGTCCGGCAACCTGCCGCTTCAGCTTCTTCAGTTCATGGATGCGCCGCGCCAACTGGCTCTTGCCTGCTCCTGTCGGCCCCATCAACAGGATCGGCGCACGGCTGCGGCCCGCTACCTGCTCGATCTCGTCGATCATGCGGTTGAAGGCTTCGTTGCGCGTCTCGATGCCGGATTTGAGGAACGATGCGCTCTCGGCACTCTCTGCAGCGAACCGTGTGGCGATGGAATCGTAGCGTGACAGATCGAGGTCAATCACGTTCCAGCTTCCCGGCACCGGGTCGCCCGTCCCGCGTGAAGGCTGGGTCTGCAGCAGCCTCCCCGGCAGGTAATTCGCCTCGGTCAGTAGGAACAGGCAGATCTGCGCCACGTGCGTGCCGGTGGTGATGTGGACCAGATAGTCCTCCACCTCCGGGTCGAAGGGATAGGCCCGCGCGAAATCGAGCAGCTTGCCGTAGACCTCCTCGAAATCCCAGGCGTCGTCGAACTCGACCAGATGGGGCTCGACCAGCGTTTCGGGTGAAACGTCCGCAATGTCGGTGATTACATAGTCGGCCAAGCGCTGGTGGCGCCTGCCGTGCAGCAGCACAAGCCGGTCCACCCGCAGATCCTCATGCATCACCAGGCTGACCGTTGGTCGCCACTTCAGCCAGCGCGAGGGGCCGAACTTGCTGGCATCCAGCGTGGAGCCGAGGAATCCAATGACGACCGCAGGCTTCATTCTTATCCATTATTATAAGTTTCTATCCCTGTCGATAGAGACGCTGCTCACCGTCAGTCAGCCGGCCCCAGGCGCAGCGAGAAATAATCGACATAAAATCAGAGCGACGCTTAGTTTTTTGCCACTGCCGCCAGCTTTGGCACACCTCCTGCAATTACATTCACGTCGCGTCGGTCGAACAGCGCGACACCAAGCAGCCGGAAAGCGGGGCGGCCGGAATGGGCCGGCCGCCCCCACACCCGGATCGGTTTCCGTGTCAGGACCAGGTGGTTCGATGATCTCACAGCACACTCCGACAGGCGTGTGCAGGAGGTCTCGCCAAACTTCGTCGCCGGCACCATGATTGCAAAGGAAGGGGGCCACCATGGCCGACACCAGTTTCGAGTTCCGGCACGTCGAGGGCGGAGTGCCCATCAAGATGTGGACCCGCGGGGTCCCTGTGGACGACAAGGCGCACGAGCAATTGGCCCGTGCGGCGAAGATGCCGTTCGTCTTCAGGCATGTGGCCGCGATGCCCGATGTTCATGTCGGCATCGGCGCCACGGTCGGCTCGGTGATCCCCACCAAGGGCGCGGTCATCCCCGCGGCCGTGGGCGTGGACATCGGCTGCGGCATGATGGCGGCGCGCACCTCGCTGATGGCGCATGACCTGCCCGACAACCTCGAGGGCATTCGCCTCGCGATCGAACAGGCCGTGCCGCATGGCCGGTCGGTGGGCCGCGGGCAGCGTGATCGCGGGTCCTGGGGTTCGCCCCCGCCCGGCATCGTAAGCGCCTGGGCCACGCTTGCGGCGCGGTTCGAGCAACTGTGCGACAAGCATCCGCGGCTGAAGAACACCAACAACCTGGTGCACATGGGTACCCTGGGCACCGGCAACCACTTCATCGAGCTCTGCCTCGATCAGGAAGCGCGGGTCTGGGTGATGCTCCATTCGGGGTCGCGCGGCGTGGGCAATGCCATCGGCTCGTTCTTCATCGAACTGGCCAAGCAGGACATGCGCAAGTGGCACATCAACCTGCCGGACGAGGATCTCGCCTACTTCCCCGAGGGGACCGACCACTTCGACGATTACGTCGAGGCGGTGGGCTGGGCGCAGGATTTCGCCGCACTGAACCGGCGCACGATGATGACCAACGTCGTCGCGGCGCTGCGCGGCGTGATCGCCAAGCCCTTCGATGCCGAGCTTGAGGCGGTGAACTGCCATCATAACTATGTGACGCGCGAGAACCACTTCGGCGAAAACGTGCTGGTCACCCGCAAGGGCGCAGTGCGTGCGGCCAAGGGAACGCTCGGGATCATCCCCGGCTCGATGGGCGCCAGAAGCTTCATCGTGCGCGGGCTGGGCAATGCCGAAAGCTTCCACAGCTGCAGCCACGGCGCCGGACGCGTGATGAGCCGCAACGAGGCAAAGCGCCGTGTTTCGCTCGACGAGCACATCGCTGATACGGCAGGTGTGGAATGCCGCAAGGATGCCGGGGTGATCGACGAGACGCCCCGCGCCTACAAGCCGATCGAGGCCGTCATGGCGGCGCAGGCCGACCTGGTCGAGATCGTCCATACCTTGAAGCAGGTGGTCTGCGTGAAGGGGTGATCCCTTTGCGCAGGCCCCCGGCCAATAAGAGTTCAGACAATGTTGCATATCGATGGATCGGAAGGCGAAGGCGGAGGGCAGATGGTGCGCAATTCCTGCGCGCTGTCGCTCGTCACTGGCCAGCCCTTCCGCATCTCCAATATTCGCGCCCGCCGCTCCAGGCCGGGGCTGATGCGCCAGCACGTCACGGCGGTCGAGGCCGCCTGCGCCATTTCGAACAGCACCTGTGAGGGGCTGATGGTTGGATCGTCGGAACTGACCTTCCGCCCTGGATCGGTCGTGCCCGGTGAATACCACTTCGCCGTAGGCACGGCCGGCAGCACAGGGCTGGTCCTGCAGACGATCCTCATGCCGCTGGCGCTGGCCTCCGCGCCTTCGCGGTTGGTGATCGAGGGCGGCACGCACAACATGATGGCGCCGCCGTTCGATTTCATCGAGCGCTGCTTCCTGCCGATCGTCAACCGCATGGGACCGCGCATTGCGGCAAACCTTGTCCGCCACGGCTTCTACCCGCGCGGCGGCGGGCGGATCGAGGTGGAGATCGAACCCGCGCCGCTGGCTGCGATCGAATGCGTCGATCGCGGTCCGCTGCTCGACCGTCGCCTGCAAGTCGCCTTCACCGGCCTGCCCTTCGATGTGGCCGAGCGCATGGTGAACAAGGCGCGCAAGGCTCTTGCCGACTGGCCCGAGGAAGCCTTCTCCTTTCGCGAATTGCCGGCGGATCAGGGACCGGGCGTGATCCTGCTGGCCGAAGCCGCCTATGCCAACGTAACCGAAATCGTCAGCGGCTTCGGCAGGCTCGGCGTGCCTTCGGAACGGATCGCGCAGCAGACCTGTTCGCGCCTCAGCGGCTACGCAGCCGGCAATGCATTCGCCGGGCCGTTCCTGCAGGACCAGTTGATCCTGCCGTTTGTGCTCGCTGGCGGAGGTGCGTTCACGCTTGTGAAGCCCAGCCAGCACACGCTGACCGCCATCGACGTCGCAGGGCAGTTCACGGGCATTACCCCCAGACTTCAGATCAAGGATAACGGGCCAAACCTGATTTCAGTCCCATAACGCGACTGAATGAGCCAAACGACAGGCTTGAACATGTGCACATGGGGCCCTGCCCCCTTTCGGATCTCCGATTGGGCGGAATGGAGCATTTCCCGCAATGCAGATCAGGCTGCGCCTTCCTATCCGGCGCCTGCGGGCGTGCAGCGAGCGGTGAAGGATTGGGCGTATCACACCCACTTGATCATCGATGATGGGGCCGGCCCGATCCCATGGTCTTGACGTGAGCAGGGATCGAATGTCGGCGGCCGGGGCACGGGCAAGATGCCCAATCGTGAGACGCTGTTGTCCAGGCACATCCACGTTGGCCTGCGGGCGCGGCAGCAGCCGACTTGTTCACAGGTCGCCCCTCCCCAGCCCGACGATCCTGCCCCCGGCTCCCGGGAGCGTTCACACGGGACGCCCCCCAGTCGAGGCAAGGTCAGAACCGGACCGTTCCTGTCAGCGTCACGAGCCGCGGTTGCCCCAATGTCCCGATGACAACATCGCGCTTGGCGCCTGGAACGGCGTCCCCCGGCCAGATGGACCCATCCGTATAATATCCCGTGTCGAACATGTTCTCGACGTTCAGGCGCAGGCTCCAACCCTTGGTCTCGACACCGACCGAAAGGTTGGTGAGTTCGTACCCCGGATGCCGCGCTGTATTCTCCTGATTGAACCAGTAGGGTCCTTTGCCGATGTATTCGACCGTACCGGTCAGTTCATAGTCGCCGCCCAGCGGGACGCGCACGTCGGCAGCCAGGTTGAAGCTGTAGTCCGAGATCCATGGCGGGGTCTTGCCACTGACATCGCTGGGCTGGCTGTTCACGTCGTTTACCAGACTGCCCGGCCCGAACTCGGCCCAGACCCGGCCGAATCCGGCGCTGAGGGTCAGAATGTCATTGGCTCGAAAGTTTGCGTCAAACTCGAACCCATACTGTTCAGAACTGCCCGCGTTGAGAATGTTCTCGACCACGCCGCCGATGGCGATCTGCTGTTGCAATTCGAACTGCCGATCCTTGTATTTGATGTAATAGACGGCAGCATTGAAATTGAGCCGCCGGTCAAGCGCCTGGGTCTTGAATCCGACTTCATAGTTGTCTGCGGTCTCCTTGCGGAACGCGTTCAGCTTCGGCGTGCCTGCCGCGTCGTAAAGATTGAAGCCGCCAGGTTCGTAGCCCTTGGCATAGTTCGCGTAGATATGGGTGCCACCCTTGGTGAAATAGGACAACGACGCTTTGGGCATCACTTCCGTGCCACCCTGCTTGAGATAGGGAATGCCGGTTGCGTAAAGACCTGCATTGCGGTCCAGTGTGTCATAGGTCCACTTGTCGATGCGCAGGCCCAGGCCCAATTCAAACTGGCCGAACTTGTAGCTGGCAGTACCGAACCCGGCCAGATGGGTCTTCTCGCGTTTGCGGTTCTCAAAGGGGAACGGCACCCGAACCGTGGTTTCCTCGTCGAACGTGGGGGGACTGACCGGATTGCCGACAATATTGTCAAGAATGTTGAGCGTGTCGGAGGGCGGGATCACTGCGGAAAGGACGTCTGTCGTTCCATAAAAATTGGCGTAGCTGGACCAGTCGTTCTTCCAAACCGAGTAGTACCCGCCGACGATCCATTCGAACGGCCCATCAGTGTCCGAGGTAAGGCGCAGTTCGTTGGTGTAGTACTTGGTCGGCTCCGGCCGCACGAGATCAAACCCGACCTCGGAAGACACGTCGAGATCGGTGGTGTCCTTTCTAAAGGCGTCGGTATAGCTGACCAGCGCATTGAGCTTCACCCCACCCAGGTCGTAGTTGATCTCGCCACTTATGCCGAAGGTGTGGCGACGCAGACGCCCCGCGAACGTGAGGTGCCGCTCGGGCGAATAGGTCAGCAGATCCGGATCGTCGGCGCGCCAGTTGTTATTGCCTGTGTCGATCTTGTTGTAGCGCGCCGAGATCAGGATGTTCATGCGGTCCGAAGGTTCGATGTAGAGAGCCCCGCGCACGCCCCATTCTGTCTTTTCGTTCGGATGCTTGCGCCAGCGTTCGGCCGAATTGCCGGAATCGGGCACGAAGTTCACCCCGGGCCCGACCAGTGGCACCGGCCAGATGTAGCTGTCGGTAATGTTGGAACGCCCATTCAGGCGGACGGGGTTGTTGTCATAGACAAATCCGTCATCCTCGTTGCGATAGCCGAACAGGCGCAGGGCAGCCACAGATCCCAGTGGAACGTTCAGGCTGGCCGACAGGTTGCGCATGTTCTGCTCGCCGATCCTGGCCTTTGTGCTTCCTGAAAACTCCCCAAGCTGGGGCCGCTTGGTGATGAAGCGGATCGCGCCGCCGATGTTCGACCCGCCATAGAGTGTGCCCTGCGGGCCTTTCAGCACTTCCAGCCGTTCGATCTCGCCAAATTCGGCCGAAGCATCGGTCAGGATATGCACGCCGTCGATGAAGAACCCGACCCCTTGGGTGTTGCCGAATGATCCGACGCCGCGGATGGTCACATTGGGGTTGCCGTCCGCCCGGGTGCTGAGGTTCAGGTTGGTGACCCGCAGGCCGACCTTGTCGATATTGTTTATCTCCTGCCGCTCCAGCTGGTCGGCACCGATCACCGAGATGGTTTCCGGGATCTCGCGCGTCGTCTCCGAACGCTTGCGTGCGGTCACCAGGATCTCGCCCGCATGATATGCGCCGTCGGCCTTGTCCTCGGCCGGCTGGACGGTCTGCGCCGCCACCAGGGATGGCGCTGCCAGTACCGACATTGCCGTACAGGCCATCAATGCGCTGCGTCGTCCTCCAATAACTCCGATCATAGCCTCTCCCCTCGTCGTGATGTGCGTTCTGCTTCACCGTCTTGGTTAGCGAAGCACGGAGGCAGGGGCTTTTGCGTGAGCGCCAACAGGATTGGCATTCCGTGCAACCTCCCGGGCGGGATGGATGCTGCATGATCTGTCATGGCTTCTGGCACTCACGGAAAAGCGGTGTTGGCACGGCGTGATAGTGCTGATGCATCGAACGCTGGCCATCCGGCCATGCCCGCTGCTTCGTCAGGAGTTGTCCGTGCAGAATGCACCACCGGTTGAGACCCGCGACTTCATTTTCAACCAGACGATGCTCCGCATCCGTGATCCCGAAGCTTCGCTGGAATTCTATACCCAGGTTCTGGGCATGACCCTGATCCAGCAGCTCGACTTTCCCGATGCGGCATTCTCGCTCTATTTCCTCGGCTACGTCCGACCTGACGATGAGCCCCTTCCTCAAGAACGGATCGCGCGCACCGCCTACGCCTTTCGCCAAAAGGCAGTGCTCGAACTGACGCACAACCACGGCACCGAGCGCCAGCCTGCGCCCGTCTATCACGACGGCAACAGCGAGCCGCGCGGGTTCGGGCATATCGGCATTGCCGTTCCCGATGTGGAAGACGCCTGCCGCCGCTTCGGTGAACTGGGCGTCACCTTCGTCAAGCGCCCGGACGAGGGGCGGATGAAGGGCCTCGCCTTCATCGCCGACCCGGATGGCTACTGGATCGAGATCCTGAATCCCGAAGGCCTTGCCAGCGCCGTTTGAGCGACGTGGCGACAATGAACAACATGGTGGAGGACAAGCCGATGAACGCGACTACCCCGATCAATTGCCGCGCAGTGGAACTCCGGAGCCTGCCTTGGGTAGACTTTCCGGCCGCGCTCAGCACCGGTGGCATCCGATGGAAACTGCTCAATGTGGCGCCCGAACTGGGTTCATGGGCCGCGATCTTCGATTGCCCGGCGGGATCGTCATTTGCCAGCCACCACCACATCGGCCCGGGCGAGTACTATCTCACCCGTGGACGGATGGAGATTCGCGGCGGAGAGGCAGAGGGCGGCGAGACAGTGAACGCCCCGGCCTATGGCTATGAGGCGACCAGCGCCTTCCACGGCAAGACCAACTTTCCGGTCGATAGCGAGTTCTACATGACCTTCCTTGGCCCGCTGCAGTTCGTTGACGAGCCGGGCGGCCCGACCAGGGCTCTCGTCACGTGGGACGGCGCTGAATCCGCATGGCTCGCTGCGCAGGGTTGACCGGACCGGACCATGCAGGGCCGCGCGCTTCTGGCACATCTGCGGGCGATTGTGGGGCGCGGTCACGTCATCACGGCGCCGTCGGCAACCCGCGCGTTCACCAATGGATACCGGACTGGCAGCGGAACGGTCCTTGCGGTGGTGAGGCCCGGCAGCCTGGTCGAAATGTGGCATTGCGCAAGGGCCTGTGTCACGGCCGGGTGCATCATCATCGTCCAGGCTGCCAACACGGGGCTGACCGGGGGATCGACACCCGCAGGCGGCTATGACCGGCCCGTCGTTCTGATCAGCACGTTGCGGATCGACGGGATCATCCCGATCCTGGACGGGCAGGAGGCCATTTGCCTGGCTGGGGCCACCTTGACCATGCTCGAAGACCGTCTTGCCCCTTATGGCAGGGTGCCGCACTCGGTCATCGGCTCGACTTGTCTGGGCGCGTCGGTCGTTGGCGGCATCTGCAACAATTCAGGTGGCGCGCTGGTCAGCCGCGGGCCTGCCTTTACTCGACATGCACTCTATGCCCGGGTCGATGAAAACGGTCGGCTGGAACTCGTCAACCGTTTGGGCGTGCTGTTACCGGATGATCCTGAAGCAGCACTGGCGTTGCTGGATGGGGGCACCATCCCGCCCGATCTCGTCGCCAGAACGGATCGGGCGGATGGCTGCAGTGCCTATGAACACGAAGTGCGCGACATCGATCGCCCCACCCCGGCGCGCTTCAATGCCGACAGCCGCCGCCATTTCGGCGCATCAGGAAGCGCCGGCAAGGTTGTCGTCTTTGCGGTGCGGACAGAGACATTCCCCGCCGCGCGCCAAACCGAAACCATTCTGTTGGCGACCAATGACCCGAACGACTTCGCCGCAGTTCGTCGGCACATACTCGGCGGGTTCCAGCACTTGCCCACTACAGCGGAGTACATGCATCGCAACGCCGCCACGCTCGCGGCAAGTCACGGCAACGATATCTGCCTTGCAGTGCAGTACCTGGGGGCAAGGCGCATGCCGTTTCTGCTCGCAATGAAGCTTGCGGCCGACAGGGTTCTCCGCCGGTTCGGATCGGCACTGACAGACCGGCTGTTCCAAGCCGTTGGCCGGTTGGCTCCCCATCCCCTGCCGGCTGCCCTTCGCCGGATCGTGGACGGGCACGAACACCTTCTGCTGTTGAGCGTTGCAGACGACGGCATTGCCGAAGCACGCAGGCGCCTCAGCCGTGATCGGGGCAAATCCATCGCTATCCACACCTGCACCGCAAAGGAAGCCGCAGCGCTGCAGCGGCTGCGCTTCGCCACGGCAGGCGCAACGATCCGCTTCGCTGCAGTAGAGAGGGCTGCCGGAGCGTTGATCGCGATCGATTGCGCCTTGCCTCGCAACCGCGCCAACTGGCAGATCGCCTTACCCGATGATCTTGCCCGCCAAGTGCTGGCCCGCGCGGACTACGGGCATTTCCTCTGCCATGTCTTCCACCTCGACTTCATCCTTCGCCCCGGCAGTGATGCAGCCGCCTTCGAAGCGGCGCTGCTCGCCCTGCTCAGCGCAGAAGGCATCATGTGCCCGGCCGAACATAGTTTTGGCCATCACTACCCCGCGCCAGAGAATGTGGTGGCGTTCTATCGCGCCCTGGACCCCACCAACACGCTGAATCCGGGCATCGGACAGACATCGCGTGGCAAGAACTGGACCTGAAAAGGACGCCCGCCTTTGCAATTCGTGCAGAGCGACGTGCGCGCTTGCGCATTCATGAGTTTGGGTTGGCCAGATGCAGGGAACTGAGGTTACACTCTCCCGATAAAATGGGTGCTCCGTTGAGAAGCGCCTGCAAGGGAGAATGCCGATGGACAATGGTGCGGCCGTGCACGCGTGGTCATCGCAGGACGTCAATCCGCGTGGGCGGTATGATGCGTGGGTGGACCAGCTCAATTCCACCTTCGGCTATTGGCGGGCTTCGCAAACGCCCGCCGGGGATTTCGACGCGACGATCAGGGCCCGCAGCCTCGGCAGCCTCAACGTCATTTCCTGCCAGTGCGACCCATGCGGGGGAGAGCGCAAAGGCGGTGACATCGTGCGGGAGACCGATCCCCAGGAGCGGTTGATCATTCAACTGGTCGAAGCCGGGCAGGAACACATGAAGCTGGGCGCACAGGAGGCGATCCTGCACCCGGGCGACATATTCATCTGGGACAACACCCAGACCATGCAATTCACCGTGCTAGAGCGGCTGAGCAAGGTGTCGGTCGCCCTGCCACTCAATCGCCTGAAGGACTGGCTGCCACAATCGTGGCGCAACCTGCCACGCTGCATCAAATCGGGCGAGCCCGGTTCAGACTTGCTGGCCGGCTATGTGCGAAGCCTGGTCAGGATCGACCACTCCAACAATCCCATGCGATACGACGCCCTCGTGGATGCAGCCGTGGCCATGATCGTGGCGTCCCAGTCGGGCACCCCGGAGCAGATCAGTCACAAGGGTGCCCAACTCGATACGGTCAAGGCCAAGATCCGGCAACGCCTGCAGGATCCCGATCTGACGCTTGAAGCCATCGCCGTGGCCAATCGCATCTCGTTGCGTTACCTGCACTGGCTGTTCGAAGGCAGCGGCCAGACGGCATGGCAGTTCATTTCGACGGAGCGCCTCGCCGGATGCAAGCGCGATCTGGCCAACCCGGCTTTCGCCGGATCGAGCGTTTTCGAAATCGGCCTCAGGTGGGGATTCGGCAATGCCGCCCACTTCAGCCGCAAGTTCAAGGCCCACGCCAAGCTGAGCCCGAGCGAGTTCCGCTCATTGAGCATGACCAAATGATCGAGACCGAATTCTACCTGATTCCGTTTGGTTGATCCCCGCTATTCGGCGGCTTCGGCCATCGCGATCGGATCTGCGGGATGGTATCGAAGCTGGTCAGGCCGGGCATAGGCAACGTCCCAATTGGGCTCGCCCCGCATGAAGTCGGGCAGGTTGGTCATGTAGATCGCCGTGCCGAATGCGCCGTCCCAGATGCGCGGGCGCCAGCTGTCATCCACGCAGTCGCAGTCCGCGCCGTATTCCGCCTCGCCGCCGGCCGGGCAGGGAATGTAGAAGAACGCTGCAGAGGTCAGCCGGTGGCGGCCAAAGCCCCAGTTCCAGTCACCATAACTGTATCCCCGCCGGTCAAGGTAGTTCTTGGCGACCATCAGCTCATCGATGTCCTCCACCTCCCAGTTGGCGTGGTGGAACTTCAGCGTGCCGTTGAAGCCCGGCATCGGCGCGTGCGCATCGGCCAGGAACACGTTGTGGTGTTCATAGGCCCCGTCGGCGCGCATGTAGACGCCGAAGCCCTTCTGCATGTCGGTGATGCGGAAACCCAGCACGTCGCGATAGAAGTCCACCGCCTGCTGCACGTCGGGGAACGTCCACACGCAGTGATGGGTGCGCTTGGGCACGGCGCGGTCGATCCACTTGCGCGGCTGGTTGAGCCGGGAGATGTGGCCCACCGTGTTCTGCGGCGTGGGCGCGCCGAACACGGCGCGCGGCTGCCACACCTGCAGTCCGATGGCCTGCCCGAACGGCGTGGTGAAGTGGACCACGCCCTCGTCGTCGGTGGTCAGCGTCACCACAGGTTCAAGCCGGGCCTTCAGCCGGCGCATGCCCTCGTCGCTGTCCACCGCCCAGACGCATTCGTGCACCCCGCGCGTGGTCTGCGCGCTATGCCTTGGCAGGCGCGGGTGGCCCTTGGCCAGGAACAGCGATTGCGATCCGTCAGCCGCCTCGAACAAGGCGGATGTGCTATCTTGTTCAACAAGGGTGAGGCCAAAGTCCGCGAAGAAGCGTACACAGGCGGGCACGTCGTCCACCATCCATGTCAGCCGCCTGATGCCGATGATCGCCATGCACTGTCTCCCGAAAACATGGGTGCACAATGCTGGCGATGCGGGATGGATTTGTTGATCGAACGCAAATCATGGGCATGAATTGATCAACTGAAAAACCATTCACCGCATCGATATCTGGATTGACGGCCCTGGTGGAAGGCGTGCGGGTGGCGCACCCTCAACCACGGACAACCGTCTGATGGAGCACGCCGAATGGAGCCCGGCCGGCCGCATCTACCGCCTCCATGCGCACGGTATCGCCAAAGCGCATGAACTCGGTTTTCGCCTCGCCCAGATCGAGCACTTCGATGCCCCGGCGCTCGGCGATGCACGATGAGCCGATCTCGCGAAAGTTGGCATTGGACACCGTGCCCGAACCGATGATGGTCCCGGCGACCAGATCACGCGTGCGTGCGGCATGGGCGATCAGTTCATGGAAGCCAAAGCCCATCGGTTCGCCATTTGCCGCGCCAAAGCGCTTTCCGTTCCAATCCACGAGGAGATCGAGGCACACGCGCCCGTTGCGCCAGGCTCCGCCCAGTTCGTCCGGACTGACCGCGAATGGCGCCATGCCGCACGGGGGCTTGGCCTGCACCCACCCGAACCCGGTCTTCATTTCGGGGCCGGCCAGCGTGCGCAGCGACCAGTCATTGATCTGCACGATCAGCTTGATGTGCTGCAAGGCATCGTCCGCGCTGGTGCCCATCGGCACTTCGTCCACGATCACGCCGAATTCGCCCTCGAAATCGATGCCGAGCGCCTCGCTGGGAAACTTGACCTCGCTGATCGGGGGATAGAAACGGTCCGAAGTGCCCTGGTACATCAGGGGCAGATCGGTCTTGGGCTTGGTAATGCCGAGCACGGCATCCATCAGGTCTCCGTGGCTCTGGAAGGCGGACCCATCCAGCCACTGCCATGCACGCGGCAGCGGCGCGAGGACCTGCATCGGCTCGATCGGGTCGGGAAAAGCGGCAACAGCGGCCAGTTGCGGCGTCACCTCGCCCCAGCGCTCGATCGCTTCCTGCAGGGTGCGAACCGGCGCAGGTGCACAGGACGCGCCATCTGGCGAAACGACGACGAGACGGCCGTCGGGCGTTCCATCGCGCAGGGTGGCAAGGCGCATCGATTTGTTCTCCGGCTGTTTTGGTATCAAGGTTCTGATTAGCTGCACTGACACCGACGCGCAACGGCTGCGCGTCGATGGACTTGCATTGCCGCGATCCGGCAGGTCCGCTGTCTATGCGACCGGAAAAGCCGTCTGGTCTCCCCCTCGCTGCACACCTGGACGCATCCTGGCCCTTTAACGCAATCGTTTGTTGAAACCTGGTTGCGGATGTGCCATAGCCTTGGCCATAAGGCCCAGCGCCAAGGGGAGAGCCACGTGCAGCAGGTCCGTCCGCAGCTTTCGCTGTCGCGCATTCTGGAAATGAATCTCGGCTTCCTGGGCCTGCAGTTCAGCTTCGGGCTGCAGCAGGGAAACATGGGGCCGATCTACAGCTACCTTGGCGCGAACGAGGCGCAGCTGCCGCTGCTCAGCCTGGCAGGGCCGGTCACCGGCCTGCTGATCCAGCCGCTGATCGGCGCGATGAGCGACCGGACCGACAGCCGCTGGGGCCGCCGCACGCCCTATTTCATCGCCGGTGCCATTCTGTGCACGCTGGGCCTGCTGGCCATGCCGTTCTCGGCCTCGCTGCTCATGGCCGCCTCGCTGCTGTGGCTGCTCGATGCGGGCAACAACATCACCATGGAGCCCTATCGCGCCTATGTCTCCGACCGGCTGAACCCGTCACAGCGGCAGGCCGGGTTCCTCTCGCAGAGCGCCTTCACCGGCCTCGCCCAGATGCTGGCGTTCCTCACGCCTTCGATCCTCGTCGGGTTCGGCATGAACAAGGACGCGGTCGACGCGCACAACATTCCCTACACCGTCCATGTCGTCTTCATGCTCGGCGCGGTGCTTTCGCTCACCACCATCCTGTGGTCGGTGCTGCGCGTGCCGGAACTGCCGCTTACGGTTGATGAGCGCGCCCATATCGCCGCCGCCCCGCGCGGCTTCGGCGCGGCGCTGGCCGAGATCGCGCAAGCGATCCGCGACATGCCCTTGGCCATGCGCAAGCTTGCCCTGATGAGCCTGTTCCAGTGGTTCGGCATGGCGGGCTACTGGACCTATGCGGTCTATTCGATCGCACGCACCGTCTATGGCAGCACCGATGCGGTAAGCCCCGAGTTCCACAGCGCCGTGCTGACCAATGGCGAAGTGGCCGCGTTCTACAATGGCATCGCCTTCGTCGCCGCCTTCGCCATGGTACCGCTGGTCCGGCGGATCGGGCCGGGGCCGCTGCATGCGCTGTGCCTGCTGGCCGGCGGCGTGGGCATGATCGCGCTGCCCTTCATTTCCACCAAGGCGCTGCTGTTCCTGCCCGCCATCGGCATCGGCCTCGCCTGGGGCAGCATCATGGGCAACCCCTACGCCATCCTTTCCAACGCCATCCCGCCGGCGCGCACCGGGGTCTACATGGGCATCTTCAACATGTTCATCGTCATCCCGATGCTGCTGTTCGCGGTGGTCATGAGCCGGCTTGACCTCGGCTTCGTCTCGCTCGGCCTCGGCGTCTACGAACGTGTGCTGGGCAACGATCCGCGCAACATGATCACCCTGTGCGGCCTGTGCCTGATCTGCGCCGCCGCCGCAGTGATCTGGGTGCGCGAAGGTCGCGCCAGCGCCGTGCGCCTGGCCGAAGCAGCCGCCTGAACTCCCTTTCCGATCCCGCGCCGCGCATGCGGCCACGAAGGTTCCGATGACCGTCCAAACACCTGCGCCCAGCCTGCCCGCCTTTGATCCCGCGCGTATCAGTCGCTGGCGGCCGACCGCGTTCGACCATCGTCCCGAACTGCCGCTGATCACCGCGGCAGACGTGCATCCCCTCGTGCCCGCGCTCGACGTGTGGGATTGCTGGCCGCTGATGCACGAAGATGGCCGAACCGTTGATCACCACCGCCGGCAGTGGTGGTTCTTCCTCAGCGCGCCGCAGTTTCCCGATCCGGTTGACCGCCACGTCCAGGCGCGCATCCGTCTGATCTCGCGCGGGGATGATGGCTGGCGCGATCATGGCAATGCCCTGCCCGATGGCCTCAACCCCGGCACACGCGAATGGGCGGGCAGCGCCGTGCTGCGCGACGACGGCCAGACCGTCCACCTGTTCTACACCGTCGCCGGCCGCCGCGAAGGGCCCTACTCGGTCGAGCAGCGCCTGTTCGTGTGCAACGGCGTGCTCGGTGCGGAAGGACCGGGCAACTGGCAGGCGCCCGAGGAAATCGTGGCGGCAGACAACATCCGCTACATTCTCGATCGGCAGGAAAACCCCGATGGCGCCCCCGGCACGATCAAGGGCTTCCGCGATCCGGCGTGGTTCCGCGATCCCGCAACCGGCACCGCGCATATCCTGTTCACAGGCAGCGCGGCGTGGAGCGATGACCCGCACAATGGCGTGGTCGGCCTCGCCACCTTCACCGATGGCCGCTGGCAGCTTGAAGACCCGCTGATCGATGCGGTGGGCGTGAACAACGAACTGGAACGGCCGGTCGTCGTCCATCGTGGCGGGCGCTATTACCTGTTTTGGTCAACCCAGCGCCACACCTTCTCGCCCAGATCGCCCGCCGGGCCCAACGGCATCTATGGTGCGGTGGCGGATGCGCTGCGCGGGCCATGGCGCCCGGTCAACGGCAATGGCCTCGTCGTGGCCAACCCGGCGTCCGAACCGCGCCAGACCTACAGCTGGTGGGTGACGGGCGAGGACGAAGTGTGGAGCTTCATCGACTACTGGGGGCTGGAAGGACGCGATCCTGCCAGCGATCCCGCGCTGCTGCGCGGCCGCTTCGGCGGCACGGTGGCCCCCGCCTTCCGCCTCGTCTATGATGGAGACCGCGTGACCGCGATCGCCTGATCCAAACCCGCAGGATTCCTGCCCTGCGATGGCGGCGTTCTGGCGGTTCCCGGCAAGGAGCATACCGAAGGGGTGCTGCCGGTCATCGTCATGGGTCGGCAACCGTACAGGTAGCTATGGGATCAGGCGCTTTCGCGGATCACAAGCTCGGGTTTCAATACCTGCGAAGGGGCAGCCTCGCCCTCGATCCGCGCCATCAGCGCCTTCACGATCAGGTGCGCGCCTTCGGCCACCTTCTGGTTGACGGTGGTCAGCGGTGGCGAGGTCTGCGTGGCGATGGCCAGATTGTCGAAGCCGACCACGGCCACGTCCTCTGGCACGCGCAGGCCCGCGTCGCGCAGGATGCGGATGCAGACCATCGCCATCACGTCTGACGAACAGAACACGCCATCCACTTCGCGCCCATGCCGCGCAACGAACTCGGCGATCTGTGCGGGCATCTCGTCCTGTGACAGCGAGACCTCGTAAGGCTGCAGCGACACTCCCGCCACTGCGCCGCTGGTGGCCAGCGCGCCCACCAGGCGGTCCGCGATCTCCGGCGCGCGCACATCGCCCAGGAACGCCAGCCTGCGCCGGCCCGTATCGATCAGTCGCCGCACCGCCAGTTCTCCGCCAAGCACGTTGTCCGCGCCCACGGTGCAGTGCGCATAACCCGCCTTGCCCCACACCACCACTGGCAGGTGCCGCCGCGCCACGCGGTCGATCGCTTCCAGCTGGTTGGACTGACCAACCACGATGGTGCCGTCGAGCATGCCCGAATCGACGATCCGCTCCAGCCAGTCCGCATCATCGGGCACCACGCGCTTCAGCATGATGTCGTGCCCGGTTTCGGTCAGTTCGTCGGCCAGCGCGCCGAACATCGTCATGAAGAACGGGTCGGACACGTGCTGGCGGCTGGCATGACCCAGCGGAATCACCACCCCGATCAGTCCGGTACGCTGCGTGCGCAGCCGGCTGGCCATCTGGTTCAGGCGAAAGCCGTGTTCGCTGGCCAGCGCCTTGATCCGCTCACGCGTCGCCTCGCTCAGCGCGCCCTTCCCGGTCAGCGCGCGTGAAACCGTTCCGGGGGAGACCCCGGCCAGTTCGGCCAGTTCAATGATGTTGCGAATCCGGCGCGGTGTTCCCGCTGTCTCGGATGTCAGTGGATCGGCGTTCATTAGACCACCTTACGAATCGTACGGAGCGGCGCAAGCAGACGATTGCAACCTTTATCGGCGACCATTCCTTTCATTCCGCTTGAGATGGCCCGGAATCTGCCGCTTTCAGCATGGTTGACGCCCCAAGCAAACCTTTGCAATTTGTGTTTGCAAACGTTTGTGGAGCAGCCTATAGAGGACGTCACCAAGCCCATTGTAAGGGGCGGGTTCCATGGGGGAGTGTTCTATGAGGTTTCCAGCCTTCGCTGCGTCCGTTTCCGTTTTCGCGCTGTCCGGCGCGCTGCTGGCCAGCCCGGCGCTGGCGCAGGATGCGGCAGCCGATGGTGCCGCCACCGACAATTCCGAAATCGTCGTGACCGCCGCTGCGGGTGACAAGTCGGCCCGCCTGTCCTCGATCTCGGTTTCGCAGATCTCGCAGGAAGCGGTCACCAACTTCACCCCGCGTTCGCAGGCCGAAGTGCTGCGCACCATCCCAGGCCTGAACGTGCAGGATACCGCCGGCCCGGGCGGCAACGCCAACATCGGCGTGCGCGGCATCCCTGTGTCCACCGGCGGTTCGGAATATGTCGGCCTGCAGGAAGACGGCCTGCCCGTTACCCTGTTCGGCGACATCCAGTTCGGCAACAACGACTACTGGGTGCGCTTTGACAACAACGTGGACCGCGTCGAAGCGGTGCGCGGCGGTTCGGCCTCCACCTTCTCCAGCCAGGCCCCCGGCGCGGTGATAAACTACGTGTCGAAGACCGGTGAGAAGGAAGGCGGCGAAGTCGGCATTTCCACCGCGCTCAACTATCGCGAGACCCGCCTCGATTTCGATTACGGCGGCAAGCTGAGCGACACCGTGCGCTTCCATGTCGGTGGCTTCGCCGTTACCGGCAACGGCCCCACGCACCTGCCCTACACCGCCCAGAAGGGCTATCAGATCAAGGGCAACATCACCAAGGATCTGGCCGACGGCAAGGGCTACATCCGCCTGAACTTCAAGCGGCTGGACGATCGCGAGCCGACCTTCACCTCGATGCCTGCGCTGGTCACCCTCTCGGGCAACAAGATCACCGGCTACAGCACGTTCAACGGTGTCGACGCGCGCAAATACGCCTCGTCCGGGATCTACAACCAGACCTTCCAGATCCTCGACGCCGATGGCAGCCTGCGCACGGTGAAGATGGAGGGCATCCACCCTGTCGCCACCTCGATCGGCGGTGAGTTCCATTACGAATTCAACGACAGCTTCAACGTAACCAACAAGGCGCGCTGGACCGACATGAGCGGCGTGTTCGCCAACCAGTGGACCGGCGAGCTCGACACCGCCTCGCTGATCGGCAAGACCGTCGGCGCCGCCTTCGGCACGCAGGCCGATGGCCGCACTATCGCGCAGATCCGCTATGCCGCCGGGCCCAAGGCCGGCCAGCTCTACACCTCGCCGTTCATCAGCAACAGCGCGCAGGCCTATACCACCATGCGCGATGTGGGCTCCTTCGCCAACGACCTGACCTTCAACGGCAAGTTCGCCGTGGGCGATGGCGCGAAGATCACCGCCCATGCCGGCTGGTTCTTCATGCGGCAGAACATCTCGATGGACTGGCGCATCAACAACGTCACGCAGTCGCTGGAATCGTCGGGCAACCCCGTGCCGCTCGACCTGTTCGATGCCGATGGCAACCAGCTTTCCGCCAACGGCCTGACCGGCTTCAACAACCAGTGGGGCGGATGCTGCGGCGGCCGGTCCTATGACGTGACCTACACCGACAACGCGCCCTACCTGCAGCTGGAAGGCCAGTTCGGCGGCCTGAACCTTGATGGCAGCGTGCGTTTTGACAGCGTGAAGGCCGAAGGCAACGCCTATGCCCCGGTCACCGGCGGCACCATCACCGTCACCGACGGCCTCGGCACCGCCACCCTGCCCACCTCTAACACCGGTTCCACCCCGGTGAACGTGCTGAACTACACCCGCAGCTACGCCAGCTGGTCGTTCGGCGCACTCTATGAAGTCTCGGGCAACACCAGCGTGTTCCTCCGCGTCAGCCGCGGCGGCCGCTTCAATGCCGATCGCATGCTGTACAACAACAACAACTTCACCGCCGATGGCCAGCTCACCACGGGTGGCCGCTATCTGTCGGTGAACTATGTCACGCAGCAGGAAGTCGGCCTCAAGCAGCGCGGCAGCATCGGCGGCAACGGGCGTTATCGCGCCGAAGTGACCGTCTATCGCGCGCAGGTGAAGGAGAGCAACTACGACTTCACCGCGCCGGCCCGCAATGAAAGCCCGTTCATCGACGCGATCTTCCATTCCTATGGCGTGGAAGCCTCCGGCAGCGTCAACGTCGGCGATTTCGGCCTGAACGGCTATGTGGTCTATACCCACGCCGAAAACGCCAAGACCGGCGCCACCCCGGTGGCCATGCCGCAGTGGACCTGGCTGGTCTCGCCCAGCTATGACATGGGCAAGGCCGCCTTGGGCCTTTCCGCCAGCGGCCAGTCGAACTTCAAGATCTCCGGCGGCTACACCGCGCCGGGCCGCACCTTCGTCAACGGCTATGTGAAGGTACGCCCCACCGATGCGCTGGAACTGGCGTTCAACGTGAACAACCTGTTCAACACCCTTGGCTATCGCGCCAACAACGGCAGCCTCGCGCTGGTCGGTCCCAGCGCCGGCTTGGCCGCGAACCAGGCGATCCTCGACAACAGCGCGATGCTCGGTCGTACGATGACGGCATCGGTCCGCTATCGCTTCTGACCGGCCATCCGCGACGGAGCCCGGCGGATCCCTCCTCCGCCCGGGCTCCGTTCCGGAAAAACCAGCCCTGTCATGGGGTCGCAAGGCAAAGGCGGGATCGGCACGGCGCCGTTCCCGCCTTTGCTGTTCCAAACTTCCGTTCTCCTGCTTATCGGTAACGCCATGGACCAGTCGCCCCACGCCATCCGTTCCATCCTGATCGTCGGCGGCGGCACTGCCGGGTGGATGACGGCTGCGGCGCTCGCCAACACGCTGCGCCAGGGCTGCACCATCACCCTGGTCGAATCCGAAGAGATCGGCACCGTCGGCGTGGGCGAGGCGACGATCCCGCCGATCCGCGCCTTCAACCAGACGCTGGGCATCGACGAGCGCGATTTCCTGCGCGAGACCAAGGGCTCGTTCAAGCTGGGCATCGAGTTCGTAAACTGGGGGCGGCAGGGCCACCGCTATTTCCACCCTTTCGGCCCCTATGGCCGCGCGTTCGATACCGTGGGCCTGCATCATTATTGGCTGCGCGCGCGCGAACAGGGTGAAACCGCGCCGCTGTGCGATCATTCCATGGCCTGGGCCATGGCCAGGCAGAACCGCTTCGCCCCGCCCTCGCCCGATCCGCGCAGCGTGCTGTCCACCTTCGACTATGCCTATCACTTCGATGCCGGGCTCTATGCCCGCTTCCTGCGCAGTTATGCCGAAGCGCGCGGCGTTTTGCGCGTTGAGGGCAAGGTGGCGGCCGTGCGCCAGCATTGGGAAACCGGCTTCGTCACCGGGGTGACGCTCGAAGACGGGCGCGATCTCGATGCCGACCTGTTCGTCGATTGCTCGGGCTTTCGTGGGCTGCTGATCGAAGGCGCGCTGAAGGCCGGGTATCAGGACTGGACCCACTGGCTGCCCTGTGACCGCGCCGCGGCCATGTCCTGCGAAAACGCTGGCCCCCTCACCCCATATACCCGCAGCACCGCGCAGGAAGCCGGCTGGCAATGGCGCATCCCGCTGCAGCACCGCACCGGCAATGGCTATGTCTATTGCAGCCAGTTCCTGTCTGATGACGACGCGGCGACCAGGCTGAGCCAGCGCCTCGATGGCAAGGCCTTGGGTGATCCGCGCCCGCTGCGCTTCGTCACCGGCCGCCGCAACAGCTTCTGGACCAAGAACGTCGTCGCCATCGGCCTGTCCAGCGGGTTCATGGAACCGCTCGAATCCACCTCGATCCACCTGATCCAGGCCGGCATCGCCAAGCTGATCGCCCTGTTCCCCGATCGCAGCTTCGATCCCTTGGTGATCGAGGAATACAACCGCATCGCGGTGAACGAGTTCGAGCGCATCCGCGATTTCCTGATCCTGCACTACAAGCTGACCGAGCGCAGCGACAGCGAGCTGTGGCGCTATTGCGCGGCCATGGACATTCCCGACACGCTCGCCACCAAGATCGAGCATTTCCGCCGCAACGGCCGCCTGATCCAGCGCGATGCCGATCTGTTCGGCCCGCCCAGCTGGCTTGCCGTCCACATCGGCCAGTTCAACACACCCCGGGGCAACGATCCGCTGATCGACTATCGCGGCGTGGACGGGCGCGAATGGCTGGGCAAGCTGCGCGCCGCGATGCAGGCAGAAGCCGCCCGCCTGCCAACCCACGAGGATTTCATCACCCAGGCCATCGGGTCCAGGGGCTGAGGGAGCGTGCCTGAGGACGCTTCCGTCTGGCTCGCCCGCGCCATCGCAGCGCGGCAGATGCAGGAGATGGAAAGCGCGCTCGAGGCCATCGGCAGGGCCGCCGCACTCGCTCCCACCGATGCGCAGGTGGCGCTGGGCCATGCGCAATTGCGCTTCGAGGCGGGGCTCCCCGCCACCGTCCTTTTCCAGCGCGCCGCCGCACTCGCGCCGGATCGGCCAGAGGTTCAGCGCAGCCTTGCCCTGGCCATGGCGGCAGAAGGTGATGCCGCTGGCGGCGAAGCATTGCTGGACGCGGTGGTGACGGCCAACCCGCTCTGGCTCGATGGCCATCGCGCGCTCGCCAACCTGCGCACCGCCGCAGGCCAGCCCGATTTCGCCCGCAGCCTCGCCCGTGCCGCAGCCGCGCATCCCGGCCAGCCCGGCCTGCGCCATGCCTGGTTCCACACCCTCTGCACCGCGCGCCGCTGGGATGAGGCGCGGCAGGTGCTGGATCAGGCAGAGCATGATCTTGGCGAAAGCCGCGCCACCCGCCTTGCCCGTGCCTATTGGCGCAGCGAATCCGGCGAAGGCGCAAACGACCCTGCCCTGTTCGATCTGCTTGAGGACGAGCAGGACACCGGCCTCGATCTTGCCCGCGTGCGGCATTTCCTGCGCGGCGGGCAGGTGCAACGCGCACGCGACGTGGCGCTGCGCCATCGCGGGCAGCCGACAATGGGCGTGTTCTGGCCCTACCTCTCGCTGGCATGGCGGCTGCTCGGCGATGCACAGGCACACTGGCTGGATCGCGACATGGCCTTCGTGTGCGCCTATGACGTCGGCCTCACCGCTGCCGACCTCGCCGACCTTGCCACCCTGCTGCGCACGCTCCACACCGCGCAGGCGCCGTGGCATGAACAGTCGGTGCGCGGCGGCACCCAGACCGAACGCCCGCTGCTCCTCCGCCTGGACCCGGTGATCCGCAAGACCCGCATAGCCATCGAAGCGGTCGCGAACCGCTACATCGCCGCGCTGCCCCCGCCCGATCCGCAGCATCCCCTGCTCGCCGCCCCGCGCGAACAGTTCCTGTTTGCGGGCAGCTGGTCGGTGCGGCTGCGCCCGAACGGCTTTCACGCCGCGCATACCCATCCGATGGGCTGGATCAGCTCCGCGCTCTACGTCACCGTGCCGCCAGAGCGGCAGCGCGGCCCCGCGCCCGCCGGGCATCTGCAGTTCGGCACGCCCCCGCCCGAACTCGGCCTGGCGCTGTCATCCTATGGCGCGGTGGAGCCTGCGCCCGGCACGCTGGCGCTGTTCCCTTCCACCATGTGGCACGGCACCGCCCCATTCGCGGACGGCGAACGCATGACCATCGCCTTCGATGTCATCCCTGCCGCAGCGCGCCGATCCCCAAGATCTTCTGGCCCAGCGCAATCGCCCCGGTGATCCCGGCATCGTCGCCCAACCCCGGCAGCACGATGTAGCGCTCCAGCCCGGCATCGAGCCGCGGGTGTTTTACATACCCTCCCAGCTTCGCCTCGGTCTGCCGCCGCACCGCCTCGATCAGGCCCGGCGCCTTCATCACCCCGCCGCCGAAGATCAGCCGGTCGGGCATGTGCAGCAGCACCAGCGTGGCCGCCAGATGCGCGATATAGCCCGCCACCAGTTCCACTTCCGCCGTGCCCAGCTGGTCCAGGCTCCTGCCCCAGCGCTTCTCAATGGCAGGCCCGCAGGCCAGCCCTTCCAAGCAATCCCCGTGGTAGGGACACGCCCCCCCAAATGGATCGGCGGCGCGGTCATGCGGCGGCAGGATGTGCCCGCTCTCGTAATGGGAAAAGCCCAGCAGCGAACGGCCCCGGTTGACCACGCCGGTACCGATGCCGGTACCCACCGTGGTATAGGCCACGGTATCGCACCCCTGCCCCGCCCCCGCCATCCATTCGCCCATCGCAGCGCCGTTCACATCGGTGTCCACCACGATCGGCGCGCCAAAGCGGCCCAGCACGTCATGAAACCGCGCCCCGGCCCAGCCCGGCTTGGGCGTGGTGGTAAAGGTGCCATAGGCGGGCGATGCCGGATCGATGTCGATCGGGCCAAAGCTCGCCACGCCGAACGCATCGATGCGCCCGTGCGCGTCCTGCGCCGCGTCAAAGAACGCAGCCATCGCCGGAAAACAGGTTGCCGGCGTCTCGGTGGCAATGCGCTCGCGCATCAGGATCGTCCCGTCCTCACGCGCCAGCGCCAGCACGAACTTGGTGCCCCCGGCCTCCACCGCCCCGATCAACCGCCCCTGCGTCATACGTCCTCGCATCCTCCGGCCTGCGTTCCAGGCTTCAACGCACGATGTCCAACATCGCCGCCGTTGTTCGTCCTAATACCCCACAACAGGCCTCTTGCAAACGTTTGTGCGGGCCGGTTCCTGCCCGTTTTCGCAAAGCACGAACGGGGCCGTGGATCGCCCGCAGGGCGGGCCAGAGGGCTATCCCGCGCCCCGTTCCTTGACACCACCCCGCCCCGCATGCTGCAGCCCGGCGCATGACCGACCAGACTGATCCGCTCGCCCGCCTTGCCGCCGCGCTTGAACGGCTCGCTCCGCCTGCCGCTGCCGAAGCAGACTGGGGCGCGCATCCCGCCTATGTCGTTTCCGGCGGCCGGGTGCGAGGAATCGCGCGGCTCGATGCGCCGGCGCTGCCCCTGATGCAGGGGATCGATGCGCAGAAGGCGCTGGTGGTTGAAAATGTCGCCCGCCTGGCTCGCGGGGCCGCGGCGCATGACATGCTGCTGTGGGGATCGCGCGGCATGGGCAAATCGGCGCTGCTGCGCGCCGCGGTGCGCGCGGCGCAGGCCGAACGGCCCGGCTCGATCGCGCTGGTACAGGCCTCGCCCGATGCCGCGCTGGCCGATCTGTTTCATGATCTCGGGCAGGTCGACCGGCGTTTCCTCGTCTTCCTCGATGATCTCGGCTTCGACGCTGGTGATGCCGCCGCCGCCCGTGCGCTGCGCTCATGGCTGGAAGGCGGGGTTGAGGCGCGGCCCGCCAACGTGCGCCTTGCCGTTACCTCCAATCGCCGCGCCATCGTTGAACGGCACGCCGCGGAACAGGATGATCCGATCAACCCGCGCGATGCGGTGGATGATCGGCTGGCGCTGGCCGATCGCTTTGGCCTGTCGATCGGCTTCCACAACTGCTCGCAGGATGATTACCTGGCGATCATCGCCGGCTATGCCACGCACTTCGGACTGACCTTCGATGAAGGCGATGCGCTGGAATGGTCCAAGCGGCGCGGCGGGCGGTCTGGCCGGGTCGCCTGGCAATACGTCAATGAGCTGGCGGGCCGCGCCGGGATGGCCATTTGATCCGAACCCGATTGCGATAAAAACCGCTTTCGTTCATCCTGTTGGTGCATCAACCAATTTTCGTGTTACGTCCATTTTGATTGGCAATCCGTCACCCGCAAAAGCGCAAAGCCTTGCAGGGAAGAAGGCGACGCCAGGATAGGGCAAAGGCAGAGGGTTGCAGGGGTGATGGAGGGGCAAAAGACCACGGTGCGCAGCATTGCGGACCTGGCGCGCATGGCGGGGGTTTCGGTTTCCACCGTGTCGCGCGCGTTGACCGGCAAGGGCACCCTGAACCAGTCGACGCGGGATCGAATCCGCGCGCTGGCCGATCAATACGATTTCAAGCTGAACGTGGCAGCGCAGAACCTGCGGCTGGGCCGCACCGGCGCCATCGCCGTCCTGCTGCCACTGGGCCACGAACGCGGCCAGCATCTGTCGGATCCCTTTTTCAGCGCCATGCTGGGCTATCTGGCGGATATGCTGGCTGACCGCGGCTATGACCTGCTGCTCAGCCGCGTACTGCCCAGTGGAGAGGACTGGCTGGAAAACTTCGTCCGTTCGGGCCGTACCGACGGCGTGATCGTGATTGGTCAGTCCGATCAGGGCGCGGTGCTCAACCGTACTGCCGCCGGATACCGCCCGATGGTGGTGTGGGGCGCCTTCGATGCCACCAATGCCTATACCAGCGTGGGGACGGACAACGCCGCCGGTGGCGTTCTGGCGGCGCAGCACCTGCTGTCCCGGGGGCGGCGGCATCTGGTATGGTTCGGAAATCCCGAAGCCCCTGAATTTGCCGCGCGCCAGGCGGGTTTTCTCTCCGCCCTGCCTGACGAGGTGCGCCGCAACACCTCGATCGTCCCGATCCCGCTGACCCCCGATCCCGCCTTCGAAGCCGCAAGCGCCTATTTCGCCGCCGGCAACCGGCCGGACGGGGCCTTTGCCGCGTCCGATATCGTGGCGATGAACGTCGCCGCCGCCGCTGCGGAACACGGCATTTCCGTGCCGCGTGACCTTTCGCTGATCGGCTTCGACGATATCCTGCTGGCGCGGATCGCCACGCCGCCGCTCACCACCGTGCGGCAGGATATCGAAGCCGGCGCAAGGGCGCTGGTCGATCTGCTGATGCGCCGCATCGCGGGCGAGGAGACGCAGTCGGTCCAGTTCCCGCCTACGCTGGTAGAGCGGGAATCGGCGTAAGTTGAGACCGACTGAGAGGGGGCTGAAACGCCTTGAGAGCGGTTGAGACCGCCTCAAACGCCCCTGAAGTCGGGCTTGCGCTTGCCCAGGAACGCAGCCACGCCTTCCTTGCCCTCAGGCCCGGCCCCCGCACTGGCGATCGTCTGGCTTTCCAGGTCAAGATGCACCGCCAGGCTGTGCGTCTGCCCTTCCGCCAGCAGCCAGCGTGCGGCGCCCAGTGCGCGCATGGGCGCATCGGACAGCTTCGCCGCCAGCGCCGCAGCTTCCGCCGCCAGACTTTCGGCCGCAACCGCGCGGGTGATGAGGCCGAGCGTCACCGCCTCGGCAGCGGAAACCCGCCGGTTGGTCAGGATCATCTCCTGCGCCACCCGCATTCCCACCAGCCGCGGCAGGGTCCAGCTCATGCCGCCGTCGGGCGTCAGGCCGATCGCGGTATAGGCGGCGGTGAAGTGCGCCGCCTCGCTCGCCAGCACGACGTCGCCCGCTGCGGCAAGGCTCAGGCCCGCACCGGCGGCGGGGCCATTCACCACGACTATCAAGGGCTTGGCCATGGCGGCCAGCACCAGCACGGATTCGTGCAGCTTGTCCGCCAGCGCCTTCAGGAACTGTCCCGCCTGATCGCCCGCGGCCGAGAACGCGGCGATGTCACCCCCCACGCAGAACATCCGGCCCGCGCCGGTCAGCACCACGCAACGCACCGTGGGGTCGGCCGAAACCGCCTCGCTCGCAGCCAGCAGTTCTTCGGCCAATGGCATGTCGATGCCGTTGCCCTGTTCCGGGCGATTGAGCGTGATCGTGGCGACGCCATTGTCGATCGCGAGCAGGACATTGGTCATCGGCATTTCTCCATCGCTTCCCGCGCGAGTGCAACGATACGGGGCAGTGCCTGGGCACGTTCCCTGGCCTGCGCATTGGTGGCCGTGCCGCGCTCGACACGCCCCTTGATGCCATGGAAAATGGCTGCGAGGCGGAAGAAGTTGAACGCGAGGTAGAAATCCCAGTTGGGGATGCCGTCCCGCCCCGTGCGGGCGCAGTAGGCGGCGATGTACTCTGCCTCGGTCGGCAGGCCGAGCGGCACCGGGTCCGCCCCGCCCAGCCCCGCCACGATATCGGCCGGCATGCGATACATCATCGCGTGATAGGCAAAGTCCGCCAGCGGGTGGCCCAGCGTGGATAGCTCCCAGTCCAGCACCGCCAGCACGCGCGGCTCGGTGGGGTGGAAGATCATGTTGTCGCAGCGGAAATCGCCGTGGACGATCGTGGTCTCGTCACCCTCGGGGATCGCGGTGGGCAGCCATTCCACCAGCGCGTCCATGTCGGGCAGCCGGCCCGCCAGCTCGTCTTCCAGATACTGGCGGCTCCAGCGGCCGATCTGGCGCGCGAAGTAATTGCCCGGCTTGCCATAATCGCCGAGGCCCGCAGCGACATGATCGACCGAATGCAGCGCCGCGATCACGCGGTTCATCTCGTCGAAATATGCGGCGCGCTCAGCCTTGGGCACTTCGGTAAAGGCCGCGTCCCAGATGATCCGGCCTTCGACCATGTCCATTACATAGAACGGACTGCCGATCACCCCTTCGTCCTCGCACACCGCAAAGATCCGCGCCACGGGGACGGCACTGCCGGCCAGGCCCTGCTGTACGCGGGCTTCGCGCAGCACGTCGTGCGCGCCCTTCACCAGCTGCCCCGGCGGCTTGCGCCGCAGCACATAGCGCTGGCCCGGCGTGCTCAGGCGATAGGTCGGGTTGGATTGCCCGCCGTTGAACTGGTCGACGGTGAGCGGCCCGGCAAAGCCTTCGACGTTCGCGGCCATCCACCCGGCCAGCGCCGCCTCGTCAAAGGCGACGCGGACCTTGCCCGCACCCTTGTTGGCTTCGGCAATGTCCACCTTTGCAGTCTCAGGCATTGGCGTGCCTCCAGTCGCGGCGGATCTTCTTGGCAAGGCTCCACTTGTGGACCTCGGTCGGACCGTCATAGATGCGGAAGGCGCGGATTTCGCGGAACATGGTTTCAACGATGGTCTTGTCGGTCACCCCCGTGCCGCCCATCACCTGCACGCACTTGTCCGCCACCCGCATCAGCGCTTCGGACACGGCGACCTTGGTCATGCTGCTCTCCACCGTGCCCAATGAGCCGGTATCGAGAACCGAAGCGCACCAATCGATCATCAGTTCGGCCTGCTTCAGGTCAATCAGGTTCTCCGCCAGCATGAAGCCGACGCCCTCGTGGTCGATCAGCGGCTTGCCGAAGGCCATGCGCTTGCAGGCATAGTCGCTGGCGATTTCCTGCGCACGGATGCAGCCGCCCAGCCAGCGCATGCAGTGTGACAACCGCGCCGGGGAAAGGCGGATCTGCGCATACTTGAAGCCTTCGCCGGCATCGCCCAGCATCTGGTCTGCGGGAATGCGCAGGTTGTCGATGCTGATTTCGGCATGGCTGCCGGGCATCGAGCTGTCGATCGTGTTGGGCACGCCGGTGATGGTGATCGCCGGATCGGGCAGGTCCACCAGGAACATGCAGGCGCCGCCCCGCGTATCCGGGTCTTCCGACTTGGCCATGATGATGCCCACCTTGGCGCCCTCGGCCCCGGTGATGAAGCACTTCTTGCCGTTGACCACCCAGTGGTTGCCATCGCGGCGGCAGGTGGTGATCATCATCGAAGGGTCGGCGCCCGCACCATTGAGTTCGGCCGGCTCGGTCATGAAGAAGGCCGAACGCGCCTCGCCCGAGACGAGCGGCTTCAGGAAGCGCTCCTTGAGTTCCGGGCTGCCGACATGGCCGATCAGGTACATGTTGCCTTCGTCAGGCGCCTGGGTGTTGCAGGCCAGCATGCCCAGCGGGGTCAGGCCCGACTTGATCAGGATCACCGCGGTTTCGCGCTGGTTGAAGTGGCTGCCATCGGCGCGGATGTGCGGGGTGAGCACCCCGGCCTCACGCGCAAGCGCGCGCAGTTCCATGACGAGTTCATCGGTCGGCGCGCCGTGGTGGTCGCGGCGCGGATCGCCTTCATAGGGAAACACCGTTTCCCGCACGAATGCCTCCACCCGTGCCGCCATGTCCAGCGCTTCGCTGCTGATCGTCATTCAAACCCCTCCTGAATGCCACGCGCGCGATCCTGCGCGCGAATCTCTCACGTTCTGTTGCGAGGCCGCGCGTAATTGAAAACTATTGATTCCGCCATGGCGGAGGTGCGTCACCTTTGCAGGCGGTCCACCAGCAATCGCGCGGCCTGGTCCACGTCGTCCCACACGGCGGCGAAATCCTCCTCGTCGCCATAGTAGGGATCGATCACCGCAGTCCCTTCGCGTCCGGGAACAAGGTCCATCAGCAGGCCCACCTGCGCCAGCACGCGGCGCGGCGCCATGCTGCGCAGATCGCGCAGGTTCTGCTGATCGAGTGCCCAGATCTGGCCGAACCTGGTGAAATCCTCTTCGCGCACCTGCCGCGCACGGTAGGACGAGATGTCGATGCCGTGGCGTGCCGCCTCGGCCACGGCGCGCGGATCGGGCGGATTGCCTGCATGCCAGCTGCCGGTGCCGGCGGAATCGATGGTGAGCGCAAGCCCGGCGGCCACCGCCTGGGCACGCAGGGCAGCCTCTGCCAGCGGGGAACGACAGATGTTCCCCAGGCACACGAACAGCACGGACTTCTGACTCATCGGATCACGATTTCCCTTTGCACGGGCCTGCCCATGCCGATCAGGTACGGATCCTCTCCCTGCCTTGCAGTGAAGTCGTTACGCGACGAAATGTCCAGCCATTTGGTGGCGATGACAACTTGGGCAATGGCCCCGCCCAGCGTCTCACCCGGCCCCAGCAGCACAACCCGGTCCGGCGCGAATTCGCGCAGGGCCACGCGGATGGCGGCAGTGAAATCATAGGGTTGCAGGATCTGGTGGCCGAAGGTGTAGTCCCACAGCTGTGCGGGATCGGTCTCGAAACGCCGCCACACCTGCCCGCGCCCGTCGATCAGCGGAACCTGCGGGCGGGCGAACCAGTCCACCGGCAATTGCGCCCGCGCGGCATCGGCGCTCTGCTGCATCAGCGGGGTGTGGAACGGGCCATTCCCGGCAAGGCGCAACGGTGCGCGGGCCAATGGCGGCAGGTCCGCCTCCAGCGCATCGAGCGCCGCTTCCGCCCCGGCAACCACCAGCATCCCGCCAAGGCGGATCGATGGCAGCACGCCGTGGCGCGCCATGGCGGCATGGACGGCGCGTTCAAGCGCGGGATCGACGGTCCAGTCCTCCCCCGCCAGCACCAGCACCGCCTGTCCGCCAGGTTCATGCCCCTGCGAATTGACGCCCATGGCATCGGCGATGGCAAAGCCGTGTTCGCCGCTGACCGCCCCGGCGCAGGCGAGCGCGGTGTACCAGCCCATCGAATTGCCGGTGACGGCCACGATCTCGAACCGGTCCTGGTCAATGGCGAGGAAATCGAGGTAGGCACAGGCGTGGATCAGCGGTGCGGCCACATCGCCGCGCAGGTGCAGCCCGGGGTCGAACTTCGCCGCGCCATCGAGTGCGGTCAGCGCAGGCTTGCCCCCGACAGCGCGCAGGGCATCGAACCGGGCCAGCCATTCGGACCCGCCATGGTGGCGCGCCAGATAGCCAAGCTCGGGCGCATTGTAAGTGCCGCGCCCGGGGCAGACGACGACGATGCGTTCGCGGGTCACCGCACCATCTCCAGCACCTTGGCCACGATGCCGTCGCGGCTGGGCAGGGTGTGGGTGGCGGCGCGGGCCAGCGGAATGAAGCTGTCGGTCGCGGCCATGCGGGCGATACCCTTGCCGGGCGCGCGTTCGGCCAGCAGCGCCATCAGCGCCTCGTTCTGGCCGCCGGTGATGCGGCATTCGTCCACCACCAGCACGCGGGCGCACGGGGCGACGGCGGCGATCACCGCATCGTCGTTTACCGGGCCGAGCCAGCGCAGGTCGATCACCCGCACCGCCACGCCCTGCTCCGCCAGCAGCTTCTGCGCCTGCAGGCTGAGGTGGAAGCCGTTTCCATAGGTGACGATGGCAAGGTCCGTCCCCTCCCCCGCCACGCCGATCTCGCCCAGACGGATCTCGCCGGTTCCGGGGGGCTGATAGACGCTGGCCCACAGGCCGTCGCCCGGCTCATGCAGGTCTCGCGTCATGTAAAGCGCGATGGGTTCCACGAACACCACCACGCGCTGTTCCTCGTGCGCCAGCCGCACGCATTCGCGCAGCATGGCAACCGCATCGCGGCCATTGCTCGGCACCGCCAGCACCACGCCGGGAATATCGCGGAAGACGGCGAGCGAGTTGTCATTGTGGAAGTGCCCGCCGAACCCCTTCTGATAGGGCAGCCCGGCGATACGCACCACCATCGGGTTGGTGAACTGGCCGTTGGAAAAGAAGCTGAGCGTCGCCGCCTCGCCCCGGATCTGGTCCTCGGCATTGTGGACATAGGCGAGGAACTGGATTTCCGGGATCGGCAGCAGGTTGTTGTGCGCCGCGCCGATGGCGAGGCCGAGGATCGCCTGTTCATCCAGCAGCGTGTTGATCACCCGTGCCGAACCGAACCGCGCGTGCAGCTTCTGCGTGGCGGCATAGACGCCGCCCTTGGGCCCCACGTCCTCGCCACAGACGATGGCGTTGGGATATTGCAGCAGCAGGTCTGCCAGCGCCCAGCTGATCAGCTTGGCCATGTGCTGCGGCTTCTGCATCGCATCGGCATCGTCGGCAAAGAGCGCGGCGCGCGCCGGGGCATCGGGCACGGGGCGTTCCGCGCCTTCACGCCGGGGCGGCACGATGCTGGCCATCACCGCCGCGGCATCGGGCAGCTTGGGCCGGGCGATGGCGAGTTCCACCTGGGCCATCAGGCCGGCCTCGATCGCATCGTACTGCGCGCGCACGTCGGCGGCGGTCATCACCCCTTCCTCGATCAGCAGCGCCGCGCTGGCCAGCAGCGGATCGCGCGCCTCGTCCGCTTCGATGCGCGCCTTGGGCAGATAGGCGAGCTGGATGTCGTTGCCGGCATGGCCATAGAGGCGCACCGTCTTCATGTGCAGGAACACGGGCTTGCGCTGGCGGCGGGCGATGGCCTCCGCCTCACGCGCGGCGCGGTAGCTCTCGACGAGGTCGCTGCCGTCGCAGGCGATGTAGGTCAGGCCGGCGCGGCCCTGCCAATTCGCCTCGATCCAGCCGGGCGGGGTGCTGGTGGAAATGCCGATGCCGTTGTCCTCGCACAGGAACACGATGGGCATGGGCGTGCCCTGGAACGCCGCCCAGCAGGCGGTGTTGATCGCGCCCACGGCGGTGGAATGGTTGGCGCTGGCATCGCCAAAGCTGCACAGCACCACGCCGTCCCTGGCCAGCGTGGTTTCTGCCCAGCCCATGCGCCGCGCGATGCCGATGGCAAAGGCCGCGCCCACCGCCTTGGGCACATGGCTGGCGATGGTGCTGGTCTGTGGCGGGATCATCAGCCGCTTCGATCCCAGCACCTTGTGCCGGCCGCCACTGATCGGGTCCTCGGCGCTGGCGGTAAAGCTCAACAGCATGTCCCACGCCGGGGTCTCGCCCGGCACGCGGCCGGCGCGGTGGATTTGGAAGGCGGCGTCGCGATAGTGGAGGAAGGCGATGTCGTCGGTCCGCAGCGCCTCGGCCAGCACGGCGTTCCCTTCGTGCCCGCTCGACCCGATGGTGTAGAAGCCTTCGCCGCGCGCCTGCAGCTTGCGGCTCAGCCGGTCGAGCTGGCGGCTGAGCATCTGCGAATGGAGCAGCGCGGCGGCGCGTTCGGGCGCAAGGCCCACGTCCTTCAGCCCCAGGTTGCTCCGCCGCCGCAGCGTGCCCTTGTCCAAGGCGTCCAGGAACTTGCGGTGTACCTGCTCGGCAGCATCCATGGGGGCGGCAATCCGGTTTCCGTTGCAATCACACGGTGCCTAGCGGAACCGCTTGCGGAACGCCACACCCTGCGCTCAGGCAGGCGCATCCCCATCCACCGCGCGGCGGCCCAGCGCGGGATCGTCGGTGAAGAATCCGTCCAGCCCTTCGGAAAGGTAGCGCCGGATCTCGGCCACGCTGCCATCGGGGTTGCGCGCGGCGTCCCCGGCTTCATTGCGAAAATCGGCGGGCAGGAAGTGGTTTTCGGGGCGGAAGGTATAGCAGCCGACCAGCAGCCCGGCACGGTGCGCATCGGCCACCACGCTGGTCGCCGCGCCCAGCCTGCCATCCTCGCCCAGCGGGATGATCTGGCGAGTCCACGGCGCCACCCAATCGGCATAGGTGGCGATGCCGGCAAGGCCCTCTTCGGTCAGCATCGCGGCATAGGGGGTCTTGCCGCCGGCCTTGGCCTCGTCCGCCGGAACCTTCAGATCCTCGTCGATCAGCTGCATCAGCTGCAGGTTGGGCAAGTCACCCAGCAGGCCACGCAGCAGCTTGAGGTTGGAAATCTCGAACGACTGCACCACCAACGGCGCACGGCGCAGATAGGGGCTGGCCATCACGCGTTCGACAAACAGCTTCTCCATGTTGAAGCCGGCGGCGGCGAAATAGGTGGAATGCTTGATCTCGGGAATCACGCCAATCGTGCGCCCGCACGCGGCGGCTTCGGCGGCAACGAAGTCGGCCACTTCCTCGAACGTCACCAGCTGGAACTGCCCGTCATAACCGGCCGATTCCGGGCGCAGCGGGCCAAGCCGCTCCTTCGCCCGCAGCGTCTTCAGTTCGGCCAGGGTGAAGTCTTCGGCAAACCAGCCTTCCTGCTCCTCGCCATCGACGGTCTTCTTCGTCCTGCGCCCGGCGAACTGCTTGTGGTCGGCCACGTCGGTGGTTTCGGCGATGTTGGGTTCGTGCCGCACCACCAGCACGCCGTCCTTGCTGACGACGAGGTCCGGCTCGATGAAATCGGCCCCGTCGGCAATCGCCTTGGCATAGCTGGCCAGCGTGTGTTCGGGGCGCAGCGCGCTGCAGCCGCGATGGCCCAGCACCAGCGGCTTCACCGGCCGCGCCGCCCCCGCCGCGCGCGCCCTGCCGCCAGCCAGACCCATCGCCGCCATCGCCATGCCCCCTGCCAGAACCGCCCGCCGCGTGGTCATTTCAATCCCCGTCCCTGGCGGCATAGCGCCGCGCGATCGAGGCGCAGGCCATCAGCTGCGCCTGGTGGAAGATCATGATCGGCAGGATCACCGCGCCCGCCACCGCCGGGGGGAAGATGATCTTGGCCATCGGCACCCCGCTCGCCAGCGATTTCTTCGATCCCACGAACATGATGGCGATCTCCTCGGGCCGGGCATAACCCAGCGCGCGGGCAACGCCCATCGTAATCCCCAGCACCAGCGCCAGCAGCAGCAGGCACAGCGCCAGCAGCACAGCCAGCTGCCCCGGTGCGACCTTGTGCCAAAGCCCTTCGACGATAGCCGCGCTGAACGAGGCATAGACCGCCAGCACCACCGTGCCGCGATCGGTGAACATCAACAGCTTGCGGTTCCGTTCGGCCCAGGCACCCAGCAGCGGACGCATCAGGTGGCCGACCACGAAGGGCAGCAGCAGCTGGCTGGCGATCTTCACCACCTGGTCGGTCGAAACGCCCCCCGCCGTGCCCAGCAATGCGCTGGACAGGAACGGCGTGACGAACACCCCGGCAAGGTTGGAGAACGCCGCAGCACAGACCGCCACCGCCACGTTGCCCCGCGCGATCGAGGTGAAGGCGATCGAGCTCTGCACCGTGGAAGGCAGCGCGCACAGGTACATCACGCCGATCCACAGCGCGGGCGGCAGCGCCCCCGGCACCGCCGCCTTCATGCCCAGCCCCAGCAGCGGGAACAGGGCAAAGGTGAAGGCCATGATCAGCAGGTGGATCTTCCAGTCACTGGCCGCGGCGATCAGCGTTTCGCGCTTCAGCCGCACGCCGTGGAGGAAGAACAGCAGCGTGATCGCCAGGGTGGTCACCCAATCGACCGCCACCGCGCCCGCGCCGCTGGCGGGAAGCACGCTGGCCAGCGCCACGGTGGCCAGCATGATCAGCAGGAACGGGTCAAGCTTCATCCCAGGTCCACCACTTCGACCGGCGGCAGCGGCAACGCGCCGGGCTGTTCAACCCAGTGCGCGGCATTCAGCACGCCACCATCGGCGCGCAGGGCCGCAACGTGGGCAGTGTCGATCTCGGCAAGGACCCATTGGGCCTGCCCTTCCACGCCCACGGCCAGCACGCCATCCTCCGGCATCCCCCAACTCCCATTCCTTGGAGCGTCGGGCGGCCCGTAAACCCCTGCCGCACCGCGGTTCTCGTCCACGGCTGGCGACCATTCGGCCGTGCCCACGGTGGGCGAATGCACGGCATAGCATTGCCCTTCCAGCGCGCGCGCCTGCGCGCCGATGCGCACCCGCCAGTATCCGTGCAGCGTATCGGTGCAGCTCGGCACCAGCAGCACTTCCGCCCCCGCCTCAACCGCCGCGCGGGCCAGCAGGGGGAATTCGCTGTCATAGCAGGTGACGATGGAGAGCTTGCCCAGCGCCGTCTCGAACAGTTTCAGCCCGGCCCCGCCGGCGATATGCCACTGCTCGCGCTCGAACCGGGTCATCACCAGCTTGTCCTGTGTGGCCGCCTTGCCATTTGGCGCAAACAGGCGGGCGGCGTTGTGAAAGCGGCCATCCGCTGCCCTGCACGGCGCGCTGGCGGCCAGGATGTGCATCCCGGTCCGCGCGGCCAGATCGGCATGGAGCGCATCCACCTGCGGCAGCAGCGCCGAAACCGTCTCGATCGAGCCCTGCAGATCGCCCATCGTTGCCGGATCAAGGCTGGCCAGCTCCATTGCGCCATATTCGGGAAAGACCGCCAGCTTCGCGCCCGCATCGGCCGCTTCACCCACCCAGCGCGTCAGCTTGGCAACATAGGCGTCCCAGCTTTCCAGCCGCTCGATCGGATACTGCGCCGCCGCGACGCGAAAGCTCACCATTGCTTCAACCAGTACTGCATCGGCTTCGGGCTCTCCTGTGCCTCGCCCCATTCCTTCCACGCCAGCTCGGTCAGCAGGCCGGGAATCGGCGCATAGCCCCTGCGCGTCCAGAACGCATCCAGCGGCGTGTATCCTTCGGGCCGAGCGGGATGATCGGCAGGCCGCACCACCGCCGCAAAACAGGCGGCATTGGCATCACAGGCCCGTGCCTGCGCCTCGCGATGATCAAAAAAGGCGTGGCCGATGCCATGCCCGCGATAATCGGGCAGCAGCACGCTTTCGCCAAAGTAGAACAGCCGCGCCGTGTCCAGCCCGCGCGCTTCGAAGGGCGCGCGGAATTCCGCCTTCTGGTGCATCATCGGCGCGGCGGTGGCGGCGCCGACAATCCTTGGCCCATCGAACGCGGCGACCAGCACCGCATCCGCCGCGGCGGCATATTCGGTCAGGTATTCGGCCTCGTAGGCCGGATCGCCATCATAGAGATAGGGAAACGCGGCGAACACCGCGATGCGCAGCGCCGCCAGATCGTCCAGCGCGCCGGCAATCTCGTCTCCGGTCAAGGGCCGGACGGTGATTCTCACCCGACCACTTGGGCCGTCCAGTCGGCCAGGTTGTAGTACATGGTCAGCCGGGTGATCTTGCCGCCGTCCACCGCGATGAACGCGCCCGCCGGCAGCACATAGGTCTGTCCGTTGGCTTCGGGCAGGCCTTCATCGGTGGCAAGGTAGGCGCCGTGGACCACGAATTCGGCCGCCGCGCGCGTGCCTTCGTCGTTGGCCATGATCACGATGTCTTCCAGCCGCTCCTTGTAGCAGCGCTCCATGTGACCGAGAAACTCGGCGAATTTCGCCTTGCCGGTCACGCGCTCGCCCTGGTTCACGTCGTGCGCCACGTCGTCGGCCAGGCAATCGAGCATGCCCTGCCAGTCGCCCGCGTTGAACGCGGCGTAATAGGCTTCCAGCAGTGCAATCGTCGCGGCCCGGCTCATCGGCGTCTCCTCAGGGATCGGAGAGCGCCTCTTAGCCGAGCCGGATGGCCCGCGCCACACGCTCCATGCGCATGGCGCGATGCCTTTTACAGACCGGTCACCCGAACAGCTTGCTGGCCGTGTCCGCCACGCGCTTGCCCAGATAGCGCGCGCCTTCCAGCTCGGTCTCGCTCGGCTGGCGGCTGCCGTCGCCATTGGCGATTGTGGTGGCGCCATAGGGCGATCCGCCGACAACCTCGTCATTGCGCATCTGCCCGGCGTGGCCATAGTCCAGCCCGACGATCGTCATGCCGAAGTGCAGCAGGTTGGTGATGATCGAAAACAGCGTCACTTCCTGCCCGCCGTGCTGGGTGGCGGTGCTGGTGAAGGCGGCGCCCACCTTGCCGTTCAGCGCACCGCGCGCCCACAGCCCGCCGGCCTGGTCGAGGAACGCGGCCATCTGGCTGCTCATCCGGCCAAAGCGGGTGCCGGTGCCGACGATGATCGCGTCATAGTTTTCCAGCTCGGCCACGGTGGCGACCGGGGCGGACTGGTCCAGCTTGAAGTGCGCGTTCTGCGCCACTTCCAGCGGGGCGGTTTCGGGCACGCGCTTCACGTCCACCTGCGCGCCGGCGCTGCGTGCGCCTTCGGCAATGGCGTGGGCCATGGTTTCGACATGGCCATAGCTCGAGTAATAGAGAACGAGGACCTTGCTCATCGTGGGATCATCCTTTCGCTTCGTGTGCGGCAATGAAGGCCTTGTACCCCTGTTGCCACATTTCTGATCAGAGGGATAAGATCGTCCGGAACGTTCCACTTTGTCGAAAAGTCATGCTGCAATTGCACTCCCGGGCAATTTCGCTTATGGGCAGGCCCCGCAGCCCCGGCATCCGCGATGCGGCAGACTTCTGTCCCGCCTCGTCCCGCCGGGGTTTTTGATTTGCCGCGAGGCGCTTATCGTGCACGCGGAGCCGCACAGGAAGAATCGCCCATGTCCCGTCGCCGCCAAATCTATGAAGGCAAGGCCAAGATCCTCTACGAGGGCCCCGAGCCCGGCACGCTCATCCAGTACTTCAAGGATGACGCGACCGCCTTCAACGCGCAGAAGCGCGGCACGATCAACGGCAAGGGCGTGATCAACAACCGCATCAGCGAGTACGTGTTCACGCGTCTCGCCCACATCGGCATCCCCACGCACTTCATCCGCCGCCTGAACATGCGCGAACAGCTGGTGCGCCAGGTGGAGATCATCCCGATCGAGGTGGTGGTGCGCAACGTGGCCGCCGGCTCGATCAGCAAGCGCCTCGGCATCCCAGAGGGCGAGCCGCTGCCGCACACGCTGATCGAATATTACTACAAGGACGATGCGCTGGGTGATCCGATGATCGCCGAAGAGCACATCGCCTGCTTCGGCTGGGCCACCAACGAGGAGATGCAGGACATCTCCAGCATGGCGATCCGCGTCAACGACTTCATGGTCGGCATGTTCGCCGCGATCAACATCCGCCTGGTGGACTTCAAGCTGGAATTCGGCCGCATCTGGGATGGCGACTACAGCCGGGTGATCCTGGCCGACGAGATCAGCCCCGATGGCTGCCGCCTGTGGGACATGGTCACCGGCGAAAAGCTCGACAAGGACCGCTTCCGCCGCGATCTGGGTGGCGAGGAAGAGGCCTATCAGGAAGTGGCCCGTCGCCTCGGCCTGCTGGAAAACGACGGCGGTCCTTCCGAAGTGCTGGACCTCGGCGCGCACCGCAAGCTGCGCAGCAAGAAGTAAGCAGCCTCGTCTGCCAAAGAAAAGGGCCCGGAAGCGCATCGCTTCCGGGCCCTTCTTGCATGGGAATGGCCACCAGGGCCTGAGCTTCTGTTCAGAACTCCGACCAGTCGTCCACAGCCAGGGCCAGGTTGCCTGAAACGGCAGGCATCGCCGGGGAAGCCTTGGCCGGAACATGTCCGGTGCGCGGCGCGCTGCGCGTGGCGATCGGCGCAGGCGTGGACGCGGCGTTCGCTGCAACCGACCTTGCCGGTGCCTGCATGTTCCCCGGATTGTGCCCGGTCCTGAACACCTGAACCAGCTCCGCCAGCCGCTGCCCCTGTTCGGAAAGACCGTGTGCGGAAGCGGCAGTTTCTTCCACCATCGCGGCGTTCTGCTGGGTGTTGCGTTCGATCGATCCGATCGCGGCGTTCACATCCTGCAGGTTTTCCGCCTGCTGGCTTGCCTTGGTCGAAATGTCGAGCACGCTGGTTTCCACCGTGGCGATGCGGTCCACGATATGCTTCAGCGCCTCGCCCGTCTTGGCCACCAGTTCCACGCCGGCGTCCACCTGCCCGGTGCTGGTGCTGATCAGAGTCTTGATTTCCTGTGCGGCATCGGCGCTGCGCTGCGCCAGCGCGCGCACTTCGGTGGCCACCACGGCAAAGCCCTTGCCCGCCTCGCCCGCGCGGGCAGCCTCAACCCCGGCGTTCAGCGCCAGCAGGTTGGTCTGGAAGGCGATGCCGTCGATCACGCCGACGATCTGCGAGATTTCCTGCGAAGACTGATGGATCGCGCTCATCGCCTCGACCGCACGCTTCACCACCGCGCCGCCTTCGCTGGCCTCGCCATGCACGCGGCGCACGGTTTCGCTGGCGTCCTTGGCGCTGCCCGCATTCTCGTGCACGCCGGTGTTCACCCGGCCCAGCGCGACGGTCGACTGCTCGATCGAGCCCGCCTGCTGCTCGGTGCGCCCGGCCAGGTCCTCGCTCGCATGGCGAATCTCGTCGGCGCTCACGCGGATCTGCATCGCGGTTTCCACCACCTGCGCGATGGCGACGCGCAGTCCCCCGATCGCACGGTTGAAGTCGCTGCGCAGCTGTTCGTATTCGGGCGGAAACGGCTGGCTGATATCCTGGCTCAGATCGTTTTCCGCCAGCCGGCCCAGTGCGGCTCGCAGCGCGCCCACAACTTCCTGCTCGGCCTTGGTCGAGGTTTCCACCCGCTTGGCGTTCTCGGCAAACACCGCCATGGCCTTGGTCATCCGGCCCACGCAATCCTTGTAGTCGGTGAACCGCACCGGGCTGTCGAGATCGCCGTCCGCCAGCGCTTCCATGCGCACCACCGTCTCGACATAGGGATCGGCGATGGAGCGCGAACACAAATAGGCGGCAAACAGGCCCGCGCCGGAACAAGCCACATAGACGCCAATCGACCAGTTGAGCGCAGTATCGACCGCATCGCGCGTCGACTGGTCCACTCCGGCCCCCATGGCGGATTCGATATAGAAATGCTGGCCGATCACCGTGGCCAGGCACAGGCAGGTAAGCGCGGCCATGAAGCCGAATACGGCAAACAGTTTCTGCCTTATTGGCAGTTCTTTTTCATACCACGAAAGCATCGGTGTCGACCCTCTTGACACACCGGACATAATCCCCGGCAAGGGTGTCGATAGCAGCGTACTGCCTCTAGCTGTCCTACCGTGCACATAGGCACATGCGCGAAATGGCGTTTAGGCTTCGGTTAATCGGCAGCCTGCCCCGCCACCGGCTGCATTGGCGAAGTTCTATTTACGTCAGTTAGTTACATGATCTGACTTTGGATTCAGAGCACCAGCACGTTCTCCAACTGCGCGATCTGGTAGTTGAACGAAGGCGTATCGATCAGCAGGAAATCGCTCGCCACGATGTTCGTGCCCGGGGTGAACGTGGCCAGCAGCACCTTCGCCTGCGGCCCGTTGGCGTCGTAATCCACCCACAGCTGGCCGCTGCCCCTGTCATAGATGGCGATATCGTCCTCGTCCCTGGCGCTGGTGCCGAAGGCAAGCCCCCCCGCCAGCAGGTATCCGGAGACATAGTCGTTCACCACCATGATCTTGTCGGTGCCGGAAACGAAGTCGGTGATCTTGTCCGCGTTCTGGCCGAACCCCGTGGAGATCACGAACTGGTCCTTGCCCGCGCCCCCGGTCATCGTGTCGATCCCCTGCCCGCCGAACAGGAAATCGTCGCCGTCTCCGCCGTTCAGCGTGTCCGCGCCGGCATGGCCAAGCAGGCTGTCTGCCCCGCCGCCGCCGCTGATGGTGTTGTTCGCGCTGTTGCCGCCCAAAACATTGTCGGTGCCTGATCCGGTGAGCGAGGCCGCATTGGCTCCGGTCAGCGATCCGACTTCGATATTGTCGCCCAGCGTGAAGCTGTCCCCGCCGAAGGCGCGATCAAAGCCGGCGGCGGCGTTTTCCACCAGCGTGTCGCCCGTTCCGGCGGTGATATAGGTGTCATCGCCATTGCCGCCTTCCATGCGGTCGGCCCCGGCGCCCCCGGTCAGCCTGTCGGCTCCGTCGCCACCCAGCAGCGTGTCGTTGCCATCGCCGCCATCCAGCAGATTGGCCAGGCCATTGCCGGTGATCGTGTTGGCCAGGCCGTTTCCGGTGCCCTTCAGCGCCAATCCATCGAGCGTCAGATTCTCCACGTTGTCGCCCAGCGTGTAATCGATCGTGGCCAAAACGGTGTCGGTGCCCCCGCCGGAAAGCTCGGTCACCACATCTCCCGCGTTATCCACGCTATAGCTGTCGCTGCCCGCGCCGCCCTTCATGGCGTCGGCGCCCGCGCCGCCGTCGATGATGTCCGCCAGGTCGGTGCCGGTCAGCACGTTGGCCCCGGCATTGCCATAAAGCCGGATCGCCTTGCCAAAGCCCGATGCGTCCACGTTGATGGCCGCAGTGCCGGTGCGGTCGGCCACTGCACCGCTGCCCGTGCCGATCACCACCGCATCGATCCCGGAACCGCCCGCCACGAGGGTGAAAGTGCCAGCCGTCCTGGCGGCATAGCGCAGTTCGTCGATCCCGCCTGCGCCCGTGTCGGCAATCACCGCGCCGGCAAATTCCGCCGCGCTCGCCACCACATAGACGTCGCTGCCATCCCCGCCGTCGAGATGGTCGGCCCCGCCGCCGCCCACCAGCACGTCATTGCCGCCCAAGCCCAACAGCGTGTTGGCCGCGCCATTGCCGATCAGCACGTTGCGCTGGGCATTGCCCGTACCATCGATCGCGGCCATGCTGGTCAGGGTCAGGTTCTCGACATTGGCCGCCAGTGTATAGGACACCGAAGCCTTCACCAGATCGGCACCCTCGCCCGCCGCCTCCACGATCGTGTCAAGGGCATCGGTCACCACATAGGTGTCGTTGCCCAGGCCTCCGGTCAGGGTGTCGGCCCCGGCTCCGCCATCAAGGGTATCCTTGCCGTCTCCGCCGTTCAGCTGGTCATCGCCGCCTCCGCCCAGCAGGGTGTTGGCCAGGCTGTCACCCTGCATCGTATCGGCAAAGGCCGATCCGGTGACCTTCTCCACGTTCTGCAACTGTGCGTTGCCGCCGATGAAGCCCCCGCCATAGCCATCCACCATGGTCACGGTGACGCCCGCCTTGGCCCGGCTGAAATCCGCCGAATCCTTGCCCGCCCCGCCATCGAAGAAACCGCCTGCCGCGGTGCTGGAAAGCCTGTCGTTGCCCTCCCCGCCCAGCAGGATCACTTCAAGCCCGTTGCTGGAAAACCTGTCTGCCCCCGCGCCGCCATCGATCGTGGTGGGCAGGTTGGTGCCACGCACCACGAAGCTGTCGGCATAGTTGGAGCCGCCCAGCCACTGGAGGTGCTCCACATTGCGGATCGTCCCGCCCAGCACCGTGCCGACGCCGGACAGGATGTCACTGGTGGTCACCGTCACGCCCACGGCAGACCCGGCCAGCGACAGGCGCAGGGTATCATCGCCCGTGCCGCCATCCACATCGTCGCCGATGCCCGCCGCGATCAGATCGTTGCCGCCGGCCCCATCCACCGTGTCCTTGTCCGCGTCGGTATCGTCGTAGATTTCCTTCTGGATCCAGGCCGGCCCATTCCCGGTGGCGAGCAGATCGCGATAGGCACCGCCCGTGATCGTGTCCTTGCCGTCGCCGCCATAGATATAGGAGACCGAGGCTTCGCTCGCCTCGATCACGTCGTCGCCCGCATCCCCAAAGACATATCCGGGGTAGTTGCTGGTGTTCACGTGGATGGTGTCGTTGCCGTTGCCGCCGTGGATCTCGCCTCCGGCGGTGATCGTGTCGTCGCCATCCTCGCCAAACACGGGCCAGCCCTGTCCGCTGTTCAGCAGGATCGTGTCCTTGCCCGCGCCGCCATGCACTTCGCTCAGATACTGGCTCGCCGTCGCGTCGATGTAATCGTCGCCGTCACCCCCGTCGATCACGCTGGTGTAGTACCCGGCATAGAGGCGGTCATTGCCGCCCATGCCATAGACCTTGTTGAATTCGGCATAGCCGGTGCCGTTGTCGCGGGCATAGATCGTGTCGGCAAAGTTGCTGCCCTGCACCCAGGTCAGGTTCTCGATGCCCTTGATCGTGCCGCCACCGATGACTTGCGACGCCAGCGAAAAATCAACCGTGATGCCCGCACTGGCGCCCATGAAGCTGATCGACAGGTAATCGCCATAAACGGTGTTGCCACCCCCATCCACGTTGTCGCCATATCCGGCATAGATGTGGTCGTCGCCGTCGCCCGCCTGGATCGTGTCCTGCTCGGCTCCGGTATCGATCGAGATGGCCCGGCCATAATAGACGCCGAAGTTGGGCGCCCGGTCATCCGAAGCAATGTAGTCGTCGCCTGCCAGGCCCTTCAGCGTGTCGGCGCCAGCCCCGCCGGAGATGAAGTCCTGATCTGCCGTGCCGGTATAGCTTTCATTGCCCGCACCGCCCGAAAAATCGCCCATCCCGGCAAACTCCGCCCCCTGCCGCCTCTTTCGGCAGCGATCCATTGCCGCAAACCATAGCCATGATGGACAGCCGGGCAAGCGATCTTCGAACCGATCCGGTCAATGGCAGGCAGGGCCGTTGCGCCCTGCAGCGCGCGCGGGCACAAGGCGGCTGACCATGCGCCGTATCCTGCCCTTCATCGCCGCCCTGTCTCTTGCCGCCTGCACCGCCCACGTGCAGCCGCCGCGCGCATCCGCTCCTCCTGCCGTCGACTGGGCCTTCCAGCGCAGCGATCTCGCACCCGATCCCGCCTTCCGCTTTGGCAAGCTGGACAACGGCATGCGCTTCATCATCCGGCGCAACGCCACGCCGGCGGGCACCGCGCAGGTGCGCATGGACATCGCCGCCGGATCGCTGAACGAGACCGAGGCCGAGCGCGGCTATGCCCATTTCGTGGAGCACATGGCCTTCAACGGCAGCACCCATGTTCCCGAAGGCGAGATGGTCAGGCTGCTTGAACGCAACGGCCTTGCCTTCGGGGCTGACACCAACGCGCAGACTTCGTTCGAACAGACGCTTTACCAGCTGGACCTGCCACGCAACGATCCCGCCCTGCTCGATACCGCGCTGATGCTGATGCGCGAAACCGCGGGCGAGCTCAGCTTCACGCCCGAAGCCGTGGCGCGCGAACGCGGCGTCGTGCTGTCGGAACTGCGCGACCGGCAGGGGCTGGACCTCAACAACCTGAAGGACCAGATCGCCTTCCTCTATCCCCATGCCACCTATCCCCGCCGCCTGCCCATCGGCACGGTGGAAAGCCTCAACGCCGCCACCGCGGCCTCGCTTCGCGCGTTCTGGGCGCGCGAATACGTGCCGGCAAAGGCGACTCTGGTGGTCGTCGGCGATTTCGATCCCGATACCGTCGAGGCCGCAATCCGCGCGAAGTTCGCAGGCTGGCAGCCCCGCGCCGAAAGCCCGCGCCCCGATGAAGGCGTGGTGAAACCGGGCCTTAAAGGGCAGGTGGACATCTGGATCGATCCCGCGCTGTCCGAACGCGTCGTCGCCTCGCGCCATGGCCCTTGGCTGCATGAGCCCGACACGATCGCCCAGCGCCGCCTTAACCTGCTGCGCCAGATCGGCTATGGCGCGGTCAACCGCCGCTTCCAGCGTATCAGCCGCCAGTTGGCCCCGCCGTTCCGCGGCGCCGGCTTCGGCACGGGTGACGTGTTCCGCATCGGCCGCACCACCAACCTTGTGGTCGATGTGGAGGACAAGGGCTGGCGCAATGGCCTGATCGCCGCCGCCGCCACGCTGCGCCAGGCGTTGCGCGATGGCTTCACCGCGGAAGAGATCGCCGAGCAGGTGGCGAACACGCGCACCGCGCTGGAAAACGCCGCCGCCGGACAGGACACGCGCAGCAACGGCGCGCTCGTCGCCGCCGCGCTGGCTTTGGTGCGTGATGATCAGGTGCCGACCACGCCCGCCAGCGGGCTTGCCCGCTTCAACGCCTTTGCCGCGCAGATCACCCCGCAGGGCGTGCTCGCCGCGCTGAAGACCGAGGCGCTGCCGCTCAAGGACCCGCTGCTGCGCTTCCAGGGCCGCTCCGCGCCCGAAGGCGGCGCCGCCGCGCTGCGCAAGGCATGGAACGCCGCCGCGCGCACCACCGCCACCCGCTTCACCCCGGTGAAGGGCCCCTTTGCCTACACCGATTTCGGCCCGCCCGGCGCCGTGGTGGCTGACAGCCGCGAGCCCGCCTTCGGCATCCGCATGGTCCGCTTCGCCAATGGCGTGCGGCTGAATCTCAAGCACACCGATCTCGACAAGGACCGCATTTCCATCCGCTATTCGCTCGATGGCGGGGAGATGCTCGATACGCGTGAAAATCCGCTGGCCATGGAGATGGCCTCCACCCTGCCCGCCGGGGGGCTGGGCAAGCATTCGCAGGACGATCTGCAGACGCTCCTCGCGGGCCGCTCGGTCTCCAACCCCTTCGCCCCCAGCGGTGATCTGTTCACCGGCACAGTCACCACCACCCCGCGCGATCTTGAACTGCAGCTCGATCTGCTCGCCGCCACGATCAGCGATCCCGGCTACCGGCCCGAAGCCGAGGTGCCCTTTCGCGCGAACATGACCAACTACTTCGCGCGTCTCACCGCCACCCCGCAATCGGCGCTGGCCAATGGCCAGCCGGGCGTGCTGTCAGACAATGATCCGCGCTTCACCCTGCAACCTGCGGGTGATTACCAGAAGCTCACCTTCGCCAGGCTGCGCGCCGATCTGGCCGATCGCCTTGCCCGTGGTGCGCTTGAAATCGCCATGGTCGGCGATCTTGACGAGGACGCCGCCATTGCCCTCGTCGCCAGGACCTTCGGCGCACTGCCCCTGCGCGAAAGCGATTTCCGCCCCTATGTCGCCGAGCGCCGGCGCAGCTTCACCGCCGACCGCCGCCTTGTGGTGCTGCGGCACAAGGGCGAGGCCGATCAGGCCATCGTCCGCATGGTCTGGCCCACCACCGACGATTCCGATCCGGTCACCACCATGGGCCTCGGCCTGCTTGAACAGGTCGCTTCGGTCGAAGTGCTGGATTCGGTGCGCGAGGCGCTGGGCAAGGCCTACAGCCCCGGTGCCGCCTCCTCGCTCTCGCGCGTGTGGACCGGCTATGGCACTTTCGCGCTGCAGGCCTCGGTCGATGCCGCCGATGTCGCCGCCACGCGCGAGGCCTTCCGCAAGACCGTGGCCGATCTCGTCTCCGCCCCGGTCGATGCCGATGTGCTCGAACGGGCCCGCGCGCCCATGCGCGAACGGATCGACGCCACGCTCAAGACCAACGGCGGCTGGCTCGCCCTGGCTGACCGCGCGCAGACGAAGCCCGATCGCATCGATCGCTTCCGCACCGCCCGCGCCCGGCTCGATGCCTTCACCGCCACCGAACTGCAGGCGCTCGCCCGGCGTTACCTCGGGGCAAAACCGGTCGAATTCCTCGTCCTGCCCGAAGCCGCGCCCGCGCCCGCAGAATAGCCCTTACTGGTGCCGATAGACCGCGCGTTCGTGGCTGAAGCACTTGAAGCCGAAGTAGCCGTGATAGCTGCCCATGCCGCTGGTGTTCACCCCGCCGAACGGCAGGTTGTTTTCCAGGTAGTGCGAGAACACGCCGTTCACCGTCACCCCGCCGGATGAAGTGCGGTTCAGCACCTCGTCCACCACTGCGTCATCCTTGCTGTAGACATAAAGCGCCAGCGGCTTGTCGCGCGCCTCGATATAGCCGATCGCCTGGTCCAGCGTGTCATAGGTCATCACCGGGATCACCGGGGCAAAGATCTCGTCCTGCATGATCGTCATCTGCGGGGTCACGTCGGTCAGCATGGTCGGGTGCACGGTCAGGTCCTCGGCCTCGAAGGTGCCGCCCACCGCCACGGTTGCGCCCTTGGCCACGGCATCGTCGAACATCGCCTTCACCCGGTCGAAGTTCGCCTTGTTCACCACCTGCGCGATGCTGTCCTTCTTCAGCGCGCCCGCCCCGTCATAGAGGTTGGCCTTCACGTTGGCGGCAAAGCCTTCCACCAGGGCGGCCTTCCTGTCCTCCTTCACGAACACATAGTCCGGGCTGATGCAGGCCTGCCCGCCGTTGAACTGCTTGGCCGCGGCCAGCTGCGCCGCCACCTGGCCGATGTCGGCGCTGTCGTCCACGATCACCGGGCTCTTGCCGCCCAGTTCCAGCGTCACGCTGGTCAGGTGCCTGGCCGCCGCCGCCATCACGATCTTGCCCACGCGCGGGCTGCCGGTGAAGAACACGTGGTTGAACGGCAGCTCCAGCAGCGCCGTCGCCACCGAAACATCGCCCTCGAACAGCGCAACGTCCTTTTCGTCGAAGGCCTCGCGGATGATCGTGGCGGCGATCCGCGCCGTCGCCGGGCACAGGTCGGTCAGCTTGACGATGCAGGTGTTGCCCGCCGCAACTGCGGCCGCCACCGGGCCAAGCGCCAGGCCCAGCGGGAAGTTCCACGGCCCCAGCACCAGGCACACGCCCCGCGCTTCATGGATGATCTGCGCGCGATCGGCGGGGTTCAGCGAAGGCGTCACCTCGGTCGGCGCCATCCACGCGTCCAAATTGTCGATGTTGCGCTGCACGTTGCCGATCACGTTCAGCACCTCGGTCACGCGGATTTCGCCCACCGGCTTGCGCGTGTCTTCCAGCACCGCGCCGATGATGTCCTCGGCATGCGCCTCCACCGCCGCCTTCAGCCGCGCCAGCTTCTCCTTGCGCACCTCCGCGCCGGATGCCTTCGCCTCCCACTGATGCGCCTGCTGCAACGCGAACACGCGCGCAATCTCGGCAGAAAGGTCGGCGGCGGTCGGCTGGGGGATCGAAGAGGTCATCGCTATCGGCATCCTGCAAGTCTGCTTGTTTGTTCGTTAGCCTGACTAACCATCTAGAGACCCGGATGCAACGGGCGCTGGCCCCAAGGGCATGTGCATTTGTGAAACGCGCCGCATCCGTCACGGCCGGATCACCAGTCCGGCCCCTCCATCCCACGCATCCGCCTTCCCCCGTCAGAAACATTTTGTAACTTGCTTAACGTTGGATATGTCAAATACTATAATCACTCGCATAAGGCGATATAAACGCAAATTCACCTCGAACTTCCCGCCAGGTATTCGAGCTGAACACTTCCCAGACCGCAGCGCGTGCTTGGCGATGTTCGCCAGTGCATCTGCATGTCCAGAGAGCATCATGACACAACCCGCACTGCGCGATTCTTTTCTGGCAAACTGGCGGGCCGACGTTCCCGCCTCGATCGTCGTCGCGCTGGTGGCGCTGCCGCTGTGCCTCGGCGTCGCCCTTGCATCCGGCGCGCCGCTGTTCGCAGGGCTGATCTCGGGGATCGCCGGCGGTCTCGTCGTCGGCCTGCTCAGCCGCTCCCCCCTGTCGGTCAGCGGCCCCGCCGCCGGTCTCACCGCCATCGTCCTCGCCGCGATCGAGGGGCTGGCCAGCTACGAGGCGTTCCTGCTCGCGGTCTGCCTTGCCGGCGTGCTGCAGATCGGCTTCTCCTTCCTGCGCGCAGGCATCCTCGCCGAATTCGTGCCATCGTCGGTGATCACCGGCATGCTCGCCGCGATCGGCCTGATCCTGATCCTCAAGCAGGTGCCCCACGCCATCGGCTATGATGGTGATCCGATGGGTGATTTCGCCTTCGGCCAGGCCGATGGCGGCAACACCCTGCTCGGCATCGTCCGCTTCTTGCGTGAAGACATCCAGTGGGGCGCGGCCATTGTCGCGGCCGCCAGCCTCGCCTTCCTGTTCTGGTGGGACAAGGCCCGGCCCAAGGAAGGCCCCATGCGCTTCCTGCCCGGCCCGCTGGTCGTGGTGGTGTTCGGCGTGGTCGCCAATGCGCTGTTCGTGCGCTTCGTCCCCGCGCTCGCCATCGCCCCCACCCATCTCGTCGCCGTGCCGGTCGCAGGCTCGCTCGCCGGCTTTTTCGACCTGCTGCGCCTGCCCGATTTCAGCGCCATCACGCGGACAGACGTGTGGACGGCCGCTGCCGCGATCGGCATTGTCGCCAGTCTCGAATCCCTGCTCAGCGTTCAGGCGGTCGACGAGCTCGATCCCCAGCGTCGCGTCACCGACAAGAACCGTGAACTGCTGGCACAGGGCTGCGGCAACCTTGCCGCAGGCTTCCTCGGCGGCATTCCTGTCACCTCGGTCATCGTGCGCAGCTCGGCCAACGTCGATGCTGGTGCCAAGTCGCAGATGTCGGCCATCCTGCACGCCGTCTGGCTGCTCGCCAGCGTGCTGCTGATCCCCTTCGTCCTCAACCTCATCCCGCTTTCGGCCCTCGCCGCCGTGCTGATCGCCACCGGGTGGAAGCTCGCCAAGCCGAAACTGTTCGTCGAACGCTATGCGCAAGGCTGGTCGCAGTTCGCGCCTTTCGTCATCACCATCACCGCCATCCTGTTCACCGATCTCCTCATCGGCATCGCCATCGGCCTCGCCGTGGGCCTTGGCTTCGTGATCTGGCGCAACATCCAGAATGCGGTCACCGTGGTCCACCATGGCAACGACGTGATGGTCCGCGCCCGTCTCAACCTCTACTTCGTGCACAAGGCACAGTTGCAGGAAGCGCTGGCCGCGATCCCCGACGGGCGCACCGTGCTGATCGACCTCTCCGCCACCAACTATGTCGATCCCGACAACATCGACATCATCAACGCCTTCGTGAAGGCGGCGCCCTTCCGGTCGCTGCGTGTGGTGATCAAGGGCGATGCCCGCGGCAGCCTTGCCCCGCGCATCCACGCCCCGCTCACCCGCGCCCGCGCCACCTGATCTCCCAAAGCTGGAACCCCGATGCAGGAAATTCCCCAACTTCTTCTCCACAACCGCGCCTGGGCGGCCGAACAGCTCGCTGAAGACCCCGAATTCTTCACCCGTCGCCTGGATGGGCAGAAGCCCGCGTTCCTGTGGATCGGCTGCTCCGACAGCCGCGTCCAGCCCGATCACTTCACCCAGGCCGCGCCCGGCGGCCTCTTCGTTCACCGCAACATCGCCAACCTCGTGCGGCCTGACGATGCCAACCTCATGGCGGTGCTCGATTTCGCGGTGATGACCCTCGGCGTGAACGAGATCGTGATCTGCGGCCATTATGGCTGCGGCGGCATCGCCGCCTCGCTCGGCACCCTTCCCTCGGGGCCGGTCGGCCATTGGCTCAGCCATGTCGTCGATGTGCTGAACGATCACCGCAGCGCGGTGGAATGCCTCCACGATCACGACGAGCGGGTGAACCGCCTCGTGGAAATCAACGTCCGCGATCAGCTGCTCCATCTCGCGCAGACGCCCACCGTGCAGGCCGCCTTCGCCCAGGGCCGCCCCCTCACCCTCCACGGCTGGGTCTACGACCTGCGCGACGGCCTGATCAAACCGCTGCTGGATATCAACGCCGCCACCAACCTCGAAGACGTCGGCGCCCCTGAAAGGGTGTTGGTCTAGAGCTTCCCGGGGCAGCAGCCATCGGCCCATTCCGGTGGTTCCTCGCCGGGATGATCGCCCTCGTTTGGCCTTTAAGTGCGCTGCCTTTGGTTATCAGGATGAACCGTGATCTTGATCCGGCCTGACCGGATGTTAGGGCCAAACGATGCAGCGCATCGCACTCCTTTCCGCCCTTGCAGGCGCCTTGTGCGCGGTTCCCAAAGCCGGTTGCGCGCAGGAAGTCGTTGCGGGCCAGATCGTTGTCACCGCAACCCCGCTCGGACCTGACGACGGAACCATCGAAACGCGTGACAGCGACCTCGCCGCCTCCCGCGCCACCGGGCTGGGCGAACACCTCTTTCGTATGGCCCCCGGCATCACCGTCAACGAGCTTCAGGGCAATCCCCTGCAGCCCGACATCGCCTTTCGCGGGTTTGTCGCTTCGCCACTCTTCGGCACGCCGCAAGGGCTTTCGGTGTTTGTTGACGGGGTGCGGATCAACCAGCCCTTTGCCGAAGTCGTGAACTGGGACCTGATCCCCAATTCGGCGATCGCCCGGATTGACGTTGTCGGCAGTACGTCGCCACAGTTCGGGCGCAATTCGCTTGGCGGCGCCATCACCATCAACACGCGGGATGGCATCACCGATCCCGGCCTGGGCATGGAGGCCAGCGGCGGCTCCTTTGGCCGCCTTGCCGCGAATGCCAGCTGGGGCGGTCACACCGCCGGAGCCTTTCACTGGTTCGCCACTGCCGATCATTTCCGCGAACAGGGCTGGCGTCCGCTTTCACCATCGCGCGCAACCCGCGCGTTCGCCAAGCTGGGCCATGCCGGAACCAATGGCGATATCGCGCTGTCCGGGCTGTTTGCCGATACCGATCTGAACGGCAACGGCCTGCAGGAAATGCGCCTGCTCGCTGCGGATCGCCGCAGCATCTACACTGCGCCCGATGAAACCAGGACACGCGCCTGGCTGGTCAACCTGAAGGCCAACCGCACCCTCTCCCCCGCCCTGACCCTGCGGGGCAACGCCTTCTGGCGGCACACGCGTTCAGCCACCTTCAATGGCGATGTGAACGATGACGTCCTCGGCTCCGATCCCTATCAGCCGACAGCGCCGGAACAGGCCGCGCTGATCGCCGCGGGATACACCGGCTTCCCCACCTCTGGCGAAAGCGCCGGCAACACCCCCTTCCCGAAGTGGCGCTGCATCGCCAACGTCCAGCTTGGGACAGAGCCGAACGAAACCTGCAACGGCCTCGCCAACCGATCCCGCACCCGTCAGGGTGAATGGGGGCTTTCGGGCGAGCTCGTGGCCAGGATGCAGTTCGCGGGCATCAGCCATCAGTTCACCTTCGGCATCGCCTATGTCCGCGCCAGCGCCACTTTCCGGCAGACCACGCAGTTCGCCTATCTCCTGCCTGATCGCACGGTCGTGCCGGTCAATGGCCCGGGCGCCTTCGCCGATGGCAGCCAGTTGTCCGACGATGCCTTCGACGCCCGGGTCGATCTGCACAGCCAAAACTCCAGCCTTGGCCTTTATGCGCTGGAAAGCGCCCAGATCGCCAAGGGGCTGCAGTTCGATCTTGCCGCACGCTTCGATCGCACCGTGTTCCACAACCGGGATCGGATCACGCCCGGCGGCGGAACCGGCTCGCTCGACAGTGATCCCGTGTTCAGTCGCCTCAATCCTTCGGTCGGGCTGTCCTGGCAGCCATCGCCAGCCACCACCCTCGCGCTGACCTGGTCAAAGGCATCGCGCACGCCCTCGGCGGTCGAACTTGGCTGCTCCGATCCGGAGAGCCCCTGCCGCCTGCCCAATGCGCTTGCGGGCGATCCGCCCTTGCGGCAGGTCGTGGCCGGCACGCTCGATCTGCGCCTGTCGGCACAGGGCCGCAACTGGACCTTGCGCGCCAATCTCTTCCACACCGACGCCGCAGACGATATCCTGTTCGTCACCGACAATCCCTCCGGCTACGGCTATTTCCGCAATTTCGGCAAGACGCGCCGCCAGGGCATCGAACTGGAAGCCGCTCTCCAGTTCGGCCCGCTTTCGCTGACCGGCAGCTACACCCTCCTCGATGCCACCTACCGCTCGGGCGAAATCGTGGGCGGATCGGCCAATTCGTCAAGCGATGCCCCGGCTGCGGGTCTCGAAGGCAACATTCCGATCGTTGCGGGAAACCGGATTCCCCTGATCCCCCGTCACCTGTTCAAGGCGGCCGCGCAATGGAGCCCCATCCGGCAGGCCATCCTGCGGATGGACATGGTGGCAACCTCGGGCGTCTATGCGCGCGGCAACGAGAACAACCGTCATCAGCCCGATGGCGTCCATTACCTCGGCCCGGGCAAGACCTCCGGCTATGCCCTGTTCAATCTCGGGCTTGATCTGCAGCCCAGGCCCGCGCTCACCGTCTTCGCCACCCTCCGCAACCTGTTCGACCTGCGCTATGCCACCGCCGCCCAACTCGGCGCCACGGCCTTCGATGCCGCTGGTCTGTTCGTCGCCACGCCCTTCGGCCAGTCTGAAACCGATGGCGAAAGCCCCTTGCGCCACTCCACCTTCTACGCCCCCGGCGCCCCCCGCTCCCTCCAGCTGGGCGCAAGGGTCACGTTCTAGGCCGCATCTTCACCGGGCGCTCCCTACCCGGCCCCTACCGCTTCAAGAGTTGGGTATACCGTCCCGGAATTCGCGGAGGGATGGTGGGCGCGGCGCAGGACTGGCGCTGGTCCAGCGCGCGCAGCCACATCGCCGGGCGGCGGGCGGCGGACGATCCGCTGACCGACATCGCCGCGCTTGGCGCGCATGTTCCCAATTGGCGGGCGATGCTGGCCCGGGGGCTTGAGGCGGGCGGGCTCGATACCGCGGGCGAAGCCGTGGCGGACGCGATCGAAGCGCGCCTGCGAAAAGGGCGGCTGCTGGGCGCCGAAGAGTGGATCGCCCGGCAGGAGGCCGAATGCGGACGCAGGCTCACCCCTGCAAGACCCGGACCGAAGCCGCGCGGGGGAGAGGCGTGATGAGAGTTAGGTATACTGTCCCCGGAATTCCCGTTGAATTCCCGTTGAATTCCCGTTGGAATTCCCGTTGCAACCAGTATGCCTTTCACCGCCCAAGATAACTTTAGTTTGGCGCAATCTGAGCGAATGACGCTGGATTCGCGGATACATTGCACCGCATGCACAGGGCGCTTTGTCGATTCAAGACGATAACCAGCACAGTGCACAACGGCTCTTCGAGCCTGGAGTTCAATTAAAAATATACTTAAATCAGTATTTTAAAGTATTTTCAAATTTGGCATGCGATAGGGATTACTACGGATCGCTTACGCTTTTGCGCGAGTTGAAGCCATCGCCTGTAACAAATAACATAAGTTAGTCTTTCTTGTAACATTACCATTGGATCATCTCTCCAGCCCGCACGCGATGGCGAAATGGGCGTTGGCGTATGCTCGCCATGGAGGACCTTCCAATGATCAGCAGCAAGAACACCTTGATGGTAGCGACCGCGGTTGCCGCGTTCACCGGTACTGGAGCGCAGGCCCAGGTCATCTTTCCCGAAGCCGAACTGCACGGCATGGGCGCATCGTCGGTGGCTGTCGTGCTTCCGCGTGAACTGAACTGCGTCGGCGGCTTCGAACAGGTCGGCAAGAACGACGGCACCACCGCCACGGTATCCGAAGGCGCCTATCCCGGCAACGATGGCTCCTTCAACTGCGCCAAGCGCACGATCCAGAAGCAGATCACCGGCCGCTACATCTCCACCGGCTCGGGTGGCGGCAAGACCGCGCTCAGGAACATCGACGCCTCGTCCTTCTTCGATGGCAGCGCGGGCAAGATATTCCCGTCCGCGTTCGGCTCCACCTGGACCAACCCGCACTTCATCATGTCGGATTCGCCGCTGGCGCAGTCCGATCTCGATACCTTCAACGCCAGCGCTGTTGGCGCCAAAAAGGCCGGCGCGGCGATCCAGTTTCCGCTTTACGTGCTGCCCGTCGCAGTCGCCTACAACCCGGTCTATGGCCACAAGGTCGCTGAAAACAAGGACCTGTCCTTCAACGTGATGGCGCCGGTGACGGTAAAGGGCACCGTGATCGGCGGTCTGCGCATGTCGAAGAACATCTATTGCGGCATCTTCAACGGCTACATCACCAACTGGAACGATCCCAAGATCAAGGCGCTGAACCTGCGCAAGGGCACTCGGGCAGTCTCGCTGATGGACCCGGCGGACGACGTCACGCGCTGGAACAGCGATGGCGTGCCGATCCGCCTTGTCGGCCGTCTCGACAAGTCAGGCACCACCGACATCTTCACGCGGCACCTGGCCGCAGTGTGCAACTCCGCCGGCATGACCGGCCCCAACAAGTATCTCAACCCTGCCGAAGCCCTGCCCTACAACACTGCTTCGGGCATCACCCTAACCGCGTTCCGGTCCGACGCGCCCTACAAGGCATCAGCCACCAACGGCACCGCTTTTGCCGGCACCACCAACATGATCAGCGGCGCGGTTTGGACCGGCTCCGCCATCGACACCACCAACGGTGCCGAAACGCCGGGCCTGTTCCTGCTGGCGGATGGTTCGGGCAAGGTCGCCTCGGCGATCAACTTCGCGCCTGATCAGGCTTCGGCGAGCGATGCCAACGTGCTGCTCAATGGCAAGCTCGGCTATATCGGTGCAGACTTCGTGCGCCCCTCGGCGGGCCAGACCCTGCACGCCGCTGCGCTCGAACAGGGCAACAGCGCCGCCACGCGCAAGCCGATGTTCCTGCTGCCCACCGCGCTCAACGCCACCGCTGCTTTCGGCACCAGCATCCTGCCTCCCGAAACCAGCAAGTCCGGCGCCTACGTCAAGGGCGGAGCCCTCAGCCGGTCTAACCCGCTCGACTGGTACAACGCACTGTATCAGGGCTCGGCCGTCCTCTCGAACCCGGTGGCGGGCTATCCGATCACCGGCACCACCCAGTTCGATACCGGCACCTGCTTCGCCAGCCCGGCGGTGCGCAACGCGCTGGTCACCTTCCTCAACGCTTCGCTCGGCAACCTGAAGGTCGATTCCGCCAACCGTCCGCTTTCGGCCAACATCTTCACGGGTGAGATCGCGCCGAAGCTGGGGATCAAGGCGCAGATGGGCATCGCCCCGCTGCCCAAGGCATGGACCATCGCGATCACCGAGACCTTCCTCAAGCGGTCGAAGCAGAAGTCCGGATCGCAGCTTCTCGGCACCCGCAGCCTTTACATCCAGAATGGCCTGCCGACCGCCACCGGCCTCGGCAATGGCAAGAAGAAGCTGGCCCTCGCCGACCTTCCGACCGAAGCCAGCTTCGTAAAGGGCGCAAACACGATCTACAACGAAGCCGGCCCCAACCCCGGCTGCACCGCCGGCTCGGGCCTCTGACACCCCGCAGAGCCCGGTCGGACAACGGCCCCGGAGCAGTCCGGGGCCGTCTTTCGTTCGGCGCTGCTTTCGCGCGCCTAGGACAACAAGGCGCGATCAGGCGGAAAAGACGAACCGTCCCGCCAGCATGGCAGGTCTGCCCGTCCTATCCCCGGTTTTAGCGTATCAATGGCGTCTTCACGCCCACCTGGTCGTAAAGCATCCGCCCGCGATAGTTGAATTCCTGCGTCAGCCAGGAGTTCCGGGGACAGTATACCAATCTCTCCCATCACACCACACACCTATCGCTTCAAAACCCCGTAAAGCAGCATCCCGGCAAGGGCGTTCGCGGCCTCGAGCACTTTCGCCTTGCTGGCGCGCGGGTCGAACACCCTGGGCCACAGCACGGTCATGATCATAGCCCCGGCAATGTGCTGCGCCGCCAGCCGGGTGTCGGGCGCCGTGAATTCGCCACGGCGCACGCCGAGTTCCAGCAGCCCTTCCACCGTGGTCACCAGAGGCTGCAGCACCCCCTTGCGATAGGCGCGGCCGAGTTCGGGAAACTGCGCCCCTTCGGCAATGATCAGCCGGTGCAGCACCGGCCCCGCCCCTTTTGACATCGCCAAGGTCAGCCGCGCGATCAGGTCGCCCAGCACCTCGGGCAGGGTCTGCGCCTCGATGCCCTGCAGGATGCGCTCCAGCGGCAGCGCGTGCTCCACAAGGTTGGTCACCAGCCCCCGGAACAGCGCCTCCTTGGTGGGAAAGCTGGCATAGAGCGCGGAACGCCCCACGCCCACGCTGGCGGCGATATCCTCCATCTTCGTGCCGCCATATCCCTTTTTCAGGAAGGCGGCGCAGGCGGCGGCGTGGATCCTGTCCAGGCGGTTCTCGGGCATCTTTCTCGGCATGGCGTGAAGCCTAGCACGGACGAAAGGTTAATAACAGACGTGTCTGTCAAATAATGTCCTACAGGCCCGATTTTCCTACACGCCGCAAATCTGGTATAAGCAGACCATGATGCATAGAAACCCGCAGTTTTCCGCCATTTTCGCCGATGCGGGGCGCGGCGTGGCGAAGGCGTGGCGGGAAACCGGGTTTTACCCATTGGACAGTGTCAACCGTGTCAACCTCGCCACCTTGCCCTTTCCGGCCAACGGGGGCATAGGCAGCGGCGATTCCCGTCCCCATATCCGGTTACGAAAGGCCATTCGCCCATGAAGGTGCGCGTTCACGTCAGCCTCAAGAACGGGGTGCTCGATCCGCAGGGTCGCGCCATCCACCACGCGCTCGAAGGGCTCGGCTTTGCCGGCGTCAACGATGTCCGCGCCGGCCGCCTGATCGAGCTCGACATGGCCGACAGCGTGACCGACGAGGCGCTGGACGAGATGTGCCGCAAGCTGCTGGCCAACATGGTCATCGAAAACTACCGGATCGAAAAGGTCGCCTGATATGGCTTTCTCCGCCGCCGTCATCACCTTCCCCGGCTCCAACTGCGATCGCGACATGGCCGTGGCGATCGAGGAGATCTGCGGCGGCACCGTCCACCGCGTGTGGCACGGCGATGCCGGGCTGCCCGAGGGGCTGGACTTCATCGCCCTGCCCGGCGGCTTCTCCTATGGCGACTACCTGCGCTCCGGCGCCATGGCCGCCCGCTCGCCGGTGATGCAGGCGGTGGTCGAGCAGGCCGGGCGCGGCGTGCCGGTGCTGGGCGTGTGCAACGGCTTCCAGGTGCTGACCGAGGCGGGCCTCCTGCCCGGCGCGCTGATGCGCAACGCCGGCATCCGCTTCGTCTGCCGCGATGTGAAGCTGACGGTGGAAACCAGCCAGTCGCTGTTCACCGCGCGCTACTTCAAGGGGCAGACGATCACCATCCCGGTCGCCCACCACGATGGCAACTACTTCGCGGATGAAGCCACGCTCGATCGGCTCGAAGGCGAAGGCCGCGTCGCCTTCCGCTATGCCGAACCGGTCAACGGGTCGCAGCGCGATATCGCCGGCGTGCTGAACGAAGCGGGCAACGTGCTGGGCATGATGCCGCACCCCGAACGCATGATCGAAGAAGCGCAGGGCGGTTCCGACGGGCGCCGCCTGTTCGAAAGCGTGCTCGGCAGCCTGGGCGTCTCGGCCTGATCCGTCAGGCGGCGGTGCCCTGCGGCAATTCCTGCTGAGGCAGGGCACCATAGCCGGCGAAGAGATTGCGCGCCTCAAGGTTCGGCATCGGGCGGCCGAAGTAGTAGCCCTGGATCTTCTTGCAGCCGAGCCGGCGGATCACTTCCAGCTCCAGCTCGGTTTCCACCCCTTCCGCGGTGGTGGACATCTCAAGGCTGTCTGCCATCGCCACCACGGCGCGCACGATTGCCAGGCTTTCCGGGTTGTCCTTGGCCGCGCCCTGCACGAAGCTGCGGTCCACCTTGATGGTGGAAAAGCGCATCTTGCGCAGGTAGCCAAGCGAGGAATAGCCGGTCCCGAAGTCGTCGAGCGCCACGCCGCAGCCCAGCGACATGATCCGCTCCAGCGTCGCCTGCGCGGTGGTGCCATCGCGGACGAAGATGCTTTCGGTAACCTCGATCTCCAGCCGGTGCGGCGGCAGCCCGCTCTGCGCCAGCGCGCTGACCACGGTCTCGGCGAAGTAGGGGTCGAGCAGCTGCTCGCCCGAAACATTGACCGCCACCTTCACAGGCGCGGGCCAGTTGACCGCTTCGAGGCAGGCGGTGCGCAGCACCCATTCGCCGATCGGCACGATCAGGCGGGTATCCTCGGCCAGCGGGATGAACTTGGCCGGGCTGATGAAGCCGTGGTCCGCGCTGGTCCAGCGCAGCAGCGCCTCGAAGCTCAGCACCTCCTCGCTCGTCGCGTCCACCACCGGCTGGTACACCAGGCTGAATTCGCCGCGTTCCAGCGCGTGGCGCATCGCGAACTCCAGCTGCCGCCGCTCCTCGGCATGGGCATGCAGCGCGGGTTCGTAGGTGCAGTGCTGCCCGCCGCCCTCGTCCTTTGACCGGTAGAGCGCGAGGTCCGCATTGCGCATCAGCGTCTCCACCGTCGCCCCGTCACGCGGGCCCACCGCAGAGCCGACGCTGGCGCCGACGAACAGGGTGTGGTGGTCCACTTCGTAGGGCAGCGACAGCGACTGGATCACCGCTTCAGCCACGGCGTTGACCCGCTCGGTGTCGGCGGCGTCGCGGATCACGATGGCGAACTCGTCGCCACCCAACCGGCCACACAGCTCGTTCTGCGTCATCAAGGCCTTCAGCCGATCAGACACGCGGGCGAGCAGCTGGTCCCCCACCAGGTGGCCGAGCGTATCGTTGACCGCCTTGAACCGATCGAGGTCAATCATCAGGAAGGCGCAGCGGGTGCGCCACTGGTCGGCATAGCGCATGGCATCGCCCAGCGCCTCGGTCAGCATCATGCGGTTGGGCAGGCCGGTGAGCGTATCATAGCGGGCGAGGTAGGAGATCTTCTCGGCGCTTTCGCGCTGCTCGGTCACATCGGACCCGACGCCGCGGAAGCCGGCGAAGTTGCCGTCGTCATCCACCTTGGGCGAGGCGGACAGTTCCCACCAGCGGTGCGAACCGCGCAAGGTGACGCGGACCAGCACGTTGGCGAAGCTCTCGCGCCGCTTCAGCCGTTCGGCCAGATCATGCAGCGAGGAATGGAAGTGGCCACTTTCCCAGGCATCGCCGGCGATCAGCTGGATCAGCGGCTTGCCCTCCACGTCCTCCGGGTCATCCCCCAGCGCGAAGGCGAAGCGGGGGGAAACGGAGCGGACACGGCGCGCAGTATCGACCTGCCACAGCCAGTCGGCCTCACCCTCTTCGAACTCGCGCAGCAGCAGCGAGACGACCTCGGCCTTTTCGGCCATGCCTGCCTCGGCAACCTTGGCGCCGAGGAAGGTCCGGGCCGCTTCGACACTGCCGATCGAGACGATGATGACGAAGGAGCAGGCCACCGCCGCCGCAGTCCAGTTGCCATAGATGGCGAAAGTCAGGACGCCCGATGCGCCGAGGATGGCGCCGAACAGCACGGTGCCCAGCGGCACTGCGGCAAAGGCGACGGCCATGCCGGCCATGAGCATCGACATGATCGACCACACGCCCATCCGCTGCGAATCATCGGCGAAGTGGGAGAAGACCAGCAGGGGAATGGTCCAGACCGCGCCGGTGATTGCGGTGCTGACCGTCTGGTAATGGATTTCCTGCCGCGACATGCGCCGGCGATCGGCATCCTGCAGGCTGCGATCGAAGCGTGCGCCATAGATCAGCACGCCGACCAGCAGCGCGACCCAACCCACGAGGAAGGCAAGGTGGACCGCGCCCGCCAGCGTGCGCAGCACCAGCAGCGCAGACAGCGCGTGGGCCAGCATGCGGGCATGGGTGAGGCGGGCAAGGCTGGAATACTGCAGGCCGCGCAGCCGCCCCCAATCGCCCTCTGCCGGATCGCTCAGGCCCAGCACCGCCAGGACCGGCAGCTTGGGCATGGGGCCGCTGCCGACAGCATCGGCAGCCTCTTCGGCGGGCATGATCTGGCGAGCCTTGGTCACGCTCCATCAGATAACGGGAATTCCTTGCCCAAAGGTAAGCGAGCCAAACTTTCGGGCGGCCAGACCGACCGCCCGAAATCAGATTAAACAATTGATATAGTTAAACTTGTATTCAGGCGAGAGCAGCCTTTGCTTCGCACGCCGCAACGATCGGCGCGGGATCGAAGTAATAGGGGCGAATCTCGCAAACCTTGCCATCGCGGAAACGGAACAGTTCGCACAAATGCGCAGGCGCCAGCGATGGATCGGCAAAGCGGAAGGACAGGATCGTCACCGCATGATCCTTGCCCGGGCAGGTTTCCACCACATCGAGCCCGGCGACGTCCATCATGCCCATGACCTTGGTATAGAGATCGCGCAGCGCGTGCTTGCCGCGATAGACGCCCTTCATCGGCAGGCTATCGGCCTCGGTCACAAAGAAATCGTCGGTCAGCATGCTGGCGGCCTTGTCCCAATCGCCCACGCCGGTGGCGGCATAGAGATCGACGACGAACTGCTGGATCTGCTCGGGAGTCATGGACGCTATCCTCTCGTGAATTTCCCGCAGTTTCCGCCGGTTTGGCCGCCCGATAAACCTAGCGATATGGCTAGCGCGCGGCAGCTGCCCGCAGCGGGTAGGACAGACGCCAAGATAAGCGAGAGGACGCAGATCGTGGCGGCAGGCAGGCTTGAGGGCAAACTGGCATTCGTGACCGGCGGGGCATCGGGCGTGGGGGCGGCAATCGCCCGCGCCTTTGTGGCCGAAGGCGCCGAGGCCATCATCGCGGACATCGACCGCGCGGCGGGGGAGGCGCTGGCGGGCGAACTCGGCCGTGCCCGCTTCGTGCCGCTGGACGTGACCAGCGAGCAGAACTGGCAGGACGCGCTGGCTCCGTTCGAGCGGATCGACGTGCTGGTGAACAACGCCGGGATCACCACGCTGGGCTCGATCGAGGAGGTCACGCTCGACCAGTTCCGGCACGAGCTGGACATCGACGTGCTGGGCGTGTTCCTGGGCACCCAGACCGCGCTGCCGAAGATGAAGGCGCATGGCGGCTCGATCATCAACATGTCCTCGCTTTCCGGCGTGCGCGCATCGGCCAACCTGGTGGCATACAATGCGGCCAAGGCGGCGGTGACGCTGATGACCAAATCCTGCGCGCTGCACTTTGCCGAGAAGGGTTACCCGGTGCGGTGCAATTCGATCCATCCGGGCGCGATCCACACCCCGATCATCGACAAGGTTCTGGCGCAGAGCGACGATCCCGATGCGCTGTACCGGAGCTTCGTGAAGGTTCACCCGGTCGGCCGGCTGGGCAGGCCGGAAGAGATCGCGGCGATGGCGGTCTATCTCGCCAGCGACGAATCCGCCTTTACCACCGGCGCGGAGTTCCGCGTGGATGGCGGAGCCTCTATCTGATGGCGCACTTGCCCATCCGCCAGGTCGCCTATTTCTGCGCAGACGTGCGCGAGGCCGCGCGGGCGCATCACGAGGCCTTTGGATCGGGCCCCTTCTTCGTGGCGGACAACATTCCGCTGGCCCGTGCGGTGCACCGCGGCGTGGAGCGCACGGTCGACCATTCCAGCGCCTATGGCCAGTGGGGCGAGGTGATGGTGGAGTTCGTGCAGCAGAACAATCCCGGCCCTTCCCCCTTCCACGACATGTATCCCGAAGGATCGGGCCGCTGGGGCCTGCACCATGTGGCGCTGTTCGTGGATGACGTGGACGCGGCGCTGGCCCGGTTCGCCGCGCGCAGCGTGGAAACGGCGCTGCGCGCGGAGATGAACGACGGCTTCGTCTTCGCCTTTGCCGACACCACCGCCACGCTGGGCCACATGACCGAGCTTTATGCGCCGGTGCCGACGCTGACCGGATTCTACGACTTTGTCTCCCGCGCGGCGAAGGACTATGCGGGCGGCGAGATCATCAAGACCATATCCCTTTCCTGAAAGAGACCGAGACGTGACTGACGGCTGGCATGCCCTGATCCCCGAAACCGAGTTCCCCGCCGAGGGCAAGCTGGCGACCAAGGTCAACGGCTGGTACGTGCTGGTGGGCAAGACCGAAGATGGCCTTCATGCGGTGAACGACCGCTGCACCCACCAAGCCGCACTGCTTTCCACCGGGCGCATCCGCCGTGGCGCGGTGATGTGCCCGCTGCATGGCGCGCGCTTCAACATGGCCGACGGCCGCTGCATCGGCGGGACGTACAAGGACCTGCGCACGTTCCCCCTGCGGGTGACCGATGGCGTGATCGAGGTGTGCGTGCCCGATGCCGCGCCGGGGATGGAAGAACTGCCGGTGATGGCCGGGTAAGCGGAAGCGAGGTTCGGGAGCCGGGCTGACGGGATTGGCCAGGCGTCTTGTTGCCGGCATGCGCTGGCGCCTTCTGACCCCGGTGCCCTGACCTATCGCATAGTTTGCGCGGGGGCGCTGGGTGGTACTCTGCCGCCAACACCGAACAACGGGAGAGATCTGATGCCCTTTACCGGCCCTGCCGAAGACCGCCTGGCCATTCGCGAACTGCTGGAAACCTATGCCGATGCGGTGACCCGCGTCGATGCCGAAGACTGGGCCGCGACCTGGGCCGAGGATGCCGAGTGGAGCCTGCCGGATTATCCCGAACTTGGCACCACGCGCGGCCGCCCGGCGATCAAGGCGATGTGGATCGAGGCGATGAAAAGCTATCCCGGCATCATGTTCGAAGCCTGGCCCGGCTCGATCGAAGTGAACGGCGATACCGCCACAATGCGCAGCTATACCAGCGAGGTCTATGACCAGAACGGCGTGACCATGCGCGACCGCGGCGTCTATGAAGACACCTGCGTGAAGATCGACGGCAAGTGGCTGTTCAAGAGCCGGTCGTTCCGCAACATTCACCGCCAGCACGCCCCCAAGGGCTGCTGAACCAGCTTCCGGACCCGGAGGGCGCGAGGGGCGCGGGAGGCATTGCTTCCCGCGCCTTATTTGCAACTGGTACTTCCCCAACCGCTGCCGAGCCCCCACCCGGCTGCGACTAGCGAACCTTCGGTTCGGCAAGTCTCGCTCCCCTCCCCGCTGGGGAGAGGCCGGGGGTGGGGGTTCGGCCCATGTGCGGCGAGACGATCGTGCCGCCATTCCAGATGCAGAAAGGGCGGAGCCTTGCGGCCCCGCCCATTCCGTTTACATTTCCGATCCGTGGATCAGAAGCGCTTGGTGACGCTGACCTGCACGGTGCGCGGCAGGTTGCCGAAGCCGAGCTGGTCGGCATGGAGGCCGCCCGCGGTGCCGGTGCCTGCGCCCGTGGAAGGACCATCGACCACGCCGCTGACATAGAACGTGTTGGTCAGGTTCTTGCCGATCAGCGCGATCTGCCAGTTGTCATCTTCGGCGCCGAAGCGGATGCCGGCGTCGAGCGTGGCGTACTTGTCCTGCTTCGAATGCTCCGCGCCGAAGCCCGAGGCGAGGTAGCTGCTGGAGAAGCGGGCATCGATGTTGAGACCCAGCTTGTAGCCGCTGCCCACCGCAGTGTCATACCCCACGCCGAACGCGCCGGTCCATTCGGGCGCGACCGAGAGCGGACGGCCCGAAAGGTTCTGGCGAACGCCGGTGCCGCCAGCACCGATCACCGCGCCCGACGCCGTCAGGTTGCAGCCTTCCGCCGGGGTCTGGCCTGCATAGCAGGGGCCGAGCGGGAAGCTGGTGTAACGGGCGCGGGTGTAGTTGATCGAGCCGTGGACGTTGAGCCCATCGAGCGAGCGCGGGGCGAACTCGAACTCGGCCTCAACGCCCTTGGTGCGGGCATCGGCGGTCAGCGTCTGGAACGCGAAGATCGGCGAGTTGAAGAAGTCGACCTGCAGATCGCCATACTTGTAGGTGAAGGCGGTGAGGTTCAGGCGCAGCTGGTTGTCGGCCAGCGTGGTCTTGATGCCCGCTTCGAAGCCGCGCGCCTTTTCCGGGTTGAAGGTAAGGTCGCCCAGCGGATCGGTGGACAGCAGCGAGTTGATGCCGCCGTTGGAGAAGCCGCCCGACTTGTACGCCGTCTTGTAGGCGCCATAGACGAGGATGCCCTGCTGCGGCTTCCATGTCAGCGTCACTTCCGGCGACCAGTCGTCAAAGACCTGGCGCGCGTTGATCACGCCGAGGCCATCCGGGGAATCCGCGCCGCGGAAGATCGGCAGGCCGCCGCCCGTGGTGAGGAACGGGTTGTTGTAGGGCTGGACGAAGAAGCTCTTCTTGGTCTCGTGCGTGTAGCGCACGCCACCGGCGACTTCGACGGTGGGCAGCACCTTCCAGGTGACCTGGCCGAACAGCGCGCCGGTCTCGCCATCGGTGAAGCTGGACTTGCTGCCGGCAAGATAGCGGTTGGCGGGCGAGGCCGCGCTGTTCTCAAGCCCCGCGAACATCACGTTCTGATCAAACAGGCGCTTGGTCTTCTGATAGAGACCACCGACCATGAGATTGATCGGCCCATCGAACGCAGTCTGCGCGCGCAGTTCCTGGCTGAACGCGCGCCAGGTGGAGTTCTCGGTGGCCCAGGTGCCGTTGTTGCTCGACTGGAAATCGCAGGCGCAGGCCCAGCGGTTGTTGTTGGTGTTGTAGTTGGTGACCGAGCTGATGGTCACGTCACCAGTGGTGTAGACGATGTTGCCGTTGACCGCCCACGACCGGTAGCGGTTGTAAAGCTGCCCGTCTTCTTCCGAGAACGGGAAGGTCTTGGCGATATCGGCCGGGATGTTGTTCTGGTGCGTGACGAAGTCGGTACCGCACTTGTAGCCCGAAAGCTGGCTTACGCCCGAGGCGAGGCCGCAGTTGTAGGCGACATAGTTCCACGAGCTGTTCTTGGTCTTGTTGTAGTCGAAGCTGCCCTTGACCGTGACGGTGAGATCGCTGGTGGGCGTGTACTTCAGCGTCAGGCGGCCGAGGAACTCGCGCTCACCGGGGCCATCGGACGCCACGCTGGCGGTGTGCGGGGTGGGGGCAAAACCGTTGGCGACGTCGGCGGTGACATAGGTACGCGGGACCGAGACGTTGTCGTAATACGCGCCGTCCATGATCGAGCCGCGCAGCGCGAGGCGCACGCCGAAGGTGTCGGACAGGGGGGCCGAGGCGATGAATTCACCGAGGTACTGCTTCGCCTTGAACTCGTAGGCGGCCCGTGCGATGAACTCGCGCTCGTTGCCCGGATCGTTGGTGGTCAGGCTGATCACGCCGGCCGTGGCGTTCTTGCCGAAGAACAGCGCCTGCGGACCCTTCAGCACTTCAACGCGCTTCAGGTCGAAGAAGCCTTCCTGGATGATGCGGCCCTGGCCGTAATAGGCGCCATCGACGACCACGGCGACCGACTGTTCGATGCCGATCGAGGTGGACGACGAACCGATGCCGCGCATGGTCAGCTGTGCGCCCGAACCGTTGGAGGCGCGGCCGACGCTGAGGTTCGGCGTGGCGGCGGCGATCTTTTCGATCGAGGTGATGTCACGCGCCTGGATGGTCTTTTCCGAGATGGCGGTCACGGCCACGGGAACGGTCTGGACCGATTCCTCGCGCTTGCGCGCGGTGACGATGATTTCTTCCAGACCGCCGGCGGGCGCCGCGCCGGCCTGCGGCTGCGCGTCCTGCGCGAATGAAACCTGTGCGCCGCCCAGCATGCACGAAGCAAGCAGCAGCCCCTTGATGGTGCCCTTCATGATATCCTCTCCATTGAACCTCTAGACGCGCGGATATTCTTTCGACGAGCCGACGGCCCCTGCCACTTGAGACAGACTATCCATTTGATCAGGTGAGGCTGCCTTGCCGTAGCGGCAGGCAGGGCTTTGAGAGGAATTCCCATGACAACCAACCGCTTCTGGCGCCTTGACCGGCACCCCCAGGGCCACGACTTCGCCTCTGCCTTGTCATTGCAGCAGGAAAGCCTGCCCGCGCTGGTGGATGGCGAGGTGCGCATTCGCGCGCAGTACCTTTCGATGGACGCCGGCACGCGCATGTGGATGAGCCCGCGCACCGACGGATATCAGCCGCCGCTGCCGCTGGGCGCGAAGATGAGCGGGCTCGTGCTGGGCCCGGTGAGCGAGAGCCGCGATCCCGCCTTTCCGGCAGGGGCGCTGGTGCGCGGGTTCGGGCAGTGGGCGGACTATGCCACGGTCACCCCGGCGCTGTCGGGGCTGGAAATCGTGGACGCAGAGGTAGCCGATATCCGCGACCACTTCGGCGCGCTGGGGATGAACGCGTGGACCGCGTATGTGGGCGTGAAGGAAGTGGCGGCGGTGCAGCCGGGCGAATGGATCGCCGTGTCCGCCGCAGCAGGGGCGACCGGAAGCATGGCCTGCCAGGCGGCAAGGAACCTGGGCGCGAAAGTGATCGGCATTGCCGGCGGGCCGGACAAGTGCCGCCACCTGATCGACCGGATCGGCGTGGACATGGCCATCGATTACAAGGGTGAGGACGTGGCGGCCCGGCTGGCCACTGTACCCGGTGGGGTGAACGCCTATTTCGACAACGTGGGCGGGCCGCTGCTGGACGCGGTGTTGCCCAACATGGCGCATTACGGGCGGGTGGCGGTGTGCGGCATGGTGGCCGCCTATGACAACGATGCCCCCCTGCCCGGCCCGGCACGGTTTGACCAGGTGCTGATGCGGCGGCTGCGGATCGAGGGGTTCTTCATTCCCGATTTCCTGCATCGCGGCGCGGAGTTCCTGCCCGTGCTGCGGCAATGGGTCGACGAAGGGAAACTGCGGGTTGAATTTGACCAGACCGAGGGCCTGGAAAACGTGCTGGTGGCCTATGACCGGATGCTGACCGGCAAGAGCACGGGCAAGGTGCTGGTGAAAGTGGCGGACTGATATGCCGATCATCCATCATCGCGCACCGTTGCAGGTGCTGGTGGCAGTGCGCGGCCATCCGTTTGACCGCACCGCATTTGACGCGGTGTTCCAGGGCATGGACGGCATTGCCGCGACCATGGTGGACCAGCCCGCCGCAGCGCTGCTGATGACCCCGGAAGGGATGCGCGATTTCGACGCGCTGGTGCTGTATGACATGCCGGGGCTGGACTTCGAGGCACCGCAGCACGCACCCGAATACCGCGAGCCGCCACCTGCGCTGCAGGCTGGATTCCGTGCGCTGCTGGAACAGGGCAAGGGTGTGGTGGCGCTGCACCATGCGTTGGCGGGATGGCCGACCTGGGGCGAGTATCACGACTGGCTGGGCGGGCAGTTCTTCTATCACCCCGGAGAGGTGCGCGGCATTGCGGTGCCAGACAGCGGGTACTGCCATGACGTGACCCACGAGGTTTCGGTGGTGGCAGACCATCCGGTGACGGCAGGGCTGCCGACAAGCTTTACCCTGACCGACGAGCTTTATCTCGGGCAGGTTTTCGAGGACGGCGTGACGCCACTGTTGCGGTCAAATGCCGTGTTCGACCGCGACCATTTCTGGTCGGCCGAACTGGCGGTGGCGGGCCGGATGCATTGCCGGGAAGGTTGGGAGCATCCGGCAGGATCGAACATTGTCGGCTGGACCAAGCAGGCGCTGAACAGCCGGCTGGTGTACCTGCAGCCGGGCGATGGCCCCGCCACGTATGAAAACCCGCATTACCGGCAGCTTGTGGAGAATGCGATCCGCTGGGTTGCTGCGCGGTAAACAACTGACTTTTATGGATACAAAGGGCCTGGGGCATGATCCACCCGGCCTGCTTCATGGCGATGCCAACGTTCGCAGACGCGGGCGTGCAACCCCAACCCCCAGCCCCTACCCGGCAGAGAGGGAAGCGAGACTTGCCGGACCCTGAACGCGTTCAGGGGTGGGTCTGGTCACCGCATGACGGGGGCCTTGCGCTGGTGCGTTTGCAGTGGGGAAAATCTTCCTGCTGCGCTGCCGGGGTGCGGAGATGAAAAAAGATCCCATGGGCGCGGGCTGGCGCCGGTTGAGGCAGACTGACCTTCCCGCTTTGTCGTGAAGGAGGTTGCCCGTGCCCGTGTCCGTCTCATGCCATGCCGCCGTCAGCACGCAGCTG
>NZ_JAROCY010000022.1 GCF_029436685.1 Novosphingobium cyanobacteriorum
ACCGGTTGTCTGGTCCGCTCTCCGGTCGGGGCTGCGCCCCTCCCTACGATCAGACCAGACAACCGATCCTACCGGCCATCATAGTCGCCGCTCAACCGGCCATCGTAGTTGTCGCCGCGCACATTTCGACCGCATCACGAGCGGTCAATGGCTGGGGCATGGCGAGCTGAGCACCAGACAATTCATGGAGTGCGATGCCCTCGCGCGCGATATCAACCCAGAAGTATTCGCCACGCGTCAGCCCCTGGTTCACCTCGTCCAGGGTATGCACAATGATGTTTACCGGACGCGCAATGGCCTGCTCGCGCATGATCCGGTCCTCGGCGATGTACCAGTATTCGGCGATGTCGGTCAGGTCCGGGTGGCTGACGATGATCAGCAGGTCGTAATCCGACTGATAGCCGTTGCCCGGCTCGTCTACCCAGTCGCCACGGGCATAACTGCCGAACAGCACGATCTTCTGAATCCTGCCATTTTTCTTCCAGGGCTGCGTCGCACGCGAGATCGCGATGGCGAACTCGTCCATCAGGATCTGCGTCACCCGTTCCAGTTCCTGCTGCTGGGCCGGTGGCAAGTGGTCGATGTCCTTCTTCACTGGCGGAGTCTCGCCCGCCGGCGGTTCAGACGCAAGCCTTGCTTGTGCAAAACGAGTCTCCCAAGACGACTGAGATATGGGTTGGCGGGTTGGCGGCTCCGGCGCGGCACTGGCTGCTCTGGCGTCCAAGCGGTGCCTGGGGCGATGCGGCCGGGTCCATCGACATCTGGTTCGGGCAAGCCTGGCTCTTGTCTTCGGCGCCGGGCCGTACCAGCTAGGCAGGGCGCCGCAATCAATCGGTCAAGCTAGAGGCCTGTGAAGAACAGATGAGTGATATCGAGATCACCCAAGAAGATCGCAATGCGGCGGCGTCAGTGACCGTGCTTTCGAGTATGCGTTCACTCATCCGGCTGGGCAAGTCGGATGATCATCCACTTGTCCAGGCATTTGCCGCCCACCGCAGGTCTTCAGCGCAGCGAACCATTGTCGGTGTCGCAGCCTGGCTGGACCAAAGCGCGCAGCTCCTGCGCGAGATAGGGTCCGAGCTTGATGATGAGGACCACCTTGCCACCCGCATCGCCAATGATCGCGCCGAATGCGCGCAGACGATCGCCCAGCTCGACGTAGGGGTGGTGGACAAGCTGGCGCGGCAACACGAGCTGATGGCCTGACTGGGTAAATCGCAGCTGCGTGATCTGCGCCGTTTGACAGTCGCAACCGGCATGCAGATCGAGCGGTCATTCACCCACGCAGACGGCGCAGCTTCTCGGGATTTGCCAGCAGCGGCCTGATCAGGTCGGCTGTCCTGCGGACAGCAAGGTCTTCATCGCTCCTGCGCCAGGCTTCGAACGTTGGAATGAGTTGGGACTCGGTAATGCCGAGTACCGTGCAGACGTGCCTCACGCGCCGTTTGATACTACCCAAGGTTACGCCCTGTTCGATGGCATAATCAGTGATGCTCTGCCCCGAGGCAAATGCGGACAGCATGGCATAATGCTTGCCGGTGAGACGGGCGAAGCGCGCTTTCAGGTCCATAAGGTCCAGGTCAATGTCACGCCGTCGTGAAATCGCACTTCTCCTGCCTCCCGCTGTCTGTCTCTCTGCGGGAAGTGCGGTGTCGTCCCGAGTCATTGCTGGTCAGCGCCACCTGCTGCAACCAGCTGTACTGTCATAGCCGCCTTAGCTCTCCACGGGGCAGTATCGATGAATACATGGCCGTCAGGCATGCAACCTAACTAGCTGAAATACGGGAAGGTCGGCCCCCGTGTAAAGCGGCATCTGAGAAATCGCGGCCGTCATGCGGGCGATCGAGACGTCTTTGCAGGAACACACTGAGCCGCGGGCATTTTGTGGTGCGCAAACGCTCCGTCAAGTCGGGCCAACGAAGTCGGACCATTCCTCGAGGAGGCAGACGAGTCTGTCGGAGCGGGGAATGAAAGCTTCATGCATCAGCTGGCCGGCTGTCGCCTTCTCACCATTCCTGGCATGGTGGAGCACCTCGCCTGCTGCCTGGTGAAACAGGGCATGGGCCCTGATGACATCTTCGAAATAATGGCCTTGCTTTGCCCGTTCGTCAAAGCTTGGGCTGTAGAGCCAGGTTCCCATCGCGCAGATATCGTCACGCTTTGCCATCTCAGGGGTCATCGTGCTGGTACCCGACAGCACGGCTGCCCGGAGCCGCACCTTCCAGGCAAGGTGCGCATGGATCGCGGCCTGTATCTGCCCAGCAAAACGAACAGCCGTCGATGCACCTTCAACGCCCTCGGTCGGGCCTGGCCGAAGCTGGCTCATCCAGGAATCGCCGGCCGTACACTGCGGCTGCTCGGCTGATGGCCATGGCTCGCTCGGTTCGCATCCCATCATTCGCTTGGGCCCGATTCGGTAAGAGTGCGAAGCAGGAACAGCAATTCGGTGTCCTGATCGATTGCTGACGAACTCATGATTGCCGGGGCGAGGCGTCGTCGGCGACTTGGCAGCATGTGTGCAGTGGGATTGCTGGCCGGGCCCGAGCGCAGGGGGCGATAGACGCCCCTGGTATAGTGGGGCGAGGTAATGACGATGCCGTCCTGGCCTGCCAGCAAAGCATCAAAGTGACGCTTTGCCCGGTCATATCCAGGTCTGGCCGGACTCCATTTCGATCCTCGCGTCATGATCCCTCAAGGTCCCAGATCCGACAAGCGCTGATCGCCTGATCGTCCTGCCACCGACCTTACGACCTCAAGGTAAATTTTTGCCCACTCATCGCCTTGCCCAGCGCGCAAAAAACGTCCCGCAAAGGCGTGCAAGATGGTGATTGCCTGCCGACAAGGCTCAGATTCGACTTAGGTCAGGGTCCGGGGGGGCAGAAGGGCTGAGGGGCCTGCCAAGCTGGCAGCCTTGGCGAGTGACCGGTCCTGGGACATTGCTGAAGGACAGCCCTCGATGTGACTATCTCTTGATTCAGGTCCAGATCAATCAGACAACCCGTGTCGGCTCCGTCGTGGAGACGGTGAACAGCAGCCTAGTGACGGGCCTGATTGCAGCTTTCCACAAACGAAGTAGGCCTCGCCGCCTTGGAGAGTGACGAGGCCTACCTGCGTTTGCTCGGTTGTTCCGAGGAACAGGCGATCGAGCATGGTAACCCTAGCCCGAAATTTCATCGACGCAATCCTTAACGTCGGTCCTTGCACCCGGCCGGTTGCAATCTGCAAATGTCATTTCGGGAGACATGGGTGGTCATTCGAGCCGCACTAGAGCTTTGCGGTCGGCCCCTGTCAGGCGCGGTTGTACGGTGGAATCGAGCGCAAATACCAGTTCTGCGGCCTGGGCCCGTGGTGGAGGAAGGCAAGAACGTGGCGGACGGGACGGGCGAGTTCATGTCTGGTGCTGCGCGGCAGAGCCTCCAGCGCGACGGTGGCCAGGGCGCACCAGATGATGATGCTCAACGGGATGGCGAAAAACACCCCCCTGCGAAGTCCGCGACTCGTAACCATGTGCAACCCGGCAAGTTTGTGATTCTGATGAAATGATTGCGCTCAACGGCTTTCCGCAGCCTGAATGGGCCTCGATATTCAATGGTGCTGCGCGGGAAGGGTGGCGCAAAGGTCGCGTTGAAATGACAGAAGCGGCGTTTGCTTTTGCGCCTGCCTGCCCCCTGTACAAACGAAACTGGTCATGCAGCAAAACTTCAAATTGCGCATTGGTGATTTGTAACAAACGTCGCAAAAACTTTCCGACAAAGGTCCGGATCGCGTGGGCTGCAGGCGATTTTCTTGTAGAAATCAAAGAATGATCCGAAATGGTTTAAACCAATCGGCAGGCATTGTTGGGGGTGGCACGAGATGATATTTTGTAAAATTCTTGGGGGATATTGACCGGAGTAGCGCAAATGCAACCTGTTCAATGCAGGATGGCAAGGGCGGGATTGGGCTGGTCTGTAGGACAACTTGCCGAGCGCGCGGGCGTGCATCGCCTCACGATTACCCGCTTCGAAAGCGGCGCCCCGATCATGGAAGACAACCTCAAAAAGATCCTAAGAGCACTCGTGTCAGGCGGGGCAGCCATTGTTACGGCAGGCAGGCAAGCTGGCGCTGTTTCCATCCCGCAAGCAAGCCACTGCACGCCTCCGTAACCGTGTGCTCGTGATTTCCTGTGCCGACAGAGCACAGATGCGGTCCATTGCGATCGCAGTAATCATCCTCGCACATCAAAAAGGCCAAGCCTTGATGAGGCCTGGCCTTGACTTGGTTCGCGCTGAAAGAGGTCTCATCGTGCGCAGGGATCAGTCGCCGGCGTGGGCTCTTCGATACGCGATCGCGCGACGCGTGCGCTCGTTGGCGCGGGCGCAGGCTTGTGCCGTTCCCTGGCAATGCTGGTTGCGATAGGCGATGCTCTCCCGATCGCGCTGGTTGGCACGTCGGATGGCAGCATTGCGATCGCGGGCGCGATCGGATGCGTGGGCATTGCGATAAGCGATGGCATCACGCTGACGTTCATTCGCCCGCCTGCAGGCCGCAAGGTCCCCGGAAGGACAATGCGTCTTGCGGTACTCGATGCTGGCGCGATCGCGTGCGTTGGCGCGTTCGACGGCGGACGTCTGGGCAAGCGCAGGGGTTGCCACAACTGCGGCAAGGGCGAGAAGCAGGGTGTGGGTCTTGATCATGAGTTCACCGTCGTCGGTTGGCATTGAACCGGCAATGAACCTGTGCATGGCCTGTTCCAGCAATTGCGACGTCAGGGCCAGCACATGGGGCAAGGCGGGTTAGCAAGCCCGCCGCCGGGCTGTGCGGACAGGGCACTTGCGACCAGACATGGAACTCCATGTGGCCTTGAGCACCATCCTCCCGTCGACGGGTCACACGCAACCTCAAGGGTCGATGCGGGACCCAATCAGTCTCTCGTGTGGGCTTTCACCCGTGCCGGGCCAGTCGCCGGCTACTCGCGCAGGGCTTCGTCGCGGATCTTGACGAGTGGCCCGAGGATGTAACTCAGGATCGTCTGGTTCCCCGAACGGATCGCCACTTCGCCGATCATGCCCGGCACGACGGGCTTGCCAGGGCCAAAGTCGGCCTTGGCAGCCTCAAGCCGCACGCGGTAGTAGAGACCACCCTTGGCATCCTGGATTGCGTCTGGCGAAACGTCGGTCACCTTGGCATCGATCGCGCCGTAGACGGTCGCGTCATAGGCGGAGATCTTCACCCTCGCAGGCAGGCCAGGCCAGATATTGCCGCGATCCTTGGGTGCAACCCTTGCCTCGATGATCACGTGCGAGGCGATCGGGACGATCTCGGCAACCGGCTCGCCGCCCTTGATGACGCCGCCAACCGTCTGGACATTGAGGCGATTGATCACACCATCGACCGGTGCCCGAATTTCTTCACGCTGGAACCGGTCCTGGACCGCCCCGTACTGTTCGTCGGCCTTCGCGAGCTCCAGCCGCAACTGCGTTGCCTGCGCCTTTGCCTGCTCCATCACACTGGTCCAGATTTCCCCGCGACGGGCTACGGATTCGCTTACGCCCGCGTACGATTGCGGTATCTGGTTCTGGACGTCGGCGATGCGCGTGCGCAGCGAAAGCAGCGCAGCTCTCTTTTCGAGGACTTCGCGCTCGGAGATGGCTTCCTCGGCGTAGGCCCGTTCGAGCTTGTCGAGCTGCTGCATCGCAAGGCGCTCTTCGTTTCGCAGATTGCCCAGCCTTGCCTGAAGCGAGCTGACTTCAGCCGATTTGGCACGGGCCTGCTGGTCGATGATACCGGCCTGCTGCATGCGCTGGGCGCGGCGTGAGGTGAACATGCCCACTTCGCTGGCTGCGATCTCGGGGGCCTGGCGCGCCAGATCTGCAGGCGGAACGAATGACCCGGCGCCGGAGATTTCCGCGTCAAGGCGGGCAAGCATGAGGCGCTTGGCGACCACATCGGTCCGGGCATTCTGCATGTCGGCGCCGGTAACGGCATTGCTGATCCGGATCAGGACCTGGCCCTTGCGGACGCGCTGGCCTTCCTGAACGAGGATTTCCTTGACGATGCCGCCTTCAAGATGCTGGACGATCTGGTTCTGTGTCGATGGCAGCACGCGACCTGAGCCGCGCGTGACCTTGTCGACCGTAAAGAAGCAGGCCCACAAAGCAAAGGCGGCGACAACCACCAGGATTGCAGCGAGTATGCGCGAGGGGGCCGAGAACGAGAGCCGTGCGCTCCAGGGCATGACTTGTCCGATCGGATGGCTCGGCAGGGTCAGGGCGCCGCCAAGAACACGATTGACTTCACCCGGGCGTACATCTTCGAGAAGGCTTGCGCCTCCCAGGGACCGGATCACCTTGTCGCGGAACTGCTCGAGCGTCATCGTCTAGGCCTGATTGTTGTGGCTCGGCGTTTACGCTTCGTTATCCTTGTTTTTGCTTCATCCTTGTCTACGTGAAAACCTCTAGCCCCCGATTTACTCGCGGTTTTCCATAAACTGGCACTTCACGGGTACCTAAGGGGGAAACCATATGAAGCGCCTTCGCGATGCCTTTGTCCGGTTGGCCGCATGCCGCCAGGACATTGCACAAAGGTTCGGCTCCGGACACGAGAGCCCGAGCGTGCGCGACTATGTCGAAATGCATCCGATGCCGATGATCGACGCGCTCGTGGCCCTGGGCGCCATGCGCGGCATCGCCACCTGCGGCGAGGCCCTCTCGGCCGCCCTTCCGGTCTCGCAGGGCCAGCTTGCAGAGCGCTTCGTGCCGCTTGCGCTGTCCCGGATCGGTCTCGAGGCGCACTGGCACGAAATCGCCAATGCCGACTTGCAGATAAGCGACCTGCCAGTCCTGGCACCCACGGTCGATGGCCGCGCGCTTCTCATCGTTGGCGCGGGCGACGACGACCTCGTGCTGGTTCGCGACGCCGCCGGCGAGCGTGCCATCCATCTTCTCGATCTTCTCCCCGCGCTTTCGGGCAAAATGCTGCGGACCGGTCACGTCGATCCGGTCAATGGAGCGGGCGAGAGCCAGGAAAGGGATCTTGTCCGGCGCAATCCCCGCCTCTGGCTGCTTGGTGCCTACCTTGCCGAACGCAAGGTCCTTGTCCGCCTGGTTGCTGCGGCCGCGCTCCTCAATCTGTGCGCCATGGCGATACCGCTCTATATGCGTGCGATCTACGATCGCGTCGTACCCAACCTTGCGATTTCGAGCCTGTGGGCGCTTTCGGCGGGAATCGTGATCGTGCTGGTTTTCGAACTCCTGCTCAAGAAGCTCAAGAGCAGCTTTGTCGACGGGCTCGCCGTGCGCGTCGGACAGGCCGTGCAGCACCGTGCGGTCACCGCGATCCTGAGGGCGCGCAGCCGCTCGCAAGGCCAGGGGGTCGGTTCGGTGATGACGGCCCTGCGCGACCTCGAGCAGCTTGCCCTGCTGATCCCGCAGGCCATCGTCACATTCTGTGTCGACCTGCCATTCGTGGTGCTCTTCTTCGCCCTGATCGCCGCGATCGGTGGCATGGTTGTGCTCGGCCCCCTCGTCGGTGCGGCAGGGCTGCTCGGCTTTGGCATGGTCGCAAACTACGCGCTCAAGGTCGCGAGCCGGCGCTCGAGCAAGCTGGTCCAGGCGCGCAGCGACCTTATCGCGGAACTGAACGAGGGGTGGACGACGATCAAGGCCAATCGCAGCGAAGGGCTGTTCGAAGGACGCTGGGATGTCCTGTCCGACCATCTGGCGCTCGGCAACAAGCACGTGCGCCACTGGTCCGAGCTGCCTGCCTCGGTGTCGGGCCTGATCGTGCAATTCGTGACCGTCATGGTGGTGGTGATCGGTGTCCTTCAGATCAGGGCAGGGATCATGACTTCGGGCGCCCTCATCGCGGTCGTCCTGCTGACCGGAAGGGCCATGGTGCCGGTTGCCGGCACGGTTGCGATGTTTGCCCGCCTCTACCAGTCGCTCGCGCAGTTCGAAGCTCTTGCCGCGATTCTCAAGGAAGAAGCCGAGCGCCAGGTTTCCGACCCGGCAATCGGCGATGCCCCGATCAAGGGCGCGATTGCGGCGAGCCGCCTTGGCCACCGCTTTGCCGATGCCGCGGCGCCAAGCCTTGTCGATGTCAGCTTCACGATCCGGCCTGGCGAGAAGATCGCACTCATCGGCAAGTCCGGCTCGGGCAAGTCGACCTTGCTGCAACTCATCGCCGGCCTGGTCCAGCCGCAGGAAGGCCTGCTGACGATCGACGGTCATGCGATCGACCGTTTCGCCATTCCCCATCTGCGTCGGTCGGTCGTCTACAGTGCGCAGGACGCCACCATCTTCGATGGAACCTTGTGGCACAACATCCTGCTGGGCCTGCCCGAGCCCGATGAGCGCACTGTCGATCGCGCGATCCGTTGCTCGGGCCTCGATTCCTTCGTGGCCCGGACCGCGGAAGGCTACATGCGCAAAGCCGGTCCGCGTGGCCAGGCCTTGTCGGGCGGACAACGCCAGGCCCTGCTGCTTGCCCGTGCGCTCGTCCGCGATCCTGCCGTGCTGCTGCTCGACGAGCCGACCGCTTCGCTTGACGTGGCAAGCGAGCAGAGCGTGATCGCGGGGCTACGTGAAGCCTGCGCAGACAAGACACTGGTTGTTGCAACCCACCGCCTCGCAGTGCTCGATCTGGTTGATCGGGTGATCTGGCTCGAGGAGGGACGGATCATTGCCGACCGCCCGAAGGCCGAAGTGCTCGCGCGCCTCGGCGCCCAGGCCGCCCAACGCCACGCCGCCGCGGCGGCGTGACGCAGTTAAAGGCCTTTTAACCTTGTCTGTGTAGGGCCGCTTAAGGAAGCGCGCATCGGCACGGCGCCAATGCGAACAGGGGAAGCGAAGTGGCAGGGGCATCCAGCGACGGCGAAGTCAACCACTGGCCTGCATTTGTCGACGTGTTGACGACCGTGATCATGGTCGTGACCTTCCTGCTGGTCATCATGAGCGCCGCAGTCATGCAGCTCTCGCAGCGCGTGATCGCCAACTACAAGCAGCAGATGGAAGCCCAGGAGCTCGCCAAGCAAGGCAAGTGGCCCGGCGCCGGTCAGGCTGGTGCAGCTGCCAGGAACGCCGCCCAGACCAGCGAAGTTTCGCCCGACAGTGCCCCTGATGGCAGTTCGGTCGCCGAGCTCGGATCGGTCCTGCGCAGCGATACCGCGATCAATGGCGCCGAGCGCCTGACCATTCGTACCCGCGAGACCAAGGACACGCTTGCGGTCCAGGTCAAGTCTGTCGAGAGGGCAGACACCGCACAAGGCGTCGAGGTCAAGACCGCGGACACGCTGCTCAAGATCGCCTTTGCCGCCAATGCCGCCAACATCGACGATGACAATGCCTCGCGCATCATCGGTTTCATCCGTTCGAAGGCGGCAGGCGGGGGCAAGTACGAAATCTGGTCCTTTGCGCCCCAGACCGGGTCGATCTCGGAAGCCGAACGGATCGCCTTCTACCGCGCGGCAATGACCCGCAACCTGCTCGTGCGTGCCGGTATCGCGCCGGGCGCCATCCTGACCCAGATTCGCGTGACCGATCCCTCGGCGGGCGACGGACACATGGTCAGGGTCGTCATCAAGCCCTGATCCCAGGCCTGTCAACCAGCATCGAAGCATAGACCCGCACCGGATAGAACCCATGGAACGCAAACTACGGACAGAACTGTTCAAGATGTCCGGCATCATGCTGGTGCTGATGGGGCTTGGCATCTATGCACAGGACTTCGTCATCGCCGGCATCAAGGCGAAGATGGCGCTCAACCTCTCCATCTTCGCGATCTTCGCCCTTGCCGCCAGCATCGCGTTCAAGCACGTGCTCGCCTTGCGCAACGAGATCGTCGCGCTGCATGCGCTGCAGATCGATTACGGCGTGCGCTCGCGTCGGCCCAAGGACCCTTTCGCCAAGCCGGCGATCGTGTTCCACGAGCCTGAACTGCTGGGTGAAGGCTACCACCTGATTGCCGGCGAACTGGGCAAGCAGGAAGACCTGCAGATCTCGACGGCCACCGTCCAGACCCTGCTCCACGACGTCGACCAGCGCATCAACGACCGCAAGTCGACCATCATCTACTTCTCCGGCCTGATGGTCTTCCTCGGCCTGCTTGGCGCCTTCATGGGTCTCATGAAGACCGTCCATTCGGTATCCGAGCTGATCGGTGCCATGGACGTCTCGGGCAAGGGGGGATCAGACAGCTTTGGCAAGATGATCGAGGGCATGAAGGCCCCGCTCAATGGCATGTCCGTGGGCTTCAGTTCCTCGCTCTTCGGCCTGATGACCTCGATGGTGCTCGGCGCGCTCGAGCGCTGCATGACCAGCGCGATGAAATCGCTGCGCAATGAGTTCGAGCGCTGGCTGACCAGCGTCGCAGCGCTCGAAGGTGGCCAGCACGAAGCCGCGCAGGCCAGCGCATCCGAGGTTCCGGGCGTACGTCGGGCGATCGATGCAGGCGTGCGCGAACTTGCTGAAATGCGCGGGGTGCTCGACCAGGCGGCTCACCAGGCGCTTGAAAGTCGAGCCGATCTTGATCTGCTGGCGGCCTCCGTTGCAGGCCTTGCCGATGCGGTCAGCCGGTCGGCCGACCCCCGGCCGCTGCTCGAGCCGATCGGGCAAGCGGTCGCCGATCTTGCCCGAAACCAGGTGGTGATCCTCGCCCAGCTGCAATCGCTGTCGCTCGATGCCGAGGCGGACCGGGCCAACCTTCGGGCGACTCTGGGGACGCTCGGAGCCCTGGTCGAACGCACGGCCCAGGTTGATGGCGCAACCCTTCACCGCCAGCTCGACCAGCTCGTCGACCTGCAGCAGCGCGCCGGGGCCGAGGTGCGCGGCGTGGCGCGCCAGAACGACACTTCAAAGTCCGACGGGGGCGGCCTGATCGCCCGTATCCTGTCACCGGGCCTGTCCCTCGTCTCGCGACTGGTCGGCCTGCGGCATCATTACAGCGCCCGGCAGACCGCCCGCGAACTGCGCCGCTTGCGCAGCGAAACCCGACATGCTCTGGCGACAGGCCGCGAAGAAAGCCGCAGGCTGCATCGCGACCTGATCGCGCGGATGGCAAGCATGGAGGCAGAGGCCATGGCCGGACGTGATGGCGTTGCGAGCCTTTTCGGGCACTTGCGCGATCAAGGAGGCCATCAGGTCACTCAACCAGGTCAAGAGGGTCCGGGCGAAGGAGGCAGACCCCTTGACGCGCGGGCCCAGCTCAGCCGCCTCGTTCAGGAACTCAATGCGCGGATGGATGAGCGCGCTCAGGACCGGGGCCGCCCGTCAGCGGCCGGGGCAGTGCAAGCCAACGCAGGAGGAAGCGTGCGATGAAACTCAACCCCATCTCCCTTTTCCGGCGCAAACGGTTTTTCGCGCGGAGCGCCGAAAGGCACGCCTGCCAGGTCCAGGGTGAACTCGTCCTGACCGACAGCATGGTGACGTACGAGGGAAGACTGATCAACATTTCTGCGGGCGGTGCAATGTTCCGCCCCAGGCTCGCCTATCTCATGCATCGGCGTGACGTCGAAATCGAGCTGCACATCGCGGGCAAGGCAATTGCCGGGACGATCGTTGCAACCACGCCTGCCGGATTCGGCATCCGTTTTGCCGGCCTGCTGGATCAGAAGTCAATCGCGGACATCCTTGCGGCCCAGCGGGACCTAGCGCAAGCCGCCTGACCCAAGCCGCGAAGCCGGCAAAGCTCGGCGACAGCCAGCCGGCAACCTGTCCCGCCCATTGTCTTGCACGCGGAACCTTGCGAGCCTGTGGGCAGTTGCGGTCCATCGGAGCACATGTGCTTTTTAAAGGTGAGGCTGCCATGGACCACGGAAGTTCGATCTTCGTTCCTCAAGGAGTCGCAACCGCAACGCTTTGCATCCTGGCAGTGGTCATCTTCTTGCTGATTGCGATGTTCTGCTGGGCGGCTGTGCGATCCATTCAGTCGGTTGTTGGTCAATCCGGCTCGATGACCAAGCCCCAAGGCGGAAGCATCAAGACTCTGCCGTGTCGTTCGGTCGATCCCACCAGGATGCGGCTCAGGGCACCCCTTCCTTGACGCTCGTAGCTTGACGGCTCGTGCCTTTCGGATCGTGTCTTGACGATGGCCCGCACGGAGCGTCGTGACACACCTTTGCAACGGATGAGCGCTGGTCAATCGCGCTGGTGACGTTCGTGCGGGAAGGTGGAGGCGCCGGTTTGCCGATGCCGGTTAAATCGTCCGAATGCCATCGATCGCCATGTTCCGTGCGCCTGGCCGCGTCGGCGAGGACTGGCGACCAGGTTTTGCGCAAGTCCTCGTCCTCGAAGGCACAGCCTTGCGGCGAGCCAGGCTTGTGGACATGGCACGCAAGGATTTGCAAGACCTCTCATGCCGAAAGCGAGGTTGGTCGCTACCGGCACTGGAAAAGATGCAAGCAGCACTTTTGCCGCGTTCGCGCGGCACTGGGCAGTGATCTGCAAGGCAGATCGAAAACACGCCTAGCCCCCTCTGACAACGTCCTAGGTCAGTAGTTTGCGGCAAGCGTTCTGCCAATCGCTGCGCTCGGGCAGATGCCTATCGCCTGATGTTCGACCACTTGCTGGAAGTTCATGGCGAGCGGGAGGTATGCTGCATCACCGTCGAACTGCTGGCCATGGCTCACGAACGCGCATGCGAGGCCGAACTCGCCGGGCTCCTGGCCGAGGATCTGGCCGCGCGCCGAACACCGTGTCTGATAGCTCTGCGGGCCCGGTTCAGTCCCGACCCTGCTGATCTGCCCGAAGTCGTGGTCAAACTGGTGCCGCTCTCGATCTACGACGGACTTATCGAACAGGGAGAAGCCGCATGAGTGCAGCTCCCATGATCGATGCACAGCGCCTCAGCCTGATGCTCAACGAGCTGCGCCTGCCCACCATCAAACACATCTGGGGGAACTTTGCCGCCCAGGCGGACAAGGAAGGGTGGCCCGCCAGCAGGTTCCTCGCCGCGCTCGCCGAGCACGAACTCGCCGAACGCGATCGCCGCCGGATCGAACGCCATCTGGCAGAGGCCCATCTACCCGCAGGCAAGACCCTCGACTGCTTCGCCTTCGATGCCGTGCCGATGATCTCGTAAGCGCAGGTCATGGCCTTGTGCGCCGGCGATGGTTGGCTTGAGCAAGGCGCCAACCTCATCTTGTTCGGCCCGCCGGGTGGCGGAAAAACTCATCTGGCCGCGGCCATCGGCCTGGCGCTGGTGGAACGGGGCTGGAGGGTTCTGTTCACCCGAACTTCCGACCTCGTGCAACGCCTGCAGGTCGCCCGGCGCGAACTCGCACTCGAATCCGCAATGGCCAGGCTCGACAAGTACCACCAGCTCATCCTCGACGACTTCGTCTACGTCTCGCGCGATCAGGCCGAGACGTCGGTGCTCTTCGAGCTGAACAGCGCACGCTATGAGCGAAGATCGTTGCTGATCAACGCCAACCACCCCTTTGGCGAATGGAACCGGGTCTTCCCGGATCCCGCCATGACGCTCGCCGCCGTGGACAGGCTCGTGCACCTCGCCACCATCTTCGAGATGAACGTCGAAAGTTATCGGCGGCGTACCGCACAGGCCAGGCGCACCGGCGCCGGGCGCCCCGCCGCCTACACCACCCCAAAGGTCCTCGAGACCATCCGCGATAATCAGGATGAGAACGACGACCTTGCCAGCGACAATCAAAACAGGCACTGATCGACGCGCCGCGACAATCACATTCTTATCCTGATTGACGCGCAATCCTCATCCAAGTTGTCGCGCTACACGCGATCTCGAACTCGCAGGTCCTGCGCCGCAATCTTTGGATATCTCCGGCACGGCACGTAGCTCGCGATCCGGTTGCGATCCATCACAGGCTCATATCGACCCAGCACCTGTTTGCATGCATCCGGACGAGGCGAAGGGTGCGACAAGAGCAGCAGTGCCAGAGGCCTCATCAAATGCATCCCATGGCTCCTTGGTGGCGATGAGCAGGGCATAGTCGGGTCTGAACCTGGCCAGCGCTGCGAAACCTTGAACACAATCCACGATTGCATCGTGAGGCGGTTGCGATACTGATACGGCGCGTCATCCCCCTGCCATCGGCAAATACTGGAAAGCTGCCAAGATTGGCCGAGGTCCCCCTTCAACGCTTGCTCGCATACTTGCGAAGCTTATTGCTTGCGTGAGCACGGCTCCTGGAAGGGCTCGACATGGCGCTAGGATCTAATCTTGGGGATGGTGCAGGCTCTATCGCCGACCGGTCAGATGTTCCCGTTATTGCTCCTGTACTTCCAATATGAGCAACGTCCCAGATGACATTCTTAACGCCTGCTACAGCGATATGCGGCGTATGGCGCGGCGCATCCTGGCCGGAGATGGTGCCAGGCAATTGATCCAGCCTACCGAACTGGCAAATGAGGCTGCAATCCGGCTTCTGCGATCGAACCTGTCAGGGGTATCCGACCAAGGGCACATGCTCGCCTACGCAGCGCGTACGATGCGCCAAGTGCTGATTGACGAGACTCGCAAGCAAGCCGCAAAGAAGCGCGAGGCAGTCGGCATGATGACTTTGTTCCCGGGTGAAGATGTGCACCGATTAATCGATATCGAGGATCTCGATCGCGCTCTCGGCGAACTCGCTGTACATTCCCCCGACTATGCGCGGGTTGTCGAATTGCGCTTCATGTTGGGGCTGAGCGTCGACGAGACGGCAATGGCAACCCGGTTGTCGCACCGCACTGTGCTCAGGCGATGGAACGCCGCGCGACTATGGCTGCTGGAGCGCCTTGGGGAAGGCTCTCCCGAATGAGCGAGACGCCGCGCCTTGCGCCGGATCCTGCAATCGAACGGCGGGTTCTGGCGCTGATGGAGCGGCTGCTCGCCCACCCCGGCAACCAACGGTTTCGCAAAAGGCTGCTGAAAAACGAAAGCGGTGCCGTGTTGGTGCGCATTGCAGCGCTCGAGCGCGCGGTCGCGCACGTTGCCGCGATGCCAACCGAGTTGCCACCCGGGACGAACGAGGCCGAACTGCCACCACCCAAGCGCTTCGGGCCATTCGCATTTGTGCGGCGGATCGGAGCTGGCGGCATGGGTGAAGTGTGGGAAGCGCGGCGGGACGACGGCCTCTTCGATCAGCGCGTGGCGATCAAGCTGATTCAGCCGCGCCTGCAGGTACGTGCTGCGGAGGCCTTTGGTGCCGAGCGCCGAATTCTGGCCCGGCTCGAGCATCCCGGCATAGCCCGCTTGATCGATGGCGGAAAGACCGACGACGGGCGGCAGTGCCTGGTCATGGAGTTTGTCGACGGGCAGCCGATAGATGAGCCTTTGGTTGGCTCGGATGGCGTCGGACTGGACCTGTCCGAGCGGCTGCGACGCTTTGCTGACGCGGCGCAAGCAGTGCATCATGCACACAGCCAGCTGGTAGCCCACGGCGATTTGAAGCCGTCCAACATTCTTGTCGATCGCAAAGGGCGCGTACGGCTGCTCGACTTTGGGATCGCGAGGCTGCTGAAGGGTGACCAGGATGCGCTGGTGCTCGCGGGTGCAGTGACCAGCGCCTTTGCGAGCCCGGCGCGCCTAGCTGGCGGATTGCCTTCGATTGCGGATGACTTGTTTGCGCTAGGCAAGATTCTTGCGCGGATTGCGGAGGACGAGGCTGACGTGGACATCGCCGCTATTGCCGCAAAGGCCAGCGCGACGGACCCGGCACTTCGCTATGACGGAGTTCCTGCCTTGCTTGCCGATCTGGTGCGGCGCGAGCAGCACTTGCCGCTGGCCGCGCGCGGCAATGACTGGCGCTATCGCGCCCGGTTGCTGGTGCGGCGACGCTGGCCTGCGTTGGTTGCCGCAGCAGCGCTTACGGCGATGCTGGTCGTCGCGGGCACAGGTTTCGTTTCAGCTGAGCGCGAGAAGGCCGAGGCAGGTGCGCGCTTCGACGACGCGCGCGCAACCTCCCGCTATCTGCTCTACACACTTTATGACCAGCTCGAGCGGCAGCCAGGATCATTGGGATTGCGGCGGGAAGTCGCGCAAACCGCGCAAAGCACGCTGAACCGTTTGGCCGAAAGCAAGTGGGCGGGGCCACAGGTTCGCATCGAGGCGGCAGAGGGCTTGCTGAGGCTCGCCCAAGTGCAGGGAAGTCCGCTGGGCGCCAACCTTGGCCAGCCGGCGCGTGCGCGCGTGAACATCGATACAGCGCTTCGTCTGCTGGAGCAGGCGGGCGAGCCGCGGGCCCTTTTGGCGCGGGCACGCCTTGACAGCGCGTGGTTGGCCGAGCTCGTCGAGGAGAACACTCCGCGCGCACGCGCCGATGCAGCGCTTGCGCAAAAGGCATTCGACCCCACCGATCCTGCTACGACGCAGTTGCGCGCCAGCCACGATCTGCTCGTTTCCATCATGGCGCAGTGGGACAAGGATTACCCGAAGGCACTTGCCGCAGCCTTGGCAGTCGAGCGCGAGTTGGCAGGCGATGCCAGCCTGTCTGCGCTGATCCTGAAGGCACGTGCAGCAGAGGCACGCGGCGATGTAATCTGGTATGGAGGCAATGGCGCTGGATCGGTGCCGGCCTATCGACAATCGGTCGCCCTGCTGGAGGATGCAGTGCGGCGTTTCCCCGCCAGCATGCACGCTCTTCGGCGTTTGGGGCACGCGCGCTGGGCGCTGGCTTCTGCGCTGGCGGATAGCGGAGCGGTGACCGAGGGCCTGGATGAAATTGCCAGGTCGAGCGCCGATTTGCGCCGTGTCGTTGTGTTCGACCCTGCGGACGACGACGCGCTGCGGCATCTCCACATCAGTGAGAATGCGCGCGGAGGCATCTTGGTGTTGGCAGGCCGGGTCGACGAGGGATTGCAGTTGCTGAATGCAACTGCTGCCGAGCGCAGAGCCATCTGGCAGGCGAACCCCGGTGAGGCGCGGCGGATGCGCGATTACGCGGTAGAATTGAAGCCGCTGGCAGACCTCCAACTCCAGACCGGTCGCATCGCCGCGGCCTGCACGAACTACGCTGAGGCACGACGGCTATTCGAATTGGTGGACAAGGCCGGGCGGCTGTCCGCCCAAGACCGTATCGATCAGCTGGGCAATATCCTGAAATCCCAGAACAAATTTTGCCGCTAGTCCGATCCGGACCATTCTCACCTAAAAAAGCTGCCAGCTGCCTGTCCGATTTGCATGGCGGCTACGCATTTCGTCATGAAGCACCACGCTGCGAGAGGAGCGCGTTCATGGCGACTTACATCCTGACTGATGGCGACGACATTCTTGGAATCGATCCCTTCCGTTATCCTTCGAACGATCCAGGCCCCTATGTAGTCTATGGCAAAGGTGGTGCGGACAACATCACTGGCGGGCTGCTTGGCGATACGCTTTATGGTGGCGACGGAAACGATACCCTGGCTGGCGGTGCCGGTGCCAACATCGTGCGCGGACAGAACGGCGATGATTATATCCAGATCTACAACGAAAGCGGATCGGGACCGAACTACGATCTGCTCGCCGACAAGGTTTTCGGCGATGCAGGCAACGACACCGTGCAGTTCATCCTCGGCGGTGCCTCTGTAGCTCACCGCGCGGATGGGGGCGCAGGGCTCGATGCCTTGGCGATAAGCTTCGAGGCCCGGTACGATCCCATTGCGAACCTCGAACTGATCTACAACCGGATAATTGACTTGCGCGGTCTGTGGAGCGGAGGCGCGGGGAAGGTCGACACCGCCATCGTGCGAAGCTTTGAGCGGATTTCTACAGTTTCCGGAGGTAGCGGCAACGACACGATCATCTTGGGAGCATACGTCACGCCGATAAACCCAGCCACGGGCAATACCTTCGATGCTCCGCAGATCTATGGTCAAGCCGGTGACGACTACATTTCGGGCGGCGCTTCGAGCGACTATATCAATGGCGGTCTGGGCAATGATACGATCTATGGCAACGACGGCGACGACTACCTCAGCGAAGGGTACGGTGGTCCAGGCGGTGGCAATGACCTGATCCATGGCGGCAATGGGCAAGATACAATTGTCGGCGGCGCTGGCGACGATCGGCTTTATGGCGATGCCGGCAATGACAACATCCAGGACGGCGACGGGAACAATGTGGTCTCGGGTGGCGAGGGCAACGATTACGTTGCGACCGGCAGCGGGAACGATCGCATCCATGGCGACAGTGGCAATGACAACCTTAACGGTGGCGAGGGCAAGAATACGATCTACGGCGATGAGGGCGATGACAGCCTGTTCGGGGGTACCGGCATCGACAGCCTGAGCGGTGGCGCCGGGGATGACTTTGTCTTTGGCGCGGCAGGCAACGATCGCCTCAGCGGTGGCGAAGGGGCCGATACCCTGCAAGGCGGTAGCGGCAGGGACACGTCTTTTGGTGGCGCAGGCAATGATACGCTCGACGAGAGCGTGCAGGACGATGGTTCGAACGACAAGCTCTACGGCGAGGCAGGTGCGGACATCTTGCGTGGCGGCGGCGGGGCAGATCGACTTGATGGAGGAACGGGCGTTGATACGTTGAGCGGAGGAGGAGGACGCGATTACTTCCTGTTCACCTCCGCGCCTGATGGGGACACGATCACCGATTTTACGCGCACCGAAGGCGACAAGATCATGCTTTCGAAAGCCGTGTTCGATGGTTTGGGCGCGTCAGGTGTTCTTGGAGCGGATGCCTTTGTCTCGGGCGCGGGCATGGATGTCGCAGGCGACGGGGATGATCGGATTATCTACAACACAACCACTGGTGCCTTATGGTATGATGTCGATGGCACGGGCGCGGTAGCGGCGCAGTTGATTGCGATGCTGGGCGATGCCAGTCACCCTAAACTCACATTCGGTGATGTCCTGATCATCGCCTAGGTTGGCATTAGCGCTCCGCCTGAGCCTCGGTTCGCAGCGTAGGGTGTGCCTTCCAAAACAGCTTCAGAGGACCTGTGCACGGGGGTTGCGATTCTTGACGGAGATGCCCGAAAACCGGGGCTTTCCGGCAGCGCCTATAGCCCGCAGGGCGTTTTAAGGCGAGTGGGTCGGACATCGATTTTCCAGTTTTGTTCCGTCTTGGCTGCCAAATAGCCATCACAAGGGGGCGAATTGCCAACGGAAACAGCGCCTTCAGAAGGCGCTGCCAACGTCGCTTCAACGTGATCTGAAGGGTTAAAACTGAACAGAAAAAAGGCCCCTGCGGATGGGTCCGCCGGGGCCGGTTTGGGATCGGTATGGTGATCGCGAGGCGACGCTACTTCGAGCGTCGCCTGCTGCCTTCTCCTTCGCCTTGGCGAGGAAGTCGACCTGCTCGGCAATGATCTCGCAGCCGTAGCGGACCTGGCCTTCGCTGTCGGACCAGCGGCTGTAGTGGATGCGGCCGGTGACCATGACCAGGGCGCCTTTGGTGACGAGCTCTGCCACTGCCTTGCCGACACTATTGAAGCAGGTCACGCGATGCCATTCGGTCTCGCTCTGGCGCTGCCCCTCGCCGTCCTTGAAGCTGCGGGTGGTGGCAACCGACAGGTAGGTGATCGATGCGCCGCTTTGCGTGGTGCGGACTTCCGGGTTGCTGCCGACGAAGCCTGCGAGGATGACGGTGTTTTTCATGGCGAATTCCTTTTCGAAGTTCTGCTGAGTGTCCAAGGGACCATCCCTTCGACTGAGCCCCGAAATGTCCGGAGGCGGAGAGGACCGCACCGAATGAAATGAGTGAAACCCCGCTGGAAGGAATGGTGCGGGCAGACGCGCATGGCGCGGCAACACGGTCCGCACCGGCGCGGGTTGCGTGTCCTCTCCGGCTTCGGACAGGGGCTTGGTTCCAGTCTCGGACGGGGATGTTGTCTGGACGCGGGCGAGCGGTCACGATGGCTCGTCGTGAAGAACCAATCCTGCCTCAGGCCGCCTTGGCAAGGTTCTCGATGCGCGCCTCGCAGGCGCTCTTAACGAGATTCTGGAGCACCTTCACCCGCTCGGCGATCCAGGCGAGTTCATCAGCCGAGATGCGATACGATGGCGAGTACCTTGCCTTGACGTAGGCGTCGCGCAGGAGGGCATAGCACCGCTTCTCGAAGCGCCCGGTCCGCGGCCAGACATCCTTCAGCGCTGGCTCAAGTTCCTCGGCCATGTCCCTAAGGCGATTGAGCGCGTGGGTTTTTGGGCTCCACAAGGTGCGCGTGAGAAACAGGCAGTGATAGAAGCGCTCAGTGGCTTGGTGAAGGAGGAATGCCGTAAGCTTCGACTTGCCGCGCGCCCCAGCGTCATTGGCGCTCTCCAGGAAGTCCGATGCACTTTCGAACCAGTCCTCGAAGTAGTCCTGTGTTTCCTTGAGGGCTTGTTCGGGCGAAAGCGCGAGCGGATCTACGAAGGGAAAACCAGGCTCCTCGAACAGGACAATGCCCTCGTTGAGGATGTCCATGAAGAAGTACCGGCCCAGCCTAAGCTTGTCGTTCACATCGTCGAGGCTGTGGTAGATCAGGCTGACCGGCGTGCGCAGCACGGTCCCGACGGACAGGTCGGCCAGCAGCCTGCTTTCGGTTGCTTCCCAGAACTCGGCGATATCGGTGAGATCGTCGTGGTTCACGAGCACAAGCAGGTCGTAATCGGAAAAGTACCGGCCCACCGGGTCTTCCACCCAGTCGCCGCGCGCATAGCTTCCGAACAGCACGATCTTGAGCAGCTTGCCCATCCGGTAGCGTGGCTGCGTGCGATGCGCGATCGCTGCGGCGAAACCGGCGCGCACGGCCTCGACCACGTATGCGAGTTCGCGCCGCTTGCCTTCGGGAAGATGATCGAGACCAGATTGCATGACATCGAGAATCGCCGGTTTCGATCGCGCTGCCAAGGGCAAAGTGTTAGCGTCGCCAGCCAAGTCTGCTGATCCGGCAATGCTGGGCGGACCGGCGGTGCTGGCCCGAGGCGTTCCGCCACCTTTACGCGCAATGTCCGCGCGGTTTCCCATCACGACCGGTTCGCCCGGCCAAGCGCAAGCAGGACATCCACCAGCGCTTCGTGGGCCACCTCCGGTGTCACATTCAGCTTGTGAGCTGCAGCTTGGATCGTGAGGCCATCGAAGCGAATCAACCGGAACACATCCTGGTGCAACGGCGACAGCCTGAGTAGGGCGGACAGGATTGCTTGCTTCCGGCGCCATTTAGGCTGTCGGCCGAGGCACCGGCACGGAACGAAATGGATGGAGCGCAATCTGAAAGGCATTGTAGGGTCCCCAGCCGACGCACTTGACCGACCGAGATGACCGCGGTGGCGGCAGGAGCCTGCAAGGTTTGCCTTTCAGGTGGTCATCGCACCCGCAGGGCTGTAACAACGTGAAGGACTCGGCATAGCCGGGTTGCGACGAGCACCAGGCAAGCATAGCCAAGGCTGCCTCCCCCTGGACAGAGCAGCTTGGGCAAGCTGCTTGGAAGGGGATTGCGGGTCTGCCCTTCAAAGCGAGTTGCCATGATATCCGCATATTCCGATAGCAAGAGTGGCTAGCTTGGCCTCCTTTCTCAGCTTTAATGTCCGACGTCGACTTTCTGTGCTTTCAGGCGCTCAATGTGTGTTGGGAATGACGAGAAGTGGGACAAAGCGACCGTTCGTTGTCGCTCCGCGAACGTCGGCTTCTTAACCGACACCAGACATCCGCGCGGGATCACGGACTAATCCGACACGCCAGATTCCAGAGCGACAAGCACCCCCGCGATGCCTAGTGCAAATGTATGGCTGAACTCGATCTTGCTCCGATCCTGCTAAACGCTGCGGGCGTTGGCGCTGGCTTGCTTGGCATCGCTGCGGTGGCGCTGCTTTCCCGTCCTGCCCGCTTGCCGGGCTATTCGCTGGCCTTGATGGCTTTGCTGGCGATTCTGGTTCTCGATGTGGCTTCCTCGATTTTCGATCTGGGGCCTTGGGCGCGTGCCCTGCCGCAATGGGGCGGGACCAGCTATCTGCTCTGGCCTTGGATTCCGGTGCTGCTCTGGGCCTATGTGGCTGAGCTGACCGCGACAGAGCGCCAAAGCTTGCGCAAATTCGGTGCTCACATCGCTGCTGCCTGCCTTGGCATGGCGCTTTATCTGCCAACCGTGCTGCTGCCCGCATCCGACAAGCTGGCGCTGGCCGATGGCACGCTTCGCCTTGTCGCGCCGCGCCACGCGATCATGGCGCTGGGCTTGCTGGGCTTCATCCTGTTGTGGATTGGCCATATCCTGGTGGCCTTTCGCCTGATCATGCGCCGCCTGGTCGCGCACCGCGCCAGGATGCGCGATCTGCTTTCCGATGTTGAGGCGGTAGATCTGCGTTGGCTGAACGGCTTTGGCATGTTCATCAGCCTTGGCATCGCAGTCGTGGTGGCGGACAATCTGGGTGCGATCTTTATGGGGCGGGAAGTGCTGAGCGCATCGGCTGGCGCGCTGTACGAGGCTCTGATCATCGCGGGCCTCGCGCTGTTCGGTCTGACCCAGCAGGCCGCCGTGCCTGCTTGGGCAACTGATATTGAGAAACAAGCCGAGCAGCCGCCCTCCGAAGAGCCTTTCCCAGAAGCAACCCGTTATGCCAAATCCTCACTCAGCAAGGCCGATTGCGAAGCTATCTTGGCGCGGCTGGATAAGGCCATGACCAGCGGCGAGCCGTGGCGCGACCCCTTTCTCAACCTCAAGATCCTCGCCGAAAGAATCACGATCAAGCCCTATTATGTCACGCAAGCGCTCAACACTGTGCTGCAGCGCAACTTCTATGACTATGTGAATGGCTGGCGAGCACGCGCGGCTGCCCAAGCCTTGATCGCCAGCAATGCCTCGGTGCTGTCAATTTGCGAGGATGTGGGCTTTAACTCGAAATCGACATTCAATGCCGCCTTTCGCAAGGAAATGGGCACAACACCAAGTGCTTATCGCAAGGCCCAGCAAGGCGCGACGCTTGAATGATGGTGCGAGCCGCACGGCTCGGACGACAAAGACACCTGCCAGTGCGCAGATCAAAGCCTCCTAACAGCCGAGGATTTGATGCATATGTCGCGCCCTTCATGGCCAATGGCCAGCCTCATTGCCGCCGTCTTGACCGCTATGGCCCCCGTGCCCGCTTTGGCCCAAACCAAGCCCGCCCCAAACAGCTATTTCTTTGGCGACTCCGATCTGGAGCAGGGCAATTATCAGATCATCGCTGGCCTCTCTGCTGCCGAGCGTGCCCCCTATTCCTGCAAAGACGGATTGTGCCGCGATTCCAATGGGCCAATCTGGGCTGAAATCATCGCGCCCCAGGTCAGGCCAGCTCTCGCAGCCGGTTCGGCCACTTCGCTCAATTTCGCGGTATCGGGCGCGCATATGACGCAGCGCGGTGATCCGGATTTGAACATCGACACTGGTGTGACGCGGCAAGTGGATCAATTTCTGGCGCTGCAGGCGGCGGGGGCGCTGAAGGTCACGCCGAAGGACAGGTTCTTCATCCACGCAGGCACCAATGATATGTTGCGCATCCTCGGCGGTGAGGCGCCTGCCGCCGTCGCCTCGGATATCGTGTCGGCCGCCCGCGATCATGTGTCAATGCTCGCAGCGCATGGCGCAAAAGCCATCGTTGTCGCCTTGGTGCAGCCGGTGCAAGTCTTGCCCTTCATCGAAGCACCGGAATATGCGGATTTGCGCGACTTTGCGGCGCAATTCGTTGCCACCACCAACGTCGACCTGCGCGCTGCCATGGTGGCGCTGCGCCCCAGCCTGCCGGTGGGCACCAAACTGGTGCTGCTCGATCAGCCTGCCTTTTTCCGCCACTTGGAGGCCAACTATGCCAAGCTGGGCTTCAACACTTTCACCGATGCCTGCTACGATCCTGCAACAGGGCAATTGTGTTCGGGTGATCCCAAAGTGCAAAATGCCCATGTCTTTTTCGATGGCAACCATCTGACCAGCGCCGCACATGGCCTGCTGGCCGATTGGTACAGCGCAACGCTCAACGCAGCAGATGGCAGCGCCGGGGCTCTCGCCATTGCCATGCCCGATGCCGCGTTAAGCGCGGGCGAGGCGATCTTTCGACAGTCAGACGCCTCGAGGCGATTGATGTCTGCCACGGGCGCAGGCCGCTTCGTATTTGGCGCGCCATTCCACCAATCGCTCAGCCTCGCCAATGCTTCGGGGCAGGCGATGGGGCTGGACCAGAATGGCGGCGTCTTTGGCGTGCAATGGAGGACCGGAAAGCGCTTCTATGCGTCGCTGGCTGGCGCCTATCTTAATCAGCGCGCCACGATGGGCGCAACCAACACGTTCCGCATGCGAGAAACTGCAATAATGGGGAGCGCGGGCCTGCTGCTGCGCAATGGCTATATCGGCCTGCACGCCAGTATGGCCGCGCCGCGGATTTCCGCCTTCCAACGCGATGTCGGTGCGCTGGGCCTGATTGCCACTTCGGGTGACAAGGATATTGGAGCAAAGCGTTACGATTTCGGGCTGGAGGCAGGCTCCGCGCAGCATTGGGGCAGGTTGACGCTGACCACTAACGCCCGATTGCATCACACCCATGTCCATATCAACAGTTTTGCCGAGGAGGGTGCCGATGGGCTGGCGCTGAACTATGCTCATCAGCGCCTCGACAGTTGGTCACTGGGTACGCAGGCGCGGCTCGGCTGGATGCTGGTCGACCAGCCAAGCCGTCTGACCCTCATGCCCTATGTCTCGTTGGGGAACACGCTGCGTCTCGCAGGAAAATCGCATGTGCTCACCTCAACCTTGCAGGGCGGTCTAACGGATGGTGCGATGCTGCGCCAAACAACGCTGGGCCATGACCGGCAAGAATTGGGCGGCGGGGTCGAACTGGGCTTCGGCAGGCAGATCAAGCTGGGCCTGGCCTATACCCGCAACTTCGGCGGTGGGCAGAAAACTGCAGAACGCTATGGCATCACCTTGGGCATGGGGTTTTAAACATGAAAATCATTGGTGCGCTGTTCGGCGCAATGGCATTTGTGGCCATTTCAGCCGCCGCCCATGCGCAGGAACAGCCGACAGTCGTGCTGGAATCCGGCCTTGGCGACGGGGCTGATGTATGGAACGCTTTGCGGGCAAAGCTGGCGTTGCCCAACTTCGCCTATGATCGGCCGGGCTATGGCGGAACGCCTGTCAGCCTGACCCCGCGCGACCCCTGCACGATTGCCCATGAATTGCACGAAAGGCTCGCGCAGGCAGGTGTCAGACCGCCCTATGTGCTGGTCGGCCATTCTCTGGGCGGGCGATATGCCTATGCCTTCGCAAGGCTCTATCCTCAGGACACGACAGGCCTTGTGCTGGTGGATGCCACGCCGCCCGGCCATTGGGATGCCTTGCAGCGGGAGATGCCCGCGCAGGCCACGGCGCTCAAAGTCATCAAGAGCCTTACCTTCTCCCGCGCCATGCGCCGCGAATTTGATGGGCAGGAACAATGTCTGGCGCAGCTACCGACCGCACCAATGAGCATGCCCGTACGGGTCCTGCTGCGCACCATCGACAATTCGGGCGGGGGCGGCGCGAAATTGCGCGACATTGACTACAAACTTGCTCAACATTGGCTAGCGTTGACGGGCGCCCCAAGGTTGGAACGGGTGGACGGATCTGGCCACTATATCCAGAAGGATAAGCCTGATGTGTTGACCGAGATTATCAGGCAAGTTTGTTCGCAAGGCAGGTGAAGCCAGTTTGAGCAAAGGCACTGCAATCGTGTTTTCCGATCAGCAGCGCGCCTGTTGGCCAAGAGGGCCCGATCGGTCAGGGCGGTGCTACAAACAAAGTTGTGCAGGGAATGACAGGTTTCGGTAGATCAGGTCGTTCTCGGAACAGGCTGGGATAGACGGCAAGTGGTCGGGTGCTGCCGGAAGCGGAACGCCGCCTCGTGGGAGATTATGTTGAAAATGGCACCTTGGTCCACTGCCGCTGGTCTTGCAGAGCAAGCAGGCAGCACTGGCGCTTGACCTGGTCGCGGCCAAGCGCAGCATTTCGGTGGCGATACAGGGCGATTTAACCATTTCGCCAACGAACTGCTCGTCTTGGGTCTAGCCTTGGATAATGATTGTAAAGCGTTGGCAACCATGTCCGGACACACCCGGTTATGGGCCCGAGCAGACCGGGTTCGATCTGCCATCAAGCAAGATGGGCCGAAAAGGTCTTTCCAGATCCATGAAGAGTTCTTGCAAGCAGCCCATCCAGCACCATTAGATTCGATCCGGAGTGGTGAATATATATAGGCATATTCCCGTAAGAAGCCCAAATACGGGAATTAACCATACTTAGTGAAAAGGGTTTCCAGGATCGTAACCATATCCTGGAGACCGGATTTGTCACGCCAATCGGCCGCTGCCCGCCTTTCGACTGCTACACTGGCACTCGCCACGGCATTGAGCTTTCCCGCCGTTGCGGCACCCCAGGATCCGGTTCCCGCGCTTATCGACCTGCCTGCACCGGCCGCGATGCATGCGACAAAGATTGCTGGCCCGACTTGGGACGGCACGCCGCTTGCCGCACTCGAGCGCAGCGCGGTGGGCAGCGTTGCCCCCGGGGCGGCGCTCGACAGCCATGGCGAGCTCCTGCCGACCGATGGCGGTCTGCAGGAGGGAGCTAGCGCGCCAGCAGCGACATCCGCGAGCGCAGAGCCGCTGGCACCAGCTGTGCAACTGCCGGCCATGGACCTCGACAGCGATCAGGTTGCTTCCGGCGATGGCGTCAACGCCGTTGCGGATGCCGGTGCCGGCGATCCCGCCAGCCCCCCGGAAAATGCGGTTGAATCGCTGCGGGACGCCATCGTCGCGTCGCTCAAGCAGAATCCCGAAATCCAGATCGCCCTCGCGCAGCAGGACGATGCGCTATACGGGGTCGACGAGGCTCGGGCGGGCTTCCTCCCGCATGTCGATATCCAGGCCGGTTGGGGCAGGGAGTATACGCAGACGGCCACGCAGGCCTCGACCCAGCGCTACCGTACCGAAGCCACGATCACGCTCAACCAGAACATCTGGGATTTCGGTGTCACGTCCAACGATATCCGCCGCGCCCGGGCCAGCTACCGTTCTGCCCAGTGGGGCACCCGCGAGCGTATCGAGGCGATTTCCTATGATATCACCAATGCCTATCTTGCGGTCCTGCTCCAGCAGAAGCTGCTCGTCCTGACCGAGAACGAAATCGCCGCGGTCAAGAAGATCGTGCGGATCGTGACCGTGCAGAAGGACCTCGGCCTCACCACGCCGGCCGATGTCGGGCGTGCGCAGACGCGCCTGGAAAACGTGCAGTCGCTGCTGCTCGACCGCAAGAGCGCCTTGCAGCAGGCCCGTACCGCCTACAAGCGGCTGACCAACCACCTCCCGGCCAGGGTCCGGGAGCTGCCATTGGCAGGTGCGGCCTTGCCCGAGACGGTCGAGGTCGCGGTCGACATGATGGAGAGCCGTGCCCCCCGCCTTGCCCAGGCGGTGGAGGACCGGCGTTCGCTTGACCGTCAGTATGACAGCCAGTCGGGTACGTTCTTTCCGCGCGTGGGATTCCAGGTCCAGGGCAATCACAGGGAGGACGTGCTCGGCAACACCGGCCGCGCCAATGACGCCCGGGCCATGATCACGCTGTCCTACAAGCTGTTCAACGGCGGCGCGGACCTCGCTCTGAGGCGTCGCATCGGGGCAAGGCTTCGGCAGGCCGACTATGAGCTCGACCGTCGACGCCGCGAAGTCGAGCAGGACATCCGCATCGACTACGAGGCGCTCAATGCCGCCCGCCAGAAGATCGGCACGATCAACGCCGAAATCGAATCCGCCCAGAAGGTTGCCGATCTCTACAAGCAGCAGTTTCGCGAAGGGAGGCGGACCGTCTTCGAGCTGCTCGACAGCCAGCAGGTTCTCTTCAACGCCAGAGCCAACCAGTACACCAACGAGATCGCCATGCGTGCGGCCGAGTATCGTGTGCTGCAGAAACTCGGCGGCCTGTTCGACCTCGTGAGCGAGGGCGAGCCGCTCGGCCCGATCTCGGTGCCCGCCCCGGGAGCATCCGACTGAGCCTCATTGCCGGGGCCTCATCAAGGAACATACCGCCCGCCGCATTGCCTTTACGCAAGGGCGGGATGAACAGGAACCTCAAGCATCATGGTCAAGATCTCCCGCGGCAAGGCCGGACTGACGCGCAAGGGCAAGGCGACCGGCCTTGGCCCCAAGGCCCAGTATGGCGAGGCTCCGACCGATGCTGGCGGGCCTCAGCATGATTATGGCGCGGTCAAGGTCGTCCAGCTCGACAGTTCGGACAAGGCCAGGCTCGGGATCAACTATGCGCCCTTCAAGGTCGAGATCGTCGACGTCGACGTCGTCCTCGTGTTCCTCGATGGCTCGCGAATCATTATCCCCGGCATGGCGATCGCGGCCTTTTCCGGTCGCAAGCCGGTCATCGTCTTCAACGACAAGGAACTGACTGCTGACCAGGCCGTGGGCATGGTTGGTGAAATCAAGGCCGACAACAACTCGGTGGAACTGCACCTCAGCAGTGCCGAAAGCGCCAAGCCCACCGACGGCCAGAAAGATCACGCGGGCGTGCAGCCCGAGGACTCCGCCAAGGCCCAGATCGAGGAAGCGTCCAAGCAGCAGGCGCAGGTCAAGGCGGACGCGGCCTCCAAGCACCTGACCGAGAAGATCAGCGATACCAATTCATCGAGTGCGGCCTCTCCGGGCGTGATCAGCGCAAAAGCCGTGGAGCCGGCTCCCGATGATGCCATCGGGCCGGCCGGCATTGGCAAGCTGGTGCCGCAGCTCACGTTCACACTTTACAACTCCGAAGGGAGCGAACGGACAACCGAGAACGGACAGACCGTCATCAAGGGCGATACCGGTGGGCCCGGCTCGTCGAAGAATGCAGGATTTGCCGCTCAGTCCGCGCCCGAAACGCTGACCGGCACGTCCGGGAACGACCTGATCTATGCAGATACCCCGGCCCACGCGCCGCAAGGATCGACCATGCGGGTCCTCCATGTCGAGGCCATGGTGCCGGCCGGCGGCCTGGCCCTGACGCAATTGCTGATCCCGTCGCTCCCCGAGGGCTATGGCATCGTCAACGGGACCTTGACCGACAAGGGATGGCTGGTCTCGGTCGACCAGGGCAACATCGTCAAGCAGACCATGACGACAGATGCCCAAGGCAAGAGCGTACCTGTCCCGGCAAGCCAGTCCTTCTTCAGCTTCGATCTCCAGCTGACCTACAAGCTTCCGCCGACGGGGGCGACGCCCACGAGCAGCGGCTTTGTCGACGAATTCTATTTCCCGGTCATGCTCGGCCTCTCCGCGGATGGGACGACGAGCACTTTTGCGGTCGCAGTCTCGACGCACTTCGGAATCAAGGACGTCACCGACGAGGCCGGCATGACGGTCAAGGACCCGGTCACGGGCGACCCGATCTATGTCCTGTTCGCGAACCCGCCCGGTACCAAGATCAATGCCGGCGAAGGCGACGACCGCATCGTGGCGGGGGCCGGTCACGACGAAATCGATGGCGGTACCGGCCGCGACATGGTCGACTACAGCCGTTCGGGCGAGAGTGTCCATGTCGACCTTGCCAGCGGCAAGGGCGAGAAGGGCTTTGCCCAGGGCGACAGCTATACCTTGGTCGAAGGGGTTGTCGGCTCGGACTATGACGACATCCTGAAGGGCGATGCCCGCGACAACACGTTCGTCGGGGGCAAGGGAGCCGACCGGATCGACGGCGCGGCCGGTATCGACACGGTCGACTATTCCCAGGCAGGCGGGGTCGGAACCGGATCCGGCGGGATCGAGATCCGGCTCGACGGCACCGCTTCGCACGGAGGGGACGCCGAAGGCGACATTCTGAACTCTATCGAGCATGTCATCGCCACAGGCGGGGCCGATGTGATTGTCGGCGGTGCCGCAGATGAATGGATCGAGGCAGGGGCCGGCGACGATACGGTCGTGTCGAGCCGCGGGGCCGACAGGCTCGAAGGCGGCAGTGGCATCGACACGGCCGACTACGGCAAATCGGATGAAGGGGTGACGATTTCGCTGGGCGGCGCGGCCGGCCGTGGCGGCGATGCCCAAGGCGACACGATCGATGGTGTCGAAAATCTCGTCGGCTCGGCTCAGGCCGACAATCTCGAAGGCGATGAGGCGGACAACCGCCTGACAGGTGGCGCTGGTGCCGACCACATCGACGGCAAGGGCGGCATCGATACGGTCGATTTCAGCACGAGCACGGTCGGCGTGGAAGTCTATCTCGATGGCAGGACGAGCCACGGCGGCGATGCCGAAGGCGATACTTATGCCAACATCGAACGCCTCGCCGGGTCGGCGTTTGATGACCGGCTCGTCGGCGGTCGCGGAGACGATGTGCTGAACGCAGGCTCGGGCGATGACGTGCTCGAAGGCGGCGCAGGTGCCGACACGCTCGACGGTGGCTCCGGCTTCGATGTCGCGAGTTACGCGGGCGCCACCGCTGCGGTCAAGGTGGCCCTGGACGGCACGCTGCTCGACGGAGACGAAGCCGAGGGCGACAGGTTCGTGTCCATCGAGGGCCTCGAAGGTTCCGCGTTCGACGACACCTTGCTGGGGACGGCGGGCGCGGACCTGTTGCGTGGCGGCGCTGGCGACGACACGCTTGCCGGCTTCGGCGGCAGCGACACGCTCGAAGGCGGCGAGGGTCGCGACATGGTCGATTACAGCCAGTCGCGGACGGCCGTGACAGTGCTGCTTGATGGCAGCGCCTCGTCGGGCGGTGATGCTGATGGGGACATTCTGCGAAGCATCGAAGTCGTGGTCGGTTCGGCCTACGACGACCGCATCACCGGCACCGGCGCAGACGAAATGCTAGCGGGCGGATCGGGGGACGATGTCCTTGCAGGCGGCGGCGGGGCCGATGTGCTCAAGGGCGGCGAAGGTCTCGACACGGCCGATTACAGCCGGTCCGCGAGTGGCGTGGACGTCGATCTCGATGGGGATGTGGGGCGCGGCGGGGATGCTGAAGGCGATGTCCTTTCCGGAATCGAACGGCTTGTCGGCTCGGCAGGCAACGACAGCCTCGGCGGCGATGCCGGCGACAACACGATCAGCGCGGCTGCGGGCGATGATACCTTGCGCGCCGATCTGGGGGCTGATGATCTTCAAGGTGGCGAAGGGTTCGACACCGTCGATTACAGCCGGGCGAACGCGTCGGTCACGGTCCGCCTCGACGGCAACGCCTCGAGCGGGGACCTTGCCGAAGGCGACCGTCTCACCGGGATCGAACGCGTCATCGGCTCGAACTATGCCGACCGCCTGCTGGGTGACAGTGGCGCCAACACGCTCGATGGCGGAGATGGCGATGACACGCTCGCAGGTGGCTTGGGCGCGGATCACCTGGTCGGCGGTGCCGGCCTGGATACTGCGGACTATGGCGATTCCAGTTCGGGGATCACGGTCGACCTTGCGACCGGCACCGGTGCAGGAGGCAGCGCGCAAGGCGACACACTGTCCGGAATCGAGAACCTGGCAGGCTCGAACTACGAAGACCGGCTTGGCGGTGACGAGGCCGGCAACCGCCTTGATGGCGGTGCCGGCAACGATATCCTTGAAGGCGGGCTCGGCGCCGACGAACTCGTCGGCGGGGTTGGCTTCGACACGGCTGACTATACGCACTCTGCGCAAGGCGTCACTGTCACGCTCGATGGCAGTGCGGGCCAGGGCGGCGAAGCACAAGGCGATCGCCTGACCGAGATCGAGGCCGTGATAGGCTCGCAGCAAGCCGATCACCTGTCAGGCAACGATGGGGTGAACACCCTGTCGGGCGGCGCTGGCGATGACTTCCTGCGCGGCGGTGCAGGTGCGGATGCGCTCGATGGTGGGGCGGGCATGGATACCGCTGACTATTCGCGCAGCGCGACCGGCGTCGTTGTGGCCAACGACGGTTCCGTCGGCCTCGGTGGCGAGGCGCAAGGCGATACGCTGAGCAACATCGAGCGGATCGTCGGCAGCGGCTTTTCGGACACGATTTCGGGAAGCGGGGGCAGCGACATGCTCGAGGGCGCTGCCGGGGATGACTTGCTCCAGGGTGGCGCAGGTGCGGACAGGCTCGATGGAGGCAGCGGTTTCGACCTCGCCGATTATGGCCGTTCGCGCGCTGGCATTGTCGCAGGCCTCGATGGCCGCGCCAATACCGGAGGCGATGCCGAAGGCGATCAGTTCGTCGAGATCGAAGGCATCTCTGGGTCCGCCTTTGCCGACACGCTCTACGGCAGCGATTCCGAAGAGACCCTGCGTGGCCAGGGTGGAAACGATGTTCTGGTCGGCTCGGCCGGCGCCGATACGCTCGAGGGCGGGGCGGGCTCGGACACGGTCGATTACTCTGAGTCGCAAGCCGCCGTTTCCGTCGATCTGACGCAGTCGAGTGCTTCGGGCGGTTTTGCCGAAGGCGATATCCTGAGCGGGATCGAACGCGTTGTGGGGTCCGCCTTTGCCGACAGCCTTGTCGGCAGCGATGCGGCCGACACCCTTTCGGGCGGCGCCGGCGACGATATCGTTGAAGGACGTGGCGGCGCTGACGCGTTGACCGGTGGTGATGGCTTCGACACGGCAAGCTATGCGAGCAGCAATGCCGGTATCTCTCTTACACTCGATGGTAGCGCCGGGCTTGGCGGGGACGCGCAAGGCGACCATATCCGTGGGTTCGAGCATATCCTCGGATCAGAATACGCTGATGTCATTACCGGTGTCGGCGCGGGCGAGGTCCTCGAAGGCGCGGGCGGAGACGACCGGCTTGCTGGCGAAGGTGGCGACGATGAGCTGATCGGGGGCAGCGGCGCAGACACCTTGACCGGCGGGATCGGCCAAGACCGGCTCGATGGCGGGGAAGGTGACGATCTTCTTGCCGGCGGGAGCGGGGCTGACACGCTCCAGGGCGGCTCCGGCTTCGACATTGTCAGCTATGCCGATAGCCGCAACGGCGTCACGGTCGATCTGGCAAGCGGGCTTGGCAGCGGCGGCGATGCCGCCGGCGACCAGCTGAGTGGCATTGAAGGAGTGACAGGCTCGGCCCAGGCGGATCGCTTGGGTGGATCGCAAGCTGGCGACCTGATCGACGCGGGTGCCGGCGACGACCGACTGTCGGGCGGCGCCGGAAACGACACGCTGCGCGGCGGGACAGGCGACGACCTTGTCGAAGGCGGCGCGGGAGCCGACAGCATCGATGGCGGGGATGGCCATGACATCGCCGACTACAGCCAGTCAGGCGTTGGCGTTTCGATCTTTCTCGATGGGTCAACCGGCCTCGGTGGTCACGCCACTGGCGACAGTCTCGTCTCGATCGAGGAAGTGATCGGCAGCGGCGCGGCTGACAACCTGACCGGTGCCGGCGCTGACGAAGTGCTGCACGGTGCGGGCGGCGACGACACGCTCATTGGTGGAGCGGGCGCCGACACGCTCGACGGAGGCGCGGGCACCGACACTGCGAGCTACACCAATTCGGCGAGCGGTGTTACCGTCGATCTGGAGACAGGCCGTGGCACCGGTGGCGATGCACAAGGCGACAGCCTCGTCTCGGTCGAGCGCCTTGTCGGCTCTTCGGGCAACGACACCCTTGGCGGTTCGGGAGATGACGACGAACTGATCGGCGATGGTGGGAATGACCTGCTCATCGGGCGGGCCGGCGCAGACCATCTCGTTGGCGGGGCGGGCAACGATACGCTCGATGGCGGCGCCGGACCGGACCATCTCGATGGCGGCGAGGGCTTAGATACGGTCGACTACTCCGCTTCCGAAGTCGCGATTCAGGCCAGTCTCGATGGCAACACCGGTGCTGGCGGCGATGCCCAGGGCGATGTCCTGACCTCGATCGAGCGGCTCGTGGGATCGGATTTCGGCGATGTCCTGGTCGGCGGCGCGCTGGCCGATACGCTCGAAGGCGGTAACGGCGACGATCTCATCAGCGCTGGCGCGGGCAGCGACAGCCTGCGGGGTGGGGCAGGTGACGACCGCCTCGATGGCGGTGCAGGCGCGGACATCATTGATGGCGGAGATGGCACGGATACCGTCGACTATTCCGGTTCATCCGCAGCCGTCACGGTCCGCCTGGATGGTTCGCTCAGCGCCGGCGGCGATGCGGCCGGTGACCAGCTGATCGCGATCGAAGACCTCACCGGTTCGGCCTTCGACGATACCCTGACCGGCAACGATGCGGCCGAGACCATTCGCGGCGGCAGTGGTGATGACACTCTGGTGGGAGGGGCGGGCGACGACACCCTCGAAGGCGGCAGCGGGAATGACACCCTCGAAGGCGGCGCCGGGGCAGACCTGCTGCGCGGTGGAAGCGGCAGCGACACCGCAAGCTATGCTTTTGCAGCAGAAGGCGTGGCAGTCTCGCTGGATGGCAGCACCGGAAGCGCAGGGGACGCAACCGGGGACGTGCTGGAGGGCATCGAAACGCTGATCGGCTCGGCCTACGCCGATACCCTGGGCGGCGGTAGCGGCGCGGATCACCTGTCGGGCGGAGCAGGTGACGACATCCTCCTCGGCAGCCAGGGCGCGGATAACCTTGAAGGCGGCGCTGGGTTCGACAGTGTCGATTATCGCAATTCGGCCGGTGCAGTCGATGTCCGGCTCGACGGATCGACCGGCGTTGGCGGGGATGCGGCCGGCGACCAGTATGATTCGATTGAAGGCGTGACCGGCTCCTCGCTCGATGACCATCTGGCAGGCGGGCTCGCTGCAGACCGTCTCGATGGCGCGCAGGGCAACGATGTCGTCTCGGGCGGCGGGGGCGACGATACCCTGCTGGGCGGTGCGGGCAACGACACCCTCGATGGCGGCGCCGGCTCGGACCTGATCGATGGCGGTACCGGCGAGGATACTGTCGACTACTCGACTTCAAGTTCGGGGGTCTCCGTGTCGGTCGACGGCTCGATGTCGAGCGGCGGCGCCGCAGAAGGCGACCGGCTTCTCAACATCGAGAACCTGATCGGATCGTCCTTCGACGACGCGCTCAGGGGAACGCTCGGCGAAGACACCCTGATCGGCGGGGCAGGCGACGATCTTCTCGCCGGACGAGCGGGTGCCGACACGCTCGATGGCGGGGCGGGCTTCGACACCGCCGATTACTCTGAATCCGGCCAAGGCATCACGGTTTCGTTGCAGGGCGGTCTTGGCAGCTCGGGCGATGCTACGGGCGATATCCTCACCGGAATCGAGCGTGTGCTCGGGTCGATGCACGATGACACGATCGATGGCTCATCGAATTCGGACACGCTCGAGGGTGCAGCAGGTGACGACACCCTGCTTGGTGGCGGCGCTGACGACGTCCTGCTCGGGGGCGAAGGGGACGACAACCTTGACGGTGGAGCCGGCGCGGATCGCCTCGAAGGTGGCGCAGGGTTCGACACAGCAGACTATTCCGCATCGCTTGTCGGCGTACAGATCAATCTTGACGGGTCGGCAAGCTCGGGGGGGCTCGCCGAGGGCGACCGGCTCATCGGCATCGAAGCGGTCACGGGGTCGCAAGCGGACGATATCCTTACCGGTTCGGGTGGAGACGAACAGCTGCGCGGTGCCGACGGCAACGACATCCTTCGCGGCGGCGGCGGCGCGGACGTGCTTGATGGCGGCACTGGAACCGATATTGCCGATTACTCGCGTGCCAGTGCCGGCGTGTCGCTTGATCTGGTGACGGGCGGTGTGTCAGGGGACGCCCGCGGCGATACCTATTCATCGATCGAGATTGTCGAAGGCTCAGCCTACAATGACATCGTCACCGGTAGCGCTGCCGCCGATGAACTGCGAGGCAATGCCGGCAACGACCGGCTCGACGGCGGCGATGGCGAAGACGTCCTGCTCGGGGGGGCTGGCAACGACACCCTGCGCGGCGGGGCAGGCGCAGACGAGCTGGTCGGTGGCGCCGGCACGGACACGGCCGACTACGCCGGCTCGAGCGCGGCAGTTTCCATCAATCTCGACGGATCGCTCTCGGCAGGTGGGGACGCGCAGGGCGACACACTGAGTTCGATCGAGACGGTGCGAGGCTCGGCATTCGACGATACGCTGACGGGAAGCGCCCAGAACGAGACACTCGATGGCGCGGCCGGGAACGACACCCTGCGCGGTGGTGCGGGATCCGACCGACTCCTTGGCGGTCTCGGAGATGACACCCTGCTTGGCGGGGCAGGTGCGGACGCACTTGATGGCGGGGCAGGCTTCGACGTCACAAGCTATGCCGGTTCGGCCGCGGGCGTGACGGTCCGATTGGATGGAGGGCTGTCGAGCGGGGGTGACGCCGAGGGCGATACCCTGACCGGGATCGAGGGCGTCACCGGCTCGGGCCAGGCCGACGCGCTCTATGGTGGCGCATCTGACGACCGGCTCGATGGCGCGGCCGGGGACGACCTCATCGTCGGCGGTGCCGGCAATGACACGCTGCTGGGCGGTAGCGGCGACGATCTCCTGACCGGCGGTCTCGGCGCGGACGCGATTGATGGTGGCAGTGGTAACAACACGGCCAGTTATGCCGATGCCGGCGCAGCGGTGGCGATCGACCTCATGGGTAGCGCGGGCACGGCAGGTGAAGCCAGCGGCGATACACTGGTTAACATTGCCCGCCTGGTTGGTTCGGCCTTCTCGGATACACTTGGTGGCGGTGTTCTGGCCGAGACCATCGAGGCCGGTGCAGGTGACGATACCTTGCGCGGCAGTGCTGGCAGCGACACGCTTGATGGCGGCGCCGGGACGGACCATGTGGACTATTCTGGCTCGGGTGCGGCGGTCACGGCCTATCTGGACGGGCGCGCCGGCAGTGGCGGCGATGGCGCCGGAGACATCCTTGTTTCGATCGAGCAGCTGACAGGCTCAAGGTTCGACGATAGCCTGTTCGGCAGCGAAGCGGCCGATACAATCAGCGGCGGCAGCGGTGCAGACACCATCCGGGGCGCCGGGGGCAACGACATTCTTGGCGGGGGCTCGGGCGCCGACGTCATCACTGGCGGCGATGGGGCCGACAGGATCGACGGTGGCGCAGGCGCCGACACCGCAAGCTATGCCGATTCCGCCAGTGGAGTGGCCATTGCGCTCGACGGCACCACCGGCACCGGCGGTACCGCGCAAGGCGATCTCCTGACGGCGATCGAGATCCTCGAAGGCTCGGCGTTCAGCGATGTGCTGTCGGGCGCTGCAGGAACGGACACCCTGCGGGGTGGCGATGGCGATGACAGGCTCACAGGTTCCGCAGGTGCGGATACACTTTCCGGCGGGGACGGCAACGATACGGCCGACTATTCGCTGTCGAGCGCATCGGTCCAGGTTGCACTCGATGGAAGCGCCGGACGTGGCGGCTTCGCCGAAGGCGATACGCTGATCAGCATCGAGAACCTCACCGGCTCGGGCTTCGCCGACACTTTGTCGGGGGGGATGGGGAACGAAACGCTCGATGGCGGAGCCGGCGATGACATTCTCAAGGGGTCCATCGGCGCCGATACCCTGATCGGCGGCGCTGGCTTCGACACGGTCGATTACTCGGCCTCATCCACCGGCGTGACCATCGCCAATGACGGCAGCTTTGGTGGGAGCGGCGATGCTGCTGGCGATAGGCTTGCAGGGATCGAGCGGATCGTCGGATCTGCATCGTCCGATATCCTGACTGGCAGTACGCTCGACGATACGCTTGAAGGTGGCGATGGCAACGACCAGCTTGCCGGCCTCACCGGCAACGACCGCCTGGCGGGAGGTGTCGGCGATGACGTGCTGACCGGCGGCGCAGGCGCAGACGTCCTTGATGGTGGCAGCGGCTTTGACGCTGTCACTTATGCCAATGCCACTGCCGCAGTGAAGATTGACCTGGCGGCAGGAACCGGAAATGGTGCCGAGGCGGAAGGTGACACCCTGATCGGGATCGAGCAAGTCACCGGATCGGACTTTGGCGACACGATCGGTGGTTCGGCGGCAGAAGAAATTCTCCTCGCAGGCGCGGGGAATGACGCGGTGTCAGGCGGTGCGGGTGCGGACCGCCTCGACGGTGGTTCCGGTGACGACGTCCTGTCTGGAGGCGCCGGTGCCGACCAGCTCATCGGCGGCCAAGGTTTCGATACTGCGGACTATTCGTCCAGCACCGCGGGCATCCAGATCAACCTCGATGGCTCGGCAGCATCGGGCGGCGATGCCGAAGGCGATACCCTGACTTCGATCGAACGGGTCGTTGGCTCTGCCGCTTCCGACACGATTGTGGGTTCTTCGGCAGCCGAGTCGCTCGATGGCGGTGCCGGGAACGACGTGCTTACAGGAGCGGGAGGCACGGACACGCTCACCGGAGGCGCCGGGAACGATACCTTGCGCGGCGGCTCAGGTGCCGACCGTCTCGACGGTGGCGTGGGCTTTGATACGGCTGACTACAGTGCCTCGGACTCGGCGGTCCAGATCGTTCTCGACGGTTCGGCCGCTCGCGGCGGCGATGCCGAAGGCGATGTCCTGACCGGCATCGAACGGGTGGTCGGATCCTCCGATGGCGACAGCCTGACGGGCGGTGCCGGCAATGAGACGCTCGCGGGCGGCGCGGGCGACGACATCCTGGGCGGCCTTGGCGGCGACGACGTCCTGCAGGGCGGCGCGGGCGACGACCTTCTTGTCGGCGGGGTTGGCGCCGACACGCTTGATGGCGGTAGCGGCAGCGACACCGTCAGCTATCTTGCTTCGACAAGCGGCGTCATCGCCTCGCTTGGCGGCGCTGTCGGCCAGAACGGTGATGCCCAGGGCGACGTCATCACCAACGTTGAAGTACTGCAGGGTTCTACTTTTGCGGACACGCTTTACGGACGTAGCAGTGCCGAGACCCTGCTTGGTGACGGCGGCGACGATATGCTCGTGGGCAGCGCGGGCGCCGACAGCCTTGATGGCGGCAGCGGCCTCGATACAGTCGACTATTCCGCTTCGACCGCGGCCGTGTCCGTCAACCTCGACGGTTCGGTTTCGTCCGGCGGCGATGCCGCGGGAGATACACTGACAAACGTCGAGCGAGTGGTGGGCTCGGCCCAAGGCGACATACTGCGCGGCTTTGACGACGCCGATATCCTCGAAGGCAATGACGGCGCCGACACTCTTCAGGGCGGGGCAGGGGCAGATACGCTGCTGGGCCAGGCCGGCAACGACGTTCTGGTCGGTGGGCTTGGCGCCGATATCCTCGATGGCGGCGCAGGGACCGACACGGCTGACTACAGCGGCTCTGGGGCGGGCGTGACTGTGGGTCTGGACGGCGGCGCCAACAGCGGTGGCGATGCCGATGGTGATACCCTGCGAGGTATTGAACTGATCGTGGGGTCGGGGTTTGCCGACATCGTGCGCGGCGGAACCGGCGCCGAGACGCTCCAGGGCGGTGCAGGCGATGATCTCCTCGCGGGCTCTGCCGGCGCCGATGCGCTCGAGGGGGGCACCGGCTTCGACACGGCTGATTTTTCGACCTCGAATGCGGGGATCACCATCTCGCTGTCGGGTGGACAGGGCACGGGCGGAGATGCCGCCGGGGACACCCTTGCGGGCATCGAGAAGCTTGTCGGCTCGGCCTTTGCCGATCGGCTAGGCGGCACGAACGTCGCGGATGTCCTCGTCGGCGGCGATGGCAATGACACTCTGACCGGCGGCCTCGGCGATGATGGCCTTGATGGCGGCGCCGGCAATGATATTCTTGTCGGCGGCGCCGGCTCGGACGTCCTTGCTGGTGGGCAGGGCAACGACACGGCCGACTATTCGGCTTCCATCCAGGCTGTCCGTGTCAATCTGGACGGGACTGCCAGCATCGGCGGTGACGCCGACGGTGATGTCCTGAGTTCGATCGAGCGCGTCCTCGGGTCCGCACAAGGCGACGTCCTGACTGGTAGCAGCGCGAATGAGCAGCTCTCCGGCAACGGCGGTGACGATACCTTGTCTGGGGGCGGCGGCGCCGATGCTCTTGACGGCGGCGCCGGAACAGACACGGCAGATTATTCGAGCTCGGCAGCGGGTGTCACGATCACGCTCGACGGCGCTGCCGGTACAGGCGGCGATGCCTCGGGCGACACATTGACCAATGTCGAGCGCCTCGTGGGTTCTGCTGGCGACGATACACTGGGCGGTTCTGCCGGCGACGATACCATTGCGGGTGGCAGCGGTGCCGACACGATCGCCGGTGGCGCAGGAAATGATACCCTCCAGGGCGGGGCCGGGGACGATGTCATCACTGGCGGCGCTGGTGCCGATACGATTTCTGGCGGGACGGGCAACGATACCGTCAGTTATGCATCGGCCCAATCGGCCATCACCGCTTACCTCGATGGCACGACGTCAAGCCGGGGCGATGCTGCGGGCGATACCATTTCTGGTGTCGAACAGCTCGTCGGCTCGGCCTTTGACGACCGACTGCTGGGGAGCAATGGCAACGAGACGATCCGCGGGGGCGCCGGCGCCGATGAGATTTCTGCCGGAACCGGTGACGACCAGCTGTTCGGCGAAGCCGGCGACGACCTCCTCAACGGGGGGGGCGGCGCTGATGCCATAGATGGCGGTGCGGGTTTCGATACCATTACCTATGCGGGCTCCCTTGTCGGCGTGACGGTTCGTCTCGACGGCACGGCGTCCCAGGGCGGCGATGCCGATGGTGACCTACTGGTCAATGTCGAAAAAGTAATCGGCTCTGCCGCCGGCGACGTCTTCTATGGCTCGGCTGGTGACGAACAGGTCGACGGAGGAGCTGGAGACGACCTCATCGTCACGAGCGCCGGAGCGGATGGCTACACCGGCGGTGCGGGCTTCGATACGGTCGACTACTCGAGTGGCGCTGCAGCGGTGACGGTCCGTATGGACGGATCGGTCTCGAGCGGCGGCGATGCCGAAGGCGATACCCTGTCCGGCATCGAGCAGGTCATCGGAACTGCCCTTGCGGACACCATCACGGGTTCAGCCAATGCCGATACGATCGTGGGCGGCGCTGGCGCGGATAGTCTTTCGGGCGCCGCAGGGGCTGACCAGATCTCGGGCGGTGATGGCAACGATATCCTCCAGGGCGGCGCCGGCGCGGATCTGCTCGATGGCGGTGCCGGCTTTGACCGCGTGACTTATGCTGGCGCCGGAAGTGGGGTCGCAGTCCGCATGGACGGCTTGGCCGGTACCGCCGGCGAAGCGCTCGGCGATGTGCTGGTAGGGGTCGAGCGGGTAGTCGGATCGGGATTTGCCGATACCATCGTCGGTTCGGCAAGCGATGACACGATCGACGGTGGCAACGGCGACGACCTCCTTCAGGGTGGAGATGGCGACGACGCCCTGGGTGGCGGCAATGGCAATGACACGATCGAGGGAGGTCTTGGTGCCGACCGGATCGATGGCGGTGCCGGCACCGACGTCGTTGACTACACCAATTCCGTGCAATCCGTCTCTGCATTCCTTGACGGCACTGCCGGTGTCGGTGGTGATGCCCAAGGCGATGTGCTGCTCAATGTCGAAACCTTGAAGGGCTCGGCGCTCTCTGACACGCTGACGGGCAGTGCCGGGGCCGATACCCTGCTCGGCCAGGCCGGTGACGACACGCTCGTCGGAGGCGCAGGCGGTGACACTCTGGGGGGCGGCGACGGCTTCGATACAGCGGACTATTCGGCCTCTGCGACAGGGATCGCCCTCGACCTCGTAACCGGCACGGGCAGCGCAGGCGATGCAGCCGGCGACCGGCTCAGCAGCATCGAGCGTGTCGTCGGCTCCACCATGGCCGACACCATCACTGGTTCGGCGGTCGCCGAAGTCGTCGAAGGCGGCGACGGAGCAGACCGTCTCGATGGCGCAGGTGGCGCAGACAGCCTCTTCGGCGGCAACGGCGATGACGTCCTGACAGGTGGCGCAGGAGGCGACCAGCTCGACGGGGGAAGCGGCCAGGACACTGCCGATTATGCCTCGAGCAACCAGGGCGTGACGATCTTTCTCGATGGCGTCAGCACCGGAGCGGGCGGCACTGCTGCGGGCGACACGCTGAGCAGTATTGAAACCGTGTTGGGCTCTGCGTTCGGCGATACCTTGGTGGGCGCTGCCGCCGCTGAGACCCTAGTCGGCAACGACGGCAACGACATTCTCGAAGGGGGTAGCGGTGCTGACCGTCTCGAGGGCGGTGCAGGCATCGATACTGCCTCCTATGAGCATGCAAGTGCCGGGGTGGCGGCAAGCCTAGCCACGGGCGCCGGCACGGCAGGAGACGCGAGCGGGGACGTTCTTGTCGGCATTGAACGACTGCTGGGTTCAGACTTCGATGACATTCTGGCAGGGGGCAGCGGCATCGAGACACTCGACGGCGGCGCTGGCAATGACATGTTGATTGCCAGCGCGGGCGCTGACAGTCTGGTTGGCGGTGCAGGCTTCGACACCGTCGACTACGCTGCGGCAACGGCTGCGGTAAGCGTTGCCCTCGACGGTTCCGGAGGAGCTGGCGATATAGCGGCCGGTGACAAGCTTACCGGCATTGAAGCGGTCATTGGCTCGGCGTTTGGCGATACCATAACCGGAACATTCTCCGACGACACGCTCGCCGGTGGTGCAGGCAATGACGTCTTGTCTGGCGGGAGCGGAAGCGACATCCTGGGTGGCGGGGTTGGCGATGACACGTTGTCGGGTGACAGTGGTGCTGACATCCTCGATGGCGGCACCGGCACCGACACGGCCAGCTATGCCGGTTCGGGCACAGCCGTCACGATCGATCTTGGCACGGGGTCCGCCAGTGGCGGGGATGCGCAAGGCGACACTTTCAGCTCGATCGAGCGGTTCGTCGGATCGCGCGTCGCCGACACCCTGATCGGCGGGTCCGGTGATGACTGGTTCGACGGTTTCGATGGCAACGACACGCTGCGCTCGGGGGCGGGCAATGACACCTTGTTCGGCGGGATCGGAGACGACAGCCTGGACGGCGGCGCCGGTGCAGACCGCATCGATGGCGGGGCTGGAATCGATACGGTGGATTACTCGGGCTCCACAGCCGGCGTGACCATCAGGACCGCCGGGACTTCGAACGGTGGTGATGCCGAAGGAGACACCCTTTCCGCGATCGAGAAGGTGATCGGATCTTCGTTCGCTGACCGCTTTGAAGGCAGGGCGGCGGATGAGGAGTTTGTCGGCGGCGGTGGTGACGACAGTTTCGTGGCGTCTGGCGGAGCCGATATCTATCGTGGCGACGCCGGAGCCGACACGGCAGATTACTCGGCATCGTCCAGTAACGGCATGCAGATCTACATGGACGGAAGCTTCGGAACGGGTGGCGATGCTGCCGGTGACCGTCTGTTCGAAATCGAAACGGTGATTGGCTCAGGCCAGGCAGATACGATCACTGCAGGTGCCAGCGCGGCGACCATCCTGGCCGGCGGGGGCAACGATACCCTTTTCGGCGGTGACGGCAGCGACACGCTCGACGGTGGTGCCGGTGACGATATCCTGGCAAGCGGTCTTGGCGCCGACCAGATCACCGGCGGTGCCGGTATCGACATCGCAGACTACCGCAATTCCGGCGCCGCGGTGATTGTTGCCAACAATGGCAGCGCCGGTAGTGGGGGCTGGGCAGAAGGCGACGTCCTCACCGGTATCGAAGTGGTCTACGGGTCCCAGAACTACGCTGACACGTTGAGGGGTAGTCTCGTTTCCAGCTCGAGCCTGTGGGGCTGGGGTGGTGATGACCTCTTGGTCTCGTTCGGCCAGGCCGATTTCATCGATGGCGGTACGGGATTCGACACAGTGGATTTCTCGGCTTCGCAGGCCGGGGTGACGGTAAGGCTTGATGGCGGAGCCAGCAGTGGCGGTGATGCGGCCGGGGATGTCATCGTCAACGTCGAGCGCGTTACTGGCTCTGCCCTTGGCGACACGCTGATCGGTGCGAGTGGCAACGAGACGCTGCAGGGCGGCGCGGGCGACGACATCCTCGTTGGCGGGGCCGGCGCCGATACGCTCGACGGTGGTGCGGGCTTCGACACGGCTGACTATTCCTCCGCCGGCGGCGTCATCGTGCGCATGGACGGTAGTGGCGGCGGCGCGGGCGATGCGGCCGGTGATGTGCTGCTAGGCGTTGAAAAGGTCATCGGATCTGCCTTGGCCGACGTGATTTATGGATCGGGGAGCGCGGACACGATCGTGGGCGGCGATGGCGATGACATTCTCGCGCCCGGCCTCGGTGCAGACACGCTCGATGGTGGCAGTGGCAGCGACACGGTTGACTATTCCAGTTCGGCGAGCGCGATCACTGTCAACCTAGTCGATGCATCGCTTTCGACCGGTCTGGCACTGGGCGATGTCTTTTCCAGTATCGAGATCTATTCGCTGTCGGCTTTCAATGACAGGTTTACAGGCTCGGGCGGGGGTGAGACGATCAATGCCGGCGCGGGCAACGATATCGTGGATGCCGCCGGAGGCGATGACACGCTCTATGGTGGCGCCGGAAACGACACTCTGGTCGGCGGCGCTGGCGCGGACGTGATCGACGGCGGCGCAGGGACCGATACTGTCGACTATTCCGCATCGGGCGCAAGCGTTGCGATCAATCTTGGCACGGGGACCGGCAACAGTGGCGGGGATGCACAGGGAGATATCTTTGCGGTCAATTCGATCGAGAACGCCATCGGCTCTGCCGGGGATGACACGATCGTGGGCAGCGCTGCAGCCAACAACCTGAAGGGAGGGGCAGGCAACGACATCCTCATCGGTGGCGCCGGGGCCGATACCCTTGATGGCGGCGCGGGCATCGATACCTTGAGCTATGCGAGCTCGGGTAGCGCGGTGTCGGTGAGCCTGGCGAGCGGGACTGGCACGGGCGGGGATGCTGCGGGCGACACGTTCAGCGGCTTCGAGAACCTTGCGGGCAGCAGTGGCGCCGACACGTTGACCGGGGACGGAGCGGCCAACACGATCTGGGGCGGTGTCGGCAACGATACGATCCAGGGCGGCGCTGGCAACGATACGATCTATGGCGAAGAGAGCAACGACACCATCGACGGCGGTGCGGGCGCGGACGTGCTGGATGGGGGTGCCGGGATCAACACGCTGAGCTATGCTTCTGCGGCAGGAGCGGTGACAGTCTCACTGCTGACCGGGACGGGCACAGCCGGCGAAGCCAATGGCGACACCTTCACGAACTTCCAGAACCTCACCGGATCGGGCAACAACGACACGCTGACCGGCGACAGCCAGCAGAACCTCATTGCTGGCGGCAATGGCGATGACATCATCGATGGGGGAACCGGCGCGGATACGCTGCAGGGGGGCAATGGCAACGATACCCTGCTCGGTGGAGCGGGATCCGACGCGTTCGACGGCGGGGCCGGTACCGATGGGGTGGACTACAGCCAGAGCAGTGGCGGTGTCTCGGTCGACCTTGCCGCCAATTCCGGCAATGGCGCGGATGCCCAGGGCGACACTTACGCCAATATCGAGAACCTGACGGGTTCCGCTTCGGGCGATACGCTGGTTGGCAATGCTCTGGCAAACACACTCAATGGCGGCGGCGGCAACGACCAGTTGTCAGGTCTTGCCGGCAACGACGTGATCAACGGCGGGAATGGCGACGATGTCATCACCGGCGGTGCCGGGGTCGACGCGCTTGATGGTGGCGCCGGCATCAACACCCTGTACTTCGGCACCAGCTTCGGCAACCTTGCGAGCGTATCGGCAAGCGCAGGGGTCACCATCTCACTCGACGGTGTGACGACCGGTATCGGTGGCGACGCCCAGGGCGATACCTACCGCAACTTCACCAATGTCTACCTCACCAACCTTGCCGACAAGGTGACCGGGACGGCGGCGAACGAGTGGTTCCGTGGCCTGGGCGGGGCGGACACGATCGATGGTGGCGCGGGCACCGACACCGTAAGTTACTGGGGCAGCAGCGTGCCGGGAGGCGTGTCCATCGGCCTCGACGGGGTTGCCGGAACGCTGAACGAGGCAGCAGGCGATGTTCTGACGAACATCGAGATCCTGCAAGGCTCGCAGTTCGACGACACGCTCTGGGGCAATGGCAGCGCCAATACCATCCAGGCGATGGAGGGCAATGACACCATCAGGGGCGATGCGGGCGCAGACGCGCTCGACGGCGGCACAGGCTCGGACACGGTGACTTATGCAGCTTCTGCAAATGCCGTGACGGTCAACCTGCTCACGTCCTCCGGCGCCGGCGGCGATGCGGCCGGCGACCAGTATTCATCGATCGAGAACGTGACGGGATCGGGACTGGACGACACATTGGTAGGCGATGGCGCTGCCAACACCCTGGCGGGGGGTAATGGCAACGACTACCTGCGCGGCGGGCAAGGTGCTGATACGCTCAACGGCGGGAGCGGCACCGATACGGCAGATTATTCGGATTCGACGGCCGGGGTGACGATCTACCTCGACGGCACGGCTGCGAACGGGGGTTTCGCCCAGGGTGACGTGCTGGTGTCGATCGAGATCGTCAACGGCTCCTCGTTTGCCGATACCCTGGTCGGATCGAACGGATCGGAAACCTTCAACGGCGGCGACGGCGACGATGTGATCAGCGGCTTTGTCGGTGACGACACGATCAATGGCGGAATTGGCAACGACACGCTCTCGGGCGGCAGCGGCGCAGACACTGCCAATGGCGGAGCTGGCACCGACACCTTCAGCTATGCCTCGGCGACAGGCGGGGTGACTGCTTATCTTGATGGTACTGCGGGCAGTGGGAACGATGCCACAGGTGATCGTCTTTCGGGCATCGAGATCCTGGCGGGATCCGGTTTCGATGACAGCCTGACAGGAACGAGCCTGGCCGACACGCTGCAAGGAAACGCCGGAAACGATATCCTGGCCGGCGGTGCCGGTGCAGACAATCTCGACGGCGGCGCCGGGACCGACAGTGTCTCGTTCAGCAACTCCCAGGTCGCGATCACGGCAAGTTTCGCAGCAGGGGCCTTGGTGGTTACCGCTCCAGACGCTGTAGGGGATAGCTATACGTCGATCGAAGGTGTCATCGGTTCAGCCTTTGCCGACATCCTGCGCGGTGGGTCGGCCAGCGAAACCCTCGATGGTGGCGGGGGCGACGACACAGTCTACGGCAGTGCCGGATCCGACGCGATAGCTGGCGGTGCCGGGTGGGACACCATCGACTATTCGGCTTCGGCAGCCGCGGTCAGCGTGCGTCTCGATGGACAGGCCGGTTCAGGTGGCGACGCAGCCGGCGACACTCTGTCGGGGATTGAGCATGTCATCGGAACGAACCTTGGCGACAGCTTTACCGGCGCCGCCGCGGATGAGACGTTCCATGCCGGTGGCGGTGCGGATGCGATTGCCGCCGGCGCCGGAAATGACTTCCTCTATGGCGAAGCCGGTAACGATGTCCTCAATGGTGGTACCGGCAGTGACGTCCTTGACGGCGGGACCGGCAGTGATACCGCATCCTATGACCAGTCCACGCTGGGCGTTGTGGCGAACCTTGCCGACAGCAGTTTCAATACCAATGAAGCGGCCGGCGACAGTTTCGCCAGCATCGAGAACCTGACCGGATCAGCCTTCAATGACCGGCTGACGGGCGATAGCACCGACAACCTTCTCGACGGTGGCGCAGGCAACGATCGCCTGATCGGTGGGGCGGGAGCCGACACCCTGATTGGCGGTGCCGGAACCGATACGGTCGACTACTCCTCGGCAGGGACCGCGATCAGTCTTACGCTGGGAGCAGGCGGAACGGGAACAGGCGCGGGGAATGCCGGCGATGCCGCGGGTGATACCTTGAGCGGTATCGAGAATGTCCTGGGCTCCGGTTTTGGCGACAGCTTTGCGCTTGCGCTCAACGCCGGTTTCTCGATCGACGGCGCGGGAGGCAGCGATCTGGTGGCTCTTGCAGCGAATTCCGGGACGGTGTCAGCTGCACAGTTGAGTGCAGTACTCACGCGCGTCGAGACGATCGACCTGTCCTCGTCCGGGACCAGCGCGAACCTGACAGTTGATGCCAACTTCGTGCAATCAATCGCTGGTGCAGGCAATGCATCGCATCTCACGCTCGACATCGATGGCAATGACAATGTGACGTTTTCCGGCAACGCTTTCTATAGCCAGAACGGGAACGACTACACGTTCTATTCGGACGCTTCGATGACGCAGGCCGTCGGCCAGCTCACCTTGGGCTGAGGCGCAGGCGAAAGGCTGGGCGACCGGCACCACGCAGCCGGTTGCCTGGCGTTCCTTCCCGTGACAGGCGGGCGTGCTTCAGGCGGTGCTCCCGCCATCGACGGTCAGCACGGTGCCGGTGACTTTGGCGGCACCGTCGGACAGCAGGTAGACCATTGCCGCAGCGACATCGTCGGGATTGGCTACACCCAGCGGAGAGCGACGCAGCACCGAGGCAAGGCGGTCGCCGGTAAGGCCACTGGTCAGTGCGGTCGGCATATAGCCTGGCGCTACGCAATTGATGGTGACGCCGCGTTTGCCGATCTCGCGAGACAACGACCGCATGAATCCTTCAAGTCCGGCTTTGGTCGCACCGTATACTGATAGTCCACTGTAACCGGTGCGAGCGTTGACCGACGAGGTCAGGATGATGCGCCCGCGCCGTTTGAGCAACATCGGCTGGAGCAGCTGCCGGGTCAGGAGGATTGGGCCCAGGAGGTTGGTCTGGACAAGGCCTTCGATATCGCCTCGCGACATCAGCGCGAAGAGCTGGTCCCCGCCGCTCGCAGCGTTGTTAACAACTCCATACAAGTCTTTGTAAGTCTTTGCTATTCTTCGACCGGTGTCCTGGACCTCATCCGCTCTCGAAAGGTCGAGATGCTCGAACGCGAGGCGACCCGGGTACCGCTCGGCAAGCTCGCACAGGTCGGGGCCGAATGTCCGATTGGCGGCCACAACCTGATGGCCGAGCTCAAGCAGGCGCCGCGTCAGGGCCAGACCCACACCCCGGGATGCGCCGGTCACGACGATGGTGCTCATGCACCGTTCGTCCGCTGCAACTTGCCGGCATCGCTCAGCGTGATTTCCTTCACGATCGTCACGAGGGCGGGGCGAGCCTCGCGCGGGAGGTGATCTCGGCACCAGCGCTTTATCTCGAGCGCAAGCGACTTGTCCTCGCCATCGGATTCACTGTCTGCGATGACCTCTGCGGCCAGGATGAAGCCCAGGACCGGGCTGGGCCGGGGGCGCACGGCGCAATCACGAACCGATGGGTGGCGCCGAATGGTGTCCTCCACCAGTTCGGGATGGACCTTGGCCCCACCGATATTGACCACACTGCCGTCGCGGCCGAGGAACACGACACGTTCGCCGTCCAGCCTGACTCTGTCTTGTGTGCAGATGAAGCCTGCCGCGTCGATGAGGGCGCCGCGCCCCGTACCCGGAACTGGCGCACCCGCTGGGCGAATCCACAGCAGGCCTTCGCGAACCGTCAGATCGACCTCAGGCTTTCCTCCGTCCAGCCACGAAGCCGGAAATCCGGCAAGACCATCGTGGACGGAAAAACCCACGCCCACTTCGGTCGACGCATAAGTGTGCGAAACCCGTGCCCGCGGGAAAGTACGCTTCAGGCGGTCGAGAAGGGGTTGATCCGCTGCTTCTCCTCCCAATGTAATCTGCAACAGGTTCATCTCGCCGATCCCTGGATGCATCAGTATGCGTCGCCAGAGCGAGGGTGTTGCCGAAAGATGGGTGCAGCCACCACGCCATAGCAGACGCAGTCGGGTCGCCAGATCCTGTTCGGCCGGCGGTGCAATCAGGCGGCCACCTCCCGCCACGGCGTGCAACAGGACCTGAAGCCCAGCAAACCTGCAGGGGTCATAAAGCAGACCCCAGACCGGCTTGCTTGCCGCGGATGAGGGCAAAACGGATTTTCCAAGAAGGGAAGCAAAAGTGTGGTCGAAGGCCTTCGGATCGCCACTTGTTCCGGATGTGACAAGCGACCAGCGGGTGAGAGGCGGCCACAGTGGCTTTTCCCATACTTCGACATCCTCAAGATCGTCGATAACTGTGGCACCTTCGGATTGCGCGAGGTCCAGGCGACGAAGTGGGTCGAGATTGACCGGCAACAGCAGGACTGCTGAGACTTTCTTGTCCAGCAGGATCAGCGCGCGCACGAGTTCTGCCGCATTTGCCGGCGCCACGGCGACGCGGCTCGCACTGCGGAGCCCACGCGGTATCTGATCGTGCAGTGCAAGGATTGCGCCCGCGGTGATCGTCTGGATGCCGTCGTCCACAAGGACGTGACCTGAAGACAAGTTCCTGGCGCTGATCAGGGCTGAGAGATCAGGCATTCTGGCTTAGTTCAACCGGCTTCTGCTCCAGAGCTTCCGCTTGCAGCAAACGCGTATAGAAGCCGACGAATTCAGCGAAGGTTGTCGGTGGTTCTGCGTCGGGGTCGATCGAAAACGGATCTACCCCGAGGTCATCGTCGAGCTGTGCGATCAGCACTGCAAATGCCATGCTGTCGAAACCCGTCTCGAGCAAGACCGTGTCATCGTCCAGCGGCGGGGGAGGACAGTCGTGGTCTTCGCTCCACAAGAGATTGAAGGTGGCGCGAATCTGGTTGGCGATAGCGTTCATCTCAACCTCCCTAGGCCATCGTTGCGGGCGCAGAGGATCCGTCCGCTCCGGAATCAGGTTCCGACGGAACTGAACGGGCCGCGGCCGGGTCCCTGATGCGGGCTCCGAAAACCCCGGTCATGATGTTGCGCTCGATTACCCGTGCCGGATTGCCGAAGGCGAGTGAATTGGCAGGGATGTCGCGCAAGACCACCGAACCTGCACCAATTATGCAATGGTCGCCGATCGTGACGCCGGGCATGATCACACTGTGCGCGCCGATGAAGCAGTAATCCCCGATTGTGGTATCGAGGTGTACCCCATTGACAAAATCGTGCGTCATGATCGACGAGCGGAAGGTAACAGCGCTAAAGCGCCCGATCCTGACGCCATGGGGATATGTCTTGTCAATCTTCGCCGTCAACGAAATCCGCGTGCCTTCTCCAATCTGAGTGCCCCAGAACCGGTTATAGTACAGGCGGACCAAGGAAATCAGCCTGCGATACAGATAAGTTCGAACTCTGGGCGCAAAGCCGTATTGACGCATAACCCCCCCAGCGCAATTCCCAATGTCCAGTCGAGGCTGCGCCAAAACGCGCTCGTGCCCGGACGGCTTATCCTACCGCGTCATCGCGCGATAGACCAGCAAATCACGCGAGGCATGTCAGGTCTCGCTCGGGTCAGATTTTTCCTCGCATTACAAGCGCCTTGGTGATTGCGCCCGCGTTCGGTCGTCCATAGGGTACGCGGAGGCTTTGAACTGTCCAGTTCTCTCCACATTGCGAAAAGGTACCAGATGATATCATTCGGCTGCGGAGTAAAACCACCGGATACATCGGGCTTGGTAGCTGATGTTCAGAGCATGATTCATGTTTTAGCTTGGCAACCAACATAGTGTACACGCATATGGGGGGCATTTGCACCTGTTATGCTGCTGTGCTGATAGGCTGGCGCGTTACAGTATTCGGTGCGGGTCAAAAGGATCAGCCTGAGCGACAAGATTTGGATGCCTGTGGAGGGGGCTGATGCCGGACATAGAAAAGGACAAGCTGCAAGAGCTGGCCGACATCGTTCAGAAACTGACCCAGTCGATTGAAGGTGATGGGCAGTACCCAAACAGAACTGTGCGGCAGAATTTTTTGAAGGAGGCTCGGCAGGAACTACGCCGAAGATCGCTGAAGCGGTCTGTGTTTAAGGAAATCGACTTCAACCATGAATGGGCGTGGGATATCTTGCTCGAACTCTATGTTTCCCACTGTACGGGTTCCGCGGTAAATCCCACGTCGGCAGGGGCAGACGCCGGAATTGCGCAATCGACCGCCCTGCGCTGGATTGGAGTTCTCGAAGCGGCGGGATTGGTACGGCGTCGGCCGGATACGCTGGACAAGCGTCGTCAGTGGATCGGCCTTACGCGGGAAGGTGTGAAGCGTATGGAGAGCTATTTCCAGTCCACAGGCTAGGTGCACAAGTCATTCCCGCACTGGCCGGCCTGTGCTGGTGCATTCGGGGGGGGCGCCATCTCGTGCGCCCTGATCCCCGTCAGTTTTCTAGCGTTGAAACCAGCCAGATCTTGACAGCTTCGCTGGCTGATTTTGCACCAAGCTTCACGATCAGCTTGGCACGGTGGATTTCGACTGTACGCGGGCTGAGATCGAGTTCACGGCCAATCACCTTGTTGGTCATGCCATCGGCAATGCGCTCGAGTACCTGGCGCTCACGCTGCGTGAGCCTGCTGATCAGCCTGAAGGCCTCCTGCGTGCGCTCCTGCTTGCGGCGAAGCGCCTCGACATTCGTGCGTGCGGTCTCGATCGCTTGCTGAAGGCGGGTGCCTGAGCAGTCGTAAGCGATGTAGTCCTGCGCACCGTTGCGCATGATCGAGATTGCTTGCTCAACGTCAGGCTGGGCGCAAAAGACAATCGCCGGCATCCAGATCCCCGCATTCGAGATCATTTGGTGGAAACTGGACGTGGGGTCGCAATAGACTTCCTCATCGACGAGGATGAAGCCCGCGGTGGGGGAAAACTCCAGAAATTCATCCATGCCCGCGTAGATTTCAGCATGGAACTGATGCTCGACAAGGCGCCTGCTCAGCGTGGCGCGCACTGAAGTCTGCGGGCAGATTACATGTACCGTGTTGCGGGCTACTTTTTGGAGGCTGGCCACGCCGTCGAGTGCGAATCCGGCATATTCCGGAACGGACAATGGCCTTGAGACTGTTTGCTCCGCGTACGTAATCATTGTTAGGCCCCCAAATGCGATCTGCCTGGTCAGGTGTTACTCATTTTGGTTAATCTGGAAGAAACGACCCTTATCGTAGCAATACTTATAGCGATGGCAGCGCCACCCGCCCCCATTCGGGCACTGGCCTGCAAGCCGGCACGTCGTCGCCCCTTCCGTCCCCACCTTCACCATGCGCTAGAAAGTTGTGGCGCCTGCTTTGCTGTCTGATTAGGGCGGGAACCACCGGTAGGATGGGGCATGCTGGCGTGATGAAGAACCGTTTGAAGAGCAAGACGACCGAGATTGCTTCGCCGTCTCAGATACGGGCAAGCTATATTCGCTGGGGCCTAGTTACAGTTCCCGGCATGACGGGAATGGATTTTCTGCTCAAGCAGATGTACGAAGGCGGACTGTCGGGATACTGGCTGCAGCAGTCGGGAATTTTCGGGGATTCTAATCTGGCTTTTGCTGCTCAAGTCTTCAGGATCGGGGCAACTGCCTTGTTAGGCGGGGCATTGGCCATCCTATTGGCCTCCCGTGGCGCCGATCGGCGCGGCACGGCGATATCAGCGGTACTGTTTTCGTTTTTCCTTTCAAGCGCTTCGCAAGCCTTGTTTTTTGTCATGCAGGCAGTCGGTCTGGCCCAGATCCTTATGGGATGTGCATTGCTCGGCCTGGCGGCAGGGATACGCTTTGCGGGACGTGTAAGAATATCGGCGGCAGTGTTGCTGATCCCGCACTTTTTGTCGTTGATCGCTTTGACTTACGCTTTCGGCCTCGCAGGCCAGGTATATCGCCCTGAGTTGCCGGATGGGCCACACGGTATCACAGTCAAACTTTAGACTGCCGTGGGAAGAGGCCCTGCCTGGTTTCCAGCATGATCGTGAGGGTATAGCCGACCCTGACCGTACACGGATCGGCAGGGTAAGCCCTCCGTGCCGTTCCCGGCGTGGAAGATCGGTCTTGCCTTCCGAGGTGGTATCCGCCGAACTACGTGACCATCCAGCGCTCCATGTCGCTACCGTGCAATAATTGCCGATATACTGGCGACAGCATCTGGGTGGTGGAAGTCGCAGTGCCGTGGTTGATCCCGGAGGCGGCTGATCAGCTTCCCATGCGATCGGACTTGGCAACGGCAAGGTGGATGTGTGGGCAAGATCGTTCTTCTGGCGGGTTCGCTTCTTGATGGTGGCGACGATAATGACTCGATCAGGGGCACGGCCGGCGATGACATCATCACTGGCGGGGGTGGCAACGACTGGATCGACGGTAGGGCTGGCAGCGATCTGCTATCGGGAGGCACTGGCGCCGACCAGATTTCCGGTGGCTTGGGGCAGGATCGGCTGTTTGGCGGTGATGGCGACGACCTGCTAGTGGGAAATTCCTCCGATGACCAGCTGGTCGGAGAAGCTGGAAATGATGATCTGCGGGGCGGTTCTGGACGCGACTCTCTCGACGGCCGAAGTGGCAACGATCTTCTCGATGGCGGCATGGGTCGCGACGGCCTGCGCGGAGGCGATGGTGACGATGTTCTGAAGGGTGGGCAGGGCAGGGATGTGCTTGCCGGGGAAGCAGGCGATGACCTGCTCGATGGTGGCCAAGGCCCCGATATCATGGCGGGTGGGTCAGGAGACGATGTCTACCTGGTCGATGACAAGCTGGATACCGTTACCGAATTTGTGGGTGCCGGTTCGGATACCGTCAAGACCATGCTCCGCTCCTATGCTCTTCCAGACAATGCCGAGAACCTCTTTTTTGCAGGAACCGGGAGCTTTTCCGGGCGTGGAAACAGCCAGGACAACGTGATCTGCGGCGGAACGGCCAGCGATTTCCTCCTCGGCGGAGCAGGCCGTGACACGTTCCTGTTTGTGCCAGGGTCCAGTGGCGGGGACGACGTGGACACGATCGGCGATTTCACGCCGAGCGTCGACAGACTGGACCTGACAGGCTTCGGCCAGGTCGAGCCGCAATCGATGCTGTTCCTGGAAGCCGATGGCAATGACCTGATTGTTCGTCTCAATCTTGTGCCAGATTCGGGGGGCGAGGATGCGCTCGTCGTCGTTCTCGAGAATGTCACTGCCTTGACGAAAGGCGATATCATGTTTGCGCCGCCGCCGCCGCCGGCACCTGAATTGCTGATTGGAACCGCTGCTCAGGACAGGTTGAAAGCAGGGCCTGGCGGAAGCACGATCATTGGCAGTTTTGGCAGGGACCTTCTCTATTGCAACGCTGGTGTCGACCGGCTTGTCTTTGCCCCGGGCGACAGCGGTGTGGGCTCGCTCGGCCGCGATGTCATCTTCGGTTTCGAGAGTGGCAAGGACAGCATTGATTTGACGGCCTTCTCAGGTGACCTGAAACTCTCATTTGTGGAAATGGGCACCAACAACTGGCTCGTTTCGTTCGATAGCAACGGCGATGGCATTCGCGACACACAGATCCAGGTCAAATCATCGCAACTGACGCTGGACGACATCCTTCTGCACGTTTGAAGCGGCCCTAGCGCTCGGCCAAGCCGTGTCGATCCGCTTCTTGCCGACCGGACGAACGAGGCACGATGCTTTGCAGATTAAGCGAATCTAGAGGGATTGGCGGCAAGGCAGGTGCCTCGAGACGCGAATGTTCGGTTCGCACAGCGAGGAGCATTGCTTTGGCTAACGGGATTGTCGCCAACAAGGAAAAGTCAACAGGACCTACTGTCATGCTCTTGACACCGGTCGAGCCCCTCTCGGGCAATACCTAGATCCCTTGGCGCGGGCGGATATACGGGCGCACGCAAAAGATGGTCGTCAGATCAGGTCGCGGCGCTTTTTCAAGCCTTGCGCTCGCCTTTGTGGAAAGGGTTGTGTCGCCACACAGCCCAATACGGTCTCAAATCTGCATTGAGACAGGGAAGACGGTGATAGGGGCGATCGACAAGAATGTGACTGCAAAGCCGCATGGCAGCTTTGCGCGTTTCTATGACAAAGGTATTGCCCCCAAGCGACTGCCGCCTATGCCAAAGGCTGCCCCTCACCGAGATTCACCCGGATATCGAAGTCCGGGCAAGACGACATCAAGGAGTAACCCATGAAGATTGCGATGGTTGGTTCGGGCTATGTGGGCCTCGTGTCCGGCGCGTGCTTCGCCGATTTCGGGCATGACGTGGTCTGCATCGACAAGGACCAGGGCAAGATCGACAGCCTGCGTGCGGGCGTGATGCCGATCTACGAACCCGGCCTTGCCGAACTGGTGGCCGGCAACGTGAAGGCGGGCCGCCTTTCGTTCAGCACCGATCTGGCCGCTTCGATCGAAGGCGCGCAGGCGATCTTCATCGCCGTGGGCACGCCTTCGCGCCGTGGCGATGGCCATGCCGATCTCAGCTATGTCTATGCCGTGGCGCAGGAAGTGGCGGCGGAGCTGAAGACACCGGCTGTCGTGGTCACCAAGTCCACCGTGCCGGTGGGCACGGGTGACGAGGTGGAGCGGATCATCCGCGAAAGCGGCACGGGGGTGAAGTTCGCGGTCGTCTCCAACCCCGAATTCCTGCGCGAAGGTGCCGCGATCAGCGATTTCAAGCGGCCGGACCGCATCGTCATCGGCGCGGAGGATGATTGGGCGCGCACCGTGATGAACGAGGTCTATCGCCCGCTCTTCCTCAACAAGGCGCCGATCCTGTTCACCAGCCGCCGGTCGAGCGAGCTGATCAAGTATGCCGCCAACGCCTTCCTCGCCACCAAGATCACCTTCATCAACGAAATGGCCGACCTGTGCGAAAAGGTGGGCGGCGATGTGCAGGACGTGGCGCGCGGCATCGGGCTCGACGGGCGCATCGGTTCCAAGTTCCTCCATGCCGGGCCGGGCTATGGCGGATCGTGCTTTCCCAAGGATACGCTGGCCCTGCTCAAGACAGCAGAGGACTACAACTCGCCCCTGCGCATCGTGGAGGCGGTGGCCAAGGTCAACGACAGCCGCAAGCGCGCGATGGGGCGCAAGGTGATCGAGGCGCTGGCCGAGGCCGGCGCGGGCGAGGCGCGGGGCAAGCGCATCGCGCTGCTGGGCCTGACCTTCAAGCCCAACACCGATGACATGCGCGATGCGCCGTCGATCGCCATCGTGCAGACGCTGATGGATGCCGGGGCAGAAGTGGTCGCCTATGATCCCGAAGGCATGGAACTGGCCGCGCCGCTGATGCCCGGCGTGACCATGGCCACCAACACCTATGAAGCGGTGAAGGGTGCCGATGCGGTGGTGCTGGTCACCGAATGGGATGCCTTCCGCGCGCTGGACCTTGACCGGGTGAAGCAGCTGGCGGCGCAACCGATCCTGGTGGACCTGCGCAACATCTACGATCCGGTGGAAGCACGCGAAAAGGGCTTCCACTACAGCAGCGTCGGACGCCCTTGAGATTGCTGGCTTACGGGCCTGCCTTTACTCCGTGGCTATGCCAGGAGTGGGGCGGGCCTTGCCAGCCTGAGCGCCGATAAGGGATCCTCCTAGGTGTAACCACATCGGGGCAACTGCGCATTTCCATCATGGGCTTGCCCGTCTAAGGCCGGGCGCAACACGGTGCCAAGGCAACGACCGTTGTATTCGAGCATTCGATCCGGATGGATTTAGGTCCAGATTGACTCTTAAAAATTGGCCCGGCTTCAAAGATGTGAAGATGCCGGGCTGAAATTTCCCACCATATTGGTGGCAATTTTTCTGGCTTGGTTTGTGCAACTCACTCATGGTTAATCCATGATGAATCCCTTGCTCATCCATGTTCTCTCGCCCGACTCCGCCTGCCGGGCCAAGCTTGCGCGACTGGTGTTCGATGCCGGCTCGCATGCTGAGATTTACGCCGATGTCGGAGAGCTTGTCGAAGCCCGGCCAGCTCGAGGAGTGATCCTTCTCGAACTAGGCAAAGGGAGCTTTACGATTGAGAACCTGACGGCCGAGATGAATCGGCACGGTTTTTGGCTTTCACTGGTCGCCCATACGTCTGAGCCTACGATCCGCGAAGCAGTCAAGGCGATCAAGGCAGGCGCTCTGAACTACATCGTGACCCCAGAGACAACGACCGAGATAACTGAACTGCTGGTGGAACTGGCCCCACAGGCGGCTGCTGAGGCGGCGGAGAAAATTCGCGCCGCTGAAGCAATCTCAAAGCTTTCGCGCCTGTCTGTCAGGGAGCGGCAGGTCCTTGACCTCCTTGCGATCGGCCACAGCAACAAGGGCATCGCACGGACGCTCGATATCAGCCCCAGAACGGTCGAAATCCATCGCATGAAGATGATGGGCAAGATTGGAGCGCGCAATGCCGCAGAAGCGGTCCGCATCCGGTTCGAGGTGGGGGACGACTTGCCGGAGGCGGCGTGAGGCGTCATGATCGCTTGCGACCAGCAGCCAATGTGACGATCATGCCCATCCATCGGCCTGAGGCCGACGCCCACTTGAAGGTTTCAGCTCAAAAGAGCTTTGCTGCACTGCAAATTGAAAGTAGGTAACGGCCGAGCCTGATGCCCGGCGTTTCAGGCCTGGCCGAGCGGCTGCACTCGATTGGAATTGCCTGTCTATGCCTGCAGTGTCGATTGTTGTTCCGTGTTACAATGCCGCGGATTTCATAGCCGAGGCGCTTTCGTCAGTGCAGCGTCAGACCTTTGAAGATTGGGAATGCATCGTCGTCGACGATTGCTCTACCGATGATTCTGCTCTGATCATCAAGGATATGGCTGCTGCAGACCAGCGGATCATTGCTATCTGTCTCGAGCAGAATGGCGGCGCTTCTGCAGCAAGGAACGCCGGATTTGAGAAGGCAACCGGCAAGTGGCTGACTTTGCTTGACGCAGACGATGCCTACGCTTCCGATCGCCTTTCACGGCTGGTGGCTCTTGCTGAAGCCAATGACGCAGAGATGGTGTTCGATAACCAATCGATCGCCGACTATCCCAGCACTGTTCCAGTCGATGTGGCCTTTCATTGGCTTACCGAAGATGCCAGGCCCTTCTCGTCGGAAAACTTCTTTGTGGAATCAGCCAATTTTGGCCGCTCCATCAATCCCGGTTACATGAAGCCGCTTTTCTTGCGCTCTTTCGTGGAAGCCAATCGCCTGCGCTATGATCTGTCGTTCCGCAGCGGGCAGGACTATATGCTTTATGCATCTGCATTCGCTCACGAACCGCGCTGCTTCGCAACGGGCTACTGCGGCTATATCTATCGCCGCAGGGCAGGTTCGCTGAGTCGATCAGGTGGCGCTCATCTGCGCAACCATGCGCGACTGTCTGAGGAGATTCTCGCCCGCTACGGCGAAAGACTGTCGCGTCCCTCACAAGTGGCCTTGATTGCCAGGCAGCGGTACTTCCTTCGTGCCGCCTCCCTTCACGACGTCCGTGTCGCCCTGAGAGATCGCAAGCCCATCCATGCATTGGTCAAGGCGCTCTCGCACCCGGGCAGTTTCCTCGCTGCGGCAGCGGCAATCCGGCGCTCGTCCTTGCAAGGGCGCTAATGGCTGTGGCTCTTGGACGCGCCGCGTTTCTGAATTCGCTTTACATGCTCGTCGGCAATGGTGGTCAGATGATCGCCTCGCTTGGCGTATTCCTGTACCTTGCCAGGGTGCTCTCTCCTGCCGACTTCGGTGCGATGGGGATGGCTGCTGCGCTGGTCGATCTTCTTACCGTGTTCGGCAGATTCGGTCAGGTCGAGGCCTTGCTGCAGCGGGGCGCCGACGAACAGTCGATCCGCTCGACGTCCTTCTGGCTGCTCATGCTGATCGGCATCGGCAATCTCCTGCTGATCGTCGCCCTTGCTGAACCAATGGCCTATCTGACCCATGCAAGTGCCGTGGCGCCTGTCATGCTGGTGCTGGCAGCAGTGCCATTGCTGCAGAATGTCGGGCAGGTCAACGAAGCGATCATGCGTCATGAGATGCGGTACCGGGGAATAGCCGTGCGTAATGTCACGGCTACGGTAACCGGGGCGATTGTCGCTGCCGTTCTTGCCATGAACGGCTTCGGCGTGTTTGCGCTGGCGGCACAGAAGCTCGTCTTCACGATCGTCTACAGTCTGGCTGTCGTGGTCGCGCGTCCGTGGCTGCCAAGTCGAAATTTCGTCCGTGCGGAGACCCGCCGGCTGCTTACCACGGGTTTCGATGTAACAATCAGCAATACCCTGCAGATGGCCAACGGCCGCATTGTCGATCTCTGCATAGGATTTTTTCTGGGTGTCGTCGCTTTGGGCCAGACCCGCGTTGCCTGGCGACTATATGATTTCTCGCTCCAGCTCGTGATCGCTCCCCTCAGTTCGGTTTCCTATAGCCTGTTTGCGCGGGTCCGGGAGCAGCGCGAGGCCATGCAGCAGGCCTATCTGCAATATGCCGAGATAATCAGCCTCATTGCAGCGCCGATCTTTGTCGGCGTCAGTCTGCTGTCAAGCGACGCCATGGTTCTTCTCGCAGGCCGGAAATGGGAGGGGTCGGCTTCGGTCCTTGCGATGCTTACGCTGAGCATTCTGGCAAGTTGCATGAGCCTGATTTTCAGTCCGGTCATGGTCGCAAAGGGCAGAACCGACATCATCCGCCGTCAGGCCCTGCTCCAGACTGTCGCCAATGCGCTGCTCACTGTTATTGCCGCCCAGTTCTCAGTCACTGCAGTGGTCGTGACATATGTCCTGCGGATGTATGCGTTCGCATTTCTCAATGTCCGGTATATGAATGCGACGCTTGAAGTCACCTGGTCGGTCTTTGTCAGACGGATGCGTCCGATCGTTCTGGCCACGATCGGGCTGGCTGCCTGTGGCATTGCCGTCCGTGAGGCTTTATTTGCAAGTCCCGTTCTTGTCCGAATAATCGCTGTATCGGCCGTGGGCGCCCTAGGATATATCGCAGTGATTGTGGCGGGCGACCGGGCAGGTATCTGGCCTGGCTATGTGGCAGAGTTCCTCTCCGGGGCGCGGACTCTGGTCCGTCGGCAGCGCCCCACGCCGGCCGAAGGCTAACGCGAGGATTGTTCCTATGCTCTTTGCAGGAATTGAGACGCGATGATGCTCAAGCAGATTCGGCAACGATTGCGCGGAGGCCCGCCGGAGGCCCCGCTGTCGGTTGGAGCCGACCAGCGTTTATACGCTATCGGCGACGTCCACGGGCGTGCGGACCTTCTGGAGCAGCTTCTTGAGAAGATCTACCAGGACAACAAGATTCGCGGAGAGGTGTCGCAGTGGCAAATGGTTTTCCTGGGCGATCTGATCGATCGTGGCCCTGACTCGCGTCGCGTTGTTGAAGTCGCGATTCAACTAGCTGCCGAGATCCCTTGCATCACCTTGATGGGCAACCATGAAGAGGTGATGGTGGCCTCTCTCAATGGCAACTTGGATGCCCTGCGGCTGTTCCTGCGCTTTGGGGGCTATGAGACGTTGCAAAGCTACGGAGTACCCGATGACACGCTTGAGCGGGCGTCGGTCGAGGAAATCCTCAAGGCATCGCTCGACATCATCCCGGCCGAACACCAGTCCTTCCTGAAAGGTCTGCCGTCAAAAGTCGTGTTTGGTGATTATCTGTTTGTTCACGCGGGGATCCGGCCTGGAGTCACGCTCGAGAAGCAGGTGGAATCCGACTTGCACTGGATCCGCAAGGACTTTCTCGAAGATGGGACCCGTCACGACAAGATGGTGGTACACGGGCACACGATCGCACAAGATATCGATGAGCGCCCTAATCGCATCTGTATCGACACCGGTGCCTATTATTCCGGCCAATTGAGCGCGATTTGCTTGCAGGATACCGAACGCTGGTACCTTCACACCTGACGTATGGCGCAGGTCGCTCCAGCCAAGTGCGATCAAGGAGCAGTCACGATCTCCGGCCATCGTTGCGATTGCCCGATTTCACTTGAAAGGATGTAGCGTGGAAATCTTTGCCGCAGTCTGCGCCTGTGTATGCGCCATCCTGGGCTTCATGCTTCTTGTCCGATACCGCGCAAGCCGGTCAAGGTCTTACCGGGACGCTGTAGCCGAGGCTGAACGGATGCTGGAAGACCCGTCTTGGGAAGAAGATCGTCGCGATTGCAACGACAGGGCGCGGGGCCAGCACTAGGCTGGCAGCAATGTGGTTCGTGTTAAGGCTGCGGCTCGGGATTTCCACACCACGATGGTCTCCCTGTTTCGGCAGATACATGTGCACTGCCATTCCTAATAGCGCATGGCCCATGCCTAGTTCGAAGCGCGCGTTTATCCGATGCCCAGGCTTGCAAAACCCTGGCCAGGACGCCTTGCTTCAACCTTGTCCTTAGGCAGTATCCGGCAAGACCGACACCTCCAAGGCCTCGAGTGCGTTGCCTTGCTAGAAGTTTGGCATAACGCGTGGCAGCTGCGTTTTTTTGCTCTCAGCCCGCTGCCATCGATCGGGCCGCCGGCCCCGCGTGAAGCAAGGCAAATGTCTTACGCATGCGTTTGCGTCGCATGGACTCGGCGCGCCACATCTGGCGGCGTAGCCGGCTGACACCGTAAAGGATTGATGGCCACATCAAGGTGGACACATAGTCCTGCAGCGTGTCTGCACTCCAGAAAACGCCATGGAAGCTGAAGTCCAGCAGTTCGTTGACGGTCTCGAGCACCAGGACAAAGGACAAGGCAATGCCCGAAGCACGCCGATTGCCCAAGGCCACCTGGCATGAAAGATAGATCGCAAGCCCGGCATGGATATGCAGAACCTGATGGCTGATCCCGAATGTATGCGAGATGATGTCCTTGAGGTCGTGGTAGGAGACAATGCTGTCCATGGATTTCGCTCGCGATCTCGCTGCAGGGCAAATGGGTCGGTTGCCGCGCTTGGTAATCGGGATTGGTTTAAAATTTTCCTTCAAGATCGCAGAAGGGTGAAAAAGGGAGCAGGTTCTGCAATGATTCCGGCATGTCGCGGTTTTGAAAGATGGAGTTGGGAATGTTTACATTCCGAGGCTAAGAAGGCCGGGCAATTCGGTGTAGACCAGACGAGGGACCTAAATGTCGGTGATTGAGCAGCCTTCAAACCGCACTACCTGTGCCGGTCCATTGAAAGCCTTGTGGCTGCTGATCGCGACACCCGCGCTGGCTGCGGTTTCGGCATGTGGAGGTGGGGGAGGAATCAATGTCGGACCTACACCCGAGCCCAGTCCGACGAACACCAGCCTGCCACCGACGATCAGCGAAAACTTCAACGCCGCCAGCGCGAAGATCATCGCGGATGTCGGCAATACTGATGGGGCGGCCAGTGGTGTAAACCTCGCGTCGAGGGCTGCTTACGGCACACTCAAGGTTTCGTACGACGCAACGAAGGATGCCTACACGTTCTCCGACGAGGCGTCTTCCGCGACGTTCTTGCCAGCGGACCGTGTTTCCAGCAGCTCTGCATTTGACACGTATCGCTTTGCCTCAGGCACTTCCACGCAGGAACTGCGGCTTTTCAGGTCTTCGCCGAGCAATGATCGCCTTTCGCTGCGCTATGTAACCTTCGGTCTGTGGTCAACTTACCAGGTGGGAGCCAGCAAGACCCGGTATCAAACCAGGATTGCAATGACCGGCGTGAAGACGCCATTGGCGGATCTTCCCAAGGCGGGCACGGCAACCTACACGGGCATCGCCGACGGTATAGCGGCTTTGGATGGCCAAGCTTACAGGCTCGCAGGAAGTACAGGCACGTTGAACGTCGACTTCGGTACAGGCGTTGTAAAGACCGAGGTCGAGCTGGTAGGTCAGACCGACATAAGCTCGGATGCGCTTGGCACCATCGCACTTGGTACGATCAGGGGTACGGCGCAGATCGGTGGCGATCAGACCCGCTACACCGGTACCGTGCGCGGGCTCGGGATGGAGGGAAGCATGGGTGGCGGTTTCTTCGGCCCGGCCGCAGATGAGACCGGATATGCCTTCTCGCTGAGCGACGGGACCAACACTGCCGTGGGCGCGTTTGTCGGGAAAAAGCCCTAAGTTGCTGCGCATCGATGCTGCATTGGCACTCATGCTGGCGATCGGACCCACGCCGGCGCTGGCCAGCGACGGCGGTTCCGATGCGAGTGTGAGCTCGTCTGAGCCTTGTGATGGCATAGACTGCGTCACGATGTCACCGACCGAGGTTCTCGCTGCCGCTGATCATTTCTTGGAAGTTGGCAACACTCGGGCTGCCAGGAGCATGCTGTCGGCGTTGCTCACGAATCGTGCCGTGGAGATACGCGCCGAGGCCAACTTCCGCCTTGGCCAGATAGACGAGCGCGAAGGGAACAGGCCGGCTGCCGTGCGTCGCTACCGGGCCGTACTTGATGCACAGCCCGCGGCGACGAGGGTGCGCCTGGATCTTGCGCGGGTCCTTGCCGAAATGGGGCAGGTGGATGCCGCGCGCGATCAAGTACGCAGGGCAAGCACGCAAGGCCTTCCTGAGGCTGTCGCGCGATCGGTCGAGCGGTTCCAGCTGTCCCTGCGGTCATTGTCACGACGAGGTGCTAGCCTTCAGATATCCATCGCGCCTGACAGCAATGTGGTGAGTGCCAACAACGCTTCAAGCGTCCTGGTGGGTTCGGTTCCGATCGCATTGCACGATGAAGCACGGGCTCACTCGGGCCTTGGACTCTCCATCAATGCGGAAGCATTCTGGCGACCACGGCTCGGGGCTCGCGAAAACTTCATAGTCAATCTGGCGGCGGCCGCCGACCTCTACACATATTCCCGTGCAAATGATGTTGATCTTGTCTTGTCTGCCGGCCCGGAGTTCATTCGCGGCGCAACAAGGTTTCGCCCGATGATCAAGGCGGAGCAAAGATGGTTTGGCCAAAAACCATTCTACGCGGGCTGGGGGGCAAGTTTCAATGTCCTGCACTCGCTAGGGGCGAAGAGCCAGATCCAGCTTGATGTTACGGGCATGAGCCGAACCTATTCGGGCAACCGCGGCTTGGACGGAACCGCCTGGCTTGCCAATGTCCGTTTCGACCGTGCTTTGTCACCTCGGTTTGTAATACGGATGGGGGGACGGGCGGGCGTGCAAGGGGCACGACTGCCCGCTTATGCCAATCGCAGTCTCGGGACAGATCTTATCGTTTCTCGCGACTTCGGAAAGCAGACGGCATTTGCCCGCGCAACCCTCACTCGCGTCTGGGGGCGCGCGCCTTTTCTTTTCCCGCCCGATCGGCGCAATGACTGGATAGCAGACATGGAGCTCGGCCTGTCGTCTCGCAAGATACTTGTGGCAGGACTGACGCCGTCGGCCCGTCTGCGCTACACGCAAAGCTGGTCGCCGGTCTTTTTCTATGCTTTCAATCGCATAAAGGTCGAGTTCGGACTGTCACGAGAATTCTGACTGTTCTGGGCGATGACCCCTTCATACGTCATTGCGCATATTCGGCATGGGCCCTGTCCTCCTGCTCATGTCCGCAATACGGTCAGTTCTTCACAGCCCGGTGCTGCGCATGTGGGGGTGAGATACGGGCAAGGCTCGGCCAAGAGCGAAGTCTGGGACGCTGTACATCATATTGCCCGCCGGACAGCGCCATTCTTCGCGACAAGCGCCAGTTCTGCTTGTTCGGGAGTTGTAGGGGAAAGCGAGGCGCTGCCAACGGTGGGCGGGGAAAGGTCCGCCAAAGCGATGTTTAGTCAGGTGTGCATCAGCCTGATCTCGCAAGTCCCTTTGCAAAGGCGAGCGAATATGCAATGACACGAGTACGGCCACGAGCTTGCATCGATCACTTGCGCAAGCTGACCATGGATTAATTGGGCGGACCGGCGTCCTTGTCAAACCGGTCGAGAAGCTCTTGAAATTCCTCGCCTAGGTCGAGAGCATAGGCAACTTTCAAGAAATCTGCGATTATCACGGTTCGGTCCGTGGCTTGCTCGCTCGCTCCTGTTGGAGAAGGCCCCACTTCACGACGCGCGAGAGCTTCGAGATCCTTCACATAACGGATCACGATCTCGGCATCTGAGGGGTCTGACAAAATCGCAGAGGCCATGCGCAGGCGGTTGGCTGCAGCGAGGAGGCGAGAGGGTTGCATGGCTGCGATAGCTCGGATGACGTACTAAGATAATAATAGTCAATCGCAACTGTAGACCGGCGTGCAAAATTGACCCCGTTTGAGGGGTAATCGGCGTCTAAAATTGACCCCACCCTTGGGCATGTTTGAGGCTGTCCGTTTGTGCATACGAACGGCGAGGGCGGGGATGTTG
>NZ_JAROCY010000023.1 GCF_029436685.1 Novosphingobium cyanobacteriorum
AACGAGCATCATGTACGCAGAGCCCGCGAAGACCAGCACGTTCAGCAACACGCTGGCTACGCCGACAAGGATGAAGTTGCCCTTGTAGCGCTGGATAAACAGGCTCAGGAATTGACGATCCACGTGTCCAGAACTCCCCCCACGAGCCGTGGCTAGACGAAGCCATAACGGTCGGCAAGCGCAATCATTCCGTAGAAACTACCACGGAAGCAGTGCGCCGAATCGCGCTAGGGCCATAATGTTGCAGGCGGGGTCAGGTTCCGAGCACTTTTGACACTGAAAGGGAGGTATAGCGCCGTTTCGGTGCAATTTGTTGGCCTTTTTCAAAGGTGCCGGCCACCATGGATGGCGATTTCGCACCACAGCCCCCTGGGTTCGAAGGCCAGTTCCACCCGATCCAGCCCCGGTTGCGGCATCAGCAGGCGGGTGCCGATGCCGGTGCGTTGGGGCGGCCTGACGGTTGGCCCGCCAACTTCCTTCCACAGCAGGAACAGCCCGCCGCCGCCTTCGGCCACGAACCAGGATATCTCGACGCGGCCGGCCTCGCCGGACAGCGCGCCGTGCTTTACGGCATTGGTGCACAGTTCGTGCAGCGCCATGATCAGCGGGATGCAGCTTTCGTCGGGCACCACGCAGGGGGTGCCCTGCAGGTGGATGCGGCCAGTGCCCGAGAAGGGTTCGACCGTGCGTTCGATCAGGTCGGGGAGGCGGCCTTCCGCCTCTGTGCCGATGCGCAGCAGGTCGCTGGCACGGGCGAGGCTGTCCAGCCGGCCGGAGAATTCGCGGAAGAAATCCAGCGGGTTCTCCGCTTTCGGCCCGCTCGAGGCAAGTGCCTGGACGATGGCGAGCATGTTGCGCACGCGGTGGCGCAGTTCGCGGTTGAACCCTTCCTGCTGCTGGTTGGCTTGCTCAAGGTGGCGCACCGCGCGGCGCAGCAGCGTGCCCATGGCGATGATCAGCGAGGCCGAGAATGCGAACAGTGCGAAGAACACGATGCGCGCGGCATCCAGCGAGACGAACCATCCGCCACCGCCGAAAATACGCTGCGCCCCCGCCGCGGCGACCACGGCAAAGGCTATGGCGAAGCCGGTGTCGAGGATCAGCGAGGCGACCAGCAGCGAGGGCCAGAACGTGAGGAAGGGCAGTGCCAGCCCACCCGTGTCCACGCTGGCGCGCAGCAGCGTGGGCACGACGAAGAGTGCGAGCATCCACATGGCCTGCTCGGCCTTGCCCCGCTGCCGGGTGACGGCCCTGCGTACTGCCGGCATCAAGTCCATCGGTACCCCTGCGCGCCCTGCGGATTTTGGGGGAATTGCACCCTTCACGTTCCGCTGGCGCGCTGGATTAGTCCGATCTGCAAAGCAAATCCATGGAAATAATGGTAAAAGCCATTCCTGTTTCCGCCCGCTCAGGCCCAGTTTTCGCCCACTCAGGCGGCGTAGGGCAGGATCGTGGAGCGCGGGGCGAGCCGCAGGGCGTCTGCCAGTTCGATGACCATGCCGATGGCGCGAGCCTCTTCATCGGTCAGGCCTTCGTAATCGGGCAGGAAGGCGCGACAGGCCTGCAGAAGGTTGCCCGGCGCGCGCTCGAGCTCGGCGCGGTAGTGCGCCAGCGTGGTGCAGCCGTCGATCTCGGACCAGCGCAACCCGCTGGGGGCGGGGCGTTCGTGAAAGGCCCAGAGCGCGGCGATGGCGCGTTCCACGGCGGCGCGCGCCTGGTCACCCAGCGCATCACCCGATGCGCGGGCCTTCAGCCTCTGGCGATAGCGTCGCTGGCGTTCGGCATTGGTCATGGCCATGCCCGAATGGCTAGGGGCTAAGCGGCATCCAAGGCAATCCGGTACCAACCTGTTACGTAACCATCCTTATGTCGGAACGTTTGCCACTTTCATCGGCGAAAAACCGGCCAAGCCTTGACCTGCATCAAGGCTGTATGTGTTGCATACAATTATCGTGCCTCTCGCAAACGGCTCGCGTAGCCGGATCGAGGAGAGAGGAACGGCAGATGACATCCGACCGATCGCTGGCGCTGCGGCGCTCAATTCCGGGCACTGCGCTGTTCGATGGCGAGCTGGCCGAGCGGGGCTTTCAGCTCAACGCCATGTGCTTTTCGTTCAACGAAGCAGCCAACCGAAAGGCCTTCCTGGCGGACGAGGACGCATACTGCGCGAAGTTCGCCCTGACGCCCGAGCAGCGCAAGGCCGTGGCCGATCGCGATGTGCCGGCCATGCTGCGCGCAGGGGGTAACGTTTACTATCTCGCCAAGCTGGCGGGCATCTTCGGCCTCAACGTGCAGGACCTTGGCGCGTTGCAGACCGGGCGGCCGCTGCAGGAATTCAAGGATTACCTGGTGTCGCAGCGCGCCGGGATCGACCCGGCGATCGCCGGGCTCCATGTCAGCAGGGAGATCGCATGATGGCCGAGATCGTGGGCGCCTATTTCACCAGCCATGTTCCCGCCATCGGCGGTGCGATTGCGCGTGGTGACCAGCACAATGAATACTGGAAGCCGTTTTTCGACGGGTTCCCCAGCGTGCGCCGCTGGCTGGCCGAGGTGAAGCCCGATGTTGCCGTGGTGTTCAGCAACGATCACGGGCTCAACTTCTTCCTTGATGCCATGCCCACCTTCGCAGTCGGCGCGGCGAAGAGCTACGCCAACGAGGACGAGGGCTGGGGCCTGCCGGTCTACAAGTCGTTCGAAGGGCATCCGGCGCTGTCATGGCACGTGATCGAGGAACTGGTCGGTTCGGAGTTCGACATCACCACCTGCCAGAAGATGCTGGTTGACCATGCGGTGTCGATCCCGTTCGAACTTGCCTGGCCCGATGCTGCCGAGTGGCCGGTGAAGATCGTGCCGATCGCCATCAACACGGTGCAGTTCCCGGTGCCCAGCCCGAAGCGCTGCCTCGCGCTGGGCCGCGCGGTGGGCCGGGCGCTGCGATCGTGGCAGGGGAACGAGCGCATCGTGGTGATCGGCACGGGCGGGCTTTCCCACCAGCTTGAGGGTGAACGCGCCGGCTTCATGAACCCGGACTACGACAAGTTCTGCCTCGATCACCTTGCCGCCGATCCCGATGCGCTGACGCAGCATTCGGTGGAGGAAGTGGCCCAGCTGGCCGGCACGCAGGGCATCGAGATCCTCAACTGGATCGCCGCGCGCGGCGCGCTGGGTGACGTGCCGCTGGCCGAGGTGACGCGCAACTACCACATCCCGATCAGCAATACCGCAGCCTGCACCCTGGTGCTTGAACCGGCCTGAAGGAAGCGGGGTTCCGCCGGCGTCGAACCCACCCCCTCCCGCATGCGGGAGGGGAGCGAGACTTGTGCTTGCGCAGCAAGCGTTAGTCGCAGCGGGATGGGCATCCGCCGCATGCGGACAAACATCGGGTCACCACCAACAGAAAAGGGCGCGCCGCCAGAAGGTTGCGCGCCCTTTCTCGTTCGGTTCGTAAAGCTCAGTCGCCCGGGTCGTTCACGGCCAGCAGCGCCAGCTCGGTGCGGTTGTCGATGCCCAGCTTCTGGTAGATGGCGTGGAGGTACACCTTCACCGTGCCTTCGCCGATATTCAGTTCCTGCCCGATGTCACGGTTGCGCAGGCCGCGGGCCACCAGCCGGGCAATGCGCCGTTCGCGCGGGTTCAGCCGTTCCAGCGGGCCGGTGCCCTCGGGATTCAGCGAAAGGTCCAGCGCGCGCTGCAGGAACTGCGGGTCGATCGCCTTCTGCCCGGCGTTGACCTTTTCCAGCACGTCGATCAGCTCGTCCTCGGCCCCGTCTTTCGAGATGATGCCGTCCACCCCTGCGCGCATCACCGACAGCAGCTGGCGATCATTGATTTCGGCGGTCAGCAGCACCACCGATCGCTTGTCTCCCCGCGAACGCAGCGTTTCCAGCGTCTGCACGCCGTTCAGCCCCGGCATGTTGATGTCCAGCAGCACGATCGATGGATCGTAGCTGTCGATCGCGGCCAGCGTCTCTTCACCGCTGGCGGTTGCCGCCACCACCTGGAACCGGCTGCCGCGCAGCACAGCTTCCACGCCTGCGCGGATGAAACCATGGTCGTCGGCAACAAGAATGGGGATCATGCAGCAATCCTTATCGGCAGATCAATGTCAAGCACAGCACCCGGATCGCTGTTCGATACGGCGATCCTGCCTCCCAGAGTTTCGATACGTTCACTTATCGACCGGGGGCGCATGACGCCAGTTGTCTTTGGGAAACCTTCGCCATCATCGGAGATTAGGATGCGCAGTGCGCCGGCCTCTTCCATGGCGAGCTGTACTTCCACCGTCCGGCAATGCCCGTGGCGAACGGCATTGGCCACCGCCTCGCGCACCACCTGCCGCAGCTCATAGGCCAGGTGTATAGAAACGGAGAGCGGGCGCTCTTCCGCCACCAGCCTGGTGGTGATGTGCCAGTGGTGGCCGATTTCTCCCAAAAGGCTTTCCAGTTCCTCGACCAGGTCGGTCTTGCGGTCGCCTTCCTCACCGCGCCGCAGGCGGTCGATCATGACGCGCAGCTGCGCCTGTTCGCGCCGCAGCGCCTCCTTCATGCCGTCGATCTCGTGCGATGGGTCGTTGCCTTCGCGGATCCAGCGGCGCAGCGCCTCCAGCCGGAACAGCGTGCCGGCAAGGAACTGGGCTACGCTGTCGTGCAGGTCGCGCGCCAGCGATTGGCGTATGTCGGAGACCGCGGCCGACTGGGCCAGCGCGGCCATGTCCTCGCGATCTATGGCAAGACCGATCTCGCGCGCCAGTGTCCGCACCGGCGACAGATCGTCCACCCCCAGGTCCGATGCGCCCCAGACCAGCAACTGGCCATGGCCATCGGCGGTCACAAAGCTCGCCAGCAGGCCTTCATCCACGCCGCAATAGGTCGCAAGGGGCAGCTCCATGCGCTCCATGCGCGCTCTCATCGCGCCGTCGTCTCCCAGCACGATGCCGCGCCCCGAAGGGCGATTGAACAGCATGGGATCGGAAACGTGGGAAATGTCTTCGGCAATCTCGTTCGGACCGATGCGGTCCGTCGTGATGGTGCCATCGATGTCCTTGACCACGTCCAGCCAGGGCTCTTCGTCGCGCACCACGGCCAGCGCCGCGCCCCGTGCCTGCAGCGACGTACGGACGTGCGACAGGGCATTGGCCAGCACCCGATCGCGCCGTTCGCCCGGGATGCCACCCGGTTCCGGCAGCGGCGGCAACAGCGGCCGGCGGCGCTCGACGCCCAGCCAGACCATGATGATCGACAGTACCACCATGTAGGATTGCCGGCGTCCGAAGCGGTATATGTCGATATCGAGGTGCAGCGTGGTCAGCAGCACGCCTGCCAGGCTGTTGGCCACGACCAGCGCCACCGCCGTGCGCAGCACTGCGGCCCAACCCCACCGCATTGCTGAAAAGATCAGAAGAAAGACCACGAAGGCCATGAACGGGCTGGAAAAATCGCCACGGCCGGTCTCGGTGATATAGACCGCGCCGATAAAAGCCAGGATATCGATCCCGTGGACGATCGCCGAAAGGCGGAAATCGAGCCACCAGCTGCGCCAGGCGATGGCCACCAGCAGTATCGACCATGCCAGGTACACCGTCAGCACGGCAAAGCCCGCGGTGAGCGAGCGGGCCGGCTGGACCGGATCGATCCACAGCGCCAGCAGGAACACCAGGGCCAGGATGGCGCGGCTTGTCGCCAGGGCCTTGCCCGTCCGGCGAATGAACAGGCTACGCTTCACGAGCGGCCTCTACCCCTTTAAGATCACGTCGGGCCACAGGATAGCGACAAACCTTTTCCGCACAATCGGAAAGGCGCGCAATGCACCGGGCCCGCAAGCAGCAACGCAAGCATTAGCAGCCTCTTGAATGCTTTTATTCCCGGGTCCGGAATTGAGGCTTGCAGTGCTCAACGGATTACACCATTTTGGTAACCGTTACCGGTAACTACGTGCAAACGCGTAGTTCAGCACGATTGACGGGGCGTTCACGCGGATCGAATGCTGGCAAGCGTTCGGTCCTAATGTATGCCAGATCAGGTGGATATTCGTTTCGGGTAGGCAGGGGCACGGCGTGGACAGTCTGGACGATCCGGAAGGATGGGAATCCGCCGGAGATTTTATCGGCAAGGACCTTGCCGAGCGACAGTTTGGTTCGTCTGAGCTGCGTGACGGGCTTACTGAGAAGCAACGGGCGGTTCTCGACCTGCTGATCCAGCACAAGACGTCCAAGGAAATATCCCGTGAGCTCGGCATCTCGCCCCATACGGTGGACCAGCGCATCATGCTCGCGCGGGCCAAGCTCAATGTCTCGAGCCGCAGCGAAGTGGCCCAAGCCTATCGTCGTCTGTTGGAAGAAGAACGCGAATCCGCGGGTTCCGCGATATACGAACGATCCATATATGGCTTTTCCCATGTCGCTCCCCCGGCAAATGACGCGCATTCCCTGTTCCGGGATGACGTGGCGGAACGACGCCCGGAAGCACCGACCGGAGACATGCGGGCTACGATGGCCGCACCGGCCGGCGACCTGTCCGGACCGGCCTACTACCACGTCCTCCCGGAGATGTTCGACGGTCCGAACGGAACCATGCTCCGGCTGGGCGCGATTGCGGTAATCGCGGTGTTCCTGATCCTGATCGTCCTGGGCGGATTGGCCATGTATGGCCAGCTGGCGCAGATGATCGACAGGACCTGAAGGGTCCGGCGAACCTCTCCTCCTTGACCGAAGCGTGTCGGCGCCTGCGCCGGCCGAAGGGGGATGTGCCATGTCGAATCGGACGATGACCATTGAAGTTGCCCAGCTGCGCATCACGCGGGACCTGCATGAAGCGGAGGCCGCACTCGACGAGGCGCTGATCCGCCAGGCCAACCTGCTTGCCACCATGGTGGGCGCCCGCCGCGAAACCGGCGTCGATCCCTTCGTGGGGCAGGATGCGCTGATGCGGCTGGTCAAGAGCCAGCAATCGATGATCGATGCCGGCGGCGAACTGGCCCGCGTGCACGGGCGGCTCAACAAGGTGGCGGTCGAACACAACGGCGGCAACGATGCCTGCCCCAGCACCGCCGAAGTGGAAGAGGCGCCGTTGGCCGCCTCGCAGGCCGCATGACCTTGACGTGCGGCCGCCCCGGATGTTCGTGATGCCCGATGCTTTCGCTCTGGATCCCGCGCCTCATCCTGCTCGTCACCGTCCTGTTCGCAGCCCGCAAGGGCGACGAACCCGAACGGCTCGTGGCGGGCATCCTGCTGGCCACCTTCGTGCTGGATGTGGGCAACCATGCCATGTTCGGGGACCCGGGCTGGTTCGCGGTCAACCCCGGCCATGTGGTGATCGACAGCTGGGCCTTCGTGGTCCTGCTGTGGGTCGCGCTCAGGGCCAACCGGGGCTGGCCGCTGTGGGTCAGCGCCTCGCAGGTGCTTGTCGTGCTGGGCCACCTCGCCAAGATCTGGGACGTAGGCGTGGTGCGCAAGGCCTATTGGGCCATGACGCAGATGCCCTTCGTGTTCCAGCTGGCCATCCTGGCGGTCGGTACGCTCGCGCATGTCGAGCGGCGCCGGCGGATCGGTCGCTATCACCCTTGGCGGCCGGAGCCTTCTCCCGCATCGATTGCCCGGGCCGGGCGCAGCCGGGAGAACGGACATGACCACGGTTCGCCTGATCGGATCGGCGCAGCGCAAGGGCAGGGCCATCCGCGCCGCTGAGGCGCAGATGCCCGAAGTGCCCGCGGTGCTGCCGGCGGGACCGGCCAAGGACCGGCTGGCGCTGGCGGTGGCGCGGGAATTCTACCAGGGCCGGCGGCGGCGGGCGCGCTTTCTCAGCGCGGACCTGTTCGGCGAGCCGACCTGGGACATCCTGCTCGACCTCTACGTCGCAGCACGGGAAGACCGGCGCGTGCCGACCACCAGCGCCTGCATTGGCGCGCATGTTCCGCCGACGACGGCGCTGCGCTGGCTGCGCATCCTGGAGGCGCGTGGCCTTGTTGAGCGCGAGGACGACGGCCGCGATGGCCGGCGCACGTTCGTGCGGCTGAGCACCCGGGGCATGGCGGCGATGGACGGGCTGCTGCAGAGCGCAGCCAGCGCGCTGCAGGTGGCCATGGCCAATGCGATGGGCGGCCCCGACGACGATGACGACGGCAGCGGCATGGGCGTGGCGGCGGAATAGCCGCCGCCGCGCCTCCGTTCCAGGGTCAGCGGTAGCGGCACTTCTTGCGGTTCTTGCGGGCGATCTCGTGCCCGGCAACGCCGCCCGCCACCGCGCCCAGCACGGTTCCGGTGGTGCCGCCGGCGATGACCTTGCCCAGCACCGCACCGCCGACGCCGCCGATCACCGCGCCCTCGGTCTTGGTCAGCCGCTTGCAGTCACGCGCCTGCGCCGAAGGCGCCGCGCCCGCCAGGGCAAGCAGGCCGAGCGCGCAGGCGGCGGTGTTCAAAGCCTTCATCAGTTCCCTCCTCATCGGTTCGGCCAAGGCTAGCACGCCTCGGCCGGTCCGGACCATTCCATCCGTCGCCCATCCGACACGCGTCGGCGCGGGCGAGCCGTGATGGCCCGCCCGCGCCTTGCGCCGCCTGAGCGGAGCAGGCGTTACTGACCGGTGCGACCGCCGCCGCCACCCTGGTTGTCGCCCTGCTGCTGCTGACGGCCATCGCGCTGACGGCCACCCTGCTGCTGCTGTTCCTGCTGGCCGGGCTGCTGCTGCCGGTCACCGCTGTCGCCCTGCGGCTTGCGATCGCCGTACTGCTGCTGCTGCTGCTGCTGGCCGGGCTTGCGATCCTCCTGCCCCATCTGGTTGGCACGGTCTGCCTGCTGGTCCTGCTGCCCCTGCTGACCGCCGAGATTTCCCTGCTTGTTCCTGTCGTTGTTGTTCATTGGTTCTCTCCACTGGGACCCGCCAAGGGGTCTGCGGACAGAGCGGATGGGGCCGTGGCCTGTTCCGGCCACAATGGAAATTCCGCGCCGTTCCGCCGCTGGCCCACGACCTGCCGCGCGGCATCGAGCTGCAGGACCAGATCGGCGTGGGCAGGCATCTCGGCCAGGATGTGCCCGGTCAGGCGTTCATAGTGCTGAACGAAGCGGGCGAGCTGGGCGTCGGTCATCCCGCCGCGCCCCTCGCGGCGCAGCGCCTGTTCCTGCTGCGTGCGCCAGGGCAGCACCGCCTGCCACCCCGGCGCGGCAAGGAGGGTGAGGTGGTCGATCCGCCCGAACAGCGCGCGATAGCCCGGCCCGCCAAGCGCGGCGTTGACCGCGTGGCGCCAGATGCCATCCGGGTCCTCGTCGCGCTCCAGCGCGTTGAGCGGGTCCGCCAGTGCCGCCTGCGGCTGGGGCCGAGCGCCGAGGCACCAGCCTTCGAGCACCAGCACGCGGGTTCCGGCGGGAGCCTTGGGCCAGTGGGCGACGGGCAGGCGATCGTCGGCGGCCTTGTCGAAGCGGGGCAGGGGGGCGGGCTCGCCCCGCTCAAGCGCGGCGATGGTGGCGAGGCCGAGGTCGGGATCATGGGTGCCGGGCACGCCGCGCGTGGCGAAGAGGGGATGGACCTGCTGCGCCAGCGCCTGCCGATCGGCGCGGGGCAGGTAGAGATCGTCGAGCGAAAGCGCCGCCGCCGGCACCGCAAGGGCATCGACCAGCGCGTTGGCGATGGTGGATTTGCCCGAGCCCTGCGCCCCGCAGATGCCCACCACGAACAGCCCGGACGGCCGCGCGGCGAGGGCCGGAACGACCGAATCGAGCACCCGGTCGAGGGCGCTGGGGGTCAGCGAGGTTGACACGGTTGACACTGTCCAATGGGCAAAACGCGATTTTCCGAAATCCTGCCTGTCCAGTCACTTGTGGAAAATCGGGAAAAGATAACAGACACGCGTGTCTCCTACGGCCTCGGCAGGAAGGTACTCCGGTTGGGGGGCTGTAGGAAAATGGTTTTTGTCGCGAGCGTGGAACCCCCACCCCAACCCCTCCCCGCCGGGGAGGGGCTTGCATGTGGGTTCAGTCTTCCAGTTGCCAGCGGATGGAGGACTGGAAGGTGGCGGAGGCGGTTGCGCCGGTTTCGTCTCGCGCCGGGGTAAAGCGGGCGCGGGAGGTTACGCGGGTGCAGGCGATCTGGTCGAGCAGGTCGTGCCCGCTGCTGGCGATCACGTCGCAGCCGGTGACTCGCCCATCCGCGCCGATGGACAGGCGGAAGCGGGTGACGCCGGTCCAGCCTTCGCGGATGGCCTGCGTGGGATAGTCGTTGCGCGAGACCCATCTGGCAGGATCGTTGCGCGGCTTTGCCAGCAGCGGGGCGAAGGACGGCTTCGGCGTGGGCGTGGGCTTGATCACCAGTTCGCCCTTGTCGCCACCGCCGATCTCGACGGGCTTGAGCGGGGCGAGGTCGAGCGGCTTTGTATCGAGCATCGGGCCGGTGGGCGCGAGTTCGTTGCGGGCGGGTGGAACGACGATGCGGTCGTCGGTCTTCGGCTTGATCGCAGGCTTGGTTTCGGGATGCGTGGGCGGTGGAGGAGGCGGAGCGTAGAACCACTGCGCATCGATCGCGTCGTCGATCGCTTCGGTGATCGCGCCGCCGGCGAAGGTGGAAAGCAGCGCCACCCCGAGCCCGACATGGAGCGCGATGACCGCCGCCCCGCTGCCCAGCCGTTCACGCCCCCACCGGTCACGCCACGCCGTTTCCCTGTTCAGGTTCGCGTATCCCATGTCTGCCTCTCCGTTATGGTGCCGGATGGGCCAACCCCGCCCGGCGGTTGTTATGGTGTATCATTACCACTGACCGAACTGGGCTTCAAGGGAATTCTCAATCGAAATGGTAGAAATAAACGAACGAGACGGTTTTGTTCTGGGCGGTTGGGTTGGGGGATGACTGGAGTGGCTGCTCTCGCCCATTTTCAGCCGATTGGTGGTGGCAGAGGCGATTCCGGGCACCCTTGGGTGCGGGGTTGCGGGGGGAGCCAAGCCCCGTGTCGAGCACGGGGCGACGGTCCTTTTTTGGAGGGGTTTGCTTTCCGCAGGCTCGTTCGCTCTTTCGCTCGCGCGGCTGCCGTTGGCGCGTATATATAGTGTGACGGCGCGCGGGCGGGCTGGGTGATGGCGGTTGACCTTGGGGCGCATCGCGCGTAAGGGCGCGCCTTCTTTCCGGGGTTTCCCGGATTCGAGCTGAACATTGGCGGTGCGTGCGGGGGGCATCCTTCGCGTTATCCGTCAAAGTAACCCGGTGCTGCGGCGCGGGTGGAGCGTTTCGGCTTGCAGGGCAGGGCAGGGCGGCCATGGGCCGGCCCGGCGCGTTTGCCCGGCAAGGCTTTTCCTTCACCTTTGGCGCAATGCCACAACCAAGGTGAAGAGATCTTCATGCCCACAATCAACCAGCTGATCCGCAAGGGTCGCGTTCCGCAGAAGACCAAGAGCAAGGTCCCTGCGATGGAGCAGAACCCGCAGAAGCGCGGCGTCTGCACCCGCGTTTACACGACCACCCCGAAGAAGCCGAACTCGGCGCTTCGCAAGGTCGCCAAGATCCGCCTGACCAACAGCCGCGAAGTGATTTCGTACATCCCCGGCGAAGGCCACAACCTGCAGGAGCACTCGGTCGTGCTGATCCGCGGCGGCCGTGTGCGCGACCTTCCCGGCGTGCGCTACCACGTGCTGCGCGGCGTTCTCGACACGCAGGGCGTGAAGGACCGCAAGCAGAGCCGTTCGAAGTACGGCGCCAAGCGTCCGAAGTAAGGTCAGCAGGCGAAGGTCCGGCTTCGGACCGATCCGCCGCCCGATCGCCCCCCCCCAAGGGGCATGATCTGGGTGGCTGGGCGGGGAAGCGGGCCGGAGCCGGAAGGCGGTCACTAATGTGAGCGCCGCACTCCGAAGGAGTATCAAAGATGTCTCGTCGTCGTCGTCCCGAAAAGCGGGAAATCCTGCCCGATCCCAAGTTCGGGGATCAGACCCTGTCGAAGTTCATGAACAACCTCATGCTCGACGGCAAAAAGTCGGTCGCGGAATCGATCGTCTATGGTGCGCTGGACACCATGCAGACCCGCGCCAAGGCGGATCCGCTGCAGCTGTTCCACGATGCGCTGAACAACGTGAAGCCGCAGATCGAAGTGCGTTCGCGCCGCGTTGGCGGTGCGACGTACCAGGTGCCGGTGGAAGTGCGCCCCGAGCGCGCCCAGGCGCTGGCCATCCGCTGGCTGATCACCGCCGCGCGCAACCGCAGCGAGACCACCATGTCGGCCCGCCTTTCGGCCGAGCTGCTGGACGCCGCCAACAACCGTGGCAACGCCGTGAAGAAGCGCGAAGACACCCACCGCATGGCCGACGCGAACCGCGCGTTCAGCCACTACCGCTGGTAATCCCGGCGGCGGGAGGTTCCCGTCTTTAAACGGTCACGAACGTAACCATATGGGGCGAGCCCGAGACATCAGGCTCCCCCACACCCAAGGAAACCCACCATGGCCCGCAGCCATCCGCTCGAGCGCTATCGCAACTTCGGCATCATGGCGCACATCGACGCCGGCAAGACCACGACGACCGAGCGCATCCTCTATTACACCGGCAAGTCCTACAAGATCGGCGAAGTGCACGACGGCGCCGCGACCATGGACTGGATGGAACAGGAACAGGAACGCGGCATCACGATCACGTCGGCCGCGACGACCTGCTTCTGGAACGATCACCGCCTGAACATCATCGACACCCCCGGCCACGTGGACTTCACCATCGAAGTCGAGCGTTCGCTGCGCGTGCTCGACGGCGCGGTTGCCGCGTTCGACGGCGTTGCCGGCGTTGAGCCGCAGTCGGAAACCGTGTGGCGCCAGGCCGACAAGTATGGCGTGCCGCGGATGTGCTTCATCAACAAGCTCGACCGCACCGGCGCCAACTTCAAGTACTGCGTGCAGACGATCATCGATCGCCTTGGCGCGAAGCCGGCCGTGCTCTATCTGCCGATCGGCGCAGAAGCCGACTTCAAGGGCCTCGTCGACCTCGTCGAACAGCGCGCGATCATCTGGAAGGATGAATCGCTGGGCGCCGAGTTCTTCTATGAAGAAATCCCCGCCGACCTGGCCGACGACGCCGCGCTCTACCGCTCGCAGCTGATCGAGCTCGCCGTCGAGCAGGACGACGACGCGATGGAAGCGTACCTGGAAGGCAACGAGCCCGACGTGGCGACGCTGAAGGCGCTGATCCGCAAGGGCACGCTGAGCCAGGCCTTCGTGCCGGTGCTGTGCGGCTCCGCGTTCAAGAACAAGGGCGTGCAGGCGCTGCTCGACGCGGTGGTGGACTACCTGCCTTCGCCGCTCGACATTCCCGACGTGCAGGGCGTGAACCCCGACACCGACGAGCCGGACACCCGTGCGACCTCGGACGAGGCACCGTTCTCGGCGCTGGCGTTCAAGATCATGAATGACCCCTTCGTCGGCTCGCTGACCTTCACCCGCATCTATTCGGGCACGCTCGTCAAGGGCAGCTACCTGAACTCGGTGAAGAACAAGAAGGAGAAGGTCGGCCGCATGCTGCTGATGCACTCCAACAACCGTGAAGACATCGATACCGCCTATGCCGGCGACATCGTTGCCCTGGCGGGTCTGAAGGAGACGACCACGGGCGACACGCTGTGTTCGGAAAAGCAGCCGATCATCCTGGAACGCATGGAGTTCCCGGAGCCGGTGATCGAGCTGTCGGTGGAGCCGAAGACCAAGGCCGACCAGGAAAAGATGGGCATCGCGCTCAACCGCCTGTCTGCCGAAGACCCTTCGTTCCGCGTTTCGACCGACCACGAGAGCGGCCAGACCATCATCAAGGGCATGGGCGAACTCCACCTCGAAATCCTCGTCGACCGCATGCGTCGCGAGTTCAAGGTGGAAGCGAACGTCGGCGCCCCGCAGGTGGCCTATCGCGAATACCTCGGCAAGCCGGTGGACATCGACTACACCCACAAGAAGCAGTCGGGCGGCACCGGCCAGTTCGGCCGCGTGAAGGTGAAGGTGACGCCGGGCGAGCGCGGTTCGGGCTTCACGTTCAAGGACGAGATCAAGGGCGGCAACATTCCGAAGGAATACATCCCCGCCATTGAGAAGGGTTTCCGCGAGACCGCCGAAACCGGTTCGCTGATCGGCTTCCCGATCATCGACTTCGAAGTCCTGCTCTATGACGGCGCCTACCACGACGTCGACTCGTCGGCGCTGGCCTTCGAAATCTGCGCCCGCGGCGCCATGCGCGAAGCGGCCCAGAAGAGCGGCATCAAGGTCCTCGAACCGATCATGAAGGTCGAGGTCGTGACGCCGGAAGAGTTCATGGGTGACGTGATCGGCGACATCAACAGCCGCCGTGGCCAGATCCAGGGCACCGACAGCCGGGGCAACGCCCAGGTGGTCGAGGCCATGGTCCCGCTGGCGAACATGTTCGGCTACGTGAACCAGCTGCGGTCCTTCACCCAGGGCCGTGCCAACTACTCGATGCAGTTCTCGCACTACGACGAAGTGCCGGCGAACGTGGCAACCGAGCTGAAGTCGAAGCTCGCCTGATCGCCAGATCAGCGGGTTCAATCGGAACGCTTGCCTGATCGCACGGATCAGGCTAGGGGCGGCGCCTGATTCAGTCGGGCGCCACCCTGCGGATATCACAGACAATCGAAAAAGAAGGTTTTGAGCAATGGCCAAGGCTAAGTTTGAGCGGACCAAGCCGCACTGCAACATCGGCACCATCGGTCACGTCGACCACGGCAAGACCACGCTGACGGCTGCGATCACCAAGGTGCTCGCCGAAACCGGTGGCGCCACGTTCACCGACTACGCGAATATCGACAAGGCTCCCGAAGAGCGCGAGCGCGGCATCACGATCTCGACCGCCCACGTGGAATACGAGACCGCCAACCGCCACTACGCGCACGTCGACTGCCCGGGTCACGCCGACTACGTGAAGAACATGATCACCGGTGCCGCCCAGATGGACGGCGCGATCCTGGTCGTGAACGCCGCTGACGGCCCGATGCCGCAGACCCGCGAGCACATCCTGCTGGCCCGCCAGGTCGGCGTGCCCGCGCTGGTCGTGTACATGAACAAGGTCGACCAGGTCGACGACGAGGAAATCCTCGAGCTGGTCGAGCTGGAAGTGCGCGAACTGCTTTCGTCGTACGACTTCCCGGGCGACGATATTCCGATCGTCAAGGGTTCGGCCCTGGCCGCTCTGGAAGGCCGCGACGACAACATCGGCAAGAACTCGATCAACGAGCTGATGGCCGCTGTCGACAGCTACATCCCGCAGCCGCCGCGTCCGACCGACAAGCCGTTCCTGATGCCGGTGGAAGACGTGTTCTCGATCTCGGGTCGTGGTACGGTCGTGACCGGCCGCGTCGAGACCGGCATCGTCAAGGTTGGTGAAGAAGTCGAGATCGTCGGCCTCAAGGACACCACCAAGACCACCGTCACGGGCGTGGAAATGTTCCGCAAGCTGCTCGACCAGGGTGAAGCCGGCGACAACATCGGTGCGCTGGTGCGTGGCATCAAGCGTGAAGACGTCGAGCGTGGCCAGGTCCTCTGCAAGCCCGGTTCGGTCAAGCCGCACACCGAGTTCTCTGCCGAGGTCTACGTGCTGTCGAAGGACGAAGGTGGCCGTCACACGCCGTTCTTCGCCAACTACCGCCCGCAGTTCTACTTCCGCACCACCGACGTGACCGGCGAAGTGATCCTTCCCGAAGGCACCGAGATGGTGATGCCCGGCGACAACGTGACCCTGTCGGTCAAGCTGATCGCCCCGATCGCGATGGACGAAGGCCTGCGCTTCGCCATCCGTGAAGGCGGCCGCACCGTCGGTTCGGGGGTTGTCAGCAAGATCACGAAGTAATATAGGCCGCGCACCGGCGGGGAGATTCGCTCTTCCCGCCGGCCGGTTTTTTACCAACTGATCGCTTTCAGGCAGTCGGCCCGCTCTCCCCGAGCTTGATAAATGGGGTGGGGTAGAGGGCAGGTCGGCCAGCCTTTTTTGTTTTTGCTCTTTCGCATCGGTAAACGGACATGGACGCCCAGAATATCCGCATTCGCCTCAAGGCCTTCGATCATCGTGTGCTTGACCAGGCCACTGGCGAAATCGCTGACACCGCACGCCGCACCGGCGCGCTGATCCGGGGCCCCATTCCGCTTCCGACGCGCATCGAGAAGTTCTGCGTCAACCGCGGACCGCACATCGACAAGAAGTCGCGTGAGCAGTTCGAAGTTCGCACCTACAAGCGCCTGCTCGACATCGTGCAGCCCAATGCGGCCACTGTCGACGCGCTGATGAAGCTGGACCTCGCGGCCGGCGTGAACGTCGAGATCAAGCTCGCGTAAGCGAGCTTGCCTTCAGTCCCGGCGAAAGCCGGGGTGGCTGAAGGCCGACAGATCTACGACGCAAGTTTCGAACCTTCGGGTTCAAAGTTCCTTCCGGTCCAAAGCCGGCTTGGTGGCAAACCGGCCACCGCGACATAGGGATACCTCCGGCGCCGTCCGCGCTCCCGAAAGGGAACGGGACACAGCCGGGCAAGCGTCCCCCGATCGCTCCTGTTTGGCAGGGGCACTCAGCCCGGTCGGGGCATGCTTCACATACGGGCTGAACACGCCTGTCGGGATGGTCTCGGCAGGCCTCTGTAAGGAGTATGGATCATGCGCACCGGCGTGATCGCGAAGAAGGTGGGGATGACCCGCCTTTTCCAGGACGACGGACGGCACGTGCCGGTCACCGTCCTGTCGCTTGAAAATTGCCAGGTGGTTTCGGTTCGCACTGAAGACCGTGACGGTTACGTCGCAGTCCAGCTCGGTGCCGGCGAAGCCAAGCAGAAGAACGTTGCCAAGCCGCAGCGCGAACACTTCGCCAAGGCGGAAGTGCCGCTGAAGATGGAAGTCGCCGAGTTCCGCGTCGCCGATGACGCCGTTCTCGAAGTCGGCAGCACCATCGCCGCTTCGCACTTCGTCCCCGGCCAGTACGTGGACATCACCGGACACACGCAGGGCAAGGGCTTTGCCGGCGCCATGAAGCGTTGGGGTTTCGGCGGCATGCGTGCCACCCACGGCGTTTCCATCTCGCACCGTGCCCACGGTTCGACCGGTAACCGCCAGGATCCGGGCCGCGTGTTCAAGAACAAGAAGATGGCCGGCCACATGGGCGACCGTCAGCGCACCCAGCAGAACCTGGAAGTCGTCCGCACCGACGACGAGCGTGGCCTGATCTTCGTGAAGGGTTCCGTGCCCGGTTCGAAGAACGGCTGGCTGCTGGTTCGTGACGCCGTGAAGGTCAACCGTCACGCCGAAGCGCCGTATCCCGCAGGCCTGAAGCAGGCCGCCAACAGCAATGACTCGGCTGCTGCCGACACCCCGGCGGAAGTCGCGGCTGTCGAGGCGACCGAAGGTCAGGAGGGCTAAGTCGTGAAGGTTCAGGTCCTCAACCTCGACGGCACCGCCGGCAACGGCGAAGTCGAACTGTCGGACACCGTGTTCGGTCTCGAACCGCGCGCCGACATCCTCCATCGCGTCGTCACCTGGCAGCTCGAAAACCGCCGCGGCATCGCCCGCAAGGCGCGTGAGCGCAGCGACGTTGCCCGCACCGGCAAGAAGTTCGGTCGCCAGAAGGGCGGCGGTACGGCCCGTCACGGCGATCGCAAGGCTCCGATCTTCATCGGCGGCGGCAAGGCTCACGGTCCGCGCGTCCGCGAGTTCAACGTCTCGCTGAACAAGAAGGTCCGCGCGCTCGGCCTCAAGATGGCCCTGTCCTCGAAGGCGCAGGCTGGTCTCGTGGTCGTCGACAACCTCGACGTCGACGGCAAGACCAAGGCGCTTGTCAGCCAGCTCGCCAAGGCGAACTGGGGCAAGAAGGTCCTGGTCATCGACGGCGAAGGCGTGAACGACAACTTCGCCAAGGCCGCGCGCAACATCGTGGGCGTGAACGTGCTGCCGGCGATCGGCGCCAACGTCTACGACATCCTGAAGCATGATACGCTGGTGCTGACGCGCGCCGCGGTCGAGAAGCTGGAGGCGCGTTTCAATGGCTAAGGACGCAATCGACACGCGTCACTACGACGTGATCGTGGCTCCCCACATCACCGAGAAGTCGACGCTGCTGAGCGAGCACAACGCCGTGGTCTTCAAGGTTGCCGACAAGGCGACCAAGCCGGAGATCAAGGCTGCGGTCGAAGCCCTGTTCAATGTCAAGGTCACTGCGGTGAACACCCTGACGCAGAAGGGCAAGACCAAGCGCTGGAAGGGCAAGCCCTACAAGCGCTCCGACGTCAAGAAGGCCGTCGTGACCCTGGCCGCGGGCCAGTCGATCGACGTCACCAGCGGTATCTGAGGCGCACGAACATGGCACTCAAGAACTACAACCCGACCAGCCCCGCACGGCGCGGCCTGATCCTCGTCGACAAGTCGTCGCTGTGGAAGGGCAAGCCGGTCAAGGCGCTGACCGAAGGCAAGTCCAAGACGGGCGGCCGCAACAACAAGGGCCATGTGACCAGCCGCGGCATCGCGGGCGGTCACAAGCAGAAGTACCGCTTCATCGACTTCAAGCGTCGCAAGTGGGACATGCCGGCCACCGTCGAGCGTCTGGAATACGACCCGAACCGCACCGCGTTCATCGCGCTGGTGAAGTACGAGGACGGCGAACAGACCTACATCATCGCGCCGCAGCGGCTTGCCGTTGGTGACGTGGTGGTTGCCGGCGAGAAGACGGACGTGAAGCCTGGCAACGCCATGCTCCTGTCGCAGATGCCGGTCGGCACCATCATCCACAACGTGGAGATGAAGCCGGGCAAGGGCGGCCAGATCGCCCGTTCCGCCGGCACCTATGTCCAGCTCGTTGGTCGTGACCGCGGCATGGTCATCGTCCGCCTGAACTCGGGCGAGCAGCGCTACCTGCGTGGCGACTGCATGGGCACGGTTGGCGCGGTCTCGAACCCCGACAACTCGAACCAGAACCTTGCCAAGGCCGGTCGCAACCGCTGGCTGGGCCGTCGTCCGCTGACCCGCGGCGTCGCCAAGAACCCGGTCGACCACCCGCACGGCGGTGGTGAAGGCCGCACCTCGGGCGGCCGTCATCCGGTCACTCCGTGGGGCAAGCCGACCAAGGGCGCCCGGACCCGTCACAACAAGTCGACGGACAAGATGATCATTCGTTCGCGTCACGCGAAGAAGAAGAGGTAAGACCACATGGCACGTTCCGTCTGGAAGGGCCCCTTCGTCGACCTGCACCTCCTGAAGAAGGCCGAAGTGGCTCAGGATGCAGGCTCTCGCGCTGGCCCGATCAAGACCTGGTCGCGTCGTTCGACCATCATTCCGCAGTTCGTTGGCCTGACGTTCAACGTCTACAACGGGCAGAAGTTCATCCCCGTCGCCGTCTCGGAAGAGATGGTCGGCCACAAGCTTGGCGAGTTCGCTCCGACGCGCAACTTCCCGGGCCACGCCGCTGACAAGAAGGGCAAGCGCTGATGAGCAAGCCTAAGGCACCCCGTCGCGTTGGCGACAAGGAAGCGCTGTCGGTCGGCACGCAGATCCGTGGTTCGGCGCAGAAGCTGAACCTGGTCGCCGGCCTGATCCGCGGTCGCAAGGCCGAAGAGGCCATGAACATCCTCGCCTTCTCGAAGAAGGCGATGGCGGTCGACGCCCGCAAGGTTCTCGCTTCGGCGATCGCCAACGCGGAAAACAACCACAACCTGGACGTCGACGCGCTCGTCGTGGCGGAAGCCTCGGTCGGCAAGTCGATCACGATGAAGCGCTTCCACACCCGTGGTCGTGGCAAGTCGACCCGGATCCTGAAGCCGTTTTCGCGCCTCCGGATCGTCGTCCGCGAAGTCGAGGAGGCCTGATCATGGGTCACAAGTCGAACCCCATCGGTCTGCGCCTGCAGATCAACCGGACCTGGGACAGCCGCTGGTATGCGGAAGGCCGTTCCTATGAGCAGCTGCTCAAGGAAGACCTCCAGATCCGCAAGTACATCGTCGAGAACCTGCCGCAGGCGGCAATCTCGAAGGTGGTGATCGAGCGCCCGGCCAAGCTGTGCCGCGTGTCCATCTATGCCGCGCGCCCCGGCGTGATCATCGGCAAGAAGGGTGCGGACATCGAGAAGCTGCGCTCGAAGCTCGCCACGATGACCCAGAGCGACGTGAAGCTGAACATCGTCGAGATCCGCAAGCCGGAAATCGACAGCAAGCTCGTCGCCCAGGGCATCGCCGACCAGCTGGTGCGCCGCGTGGCGTTCCGCCGTGCGATGAAGCGCGCCGTGCAGTCCGCCCTCCGTCTTGGCGCCGAAGGCATCAAGATCACCTGCGGCGGCCGTCTGGGTGGCGCTGAAATCGCCCGCGTCGAATGGTATCGTGAAGGCCGCGTGCCGCTGCACACGCTTCGCGCCAACATCGACTACGCCGAAGCCGAAGCCCACACCGCCTATGGCGTGATCGGCATCAAGACCTGGATCTTCAAGGGCGAGATCCTCGGCCACGATCCGATGGCGCAGGACCGCCTGATGATGGAAGCCCAGACTTCCGGCGTCCGTCCGGCCCGCGAAGACCGCAGGAACTAAGCCATGCTGCAACCGAAGAAGACCAAGTTCCGCAAGGCTTTCAAGGGCCGCATCCATGGCGTTGCCAAGGGTGGTTCGGACCTGAACTTCGGGTCCTATGGCCTGAAGGCGCTGGAGCCGGAGCGGGTTACCGCCCGCCAGATCGAAGCGGCCCGCCGCGCGATCACCCGCCACATCCGCCGTCAGGGCCGTCTGTGGATCCGCGTGTTCCCCGACGTGCCGGTTTCGAAGAAGCCCGCCGAAGTCCGCCAGGGCAAGGGCAAGGGTTCGATCGAATACTGGGCCGCCCGCGTGAAGCCCGGCCGCATCCTGTTCGAACTGGATGGCGTGCCCGGTCCGCTCGCTGCCGAGGCTTTCAGCCGCGCGGCGATGAAGCTGCCGATCAAGACGAAGGTCGTGGCCCGCCTGGGCGACACCTCGCACCTTGGCGGCGAGTAAGGAGAGACTACGATGGCCAAGTTCGAAGACCTTCGCGTCAAGAGCGACGACCAGCTCTCCGCTGATCTCGCCGAGCTGAAGCGCGAACAGTTCAACCTGCGTTTCCAGGCCGCGACGAGCCAGCTTGAGCGCCCCGCGCGCATCAAGGAAGTCCGTCGCGACATCGCGCGCATCAAGACGCTGCAGACTGAGCGTTCTCAGTCGGCCAAGGCGTAAGGAAGCCAATATGCCCAAGCGTATCCTGATCGGCACCGTGGTGTCCGACAAGACCGACAAGACCGTGGTGGTCAAGGTCGAGCGCAAGGTGAAGCACCCGCTCTACGGGAAGATCATCCGCCGCTCGAAGAAGTACCATGCGCACGACGAGGCGAATGCCTTCAAGACCGGCGAGACCGTCCGCATCGAGGAAACGGCCCCGATCTCGAAGCTGAAGACGTGGAAGGTCATCGACCGCGTCACGGCAGGCAAGACCGCCGCGATCGAAGCGGACGTCTGAGGGTCAGGCGGGTTCTTTCGGCCGAGGGTGGACATATCGTCCGCTCTCGTCGATAGGGCCCGTCCGAATTGCGATTTTGGAACTGCCGGACTGGTTCCGGCAAGCCAGTGAGAAGGAACCGGATCAATGATCCAGATGCAATCCAATCTCGACGTCGCGGACAACAGCGGCGCCAAGCGCGTCCAGTGCATCAAGGTGCTGGGTGGCTCGAAGCGTCGGTTCGCAAGCGTCGGCGACATCATCGTGGTGTCGGTCAAGGAAGCGCAGCCGCGCGCCCGCGTCAAGAAGGGCGACGTTCACCGTGCGGTGATCGTGCGCACCAAGAAGGACGTGCGCCGTGCAGACGGCAGCGTGATCCGCTTCGACAGCAATGCCGCCGTGCTCGTCGGCAAGAACGAAGAGCCGATCGGCACCCGTATCTTCGGCCCGGTGGTGCGCGAACTGCGCGGCCGCGGCTTCATGAAGATCATCTCGCTCGCTCCGGAGGTGCTGTAATGGCCGCCGCGAAGATCAAGAAGGGTGACACCGTCGTCGTCCGTTCGGGCAAGGACAAGGGCCGCACCGGCACGGTGCTGCAGGTCCTTCCCAAGGAAGACAAGGTCGTGGTCGGTGGCGTGAACGTCGCGACCCGTCACCGCAAGCCCAGCCAGCAGAACCCCCAGGGCGGTCTCGACCGCTTCGAGGCTCCGCTGCACGTGTCGAAGGTTTCGGTCGCCGACAAGGATGGCAAGCCCACCCGCGTCCGCTTCGAGACCCGTGACGGCAAGAAGGTCCGCGTGGCCGTGAAGTCCGGGGAGGCCATCGATGGCTGACAAGTACGTTCCGCGTCTGAAGGGCAAGTACGAAGCCGAAATCGCCAAGGCGATGCAGGCCAAGTTCGGCTACAAGAACGCGCTCGAGATCCCGCGCATCGAAAAGATCACGCTCAACATGGGTGTGGGCGAAGCGAGCCAGGACAAGAAGAAGGTCACCACGGCGGCTGCGGAGATGGAACTCATCGCCGGCCAGAAGCCCGTGATCACCAAGGCGAAGAAGTCCATCGCGCAGTTCAAGCTGCGTGAAGGCATGCCGATCGGCTGCAAGGTTACCCTGCGCCGCGAACGCATGTACGAATTCCTCGACCGCCTGATCACCATCGCGATGCCCCGCATCCGTGACTTCCGGGGTCTGAACCCCAAGTCGTTCGACGGCCGTGGCAACTATGCGATGGGTCTGAAGGAGCAGATCATCTTTCCGGAGATCAGCTACGACCAGATCGAGAAGGTGCGTGGGATGGATATCATCGTGACCACCACTGCCAAGACCGACGAGGAAGCGCGCGAGCTGCTCCGCCTGTTCGGCTTCCCGTTCCCGCTGGATGCTGCTGAACAGCAGCAGGCCGCCTGAATTTTTGAAGAGAGCTTAAGTCCATGGCGAAACTGAGTTCGATCAACAAGAACGAGCGTCGCAAGAAGCTTGTTGAGAAGTATGCGGCCAAGTTTGCTGCGCTGAAGGCCCAGGCCGACGATGAATCGCTCGACGAAACCGAGCGCCTGATCGCCCGCCTGAAGATGGCCGAACTGCCGCGCAACGCGAACCCGACCCGGGTGCGCAACCGTTGCAACACCACCGGCCGTCCGCGCGGCTATTACCGCAAGTTTGGCCTGTGCCGCATTGAGCTGCGCGATCTCGCCAACAAGGGGCTCATCCCCGGCGTGACCAAGTCGAGCTGGTAAGGATCATCCAATGGCATTGACCGACCCCCTGGGTGATATGCTCACCCGCATCCGCAACGGCCAGCGCGCGAAGAAGGACTCCGTCATCTCGCCCGCGTCGAAGCTGCGTGCGCACGTGCTCGAAGTCCTTCAGCGTGAAGGCTACATCCGCGGCTTTTCGGAGGACACCACCGGTGACCACCCGCAGCTGCGCATCGAGCTCAAGTATTTCGAGGGCCAGCCCGCGATCAAGCACGTGGCCCGCGTTTCCAAGCCTGGCCGCCGCGTCTACTCGGGTTCCAAGGAACTTCCGGTGATCCGCAACGGCCTCGGCATCACCATCGTCTCGACGCCGCGCGGCGTGCTTTCGGATGCCGAAGCGCGCGCTGCCAACGTCGGCGGCGAAGTGCTGGCGGAGGTGTTCTGATGAGCCGCATCGGCAAGAAGCCTGTGGCGATCCCGAGTGGCGTCACCGCGAACATCGCGGACGGCGTGATGACCGTGAAGGGCCCCAAGGGCACCCTGACGCTCAGCCTGCGCGACGAGATCAGCTACACCGTCGACGGTGACACGATCATCGTGAAGCCCGCCAACGACACGAAGTCCGCCCGCGCCTTCTGGGGCATGCAGCGGACGCTCGTGGACAACCTCGTCACCGGCGTGACCCAGGGCTATACCAAGATCCTGGACATCACCGGCGTCGGCTATCGTGCGAACGCCCAGGGCAAGAACCTGAAGCTGCAGCTCGGCTATAGCCACGACGTTGATTACGCCATCCCGGAAGGGATCGAGATCAAGACCCCGGACAACACCACGGTCGAAATATCGGGTATGGACAAGCAGAAGGTCGGCCAGGTTGCGGCCGAGATCCGTCGCTGGCGCAAGCCCGAACCCTACAAGGGCAAGGGTATCAAGTACCGCGGCGAGTTCATCTTCCGCAAGGAAGGGAAGAAGAAGTAATGGCCAAGCTGTCTCTCTTCGATCGCCGCCGCCGTCGCGTCCGTACCGCGCTCAAGGCGCGCTCGGGCGGTCGCCCGCGTCTTTCGGTCCATCGTTCGGGCCGTCACATCTACGCCCAGATCATCGACGACGCCGCCGGCAAGACGATTGTCGCCGCTTCGACGCTGGTCAAGGGCCAGAAGTCGATCGGTGCGAACGTCGACGCCGCCGTGAAGGTTGGCGCCGAGATTGCCGAGAAGGCCAAGGCCGCCGGCATCACCACCGTCGTGTTCGATCGCGGCGGCTTCCTGTTCCATGGCCGCGTCAAGGCGCTGGCTGACGCTGCCCGCGAAGGCGGCCTGGAGTTCTGACAATGGCTGACGAAACCAACCTGGAAGGCGTCGCCTCGGTCGAAGCGACCGGCGGTGAGCCGCAGCAGCGTGAAGGTCGTGGCCGTGGTCGCGGCCGTGGCGGCAATGACCGTGGCGGTGATCGCGGCGGTCGCGGTGGTCGTCGTGACGACCGTCGCGGTGGCCGTGGCAACGAGGAAGAAGGTGGTGAGGAGCTGATCGAAAAGCTCGTCCACATCAACCGCGTTTCCAAGACCGTGAAGGGCGGCAAGCGCTTCGGCTTTGCTGCGCTGGTCGTGGTCGGCGACGGCAAGGGCCGCGTGGGCTTCGGCCACGGCAAGGCCCGCGAAGTGCCGGAAGCCATCACCAAGGCGACTGCTTCGGCCAAGAAGAAGATGGTCCGCGTTCCGCTGAAGGAAGGCCGCACCCTGCACCACGACGGCAAGGGCCGTTTCGGTGCCGGCAAGGTCAACGTCCGTTCGGCTCCGGCCGGTACCGGCATCATCGCCGGCGGTCCGATGCGCGCTGTCTTCGAAAGCCTGGGCGTGGCTGACGTGGTGACCAAGTCGGTCGGCACCAGCAACCCCTACAACATGATCCGCGCCACCTTCGACGCGCTGACCGACCAGACTTCGCCGAAGTCTGTCGCCCAGCGTCGCGGCAAGAAGGTTGCCGACCTGCTTGGTCGCGGCGGCGCTACTGCGGTCGAGGCGGAAGCCGAAGCCGCGGCCATCGTGGAGTAAGCAATCATGGCGAAGATCAAGATCAAGCAGATCGGTTCGCCGATCCGTCGCCCGGAAAGCCAGAAGAAGATCCTGGTCGGCCTGGGCCTTGGCAAGATGCACCGCGTGGTGGAGTTGGAAGACACCGCCGAAGTGCGCGGCGCGATCGCCAAGCTGCCGCACATGGTGGCCGTGGTCGACTGACCACAGCCTTCCACCTGCGGGTGAACACGAAAGAGCCCCGGCAGCGATGCCGGGGCTTTTTTCGTTTGACGGTGTTTCCATTGAGATCGGCCGGCAGCCCTCGCCAATGCGATGCGGTTTGCCGTGTCTCGACCAGTCTCGGGATTTCCCCCTTTGGACAGCGCTGCGCGGGAGCCAGTTGTTACAAGGGGGAGATATAAGGGTTTACACGTATTATGTGATTTGAGAGCCTCACGCCGGGGGAAATCAGGTTGCCGGATACGATTCGTGTGTGGTCTCGTGGTCCGGGATTCTTGGAAGGTCGCATGCCCCATTGGTTTTTCAACATCCAATGAAAGCAGGGGACCATGACCAACTATATCGGTACTTCGTTCGGTGACGACCTGATCGGCGGTGCGGGCCGCGACGCGTTGTGGGGGCGGGGTGGATCCGACTTCCTGCAGGGCGGTGGCGGTGCCGACCTGATTTACGGCGGGGATGACGGTGATTTCATCTTCGATGGTCTCGGGCGGGATCGGGTCAACGGCCAGGACGGCGATGATACGCTGGTGATGGCGACGAATTTTTCCGGTACGGCGGCCAGCGCGGACATAGGTGACCGGGTCGATGGCGGTGCCGGGGTCGACTATGTGATCTACCTGCCGCTGGTGGAAGTGGCCGGGGTGCTGACTTTCGGGACCCATCCGAAGACGGTGGTCGATTTCCTGGACAGCACCAAGAATGCCGGGCTGGCTCAAGGCGACACGCTGGTCAACGTGGAGGGTTATGTTGGCGGTCGGGGCCAGGACGCGGTCTATGGCAACAACGACGTCAACTATTTCCGCGGATCGTTGGGCAATGACTTCTATGCCGGGCGTGGCGGCACCGATGTCTATATCGGCTACAACGGCTTTCCGGGGCTGGTGGCCGACGTGATCCCGGTGACGATGAAGCTGGCCTTCGGTGCAACGGCATCATCCTATGCGGCGAAGGCCGGCGTTACGGTGGCTGCCGGGCAGGCTGTGGCTCTTTACGAGATCTGGATCGACGCCAACAAGGACTTCGTCCGCGACGTCAGCGAGCTGACCTATGAGGCGGACGTGCTCGACGGGATCGAGCATTTCGTCGGCACGGCGGGCCAGGACGTGATCAACGGATCGGACGCCAACGAGATCTTCAGCACCGGGCCAGCCAGCGGGGGCGACAACATCAACGGCGGCGGCGGGTTCGATACGCTGAACCTTGACGTGCAGTATGGCGACAGCGGTCCGGTGCAGGTGGATATCGGGGCCGGCACGCTGGTGCAGGGCGAACTGGTGAGCCAGGTCGTCAGCATCGAAGGCGTGGAAGGCAGCCTGTACAACGACCAGATCATCGGCAGCGCGGCCAACAACACGCTGTGGGGCAAGGATGGTGACGATTCAGTCGACGGTGCGGAAGGCAACGACCGCATCACCGGTGATGCCGGGATCGACATCCTGTTTGGCGGGACCGGCAACGACATTATCGATGGCGGCGCGGACGAGGACGTGATCGATGGCGGCGACGGCTTCGACACGGCATCTTATGCATCGGCGCTGACCGGGGTGGCGGTGAGCCTGGCCAAGGGACGAGGCGGCGTTGCGCTGATTGATTTCGTACCGCAGTTGCCATCGGATTCGGCCGGGGACACGCTGGTCGATATCGAGGCCGTGATCGGTTCGCTGCAGTCCGACGTCCTGGTTGGCGACGACCTTGGCAATGTGCTGCAGGGGCGCGGCGGCAGCGACAAATTGAGTGGTTGTGACGGCAACGACATCATCTTCGGCGAGGGGGACCCAACCTCCAGCGTGCCCGACCGCAATGTCGACCCGACGCTCGACGACGACTTCTCCGACGATTGCGACTGCGAAGAGGAAGACGGCGCGGATGATTCCGGCAAGTATGACGACGACATTGCCGGGGGCGATGGCAACGACACGCTCTATGGCCAGCTGGGCAATGACGAGGTGTGCGGGGGCAACGGCAACGACGTGATGAGCGGCGGGACCGGCAAGGACGTGATGGAAGGCGGCACGGGCGACGACACCATCGACGGCAACGAAGGTAGCGACGTGATCAGGGCCGGCGCAGGCAACGACACGATCAGCGGGGGTGCCGGGTTCGACATCATCTATGGCGGCCTGGGCACCGACACGGTGACCTATGCGGCTTCGGCCGAGGCTGTGCGCGTGGATCTCTCCCAGTTCTGGCGCAATTCGGGCGGGGACGCGGCGAGCGACTACATTTCGGAGATCCTCAACGGCATCGGATCGGGCGAAGACATCGCGGACGTACTGCAGGGCACGCTGTTCGTGCAGCTGCTGCAACTGCTGGACCCGACGGCGACGTCAACATCGTTCACGCTGGGCATACCCGACGTACTGCTGGGCGTGGAGAACATCACCGGTTCCGCCCTTGACGACGACATCAGCGGCAATGCTTTGGCCAACGTGCTGACGGGCGGGGCCGGGCGTGACGTGATCGACGGACGTGGCGGCAACGACGCGGTGAACGGCGGAGACGGGGCCGATACGCTGAATGGCGGAGACGGCAACAATACGATCCTGGGCGGGGCGAGCATCGACGTGATCGATGGCGGCGCGGGAGCAGACACCATCCGCAGCCAGGAGGGCAGCGATACGGTGACCGGCGGCACGGGCGCGGACCGCTTTGTCTTCGACGTGGTGATCGGCAGCGGCAATGTGGACAAGATCACCGATTTCAGCGTGGTCGATGATACCATCGTGCTCGACAAGGCGATCTTTACCGCCCTGACCGCGGGCAACCTGCCTTCGGCGGCGTTCGTCATCGGCACGGGGGCTGCCGATGCGTCTGACCGGATCGTCTACAATTCGGCCAATGGCGCGCTTTTCTATGACGCGGACGGCAATGGTGCGGGCACCGCGGTGCAGTTCGCGACGCTTACCGCGGGGCTTGCGCTGACATCCGCCGATTTCGTGGTGATCTGAGAATGCAGGAGGGGGCGGCGACAGGAATGAGCGCCGCCCTTGCCTTCAGCGCCGGGCCGCAGAGGTGAAGGCCGCAAAGGTGGCGTGAGCCCCCGACAGCGCGCCGGTGCGCCAGGAAGGGCTGCAGCCTGAGGCATCCAAGCGGCCAAGGAAAGCCTGCCAGCGGCCGGGGGCGTGGCGGGCGTCGAAGAACGCGGAAGGCGCGCCTTCGGGCAGGTGCCTGCGGAGCATGGCGCCGCCCAGGCGGGAGCCTTCGAGCACGTAGAGTGCGCCCCAGCGGGCGGCAGGGCCAGCGGGCAGGGTGAAAGGGAGCGTCTGTGGCGGCGCTTGGCCCAGCGCCATCAGATCCTGGTGGAGAGCGCAGGTGCGGCCGGTCCAGGCGGGCAGGAGTTCGGCAGGGGCAAGCACGCGCTCGACTTCGGGCAGGACGCGCGCCTGCGCGAGGAGGAAACGGCGCAGGCCGTCCATCGTGGTGAGGTCGAAAGAGCCGAAGGCGGCGTCGACCTCGTCATGCTGGCTGCGCGTGGCGGTGCGCAGCATCTGACCGAGCGTTTGCGCCTGCGGAGCGGCGAGGGCGGCAGCTGCGGTCATCAGACGAACTCGCCCGAGACGCCGAGCATGCCCTCGATCGCGCGGATCAGGTTGCCGATGGTGTAAGGCTTTTGCACCACGGTGCGGGCGCGATGCTCCATGGGCAGCTGCGCCTGTTCGCCATAGCCGGAGGCGAAGAAGAACGGCACGTCCATGTCCATCAGGCGGTCGGCGATGCCGAAGCTGGTCTGGTCACCCAGATTGATGTCGAGAATGGCGAGATCGGGGCGCGAGCGATCGAGCGCGTCATGCGCGGCCTCGGGCGTGGAGGCGGTGTCGATGCTGGCGCCGAAGCGCTGGAGGATGTCCTCCGCATCCAGCGCGATGATCAGGCTGTCTTCCACCAGCAACACGTGGAACCCTTCGAGCAGGTGGGGATCCACGGCCAGCTCGGGCTGCACATGCTTGCCATGCTGCTGCTGCTGCCGGGCGATGCGTGGAGGCGCAGCGGTGGGGCGCTGCGAGACATGGCGGCGGGGAATGCAGAAACGCGCGTGTACGCCGCTGCGGGCATAGGAAATCTCTGCCGAGCCGCCAAGGTCATAGGGCACCGAGCGGTTGATGATGGTGGTGCCGAAGCCCTTGCGCGTGGGCGGTTCCACCGGCGGTCCGCCGACCTCGCGCCAATCGACCAGCAGGCTGTCATCGTCGGCACGGTGCCAGGTGAGATGGACCTGGCCATCGCCCGAGAGGCTGCCGTACTTGGTGGAATTGGTGACCAGTTCGTGGATCACCAGCGCCATGGTGGAATAGGCCTGGGGATTGAGCAGCACCGGCGGCCCCTGCGCGATCAGCGAGGTGCGGCGGTTGGCGGCGAAGGCTGCGGCCTCGGCCTCGATCAGCGCTTCGAGCGGGGCAGGGCCCCAGTGATCGTCGGTGATCTGGTTGTGCGCGCGGGCGAGGGCGTGGATACGGCCATCGACCACTTTCACGAAGTCCTTCACCGCCGTCTCATCGGGCTGCGACTGGCGGATCAGGCCGCGGATCACGCCGAGGATGTTGCGCACGCGATGGTTCAGCTCGGCGATCAGCAATTCCTGCCGGGCGTTGGCTTGGTGGCGTTCTGCAGCGGCTTCATCGGCGAGGCGCAGCACGACCTCGATCAACGTGGCGCGCAGCGTTTCGGCCACGCGCAGCTGCGAGGCGGTGAAGGGAGCGGAGCGCCCTTCGACCTGTTCGAGCCATTCCGCGAAGCTTTCACGCGGGGTGAGGCGCGGCCCGTTGGGGCCATAGGTGACCGGCTTGTGCGGATCCCCGGCCCAGCGCACGGCTTCCTTCAGCTCCTTGCGGAACAGCACGACATAGTCACGCGGGGAACGCGAGATGGGAATGGCGAGCAGGCCCGAGGCATCGGCGGCAAAGCCGGCAGCGTCGTCGATCAGCGAGCCGATATGGTCGGTGGCATAGACCTTGCCCGCTGCGGTCCCGTTGAGCGCGCGGATGATGCGGCGGAAATCCTGCGTGGGCGGGGTGGTGCCGGAAAAGGCATAGTGGCCATTGATCCACACGCCCACGCCATCGGCGGGGATCGCGCTGGTGAGGATATCGCCCAGCCAGTCAGGATCGTTCAAAAGGGTTTCATCGGAGGCCACGGCCCCGAGCAGCTGATCGGAAATGTCGCGCGCGCGGCGTTCGTATTCCACCATTTCGCGCCGTTCGCGGCTTTCCAGCCTGAGCGAGAACATCTGCGAGAACAGTTCGCTCAAGGAGCGGCGTTCGAAGGTGGGGGAGAGTGGCGAATAGTGGTGGCAGGCGAAGAGGCCCCACAACTTTTCATCCACCACGATCGAGATCGAGAGCGAGGCGCGCACGCCCATGTTCTTGAGGTATTCGATGTGGATGGGAGAGACCGAGCGCAGCACCGACAGCGAGAGGTCCACGGGCGTGCCGTCTTCGTCGAGCGCGGGCACGATCGGCACGGGCACGGAATCGACATCGTGGATGATGCGGGTGAGGTTTCGCAGGTAGAGCGCGCGGGCCTGCTTGGGAATGTCGCTGGCCGGATAATGCATGCCCTTGAAGGTGCCGATGCCGGGCTTGACCGCTTCGGCCACGACCTCTCCATGCCCGTCAGGAGCGAATTTGTAGACCATCACGCGGTCATAGCCGAGCAGGGCGCGGACCTGGCGCGCGCCTTCCCGGAAGAAGGCATCGCCATCGGGCTGCCCGTCAAGCCGGGCCATCATCCAGCGGACGGTGCCGGTGGCATCGCCATGCTGGCCGCTGGCCGGCTCCGCCTCGATCAGGAACTGGCGGCCGGAAAAGTGGACCGCGATGTCGAATGTGGGCAGATCCTGGCGCAGGCGGCAGGAAAAGATGCGTTCGACCGTGTCGGTGTTGACCAGAAAGGCCATCCGGTTGCGGATATCATGCAGCGGGCCGGCATCGATGAACGCGGCAAGGGGCTGGCCGATCATCTCGTCCGGCGACGTGCCCATGTAGGATGCGATGTTCGACGACACGCGCGCAATCAGCCAGTCGGTGCTGAGCGCGATGAGGAACCCCACGGGCTGGATCGCGCCGAGGAGATGGATAGGTTCACGGTCGCAGTTGGAAAGGTCGACCTGGAATTCCGGAGAGGCCATCAATTGTCCGCAGATCGTCCCAGTTGAAACGACAGGAACGGCATTGCCGCCGCCTGGTTCCGCCTTCATCCAAAAATGAGATGCAGCGTGCGGCAAATCGGAAACGGCCGCGGGGGGTGACAAAGTGGCCGCGTTCGCATATGGGCCCGCGTTCCTATCAGCGCGACTCAAAGCGAAAGCGAGTGCTCAACATGACCAAGCTTAACGAACTTTCCGACAATTATGGCGCCCGCAAGGGCCGCATGCGCGTGGGCCGTGGCATCGGCTCGGGCAAGGGCAAGACCGCTGGCCGCGGCCAGAAGGGTGCCAAGGCGCGTTCGGGCGTGTCGGTGAACGGGTTCGAAGGCGGCCAGATGCCGCTGCACATGCGTATCCCGAAGCGCGGCTTCAACAACATCTTCGCCAAGGACTATGCCCACGTGAACCTGGGCATGATCCAGAAGGCGATCGAGAACGGCAAGCTCAGCACCGATGGCGTGATCGACCATGCCGCGCTGAAGGCCGCTGGCCTGGCCCGTGGCGGCAAGGACGGCGTGCGCCTGCTGGCCAAGGGTGAGCTGACCGAAAAGGCGAGCTTCGCCGTTGCCGGCGCTTCGAAGAGCGCGGTTGCCGCGGTCGAGAAGCTGGGCGGCACCGTGACGCTGCCGGCCGCGCAGCCGAGCGAAGACGAAAAGAAGACCGCCCGTCGCGACGCCAACAAGGCTGCGAAGGCGAAGTAAGCCAAGATCCGGCGGGCGGTGGCGGCATGGCTGCCATCGCCCGCAGGTTTTTCGGGGCAATTCCCCGGTGATTTCTGCGCGAAAACCGGCGCAAGGGCCAAAGAACCTGCGCCCGAGGGTTCGACAATCGCGAACTCTCCCTATATGCGCTAGCCGTAAGGCGGTGCGGACCGGTCCGCAGCCGCTCCATGAGCAAGGCATCGAACCAGACAATGGCATCCCGCGCCGACAATATCGCCAGCAACCTGAGCCTGGCCAACTTCTCCAAGGCGACCGAGCTCAAGAACCGCATCTGGTTCACCGTGGGCGCGCTGATCGTGTTCCGGTTCCTCAGCTTCGTGCCGCTGCCCGGCATCAACCCGCTGATCCTGGAAACGCTCTACGACCAGACGCGCGGCGGCATCCTGGACATCTTCAATGCCTTTTCGGGCGGTTCGTTGCAGCGCATGAGCCTGATCGCGCTGGGCGTGATGCCTTACATCACCGCCTCGATCGTGGTGCAGCTGGCCGCATCGCTTCACCCCTCGCTCGCCGCCCTGAAGAAGGAAGGCGAAAGCGGGCGCAAGAAGCTGAACCAGTACACCCGCTATGGCGCGGTGTTCCTGACCGCGATCCAGGGCTGGTTCCTGGCCACCGGGCTTGAAGCCTATGGCGCCAGCGCCGGCATGCAGGCGGTGGTCAACCCCGGCCTGCTGTTCAAGGTGGGCGCGGTGGTCAGCCTGATCGGCGGCACCATGTTCCTGCTGTGGCTGGGCGAACAGATCACCAGCCGCGGCATCGGCAACGGTGTTTCGCTGATCATCATGGCCGGCATCGTGGCGCAGATGCCCAAGTTCGTGGGCAACCTGTTCGAACAGGGCCGTACCGGATCGATGAACGGCTTCGTGATCTTCGGCATCCTTGCCCTGATCGTGGGCGTGATCATCTTCATCTGCTTCTTCGAGCGCGCCACGCGGCGATTGCTGATCCAGTATCCCAAGCGCGCGACCGAGCGCGGCATGATGGCGGCGGACCGCAGCCATCTTCCGCTCAAGCTCAACACCGCGGGCGTGATTCCGCCGATCTTCGCCAGCTCGCTGCTGCTGCTGCCGCTGACGATCACGCAGTTCGCGGGCAAGTCAGTCTCGCCCGACACCACGACCGGCCAGATCATCATCACGCTGAACCAGTACCTGGGCCACGGCAAGCCGCTGTACATGGTGCTTTATGCGCTGGGCATCGTGTTCTTCAGCTTCTTCTACACCGCGGTGGTGTTCAACCCCGAGGAAACGGCCGACAACCTGAAGCGCAATGGCGGGTTCATCCCCGGCATCCGCCCGGGCAAGAACACCGAGAAGTACCTGGACTATGTGCTGACCCGCATCACCGTGCTGGGCGCGGCATATATTACCATCGTCTGTGTTGTGCCCGAATGGATCATGGCCGAAACGGGCATGGGCACCTTGTTCTTCGGCGGCACCAGCCTGCTGATCGTGGTCAACGTGACCGTGGACACCATTACCCAGATCCAGTCGCACCTGCTGGCCCACCAGTATGGCGACCTGATCAAGAAGGCCAAGCTTAAGGGCCGCATGCGCTGACCGTACGCGCAGGTCGACATAGAGGGGGACGCCAGACGTGAACATCATCCTGTTGGGACCGCCGGGAGCGGGCAAGGGTACGCAGGCCCAGCGGCTCGTGGAGCGCCACGGCATGAAGCAGCTTTCCACCGGCGACATGCTGCGCGCCGCGGTGAAGGCCGGGACCACGGTGGGCCTGAAGGCCAAGGCCGTGATGGAAGCGGGCCAGCTGGTCTCCGACGAGATCGTCTCCGCGCTGATCGGCGATGAACTGGACGCAATGCCGGCGGACCAGGGCGCGATCTTCGATGGCTATCCCCGCACCGCGCCGCAGGCGGAATCGCTGGAGGCGATCCTTGCCAGCCGTGGCCGCAGCCTTGACCGCGTGATCGAGCTGGAAGTGAACGAGGACGCGCTCGTGGAGCGCATCACAGGCCGTTACACCTGCGCCACCTGCGGCAAGGGCTATCATGATACGTTCGAGAAGCCGGCTGTCGAAGGCACCTGCGACAAGTGCGGCGGGCACGAATTCAAGCGCCGTCCCGACGACAACGAGGAAACGGTGCGTACGCGCATGGCCGAGTACCGCGCCAAGACCGCGCCGATCCTGCCGATCTACGAAGCCAAGGGTATCGTGGCGCGCGTGGATGGCATGGCGGACATGGATGACGTGACGGCTGCCATCGAAGCGATTATCGCGTAACGTGATGCAGGTGGAGCAGGGCGCTCCGCCATGCGAATCGTGCGATGGGGGTAATCGGCATGCGGACCTTGGCTCTGGCAGCGGGATTGCTTGTGCTGGCGCCGGCCATGGCGGCTGCTGCACATGCCGAAGTGATCACCAAGAGCGACGTCGGTTTCGTATCCCGCAATGCCGTGCAGGTGGTCGCCACGCCGGCCGAGGCATGGGCGGTGCTGGTCAAGCCGGCCACGTGGTGGCTTGCGCAGCACACCTTCTCGGGCGAAGCGACCAACCTGTCGCTCGATGCCAGCGCGGGGGGCTGCTTCTGCGAACGGCTGCCGGTCCCGCCTGGCGTGCCCAAGGGGCAGCAGGCAGGCGGCGTGCAGCACATGCGCGTGATCTACATCGATCCCGGCAAGGCGATCCGCCTGTCCGGCGCGCTCGGCCCGCTGCAGAGCGAGGCGCTTTCCGCCACCCTGACCATCACGATCAAGCCCGGCGAAGGCGGCACGCGCATCCTGTTCGAATACGTGGTTGGCGGCTTCATGCGCTATAACCCCGACGAGATCGGTCCGGCGGTGGACAAGGTGCTGGCGGCGCAGCTGGCTGCGCTGGCGGGCAAGCTGGGGCCGGTGACACCTGCACCTGCACCTGCGCCCGCTCCTGCTCCTGCAGCGACGCCTGTGCCCGAGCCTGCGGCGCAGCTGCCGGTCGAGGAGACGCGCGGCGGGCCGGGGCTCAGCCGATCGGGCAAGGCATGGAGCCTGCCGCCCGCACCGGGAGACAAGCCGCAGGCAAAGGCGCAACCGGCGACGGCCAGGGTCCAGCCGGCTGCGGCAAAGCCTGCTGCTGCGGCCAAGCCTGCCCCTGTGCCGAAGCCTGTGTCGACGCCGCCGGTGAAGAAGCCGGTCGATCCGCGGCCCATTCCGCCCAAGCCTGCGCCGCCGAAGCCGGCCGCGCCGGGCAGGCCCGCGCCGAAGCCCGCGACCCCGCCGGTGGACAAGGACAAGCAGGACGGCATCGCCGCCTTTGACCAGGCGCTGGGCAACGACTGAGGCTTGGGCCGGTACTGCGACCGCGCCGGACACAACTGTGGCGCGTCGCACTTTCCCCTCACGCAAAAGCGGTTAAACCTTCCCCCCGGAAACAGAGCGACTCGGCACGATACCGGGTTGCCGTTCCGCACGGGCCGCAAGCACACCCGGGGCGCAGCAGCGACCCCGTTCAAGGGGGAGAACACCGTGGCCGTTTCCGATCATGTAGACCTGCCGACCTTCATGGAAGGCGTGAAGCGCCGCAACCCGCACCAGCCGGAATTCGTCCAGGCAGTGCAGGAGGTTGCCGAGGATATCTTCGAGTTCATCCAGGACAAGGAACAGTACCACGCGCAGCAGATTCTGCGCCGCATCGCCGAGCCGGACCGCGTTGTCAGCTTCCGCGTATGCTGGGAGGACGACAACGGCAACATCCGCGTGCAGCGTGGCTGGCGCGTGCAGAACAACAACGCCATCGGCCCCTACAAGGGCGGCATCCGCTTTCACCCCAGCGTGACGGAATCGGTGCTGAAGTTCCTGGCTTTCGAACAGACCTTCAAGAACGCGCTGACCGGCCTGCCCATGGGCGGGGGCAAGGGCGGATCCAACTTCAACCCCAAGGGCAAGAGCGTGCGCGAGATCATGCGCTTCTGCCAGAGCTTCATGACCGAACTCTATCGCCACATCGGCGCCGACGTGGACGTGCCCGCGGGCGACATAGGCGTGGGCGGGCGCGAGATCGGCTACATGTTCGGCCAGTACAAGCGCATCACCAACAACTTCACCGGGGTGCTGACGGGCAAGGGCCTGGAATGGGGCGGTTCGCTGATCCGCACCGAGGCGACCGGATATGGCGCGGTCTATTTCCTTGCCAACATGCTGGCGACCAAGGGCGAGGACCTGAACGGCAAGACCGCGGTGATCTCAGGCTCGGGCAACGTGGCCACCCACGCGGCGGAAAAGATCGTGCAGCTGGGCGGCAAGGTGCTGACCCTGTCGGATTCGGGCGGGTTCATCCATGATCCCGACGGCATCACCCAGGAAAAGATCGACTGGGTGAAGACCCACAAGACCCACCGCCGCGGCCGCATCGAGGAATATGTCGACGCCTTCCCCGGCGCGACCTTCCATGCCGGCAAGACGCCCTGGGGAGTGCCCTGCGATGTGGCGCTGCCCTGTGCCACGCAGAACGAGCTGCTGGGCGAGGATGCCAAGGTTCTGGTCGCCAATGGCTGCAAGGCGGTGTCGGAAGGGGCGAACATGCCGACCGACCTTGACGGCGTGCACGTGTTCAAGGCGGCCAAGCTGCTCTACGCCCCGGGCAAGGCGAGCAACGCGGGCGGCGTCGCCGTTTCGGGCCTGGAAATGAGCCAGAACTCCGAACGCCGCGCGTGGAAGGAAGAAGAGCTGCAGCAGATGCTCAAGGACATCATGATGGGCATCCACCAGTCCTGCCTCACCTATGGCGACCAGGGCGGCGGCTATGTCGACTATGTGAAGGGCGCGAACATCGCCGGCTTCAAGAAAGTGGCCGATGCGATGCTGGCGTTCGGCGTGGTCTGATCGGGCCGACCTGCCACGGATGACGGTCAAACAGGGGGAAGGGGGCGGATGTCTGGCGCATCCGCCCCCGACTTTTTGAGAGGGCGAGCATGATCCCGGGTTCCCTGCTGATCCTTGCCGCAGCCACTGCAGCGGCCGACCCGATCAATACTGCGCGCACCTTTGCCGAGCTGTTGGCGACCGACCGCGCCGCCGCCGCCGCCATGGTCGCGCTCGATGCGCAGATGGGCTTCGGTGACGTTGGCGCTCCGTTCGACATGGCGGTCTTTGCGGACGGGTTTGCGCAGTGCCGCTTCGCCGTGAGGGCGGGGGCACAGGCGAAGCCGCTGGGGATGGCGGGGCGCGCGATCGACACGGTGCCGCTGATCATGGCCTGCCCGGACGAGCACGGCACGGTCCGCGAGCGCGAGGCGCAGTTGCTGGTGGAAGGTGAACGGGTTGCGGGATTTTACGTGCCCTGAGCGTCGGGCGCTTTGACGGCAGGACCAGAATGGAGTAAGAGGCTCTCAACAGGCCACTGGGTCCCGCCCGAAAGCGAGCGGAGGACGCCTGTTTGCGTTGCTTAGAGGTTGACGGACCTTTCGAATCCGCCTAAGCGCGCCTTTCACTCTCAGCCGGAAGGGGTTTGGATCAGGTCAGCGCAATTTTGCACTGGCCGGTTTTCGCCGTTCCGAGGGAGTGATTTTTCGCGATGAGATAGGGCCCCGCCGTGGCGGCGTCCTGTGGAGCAAACGGAGAAACAAGTGGCACGTATTGCCGGGGTCAACCTCCCCACCAACAAGCGCGTTATCATCGCGCTGACCTACATTCACGGTATTGGCGCGTTCAAGGCCAAGCAGATCGCCGACAAGCTGGGCATTGATCATGCCCGCCGCGTGGCCGACCTTTCGGACGCCGAAGTCCTGCAGATCCGTGAGACGATCGACGCCGAGCACACCGTGGAAGGCGACCTGCGTCGCGAAACCGCGATGAACATCAAGCGCCTGATGGACCTGGCCTGCTATCGCGGCCTGCGTCACCGCAAGGGCCTGCCGGTTCGTGGCCAGCGCACGCACACCAATGCGCGCACCCGCAAGGGCAAGGCCAAGCCGATCGCCGGCAAGAAGAAGTAAGATCGGCCTTCACGGTCCGGTCTTCCCAACGGTTTCTCGACAGGAATTCAACACATGGCACGCGAACCTCAGCGCATTAAGCGCCGCGAGCGCAAGAACATCACCAGTGGTGTCGCGCACGTCAACGCCAGCTTCAACAACACCATGATCACCATCACCGATGCCCAGGGCAACGCCATTTCGTGGTCGTCCGCCGGCATGATGGGCTTCAAGGGCAGCCGCAAGTCGACCCCGTATGCCGCCCAGGTGGCCGCGGACGACGCCGGCAAGAAGGCCGCCGAACACGGCGTGCGCACCCTTGAAGTGGAAGTGAAGGGCCCGGGTTCGGGCCGCGAGAGCGCCCTGCGCGCCCTCCAGGCGGTTGGCTTCACGATCACGGCGATCCGTGACGTGACCCCGATCCCGCACAACGGCGTTCGTCCTTCGAAGCGTCGCCGGGTCTGACCCGAATTTCGGCACCCGGCGTGGCGGTACCACCACGCCGGATGCCCAATACCTTTGACCGGGCGCGGCCTGCCCTCAGGCCGACTTCCGGCTCCCGAACAAACCCCAGGGGAATTCCATGACTGTCAACATCAAGAACTGGCAGGAACTGAAGAAGCCCAACTCCCTCGAGATCAAGCCCGGCAACGATCCGAAGCGCCGTGCGACCTTTGTCGCCGAACCGCTGGAACGTGGCTTCGGTCTCACGCTCGGCAACGCGCTGCGCCGGGTGCTGCTTTCCTCGCTGCAGGGCGCTGCGGTGACCTCGATCAAGATCGAGAACGTGCTGCACGAATTCTCGTCGCTCGCCGGTGTGCGTGAAGACGTGACCGACATCGTGCTGAACGTGAAGCAGATCGCGCTCAAGATGCAGGGTGAAGGCCCCAAGCGTCTCCAGCTCTCGGCCACTGGCCCGGGCGAGGTGAAGGCCGGCGACATCGCCGTGACCGGCGATATCGAGGTGATGAACAAGGACCTCGTGATCTGCCATCTCGACGAAGGCGCGACCTTCAACATGGAGCTGACCTGCGACACCGGAAAGGGCTATGTCCCCGCCGTGTCCAACCGCCCCATCGACGCACCGATCGGCCTGATCCCGGTGGACTCGCTCTATTCGCCGGTTCGCCAGGTGTCCTACAAGGTGGACAACGCGCGCATCGGGCAGGAGCTTGACTACGACAAGCTGAGCCTGATGGTGGAAACCGATGGCACCGTGGCGCCGGAAGATGCCGTGGCCTATGCCGCGCGCATCCTTCAGGACCAGCTTTCGCTGTTCGTGCACTTCGATGACCAGCTGCCGACCGGCCACGTGCCTTCGGTTGCCGGTGGCGTTGCCACGCACGCGCCGGAGGAGAGCGATGCGAACCAGCTCAACCGCTACCTGCTCAAGAAGGTGGACGAGCTGGAGCTGTCGGTCCGTTCGGCAAACTGCCTGAAGAACGACAACATCATCTACATCGGCGACCTGGTCCAGAAGACCGAGGCCGAGATGCTCCGCACGCCGAACTTCGGCCGCAAGTCGCTCAACGAGATCAAGGAAGTCCTTTCCTCGATGGGCCTGCGCCTTGGCATGGACATCCCCGGCTGGCCGCCGGAAAACATCGAAGAGATGGCCAAGAAGCTGGAGCAGGAGCTGCTCGGTTAATCCGAGCAGCGGCCGCCCGAAGCAGCCGACGTTTTGCGCAGCGAAACGGCAGGCTGGTGAGGAAATGCGGCCTGCCCGGCCAGCGGCCCGCAGGGCCGACTGACGTCACGGGATTTACTCCCGTGACGGTCTGGCCGAAGCGCAAGTCAAGCCTCTGGTTGGAGGCACCGGGGAATTGGTCGGCCCCATAACCGACCTGGATCGGGGTACCTTGTACGGCCCCCCTACGAACGGAGAAGAAAAATGCGTCATAAGCTGGGCCAGCGCAAGCTGGGTCGTACCTCGTCGCACCGTATTGCGCTGCTGCGCAACCTGTCGGCCGCGCTGATCAAGCACGAGCAGATCACCACCACGCTGCCGAAGGCGAAGGAGCTTCGCCCCTACCTCGAAAAGCTGATCACGCTGGCGAAGAAGGGTGGCCTGTCCAACCGTCGTCTCGCCCATGCCCGTCTGCTTGACGAAGCGCAGGAAAAGAAGCTGTTCGAGGTTCTGGCTGCTCGCTACGCCGACCGCAACGGCGGTTACACCCGCATCATCAAGGCCGGTTTCCGTGGTTCGGACGCCGCTCCGATCGCCGTGATCGAGCTGGTTGACCGCGATACTTCGGCCAAGGGCCTCGATTCGGGCCCGGTGATCACCGCGGACGAGGACGAATACGAAGCGGCCTGATAGCCGTTTCGCAATCGCGATAGTTTACGGGCGGAGCCGCAAGGTTCCGCCCGTTTTCTATTGTGCGCCGCAAAATCCTGATTCGTTTGGGTTTTTGGCTGGAAAAGCGGCGGACTTGCGTGGTATTTGCCGCGTGAAGATAAAAATGATGCTGCGGAGAGGAACAAGCCTGACCAACGGCGCGCTGGCCGGCGTGATCGGCCTGCTGTTGCCTGCAACCGCCTTCGCGGCCGATGCCGGCGGGGGCGATGGCGTTGCGCCTGCGCCATCGGTGGAAGGGTCGGCCGAGGTGCATGGACCATCGGAGGCCGGCTCGGTCCGCGCCTCGGTGCCGGCTGCGGTGGTTACTCCGTCGGTTTCTCCGATGGGCAAGGCCGCTCCCGGCGCTGCTGCCAAGCTGGTGCTGCCTTCGGTATCGATCCAGGGATATCCGGCGACCCGGCGCGAAGGTCTTGTCGAACGCCTGTTCGGACAGGATGTGGCGGACCCCTATCGCTGGCTGGAAGGCGACGTGCGCAAGAGTCCGGAGGTGGCCCAGTGGGTTGCCGGGCAGAATGCGGTGACTCGCAGCTATCTCGCGCAGTTGCCGGGGCGCGATGCGCTGGCGTCGCGCATCCGCTCGCTGTTCGATTACGAACGCTTCAGCCTGCCGCGCAAGGCGGGCAAGAGCTATTTCTACCTGCACAACACCGGCCTGCAGAACCAGTCCACGCTGATGGTGCGCGATGGGCTGAAGGGGGAAGGGCGCGTGCTGCTCGATCCCAATGCCTGGCAGCAGGATGGCAAGCTGGCACTCGATGCCTGGACGCCCTCGCGCGGGGGGCGCTGGCTGGCCTATACGGTGCAGCAGGGTGGCAGCGACTGGCGCACGATCCGCGTTGTCGATGTGAAGACCGGCAGGGTGCTGGACGATACGCTGCGCTGGGCCAACGATACGCTGATCGGCTGGGTAGGCGACGAAGGCTTCCTCTATTCGCGCTATCCCGCGCCGAAGGCGGGCGAGGAGTACCTTGCGCCTGCATTCGGCAAGGCGGTGTGGTATCACCGGCTGGGCACGCCGCAGGATGCGGACCGGCTGGTCTATGCCACGCCCGATCGGCCGGAACTGGGCCACAAGGCCATGGTCACGTCAGACGGGCGCTGGGCGGTGATCACCAGCGAGGACAGCACCTTGCCGCGCCGGGCGGTGCATCTGGTCGATCTGGCCATGGCGGAGAAGACCGGCGACTGGCAGGTCCGCCCGCTGGTGCCCGATATCCGGTATGACTGGAAGCTGGTGGACGGGCTGGGTGACCGGCTGTGGTTCATCACCAACGATGGCGCGCCGAACTACCGGCTGGTGCGGCTCGACCTCGGGCCCGATCCGCGGGTGCAGGTGGTCATCCCCGAAGGCGTCAACTCGCTGGAAGGCGGGCGGATGGTCGGGGACCGGCTGGTCCTGTCCTATATCCAGAACGGGCAGGCGGTGGCCGTGGTCACCGACATGAAGGGCAAGCCCGCCACCGCGATCACCATCAACGGCATCGGCTCGGCCAGCGGCTTTGGCGGGCGGGCGGGCGACCCCGAGACGTTCTACCAGTTCTCCAGCTTCAACCAGCCGCCCACGGTGTTCCGCATGGACATGCGCACCGGGCAGGTCAGCACCTTTGCCCAGCCGAAGCTGGGGTTCGATCCGGCAGACTATGAAGTGGAGCAGCGCACCTATCCTTCGAAGGATGGAACGCAGGTGCCGCTCTACATCGTGCGCAAGCGCTCGCTGGCGCAGGCGGGGAAGGCGGCCCCGACGCTGCTTTATGGGTATGGCGGGTTCGACATCGCGATGACGCCCAGCTTTTCGCCGGTGCGGATGGCGTGGCTGGAGGCGGGCGGCGTGTTCGCGCTGGCGCAGATCCGGGGCGGGGGCGAATTCGGCCGGGCGTGGTATGACGCAGGGCGGCTGGAGAAGAAGCAGAACAGCTTCGACGATTTCATCGCCGCCGGGGAATTCCTGATAAAAGAAGGCATTACGCCCAAGGGCGGGCTTGCCGTGCAGGGCGGATCGAACGGCGGGATGATGGTCGGCGCGGTGGTCAACCAGCGGCCCGACCTGTTTGCCGCTGCCAATCCCGATGTGGGCGTGATGGACATGCTGCGCTTTGACCGGTTCACGCAAGGGCGGTTCTGGACGCAGGATTACGGCAGCCCGGCGAAGGAGGCGGACTGGAAGGTGCTGCGCGCCTATTCCCCCTATCACAACATCGCCAAGGCGCAGTATCCCGCCATTCTGGTGACCACGGCGGACACCGACGACCGCGTGGTGCCGGCGCATTCGTTCAAGTATGTCGCCGCGCTGCAGGCGGGTGAAACGGGCGATCGGCCCCACCTGCTGCGGGTGGAAAGCGATGCCGGGCACGGGTCTGGCAAGCCGGTGGACAAGACCATTGCGGGCGGGGCGGATGTCCTCTCGTTCCTGGCGTACTGGACCGGTCTCAAGCTGCCTTGACCCCGTCTCAGTCGCTTTCAGTCGATCTCAGTCGATCTCAACCCCCTCTCAGTCACGTTCAGTCTACGGAAAGCGGAACCCTGCGACGGTAAGGCATTCTGGCGCCTGTGGATGGGGAGCGCGCGATGAAGGCCCAATGGATCGGACGTTCGCTGGCGGTTGCCGCCTGCCTTGGCATGAGCGCCAGCCCGGCTTTGGCCGACGGTTGGCGTGGGCACCGGGGCGGCTGGGGCCATCACCGGCACGACCGCAGCATAGACGCGGGCGACGTGTTTGCCGGCCTGCTGATCCTGGGCGGGATTGCCGCGGTGGCCAGCGCCATTTCAAAGAAGAATCCCAACCGCACAAGGGGCGAGCAGGCCCCGCCGCCGCCGCCGCCTGCCGATGCCAGCCGCAACGCGCCGGACGGCTGGTACGAGGTGCCGGGCGCGCAGGGCGGCGATGACTATGGGGCCGGGCAGGGCGATGGAATGGACGACCGCCAGGATGCGCCGCCGACCGGGCCGGATGCTGCCGGGCCGAATGGCGGCAGCGACTGGGGCGCGGGCCGGCATTCGCCGCAGTTGGACAATGCGGTGGAGGCCTGCGCGGCCGAGGTTGGAAAGCGGGGGCCGGTGGACCAGATCTGGAGCGCGGGGCCGGTGGCAGGCGGTTTTGAAGTGCGCGGCGGGCTGACATCCGGGGCGCAGTTCACCTGCACGGTCGATTCGCAGGGGCGGGTGTCCAACCTTTCGACCAGCGGCGACGCCAGAACGTCTTTCTGAGCTTCGAAGGACGCCGAAGCGACGAATCTTGCGCCATGCCCTTGCAGCGGTTCGACTCGCTGACTATCCGCGAGGAAAGACCACGCAAGGGAACCACGCGATGACCATGTTCGACGACCGCGAGCGCGCCGAGGAAGCCAAGTTCGCCCACGACGAGGAAATGCTGTTCCGCATCCAGGCCCGCCGCAACAAGCTGCTGGGGCAGTGGGCCGCCGAGAAGATGGGCCTCGATGCCGCCGAGACCGAAGCCTATGCCAAGGCGGTGGTGCAGGCCGAGTTCGAGGAAGCGGGCGACGAGGACGTTGTGCGCAAGCTGCTGGGCGACCTGACCTCTGCCGGGGTGGAGATCGACGACGCCGCGATCCGCGCCGCGCTGGACGCCAAGAGCGTGGAAGCGCGCCGCCAGCTGATGGGCGAAGCCTGATGGGCATGGCCGCCGCCGAGATCGAGGCGATGATCAAGGAAGCCCTGCCGGACGCGGAGGTGACGATCACCGACCTGGCCGGCGATGGCGACCATTATGCCGCGCACGTGGTTTCGCCCGCATTCAAGGGCATGAGCCGGGTGGCGCAGCACAAGGCAGTCTATGCGGCGCTTGGCGGCCGGATGGGCGGCGTGCTGCACGCCTTGCAACTGACGACCGCCGTCCCCAACTGAAGCACGCTGCCGCCCCTGTGCGGCCGAAAGGAAGATCCCAATCCCATGTCGACCGATCAACGCATCAGTGAAATCGTCAACGGCAACGATGTCGTGCTGTTCATGAAGGGCACCCCGCTGTTTCCGCAGTGCGGCTTTTCGAGCAAGGCCGTGGCGATCCTCGACCATCTTGGCGTGGAATACGCCTCGGTCGACGTGCTGCAGGACCAAGAAATCCGCCAGGGTATCAAGAGCTTCAGCGACTGGCCGACGATCCCGCAGCTTTACGTGAAGGGCGAGTTCGTGGGCGGATCGGACATCATGATGGAGATGTTCCAGGCCGGTGAACTGCAGCAGTTGATGCAGGACGCGGAAGTCAAGACCGCCTGAGGTGAACCGCGTCGCCTGTGCGACCGCGAAATCAATATGTTGCAGGCGCGGCCTCGTTAACCACGGGGCCGCGTTTTCGCATCTGCGAAGTCCATTTCGGAGATAATGTGGAGGTTCCCGGGAGAGGCGGAGCCGAGGAGACTTTGGTCGGCTCCGCCTCGATGAAGAAGCTTCTTCGGGACGGCATGCACTATGCAGGTCGTGTGCCAATTTCGAAGAATGGCCAATTTTCGCGGTTCATCGATCCCGCTGCATTTCCGGGTTCGGCACACCTGTAAACGCTGCCGACATGCAGGTGGGCCATTCGCGGGCAAGGCTTGGCCAGCAGGATGCTTGCAGGTGATTGAGCCGCGCGCCATGGTTCTGCCATGAGCAGCCCAGACCATCTTTCCGATGATGAAGTTCGCGCCTTGACCCGCCCGGCGGCGACAGTGGTCGTGTTCCGCCGAGCGCCTGACGGTGGCCCCGCGCAGATCCTGTTGGTCGAACGGGCGGGATCCATGGCATTTGCCGGTGGTGCCACCGTGTTTCCCGGGGGCAAGGTGGATCAGGCCGATGTCGAGCTTGCCGAACGCCTGTCTCATGATCTGGAACCCGCAGATGCAGCGGCGCGCATCGCGGGAATCCGCGAAACACTTGAGGAAACCGGCCTTGTAGTCGGGGTTGCGGGTGCGGTCAGCGTGGCTGCCGCGAGGCAGGCGAGGAGCGACCTGATCGGCCATGGCCGGTTGGACCAGGTGCTCGACGACTATGGCTGGAGCGTTGATTTCAACGCCTTGGTGCCGTGGGCGCGGTGGTGGCCTCGCCATCGCGAGGTGCGTGTGTTCGACACGCGGTTCTATCTGGCCAACCTGGGCACCGGGGCTGTCGATCTGGTGGTGGATGCAACAGAGAACCGCCACCTGTTCTGGGCAACTGCCGCAGAGGCGCTGGCGCTGGCGGAGGAGCAGAGGATCAAGGTGATCTTTCCGACGCGCCGAAACCTCGAGCGACTGGCTCTCTGGCCTGACTTCGATTCGGCCAGGGACCATGCCCAAGCGACTCCGATTGTCACGATTTCACCGGTGGTGGCACACCGGGATGGCCAGGCGTGGCTGACGATCCCGTCGGAGGCCGGCTACCCGGTTACCGAGGAGCTCCTTTCCGGAGCGAAACGGCGCTAGACTGCTCGAGAATGAAGCCAATGTTGCAGTGCGGCAAATTGTTGATTAGATACGTGAATATACGTATCAGTAATAACACCTAATAGTTTCTGCAGGGGGGTTAAGATGCCCCCCGGTATCCTGCGGCTGGAGGTCATTCCCATGCCGCTCGCCAAATTCCGCTACATTCCCGCTCCAGAGCCGGAAAACCGTGCTGCACCGCGGCTTGCCGGGGATGAGGACACGTTTGTGGCCTCGCCCGTGCACGCCCTGCAATCAGGACTGGCCGTTCTTGAGCAAAGCCAGAGCGAGTTGCGCGCGGATCGATACCCGGGGTGGTTTCGCCTTGGATTTCCCCTTGTGAGCTCCGTGCTTCTTTGGGGAGGAATTCTGTGGAGCGTGGGCCTGATTGGTTAATTTGACGCGCGTTCCAGACCAATTCGAGAAAATCGCACCAAGGCGGGTCTATCCGGCGCTGACCTGAAGGCCTGCACAAAGCATGTTCCCTTCATGCCCGGGGGGGCTGGTGAAGGAGGACCGCAATGAGCAATGCACTGCCCATTACAGCGGCGCGCTGGAACAATGCGTCAGCCCTGCCGCCACGTACAGCGGATGCGCCAGTCTTTGGTGACCGCTCTATCCGTGCGCTTGATATTGCCATCTCGTTTACAGCGCTGCTGTTTGCGTTGCCGCTGCTCGTTCTGATTGCGATCATCGTCAGGATTTCAGACCCCGGCCCGGTGCTGTTCGCGCATCGCCGTGTGGGTGCAGGTGGGCGGACGTTCCATTGCCTGAAGTTCAGGACGATGGTTGTGGATGCCGACGTGCGTTTGAAGGCTTTGCTGGAAAGCGATCCTGCAGCGCGCGAAGAGTGGAACCGGACCCAGAAGCTGCGCAAGGACCCGCGCATCACCTGGGCAGGATCGTTCCTTCGCAAGTCCAGCCTCGACGAACTGCCGCAGCTGATCAACGTGCTGCGCGGCGAGATGAGCCTTGTCGGACCCCGTCCGATCGTGGAAAACGAAATCCCGCGCTATGGCCGCCACTTCGCGCTTTATTGCAGCGTGAAGCCGGGCGTCACCGGCCTGTGGCAGGTGCAGCGCGACGACACGACTTCATATCGCCGCCGCGTGGCCTTTGATGTGGCCTATGCCCGCAGTCGTTCCCTGTCGCTGAATGTACAAATCCTGGCGATGACCGTTCCCACCGTGCTGCTGGGGCGGGGCGCCTGCTGACCGACCTGGATCTGGATGAAATAGGCATGGCCGCACCGGCGGGTGCGGCCATGCCGTCGTTTGATCGATTGCGGTCCCGGCAACGGAGCTTGATATCAGGCGTGCGGAGCAAACGCTGACTGAGCGAGGCCACGGAGCCGGTGCTGACCGACCGCTATACTGTATGGCCCGGACTGTGGGCCGAGTTGCACGTGATCAGTGGAAGATGAGCCAGGCGACCGCGATCCAGAACACCTGGCTGAGCGCGAGGCCGACTATCAACCCCCTGGCGGCCGCGATGCCCGTTTCCGGATCATCGGTTTCAAACGGGAAATCGACGGAATCGTCGTGCATGTGTTGAAAGACCATCTCGGCAACCCTTCTCCGCTTGCCGCCGATCTGCCGCAAAATCCGGCACCCGGCTGGCTTTTACCCATCGTATTCAAAGCGAGAGAGTTGCTGCCCGTTCCCGGCCAAACCACGCATCCTCCCCCCCCTCCGGCCGGGCCTGAGGCGTCAGGTCTTCTTTTGCTCCTTCGAGCAAGGCCGAAAGGACGGCCTGAGCCTGACTACGCCAAGTCCAGCGCAGGGCTCTTTGATATCCCCGTTCGACCTGCTCTGCAATGCACGAAGGACTACCGATGACGGAGCGGACTGCGGCAACCATATCGTCCACGCTGGCGGGATCGACATAGGTTGCGGCGCGCCCGCAACGTTCAGTCATCGAAGGGATTGCCGACACGACAGCCGGGCACCCGAAGCTCATCGCTTCGAGCGGGGGCAGGGGGCTTGCTTCGTAGAACGAAGGGAAAAGAAGGCAGGCGGCATCGCGATAGATGCCGGCCAGCGTATCGAGATCATTCACCTGGCCGGCAAAGCGCACGAGGTGGCGGATGTCATCGGGAACGCTGGCCGCGATCGGAGCCAGGATGTCGCTGGCCGAACCGACCAGCACGGTGGCGATCCCGTCTTCCCGGGCGAGCAGGGTGGCGGTGGCGAGCACGCCATGGATGTTCTTGCGCGCACTGAGCGAGCCGACATAGAGCACATAGGGCTGGTGGCCATCAACCGGGCGCTCCCTGTCGCGCCGCGACACTGCGCCATCGCGCCAGCCACCGTTGCGGACCACCCGGATGCTTTCCAGCGCAGGGGGGTGGAGCCCGGTTAGCACGGCTTTTTCAGTTTCCGACACGGTGAGCAGCTTGCGCGCGCGGCGCAGCAGGAACGGCAGCATCATGCGGTGGCCGAGCCGATAGCGCAGGCGATAGGCACCGGGGAACTGCTGATACGACAGATCGTGGATCATCACCGTGACCGGCTGACCCGCGGCGAGCATGACCAAAGGTGCTGTATTGCCGAGACAAAGCAGATGACCGCCACGGACATGGCGGGGCAGGACCGCCTGTTCCCACAGGTGGCCCGTCGCCTTGCCCGAAGTCCGTTCAACTTCGGTGGCGCGAAGACCCAGATCGGAGACATCGGCACCGGCTTCACACACGATGCGCAGCCTTGCGTGCGCCGCCCATGGCAACTGGCGGTCTGCCACCAGCTGGTCCATCGCCCGCACCACTTCGCGCGCGACGCGCTGCACGCCGGTGACCGGCTGCATCAGGAATCGGCCATTTATAACAATCTCTTGGCCGACACCGGACATCGACAAACAGTCTCCGCAAGGCGCTGGTGAAAGTCGCCAGAAGGGGTGGTTCTGCACCAGCAGTGAAAATGTTCCTTAGGGTTTAACACCAGTGCGGTGCTTGTCGTGACCCAACGGGTCGGGATCGGAGGCAACCGGAGGCGACTGCACTGCACAATGACTTTAGACAACCCTCACTCTCCGGCGATTGGTGCCGGGCCTTGTTGATGGACTTGCATGCTGCGCATCCACGTCGTTATCGCCACTGTCGGGCGCCCCGATCTCGTGCGGCGCACTGTTGACCTTATCGCCAGCCAGACCCGCCAGCCCGATGGCGTGCTGCTGGTGGTCCCTTCCGAGGCCGATGCCGGCACGGCGGCGGAAAGCGTGGTGAGACCCGAAGTGGCGCTTTCTCCCAAGGGACTGTGCCGCCAGCGCAACCGGGCGCTGGACCTGCTGGCCAGGCGCACCGATGTGATCCTGTTCCTCGACGATGACTTCGTGATGGCACCGAACTACATCGCGGAGCTGGAGGACATCCTGGCCTCGGATCCTTCGATCGTGGGCCTGACCGGCGATCTGGTGGGGGACGGCGTGCGATCGGGTGGGTACACCATCGAGCAGGCGCTGGAACTGATCGGCAAGCATGCTGCCGGGCTCGACCCCCGCATGCGCGACCGCGAGGCGCTTTATGGCTGCAACATGGCGATCCGCCTGTCGGCTGCGGGATCTTTGCGATTTGACGAGGCGCTGCCGCTGTATGGCTGGCAGGAGGACATCGATTTCACCCACCAGCTTTCGCGGCGCGGGCGGATCCTGTCCACCGGCCGGCTGACCGGGGTGCATCTTGGGGTGAAGGGCGGGCGCACCTCGGGCGTGAAGCTGGGGTATTCGCAGGTGGCCAACATCGTCTACCTGCTGCGCAAGGGCACGATGCCGCGCAAGCTGGCGCGCCGCCTGCTTTGGCAAAACGTGACCGCGAACCTGCTGCGCACGCCGTTCCCCGAACCGCATATCGACCGTGCCGGACGGCTGGCCGGAAACCTGCGCGCCATGGCGGACATAGCGATCGGCCGGATGGATCCCCGCAAGATCGAGCGGATGTGACCGGCGGATGCGCCGCGTTGTCTTCAACGGCAAGTTTACTGCCGGCGCGCTGAACGGCGTGCACCGCGTATCGGCGCGGCTTATCCAGGAAGTGGACGCCTTGCTGGCGCAGGCGGCGGAGCCTGACGATCCATCATTCTCGGTGGTGGTGCCGCGCGGTGGCGGTGACAAGATCAGGCTGGGCGTCATATCCGTTTTCGAGGATGACCAGCCTGCCAGCCAGAAATGGGAGCAGTGGCGGCTGCCTGCACTGGCCAAGGGCGCGCTGCTCGTCAACCTGGCCAATCTCGCCCCCGTGCTGCACCGGCCCAAGGTGACGATGCTGCATGATGCGCAGTTCTGCCGGGCGGACAGTTCTTATCCCTGGCGGCAACGGCTGGGCTATCGCCTGCTGACGCCGCTGATGGCGCGCAGCAGCGCGCGGGTGCTGACCGTATCGGCGTTTTCCGGCGAAGAGCTTGCCACGCACGGGATCACCGGAAAAACCCCGGTGGAAGTGCTGGCCAACGGTGCGGACCACATTCTGGAACAGGACGCGGACCCGGAGGCGCTGTCGCGGCTGGGCCTTGCCCCCGGTGGCTATGCGCTGATGTTCGGAAGCGGCAAGGCCTACAAGAACAATCGCGTGGTTTTCGATGCCTTTGCCGGAGGGGCGCTCGCACCCTTGCGGCTGGTGGTGGTTGGGCCCTCGCGCGATGTGCTGATCGCCGCCGGACTGACGCCGCTCGATGACGCGGTGTTTGCCGGCAGCTGCGACGACCGCGTGTTGCGCGCGCTGTACGAAGGGGCCCACGCCCTGCTGTTTCCGTCGCTGACGGAGGGCTTTGGCCTGCCGCCGGTGGAAGCGATGGTGTGCGGCTGTCCCGCGATCGTCGCACCCTGCGGCGCCATGCCCGAAGTGTGCGGGGACGCCGCCCTCTACGCCGATGCCGGTGCGCCTGCGACGTGGGCACAGCAGATCAGGGCTCTGGCCGATCCAGGCTTGCGCGATCGTGTTGTCGCCGCCGGACGGGCACGGGGTGGGCGCTACACCTGGGCGCGAGCCGGTGAGCAATTGCTGGGTGTGCTGCGCGATTTGGCGCGGCGGGCCTGACGGGAGCATCAGCGTGCTGGCAAAACTGGTGGCCCTGACGCGCAAGGGCAGCTTTACGGCCGCGATCGCCATGCTGGCGCGCGTGAGCAACCAGGTTGCGGTGGTGGGCGTCACCCTGGTCGCCACGCGGGTGCTCGGGCCTGCCGACTTCGGCGTGTTTTCCATTGGCGCGGCGCTGCTCACCCTTGCGCGGACCATGCTCTACACCGGGCCGTTCGAGTTCCTGCTCAAAGCTCCGGAGGAGCGCGGGCTCGCGGTCTCACGGGCATGCCTGGTGGCCAATGGCGTGGTGGCGCTCGGCTGGCTGATCCTGCTCGTACTGACCGGACTGGCTGCACCCTTGATGTTCAGGGGCGCGGGTGTTGCCGCCGTGATCCTGGCGCTGGCGCCGTCCAACCTGATCGCCGGCGTGGCGGGGTGGATGGAGGCGTTGATGCTGCGCAGCGGGCAGGTGAGGCGCTACTACGTCTCCACCGTCGCCGTCGAATTCGGTTCTGGCATCGGCACGGCGATCCTGCTGCTGGAGGGTTGCGGGCTGTGGGCGTTGGTCGCCCAAGTCTACATGCGCATGCTGCTGTACGTGGCGATCTATGGGCTGGTGGTCAAAGTGCCGGCCTGGCAACGCCCGCCTGCTGCAGACGTGGGTGAAGTGCTGAGATGGTCCCGCAGCCGCTATGGCTCGGTGCTGGTGGGTTTCCTGGCGAACTATAGTGGCGACCTGCTGCTGGGCCTTACGTTTTCTCCAGCTGCTTCAGGACTTTACCGCGCAGGCAACCGGATGGTTACCGCGCTCGCCGACATGTTCGTCCAGCCCGCGAGCCTGCTTACCACGACCACGCTGGCTGCCGAGCGGGCGCGGGGCGTGCAGGACACCGGGGTCTGGCTGCGCCTGCTTTCGCTGTTTGCGGCAATGGCTTTTCCCGCGTTGGCCCTGTTGGCATTGGTGGCGGACCGGGTGACACCCATAGCGCTTGGGCCGGCCTGGGCGGCGGCGGGGCCGGTGGTGAGCGTATTCTGCATCGCGCGCATGGCGGGACTGGTCTCTGCCGTGTCGTCCTCCACGCTGGTCGTGCACGATCGGCAGGGGCGCGTGCTGGCGGTGCAGGGGGCTGCGGCAGTGGCTACGGGCGTGCTCACGCTGGTGGCGGCGCCATTCGGGGCAGTGGCGGCGGCGGCGGCGGCGGCGGCGGTGACCATCGTCGCCTCGATTGCCCTGTTCCGCTCGGCCGCAGGTGTGCAACCGCCCCAGTCCGGTCCGCTGGGCGATGCCGCGCGCATGGTGCTGTTGCCGCTGGTGGGAACCCTGTCCATAGGGTTCCTGGCCGACGTCCTGCTGCGGCGCGCCGGTGTGCAGGCGAAGCTTGATGTCGCGCTGGTGGTGGGCCTGGGCGTGGCGGGCTGGGCCGTGGCGGCATGGCTTGCCGCGCCGGCACTGCGTCGCGGGGTGGCCGTGCTGTCCGATCGCCCCGGTGGCCGCTGACGCCGATGGCGTGCGTTCCTGCAAATTGCTTCCCGCCGACGGAAAAGACAATTGCACAACGCGGCAAGCGCTTGTAAGGGGGCCGCCTTCCCGCCGCAAACGCAGCCGGAATGCCGCTTTAGCTCAGTCGGTAGAGCACATCATTCGTAATGATGGGGTCACGTGTTCGAGTCACGTAAGCGGCACCACCTCCACCTTCGCTATTGACCGCTGAAGGTTGCTAAAACCTCGGAAATCTGCGATAAATTGCCTTGGCTTGGCCGCCAAGGTTCGCTGAAATTCGCCTGCAGCCGCGACGATTTGGGGGCCTTTTGTGGGGGCCTTCGCCAACCCCAAATTCGAAAGGCCCCCAAATGGCTCTGACAGAGACTGCGATCCGCGCCCTCAAACCCAAAGCCAAGGCTTACAAGGTTGCCGACGAGAAGGGCCTTTATCTGCTCGTGACACCCTCGGGCGGACGGCTTTGGCGAATGAAATTCCGCAATGGCGCCGGGGTCGAGAAGAAGCTTGCCTTGGGGTCCTATCCTGAATTGAAGCTCCGTGACGCTCGCGATGCCCGCGATACGGCCAGGGGGAGCTTGGCCAAAGGCATCGATCCAGCTGATCAGAAACGCCGTGACAAGATTGCTGCCAAGATCAGCGCGCTGAACACCTTCAGCGCGGTCGCCAAAGCCTACATCGAGAAGAACCGCCGGGATGGGCTGGCGGCAGCGACGGTCCGCAAGCGCGAGTGGTTCCTGAGCTTGCTGCAAAAGAAGCTGGGCAACCGTCCGATTGTCGAGATCGAGCCGGTAGAGGTTCTGGAGGCTGTCCGGCCTTACGAAGCGTCCAAGAACGACGAGAAGGCTCACCGGACGCTCCAGTTCGCAGGACAGGTGTTCCGGTTCGCGGTCGCCAACCAGTTGGCCAAGGTCGATCCCACACGCGATCTGCGCGGCGCGCTCGCCAGTCGCAAACCAAAGCATTTCGCCGCGATCCTCGATTCGCGGCGCGTCGGCGAACTGCTGCGCGCGATCGATGGCTACGAAGGCTACCCGACAACCAAGTATGCGCTCCTGTTCTCGCCGCTGGTATTTGTCCGGCCAGGCGAACTGCGCCACGCGGAATGGCGGGAGATCGATCTCGACGAAGCGGTGTGGCGCATCCCTCCCGCAAAGATGAAGACCCGCCTCGAACACGCAGTTCCCTTGTCCAGGCAGGCTATCGCTGTGCTGAAGGAGGCCAAGGCTTTCACCGGCGGCGGGAAGTATGTTTTCCCGTCGATCAGGACGCCGAAATCACCGATGTCAGAGAACACGGTCAATGCAGCGCTGCGGAGGCTCGGCTACTCCGGCGATGAAATGACCGCCCACGGCTTTCGGGCCATGGCGAGCACCTTGCTCAACGAGTCGGGCAAGTGGTCGCCCGATGCCATCGAAAGGGCATTGGCGCACAAAGACAAGGATGCCGTTCGGGCAGCTTACCATCGTGGCGCGCATTGGGCCGAACGCGTCGAGATGGCGCAATGGTGGGCCGATTACCTTGATCAGCTTAAAGGCACTTCCCGCAATTAGCGATGTTTTTCGGAGCCATGCACTGGTTGAACCCTCTGAGCCTCGCGCCGCAATCTCGACTGGCTCGATCTGCTTCAAGCCCATCGCTTGCGCGAATGAGGGCGGAACCGTCAATCATCGATCACATAAGGATGATAAAAATGCCTCACTTAGATCACTTTTGATAGATCAAAATACATTGACACGATCACATAGAAATGATCATAGGAGCAGCGGAGGACTGCGATGATCAAGGATCAGCAAGCCGAACTGGCCCGAAAAAACCTCGATAGAAAGCTCGCCTTTCTGCGGGAGCAAAGCCTCCCGCGTCCGCACGGGGGCTGGATACGTGCAATCCGCGATTCGCTGGGCATGACATCGCGCCAGCTCGCCAAGCGCATGGGCGTGGTGCAGTCGCGCATCGTCGCGCTGGAAAAGGCCGAGGCGACCGATAGCACTACCCTCAAATCCCTGCGTGAGGCTGCCGAGGCGCTCAACTGCCAGCTTGTATACGCGCTCGTGCCCAAGGCACCGCTCGACGAGGTCGTGCGCGAACGGGCGGCAGCCAAAGCTCTCGATCAGTTCGGTCCCGTTGCACAGGGCATGATGCTGGAGAACCAGTCTCTAACCGCTGGACAGATGCATGAGGAACTTGAGCGCCTCACTGCCGAGATCCTGAATGAGCCGCTGCGCTACCTGTGGGAGGATGAATGACCGATCCTCTCTACGACGGTGAAGACGAGGCCAATACGCCGCTCGAAGCGGAAGAACGCGAACAGCTTATTCCGACCTACATCACCACCAGGGCTGAACTGAACGAAGCCGAGCAGGTCAACATCACCCGGGCCAGCCTCTGGCTCCGGCGCGCGCGCAATGTTGACGTGCTCGACGATGCATTCCTGCGTGATCTGCACAAACGGATGTTTGGCGAAGTCTGGAAGTGGGCAGGCCAGTATCGCAAGACCCCGCGCAATATCGGCATCGACGCCTACCGCATTCCCATGGCAGTGCGAGAGCTCGTCCATGATGCGCGGTACTGGGTAGACAACGACACCTACCCGCCGGACGAGATTGCGATCCGCTTCTCCCACCGGCTGGTGTCCATACACCCATTCCCCAACGGCAATGGTCGGCACTCCCGCCTGGTCGCTGACCTGCTCGCAATGGAGCTCGGCCAGCCCCGCTTCACTTGGGGCAGGGCCAATCTGGTTGATCCAGGTGAAACCAGAAGAGCTTATGTCGCGGCGCTGAGGGCAGCGGATGGTGGCGAGATCGAGCCGCTGCTTGCTTTCGCGAGGTCTTAGCCAGGCTCGCGAAATGACAGAGCCATTTCCAGTGGCCAATCAGAGCAAGCGCGCCAGCCTGGGCTGATCGCAAGATGCACGCACCTCGCGCAAAGAAAATCGGCAAAGGCCTGATGCGACGCGGCGCAATTCGCAGCGTCACATCCTCGATCCTGGCCGGGCGCTAAGCGCCCGGCTGCTCCTTGGCCTCGTCGTCGAGCGGCGTGCGCAGGACGATCCGGCCATTGATCGGCACGACCTCCAACTGAAGCGAAACCCCCTTGCGGTCGCGGTGGAACCACGCTGCTCCAACCTTGGTCCAGAAGGCCTTGTCGCCCCGGTTGGCGACGTGCCAGGCGATGAAGTCCGGGGCCTTTGTTTCGGCTGCCGGTGCGGGATTGTTGCGGGCCATGGATTTGTCCTTTCGTATCTGGTGGCTCGTTGCACCAAACCGACAGGCCGCACGGCCAAGGTCAGCCGTCATGCCCAACACGGGTGAGCGCCCGCGAACCGGCGCGGGCCGGGCATTGATGGCTGAACGCGTGCGGCCAGGTCCGGTGCACAAAACGGGCGCCCAGATCGAAGGAACTTTGTGCCCGCCGGAGAAACCACAGCACTCCAAGCCACTTGCGCCCCTGGGCGGCCTCGCTCACAACACTGACATGGGGGACGAAGGCAGCCTACGGAAACGCTGGAGCGAGGAGGAGACGGTTCTCGCGCTCTACCTCTATTTGCAACTGCCGTTCGGGAAGCTGCATTCGGGCAATCCAGAAATCCAGCAGCTAGCCGCAGCATTGGGCAGGTCAAGCAGCTCCGTCGCGATGAAGCTGTGCAACTTCGCCAGCCTCGATCCCAAGATGTAGACCGGCGTGCAAAATTGACCCCGTTTGAGGGGTAATCGGCGTCTAAAATTGACCCCACCCTTGGGCATGTTTGAGGCTGTCCGTTTGTGCATACGAACGGCGAGGGCGGGGATGTTGG
>NZ_JAROCY010000024.1 GCF_029436685.1 Novosphingobium cyanobacteriorum
GACGGCGCGCGACGGCATGCGCGGGCCCCTCCCATGGACTACCGGGATAACCGCCTGCCAGACCGATAGGGGGGTCAGTTTTACGCGCCGATCAGGGGGTCAACTTTGAACGCCGATTGACAGACATGAGCTTTCCGGGGCACGAGGGCTATTCCGAGGCGGAGTATCACACGGCACGCGGCATCGTCGTGGTGGCCTATGACCATCTCGGCGTGGGCGACAGCAGTCTTGAACTGAAGGACACGTTGACCATCGAGCAGGCCGCCGATGCCAATTCGGCCTTCGTGGACGAAATGGTTGCACGGTTCTTGGCGGGAACTGCTGTGCCGCATCTGCCAGCGATAGTGGGCGCCTTCGTGGTCGGCGCGGGACAGTCGCTTGGTGGCGGGGTGACGATCGTCATGCAGAGCCGGAACCGGACATTCCAGGCGATCATGGCTTTGGGCAAGAGCGCACTGCACACGGTTCTGCCACAACCGACCTTCGAATTGTTTGCCGTGCAGCGGTCGATCTTCAACTTCACCCGGACTACCCCGTTGGATGAGCTTTCGGTTCAGCTGACGTCAGAACTGATCCCCGATTTCGTCTATCCGTTCCACTGGCCCGAACAGCCACAGGATATCACCGATGCCGACATGGCAGGCGGCTATCCGATCCGCCACAACGCGCCGCGGTTCGGCAGCATGACAGTGCCGCGCTATGCCGTGGCGATGATGTCACCCGCCTTCATCACGCCCGATGCCGGGCGGGTGGAAGTGCCCGTGCTGATTGCCTGCGGCGAGCGCGACGTTTCCCCCGATATCCGGCGAGAGCCCACTGCCTTCATCAATTCGAACGACATCAGCGTGTTTGTGGTGCCACGGATGGCTCACATGCACAATTTTGCCCCGACACGGCAACGCCTGTGGCAGCGCACTGCCGATTGGATGTTAATGCAGGCTGCCGCAGCGGCGGGAACAAGCCCCACCTCCTGACTGGGTTCAGTCTTGGTGGGCCGCAGCGGGGCAGGCCATTCATGGCACAGTGATGGCCGAGTTCGCTTTTCAGCGTCTCCTGGGCCGGCCAGGCAACAATAGCTGGCAACATCGCGAGTTGCGGCTCAAGGCTTAGACTTAGGGTGACGAAGCCGATTCCGTGCGCGCAGGAGTGGCGCATGGAGATGGGTGACCTTTGGGCGGGTGGAACCGGAAGTATGCCCGGGCGCCGTTCCTGCTGGCTGGCTTCTTGCGACCGGACATATTGACGAGGATACCGATCCAGTCGGGCGCGGCCTATGGGCGGAACTGGTCTTCGACCCATGGCGAGGATGCGGCGGGACTTATCGGCCAGTCGAATCCGACTGGGGCATCGATCCGGTTGCAGCGCATGACGTCAATGAGTGTGATCGTTAATCCATGCCATTGAACGCCTTAGTGTTTAGGCGCTGTTGCGTGAGCGCCCAACCTTGTTGCTGTGGCAGGTTGTTCCCGTCGGTGTCTCGTCCATGACGTCCGGACGCGGGGGATCCCGTTTGGTGTCACTCGATGACGCCGAGGACGGTTCCGACTTCGTAGACCTCGCCGATCTGGGCAATGATCCTGAGCGTGCCGGTGGCCGGGCTGTCGACTTCGTTGGTCGACTTGTCGCTTTCCAACGCGAACAAGGGCTGGCCTTCGACGGCCTGTCCACCATCGGCGACGAGCCATTCGGCCAGCGTGCCTTCGTTCATCGAGAAGCCGATCTTGGGCAGGAGAACTTCGGTTGCCATGTATGGGAACTTTCTACTTGGTGAGGGCGATTGCGGCTGCGGCAATACGCTTCGCATTGGGCGCGAAGGCATCTTCGAGCGGCTTCGAGAAGGGCACCGGCGCATAGGGCGCGCCCAGCCGGGCGACAGGCGCCTTGAGCTTGCCGAAGAACTCCGTCTGCAGGACTGCGGCGATTTCCGCACCAACGCCGAATTGGGTGACGGCTTCGTGCGTGATCAGGCACCGCCCGGTCTTGGCGACCGAGGCGAACACCGTTTCCTTGTCCCACGGCGAGATCGTGCGCAGGTCGATGATTTCAGCCGACACCCCGGCGGCTTCCATTTCCGCAACGGCGGAGACGGCTTCATTGAGGGTGCGCGAATAGCTCACGATGGTGACATCGGTGCCTTCCTTGGCCACACGGGCCTTGCCCAGCGGTACCGTATGGCCCGTCTCGGGCGCTTCGCCGGGGGTCCAGTAGGCGGGCAGGTTCTCGATATAGAGCACCGGATCGGGATCGTTGATGGCTGCACGCATCAGACCGTAGGCATCGGCCGGGTTCGACGGGGCAACGACCTTCATGCCCGCGGTGTGGGCGAACCATGCCTCCAGATAATCGCAGTGCTGGCCGCCAGAGCTGAACCCGGTGCCGGTCATGGTGCGGATCACGATGGGCACGTGGGTCTGCCCGCCGGACATGAAGCGCAGCTTGGCCGCGTGGTTCACGATCATGTCCATGGCCACGGTGGTGAAGTTCATCAGCATGATTTCGGCGACGGGCTTGTAGCCGACCAGGCTTGCCCCAATCGCTGCGCCGATGATCGCCTGCTCGGCAATCGGGGTCGAGCGGACGCGCGCTTCACCAAAGCGGCTCGACAATCCCTTGGTGATGCCCACAACGCCGCCCTCTTCGGGATCGGCCACATCTTCGCCTAGGACAAGGACCGTGTCGTCAGCAGCCATGGCATCGGCGATCGCTGTGTTGATCGCCTGGAGGATGGTCACCGGCTTGACCTTGGTTGCAGTGTCGCTCATGCGGCCGCTCCTTCAGCGTAGACGTCGGTGGTAAGCTCGGACAGATCGGGGAAGGGGGAAGCAAGGGCAAAGTCCACCGCCGTATCGATCTGCTGCTCGATCCCGGCTTCGATTGCCGCCAGTTCCTCCTCGGTCGCGATGCCTTCGGCGATCAGGCGGGCGCGGAAGATCGGCACGGGATCGGCCTCTATCGCTGCCTTCTTCTGGGCCTTGTCCATATAGGCGTCGGCGTCGCCAAACACGTGGCCGTGGAAGCGGAAGGTCATCGCCTCGATCAGGGTGGGGCCTTCGCCAGCGCGGGCGCGCTCCACCGCTTCGCGGGCGGCGGCAAACATCTCGATCGGGTCGTTCCCGTTCACCCGCACGCCCGGCATGTTGTAGGCTGCGGCACGATCAGCGATGCGCTTGGCCGAAGTCGCCTTCTCATACGTCGTGTGTTCGCCGTAAAGATTGTTCTGGCACAGGAAGATGACCGGCAGCTTCCACACCGAGGCGAGGTTGAGGCTTTCGTGGAAGGCGCCGATGTTCGATGCCCCGTCACCGAAGGTGGCCACCGTTACACGGCCATTGCCCGAAAGCTGCGAGCCCCAGGCAATGCCGTTGGCAATCGGCATGGATGAACCGACGATGCCGGTGGTGACCATGATCCCCTTCTTGGGATAAGTCAGGTGCATCGGTCCACCCTTGCCCTTGCAGGTCCCATCTACCCGCCCGGCAATCTCGGCCCAAAGATCGTTCAGCGGCATGCCCTTGGCCAGCATGTCGTGGATGCCGCGATAGATCGTCACCCAGTAATCATCGTCAGTCAGCGCCGTGGCCATGGCCGAGGGGATGATCTCCTGCCCGCGATAGCTGTAATAGGGCATCACAAGCCGCCCGGACATGATCACCTTGCGGCTGCGCTCGTCGTTAGCCTTCAGCAGTGCTACACGCTTGTAAATCTCCAACTGCGTCGCGCCATCAGGGGCGTAGTTGCTCGTCATGCGTTTAGACTCCCTGTGACCTACCGCGCGCCCATCGGGTGCGCCTGCGCTTATCAGGCATCGACCGAGCGATGCCAAGCGACCGTTCCTCTGTCGAGTGGGTCACGACAGCCATCGTATGGCTGATAATTGCCAAATCACCGTCCCGTCAGGCGCTGGCGAGCAGGATCACACAATCTCGAATAGACCGGCAGCGCCCATTCCACCTGCAACGCACATGGTGACCACTGCGTACTTTTCGCCCCGGCGCTTGCCTTCGATCAACGCATGGCCTGTCATGCGCGATCCGGACATACCGAATGGATGACCGATGGCAATCGCGCCGCCATCGACATTGAGGCGGGCAGGGTCGATGCCCAATTGATCGCGGCAATAGACAACCTGGACGGCAAAGGCTTCGTTCAGCTCCCAGATGCCGATGTCGTCATTCGACAGGCCAGCGCGCTTGAGCAGCTTCGGGACGGCATAGACCGGGCCAATGCCCATTTCATCGGGTTGGCAGGCGGCGACGGCAAAGCCACGGAAAATGCCCAGGGGCTGGAGCCCGCGCCGAGCAGCTTCGCTATCGCTCATCACCACGCAGGCGCTTGCTCCGTCGGAAAGCTGGCTGGCATTGCCTGCCGTGATGCAGCCGTTTTCGACCACAGTGCGGAGGGACGAGAGGCTTTCGAGTGTTGTTTCGGGACGATTACCTTCATCCTGCGACAAGGTCACTTGTTCTTCACCGGTGATGGTGCCGCTCTTGTCCTTCACCAGCTTGGTTACGGTGATCGGGACGATCTCGGCAGCGAACCGCCCGGCTTGCTGCGCGGCAGCGATGCGCTGCTGGCTGAGCAAGGAGTATTCGTCCTGAACATCGCGACGAATGCCATAGCGGCTGGCCACGGTCTCGGCCGTCATGATCATGCTGTCATAAATGCCCCGCACGTTCTCCTTCAGCCATGGATTTTCGAGCCGGTCCGTGCGCGTGTTGGGAAGGGCAAGGGAGCAGCTGTCCAGTCCCCCAGCGACATAGATGTCTCCCTCGCCAGCCATGATACGCTGTGCGGCAAGGGCGATCGTGTTGAGGCCCGAGGCACACTTGCGATCAAGTGAGAAGCCCGGGACCGTTATCGGCAGCCCGGCGCGCAATGCAGCCATTCGGGCGACATTACCCCCTTGCGGTCCTTCGAGCCTTGCAGCGCCGATCAGGACATCCTCGATCTCCGGTCCTTCGAGCCCTGCGCGTTTCACTGCCTCTCGAATGACGAGCGCGCCAAGGTCTGCACCATCAAGATTGTTGAGCGCGCCTCGACCCGCCTTGCCTATTGCGGTACGGGCGGTGGAGACGATGACTGCTTGTGCCATGAGATGTCCTGTTAGTACGGGCTTCACCCGGTCGGTCGGTATCTGGTTCAATCGGTAAGCGCGGTCAGGTCCGCCCAAAAGCGGTCAGCGCCTGCAGCCGCGACCAGTCCGCCAAGAATCGCAGCCCAGTGGCTGTCACCACCAAACTCCGACCGAGCCGACCATAGCCGTCGAGTGATCGGATGCAGTGCGTACTCCTGGGTAAAGCCGATCGCCCCGTGAGCCTGATGTGCCGCCGAAGTGCCCACGCCGACAGCGCGGTTGGCTCGAAGTTTTGCGGCCGCAACCTCGTAGCTCGCCGCCCCACGATCCAGTGCCTGAGCAAGGCCCATCGCGGCGCAATTGGCTGCAGCCGACTCGCAGGCAAAGGTGGCAAGTGACTGCTGCACCGCCTGGAACTTGGCCAGGGGGCGTCCGAACTGATTGCGGTCGTTCACATAGCCGACCGACAAGCCGAGCGCTGCGTCCAGCCCGCCGGCAATCTGCGCAACCCGGGCGAAGGCGCCGAGTGCGAAGACATCGTCGGCAACGCGCACGGCGGGCGCAGCGTCGAACTGCCAGACGTCGCGACTTTCCCCGGCCGGGTTGGTGGCCGCCGTGCGCTTTGCGTTGGCGGTATCCAACAGGATCGTACCCCCGGTATTGTCGGGTGCAGCGATAAAACCGGCACCTTCGCTGGCGACCGCCCCGTGCACCGTGCCGGTAAAAGTTGTGCCGTCGATAGTGCCCTCAGCCCGCGATGCGATGGTGCCCCGTCCGGAAAGGCATGTGCCGGCTGCCAGCCGCGCGGAGATCACTGCTTCGGGCACTGGCAGGGCGAGGGCGTGATAGCCCGCCAACCGGAACACAATCAAAGCGTCCTGCCACGTTCCGCCAAATCCGCCGTCAGCTTCCGGCAGAAGCAGCGTGGAAAGGCCCAACTCCTCTATCTGCTGCCAGTCTGCTGCGACGGTCGCCTTTGGCCCAAGGCCTGCGAAGAGGCTGTTGACCATGTCGGCAACCATGTTCTGTTGGTCGTTCATCGGATCACCTCAGTCCCAGACTGCGGGCGATGATGCCCTTCAGGATTTCGCGCGTCCCGCCGCGCAGCGAAAAGGATGGCGACACCTGGAGCAGGTGCCCCAGCATGATCGGCAGGGCGGTGTCGCTCGACAGGTCGGTTTCCACCGCTGCCTGGATCAGGGCGGGCATGGCCTGTTCGAAGCTGTTGCCGAGATCCTTGACGATCGTGGCTTCCAGCGCCGGATCAACCCCTTGGGCGATTTGCGCTGCGACCGAGGCAGACATCAGTCGCAGGGTCCATGTCTCGGACACCAGCCGGCCGATCAGCGCACGGACCGAATCGCTGGGGTTTGGCCCAACGGCGCGGATCAGCTCGGTCAGCAGGGTGAGGCACGAAAGGTACCGTTCGGGCCCGGAGCGCTCAAGCGACAGCTCTGCCGTTGCCTGCTTCCAACCCTCCCCCTCGACCCCCAGCAGCGCGGTTGCGGGAAGGCGCACCCCATCGAAGAACACCTCGTTGAAATCGTGCCCGCCGGTGAGGTCATAGATCGGCCGGACAGTGAGACCGGGCGTGTCCATCGGGATGATGAACTGGCTCAGTCCGGCATTGCGCTCCGATCCTTCCTCGGAGCGGACCAGCGCGATCATCACGTGGGCATTGTGGGCATTGGTGGTCCAAACCTTCTGCCCGTCGATCACCCATTCGCCGCCGTCCCGCCGCGCCGTGGTTCGCACGGCGGCAAGATCCGATCCGGCATTCGGTTCGGACAGACCGATACACGCGTAGATTTCGCCGCGCGCCATGCCGGGCACCCAGCGGCGGCATTCATCCTTGTGGCCATAGCGCATGAGGAGTGTGCCGGTCTGCCGCTCGGCAATCCAGTGCGCTCCCACGGGCGCGCCGGCAGCGAGCAGTTCCTCTAGCACGATATAGCGTTCCAGCGGGCTGCGTTCGTGGCCGCCATACTCTTTGGGCCAGGTCATGCCCAGGAGACCCGCCTCGCCCAGAACACGGCTGAACGCCGGGTCCGCAACGGCCCAGCAATTGGTCCGGTCAGCCGGGTTCGCCGGATGGACATGCCGGGCAACAAGATCCCTTACCTTACGGCGCAGTTCGGCGGACTGGTCCGGCCACGACAGGGGTTCAATCGCAAAAGTCTGCACTGCAGTTCCCGCTCAAGTTTCGAAGCATCTAGTGGGGATGGGGGCCCGGGCCGCCAACTCCCCTTTGCCCATTATCGCAGCGGCGATATGCGGGGCTTCCGGGCTGGCCGAAGGTGCAGCCCCTGCTAGTCAGCCGCCATGAATGGGCCAGAAGGTCCAATCAGGACAATCAGGAGTATGCAGCGATGTCGATCGACGTCACCCGCGATGGCGGTGTCGCCACCGTCACCATCAACCGGCCCGAGCGCAAGAACGCCATCACGATGGCCATGCGCAACCAGTTCCAGACCGTGTTCCAGGAACTGCAGGACGATGACGATGTCCGCGCGATTATCCTGACGGGGGCAGGCGGAGACTTTGCGGCCGGGGCTGACGTTGGCGAGATGGGCACGGGCGGCGTTCGCGGCAACGTGATCAAGTACCGCACCCTGCACCGGATGACCCGCAGCGTCGTCCATACCAACAAGCCGGTGATTGCGGCGGTCGAGGGTGTGTGTATCGGCGTGGCTTTCGCTTTGGCGTTGGGGTGCGATTTCATCATCTGTGCCGACAATGCCCGCTTCCAGTTCGCCTTCCGTCACATCGGGCTCGCCATGGACGGGGGCGCGGGTTGGCTGCTTGAACGGCACGTTGGCATCATGCGCGCCAAAGAAATTGCGTTCAGCGGCCGCTTCGTCAGTGGCGAGGAGGCCGTCAGGCTCGGCTTTGCGCTGGAGGCCTTGCCGCAGGCAGAGGTCCAGGCCCGCGCCCGCGCATTGGCTGACAGCTTCGCAACCGCACCGACTATCGCCCTTGCCCACATCAAGCGCCAGTTCGACAGCGCGCCCACGCAGTCCTATGATGAGGCCCTGGAATATGAGGCGGCGGTCCAGGCCCTGATGACCTGGACTGAGGATTTCCGCGAAGGGACCAACGCCTTCAAGGAAAAGCGAAAGCCGGTCTATCGAGGGGCATGAGGAACGCAAGGTGGCTTCAAGGCTCGATCAGGATGCGGCGGAAGCGACAGTCCGCCAAGTGATGGAAAGCCCGCCGCTGCGCCAGCTGTTCGGGATCGATCTGGTCTCGGTAGAGCCCGGACGGGTAGTGTTGGGGCTGGACCGCAGGCCGGAATTTGGTCACCAGCCGGGTTGGTTCCAAGGTACTGTCACTTCCGCCCTCGCCGAGTATACCGCTTCGCTGAGCGGCAGAACTATGGCGCCCGAACGCGACAGCATGACTCTTCAGCAGTCGATCCACTTCACCGGTCAGGCTCGTGGTGACCGTTTAGAAGCGGTAGGCCGGGTCATCACGGCCGGACGCCGGATCAGCACCACGGCGGCGGACGTCTATGTCCTGCGCGATGGCGAACGTCACCTCTGCGCCACGATGACGATGACCGTGATCCATGTGGAGCACCGCGTGCCCGAGAACGGGCAATGACCGACCGGGTCGATGCGATCGTCGTCGGCGGCGGCGTGGTCGGTCTCGCAGTTGGCCGTGCGCTCGCTTTGGCAGGCCATGCACCGCTGATCCTTGAAGGCGAGGCTGACTTCGGTTCTTGGACCAGCAGCCGAAACAGCGAGGTGATCCACGCCGGCATCTACTATCCCGAAGGATCGCTGAAGGCACGGCTCTGTGTCATGGGCAAGCACATGCTCTATGCCTTCTGCGTCGAACGTGGCGTGCCGCATCGGCAGGTGGGCAAGCTGATCTTTGCCGCCAATGACGAACAGTTCGGAGAACTGGAAAAGATCCAGGCGGCGGCTGTTTCAGCCGGTGTGAACGACCTCGTCTGGTTGGAAAAGGCGGCAGTCCGCGCTATTGAGCCCGAGTTGTCCTGTGCTGGAGCACTACTTTCGCCATCGACCGGCATAGTTGACAGCCACAGCCTGATGCAAGCCTTGCTGGGCGAGGCAGAGGCCCATGGAGGGATGCTGGTCGCCAATTCCCCCGTGGAGCGGATCAGCCGCGCGGAAGGCCTGTGGCAAGTTCACATCCCTGGCGAGGCCGACCCCGTCGTCTGCGCCCCTATACTGGTGAATTCCGCCGGGCTGGGCGCTCAGGCCCTTGCCAGTGCGATCGAGGGGCTTGATCCGTCCTTCATTCCGCCGCTGCATCTGGCGCGTGGGGTCTACTTCACTCATTCGGGGAAGGTGCCTTTCTCGCACCTGATCTATCCAGTGCCCGAACCGGGTGGTCTGGGGACGCATCTGACGCTCGACCTTGGCGGTCAGGCGCGGTTCGGTCCCGACGTCGAATGGATCGACCGGATCGACTACACCGTCGATCCCGCTCGCCACAGCAAGTTTGCCGCGGCCGCGCAACGGATCTGGCCTGCCCTCGATCCTGCCCGGTTGCAGCCTGGCTATGCCGGGATCCGCCCCAAGATATCCGGACCGGGCGAAGCGGCGGCTGATTTCATGATCCAGGGCCCTGCCGTCCATGGCCAGGAGGGCCTTGTCAATCTGTTCGGGATCGAATCGCCTGGCCTCACCGCCAGCATGGCGATCGCCGCCGCAGTCATGGAAGCGCTGAAATGCCTGAAATGAGTGATGCAGCCTATGACTATATCGTGGTTGGCGGCGGAAGTGCAGGCTGCGTGATAGCGGCCCGCCTGACCGAGGATCCTTCTGTCCGCGTTCTGTTGCTTGAAGCAGGCCCACGTGATCTCAATCCGTGGATCCATATCCCGCTCGGCTATGGCAAATTGTTCAAGCACAAGCGGCTGAACTGGCTTTACGAGACTGCGCCGGAGCCAAACTTGAACAATCGACGGGTTGGGCAGCCGCGCGGCAAGGTGCTGGGGGGCTCGTCCTCGATCAACGGGCTGATCTATATCCGCGGCCAGAAGGAAGACTTCGATGCCTGGGCGCGGCTCGGCAATCATGGCTGGAGCTATGACGATCTCCTGCCTTACTTCATCCGCTCCGAAGACCAGCAGCGCGGCGCGAACCAGTGGCATGGTGTTGGAGGGCCACAGGCCGTATCTGATGCGACCGAGCCGCATGTCCTGTGCGATGCGTTCATCGCGGCGGCGCAGGAGGCAGGCTACCCGGCCAATCCCGATTTCAACGGAGAGCGGCAGGAAGGGGTCGGCTATTACCAGACCACTTCGCGCAACGGGCGGCGGATCAGCACGGCCGTGGCCTACCTCAACCCGGCCCGTGGCCGCACGAACCTGACCATCGTGACTGGAGCACTTGTCCGGCGTGTCCTGTTCGCGGGAACCCGTGCGACGGGCGTGGAATGGGCAGAGGTCGGAACCCTGCGCACCGCTGCGGCCCGGCGTGAGGTCATCCTGTCGGCCGGGGCCTTCGGCAGCCCGCATATCCTGCAGCTTTCCGGCGTGGGTGACGGGGCGCACCTGCAATCACTCGGCATTCCGGTGGTTCATCACAACCCCGAGGTCGGGGCCAACCTGCAGGATCACCTTCAGGTCCGCACGGTCTACAAGGCGAAGGGCAAGCTGACATTCAACGATGACATGGCCTCGCTCCTTCGCATGGCTGGCGTGGGGCTGCGATATGGCTTGCTGCGCAAGGGTCCGTTGACTGTTTCAGCAGGTTACGCTGGCGCCTTCCTGCGCTCGTCCGAAGCGGTCGACGATCGGCCAGACATGCAACTGCTGTTCATCACTTTCAGCACCAACAAGATGGGCGACAAGCTCCACCCGTTCTCGGCCTTCACCGCGTCGGCCTGTCCCCTCAGGCCCGAGAGCCGGGGTCACGTGCGTGCCCTGTCACCGGATCCGGCTGAAGCGCCTGAGATCTTCGCAAACTTCCTTGGCTGTGAGCGGGACCGGCGCGACGTCGTGGCGGGCCTCCGGATGATCCGGGGAATTATCAGCCAACCGGCACTGGCCGGCTACGTCGAAAGTGAGTATTTGCCAGGGGCAGGGCGGGATGATGACGAGAGCTTGCTGGCCTATGCACGGGAAACGGCCGGTTCGATCTATCACCCCAGCTGTACAGCAGCCATGGGCAAGGTCGTGGATTCCTCGCTGCGGGTCATCGGCATCGAAGGCTTGCGGGTTGCAGATGCTTCGATCATGCCCGCCGTTCCATCGGGCAACACCAATGCCGTGGCCATCGTGATCGGCGAAAAGGCTGCCGACCTGATCCGCTCGGGCGTTTGAACAAGGGAATGGTGATGTACTGCGAACTTGCTTTATACATCGATGGCCGTTTCATTCCGGCAGGGCCTGGCCGCGCAGGTGAACCAGTGCTTGATCCGGCAACGGGCAAAACCTTGGCGCAACTGCCCCATGCCACCGCCGCAGACCTTGACGAAGCGGTTGCCGCCGCACACCGCGCCTTTCCGGCCTGGGCCGCCATCAGCCCGTTCGAACGCAGCAACATCCTGCGCCGCGCCGCCAATCTACTGCGCGAACGGATGGACGACCACGCCCGCATCCTGACGCTGGAACAGGGCAAGCCGCTGGCGGAATCGCGCGGCGAGCTTACGCATTCGGCCGAATTGTTCGACTGGTATGCCGAAGAAGGTCGCCGCGTGTATGGTCGCGTCGTCACCGGTCGGGTGACCGGGGTCGAACATATCGTCCTGCACGAACCGGTCGGTCCTTGCGCTGCCTTCACGCCGTGGAACTTCCCATCACTGACCCCCGCCCGCAAGGTGGCGGGCGCGCTCGCCGCAGGATGCACCGTTATCCTCAAGGCGGCAGAGGAAACCCCCGGCACCGCCGTTGCCATGATGCGCGCGCTGCACGATGCAGGCCTGCCGGCAGGTTGCGCCCAGCTGATGTTCGGCAATCCGGCGGACGTCTCAGCCCGGCTCATCGCTGCCCCTGCGATCCGCAAGATCTCGTTCACGGGGTCGACCGCTGTCGGCAAGCACCTCCTGCGCCTTGCGGCAGACGGGGTGAAGCGGGCAACGATGGAACTGGGCGGCAACGCCCCGGTTATCGTCTGCGCCGACGCCGACTATGATCTTGCCGTGGCGAGCCTTGCCGGGGCCAAGTTCCGCAATGCAGGACAGGTCTGCGTAAGCCCCGGGCGGTTCTTCGTGCATGAAAGCCTGGCAGAGCGGTTTGCAGCAGACGTTGCCGCCCGTGCAAATGCCTTGCAGCTGGGTTCCGGCCTCGATGCGCAGACCCAGATGGGCCCTCTGGCCAACGACCGGCGCGTGGAGGCGATGGAGCGGTTCGTCGCCGATGCCGAGGCGCACGGTGGCAAAGTGCTGGCCGGCGGCACGCGGCGCGGCAAAGCGGGCAATTACTTTGCTCCGACCGTAATCGCCGGGCTGGACCAGGATTCGCTCCTGTTTTCCGATGAATGCTTCGGCCCCATCATGCCGATCCAGACCTTTGCCTCGCTCGACGAGGTCATCGCGCGGGCCAATGCGGTTGAAGCAGGGCTGGCCGGCTATGCCTTCACCACTGGCCTCGCCTCTGCCCACCGCATCATGCACGGCGTGCAGACCGGGATGATCGGCATCAACAACCTGACCGTGTCGACCCCGGAAACACCCTTCGGCGGCATCAAGGAAAGCGGGTATGGCTCGGAAGGTGGGGTGGAAGGCCTGCAGGCCTATCTCAACACCAAGCTTGCCACGCTCGGCTGAGTGTGGCTGCCGGGTGCTCCGTTCAACGCACCCGCACGAAGCCATCCCCGAACGGCGCATCCCGGTTAGTCAGCGCTGTCTTGAGGCCGTGCTCCTTCATGTCGGACTTGAACTGCATTCGTCGCGGCCCAGTGGCGAGATGAGCCCGAGCATCCACTTCGGCGGCGAGCCGCTGGATCGTATTGGCGCCCATCTGTTCGAGCGCCAGGTTCACGATCCGCTTGTGCGCGGCAAGCAGTTCTTGATCAACCGCCGCAACACGGCGGGCGAGGAGGGTGACAGCCTCGTCCAGTTCTTCGGCCGGCCATGATTCAAGGGCTAGACCGATCTTGACTGCATCCGCACCGCTCATCTTGTCGCCGGTGAACAGCATCCGCTTGGCCCACTGCGGCCCGCAGTGATAGATCCACATGTGCGCTGGCGGTGAGCCGTTGGCGCGCGTGGCGGGAAAGCCGATGCGCGCATCGTCTGCCATGATGACGAGGTCGCACTGCAGTGCGATGTCGGTTCCGCCAGCCAGGCAGTTGCCATGCACCTTTGCGATGACGGGCTTGTGGATCGCCGGGATGACCAAGGCGTTCTCCTGGGTCCGTTCCATCGAAAAGCAGTCATCATCGAAGCGTTGCCCGGCCTGGCGATACTGGTAGTTGCCCAGTTCGGTCTTTTCGCCGCGCCCTTCGTAGGCCTGTTCAAGATCATAGCCAGCACAGAAATCCTTGCCCGCGCCGCAAAGGACGATGGCGTTGATGTCCAGCCGATCATCCGCCTCAAGAAGGGCGTCGCGCATTTCCTTGAGCATCTGGCCATTAAGCGAATTGCGCTTGTCCGGCCGGTTGAAAGTGATCGTCGCGACCGCGTCTTCAACGTCGAACAGAATCTGCTGCGGTTCATACAGCCATTTGCCGCGATATTCGGACATGTCTTCTCCTGGTGCCTTTCCCGGTCAGCCCGGCCAATGATCAACCTTGCCGCGACTGGCGTCATGAGGAAAGAACGTGCGCGCGTGATCGCATCACCGATGCAGCAGCATCGGCTTGTCGGGTCAGGCTCCATCCAATTCGGGAGCCACGCGCAGCAGCGCTTCCTGCGCGCTGCTGGCCAGCAAGACTCCGTCTCGATTGTAGATCAGCCCGCGCGCCAGCCCCGTCGAGTTACAGGCCGATGGGCTGTCCATCTCGTAAAACAGCCAGTCATCGACCCTGCCGGGGCGATGGATCCACAGGGCGTGGTCAAGGCTGGCCATGTGCGGGTCGGTCAGGCCATACGAAACATCATGTGTCGCAAGAGTAGCTCCGGCAAGCCAGAAGTCTGACAGGTAGGCGAGCAAGGCGGTGTGTATCAGCGGATCGGCGGTCGATGCGGCGCTTGGTATGCGCACCCAGATCCGCCGCCGGGGGTGTGGTTCCCGGCGTGTCAGCGACTCCGGGTTGACGAGCTTGATCTCGACCAGACTGATCGGCCCAAGGCGTATACAGGCGCGAACGGCATTGGGTTCGCCGGTCGCCTGGGCATATTCCTGGAGAGTCGGCAGGTCTTCGGGCGGCGGAATGTCGGGCATGGCGATATGGTGTTCCAGCCCGCGCCGGTCGGGCCCATGGAGCGAACATTCCATGTGGAAGATGGCTTCACCCCGCTGCCGCGCCACCACGCGGCGCGTGCTGAAGCTGCGGCCATCGCGGGTCCGTTCGACATCGAATGACACCCGGTGCTGTCCATCGCCGGCGCGCAGGAAGTAGCCGTGGAGCGAGTGGATGGCGCGGTCGGGCGCGGTGCGGGAGGCCGCCAGCAGAGCATGGGCGAGCACTTGGCCACCATAGAGATGCCTGTCCGTTCGGACGCCGGAGAAGGGGTTCGTGAAGCTGTCCGGGCTCATTTCATCCAATTGCATCAGGCGCCCAGCGTCTGTTCCGTCCCAAGGCTGGACAGGTATCATTTCAGCCATTCGCGCCACTTCCTGCCCTTTACTGACAGCATTTTCCCAGTGTCCGCCTCGGACTTAGGGCCCGCCTCATCAAGAGGAAAGGCGAGGGGGTGGCGATATCGCACCAATGAGAGCTGGCGATCATGCATGCGATCATGATTGGCCGCGCACACCCCAAAGGGCAATGGCCCCTCCCGCCGGATGGGGAGGAGGCATATGCTGCACCCAGCGCAGACGCGACAGGAGAGATACATGGCCACCGCCCCCACCTTCCAGCCGACCAAGGTCTATACCGGACCGATATTTGATTGTGACAGCCACATTCATGAGCGCAACTATGACTTCATGAAGAAGTACCTGCCTGCCGAACTGCATGCCGAATGGCTGCCGGCTCGCAAGGTCGGGCCCGACGGTCGCTTCGGCCTCCATCTGGGTGACCGGATGGTAGAAAATGCCGAAGCGAATGCGGAAGGGCTGGTTCCCCCGCCCGGCCGACTGAAGGAATGGCTGCAAGCCATGAAGGAGGGCAAGTCCAACGTCGAAGGCTGGCTCCAGCCCACCGAGGACATGATGACTCCCGCTGGCCGCGTGGCCAAGCTGGATGAATTCGGAGTCGAAGGCTCGATCGTCTTCGTCGGCGAATTCGTCTCCACCTTCGGATACTATCCGCAGAACGCCACGGGCAATGCGATCCTCCACGCTTATAACGAATATGTGCATGACGAATGGGGCTTCGCCTACGAAAACCGCCTTTTCACCACCGGCCTGCTGAGCCTGTGGGATCTGGAAACGTCCATTGCCGAGGCCAAGTGGCTGGTGGAACGCGGGGTACGAGTTGTCTGCATGCCGATGGGCCCGGCGGGTGGGAAGTCACCGGCCGATCCCTATTTCGATCCAGTCTGGCAGATCCTCAACGACGCAAGCGTGGCGGTAACCTTCCACGTATCCGAAGCCAACTTCATGCACCCGCTGATCCGCGAATTCGGCGAAAAGCCGTTGCAGTCGCGCCGCACCGGGCAGACCGCGTGGCAGTGGATGTTCTGCTATTCCGAACTGCCAGTGCAGATCACGCTGGCCAACATCATCTACCACAACTTCTTCGCGCGCTTTCCCAATATCCGCATCGCCAGCGTCGAAAACGGCGCCAACTGGGTGCCCGGGTTCCTCGAGAAGATGGACAAGATGCGCGGCATGGCAAAGAACGGCTACTGGCCGTGCGGCCAGTTGTCGGAACGGCCGAGCAAGATCTTCAAGCGCCACTGCTTTGCGGTCGCCTATCCGGAAGACGATGTGAAAGGCATCGTCGACAAGATCGGCACGTCCGAATGCATCCTCATGGGCTCGGACTATCCCCATGCTGAAGGCGTGCCCGAACCGCGTGACTTCTTCATCGAAGCCCTGACCGAACTGTCCGATGAAGATGCGCGGGCGATCATGTACGACAACGGCAAGCGCTTCATGCGCGTCTGACTGCCGGCATCACCGTCGTGATATGGGCTGGCCGCAGTACGGCGATGTGGCCAGCCCGCTTGCTTTTCCGCCGCGATGCTGGCCCATCCATAATTGGGGATCGAAACCTGCGTCACATTGCCTAGCGTACCTCAAAAACAAGGTAGAGGATCAGCCATGAACATTCACAGCAGCCTTGCGGCGGTTCCTGACCACGTGCCAGCAGATCTGGTCCGTGATTTCGACCTCTACAACATCCCCGGGCTGGTGAACGGCTATACCGATGATATCTTCGCCGCGTGGAAAGCGGTTCAGGACAGCCATCCGGACATCTTCTGGACCCCGCGCCACGGCGGCCACTGGGTACTTACCCGGCATGACGACATGGCCGCGATGCTGGTCAACCCGGCAGCGTTCTCCAATCTCGAACCCTTCGTGCCGAGCGGCATCATCCCGCACACCGGGCCAAGCCAGCTGGACGCGCCTGAGCACGCGCCATTCCGCAAGCTCGTCTCGCAGGCCTTCACCCCGGCCTCCCTGAACCAGGCGAGCATCCGCGCCCGGGCTGCGGCGGTCGAGATCATTGAACGCCTGCGCCCGCTGGGGCGCTGCGATTTCATGAACGACTTCGCCGGGGTGATGCCGATCATCACCTTCCTCAACCTGCTCGGCATGCCCGAGAGCGAAGCCCCCTATCTGCTCAATCTGGCCAAGCGGATGGTCCCGGGGCAGCCGGAAATGGAGGCGGGGCAGGCCGAAGCACACGCCTATATCGCCGATTTGATCCAGGACCGGCAGGCGAGGCCGGGCGATGACTTCGTGTCCATGCTGGTCAGTGCACAGGTAATGGGTCGCGATCTCACGCCGACCGAGCGGCACAACGTGGTCCAGCTGGTCGTCACCGGCGGGCTGGATACGGTGATCAACACCACCAGCTTCGCGATGAACCACTTTGCCCGACATCCCGAACTACAGCGCGATCTTCGCGAGCATCCTGAACTGCATGAGGCTGCAGTAGACGAGATCAACCGCCGCTTCGGGACCAGCAATCTTGCTCGGCTGGTGCGCGAAGACTTGGAATTTGCCGGTGTGTTGCTGCGCAAGGGCGATCAGATCCTTGGCATCTTCCCGCTCTCCGGCCTGGATGAACGCGTGAATCCCGATCCGATGCGCTTCGATCCGCGCCGGCAGAAACGGCGCCATGTCAACTTCGGCTCTGGCCCGCACACCTGCCTCGGCGCCCGCCTCGCACGGCGCGAGATCCGCATCTTTCTCGAAGAGTGGATCGGAACCATGCCTGATTGCCGCATTGTTGAGGGCACCTCGCCCCGGATGGCAACCGGCATCATCAATACGATGAGTGGTCTCCACTTGGAATGGGACGTGGCCTGACCAACCAGGCAGGCTGCCATTGCACATGCGATTACAGCGGGATGCCATTGCGGGCTAGGCTGACTGCCCGCATGATCCTGCGCAAAACAATCGCTGGAGAGTGCACGAATGGCAACGATTCCCGAATGGATCGCGACGGACGATTACTTCCTGTCGCGCACCAATCCGATTGCCACGGCCGATCAGGTCTGGGTTGAGCAGAAGTCGCTCAAGCTGCTGGCGCGTGATGATGTCCGGGCGGCCATGCAACAAGCCCGATTCCTCTGGTCGGCCGTTTCGCAGAACGCGAGCGAGCAGGCGCTTTCGCTGCTGGACGATTTCATCCCCGAGTGGGGCTTGAACTACATCAACAAGGCCTGCAACAGCGATCCGGAACATCCGCGGATTTTCCAGAACTGGATGATCGAGCACGAATGGTTCGGCCATCGGGTGCCCTCGGCGCGGATTGGCGGGGACAATCCGGACAACGGCTACCGCCTCATTCCGGTTGAGCATGGCGGCCATTACCGCGTCGACGGCAGGCGGCTTGGCACCGGACCGGCCGACGTCTCGTGGACCGTGGTGGGCAATAGCGGCACGTCGGTCACTCTTGCCAGTCTCGACAACGAGGATCTGGTCGTTGCGCCGGATGGCAGCTTCACCGTGACGGTAGACGACCAGCCCGCGAATGGCCGGCCAAATCACCTCCAGACGCAGCGCGGCGCCATGTTCCTGTTCGTGCGGGATGCGTTAGGGGACTGGGACACCGAGCGGGCTAATGCGCTGCGGGTCACGCGGCTCAACCCGGGCGGGGTAGCCCCGATCAGCGAGGACGAGATGGCCTATCGGGCCATCCAGTGGATGCTGGCGGATGTGCCGCTCTATTTCTGGTTCACCATGCTGACGCACGGCAAGCCGGCCAACCGCCTGATCCCGCCGACCCCATCGGGGGGTGTTGGCGGCCTTCGCTCACAGTTCGGCTGCTACGGCACGCTGCGGATTGCTGACGACGAAGCCTATGTGATCAAGGTCAATTCCGGCAATGCGGCGTTCCGGGACATCGTTGTGCACGACTGGTGGCACCGCAGCATCGCGCCTGATCGCGCCCTTGGCTCGCTCAACAATGCACAGATGGCGCCGGATCAGGACGGTAACTTCACCTTCGTCATCGGCCCTCGCGATCCCGGGATTCATAACTGGCTTGACACTGGCGGTCTTAACGAAACCATCCTGTTGCACCGTTGGCAAGGTGTTCCCCGCGCCACGCTTGCCCACGAGCTGCCCGTCCTGTTGAGTGAAAGCCTGGTCAAGCTGAAGGACGTCGCAGCGGCGACTGCCGGCGCAAAGCGGGTGACGCTCGAAGAGCGCGCCGAACAGGTCGCCAGACGTCGCGCCAGTTACCTCGGTCGGCTGGAGGTCTGACGTGGCGGGACTGGGCCGCGGTCCCACCGAGATCGACCGGCTGCTCGCCACGGAATCGATCCTGGCATCAGCCGAAATCGCGTCCGGCACTCTCGGGCTGGTCGATGAAGGACTGCAAATCCGCGCGGCGTCATTGATCTCTGCCCTGCGCTCCGGGGGCAGCTTTTCAGTTGCCCAGGCGCTCGCGACGAGGCGCCAGCTGGTCAAGCTGCTCGCACGGCGTCTCACAATCGCGCGCGACATCGCCGCGCATCCCGAAATCCTGGACGAGGTGATCGCCGATCCGGTGTTCATCATCGGCTTTCCGCGTACGGGTACCTCGATCCAGCAATCCTTGCTGGCTGCCGATCCGGCAAACCGCGCGCTGCATGCCTGGCAAGTCTACGAGCCATCCCCACCACCGGGCGAGCGCCCCGTCACGGCAGCGCGCAAGGCCGCCGCAGCGCGCGTGGCAGAGCATTTCTGCGATCGCTGTCCGGGCATCTTGTCGCTCCATCCCTATTGGGACGAAGGCGCCGAGACGCTGATCGAGGACGAGGAGGTCCTCACCCTTGCCCTGTTCGACAATTACCCCGTTGCGCTGTGTGATGCGCCCACGCTCGCCATACGTGAAGGGGGCGGCGACTTTACCGAGGCCTATCGCTTCATGAAGCAGTTCCTGCAGCATCAGCAGTGGCGCCAGCCAAAGCGGCGGTGGGTGCTGAAGGGGATCGAGCACCAGCGCCATCTCACGGAACTGTTCACGGTGTTCCCCGATGCCCGCTGCCTGTTTCCGCATCGGGAACCCGAAGCATTCCTTCCGTCCAACCTCGCAATAGCAGCTGTGGTCTACGATGGGATCACTGGCGGTGCGCTTGATCGCCGGACCTTGGCGGCAGGCTACCTCGTTGACTTCGCCGCGCGGATCGATGCTGTCCTGTCTGAGCCGGCTATGGCCGATCCCCGCGTCAGGCACATCAGGTTCTCGGAATTCATTGCCGAACCGATCGGGTCGTTGCGGGCATGCTATGCCGATTGGGGCTTCGCCTGGACGGAAGAGGCCGAGGCAGCGATGCGGGCCTGGCTGACGGATCCGGCCAACGATTCCGACCGATATGGCCGTCACAAATACACATTCGAACCGTTCGGCGTGGACTGGACGGCGGTGAGCCCCGGCTTCGATGCCTATCGGAAGCGGTTTCTGGGTCAGCCGTCCGTGGCTCACCAGGCCTGACCCGGACAACGCCCGACTACCATACATGGCGTGATTACCAGACAAGGAGAGACGACATGGGACGATTGAGCGGAAAGGTCGCGATCATCACCGGCGGCGGGCAGGGGGTGGGGTTAGGCATTGCCCAGGCATTCGCCCGCGAAGGCGCATCGCTGGTGCTGACCGGGCGTACACCGGAAAAGTTGCAGGCGGTAGTGCCTGACCTGGAAGCGCGGGGTGCCACGGTCGCACTGCATCCGGCTGATGCCCGCTCGCGGGCCGATGCGCAGAAAGTGGCCGAGTTTACCGTCCAGACCTTCGGCGGAATCGATATCCTGGTGAACAATGCCCAGACGACGGTCCCCGGCATGATGTTCGACAACTACGACGACGAGGCGATCGCTGCGACCGTAGAATCAGGGCTCTATGGATCAATCTACTACATGCAGGCAGTGCGCCGGCATATGGTGGCGCGCGGTGGCGGGTCGATCATAAATTTCGGTTCGCGCCAGGGCATTGTCGCGCCGCCGGGCTATTCGATTTATGGTGCCACCAAGGAGGCCATCCGCGGCCTCAGCCGAACGGTCGCCCGGGAATGGGGGCCCGACAATATCCGTGTCAACGTGATCAACCCCTCAGCCATGTCACCTGCCGCCAAGAAGTGGCTGGCCGACTTTCCCGAGGAAGCGGCCAAGAATCTGCTTGAGGTGTCGTTGCGCCGTTGGGGCGATGCGGAAACCGACATCGGCCCGGTGGCCGTATTTCTGGCGTGCGATGAAAGCCGTTACGTCTCTGGCCAGACCATCAACGTCGATGGCGGGATGGTCATGCTCTGATCGCTAGCTTTCAAGTGCTGGTCCTGGCGGTCGGAACACGACCGCCAGGACCATGTCTTCCAGTTCATTGAGGAAGGCTTCGCTATCGCTGGTGAGCCATGCAGGGTCATCCTCGGCCATACGGTCGCGTTCGCCCACTGCATCGTAGAACGCAAGCGAAGCTGTCCGCAGGCGAAAGTCGAACAACGTGCGCGGCAGGTCAAGGGAGTGACTGCGCAGGCGGTGCAGCAACTCGTCCATGAGGCCAGATGGCCGGAACAGGGTTTGCCTGATCTCACGCCCAAGCCGCGAACGCAGCATCTGGCTGACAAAGGCGGCATGGGGATGTGTGCCATCGCTGTCCCGAATCGACAGGACCGGACGCGTTATGATCCGCACCAAGCTGCGAGGACTATCCAGCGTGCCTTCGTCTCGTGCAGCGCGATACAGCCGGTCCCGCTCCGCCGCAACGGGCTCGGCACGCCATTCGGAAATGGCCTGCAGCAAGCCGTTGCGATCGCCGAAGTGATAAGCGATTGCTGAATTGTTGGCCATCTTTGCTGCAAGTGTGATCTGGCGCATCGAGACACCTTCGATCCCGTGCTTGCCCATCAGTCGCTCTGCCGCGCGCATGATCGCAAGCGCGCCCGGCGAGAAGGCTTCGGTCAAGGGGGCAAGTGAGTTCTCGGGCTGGCTGCTCGGCATAACTCGCTGCCCATATCGCGTTGACGATAACAGCGCAAACGACGCGCAAGAGCGCTGCAGGCATTGTAATTAAGAAATGTGTCTTGTAGCTTTCCGGCTGAGAGCTGGCGCCGGCGCGGCGACTCAGCCGGATGGAGAGCATCGGTATGGGCGGCACATCATTCGCCACGGTGGGAAAGCCTGAACACGTCCCCACAGATCGGGTCGTCGATTTCGATTACATGCATCCTGCGGGGCTGGAAAACGGCACTGTCTATGATGTGCTGCGCGAACTCCAGAACGGCCCCGACATTGTCTGGACCCCGCGCTACGGCGGGCACTGGATCGTCACCCGGTTCGAGGACGTGAAATGGGTGCAGGACAATTTCGCCATCTTCAGCCACGAGGAATTCACGATCCCGCGTGAGGCATCGCCGATCAAGATGCCGCCGCTGACGGTCGATCCGCCGCTGCATGCCCGCTATCGCGCCGTGCTCAACCCCTTTTTCACCCCGCGCAAGGTGGCCGAGATGGGTGAGCAGGCGCGTGCTTTGACCAACGAACTGATCGACAAGGTCATTGCCACCGGCCGGTGCGATTTTCGCAAGGACTTTGCCGAAGTAATGCCGCCGGCCATGTTCCTCGGCATTGTCGACCTCCCGGCCGAAAAGCGCGAGCAGTTCGTCGAGTGGGGCAAGGCTTTCATGCATGCCGACAACGCCGAGGCGCGCATGGCTGCGCTCGGGCCGATCGTCGGGTACCTGAACGGGGTCATGGCAGAACGGTACGCTGGCGACGGCGACGACATGTTGACTGCGATTACCCGCTGGCGTGACAATCCGCGCTTCGGCGGGGAACACGAAGTGATCGGCATGGCCCTGCTGGTCTACTTTGGCGGGCTGGACACTGTGGCCAACCTTCTGTCCTTCGTCGCCTGGCATCTGGCCGAACATCCCGGGCATCAGCGCCGCCTGCGCGACGACCCGGACATCATCCCGGCAGCGGCAGAGGAATACTTCCGCCGCTTCGGCCTGTCCAACACCGGTCGCCTGATCCTTTCAGATGTCGAGCGGGACGGGGTCACGATGAAGGCGGGCGAGATGGTCATGGTCCCGATCGGCGCTTCCTCGATCGACGAGCGGCGCTATCCCGATCCGCTCACTGTCGACTTCGACCGGCCGGGCAATTTTGCACCCGGTGGCGGCAGCCACAACACCTTCGGCAATGGCCCGCACAAGTGCCTCGGCCAGCCCCTGGCCCGGGCCGAGCTGAAGGTCTTCCTTGAAGAGTGGATGCGCCGGGTGCCCGAATTCCGGATCGATCCCGCCAGGCCGCCAGTCTCGCACATGGGCAGTGTCAACGGCGTGTCCCAGCTTCACCTGCTGTGGGATGTCTGACCGTGGCAGACGTGCTGCCGATGGGGCACTTCTACCAGTTCGGCTACCTGTCGCGGGACATCGATGCCGCATCAGCTGCCCTGCGTGACCGCTTCGGCATCACGCAGGTCCGGCGCAAGCGATCGAGCGACTGGATGGAGACGCTTCACGCCTGGACCGGGCAAACCATGGTTGAGGTGATCGTCTGCGGTGAAGGCGCACCTGCGCTCTACACCGATTTTCCGCTGCCGCCCGCCGGTGATCTGGTGCTTCACCATCTGGGGCGCCGGATCATGGACGAGGAGACCTGGGCGGGGATGGAGCGGGTCGCCGCAGCCAAGGGCCTGCGCACCGAAATGATGGGGTCGGTCATGAACGGCCAGCTGCGCTACGCCTATGTCGATACCCGCCAGATGCTGGGCCTCTACACCGAATATGTGATGCTTAGCGGGGACGCGTTGCGCATCTACGACGATGTGCCGCAAAACGGATGAACCGCAGGGCCTGACGGCGGACAGCCGCTGGCCCGGCGTGGGGAGAGTGCCATGAATGCTGATTTCGCGGGGCAGATTGCGCCGATGTTCGACTTGTCCGGCAAGGTGGCGCTGGTCACCGGCGGTGCCGTGGGGATGGGCAAGGGGGCGGGCCTCGCCATGGCAGCAGCCGGGGCGAACGTCGTCCTTGCCGACGAGGCCGATCGCGTGGCCGCGCTGGCCGATCTCCCTGCCGGTGTTTCTGCCAAAGCCTGCGACATCACCAGCGAAGCATCGCTGCAGGAGCTGGTTGTCTCGGTCATCGCTGCTCATGGCGGCATCGACATTCTGATCAATGGCGCGGTGGTCAACCACAACAAGCCGATCCTCGAAACCTCGGCAGAGGAATGGGACCGGGTTCAGGCGATCAACCTGCGCAGCGCCTTTGTCGTCACGCGTGAGGTGGTGCCATCGATGCAGCAGCGCGGCGGCGGGCGGATCATCAACATCACCACGATGGGCTCGGTCCATCCGGTCCTGAACGGCAACGGCGCCTATTCCGCATCGCGCGCCGGGCTCAACCAGTTCACCCGCAATTGTGCGCTGGATTTTGCCGGGGACGGGATCACGGCCAATGCCATCCTGCCCGGTGCGATCATCACCGAGACAATCCCGTCCGGCCTGCGCCCCACCGGGCCGGGTGCCGATCCCGCCCGTCATCTTGGCGGCTATGGCAAGGTCGATGACGTGACCGGCCTTGCCCTGCTGCTCGCCGCGCCGGCCGGGCGCTACATTACTGGCCAGCTGATCGCAGTCGACGGCGGCTTCCTCGTTTCCTGAAAGGCATTCCCATGGCAGTCGACACCCAGGCAATCTGCGATCTGTTTTCGGTTCCCGGCAAGGTCGCGATCATTACCGGCGCCGGTTCCGGCATTGGCGAGGCAACCGCCCACCTGTTCAGCAAGGCGGGGGCCAGGGTAGTCATCGCCGATCTCGTCCCAGCCGACGGGCAGCGGGTGGCCGATGCGATCGCTGCCGAAGGGGGCGAGGCGATCGCCGTCGCCTGCGACGTGTCCGACGAAGCCCAGGTGAAGGCGATGGTGGCCAAGGCGCGCGAGGCCTTTGGCGGCGTCGACATTCTGGTCAACAATGCGGCCTACCGCCCCAAGGCGGACTTCTTCGAAATGGGCGTCGAAGACTGGGACAAGATGCACGCGGTCAACACCCGCGGCACTTTCCTGTGCATGCGCGAAGTGATCAAGGTCATGCGTGACCAGGGCAAGGAACGGGGCGGTGCCATCGTCAATATCTCCACCATCGGCACGGCCCTGCCGACCATCGTTAACAACGTCCACTATGACAGCTCGAAGGCCGGCGTGAATTCGATCACCAAGTCGACCGCCACGGAATTTGCCGCAGATGGCATCCGCATCAACGCGGTCATGCCCGGTGGCGTCGACACGGGCGGTGCCAAGAAGATGCAGACAGACCCGTCGCGCAACTTCGTTCCCAAGGGGCCGATCATGATGCCGGGCCGCCTGCTGCTTGGCATTGCCCAGCCGATCCAGCTGGCTAGTGCGATCCTGTTCCTTGCCAGCCCTGCGTCGAGCTACATGACCGGCCATATCATGGCCGTCGATGGCGGCTATCTTGTAGGTTGAGGAGGCACCAGCATGATCACGCATCCTGACAGCGCCACCCTTCCGCGCCGCGCTCTCCTGATCGGGGACCGGCACGTCGAAAGTGCCAGTGGCGGCACGCATACCCATGTCTACGCCGGGACCGGGCAACCCACCGCCGAAGTCCCGCTGGCAGGCGCGCGAGAGATTGACGAGGCCGTGGCCGCAGCCCGCAAGGCGGCCCCGCTCTGGGCCGGAATGCCGCGGGACCAGCGGCGCGATTGCCTGATCCGCCTGGCCGGATTGCTGCGCGAAAATGCTGCAGAACTCACGCGCCTGTCCGTGATCGACAACGGCGTCGTCGTGGCCACCCAGCAATATGGCCCGCACGTCGCTGCCGACCTGTTCCTCTACAATGCCGGCTGGACCGACAAGATCGGCGGCGAGGTGATTTCCACCTGGCCGGGCGATGCGCTGGATTACACACTTGACGAACCTTACGGCGTCGTTGCCGTCATCATCCCGTGGAATGGCCCGGTCTATGCGCTTGGCATGGTTCTGGCCCCGGCACTGGCGGCGGGCAATGCGATCGTGGTCAAGCCGCCGGAACTCGCCCCCTATGCGGCGCTGCGCTTTGGCGAACTGTGCCTTGAGGCCGGTCTTCCGGCAGGAACCGTCAACATCGTCCCCGGCGGGCCGGAAGGCGGCGCGGCGCTGACCAGCCATCCCGGGATCGACAAGATCAGCTTCACCGGCAGCGGGGCGACGGCACGGCACATCCTGTCGTCTGCGCAAAAGAACATGACCCCGGTGCAACTGGAACTGGGCGGCAAATCGGCCTCGATCGTTTTCGACGATGCTGATCTCGATGCGTTCGCGCAAATGGGCCTGGCCGGTATCGTCAACAATGCCGGGCAGGGGTGCATCAACCCCACCCGGCTGCTGGTCCAGCGCGCGATCTACGAGGCCGTGCTTGAACGCCTTGCCGCCACGGCGAGGGCCTTGCCGGTGGGCGATCCCACCGATCCGGCCTCGGTTATCGGCCCGGTGATCGATGATCGCGCGGTTCAGCGCATCATGGGCATGATCGAGCGCGCCAAGGCCGATGGTTCGCGCCTGCTGGCCGGTGGCGAGCGCATGGGTGGCGATCTTGCGGGTGGCTATTTCATCCAGCCGACCGTCTTTGCTGACGTCGCGCACAAGTCCGAGCTGTCGCAGTGCGAGGTCTTCGGCCCGGTGCTGGCGGTCATGCCGTTCGATACCGAGGAAGAGGCGATCGCCCTTGCGAACGATACCGAATTCGGGCTGGCGGGCTATGTCTGGACCCAGAACCTGAAGCGGGCCCACCGCTGCGCCCGGGCGCTGGTTGCGGGCAATGTCTGGGTCAACGGCTTCACCGGGATTCCGGCTGCAATTCCGTTCGGCGGGGTCGGCCAAAGCGGGGTAGGCCGGCTTGGTGGCATTCATGGCCTGCGCGAATTCCTGCGCCCCAAGAATATCTGGATGGCAATGGGATGACACCGCCTGCGATGCATGCCGGACAATAGCGACAATGGACGAGGACGCCGCCAAGTGAATGACGAAGCCGATTTCGTGATCGTCGGTTCGGGCAGCGCGGGCGCTGTCCTCGCTGCCCGGCTCAGCGAAAACCCGAAGACCCGGGTTATCCTGCTCGAAGCGGGCAAGGATCGGACGAAGGAGCTGTTCGTGCGGATGCCGGCAGGCTCCTACGCCATGATGCAGCGCCCGCGGTATGACTGGTCCTACATGACCGAGCCCGATCCCACGATTGGCGGACGGGTGACGGGATGGTCGGGCGGCAAGATGCTGGGCGGATCAAGCTCGATCAACGGCATGGTCTATGTGCGCGGCAACCGCCGCGATTATGATCGCTGGGTAGAGGCCGGCGCGACCGGGTGGGGCTGGGACACCATGCTGCCCTACTTCCTCAAGTCCGAAAACTTTATCGGACCCGACAGCCAGTGGCATGGCAAGCACGGGCCAATGAAGGTTGGCCGCGCGAACGTGCGCCACCCGATCTGCGATGCGGTCATCGGCGCGTTCGAGGCCTGCGGCGTCCCGCACCTCGATGAATACTGCGCCGGGGACCAGTTCGGCGTCTATGACATCTACTCCACCGCCCCCGGCGGCATGCGCCAGAGCACTGCGGTTTCCTTCCTCCAGCAGGCACGCGGCCGCCCCAACCTCAGGATCGTCACCGATGCCATGGCTGACCGGGTTCTGATCCGTGATGGCCGGGCAGTCGGCGTCAGGGCCACTGTCGGGGGCGAGGTCCGCGATTTCGCTGCGCGCGAGGTAATCGTGTCCGCTGGCACCCTGCAAAGCCCCGGCGTGCTGATGCGCTCAGGCATCGGGCCCGCCGCGCACCTTGCCGACCTTGGCATCCCGGTTGTCGCGGATCTCCCGGTCGGCCAGAACCTGCAGGATCACAACGGCGTCTCGACCAGTCGCTTCATCGACATGCCGACTTACAACAGCCCCTTCGGCCCCTGGACGATCGGGCGGGATCTCCTGCGCTGGTTCCTGCGCAAGGACGGGCCGATGGCCAGTCCGGCGGTCCACGTCATGGCCGGGCTCAAGTCCGATCCATCGCTGGACGAGGCGGACCTTTCCGTCAGCGTCCTTGCCCTGGCGCTCGATTTCAGCAGCGGCGCGCCCGGCATGGCCAAGCGGCCCGGCATCACTATCGGCGGCAACAACATGCGCCCCTACAGCCGGGGTGAGATCCGCCTGCGCAGCCGCGATCCGCAGGACAAGCCAATCATCGACCACCGTCTGCTGTCTGACGAGCGCGATCTGGAGCGGCTGGTCATCCTGACCCGCATGTTTGACCAGGTGTGGGAGGCCGAACCCCTGGCCAGCCACGTCACCGGGCTTAATCTGCCCGACCGGCCGCTGGCCAGCGATGACGAGCGGCGCGACTGGATCAGGTCGATGGTCGGCATCGGCTATCACCCTGCGGGCACCTGCCGCATGGGCGGGGCCGATGCCGTGTGCGACCCGGAACTGCGCGTACGTGGCGTAGTCGGGCTGCGGGTGTGCGACGCATCGGTGATGCCGCTGGTCGTATCCGGCAACACCAACGCCGCTACTATCGCAATTGCCGAACGGGCTGCGGAACTAATCACCAAATGAGGATATCGGGGCGTTAACGGCCACGGGATACCTGCCTCATCACGGAGACGAAAAGTCCGCATTGGGAGAAGGCAATGAAGACCTGGGCCGAATATGTCGACCTGCTGAAACCGGCGGGCGATATCCTTGAAAATACCACCGCACCGGTGGATGAACAGTTGCGCGCGGACCTGTACCGCCAGTTCTCGATGAACCTGTCGCAGGCCTATTTCCTGCTGATGATGACCGACCCGCGCTATCCCGAATTCGTCCCTTTCGAGAATTCGGCCTTCCTGCTTCAACCGAACCCGGACTCGATCTATTATGTGACCAGCGTGGACGGTACGGGCACCTACCGCATCATCGGAGAGCGGGGGAATGCGCCGGTCGTCGGCTTTGCCACTGGCAACAAGCTGTTCGGCACCAACGGCTCGCAACCCGGCAAGGGCTTCGGCAACTACGATTTGAACGACCTGACGCTCGACGCCGATGGCCGATTCGACGTGATCTTCAGCGCCGAACGCCCGGCGGGCTACGAGGGTGACTGGCTGCACCTCCACCCGGAGGCCGATTTCATCCTCGTCCGCCAGTTTTCCTACGACTGGGGCAACGAGCGAGACTGCCGGATGGCGATCGAGCGGCTCGACAAGCCGGCCACGGTGCGCGCCCGCCTGACCCCGGACGAAGTCGATGCCAGGCTGCGCCACGTTTTCGCCTATATGGGAGACGTGACCCGCGTCGCGATGAACTCGATCCGCCGCCCACACGATGGCGGGTTCATCAACAAGATGCACATCCACACCTTCCAGGACATGGGCAACGGCAACGATTGGCCGCAGGCCTATTTCGAGATGGTGTTCGATATCGCGCAGGACGAGGCGCTGGTGATCGAAAGCGAGCTGCCGGAAACCCGCACTTACTGGAACGTCCAGGTGATCGACGGCCTGTGGAACCAGGTCGATATCCCCTATCGCCAGAGCAGCCTCAACGGCCACACGGCCAAAGTCGATGCCGATGGCAAGTTCCGCGCGGTCCTGTCGCACCAGGATCCGGGCTATTACAACTGGCTCGACACGGGCGACAACACCTACGGGATGCTGATCGGGCGATGGTATCGCTGCTCGTCCACGCCCACGCCACAGATCACCAAGGTCAAGTTCGCCGATCTTGCCAGCCACCTCGGCGATGCCACCCCGCGCGCCACCCCTACAGAACGCGAAGCGCAGTTGCGGCAGCGGCTGATCGGCAACCAGATGCGCCGCAAGTGGTGATCTGCGGCTGACGCTTGTCAGTTCTGTGATCTGTCGGCCCTGTGATCTATCGGCCCTGTGATCTTCGATAGCGAGTGCCTGCCAGCCATTGCGCAGGCACTCGCTTCCCCGCAGTCATGGCGCGACAACTCACAGGCAGGAACCGAGATGAGCGCACCCAACCCCTTCGTCGGCACCCTGTTCGACCTGTCAGGCCATACGGCGCTGGTCACCGGTGGCAGCCGGGGGATCGGGCGGGCCATTTCGGAACGGCTGGCCCAGCACGGCGCGAACGTGATCATCGCCGGGCGCAAGCTCGACAGTGCGCAAGCCGTGGCGGATGCGATCAACGCCAGGCAGGGCGGCCGTGCCATTGCCGTGGCCGCCAACATCACCCGCGCCGATGAGCTCGAAGCGCTCGTCGCCGCGGGTGAGGCGGCTTTTGGCACGATCGACATCCTCGTCACCAACGCCGGGCTGCACATCCACGTCGGCCCCAGTGCGCAGATGACCGAGGCGGTGCTGGAAAAGACCATCGACGGCAATTTTCGCGCCCTGCACCGGCTGGCCCAGCGGCTGCTGCCGGGCATGGTCGGCCAGGGCTGGGGCCGGGTGATCAACATCGGCACCATTGCTGCGCATTTCGGCAGCGGGGTCTATCATTCCTACACGCTGAGCAAGCAGCTTGGCATGCAATATGTGCGCAACATCGCGGTTGAACATGGCGAAGCCGGGGTCCGCGCGAACACGGTCTCGCCGGGACTGGTCCAGACCGACATGGCCCAGGGATTGATCGACAATCCTGATGAACTGGCCAAGGAAATGGCGCGGTCCACCGTGGGTCGGATGGGCGCTCCAGACGAAATTGCCGGGGTAGTCGTTATGCTTGCCTGCGATGCGGGCGGCTACGTCAATGGACAGACGATCGCCGTCGATGGCGGCCAGACGATCCGCTACGTGGCCTAGGACATCGGACAATGGCGAAAGATCATGCTGCACGGGTAATCTTGGCGAACAACAGGCAGGGCGAAGCCACGGTGGATGCCCCGCTGAACGCCGGTTTCCCGGTTGGCGCCAGGGTTCCTCGGTCACTTGCAGCGCGTGCGCAAGTGGAAGGCGGCGTTACCGTCATCCGGGGCAACTTCGATGATCCTGCCAGCTTGGATAGCGCGATGACGGGGTCTTGTGCCACGCTCGAAGGGGATCAGGCTGGCTTCGCCCGCGACTGTTCCTGCGCGATGCCTCGGTATTCGCACAATGACTGGTCTTTCCGCAATCGGGCAACGTTAGCCCTAGCCTGACCCATTCAAACAAGCAAAACCAAGGAGGATAGCCTATGACCAGAGTTGTTCGCCCCCCAAGCTCTGCCAAGCCGGCGGGATTACTGGGCTACGAGCTGTTCCAGACCGCCTATGTGTCGAATGACCTGGACCGCGCGGTCCAGGTCATCGGCGATGCCTATGGCTTTGCCAACTGGTCCTACATCGATGCTGGCGTCATGCGCATAGCTCTCGCCTGGTCCAACGGCCAGCAGTACGAAGTGATCGAGACTGCTAGAGACCAGACCCAGCCGCTTTACGATGACTGGATTGACCGGACTGGCGATTTCGTCATTCGCCACCATCACTTCGGCTACTTCGTCAACTCGGACGAGGAATGGGAACTCCTCCGGAGCCAGATCACCGCTGCCGGCCGCAAGCTGTGGATGGATGTCGATACCGGAACGATGAAAGTCATCTACATCGAAGCGCCTGAGCTCGGCCATTTCCTCGAATACATCTACCCCAATGAGGAAGGTCGCCACTTCTACACGCAGTGCGCCGCCAATTGAAACTGAGCATAGGGCCCCTGGAAAAGGCTGCTCTCAGCTAACATCGCATAGGAGATAAGGCGCTGGCGGCGATCGTCGACAGCCGCCTTTCTCCTTGCCAAGCAGCGCTCTGGTTCGCAGAAACCGACCATGACCACGTTCGATTACATCATTGTTGGCGCCGGTTCTGCGGGCTGTGTCCTGGCGGAACAGCTCTCTGCTGACCACTCGGTCAATGTATTGCTGGTTGAAGAAGGGCGTTCTGGCGACACCTTCGTGATCAACATGCCAAAGGGCTTCGGCAAGACTCTGGCCGATCCCACCACCGCACATTTCTATCCGACAGTGAACGCCCGCGAGGATGGCGGCGGACAGGAAGTCTGGATCCGCGGCAAGATGCTGGGTGGCTCCAGCGGAGTTAACGGCATGGTCTGGAACCGCGGCGTCGCAGCTGACTATGACCGGCTGGCCGAACTTGCCGGCGACCAGTGGTCGTGGGAACACATGCGTCCGGCCTTCCTCGCGCTGGAGAACCACGCCAGCGGGCCCAGCGAAGACCGTGGCGTGGGCGGGCCGATCGAAGTCAAGACCCACCCTGCCCCATCTCCCCTGCTCAAGGCATGGGTCGAAGCCGGGCGCGAAATGGGCCTGCCGGTGAAGCAGGATCATTCCGATCCCCGCCAGGAAGGCACCGGCCCGCTGCAATGGAACATCGATGCCAAGGGCCGGCGCGTCTCGGCTGCCAAGGGCTTTCTCAAGCGGGCACGGCGACGGCCCAACCTCAAGGTCGAAACCGGTATCCGGACAGACCGGGTGATTGTAGAGAACGGCCGCGCAGTCGGCATCGCCGGCGTCCGCGATGATGGGACGCCGGTCGAATTCCGCTCGCAGGGAGAAGTCATCCTCTCCGCCGGCGCGATCGGTTCGCCGCGTATCCTCCAGTTGTCCGGCATCGGTTCGGGCCAGGACCTCAAGGCAGCAGGGATCGACGTGGTACTCGATAGCGAAGGCGTCGGTCGCCACATGCGCGAACATTCGCTGATCCTGATGAACTGGCGGCTGAAGCGGATGCGGGACAGCGTCAACAACCAGTTCACCGGGCCGCGCCTGCTCGCCAACGTGGCGAAACATGTTGCGGGCAAGCCGAATATCATGAGCTACGGGTCGTCCGAAGCCGCGGCTTTTGTCAAGGTCCTGCCTGAAAGCGAACGACCGGACAGCCAGCTGATGTATTCGCCTTACAGCGTCGCCACGGACAAGGGCATGGCGATGGAGCAGGAACCGGGCATGCAGGTCTACGCCATGACCCTGCGCCCGCGCAGCGAAGGCCACGTGCTCGTGCGGAGCAATGATCCCGCCGCCATGCTGGAGATCGACCCCCGCTTCCTGACGGACGAGTATGACCAGCGCGCGGCCATTGGCCAGTTCCGCTTTGTCCGTACCCTGATGGCGCAGCCCGCCCTGCAGCCTTTCATCCACGGCGAAACGGCCTTTACCGCTGGCGCCCAGACCGACGCGGAAATCCTCGACCTGTTCCGGCGCTATGGCCAGGCCGGCTATCATGCCACGGCGACTGTGCGGATGGGCAAGGACAATTCTGCGCCGCTGGATGGCCGCCTCCGCCTGCGCGGGATCGAAGGGCTACGGGTGGTCGACTGTTCGGTCTTCCCCGAAATGATCGCGGGCAACACCAATGCGCCAACAATGGGAATGGCGATGCGTGCCGCCCGACTGATCCACGAGGATCGTCGTCAGCGCAACTAAGCCACACAGGCCCCGTCCCGTTGGCTACAGCTATCGATGGCGCGCTTTGGCGTTAGCGGTCGCCTTTGACGTGACCACCCGATCTTCCTCCACTTCAAACTCTAATGCGCCCGACGCGAAATCTGCCTCGATCTTGGTCCAGAATTTGTCGCACATCCTCGTGAGGGGTGGACCACGAGAAACTTAAGTTCGGGTTGTGTTCGGGTATCGATCATTCGGGAGGCGACTTCGCCCGGTATTGCTGTCGCGGTTTCTGGCTAACCCAAAGCTTTGCCGGCAGAATAGCGCAAATGGGTCGAACTGGCCGCACTGATGAGATCGAGTCTGCAATGATGCATGAAAAGGCACCGGCATCGGCCGGCATCGATCGATGAGTGCGGCACAACCCGTAGACGATCCACCAATCAGGCGAGTGCGCAGAGATCAGAACCGCACGGCGAGGCTACCTTCGGTAACATCATTTTTCCGAAAGGTCGTCGAACAATCATCGGAAATCGCATGACAACTGATCAGATCATTCACCGACGCATGCAGCCGAATGAATGCGCCAACTACAGCCGAGACACAGGCTATGGCGCATTGTAGTGTCGTCACACTCTAGCCTTCGGCAAGACGGGCGGCCCGCAGTGCGGCGCGGCGCACCTTGCCAGCGTCGTCGCGAACCCGCTCATGGGTATACTCGGCTGAGCGGGGTCGCTTGTACGGAGCCAGTCGCTCCAGCGCGATTTTAATGAACGCCAGTGCTTGATCAGATGCAGGTATTGCGACACCATCGGCCAGTTCGACGATGGCATGGATGCGGTTGCCCATATCAGCGTCAGGAAGGCCGATAACCGCAGCGCAAAGTACGCCGGGCACACGCTCAAGCGCAGCTTCGATCTCGGCCGGGTAGACGTTGACCCCGCCGACCAGGATCATATCGGTGCGTCGGTCCGCGATGTAGAGGTAGCCATCGCCATCGACCCAGCCCATGTCACCCAGCCCGTCTAGATCGCCCTGTATCCGCGTGCCCGCACCGATGTAGCGGTAGTTCACGCCGACGCCGATGGTGCGCCGGAACAGGATTTCGCCGATCTCGCCGGGGGGCAGCGGATTGCCCGCACCATCGACGATCAGGATCGTATCTCCCGGGTTCGCGCGGCCTACCGAGCCGGGTCGTTCCAGCCACTCGGAGCCCCTGATCAGGGTGGAGCCGAGCCGTTCGGTCGAGCCGTAGACTTCCCAGACTACGTCCGGCCCGACCCGATCGAGCCACCAGCGTTTCACGTCCTGCGGGCAGGGGGCGGAGGAATGCATGAGGAACTTCAGGGAAGAAAGGTCTGCCGCCGCCGTCACCGCAGGGTCGAGCCGCGCGATCCGGCTCATCATTGTCGGCACCATCGGGGCCACGGTTACGCGATGACGCCCGGCCAGTTCCAGCCATTCAGCGGGATCGAACCGCTCCATGCAGACGACATGACATCCTTCCGCCAGGGCGACGATCGCGAAGGAAAAGGGCGAGGTGTGGTAGAGCGGCCCGGCGTTGATCACCGTGCTGAACGCGGGGCGAAACGGCACGGTCTTGTCCGGACCCCAGCCGGATGAGATCGGATCGACGACCAGCTTCGGCCGTCCGGTGCTGCCGCCGCTGGCCAGGATCTTGCCGGGAGAGGAGACGATGGGCGGTAACGGACCGTCCGGCAACGTGTCGGGCAGCGGATCGTCAATTTCCAGCAGTGGCCAGTCGCCTGCGGGCGTTGCCCCGGTTCCGATCACCAGCCGGGGCTGGGCGAGAGAAAGGACTTCCGCCATTTCCGGCGCGGTCAGGCGTTGCGAGATGGGACAGGGAGTCGCCCCCAGCTTCCATGCGGCATAGACAGCCAGCGCATATTCCGGCCGGTTCGGCATGGTGATGGCCACCGTGTCGCCGGGCTGGACGCCGCGGGCGGCCAAGGCCCGGGCCATCCGGTTGGCTCCGGCATCCATCTGCGCGAAAGTCAGCGTGCGTCCCGCAAAGGTAAAGGCGGGCTGATCGGGCTGCCGTGCCGCCTGAGCACTCAAAAGCGCGCCGATTGGTGCACCGGCGACAGGGAGCCCCGCCTCGTCCAGCAATGCGTCGATGGCGCGTGTCGCCTGATCCATTCCAGCCCGGTCCGGCTCAACGCATCGCATTCTGCCCGCCATCGACCGGCAGGACCAGCCCGGTGATCATCGCCGCTTCGGCAGAGCAGAGGAAGATCACGGCAGCCGCGATTTCCTCGGGCCGCACCGGCCGCTTGATGATATGGTCGGACGCCATTTCGATCTGCTGTTCCGGCGTGAACATCTGGCTGATGATCGGCGTTGCGACAAGGCCGGGCGCGATGCAGTTGACCCGGATGTTGTGCTGGCCATAGGCGCGGGCGGCGTGTGCGGTCATCTGGATGACCCCCGCCTTGGCGCCCGAATAGACGATGTCCGCCGCCTGAGTCGTGCTTACGCCAGCCATCGACGCAGTGTTGACGATCACGCCGCCGCCCCGTTCGCGCATCACCGGCAGCTGGTAGCGCATGCCGAGGAACACCGATTTGAACGACAGGTTCATCGTAAAATCGTAATCCGCCGGGCCGATGTCCTCCAGCGCCTTGCCGGTGCCGCAGCCGACGTTGTTGTGCGCGAAATCGAGGGAGCCGAACCGGTCGAGCGTGGCCTGGATCAAGGCTTCGACCTCTTCGGCGCTGGTGGCATCGACCTTTCTTGCGGCGGCCTCTCCCCCGGCGGCGGTGATCTGTCTGACGGTTTCCTCGGCGGCATCGCCGTTGATATCGGTAACCATGACCCGCGCGCCCTTGGCCGCGAAGGCCAGTGCAGATGCCTGCCCGATGCCTGAGCCGGCTCCGGTGACAAGGGCGGTCTTTCCGCTGAAGTGGGTGTCGGTCATTGTCTGATATCCTCAAGTCAAATTCAGTTAGGCGTCAGCGCGCCGGACGAAAATCTTCGGTCTGGTCGTATCCGGCATGGGTCGGGATCACGACGGCAATGCCGTTTTCGCGCTTTTCCACACGGGGCAGCACGGTGTGGACGGTGCTTTGCCGCGCAACTGCCATCGCATCGGCACGGTCGGCATGGCGAGCCAGGACGGACAGGTTCATCCGGGTCGGGAAAACGATCTTGCGCGCGCCCGATGCAGCATGCTCCAGCGCTTGGGCAGGCCGCACCCACACTGCCTCTACCGCTTCATTCCCGTCGCAGCAGACGGCGTGCCGTTCCGGCGCGGCAGCAAGGAAGAAATGCGTATCATAGCGCTTGGTGTTGCCTTCGGGGGTGATCCAGTGCGCGAAATGCACCAGATCATCCAGCGCGAGGACCGCATCGTAATGCCGCACGATGGCAGCAAAGTCCGCGATGTCAGCGCGATCTTCCGGGATGGCAGTGCCATCGCGCAGCCGGGCCAGCAGCAGGCCGGTCTCCTCGAACGTCTCACGGTATGCGGCGATGCGCAGCGCGCGCTCCTGCTGGCTCAGGTCTTCCGCCCCGGTCAGATGTGGCAACCAGCTTTCATCGCCGTCGCCGGGATCGACCACGCCGCCGGGGAACACCAGCGCGGAGGAGAAATCCTGTGCGGCATGGCGTTCGATCATCAGCACCTCGAACGGATCGTCGCGCAGGACGAGGATCGTGGCTGAAGGCCGGGGAGGAGCGGCGGTGGTCATGGGTGCAGGGGTTCGCTGAACAGGAGGACAATCAAGCCGGAGCAGGCGCTGGTTGGCGGCGATGCAGGGCGAAGATCATAACAAGGCCCAGCACCATCAGCCCCGCCAGCAGCATGAACACTGCCGCCGGCCCGGCGCTTTCGCCCACCTGGCCACTGATGAACGGAAAGGCCATCTGCGATCCATAGAGGCAGAAGGTGAGGACGCCCATTGCTGCCGGAGCCGCGCTTTCGCTGCCTGCGCTTTCGATCGCGGCGGCATAGGCCGACGACACGTAGACGGCGACACCGATGGCAAGCAGGCTCATGCCCGCCGTCGCCATGACCACGTTCGGAGCCAGCGCAATGACAAGGCAGCCGAGCACCATGCTGACAAGGCCGAGCTTGAGCAGGGCCTGCGTGCCGATGCGCTTGTGCATGAAGCCGTAGCTGCCCGATCCGGCCAGCGAAAAGAGTGACATGATGGCCAGCAACTGGCCGATCTTGGCTGGCTCGGTCACCCCGATCGAGGCGAGCAGGAAGGGCGTGTACATCGAGCTTGCGACCATCGCGAGGCCGGACAGGGCAGTCACGATGGCCAGGATGACCGGAAGGCCGGCAAGAATCCCTGCCTTGGCTGGCGCTGCTCCGGCATGGGGGGTATCGACCTTCGGCGCGGAATGTCCGGGCAGGGCAAGGGCCAGCGGGATGGCCACCAGCAGGATGAGGTGCGTGAGGAAGGCCAGGCGCCAGCTGTCTTCTGCCAGCATCCCGACAAGCGGGAACAGCGGCAGGCAGATCGCCCCGCCGAAGAAACTGTTGAGGCCAAGCACGGTCGCGCGCTGGCTTTCGGGAAGGCGCGCAATTCCCGACATGCCGGCGGTGAGCCCGCCAGCGACGCCTATCGCCAGGACGACGCGCAGCGCCAGGATGGCAGTCAGGTCATCGCACAGCGCCGGCCCGGCACCGCCGATCGCCATCAGGACGACCGACGCCATATAGACCGTGCGCAACCCGAAGCGGTTGATCAGCCTGCCCGCGAGCGGCGAGGCAAGCGCGAAGACCGGCGCGACGATCGAGCCGATCAACTGCACCAGCAGCGCTGCATTGGGGACGCTGGCAAATTCCTGACCCAGGCGCGGCAGGACCGAACCCATCGAGAAGAGGCCGATTGCGACGAATGGGCCGATCGCGATCAGCGCCGCCTTGCCCACAACGCCAACCCTGGACCATGGGTCCGCCGCCTGATCCATCACAGTCTCTCCCGGTCATTTTGACTCTGTAAAGGGGAGTGTATCGAAGGATCGGACCGCGCAAAGCCCAGATCGGTCTGGCCGGGTCAAAAGCCGGCAATTATCAGGGCTGCGATCCTTCGCGCAGCATGGCGCATCGTGTCCCTTCGCGCACGACCACCAGATGCATGCCCGGAACCGTGTATTCGGTGAAGGTCTCGAACGGTTCGCGGCGACCGCGGCTGACCGGGCGCAGATAGCTTTCAGGGTCGACGGACAGGGTGATGGTGCCGACGACCGGATCGTCGGCGGTTACGGTCACCGAAGATGGGGTGACGCTTGCCACGGTGGCCGCAAAGGCGCTTGGCCGGGCTGCGGACTGGACGCGCGTGTCGAACGAGATGCGCAGGCGGTCAGACGTGTTGGGCAGGCCTGCGTGCGGCGAACAGGGATGAACCACCAGCAGGTCGCCCGGTTCGTAGGCGATGGTTGCCCACGAATCCTCCTCGATCGCGCCTTCCGGGATCGGGAAGGGGTTGGGCTTGGCCACGTTGTGGAGATAGCCCTTCCTGTGCTGGCCCACCGCCACGGTCAGGCCGCCAACTTCGCGCGGGCAGGAGACGAGCGGAATCCACAAGGGCCGGTAATCCTGGATGCCGGGGCTGTAGAACCCGTCCTGATGGACCATCGTCACTGGCCCGTTCGGCGGGTACAGCCGGTACTGCACCATCGGCACCATGCAGGCTTTTTCGCCGAGGATCTTCGCCAGCAGGTCCTGATTGGCAGGATGCTCCACCAGCTTGCGCGAGATTCCGGCGAATACCGGCAGTTCCTCGCTCCACGCGACATGGGCCTTGCCGGTCCAGCGGCCAAGCGGATCGCCCTTCTCGACCAGCCCGAACTCGTCAGCCGCAATATCGAGCATGGCCTGCCGCGCATCGCGGACCGATCGCGGATCGAGCACGTCCCGGAAAAACAGGTAGCCGTTGTCCGAATAGAACCGCTCGAGCGCGGCATGATCATCCAGCAGGTGGTTGCAGATCTCGAACGTGCGACTGGGCCGGATCGAGGCGGTATCGAAATCGGCAGCTTCGGGCAGATGAAGGGCTTGCGCGTTCATGGCGGATGTCATCCTCTCGTGGGGTTTGCCCCTTGCGCAGAATATGACATCTGCCACCTGCGCTTCACAGGATGAATTTTCGCATCATGCGGATGTTGCTGTTCAATTCTCCGCAGCCAGCTTCTCCAGTTCACGGTCAATCATTGCGTTGAGCCCCACCGCCATGGGCCGGTGCGTAAGCTCCAGATAATAGCCGAAATGCGCCACAGTATCGAGGTGGATCACCGCGGCGCCGCCATCGGGCGTCCGGGCTCCCCAGCTTTCGAACACGCATTCGGCGCCTGCGGGCCGCTGGGCAAGGTCGTCCGTGGCATAGCCAAGGTGGAAGATGCCTTCCCCGCGTGTCTCCAGCCATTCCTTGGCATTGCCCTCGCCAATCACCGGCTGCACCATCTCGAGGTAGACGTTGCCCCACCGGGCAAAGGCGTTGCGATTGGCAAACCGGCCCCGCCAATCGCGGTAACGCCCCTCATAATCGGTATCGAGTCGCCAGAACGGCCCGACCCCCATGGTCTGCTGATAGCGCGCCATGCCTTCGTCTATGTCGCGCACCACGACGCCGATCTGGAAGAAGTCGCCTGCAACGAGCATCCCGTTTTCCTTCTGTCAGTAGTCGCGGCTGAACCGGTCCAGCGGCGTGATGATGCGCTGGCCCACGCCCGCTAGGCGCTGGACCGGCTTGGTCCCATGTGCCGATGCGGCCTCTCCCCAGGCGAACCAGATGTCCGGCTCGCGCGTGTCGCCCACCTTGCGCCAGCGGCCATCCAGCTGGGGATTGGGGATCGGTCCAAGGTCTGGCATCCGCCCGCGCGGGTCCGGCAGGAACTCAAACTCTTCCCCGAATACTGTCGCCTTGATCCCTGTGTGCCAGTAATTGTCCGGGCCGTAAGTCACCTCGCAGTCCACGTCATAGGTGAAGCGGACTTCTCCCTTCTCGTTGGTGAGGATGCCGAATCCCATCAGGTCGTTGCCGATCAAGAAGTGCCCGCCTTCAAGCGTCCCGTCCTTGTAGATCGTGGCCCAGGTATACCAGGCCAGTTCCAGCTCTTCCTGGACCAGCGCGTCCTTGGTCACATAGCATTCGCCGCCGGTGTACATGTACATGACGTCGAAGCCGATCAGGCCGCGAACCTTGCGGCCCATGATCGTGCCTTCCATCTTCATGATGCAGGCAACGTAGGACATCGCGGCGGTGCGGCTGGGGATGTACCATTGCAGGCCCGGCTTGATCAGTGTGCCGCTGATATCCATGACGCCTTCTTCCACCCAGCGGCAGCTTTCGGGCGTCCATTCGGCGCGGAAGGGATTGCCGGGTACGTCGGGGTGGCTGCGCCAGACGATGCTGTCGCCTTCGCGGCCGAACAGGTGCCCGTCGTTCGGAGCGGACCTGCGGCCGACCGGGTCCATCTTGAAATGGTCCGTGCCGACGTTGTGCTGAAGGTAGAAGTAGCGCCGCGTGTCCTTCTTGGACCCCGGCAGGCCATATGGTATCCGGCGCATCGGGCAAAACATGTTGCCCTCGTCGTCTCGCAGGGTTCCCCACAGATAGAGCCCTTCGGGATCCATACCCATCATCGGTTCGAGGTTGGCCATGGATTCGAGCGTCGGCTGGAACGCCCCGGCAACGGGCTGAAAGGCATATTCCCCCATGCCTGGAATGACCTTGCCGTTCGGTAATGTGTGCTTTTCTGCCTGACCGGGCATCGCGACTGTTCTCCCGTCAAATTGTGTTCTTGCCGTCATCCTATGGGATCGGAGCAGCAGGCCTAGACCAACGTCGTACCCATCGCCTGCATGATCGCGGCACGATGCCAAGCGGAACAGAGGCATCTAAGACAAGCTATGTCCCAAACACCCGTTGTCAGCCGAAGACATGTCACGGGACAATACCCTCGATAAAAAGAGGAGAGCTGCCATGGACGTCCTTGCTGCGAAGGAGAGAGACGGCGAACTGCTGATGCCGGACGCGTCCTTGCTGGAGGGCATCCGGTCCGGGCAGTGGCCGCTCAGCAGGATGATCCGCGAAACGCTGTCGGTCTATGCCGACAGGCCCGCGCTGGCGTGGCGGCCGCTGGACCCGGCCGGTCCGGCAGGTCACTCGGCCCAGTTCACGACCGTGACCTTCGCCGAACTGGGGGCAGAGGCGCGGCGCATTGCCGCCTTCCTCGCCCATCATCGCAGCACCGGGCTGAAGGCGGGAGACCCGGTGGTGACGCTGGCCTTTGCCGGTCCGCAGTTCGTCGCGATCGACCTTGCCCTCGGCCTGACCGGCCTGCCGATCGTACCGCTCCAGACCAATGCCACGACCGAGCAACTCACCCGGATCGTCACCGAGCTGAACACCCGCGTCCTGTGCATCAGCAGCGAACACCTCGACATGGCGGTGGCCATGGCCGAAGGCGCCGCGGCGGTGACCTGCGTGATCATCTTCGATCTCGATGACGCCTCGCCTGCCCTGCTCGATGCCGTCGAAGCCGCCCGCGCCGCCCTTTCGCGCAGCGGCCGGACGCTCGTCACTTTCCGCGAGGCGATCGCTGCCGGTGCAACCTTGCCCGAAGCCACGCCGTTCGAGCCGGAACCTGGCGCTGATCCGCTGTCGATCGTCTATTATACCTCGGGCAGCACCGGTGCGCCGAAGGGGGCGATGTATACCGAGCGGCTGGTCCAGCCGACCTGGGCCATGGCGCGCGATCATTCTGTGATCGTCCTGCATTACCAGCCGCTCAATCACAGCTTCGGCAAGTCGTACATCTCGATGGCACTGGCATCGGGGGGCACGACCTACTTCACCGCGCGCAGCGATCTATCGACCTTGCTGGACGACATGGCCGTGGTCCGGCCGACCACGCTGGCGCTGGTCCCGCGCATTTCCGAACTGCTCTACCAGCGTTTCCACGCCGAGCATGGCGAAGCCATGGCCATCGGCGGCGATACGGCGCAAGCGGCACTGATCCGGTTCCGCGAGAAGGCGCTGGGTGGGCGCATCCGCGATGCGGTGACCGGGGCCGCGCCATTGTCGCCCGAACTCCAGACCTTTGTCGAGGAACTGCTCGGCATGCCGCTGGTCGACGGTTATGGCGCGACCGAGCTGGGGATGGTGGCGGTCAACGGCTATGTCCAGAAGCCGCCGGTGATCGACTATCGCCTGATCGACGTGCCCGAACTCGGCTATTTCACCACCGACAAGCCGTTTCCGCGCGGGGAACTGATCGTCAAGTCGGCACGGGTCTTTGCCGGCTATCTCGGCCAGCCCGAACTGACCGCCTCGCTGATCGACGCCGAAGGGTTCTACCACACCGGCGACATCATGGCCGAGATCGAGCCGGGCCGGATTCGCTATCTCGACCGGCGCAACAACGTGCTGAAGCTGTCGCAGGGCGAATTCGTGGCCGTGGCGCGGCTTGAATCGCTCTATGCCGGTGGCCACCCGGACATCGCCCAGATCTTCGTCTATGGCAGCAGCAGCCGGGCCTACCTGCTCGCAGTCGTCGTTCCCAATGCCGAAGTGGTGCCGCCCACGCTGCCCGAAGCAGAGGTCAAGGCCCGCCTGCTCACCGCCCTGCGCGAGGTGGCGGCGGCGAACGATCTGCAGGCCTTCGAAGTGCCGCGTGACATCATTGTCGAGCGCACGCCGTTCTCCCCTGACAACGGATTGCTGACCGGTGTCGGCAAGGTCCTGCGCCCGGCGCTCAAGGCCCGCTATGCCGATGATCTGGAACTGCTCTATTCCACCATGGCGCAGCAGCAGGACGCCGAACTGGTCGCGCTGCGGCGCGAGGGCGCGGGCGGTCCGGTGCTGGAAACGCTGTACCGGGCCGCGCGGTCGGTCCTCGGGATGGAAACGCTGGACGCTGCCGTGCCGGTGTCCTTTGCCGATCTCGGCGGCGATTCCCTGTCAGCGGTGCAGTTTTCGCTGCTGCTCGAAGACATCTACGGCATCCCGGTGGAGGCCGGTGCGATCATGCATCCGACCGGCGACCTGCATCAGCTCGCCCGGCAGATCGAGCGCGACCGTGCCGGGCAGCAGCGCGCCACCTTCGTGTCGGTCCACGGGGAAGGGGCCACTGTGCTGGAAGCCTCGCAGCTGACGCTCGATCAGTTCATCGACATGACGACGCTTGGCCTTGCCAGCGCCCTGCCGCCCCCGGCTGCGCAGGAGCCCTCGCATGTCCTGCTGACCGGCGCCAACGGCTTCCTCGGCCGGTTCCTGTGCCTTGAATGGCTGCAACGGCTGGAACGCACCGGCGGGCGGCTGACCTGCATTGCGCGCGGTGCCGATGATGCCTCGGCCCGGGCGCGGCTGCTCGATGCCTTTGCCAGCGGCGACGATGCCCTGGCGGCAGAGATTGCCCGTCTGGGTGACCGGCTGGAAGTCCTGGCCGGCGATCTGGCCGAACCGCGCCTTGGCCTTGCGGACGAGGCATGGACGCGTCTCGCGGGGGATGTCGACCTGATCGTCCACCCAGCGGCGCTGGTGAACCACAAGCTGCCCTATCGCCAGCTGTTCGGCCCCAATGTCGCGGGGACGGCCGAGCTGATCCGGCTCGCCCTGACCACCCGGCTGAAGCGGATCGTCAACGTATCGACCATGGCCGTCGCCATGCAGCAGCACGCGGTGGACGAGGACACGCCGATCCGCAAAGCCGTGCCGCGCTGGACGATCAGCGATGCCTATGCCGATGGCTATGCCGCCAGCAAGTGGGCGGGCGAGGTGCTGCTGGCCGACGCGCACGATCGGTTCGGCCTGCCAGTCGCCAACTTCCGTTCGAACATGATCCTTGCGCACAGCCGCTATACCGGCCAGCTCAACGTGCCGGACATGTTCACGCGGTGGGTGTTCAGCATTGCCCAGACGGGCCTTGCGCCGCAGAGCTTCTATGCGGGGGACGCTGCCCGCGCCCATTACGAAGGCCTGCCGGTGGACTTCATCGCCCGAGCGGTGGTGGAAATCGGCGAGAACCGCCGTCAGGACCTGTACAGCTTCCACGTGCTCAACCCGCATGACGACGGCGTGTCGCTGGACAGCTTCGTCGACTGGATCGCCCAGGCGGGCGTGCCGGTGCACAAGGTCGCTCCGTTCGAGGACTGGCGCGAGCGGTTCGAAACGGCCCTGCGCGCGCTGCCCGAAAGCAAGCGCCAGGCTTCGCTCCTGCCGCTGATGGAGGCGTTCAGTCGCCCGGCCCCAGCGGTTGCGGGGAGGCGGATGAGCAGCAACCGGTTTGCCGAGGGGGTGGCGAACTGGGTCGAGGGCGGCACGATCCCGCATCTCGGGCCGGAGCTGATGGCGAAGTACCTGGCGGATATCCGCGTTGCCGGTCTGCTGTAACGGCGCGTTCAGGCCCGTGCCGCGGGCAGCACCGATGCGGCGGGTTGCAGCAATGAGCGGATGCGGACCAGTTCCTTGCCTACCGGCTCGAGGGCTTCCGCCGTCCAGGTGGCGCTAAGTCCGCTCGAGGCGAGGCCCCAGTAGCGTCGGTCCGGCCCGCTGCCCTCGATCAAGGGCACGGCGGCTGCGGCATATTGGCCGTCGAACATGTCGGGAAACAGGATGAAGCCATGCGCCTCGTACTGATGGATGGCCCGCTCGATCCGTTCCTTGCGACGCGGCCATGCATCGGGGTTACGCGTGGCAATCGCCTCAAGCACAGCCCGGCGTTCGTCCTCGGGCAGAACGGTGAGGACCGCCAGCCCGCCGGAGGAGGAAGCCAGCGATGCGCGCCAGCCAACCGGCTGGCCCGGCACCACGAAGCTGCCAATGGTCTGTTCGACCGACAGGATCTCGACCCCGTTGCGCAGGCTGAGCGACGTGGTCGTGCGCATCTGCTGGGTCAGCTGTTCCATATAGGGCCGGGCGAGGGCAGGAAGGTCCTGCCCCTGGATCGCGGCATAGCCCAGTGTCATCGCTGGCGCGCCGACCCGCAGCGCCGCCCCGCCCGATGTCTTCACCAGAAAGCCCCGATCGATCAGCGTGCTGCACAGCCGCCACGTCGTAGGTTGGCTCAATCCCACCTGCCGGGCGATCTCCGAAACCGTCAGCTGCGCGCCCGGCCGGTCAAAGCATTGCAGGATCGAAAGCCCTCTGGCGAGCGCGGTCACCCCACTTTCGCGCTTGGCGGGGGTTTGGGTTGACTCCGAATCGCTCATCATGGTACTCCAATCACATAGCGAATACATTATTCGCATAATGAATAAGCGATAGCAAGCCGGAATTGAGGAGAATGGCCGTGGACAGCTTCGACACTTTCGAGACCACCTTCACCCAGGATACGCCGATCAGCGCGGTGGACTGGCCGATGAACCGCGAAGTGAACGACAGCGGCTGGCGTCCGCCTGCCGGCACCCGCGTGATCTCGGTCGATGACCACGGGATGGAAGAAGAAGGCCTGTGGGAAAAGCGCCTGTCGGCTGCCGACAAGGAGCGCGCGCCCAAGTTGTGGCAGGACAAGGAAGACAACCGCTGGCACATGTCGGTCGACGGCATGAGCTATGACGTGCCCGGCATCGAAGGCCTGATCGGCGAAGGCCGTCCCGGCTTCTGGGACGCCAAGGAGCGCCTGAAGGACATGGACGCCGAAGGCATCGACGTGTCGCTGTTCTTCCACTCGCGCGCCATGTCGCTGGTCCGCATGGAGGACAAGGTGTTCTTTACCCGCTGCATGGACGCCTACAACGAATGGCTGGCCGAAACCTGCGCCGCCAATCCGGATCGCCTGATCGGCGTTGGCATCCTGCCCACGATCTACAAGCCCGAAGACACCGCCGCCTACATCGACAAGATGAAGGGCCTTGGCCTGAAGGCGCTCGAAATCCCCTCGGCGCCGAAGAACGTGCCCTACAACGCCTCTGCCATGGAGCCGATGTGGGAAGCGATCGCCGATAGCGGCATCCCGGTGATGTTCCACGTCGGCGCCTATCTCGAGTTCCGCGGCAAGGGTGCGACCGGTGCCAACCTGACCAAGAACCTCGGGCCCTATCGCCCGCTGTGGTCGCTGCTTGCCTTCTCGGGCATCCTTGAACGCCACCCCAACCTCAAGGTCGTGTTCTGCGAAGGCGGCTTCGGCTGGGTGCCATGGACGCTGCAGGATGCGGACCGCATCTACCAGGTCTACGAAACCGAAATGAAGCCCAAGCTGCAGGAACTGCCGAGCTACTACTTCCGCCGCCAGTGCTATTCCGCGATCATGTCCGACGACGTCGGCCTGAAGCTCGCCAAGGAATACAACCTGACCGACAACATGCTGTGGTCGTGCGACTATCCGCATGGCGAAAGCGTGTTTGGCGAATCGCGCAACGAAGTGAAGAAGATCTTCGACGTGCTGGGCGAGGAAAAGGGCAAGGACGTCGTCGGACGCAACGCCGCCAAGCTCTGGAACCTCTGACCGCATCGTTCGCATGCATGATTTGACCCGGTCCGGCCATTGCCGGGCCGGGTCTTTTCTTGTCACCTTGGCGCAACTGTTGGCGGAGAAGCGGAATGAGCCTCGAACGATTGCTGCGGCTGGATGGGAAGGTTTTCGCCGTCACGGGTGCCGGGCAGGGGATCGGCCGTGCGGTTGTCCGCCTGTTCGTCGAAGCCGGGGCACGGGTTGCGGCGATCGATATTGCGGCGCGCGGGCTTGAGGCACTTGCGGCAGAGGTGCCGGGGATCACGCCCTATGTCTGCGATATCTCCGCTGAACCGCAGGTCGAGGACTGCTTTGCCCGGATCCTCGGCGATCACGGCAAGCTCCACGGAATAGTCCACGCTGCCGCCATCTTCCCCAAGCGCGCTTTCGTTACAATGACCGCTGCGCAGTGGGACGAGCTTCACGCGGTCAATACTCGCGGCAGCTTTCTGGTCCTGCGCGAAGCGGTCAAGGCCATCCGACCCGGGGGAGAGGGCGGGGCGATCGTCAATGTCTCATCCGCCAGCGGCGAGCGGGCGCTGGTCCATCACAATTCCGCCTATGGCGCGTCGAAGGCAGCGCTGACCAACCTCACCCGATCGGTCGCGGTCGAAGTGGGTGGCGATGGCATCCGGGTCAACGCCGTCCTGCCCGGCGGCGTCATGACCGAGGGGGCCGCAGCTGCCACGGCGAAGATGGCGGCAGACGGCCTCGCCACGACCGGGCCGATCATGGCACCGGGGCGCCTACCGCTCGGCCGCGCGGCCCAGCCCGAGGAAATCGCCGCCGCCTGCCTGTTCCTTGCCGGGCCCGCATCGGCCTACATCACTGGCCAGACGCTCGCCGTGGATGGCGGTTTTCTGGTGAGCTGACGCTGCGGGCAGCGCCATTGTGATGGATCAAGCCCCGGTTGACAGAAAGTTTGCCGCCCGACGCAGTCTGGTGTTGTTTCTCGATCAAACAGATTTGAGAGAGGGCGAACATGGATCTGCAACTTGCCGGGCTGCGCTGCCTGATCACCGGCAGCAGCTCCGGCATCGGTGAAGGCATTGCCCACACCCTTGCCGCCGAGGGCGCAAGCGTCATCGTTCATGGCCGGGACCAGCAGCGCACTGCCGCAGTGGCCGCGGCGATCGGTGGGCGCGGCCAGCCAGTCCTTGCTGTCACGGGCGATCTGGTCGATCCTGACGGATGTGCCGAGGTCGCAAGGCGCTGTAATGAAATGCTCGGCGGGGTCGATGTCCTGATCAACAATGCTGGCGGGAAGACCAGCAGCCACAAGCAGGATGGGGTCGCTCGCCCGGCAAACGCGGCCTGGCTGGAAACGCCGTGGGACGAATGGCGCTGGACCTATGACCAGAACGTCGGCGCCGCGGTCAGGCTGATCCAGGCTTTCGCGCCTGGCATGGTCGAGCGCGGCTTCGGGCGGATCATCAACGTGGCCAGCGCCTCTGCCACGCAACCGCCGCCTGACTTGGCGGACTATGCACCGGCCAAGGCGGCCATGGTCAACATGACGGTAGGTCTGGCCAAGACCCTTGGCGGCAGCGGGGTGACCGTGAACGCGATTACCCCGGGCACCATCCTCACCCCGGCGGTCCAGTCCACATTCACCGGCTGGGCCCGACAGCTGGGATGGGATGACACGTCATGGGACGAGATCGAGCGGCGCTTCACCTCCGAAGTGCTGCCGCAGCCGATCAGGCAGTTCGGCCGGCCAGACGACATCGGCCGCATGGCGGCGCTGCTCGCCAGTCCGCTGTCATCCTACATGACCGGATCCAACTATCGCGTCGACGGCGGCTTCTGCCAGTCGATCAACTAGAGTGAGGTGACGCCGATGGACCTTGCCGAGAAGCTGGACGCGCTGGAAGAGATCCGCAAGGTCAAGGCGCGCTACTGCCGCTTTGTTGACACGAAGCAGTGGGATGCCCTCAAGAACCTGTTCACGCCCGATTGCCGCTTCGATGGCTCGGGCGGCGGCATGGGGGAAATCGCCGGGCGTGACCAGTTCGTGGCCGAGGCCGCGGCGGGCCTGGCCGGTTGCGTCAGCGTCCACCACGTCCACAATCCCGAGATCGAGTTCACCGCGCCCGATCTGGCCGAGGGTGTCTGGGCGATGCAGGATATGCTGCGGTGGGAGGAAGGCTCGTCCAGCCCGCTGCGCAGCCTGCACGGCATGGGCCATTATCGTGAAACCTACGTCCGGGTCGATGGCGCCTGGAAAATCGTCGCCTGGGCGGTGACCCGCCTGCGGGTGGATGTCGTTCCGGCCTGATCGAGCCAATTCGCGAGAGGAAGAAACATGGGAAGATTGTCGGGCAAGGTCGCCATCGTGATGGGTGCGACCCGCGAGGGCAACATGGGGCAGGCGATCGCACGCCGGTTCATCGAGGAGGGCGCCACCGTTGTCGTCTCGGGCCGCTCGCTGGCAGGTCTGCAAGCCTTTGCGAGCATCAGCGGCGCAACCCCGATCGCTGCCGACGTTTCGAACCGTGATGCCGTGTTCGATCTGTTCCGCCAGATACAGGAGCAGTTCGGGCGGGTGGACATCGCGTTGAATGCCGCAGCCACGGGTCAGTACGGCCCGTTCGAGGACATGACCGAGGCCGAGATCGACGAGATGCTCGCGATCATCTTCAAGGGCGGCATCTGGTTCATGCAAGCGGCCGTTGCTGCCCTGCGCGCCGCAGGGGGCGGGGCGATCATCAACGTCAGTTCGGCAGTGGCGGACATCATGTTCGAGAACCACGTTGCCTACATGGGCGCCAAGGCGGGCCTCAATCACATGACCCGGGCCATCGCCAACGAATTCGGCAAGTTCGGTATTCGCGCCAACATCATTTCACCGGGTCTGACCGATACTCCGATGCTCGGCGGTGCGTTCTCCAAAGCGATGATTGACCGCTTCGCGCAGGAGTACCCGCTTGGCCGGATCACGACGGTCGACGACATCGCGAATGCTGCTCTTTTCGCGGCGGAAGAAGGTTGTTTCATGACCGGACAGACTTTTCACGTGACTGGCGGCCTGACCCTGCGTCGCAATCCTACTGCGGCAGAAATACACGCTGCGGCGAAGACGCCCCTTTGACACCGAAGTTCTCCCCTTGATCCGACGCCGGTTTCGGTGGGCAATCGTAGGGTCTTGAACAGGTGCGGCCCCAAAAATCCGGGACACCCATCATGGGTGCGCGCAAAAGATACCAGCAGGTGGTATTAGTCGCATCCGCAAGCAAGGCTTGAGGAGAGTTCGGTACGTGTTGGCAACTGGGGCGGTAGGTCGATGAAAGTTGAGTTCAAAGAGCTTTTTACACCACCAATGTCACGGCGAAAATGGGAGATCACCTGCTCAATTGCCAAAGCGTTCGCAGCCCGGGGATATCATGCTGTAGGAATGCGAGAGCTGGCTGGAATGCTGAAGCTCAACCAGGGGACGCTCTATCATCATTTTTCTTCGAAACAGGATGCCTTGCTGGCTATCTGTATGATCGGACAGTCAGAGGTTACAAGTAATCTTTCTAGTTCTTTAAATCGCTATAGAGATTTTGACGGACGTATATCGGCAATGTTCGATGCTCACCAATTATCTCTTAATAAATTCGGGGATTTTCTGGATGTGTATTCGAGTTTATGGTTCGATTTACCGGAAGAACTGGTCGCTGCTCTGCGTCCGGGCTGGGTCACGCAGCGGGCGCTCTTTGAGCAGCTTCACCTTGACGCCTTGCGTAACCGTGAGATTTCCCCCGATTTGACTGTCAAAGACGGAATGAGGCTGCTCTTTGGCCTCTTTCGGACAATCAACTTGCTGCATCGGACGGGTCGGTCCGAAGAAATTGCGCTTTTTGTCAAGCGTGCGGTGCCCGTAATTCAGCGTGGCATGAAGGTCTGACCGCAGACGCGATGAACCCTCGCGATGTGATGGCAGGTCCTTGCGTCGCCCAGATCAATTATGTACGAAATCAAACGATCGTATGAGTTGATGATCTTACGATCTGCACTGGTCGAAGTGCTGGGATAGCCAAGTTCAATGCGCCGGACCTGAACGGTGGAAGGCAACATGTTCAGTTCCTTGAATTGTGCACGTTCGACCGATTGCAGACACTGAATGAGAGGTTTGCTGCGTGCTCCAAGATCTTTGCGATGACCTCCATTTCGAAGTCACGGGTGAGGTGGCGACCATCACGATGAACCGACCGGAAGATCGCAATCCGGCTTCAACCCGCATGCTGAATGATATCACACGGTTGTTCCGTGCGCTGGCTGAAAACGAAGCTGTTCGCGTGGTGATTATCACTGGCGCAGGCAAAGCCTTCAGCGCAGGCGGCGATTTCCAGCACTTCGTCGCTACTGCGCAGGATCCGGCCGTCGCCCGCGCAACGCTTGATAACTCGCGGGATTACATCAGGGCGATTTTGGATTTGCCGATACCGCTTATTGCAGCTGTCAATGGAGCCGCCGTCGGATTCGGTGCGACGCTTGTCGCTTTAAGCGACATCGTGTTGATGGCAGATAGCGCCTTTATCGCCGAACCGCACGTCAACGTTGGCCTCGTGATCGGTGACGGTATATCCATTAGCTGGCCGTTCCTGATGCCGCTGAACCGGGTCAAGGAACTCGTCTTCACCGGAGACCGCATCCTCGCCGCCGATTGCGTGGCTTACGGACTGGCAAACCGCGCCATGCCATTGGTCCAACTGCTGCCTGAAGCTATGGCTCTTGCCGAGCGGATCGCAAAGCAGCCCCGCAGCGCCGTGGCGGGTTCGAAGGCTATCCTCAACATGTATCCAAAGGCCGTCATGGATACCGTGCTTGAGGCGCAGCTCGCGCGCCAATTCGACCAGACACAGGGTCCTGACCATGGCCGCATCGTTCAAGGCCTTATTGATCGCCAAAAGCGAAAGTCAGCATGACTTTCCGAGCAACAGGATGCCCACAATGACCCAAGCACCCATCCTCGTAACTGGCGGAACAGGCGCACAGGGCGGAGCCACGATCAACGCCCTCCTGGCCGATGGCCGCAAGGTGAGGGCGTTGGTCCGCGATCCAGCCTCACATGGTGCTCAGGCCTTGGCCGCTCGCGGTGTTGAGCTTGTGGTGGGCGACTTTGATGATGAGGCACGCCTCGCCGCTGCCATGCAAGGCGTAGATGGGGTCTTCTCCATGCAGACCCCCCCCTCGCCAACCGATCTTGAAGCCGAAGTCCGGGCTGGCGGCAATCTGGTCAATGCCGCTCTTGCTGCGGGCGTCAGCACGTTCGTTCATACCTCCGTGGCGCGAGCTGGTGACCAGGCCGATTTCGTTGGCTGGCACGAAGGCCGCTGGTGGTTTGACTATTGGAATTCGAAATCAGGGGTGAATGATCTCGTGCGTGCGGCGGGCTTTGACCAATGGGTCATTCTTAAACCTGCCTATATGATGGACAATTTCGTACCCCCGAAGGTACATTGGATGGCCCCTTCGCTGGAGAGGACTGGCGAGTTGGTGACGGCCATGGCGCCAGATACGCGCCTTGACCTTGTCGATGCGGCAGATGTCGGCCGGTTTGCTGCGGCCGCATTCGCCGATCCGGAGCGCTTCAATCGCCAGGAAATCGACTTGGCGGCGGAATCACTCACGATTGCCGAGATTGCAGAGGTCATTTCGGCTGCCACAGGAAAGACCGTAACCACCGCTTGCGTCAGCCCGGAGGTGGCTATCGGGCGTGGTTGCATTCCCGGCCTTGTGCTGAGCGAGCAATGGAACGACGTTGAGGGCTACAAGGTCGATCTCGCCAGGGCTGGAAGTCATGGAATCGTTCTGACGACCTTCGCTGATTTTGCTGCGCGGCATGCAGGCGATTTTCGCATCGGACAGAAATGAGACCTGGTGCTCGGCTGATCGGCGGGATGCGAGTGATCGTCCGGTTGCCAGAATGCTGATTTGAAACAGGGCGCAGGGCAGCCTGCAGGAACGGGAAGAGGCAAGTAAAGTGCAAAAGAGACTGGAAGGGCGCGTCGCCATCGTAACCGGCGGTAGCCAGGGAATTGGGCGCGCCGTCGCCAGCGCATTCTGCCGGGAGGGAGCCAGAGTTCTGATCACCGGCCGGACCGAGGGAGCCTTGCTGGAGGCCGCAGCCCAAATTCGCGGTGCCGGCGGCGTGATTGAAAGCTGCGTAGCCGATATTGCAGAGCCAGCCGATGCCGGTCGTGTTGTGTCTCGCGCTGTGGAATTGTTTGGTGGACTGCACGTGATGGTAAACAACGCGGCAACATCAAGGCCCGGCACAAATTTCGAGGACACTGACGAAGACCTGCTCCAATTGACAATCCAATCGAGCTTAAGTGGTACTTTCCGTTACATGAACGCAGCCATGCCTCATCTGAAAGCATCTGGCGGCGGGGCGATCATCAATTTTGGTTCACGAACTGGCGTCGAAGGAATGGTGGGTTTCGGCGCCTATGCCGCAGCGAAGGAAGGTATCAGGGGCCTTTCGCGTGTGGCGGCACGCGAATGGGGAAAATACAATATTCGAGTGAACGTGGTCTGCCCTGCCGCACTCAGCCCGATTTCCAAGACCTTCCTGGAAGACAATCCAGAGACTGCTCAACAAATCCTGAGCAGCGTTGCGCTGGGTCGGATAGGTGATCCTGATCTTGATATTGCACCAGCCGTTGTATTCCTCGCCAGCGATGACGCACGCTATATTACTGGCCAGACAATTGCGGTCGATGGCGGCCAGATCATGTTGTAAATGCCTGGCCCGGTGCGGCTGAGACTGGTTATGTCGACTGCAACGGGTCGGGCATCAATACCTATGTCCTATCTGGTTGCGTGATCTGGCTGGGGAAATGTCCACGGGGCAGGCTGCAATCTATCGAGCAACAATCTGCCAGTCGGGCTTGTCGGGAGAGGGAAGAGATGACGGCGATGAGTTTTGACGGCCGGGTCGTAATCGTCACCGGCGCGGCCAGGGGCCTCGGCCGAGCCTATGCAATGCTCCTTGCACAGCGCGGGGCTTGTGTAGTGATCAACGATCTCGGTGTGGCGATTGATGGCACGGGACCTTCGCCAGAACCAGCGGAGGCGGTTGCGTCGCTCATCCGCGCCCACGGCGGCAAAGCGATTGCCGACCACAGCGACATCTCCACGCAAAGCGGGGTTAGATCTTTGGTCGCACGGACAGTCGAAGAATTCGGTGCGGTTGACGCGCTTGTCTGCAATGCCGGAACGATCGGCTATGGCACGACGCCTGACAAGATCGAGCCGGACCAGTTCAATTCCCAGCTCTCGCTGATGGTGACTGGCGTCGGCCTGCTGATCGGCGCGGCGTGGGATTGGCTGAAGCGATCCGGCGAAGGGCGAATAGTCCTTATGAGTTCTGCCGGTGGCATGTTCGGCATTCCTGCAAACCCATATTACACCTCTGCCAAAGGTGGCGTGATCGGCTTGCTGCGCGGCCTCGCAATCGACGGCGCGGTGTTTGGGATCAAGGTGAATGCGGTCTGTCCGCTTGCTTACACCCGCCTTTTCGAGGGGTTTTCCGAGGACGTGGCATTCAACACCTGGTTCAAGGACAACGCGAAGGCGGAGTATGTCGCACCCATCGTCGGCTATCTCGCACATAGCGCATGCGAACCCACCGGCCGTGTGTTCTCTTCGGGCCTAGGGCATGTGAGCGAAGTGTTCATCGGTCTGACCGCCGGGTGGAAACAGCGAGCCCACAGTATCGAAGATATTCGCGACAACTTCGCGCAGATCGTTGATCGAGATGGCTTTGCCGTACCTGCAACAGCGATTGAATCCAGCGCCACCATGTTTGGCGACGCTCCGATCGGCTGACCGACGAAGCTGGGGGCATTCACGATTCTACGGCCGAAACGGGCGGAATCATCTAATCTGGGAAGAAGGATGGCGGGCCTTGAGGCCCGCCATCTGTCTTATCCGCCTGCTCTTTCAGAATTTGAACGAGACGTCCGCACCGAATGTGCGGGGCGCGCCGAAGATTGCGTTGGCATATCCAAGCCCACCCCTGTTGTCGTTGGCGTAGGCGAAGAAGCGCTTGTCTGTCACATTGTTTGTCAATCGGCGTTCAAAGTTGACCCCCTGATCGGCGCGTAAAACTGACCCCCCTATCGGTCTGGCAGGCGGTTATCCCGGTAGTCCATGGGAGGGGCCCGCGCATGCCGTCGCGCGCCGTC